>NZ_CP133291.1:0-666049 GCF_047947045.1 Pantoea sp. App145
CGAAGGTATTAGCAGGGCGATCGTAAATTGCCAGCGGGGCACCTTGTTGCACAATATGGCCCGCCTGCATCACCACGATCTGATCCGCCAGCGTCATCGCTTCCACTTGATCGTGCGTGACATACACCATGGTGGTTTTGAAACGCTGATGCAGCGATTTAATCTCGGCGCGTAATTCCATACGCAACTGGGCATCAAGGTTTGACAACGGTTCATCAAACAAAAATACCTGCGGATTGCGCACCATCGCCCGACCCATTGCCACACGCTGGCGCTGCCCACCCGACAGCGCCCGCGGGTAGCGTTGTAACAGCTGGTCGATGCCAAGAATCGCCGCAATACGCTGGATTTTGCTCTGCTGCTCCTCGCGTTTGACCTTCTTCACCTGCATATGAAAGGCCAGGTTTTCAGCCACAGTCAGATGCGGATAAAGCGCGTAGCTCTGAAATACCATCGCAATATCCCGGTCAGCAGGATCACGATCGTTGATCTGCACCTGGTCCATCAGAATAGCCCCTTCAGACAGGCTCTCCAGCCCGGCCAGCAGACGCAACAGTGTCGATTTGCCGCAACCGGAAGGCCCGACCAGCACGGTAAAACTGCCGTCAGGAATGGTCAGATCGAGCGGATGCAGCACCGACTGCTTGCCGTAGCGTTTGGCGACTTTGATCAGTTCAACACTGGCCATAATTACTGTTCCTTTGCCGAAAATTGGAGTTGTTGCCAGGTGGGGTAACGCCGTGGGGCGGTGCTGATTGCCAGCGCGGCCACCGCGATCCCCCACTGTAGTGCCTGGACGGTATCCTGCTGATGCAGCAGCGCGGTAAGAAAACCGGCGTTAAAACTGTCGCCAGCACCAATGGTATCGACCACCGTGACCGGTTGAGCCAGCTGGCTCAGGCTGCGATCGTGTAACCAGCAGCGTGCGCCTTGTTCACCGCATTTCACCACACAGCCGCCGCGTCCGCTGAGTTGCAGCGTTAACTGCATCGCACTGGCGTCTAACGATTCCGCCGCCCCCAGCCCGAGGGTTTCCACCTCGTTCAACAGCAGCCAGTCGCATTGCGGCAGCCAGCGGGCGATATCCTGTTTAACCTGATCCGTCCAGCCTTGTGGCGGCCAGCCGGTATCCACGGCGATCAGGTATCCGCGCTGACGGAGTTCGCACAGCAGGGCAGGATATTCATCGTAAAGATGCAGGCAGAGAAAGGTGCCGCACAGCAGCACGATATCACCTTCCGCCGCTTGCTCGGGCAGCTGTTCCAGCACCTGCTGCGCCGTCAGTTGCACAATATGGCCATGATTACTGATAAACGAACGTTCATGATCGGAATGTGTGACGCCGACGGTGAGTGAAGTTTCACACTGGCTGCGTGGCCAGTGTGCTGCGCTGTGCGGGAAATAACCGGCGAGCCACTGGCTGAGGCCATCGTCACCCTGGTTAGCAATGGCGCGGTGGCGCACCTGCATTGCTTCCAGCGCCAGTGCGCAGTTGCCCGCAGAGCCGCCCGGGCGCAGCTCACTGTTTTTGACCATCACTTCGGTCCCGCGCTGCGGCCACTGATCCAGCGTCCCCATAATTAAATCGACGTTAATGTTACCCACCACATACAGCGTGGCGGTGGTAGCCGTTGTGCTGATCATCCCTTACTCCCGCCGCTGGCAAGTCCGCTTACCAGGGTTTTCTGTAGCCAGATAGCAATAAACAGCGGTGGCACCGAAGCCAGAATACCGACTGCCGCAACTAAACCATCATCGGTGGCACGCCCGGCGGTAAATCCGGCAATGGTCACTGGCAGGGTTTGCGCCGCGATATTGCTGGTGAACAACAGGGCATAGAAAAATTCGTCCCACGCCAGCAACCAGCCAAACAGCGCTGCGGCACCCAGCACGGGTTTCGCCAGCGGTAACGTTATCCGCAGCAGCACCTGCCAGACACGCAGACCATCAAGGCGTGCCGCCTGTTCGATATCCTGCGGCAGGGCATCGAACTGGTTTTTTAGCATCCAGGTGAGGAAAGGTAAGATCAGCGAACAATAAACAATGATCAAACCGGGTCGGGTGTTGAGCAGGTCGAAATGCTGCAACAGGAAATAAAGCGGCAGCACAAAGGCGACCGGTGGCACCATGTAGATGGCGAGGGAGGCAAACAACCAGCCGTCGCGACCACGATAGCGTGAGAAACTGAACGCGGCCGGAATCGCCAGCAGCAAACAAATCACCGTCGCCCCGGTGGCGACGATCAGGCTGTTGCCCAGGGCGTGAAGAAACAGGGTGCCAGGCTGATCGGCTGCCAGCGATAGCAGCCTGCCGTAGCGGGTGAAGTCCCACTGGCGTGGCAGCCATTCCAGCGGTATGCGCGTCAGGTCGCTGGTGGCACTGACGCTCATCAGAAACAGCCAACCCATCGGTGCCAATACCGAAATGGCGACCACCAGCGCGGCAAGGTATTTCGCCACCGCGCGTAATTTAGCCTTCATAGGCACTCCCACGACGACGTTGACGCCGCAATAGCGACATGTAAATGATGATCAGCACCGCACACAGCAGGGTCATCAGGATGGCGTAAGCCGCACCACTCCCGGCGCGCAGATAACTGAATGACTCCTGGTAGACATAAAAGCTGAGGGTTTTGGTGCTATCGACCGGGCCACCACGCGTCATCACGTAAATAATGTCGAAGATTTTAAAGGCATCGATAGTACGCAACACCAGCGCGACACTCAGAGGGCCGACGATGGCCGGAAAGGTAATCGCCCGAAAACGTCGCCAGGCCGATGCGCCATCGAGTCGTGCGGCCTCATACAGATCCTCAGGGATGGATTGCAGTGCAGCCAGCACCAGCAGCGTGACCAGCGGATAGTTTTTCCAGATATCCGCTAACATCACGGCGTTAAGGGCGGAATCCGGTGAACCCAGCCAGCTGCGATAGCCATCAATAATCCCCAGCTGCGTCAGCAGCGCATTGATGCTGCCATAATCCGGGTTGAAGTTGAGTCGCCACATCATGGCGTTAACGATGGTGGGCAGCGCCCACGGCAGAATCACCAGCACGCGTAAGAAATTACGACCGATGAATTTCTGATTAAGCAGCAGGGCAACCAGTACGCCAATCACCCCTTCAATGGCGACCGATACCACGGTGAAGTAGAGCGTACGCCAGAGCGAAGACTGAAAATCAGCATCGGTGAGGGCAAAAAGGTAGTTATCCAGTCCCACCCAGCCAGGCGCTTCACCGCTGCCGATCAACGCAGCATCGGTAAAACTGAGCCAGATGGTGCGTAGCAGAGGCCAGGCGGTGAGCAACAACATCACCAGTAACATGGGTGCCAGCAGCACCCATGCCTGCCGCTGTTCGCGTTGACGCAAACTCAGCATACTGACTCCTTAATGCAGATGCGCCGCGCTTTTATCCACCGCCTGCATCGCCGCTTCCGGCGTCGCACTGCCCAGCAGCACCTGCTGTAATTGCTGTTGCAGCGTATTAGACAGGCGGGAATAATCGGCGGTTTCCGGGCGAGACAACATCACGTTCAGCGATTTATCGGCGGCGGCAATCAGGCTTTCCTGGTTTTTCAGTACGGCGGGATCCTGATACGAGCTTTTCCAGATGGGCAGGCTCAGGGTGGCGTATTTATTCTGTACCGGCTGGGAAGTCATATAGCTGATGTATTGCCAGGCTTGTTCCGCATGGCTGCTGCCTTTGGCGATGCCCAGACCCATCGAACCGTTAACCGCACCCACTTTACCGGGTGCATCACCTGGAGCAGGCATAATGCCCACCTGGCCTGCAACCTTGCTCTGCTTCGGATCGTTCGCCATGTTGTACATGTAAGTCCAGTTCAGTGCGAAAGCGGCGTCGCCGTTGGAGAAGGATTTACGCACGTCCTCTTCCAGATATTCGCGGGATGCTGGATTGCTCAGACCTTCATCCAGCGAGCTTTTCATCAGTTTCACTGCCTGTAATGAGGCCGGGCTGGAGAAATCGAGTTTGCCATTCTGATAGAACTTGCCGCCAAAACCAGACACCAGCGTGGTGTAATCACATACCAGCGCTTCCGCCTGTGACCAGCTCCACACCAGCGGATATTTGACGATATTTTTCTGTTTGATGGTACGCGCATCATCCATCACCTGTTGCCAGGTCTGTGGCAGGGTGGTGATACCGGCTTTTTCCAGCATGGCTTTGTTGTAGTAAAGATATTTGGTATCGAGGATCCACGGCATGCCGAGGGTTTTACCTTTGAACACCACGGTGTTCATCGCGCCAGGGAAGATTTGTGATTTTTCTTCCGGGGTGATGCGGCTGCTCACGTCCTGCAGTAAATCGAAGCGGGTAAATTCGGCAGGCCAGATAGCATCAAACAACACCACGTCATAGCCGTTACCACCGGCGCCGCGTGCTGCAACGATTTTGTCGTGCAACGCTTCGTAAGGGACAAACTCCAGATTAACCTGCACATCCGGGTGCGCTTTTTCAAATTCCTGGGTCATGGCGCGAATGTCGTTTTCACTGTAAGCGGCCTGAGTCATAAACAGCGCATTGAGTGTGGTGGCCGCTGAGGCGCTTCCCGCGCTCGCTAACAGCAGGGCTGCAAAACATCCTTTCAGCGTGGGGGTGAATCGGGTTTTCATGGTTTTCTCCGCCTAGATGCAAAAAGAGGGTGTTTAATTAAATCAATTTGATTGATTTAATAACGCGCACAGGTTGTCAGATTGCTGCGGCTGACATCAGTTAGCTAAAGCAAGTGACGTGCCAGGGTAAAAATCCCGGCGACTACTGCGCTTAACTCTGCACAGATTTTTGCATCTGTCAGGTGAACAGCATGGAAAATGTGTGGCCGATCATAGATATTGATGCCGATGCGCTTAAGAGCTAAGGGAGTACGATGAGAACCTCGGGAACCAATCTGGAACATGCGCGTGCGCACAACCGCCGCGTGATCATCGAAGCCATTCGCCTGCATGGCGAACTGACGCGTGCCGAGCTGGCACGGCTGACTGCGTTAACGCCGCAAACGGTATCAAACATCGTGGCGGAACTGGAGGAGGCAGAGCTGCTTGCCAGCCGCCAGCCGCGTAAGCAGGGGCGGGGACAACCAGCCATTCCGGTAACGCTGAACCCGGCCAGCGCCTGGTCGATCGGCATTCATCTCGATCATCAAACGTTATTGATTGTGCTGGTGGATTTGACCGGCGAGATTCACTTTCGTCGCCTTATTCTGGTGCAAAAGCCCCAACCCGGTGCCACCTTAGCGCGCATTGCTGAGGTGCTGGCGGAGATCAAAACCCAGTTGGGTAACCGCTGGCATAAGGTGCTGGGGATTGGTGTGGTGATGCCTGGGCCGTTTGGTGTCGAGGGGATCTCATCGGTAGGGCCGACTACGCTGAATGGCTGGGAACAGGTGGATATTGAGGCTGAACTGGCGGCCATGAGCGGCCTGCCGGTGACGCTGGAGAATGATGCGACGGTGGCCGCTATCGGCGAACGTTTCCACGGCGTTGCGCGTCAGCTCAACTCTTTTATTTACGTGTATATCGGTACCGGACTCGGGGCCGGAATTTTTACCGACGGGCATATTTATACCGGGCATGCGCACAATGCCGGGGAAGTGGGGCATATTGTGATCGAACCGGGAGGACGCGCCTGCTATTGCGGCAATCACGGCTGTCTGGAGCGTTATGTGTCGTTACAGGCGGCCTATGAGTTTTGCGGACTGGATCCAATGAGCGCATTGCCGGACGATTTGCTGGAAGTTGACCCGGCATTATTTGATCGCTGGATAGACAACGCATTAGGGCCTCTGCGGCAGGCAATTAACATGCTGGAGTGCATTTTCGATGCCGAGAGTGTGATCATTGGCGGCATGATGCCTGCTACGCTGCTGGATAAAATCATTCAGCGCCTGCCGCCGTTATATCAATCGGTGCGCGGACGCTATCTGACCGGTTCACGGCTGAAAACCGGCATGACAGGCAGCGATACCGCAGCATTGGGTGCTGCGGCATTGCCGATCTTCGATGAATTTAATCCACAGTTTCAGGTACTGATGAAATAAGGATTAGAAGGTTTCGGCGAACAGCGCGAACATGCGTTTAAATGCACGTTCTGCCACCTGCGGGTGGTACTGCGCGACACCCGGATTGCTTGCCGACGGATCGGTGAAAGAGTGCACTGCTCCGGCATAGCTGACCAGTTGCCAGTCAACCTGCTTCGCACTCATCTCGCGGACGAATTCGCTCAGTTGTTCACGCGGTACCAGCGGATCGGCGGCACCGTCGAGCACCAGCACGCTGCCTTTGATGCCATCAATGGCATAGTCGCCTTTGGTATCCAGCGTGCCATGGAAGGAAACTGCCGCTTTGATATCGGCACCGCTGCGTGCCAGTTCCAGCGCACAGTGACCACCAAAGCAGAAACCAATGGCCGCTAGCTTATCCGCTGCCACAGGTGCGAGCTGTTGATGTTGTAGCTCCGCCAGTGCGGCCTGCATGCGCGCCACTTCTGCCGGGGTATCTTTCACCGTCATCATCATGCTGCCCGCCTCTTCGCCGTTAACCGGGCGTTTGCCTTCACCGTAGAGATCCGCCACCAGTACTACAAAACCCTGTGCGGCGATCTTTGCTGCCACATCTTCGGCCAGCGCAGTGACTCCCATCCAGTTCGGGGCCATCACCACACCGGGACGCGGATGATTGATGCCATCCTGATAAACCAGAGAACCGGCTAAGGTTGCGCCGTTTGATGAATAATTAACTGGAGATGTGACGATAGAATTCATAAATAATTCCCTGATAAATAAATAGGTTAAAACCCGATACCGTGCCGGGAAACGGCGATCAATGCAATGGTTTCAGCAGGTGATAGCAGGAAATGTTAACGGAGTCGATGTGCTGAGAATTTGGCTGGAGCGCTACGATTTCGCGGCCAACTTCATAAGCTCACTCCTTTTTTCTGGATAGATACAGTCGTGAAAAACACCCCGACTTGTAAACAAGCCAAATCTTATAACCGTAGTCAAAAAATGGCTTATTGAACTTAAACGGAAACAGCGCTAAATAGACGGATGTCAGACTATAAATCCGATAATCACTCAATCGCGAGATAAGGAGTTTCTATGCAGGTATCAGCACGTAATCAACTGGTTGGCACGGTCAGCGCAGTCACCATCGGCGCGGTCAATGACGAAGTCGAATTGACGCTCGCTGGTGGCGTCAGACTGGTGGCGATTGTCACCCACAGCAGTAAAGAAGCCTTAGGCCTGGCGGTTGGTAAAGAGGCCATCGCGCTCATTAAAGCGCCATGGGTCACCCTTGCCACTGAAGAGTGTGGCCTGAAGTTCTCCGCGCGTAACCAGTATGCCGGTAGCGTCACCCGCGTGACTGAAGGCGCAGTTAACGCGACAGTGCATATTGCAACTGATGCCGGGTTTGAAATCATCGCCGTCGTGACCAACGAAAGCCAGGAAGAGATGAAGCTGAATCAGGGCAGTCGCGTACTGGCTCTAATCAAAGCATCAGCCATTCTGATTGCAACCCGTGCCTGACGCGCAGTTTCCTTTTATGTCAGGTAATCAGCGTTCTAACGCAACTTGCGTTCATCGTCATTACCATGAGGTAGTGAACGCGAGTTGCTGATCAAACCCTGGCTGCCATGCCCAAATACCCTTTCCGGACGTGATATCAGTGAGCAATACCCATCGTCCTGGCAATAGCTACAGCCGCAGCGAAAAAGCTAATCGCGATGATGCTGATGCAGGTTCCGCAGGTAATGAGCTTAGCAGAACGCCCCGTGCCCAGATAATGCGTCTCAAGAACGATGATATTGGCTGCCGGAGGAAGGAGGCAAAGCAGATAAAGTGTCCCAGGATTTTGTGTTATCAGCCGGAAGTCGAATGTTCTGGCGAGCATTAAAAGCAGTGTGAACAGAATAAACATCACACCACATTTAACCAGATACGGGCGGACTTCCTGGCGGAGATCCTGAAGAGTCAGCTCAATTTTGGACAGCCATATTCCAAGCACGGCCATGCCGAGAAAGCTCATCAGAAATTTTGCGACATCATAGAGATCAGCAAACCACAGTGTGATTTGCTGGCTGAAGGGAATGAGCATCGCCCCGAGGATTAGCGCCAGCACTGGTGGAGTCTGAACTAATTTAACTGGATTAAAATGGTGGCCTGAAAGCATCCCCGCACCGACAGAGTTGCCCACAATCGAGCTGCCGACATAGGCGGCGATGATGATTGTTGCGGCTTCATTGCCAAACAGGGCCGTAGCCACAGGCAACCCAAGCCAGCCAATATTAAGGTAACTGAAGCACAGGCTTTTAATGGGATCACGAATAATGTAGCGCGACGCCATCAGCATAATCAGCATACTGATGGCTGTGGTGATGATGATGGTACTCATACTGCCAAAGCGCGTCGATATGTTGAATATGATGACAATCGGAATGGCAACACGCGTTAATATCCAGGACGCAGCTGTTTTGAAGTCCCAGGCCGTTTTTCCCATCAGCCAGCCAGCAAAAAGATAAATCAGCGGAACAAAAATCGTCACAATGTTTCCTTAACAGCGTTTTCGCAAAACTCAACGGCTCACCTTTCTGCCCAATTTTCAGCACCGCGCGTATTGAGTTAAGACGTGATATCCACCTTGTCAATGATCAACTATTCCGCTTAATCATTTGGTGGGTTTATATAACCTTATGAAAGCACACAGGTAAAGAAAATTCACAGCAGGCACGGCATAGACTTTAACCCCCAACTGATGAACAATGGCGTAGCGCTTAAATTTTATGGCATCGTGGATAAGTACAAGGCGGAAGTGGCAAAGCCGGTAAGCGAGTCAAAACCTGATGCGCTGGCACGCTATTTTCAGCTGATGAGATCGCCACTTTTCTCAATCACTGGGGCAATGAATAGACGTGAGAGTTGGGGCTGCCCCCAAAATTTTTAAGATGGTTTAGAAGCGAAGATGACAAAACTTACCTTACAAGAGCAAATACTGAAGGCTGGATTAGTGACCAGCAAGAAAATGGCCAAAGTCCAAAAGACGGCTAAAAAATCACGCGTTCAGGCTCGTGAGGCCAGAGAGGCGGTGGAAGAGAATAAAAAAGCGCAACTTGAGCGAGATAAGCAGCTAAGCGAACAACAAAAACAAGCGGCTTTAGCAAAAGAATATAAAGCTCAGGTGAAGCAACTTATTGAGATGAACAGACTCGTCGTTACAAAAGGCGATATTGAATTTAATTTCACCGATAACAATTTAATTAAAAAAATCAGTGTTGATAAGTTGACCCAAACGCAACTGGTGAATGGGCGCCTTGCTATCGCCCGCCTGGTGGTTGATAGCAATGGTAAGAGTGAATACGCGATTATCCCCTCAGTGGTCGCTGACAAAATTGCCCAGCGAGATGCGAGCAGTATTGTATTAAACAGCCCCCTGAGTCAGGAACAACATGATGAAGATGATCCCTATGCTGATTTTAAAGTGCCTGATGATTTGATGTGGTAATCAGAGCGTTGCCCGTTCAAAACGGGCTATTATGGCGCGCATTGATCCACTCTTCGCTGACAGGATGCACAAAATCCAGCGCACTGGCGTGCAGCATTAGCCGAGGGGCTTTTTCCGTGCCAGGCAGCAGGCGACCGCCATACAGGTCGCAACCTAAAATAGGGTGGCCCAGCAGCTGGCAATGAATACGTAGTTGGTGGGTGCGACCGGTCTCCGGAATTAGCTGCACCCGCGTTAACGGCAGTAACGTCCCATCTTCCAGCTCATGATTGAAACGTTCAACCACCTGATAGCGAGAACGGGCGGGTTTGCCGTGGATTGCACAAATTGACATCAGTGGAAAGCGCGCTGGATCTTTGGCAATCGCCGCGTCTATCACCCCTTCATGGTTTTCAACATGTCCGCACAACAGTGCGCTGTAAACCTTGGTCACGCTGCGCTGACTGAATTGCTGGCACAGGGCGGCGTTGATCACCTTATTGCGCGCAATCACCATCAAGCCGGAAGTGCCGAAATCAAGACGGTGAACCAGGGTGCAGCCCGGAAAAATCTTTACCAGCCGGTGATGTACGGAATCGAGATTTTGCGGATTTTTGCCCGAGAGACTGAGCAGGCCGGCGGGTTTATTGATCAGCACCAGGTGTTCGTCCTGATAGAGCGTTTCTATCTGGTCATGACACGGTGGGGCAATAAAGGTATCAAAAATAACAGACATCAGGTCGCCAGGGGGGAGTGTGGGAGCGGATAATAACCAATTTTTAGCCAACAGGCGAATTTCCTTCCCCGGTGAAATCGCAGCCAAATCCTTTCTGCTGCATCTGCAAAATGCGGTGCTGGAAATGATGTTTGCCAGAGCAAAAGTCTTAAGCCTCATCATCGAAAACTCCATGACCGTTAACAGCGAGCACGCCGTCGTGTTCAGGTGCTTAATACCTCAACGCTTAACGTCAGGAGGATAATATGGCTTATACCATTCGCGGTTTGGACAGCAGAGAGTTTGCACATTTATTTGGTCAGGATGAGCGCTATCTGGCGTTACATCTGGCGATACGTAAGCGGGCTGATAGATACTCGGGTTTTCCGGATCGCATTGCATTGCGTGATGTGCCGGAGGGAGAGTATGCGATTCTGGTCAATTACGCCTACCAACCAGCGGCAACGCCTTATTCAGGCAGGCACGCCATCTATATCCATGAGGGATGTACCACACAAGGTATTTATCAAGATGAAGTCCCTGCGTATCTGACAACCCGGCTACTCTCGCTACGAGCCTTTAATACAGCACATATGATTATTGCGGCGGAGGTCACGCAAGGCGGTGAGGCGGAGCCGTTAATTTTGCAGATGTTGCGTCAACCTGAAACCGCTTATATCCATGTGCATAGCGCCCGGTTTGGCTGTTATCTGTGTGTTATTGAACGCAGTTGATATAAAGAAAAACCCCGCACCAGGTGGCACGGGGTTGAGACTTACAGCGCCATATCGTGTTGCGGCGAGGAGGTCGCTTTAGCCGGAGTCGTTGCCTGCGGCTGAGTGGCAGCGGCTGGCATGTTGATCACCGGTGGTTTAGTCAGTTGCAGCGTTGCAGCTGTGTCATCCCAAACCTGCTGAGCCAGTGCCGGGTCGTCGTTCAATTTCTGGCCATAGGCCGGAACGATTTGATGAATCTTCTGCTGCCATTCCGGGCTGGCGAATTCGGTCGGGAACAGCTGCTTGATTACGTTAATCGCGATCGGCGCTGCGGTTGAGGCTCCCGGTGACGCACCCAGCAGGGCGGCAACGGTTTTCTGCTGATCGGTCACGATTTCCGTACCCAGCTTCAGCACACCACCTTTCTCTGCATCTTTCTTGATGATCTGTACACGCTGACCTGCCTGAATCAGTTTCCAGTCTTCTTTCTTCGCTTCCGGGAAGTACTCTTTCAGCGCGGCGAAGCGATCATCGTCGTTCAGCATCACCTGACCAATCAGATATTTCACCAGGTCGAAGTTATCAATGCCTACGTGGGTCATCGGCATAAAGTTGCTGGTGGTGGTGGTGCCTAACAGATCAAACAGCGAACCATTTTTCAGGAACTTGGTTGAGAAAGTAGCGAATGGTCCAAACAGCACCACGCGCTTGCCATCAAGGAAACGGGCATCGAGATGCGGTACGGACATCGGTGGTGCACCCACGGAAGCCTGACCGTACACCTTTTCCAGATGACGGCTGGTAATCGCCGGGTTTTCGGTGACGAGGAATGAACCGCCCACCGGGAAGCCAGCGTAGTTTTCACCTTCAGGGATACCGGTTTTCTGCAACAGTTTCAGCGCGCCGCCGCCCGCACCGATAAACACGTAACGTGCATCGATGGTGCGGTTTTCACCACTTTTCACATCTTTAATGGTGACGTGCCAGCTGTTATCGCTGTTACGTTTGAAATCGGTCACTTCTGATGAGGTTTCCAGCGAGAAGTTATCGTTCTTTTTCAGGCTGCCAATCAGCTGACGGGTAATTTCGCCATAGTTAACATCGGTGCCAACCGGGGTCCAGGTCGCCGCCACTTTCTGCTGCGGATCGCGTCCTTCCATAATCAACGGCGCCCACTGCTGAATTTGCGCGTGATCGGTGGAGAATTTCATTCCCTGGAACAGCACGGTTTTTTGCAGCGCTTCATAACGTTTCGTCAGATACTCAACGTTTTTATCGCCCCAGACAAAACTCATGTGCGGAGTAGAATTAATAAAGTTATGCGGGTTATTTAATACACCGCGTTTCACCTGCGAGGTCCAGAATTGACGGGAAATCATAAAGGCTTCGTTGATTTCCAGCGCTTTGCTGACATCAATACTTCCGTCCGGGCGTTCTGGCGTATAATTCAGCTCCATATTGGCGGAGTGGCCGGTACCGGCGTTATTCCAGCCGTTCGACGATTCCAGTGCCACGCCGTCCAGCTTTTCGACCATAACCTGTTTCCAGCTGGGCTGTAATTCTTCCAGCCAGGTTCCCAGAGAAGCACTCATGATGCCCCCGCCAATCAGCAGTACATCGGTCTTTTCCGGTGTGTCGGCGGCATGAACAGCAGAGCTAACAAGCAGTGCAGCGAGCGAAAGCGAGGTGAGTAATGTAGTTGATTTTTTCATTGCGATAACAACGTTTCTTAGCGATGAGTAAAAAGTTCGCAACAAATTTAAAACATTATTATTGAAATTTTAAAATTTATTTAGTTTAAAAACTATTGAAGCAAAATGGCGGATTTATTTTGTTACAAATGTATTGGGTTATTTCCATGCGAAACAGGCGGTTATTTTACTGGATTGCACTTGATTTATAACCGCTATTTCAGCAAGGGAAATCCTGAGTGAGAAAATTAATTTCGCTTAAGGAATCGATGTAATGGAAAAATTTGTTGCCCTGAATTATCAATATTTTCTTCGTCTATCCAACGCGTTATCGCCTGATAAATGACAGGCCATTCGGTATCAATAATCGACAGCCAGTCAGTATCACGGTTGCGTTGTTTGCGTGTCATTGCCTGGCGAAAGCGGCCTTCAAACGTGAAGCCGATGCGTTCCGCCGCGCGACGCGATGCATGGTTCAGCGAGTCGCAGCGCCACGCCACCCGACGATAGCCCAGCGTGAAGGCCTGGGCCAGCAGCAGAAACAATGCCTCCGTGCCCAGCACATTACGCTGCATCAGCGGTGACCAGGTCACATGGCCGATTTCAAGCGCGCCATTTTGTTGGTCAATATTGGCGAAACACACCACACCTACCGCCTGTTGGCTGGCATGGCTGATGACGGCATAAGGTACCAGCAAGGCATCAGCAATTTTGTGTGCGACCCAGCGCTGCATCTCTTCCAGCGAGTGGGGTTGTTCGGCACCCAGCCATGTCCAGTCGCGATCGTCTTCAGCCTGAGAAAATGCCGCAAACAGCGATGCGCAGTGTCCGGTCTGTAAAGGTTGCAGCGTACAAAACCGCCCCACCAGGGGGGTGACGGAGGGACGCGCGACGGGCTGCCAGTCCGGCAGAGCAAACCCTACGGGTTGACCATATTGATTAAAATGAGACACACAACATTCCTTGATAAAGTAGCGGGTAGCAATCCTTATAACGTAACGCATTTTCCCGGCACGGCGCACGGGAATGCGCGATAAATCGCGCCGCTACGGATCCGTGCAATTTACTGATCCATCACCCAATGCCCGGTGCTGACTTCGCGATAGCGACGTGTTTCCGGCACATAACCCAGTGGCCGGACCGGGCTTTTCAGCTCGCTGACCTCCAGATGTCGTCTGAGCTGGCGGCGTGCCGGATCCGGTACTGGCACCGAGGAGAGCAGTTTACGGGTGTAATCATGCTGCGGGTTTTCAAAAATTGCCGCGCGCGGGCCAATCTCGACAATCTCACCCAACAGCATCACTGCCACCCGATGGCTGATGCGTTCCACCACCGCCATATCGTGAGAAATAAACAGATACGACAAGCCCAGGGTTTGCTGTAAATCGAGCAGCAGGTTAATGATTTGCGCTTTCACCGTCACGTCCAGCGCTGAAACCGATTCGTCGGCAATGATCATTTTCGGGTCCAGCATTAACGCACGCGCGATGCAGATACGTTGCCGCTGGCCGCCGGAAAATTCGTGCGGATATCTTTTCAGCATCGTTGCCGACAATCCCACACGCTCCATCAGTTCAGCGGCTTTTTGTATTGCCTGGGCTTTGCTGCCCAACCGATGCTGCAAAAAGGGCTCGGTCAGCGCTTCCTGCACTGACATGCGCGGGTTCAGGCTGGCGAAGGGATCCTGAAAAATCATCTGCATTGCGCAACGCAGTTTGCGTAATTCGTCCGGGCCGAGACTGAGCACATCATAACCGTCAAACTCTACCTGACCGGAAGCGGCGCGGGTCAGACGGGTGAGGGAGCGACCGGTGGTGGATTTACCACAGCCTGATTCACCCACCAGCGACAGGGTTTCACCTGGCATCAGGTCGAAAGAGATATTTTCCACCGCGTGGACCGCACCGGTTTTGCGACTAAACAGGCCCTCATGGATACTGAAACGGGTAGTGAGATTTTTCACCGACAGCAACGGTTGCGCCGACAAGCGCGGCATCGCACAAGGTGAGTGAGGATCCGAAAACTTACGTGGTCCCGCGATACCGCGCATCGCCCCGAGCTGAGGGACGGTGGCAATCAGCGTGCGCGTATATTCCGCCGACGGGGCGGAGAAGATGGCGGCGGTGGTGCCGGTCTCCACGACATCGCCCTGATACATCACTAGCGTTCGGTCTGAGACTTCGGCCACCACGCCCATATCGTGCGTGATAAACAGCACCGCAGTGCCTTCTTCTTCCTGCAGGGTTTTAATCAGATCAAGAATTTGCCCCTGGATGGTGACATCCAGCGCTGTGGTGGGCTCATCGGCAATCAGCAATTTGGGTCTTAACGCCAGCGCCATCGCGATCATCACCCGCTGACGCATCCCACCCGAAAAATGGTGTGGATAGTCATCAAAGCGTTTCGCGGCATTCGGGATGCGTACCTTTTCCAGCAAACGAATCGTTGCTTCTCTGGCGGCTCGCGACGAAATTTTCCGGTGCGTGATCAGCACCTCGGCAATCTGATGACCGATGGTGAACGAAGGATTCAGGCTGGTCATTGGCTCCTGAAAAATCATCGCCACGGCATTGCCGCGAATATCGCGCATGGCGGCTTCGCTCAGCAGCAGCAAATCACTGCCGTTGAACTGCACCTTACCGGTGATGCGCGCATGACGGGTATTCAGCAGGCGCATGATCGCCATAGACGTGACGCTTTTACCGGAGCCGGATTCACCGACAATCGCCAGCGTTTCGCCAGCGTGAATGTCAAATGAGACGTTATTCACCACTTCGCGCCAGTGATCCTCGTGGCGAAACGCCACTGACAGATTTTCTATGCGCAGCACCGGTTCCTGCGTCTTCATGGCTGCGGCTCTGCCATAAAGCGTGCTGACAGGGTGCTTACCGGCAGGAAATCAAAATCGGTATCAAAAGGATAAGCAGGCTGAGTCTTACGCTTTCGGACCAGACGTTCGACATACTGATCGACCACGCCTTCTGATAGCGCCATCAGGTTAGGATTGGCCAGCGGTGCCAGTTCGGGGGACAGATAACCGGATTTTACTACCACAATATTGGCGGTGGCCGGATCCAACCCCAGCAGCGCAAAATCCGCCAGATTATGGTAGGGACGGCGTCTGTCAGCGACCACCACGGTAATGCCACCCGTTTGCAGCAGCGCCTGTTTCGCGATGGATCGTGTGTCATCCACCAGGTGAGTCACCACAAATTGCGCACTGGCCTTGCCACCCGCCGGATCGAGTGTCGCGCCGATGGTCAATGGCAGCGTTGCGCCAACTCCGGCAGCAAAAGCCGCGTCGGTCGCCGGCTTATCAGTGATACCGGCGACAATCACCCCCTGTGCGCCCTGGCGAATCAACTCGGCCAGCATATCGCCGCGATCGCCAACACCGCCTCCGGTGGGGTTATCACCGGAATCCGCCAGAATCACCGGATGGGTAGGGCTGGCCATCGCCATCCGTACACACTCCTCAGTGCTGCCGGTGACACAACCAAAGCTGAATTGTTCTCGGGCCTGCCAGTACGCCAGCGCCAGTTTTGCCGCCTGTTCAGCCAGCACATCGGCATCGGTACCCGTCATGATGGCTGCCGCCGTTGCGCGCGGTTCATCGGCCCAGACGTAACCCACCATCAGTGAGGCATCCCAGATATGATCGATCGCGTTAATGGCGGGCAGGCGGGCATACAGGCTTTTCGCCGGTTCATCTTCGGTACTGGTGCGTTCGCCAGGCAACACCACCGGAATCGGTGCCCAGACAACGCCTGGTTTCACGCCGCTGTGCAGGCTTTTCACCAGCATCGCGACTGAGCGACGCATGGTTTCCTCCACATCGATATGCGGCGCAGTGCGGTAGGTGGAGAACATATCGATCGCATCGATGATGCGTTGCGTGACGTTACCGTGCAGATCATAGCTGACGCTGATCGGGCAATCGTCACCCACCAGCTCACGGGTGGCGGCAATCCAGTCACCCTCGGCGTCTTCCATTCCTTCAACGTAGACCGCGCCGTGCATCGCCAGGTACACGCCATCTACGGGCAACAACGTCGCCAGTCGGCTTAAGAAATCCTGCTTAAAATCTTCGTAAGTGACGCGTGCGACCGGACCACCGGCGATGGCGCGGGCATGAAAGGTCGGCAGGAAGAGGGCATCGTAATCGGCAAGAAAGGCAAAATAAGGACTCGCCGTGAGTTCATCGCCGCGCAGAATACGGAAGTCGTCAGCATAATTCAGCACCGGGTTATAGGTACTGCACTCAGTATGAATACCACCAAAAGCAATGCGCATTGCCGCCTCCGTTACTCGGGTAAATGAATTAAAAAACGATAGGCCGCCACACTGGCAGCGGCTCTGGCCCAGCTTTCGTCGCTGAGAACGATGGTCGAAATCGGCGTCTTACCCATGATGGAAGGTAAGACATTGGCATCAATGGCCTGCATCACCACGGTTTTCAGCAAGCCATCAAACGCGCCGGGATGATGGGCAATCACGATCAATTCCGGGTCGTTCATCTGAATGATATTGGCAATGGCAAGGCCGAGCGCATTACCCGCGCGGTGCAGAATGGCAATCGCCGCACTGCTGCCTTTCACCGCCAGATTTTCCAGCTCCGCCAGGGTTACGGCATC
Organism: Pantoea sp. App145; assembly: GCF_047947045.1. NCBI lineage: Bacteria > Pseudomonadati > Pseudomonadota > Gammaproteobacteria > Enterobacterales > Erwiniaceae > Pantoea > Pantoea sp. App145. Next base: position 17,255 of record NZ_CP133291.1, read on the forward strand.
GAGCGCTTTCTCGCGCATGTTTTCGCGGATGGCAGTTAAGGATGCCAGAGTGTCGAGACAGCCGCGTTTACCGCAGCGACAGGGGTGGCCGCCGGGCTCAATGGTGCAATGGGCAATTTCTCCGGCACCACCGTGGGCACCGCGATGCAGTTGCCCCTGAAAAAAGTGCGCCGAACCGATGCCATCGCTGTGCGAAATCAGGGTGAAGTTGCGAACTTTCTTCGCCAGCCCGAAGATCTTCTCACTCACCGCCAGGGCTTTGGCATCATTTTCCAGCGACACCTCCAGCCCGGTTGCCTGCTTCAGCATCTCTGCCAGGGCGACATTTTTCCAGCCGAGCAGGGCTGATTGCACGCAGACTGCCTGGTGTTCATCGACAAAGCCGGAAAGCGTAACGCCAAGGCCAATCAGTTGATCCGGTGAGATACCCTTGCTCTGTACCAGCGGGGGGATGGCTGCGGCAATGGCCTGGATGAGTTGTTGCGGGTCGAGATTCAGGGGCAGCACGCTGCTTGCCAGCACGTGCCCATGCATATCGATCAACACCAGGGTAATTTGTTCACCGAGCAACGACGCGCCAAGAAAATAAGCGCTATCGGCGCGCATTTTTAATAACACGGAAGGGCGACCCTGCCCGGTGGCTTCAGGAATACTTTCTTCCAGCAAACCGGCATTGAGCATCTCTTTAATCAGGGTGCTAATGGCCGCTTTACTCATTTTCATCTTCTGCGCAATAGCCGTGCGGCTCATGCCATGTGAGGCAATAAGCAGACGAATGATTTGTTGCTGATGAGCATTGAGCATTAAGAGTCCTGCGATCAAAGCACTGTTTCACTGACAATAATAAGTCATAGGAACAAATACAACGGCATTTAGTTAATTTTCTGAACCTGGATCGAGATATAAGTAAAATATATGAACTAACCTATTGGCTTTTGTTTGGGAGTTGTGCCTTATATGGCCTGGATAATTCACCAATCGTATCTGAGGGCCTTCATGGAAAGCACACTTAAGCGTTTCAGGGTTATTACTCTCGCGGGCTGCATGATGTCGCTATTTGCCAGCGCCTCTGCGTTTGCCAGCCAACTGGTTATTATGCAGAACGAACCGCCACGCAGCATGGATCCGGGTAATCAGACTGCCACCTTTACCGGTACGGTGCTGGACCCGATGTATGAAGGCCTGACGCGGCTGGGTGATGATGGTAAGGCAGTTCCGGCGCTGGCGCTCTCCTGGAGTAGCGATGCCAGCGGGCTGAACTGGACTTTTAAACTGCGTCCCAACGTAAAATTCCATGATGGCACGCCCTTTAACGCCGATGCAGTGGTGGAAAACTTTCAACGCCATCTCGATACCAAACGCGGCCTGGCCGCCAGCGGTAAAATCCGCACCTTTGTTCAGGACGTGAAGAAAAAAGACGATCTGACGGTGGAATTTCAGCTGAAAAAAATAAACCCGGCATTTTTGACGGTACTGGCGTCGGGGCCAGGATTAATGGTCAGCCCCAAAGCGGATAAAGATGGCAGCATCAATAATAAAGCGGATGGCACCGGGCCTTATAAGCTGGTGCAATATAAATCCGGCGAATACGTGCTGGAACAAAAGAACGCGGATTACTGGGGTAAATCATCCGGGCCGGATGAAATAAAATGGACGTGGAGCAGTGAGCCTTCGGTGATGAATATGGCGCTGCAGTCCGGCCAGGTCGATATTATTAACCCGGTGCCACCACAATTCGCCGGCATGTTAAAAAACAATCCCAACATCAACCTGAAACAATCGCCGGGTGCGGCGGTGTTCTGGGTTGATCTTAATACGCAAAGTAAAGCGTTGAGCGATGTCCGCGTGCGTCAGGCGCTGAACTTCGCCACCGATCAGCAGGCGCTGAGCAAGGCAGTGATGTTTGGTTATGCCCAGCCCGCCAACTCGGCGCTGGCACCGGTTGATGTGAACTACGATAAAAGCCTGCATGACTATCCCTTTGATCTGCAGAAAGCTAAAGACCTGCTGAAAGCGGCGGGTTATGCCGATGGCTTTGCCATGTCGATTGCGGTGCAGGCACCAGATGCACGCACTGCGCAGGTGTTGCAGGGCATGTGGAGTAAAATTGGCGTGAAGCTGAATGTGCGCCAGATGGAAAGTGGTGTCTGGACCAAAGCGGCCTTCGCCGATGCAAAAGAGAAAGCCTCGCAGGGCACTGATGCGGTGCTGGCTTCATGGTCATCCGGCCTGTACGGTTCTGACCTGCAACTGCGCCCGTTGTACCACACCAGCAGCTTCGCTCCGGGTGGCGCCAACCTTGGTTTCTTTAGCGATAAGCAAACCGATGATCTGATCGATACCGCCGCCTCCACCATGGATGATGCCAAACGCAAAGCACTCTACTTCGACGCGCAGAAACGCATCAGCGCGCTGGCACCGCAGGTGCTGCTGTTCTACCAGGATGACCTGTATGCAGCGCGGAAAAATATCAGCGGCGTGACCATGCAGCCGGGTGGTCAGTTAGTGGTGCGGGATGCCGTCAAAAAATAACCCAGGCGAGTTGCTATGAAAGCGTATGTCGCGAAAAAGGTGCTTTCACTGCCGTTGATTATATTCGGGGTGTCCATCATCGTTTTTATCGCCATCCGTGCGCTGCCGGGCGATCCGGCACGTCTGATGGCGGGGCCGGAAGCACCGCAGGAAGCGGTGGATAACATGCGCATCCGTCTGGGTCTTGACCAGCCGCTGCCGCTGCAATATGTGAAGTTTGCAGCGGAAGCGCTGCACGGCAATCTGGGGATGTCGTTGCAGTCGCAACGTCCGGTCATCAGCGAGATCAGTGAACGGCTGCCTTATACCTTATCGCTGGCGGCACTGGCTTACCTGCTGGCGATAGCGATTGGCGTACCCGCCGGGATGACCGGGGCGATTTATCGCCAGCGCATTCCGGATCAGGTGGTGATGGTGCTGACCATTGCCGGAGCGTCGATTGCCAACTTCTGGCTGGCGCTGCTGGCGATGAACTATTTTGCGGTACAACTCGGCTGGCTACCGCTGCTGGGAGCCGATTCGTGGCGTAATTACATCATGCCCACCGTGACGCTGGCGATTTTGCCAATGGCGATGATCGCCCGCATGACGCGTTCCAGCATGCTGGATGTATTAAGTCAGGACTACATTCGCACCGCCAGGGCTAAGGGGTTGTCGGCGCGCAGCATCCACTGGAAACACGCGTTACGCAACGCCCTGATCCCCATTGTGACCATCGTGGCGTTGAATTTCGGCAGCCTGATTGGCGGTGCGGTGGTGACGGAATCGGTGTTCAACTGGCCGGGCATTGGTCGTTTGCTGGTGGATTCGGTGCGCTATCGTGACTACCCGGTGATTCAGGGTGTCACCCTGGTGGCCGTTACCGGTGTGGTGCTGATGAATCTGGTGGGGGAAATTCTCATCGGCTTGCTGAATCCAAAAATAAGGTTCGACTGATGAACAGCATCGAAACTTCCCTGGTGTCGCGCCGATCGCGCAGCAGGCAGCTGTTGCGTTTCCTGGCGGCATATCCGTCGATTGCGATTGGCGGTGGATTGGTGCTGGTGGTGGTGCTGGCGGCACTGCTGGCCCCGCTGATCACCCATTGGGATCCGATCGAACAGGATTTACTGAATACCTTACAGGCACCCTCCGCCGCGCACTGGTTTGGCACTGACGATTATGGCCGTGATATCTTCGCGCGCGTGATTTATGGGGCGCGTATCTCGTTATTTGAGGTGTGCCTGAGCGTGGCGATTTCGATGGTGATTGGCATTCCGCTCGGTATCATTTCGGGTCTGGCGGGGCGCAAAATCGACGCGGCGATTATGTGGATGATGGACGTGATTTTTGCCTTTCCGGGTATCGTACTGGCGATTCTGATTGTCAGTGTACTCGGCGAAGGGCTGACCAATATGCTGATCGCCATCTCGTTATTCTCCATCCCGGTTTATGCCCGTCTCAGCCGCAATCTGACGCTGGGGCTGAAAAATATGGAGTACATCGAAGCGGCGCATATGCTGGGGGTGCGTTATCCGCGCATTATCACCCACTATATTTTGCGCAACGCGATCGGTCCGCTGATTGTGCAATCGACCCTGACGGCCGGAGCGGTGGTGTTGTCGGCTGCCAGCCTGTCATTCCTCGGGCTGGGGGTGCAGCCCCCGATGCCGGAGTGGGGCACTATGATGAGCGATGGACGCAACTTCCTCGGACTCAACATTTACGTCTCCCTTTTCCCTGGCCTGGCCATTCTGATTACCGTACTTGGCTTTAACGTGCTGGGTGACGGCTTACGCGATGTGATGGATAAGCGTTTATGAATACACAGCAACCTGCGGTGATCTGTTTCGATTTAGGTGGTTCATTTATCAAATTGGGGATGGTGACGGGCAACGGTGAATTGGCTCTGCTCGGGCAGGAAAACATGCCAACCACGTCCTGGCTTGAGTTCACGCGGTTAATCCGAACGATGATCGACCAGCATCAGCAGCATTTTAGCGCCAGCAGCCCGGTAGCGATTTCCACCGCCGGGATTGTGGCACCCGATAGCGGTGAGATCTTTGCCAGCAATATTCCGGCCTTCCATCAACGCAACCTGGCACGAGAACTGGCTGACGAACTACAACGTGAAGTGATCGTCCATAACGATGCGGACTGCTTTACTTATGCCGAAGCGCTGGCCGGGGCGGGGCGGGGCCACAGGGTGGTGTTTGGCGCGATCCTCGGTTCTGGCGTCGGCGGCGGCCTGGTGGCGAATGGCCGCATTATTATCGGACAAAATGGGTTAACCGGCGAATGGGGGCATGGCCCGATCACACTGACGGAAGTTGAGATTGGCGGTGAATGGCGACGCCTGCCACGCCAGCTCTGTCCGTGTGGACAACGGGGCTGCCTCGATAGCTACGGGGGTGCGCGTGGCATGGAAAATCTGCATCGCACTTTGCATGACGAATCCGTCAGCAGCCTCGACATTATTGCGCGCTGGCAACGTCAGGAGGCACTGGCCGGACAAACCATCAGCGCCTGGCTACAGTTGGTCAGCCAGCCGCTGGCGTACTGCATCAATCTCACCGGGGCTTCAGTGGTGGTGGTGGGTGGTGGCCTGGCTTCGGTGTCACCTCTGATCGCGGCGCTGGATGCGGCGGTGCAAGGTTATGTGTTACGCCGCAGTGCTCAGCCATTAGTGGTGCCGGGAGCCTTTGCCCATCATGGCGGTATGCTCGGAGCGGCGTTGCTGGCTGGAGAAGCGGTGTCTAAAGATATCTCTTTGGATCCTGAAGCTGGCTCAGTACCGCGGTGATCGCAACACCATTTGGGATCACACGATAAAAAATGATGTGTTTGCCACAAGGAAAACTGCGTGCATCGGCGCGTATTTCTTCGCGTTCGATGCCCAGTTGCGGAGATCTTTCCAATGTTTTCATAGCGAGCTGGAGTTGCAAAATATACTCTATAGCCTTTGCCTTACCCCATTTGTTAACCGTGTAGCGACGAATGTCGCTAATATCCTGCTGCGCTTCCTGCGATATGATCAGCGTCATTCGTCATCAAACTCTTTCATCAGTTGGTTAAAGAATTGATCACCCTCCATTGAGCGACCATTCGCAATATCGGCTTCAGCGCGAGCCAGTTTTTCGCGTAGCATCTGTAGCTTCAATGTCTCTATCTGATCATATTCCTCAGCGGACATAACGATAGCCACACGCTTGCCATGTTTACTGATCTCAACAGGTTCACGTTGTGCTTTCATAAGCAACTCGCCAAATTGAGTTTTAGCTACCTGAGCGGTAATGGTTTCCATAACGCACCTTTTAATCAAAATGGTCAGAATGATTAATATAGCCAGGCCACGGATAAACCTCCAGCCTAAGCTGGCGATAAAATGTGCCGCTACGCCAGCTTCTGTTGCAAAAACGCCATAAACACCCGGTTGACCTCGCTGCGCTGGCGATGCTGCGGATAGAGCGCATTCAGGCTGAGCGAGGAGGGGTGCCAGTCATCCAGCACGGTGATCAGGTCACCACTGGCGAGGGCGGGGGCAACGATAAATTCCGGTAGCAGGATCAACCCCAGCCCGGCAATTGCGGCATCGCGCAGCATTTCACCGTTATTGCTGACCATCGGCCCCTGCACGTTAATCACCTCACGTTTTTCCCCCTGAAAGAGCTCCCAGCCGGTCTGGCTTTCGCGACCGTAGCGCAGACAGGCATGATCCAGCAAATCTTCTGGGCGACGCGGGGCATCGGCCCCTTGCAGGTAGCTGGGGCTGGCGCAGATCACCCGGCGGAACTCCCCCAGTTTTTTGGCGATCAGCGTTGAGTCGGGCAATGTGCCGATACGAATCGCCATATCGAAGCCTTCGCCAATCATATCGACATACCGGTCCGCCAGTTCGACCTGGAATTGCAGCGCCGGATGCAGGCTGAGAAATTCAGCGATAAACGGCGACAGATGGCTGATGCCGAACGACATCGGCACGCTGAGACGAAAACTGCCCTGTAAAACCTGGCGGCGTCCTGACACGGCCAGCTCTGCCTCCTGAACATCATCAAGAATGCGTTGTGCATGGCGGGCAAACAGTTGGCCGTTATCCGTCACTGACAACTTACGCGTGTTGCGATTGAGCAGGCGTGCGCCGAGTGTTTCTTCCAGCGCGGCGATGCGGCGGCTGACATATTGTTTGGAAAGCAGCAGCTGTTCTGCGGCGGCGGTGAAGTTGCCGGCTTTAATCACGGCGACATAAATGCGGAGGTCGTCTATCTGCATATTGTCCACTTATTTGTGACGGTCATTGTCAATGCAACACATTGTTGGGCGATTCAGTTTACGTATACTGAGTCACATCAGGAAGCAATATCGTCTTCCGCCAACAAATTTGAGGAGCAGACCATGATTGAACAAAGACTGTCAGCCCAGCGCGGCCTCGGTGACCACGGCTGGTTGAACTCACGCCACACGTTTTCTTTTGCCAACTACTGGGATCCGAAACAAACCGGTTTCTCCGATTTGCTGGTGATTAACGATGACCGTGTCGCACCGGGACGGGGTTTTGGCGCTCATCCGCACAGCAACATGGAGATCATCTCCTATGTGCTGGAAGGGGCACTGGAGCATAAAGATTCCATGGGCACCGGTTCGGTGATTGTCCCCGGTGATGTACAGCTGATGAGTGCCGGAAGCGGCGTAACGCACAGCGAGTTCAACCACTCGAAAGCGGAAAACGTCCATTTCCTGCAAATCTGGATTGTCCCGGCAGAACGCGGTACGCAGCCAGGTTACCAGCAGGTATCGGTGGCAGAAAGCGACAAACGTGGTCAGCTGCGTCTGATTGTTTCACCGCAGGGTGATGAAGGTTCACTGAGCGTGCGTCAGGACATCCGAATCTATGCCGGATTGTTTAACGGTGCAGAGCAGCAGACCTTTGCGCTGGATGCCGATCGCTACGCCTACATCCATGTGGCACGCGGCAGCATTGAGGTGAACGGTGTGGTGTTCAACGAAGGCGACGGTGCGCGTGTACGTAACGAAACCGCGCTGCAATTCACCAACGGAAAAGACGCGGAAGTGCTGTTGTTTGACCTGCGTCCGCTGGAAGTGAATCATCCGCAGCGTTAATAAGTAGAAGAGGGGAGGCGTGAGTGCCTCCCTTTAGTGGTAGCAGCAAATCCATTACCATCCCCGCGACGTCCTGCCCTTTCACGGGCGTAAGACACACCACAAAATAATCACGCCAAATACGCACACCAGGATGGCGGAAATCACTGAATCAGCACACATAATTTTCCTGCCAGACGTTGTTTCTATTAATCCAGATCTCGAGAGCATACCAGGCAATCGTGGAGAAAAGCGCATGATCCTGAAACAGGAGATTTTGATCGGTTAGGCTTTGTTGCGGTGCTGATGCTTGACGAAGTCAGACGACTACAATACAAATAGACGCGTCGGGGGAGTCTCGCCAGAGAGACTGAGAGGCTAAAAGCGCATTGCGCGGCTTAGCGACCCTTTGAACCTGACCCAGTTGATACTGGCGTAGGAAGACTGACAACCTGCATCGCAGGCTGTCTGGCAGCGGGGCGTTTCCGTGCAACGTATGCTATTTCCCTTCTCCTGTATCCGGGTCTCAGTGCAATGACTGAGAGGCCGATATGCAATCTCCTGTTTCTTTTCCGGAATGTCCGTTATGAATCGCTGGTCGGTGATTGGCGGCGGTGTGACGGGCCTGTGCGTGGCGACCCTGTTAGCGGAACGCGGTGAACAGACCGAAGTGATTGTCGATGCGAATCGCACTCCGGCATCCTGGTTCGCGGGCGGAATGCTTGCGCCCTGGTGTGAAGCCGAAAGTGCGCCGCGTGCGGTGATTGATCTTGGTCAGCATGCTGCTGCGTGGTGGCAGCAACGGGTCAGCAGCGTCGAACATCAGGGTACGCTGGTGGTGGCACCCGTGCGTGATAACCAGGAGCTGAACCGTTTTGCCCGCATGACGGAACAGCATCAATGGGTGGATCCGGCCGCAGTGGAACCGGCACTGGCCGGTCGTTTCGCGCGGGGTTTATTTTTCTCCCAGGAAGCCCATCTTGATCCGCGTCTGGCGCTGGCTGAGATGCGTGAAAAATTACAGCAGCGTGGGGTGACGTTTCACAGCGGCAAAGCCTCCGGGCAAGTGATTGATTGCCGCGGCATCCACGCTGCCTCTGAGCTGCCGCGTCTGCGCGCGGTACGCGGTGAAATGCTGATTTTGCACAGCGCAGAGGTGCAGTTCTCACGCCCGATTCGTCTGCTGCATCCGCGTTTTCCCTGCTATCTGGTGCCCCGCCGTGGCGGCCATTTTATGCTCGGTGCCACTATGGTGGAGAGCCATGATGCCAGCGCCATCAGCGCACGTGCCATGATGGAACTCCTCAGTGCGGCTTATACCCTTCATCCGGCGTTAGCCGAAGCCCGCATTATCGAAAACGCCAGCGGTCTGCGCCCGGCGTATCCGGCCAATCTGCCGGAAATCCACTATCAAAATGACACTTTTTATCTGAACGGCATGTATCGCCATGGTTTCCTGCTGGCACCGCTGATGGCGGAACAGCTGATGCAGCGTCTGTCTGAGGAACATCGTTATGAAAATCCAGCTTAATGGTCGCCAGGTGCTGACTGCCGCCAGCACCCTGAGCGAGTTGCTACGTGAGCAGCAAATTGATGCTGCCTGCGTTGCCACGGCGTTTAACGGCATGTTTGTGCCCAGAACACAGTACGACAGCCAGCTGCTGGAAGAAGGATGTCAGCTGGAAGTGTTATCACCGATGCAGGGAGGCTAAATCATGTTTTACGGCTTTGAACCACAATCACGTTTTTTACTGGGCACGGCAGGTTATCCCTCCCCGGCGATTCTGCAACAGGCGATTGTCGCCTCGGGCAGTGAAATCATCACCGTCAGCCTGCGGCGTGAAGGTGTCGCCGGTGCGGCATTTCGTGAATTGCTGGCGCAGCTGGATAGGCGCGTGCTGCCGAATACCGCCGGTTGCCATACGGTACAGGAGGCGGTGACCACCGCGCATATGGCGCGTGAATTATTTAACACGCCATGGATCAAGCTGGAGGTGATCGGCCATGCCGATACGCTGCAGCCGGATCCTTTTGCGCTGGTAGAAGCGGCGCGCATTCTGTGCGCCGAGGGTTTCCAGGTCTTCCCCTATACCACGGAAGACCTGATTGTCGGCGAAAAACTGCTGGAAGCAGGCTGCGAAGTGCTGATGCCGTGGGGCGCGCCCATCGGTTCCGGTCAGGGGCTGCGCAATATTGATGGCTTGCGGGCGATGCGTGCCTGGTTTACCGATATCCCGCTGATTATTGACGCGGGCATTGGTGCACCATCACAGGCAGCGCAGGCGATGGAGCTGGGTTTTGATGCTGTTTTGCTGAATACCGCGGTGGCGAAAGCGGGCGATCCGGTGCTGATGGCGACGGCGTTCCGCCAGGCCATTGAGGCCGGGAAAGCGGCGTGCGACGGCGGGCTGATGGAAAAACGCGATATGGCGGTGCCTTCGACCCCGGTTTTTGGTCTGGCGAATCTTTGCTGAGGAGAGTCCCTATGGATCGCTATCAACGTCAGACGATGTTGCCGGAGATTGGTGAGCAGGGTCAGCAGCGGCTGGCCGGGGCGCGGGTGCTGGTGGTGGGGGCAGGTGGATTGGGTTCGACGCTGCTGCCGCTGCTGGTGGGCGCGGGCGTGGGTTTTATCCGCCTGTATGACGACGATACGGTGGCGCTGCATAATCTGCATCGGCAGACGTTGTTTGATATGCAGGATGTGCAGCAATCGAAAGTCGCCAGCGCCCAGCGTGCGCTGCTGCGGCGAAATCCACAGGTGCAGGTGGAACCGGTGCCGCAGCCGCTGACGGCCAGCAATGTGCAGCAGGCACTCAGCAACATCGATCTGGTTATCGATGCGGCAGATAACTTTGCCGTCACTTATCAGTTATCGGATGCCTGTTATCCGGCGGGGATACCGCTGATCAGCGCTTCGGTCCTGGGGCGTCAGGGCTATGTGGGGGGATTCTGCGGCGCAGCCCCCAGCTATCGTGCGGTGTTCCCGCAGTTACCCACCAGCGCCGCGAACTGCAATACCGCCGGGGTGATGGGGCCAGCAGTGGCGACACTGGGCGCGATGCAGGCGCAAATGGCGCTGAGCGTATTGCTTGGCCTGCAACCTTCACCGCTCGGTTGTCTGGTGAACTGTGATTTTGTGCACTGGCACTTTCGCCAGTTCCGTTTTGATCGGGCTGCGGAGCCGGATCAACCCTGGGTGCCGTTTATTGATACGCAGCTCCTCACGGCGGAGGACTGCATAGTAGAACTGCGCAGCCGCGAAGAAGCACCGGTCAGTGTGGCGGCATGTGCGCAGCGCATCCTGCCGCAACAGCTTGACGCATGGCAACCCCCGCAAGACCGGCGCATTGTACTGGTCTGCGCCAGCGGTATTCGTGCGGCGCAGGCCGCCACGACGCTGGCGCAGCGCGGTTGTGCGCAGCTGGCCATTCTGGCAGCGAATCGATCATGAGCCAGGATATCACGCTGCACGATCTTGGCTTTAGCTGGGGAGCACAGCCGCTGTGCCAGCAGCTGAATCTGCGGCTGCGTGGCGGTAAAACCACGGTGATGCTGGGACGCAGTGGCATCGGTAAAAGCACGCTGCTGCGGCTGGTGGCGGGCTTGCTCCAGCCACAGCAGGGGCGCATTAGTGGCGTTGCGGCCAGTGTGGCCTGGATGGGGCAACAGGATTTGCTTTTTCCGTGGTTATCGGTGCTGGACAACGTGATGCTGGCGGCGCGTCTGAAAGGCGACAAACCCGAACCGGAGCGGGCACGGCATCTGCTGGAGCAGGTGAAACTGGTGCAGGTCGCCAATGCCCGGCCTGATACCCTGTCGGGCGGCATGCGTCAGCGCGTGGCTTTGGCTCGCACCCTTTACGCGCAACGGGATGTGGTGCTGATGGATGAACCTTTTGCCACCCTTGACGTGATGACCAAACTCAGCTTGCAAACCCTGACGGCGACCCTGTTACAAGGCAAAACCGTGCTGCTGGTGACGCACGATCCGCTGGAAGCCTGCCGCATGGCCGATGACATTCTGCTGCTCAGTGGGCAGCCGTTGCATATTGAACGCTGGTCGGTGCCAGACGGGCAGGTACCTCGTCCGATTGACGATCCCGGCCTGTTGCTGGCGCAGGGCCATCTTTTTACCCGATTGAATCAAGATGAAAAAGAATCTGTTTAGCGCCGTTTATCTGCTGGCAGTGTTGCTGTGCGGCTGGTTGCTGGCGCTGCGCAGCGGTGTGCCCAAATTTCTGCTGCCTTCACCTGAGGCGGTGCTGGAAGCCCTGTGGGTACACCGTCAACTGTTATGGCATCACATGCTGTACACGCTGGCGGAGATTGTGCTGGCGTTGCTGCTGGGCGTCGGTGCGGGGGTGGTATTGGCGGTGCTGATGGCTGCCAGCACGACATTGCGCCGTTTGTTATTTCCACTGGTCACTGCCAGCCAGGCGATTCCGGTGTTTGCGCTGGCTCCGTTGCTGGTGCTGTGGCTGGGGTTTGGCATCGCGTCCAAAGTGGTGGTGGCGGCGTTGATCCTGTTCTTCCCGCTGTGCCTGTCGTTGTTTGACGGCTTGTGTCGCACCCCGCCGGGCTGGCTGGAGCTGGCACAGACCCTCAACTCATCGCGTTTTCGTCTCTTCTGGCAGGTACGCTGGCCAGCCGCGCTGCCGCAGTTCTTTTCCGGCCTGCAGATGGCGGTGGTGCTGGCACCGATTGGTGTGGTGATTGGCGAATGGGTTGGCGCGAGCGAAGGACTGGGCTACCTGATGATGCAGTCCAATGCCCGGCTGGAAACCGCCACCAGCTTTGCCGCGTTGTTGTTGTTACTGATTCTGGCGTTGTTGCTGTCCGGTAGCGTCGCCCTGATGCGCAAGAAAACTCTCTGGCACTTAACCTAAGGATGCACTTTGAACACCCTACGTACTGCGATCACCGCCTTGCTGTTGCTGGCAACCACCAGCGTCGCCCAGGCCAATGAAAAGGTTCGTCTGCTGCTCGATTGGTTTGTGAACCCTAACCATGCGGCCATTTTTGCCGCGCAATACAGCGGCGCGTTTAAAAAAGAAGGGTTGGATGTGGAGATGATCGCCCCCGCTGATTCGGCTTCCGTACCCTTGCTGCTGGCGGCGGGCAAGGCTGATCTTGCTATCAGCTATCAACCGCAGCTGTACACGCTGGTGGATAAAGACGTGCCGGTCATCCGCGTGGGTACGCTGATCAATCAGCCGCTGAATACCCTGACCACGGTGTCCCCGGACATTCACTCGCTGAAGGATTTTGCCGGAAAATCGCTCGGTTATGCCATTCCGGGGTTTGAGGATGTGGCAATTCGCAACATGCTGAAATCCCAGGGTGTTGATGCGGACTCGGTCAAACTGATTAACCTGAATATGGATGCGGAGTCTGCGCTACTGACGCACAAAATTGATGGGGCGATGACGGTGTATCGCAACTATGAGTTGCTCGACCTGAAAAATAAGGGCGCGAATCCGGTGGTATTTAAGCCGGAAGATTTTGGTGTCCCGGCTTACGACGAATTGATCATCCTGGCAAACCAGAAAACGGCGGCGCAGGACAAACGCATCCCAGCCTTTTTACGCGGTCTGGATGCCGGTGTCGCCTGGCTGCGTGCCCATCCGCAACAGGCCTGGCAGGCCTTTATTAAGCAATATCCTGAGCTGAACACACCGCTTAATCATCAGGCGTGGCAGGCAACGTTGCCGTATTTCGCCAGCCATAGCGCAACGCTCGATACGCAACGCTATCAGGCTTTTGCCGCCTATATGAAAGCCAATGGCTTAATCCAGCAGGTGGCTCCGATGGCAAGGTATTCGTTGCCATAACCTGTTGCTGACTCCCTGGGCGGCGGTAAAATCGCCGCCTTTTTTGCATTGCGTGCGGCGCAGAGGCTGAACGGGGGCGGAATTCGGATAATACTGGAATTGTGTGACTGTCATCACTGATAGCCGCGCGCTAAAATACGCCTTTATCTTTCAGAAAAAGGTTTTTCGTCACGATGCTCTCACGTTACACGCTGGCTGGCCTGATGGCCGCAACATTGCTTACCGGTTGTGCCCGTCATGCTGCTGATACTACGGCTGCTGTCACCGCTGCCACCCCGGCTCCGATTGAGAACGACAACATGGCATCGCCGTTTGATCAAGGCCCGACGGTAATCAATATCACTCACGAAGTCACGCGTACCGATGACGGCTCTGCCATCTATGTAACGGTGGATGGCCAGGATGCGGGTCTGCTGACGAAAGGCGAAGAAAAGCAGGTTCATGTTGCGGCGGGTAAACATAAGGTAGGTGGCTACGTTCAGACGCTGTTTGGCTTTGGCCGCGTGACCATCCAGTCAGTAGACGTCACCACGGACACTAACGGCCCGAAAAATGTGGTGTATTCTGTGTCCAAACAGAAACCCGCGTTCAGCGAAACTGCGGCCAGCAAACCGAATAATTCCTGATTTCAACAAACTTAGCTGGGCGTCGTAGCGGCGCGATTTATCGAGCCGCTTTGAAATGCGACTCAGTTACGGCTGAAGACTAATTTTAGCCCGGCAATGGCAAAGCAACAGGCCAGCAGCGCATCCAGTCCGCGTCTGATTTTGCGATAGAACGTCGCCATCGGCGCGGTGGAAAACAGCAGCGCGTATCCACAGAAAACCATCACGCAAATTCCAGCGCATCCGGCGATGATCATCGGCAGGGTTGATGCAGCCGCTTCTGGCTTCAGCGCCACTGACATAATTGCTACCCAGGTCAGAATCGCTTTTGGATTGCCCACATGCATCAGCAAACCCTGGCGAAACATTCTGCCGTACTGCGCTGGCGTGCCACTGTGCTGCGCAAATTCCGGTGCATCTGGTTTACGCAAAGCCGATCTGCCTGCTTTACTCGCCAGCCACAACAGATACAGGCCACCACCGATTTTTAATACCACCAGCAGTTGAGCAAAGGTTGCCAGAACTGTAAGAACGCCGCAGGCTGCCAGCAATGCCCATAGCATCGAACCGCCAATCACCCCACCCGCCAGTGCCAGCGCAGAACCGCGCCCTTGCTTCATCGCCGTACCCATAATCGCCATGTTGCTCGGACCGGGGCTGGCCGTGGCAACAAAATAGGTGGTGTAGATCAAAATCAGTTCGTGAGAAAGCGCCATAATTTCCTCTGTGGCCGAATAAGTCCAGATTTAGGGTTATATCGTCAGACGCGACATTTTTCCATGCCGGATCTGTTAATTAGGTGTTAATTCGCTATGCTGTGATTCCACTTAACCAGGGTGCCAGGAAGGAGAGGGACTGTGAATCTGAGCCAGCGCGAGCATATCGCCAACGTGGTCACCAGCGTCGAAAAGGCGGTAGCCACAAATGTGCTGAATCCGCAGGATGATGCGGTACATGCTTCCTGGTTACGTTGTGTCACACGGCACGGTCTGGATCCTGGCCGAATGCAGGAGGCACGCATCTTACCGGCCCATCAGTTGCGCGAGCACTGCCAGCAACTGGAAGAACTACGTTTTGTGGCGCAGCATGGTTTACAAAGGCTATATCAGCAGATTGCCCCTGCCGGTTATATTCTGCTACTGGCAGATGCGCAGGGCGTGGCGGTGGACTATCTCGGTGATACCCACGCAGAAATTAGCCTGCGTCGCGCCGGATTGTTCCTCGGGGCGCAGTGGTCAGAAGCGCTTTCCGGCACCTGCGCCGTCGGCACCGCCCTCGCAACGGGGGAGGCCATCACCATCCATCAAACCGAACATTTTGACGCCACCCATATCCCCCTGACCTGTAGCGCGGTGCCGCTGTTTGATTCACAGGGCGAACTACAGGCGGTGCTGGATATTTCTG
Source organism: Pantoea sp. App145 (assembly GCF_047947045.1). Lineage (NCBI taxonomy): Bacteria > Pseudomonadati > Pseudomonadota > Gammaproteobacteria > Enterobacterales > Erwiniaceae > Pantoea > Pantoea sp. App145. Next base: position 32,705 of record NZ_CP133291.1, read on the forward strand.
CGCTCACCTCCCCACAGCCACGTACCAGCCAGCATCTGGTGATGCAGCTGGCACGGCAACAGGCACAGCAAATCGAGAACGCCTGGCTGTTGCATCGTCATCGTCACGATTGGGTGCTGAAACTCAGCCGTAATCCGGCATGGGCGGATGTGCAGCCAGAATTCTTACTGGCGTTTGACGGCAACGGCCAGCTGGTGGGACTGAATCCAGCGGCCCGACGCTGGCTGGGAGCCACGCAGCTACCATCTGGATTATCGGTTTCGGCGTTATTTGATCTTTCGCTGGAGCAATTGTTGCAGGCGCAGCAACTGGAAGATATTCACGGACCACAACGTTTCTATGCGCAAACCCTCGCACCCGTACGGGTAGCCGCTTCCTCCCCGGCAGCGAAGAGTGTGACGATAGCGCCTGAACTGGCGGCGTTAACCGGTGGCGATGCGCAACTGGCGCAGCAATTACGTCGCGCAACGCGTCTGGTGGACGCCCCGCTGCATGTGCTGGTACAGGGGGAGACCGGCAGCGGGAAAGAGTATTTTGCCCGTGCCTTTCATCAGGCCAGCGCCCGCCGCCACGGCCCGTTTATCGCGGTGAACTGCGCGGCAATTCCGTCGAGCCTGATTGAAAGCGAGCTGTTTGGTCATCTGCCGGGAAGTTTTTCTGGTGCGGGTAGCAAAGCGCGCAGCGGGCTGATTCAGGCGGCGCATGGCGGCACGCTGTTCCTCGATGAAATTGGGGATATGCCGCTGGAGATGCAGACGCGTCTGCTGCGAGTGCTGGCCGAGCAGGAAGTGCTGCCGATTGGTGCACGTCAGCCGCAGAAGGTGGATATCCGCGTGATCTCCGCTTCGCACCATGCGCTGGCGCAGCGTGTGGCCCAGGGGTTGTTCCGTGAAGATTTGCTCTATCGCCTCCAGGGGGCCTGCATCATGTTGCCGCCGCTGCGGGAACGTACGGATATTAACTGGCTGATTGATACGTTGCTGGCGGGGCGGGCACAACTCAGCGATCGCGCGCGTCATCATCTGGTCAATCACCGCTGGCCGGGTAACCTGCGCGAGTTAAATCATGCGTTGCAGTATGCACTGGCGATGTGTGAGGCAGGGATCATTCAGCCGGGCGACTTGCCCGATACCCTTCAGGCGGTGGCACAACAGCCCGATCAGACGCAAAGCGAGGCGGGGCAACTGATTCAGCAGCTCCGCGCAGTGCATTGGAATATGAGTGAAGCCGCACGCCAGCTCGGCATCAGCCGCATGACGTTGTACCGACGTTTGCAAAGATACGCGATTCAGCTGCCGGAGCGGCATTAAAGGCGGGCCAGTCTGGCTGGCCCGATTAATATCACTGTGGTGGACGTACCAGAATTTTGACCTGCTGTTTTTCTTTCACCAGTGCCTCAAAACCCTGCTCGACCAGATCGGCCAGTTCGATGCGTTTGGTCACCAGCTTGTCCGCCTGGAAATAACCCTGCACCATCAACTCCATCACCGCTGGGAAAATATGGCGATAGGCGATAATGCCTTTAATGGTACGTTCGCTCAGTACCACTTTGTTTGGGTGGAACGCCGCTTCACCTTCCCAGATCGACACGATAACGGTTTCGCCTTCGTAGTTAGTGCTGTCGATACACTGCTTCAGCACCACCGGCACGCCGGTCACTTCATAGGCCACATCAACGCCGCCATCGCTCAGCTCACGGATCTTCGCTACGGCATCTTCTTTGCTCGGGTCGATGACCACTTTGGCACCCAGTTCGCGTGCTTTCTCTGCACGTTGCGGTGACAGTTCCACCACATAGATTTCAGCGGCACCGGCAGCACGCAGCGCTTCGATGACCAGCAAACCAATCGGACCGGCACCAAATACTGCTGCTTTGTCGCCGGCTTTCAGTTTGCTCATGCGTACCGCATGCAATGCCACCGCAGCGGGTTCCACCAGCGCACCTTGCTCATAGGAGAGGGCGTCCGGCATACGATGCACCATATGCTCTGCCACTGTGGTATAGCTGGCAAAACCACCACCACCACCGGACAGGCCGTGGAAACCAAGGTCGCCACACAGGTTGTATTTGCCTTCGCGGCAGGCCGGGCATTCGCCACAGGAGAGAATCGGTTCGACCACGACACGGTCGCCGACTTTGACTTTAGTGACACCGGTACCAACCTCAACCACCTGACCCGAAAACTCATGACCGAGAACAATCGGCGCAATGTCATGGCTGATTTTGTGCGGTTTTTCCACCGGGACGAAGATCGGACCTGCGATATATTCATGCAGATCGCTACCGCAAATGCCGGTCCATGCGACTTTGATTTTGACTTTTCCGGCTGTGACCTGGGGTTCTTCAATGTCATCGACGCGAATGTCGCGTGCTTTATACCAACGTGCCGCTTTCATTATGTTCTCCTTGAGGCTGGCATTATTTCTGTCCATTGCCACTTAAGATGGCCGGTGCAGAAGCTCAGCGTGGCTATAGCGAAAACTGTGCCAACTGGTAACTTAATGAATTTGAATGAGATGATGTTTGATGAGGTGTCGCAGTGTTACATCTGTAGCAGGTGACAAGTGTAACACTGCGACATAAAGCAAAGCGCGATTAATCGCGCTGCTACGGTGTCTGCACGGATGGGTAGCGGCGCGATTTATCGCGCATTCGTGGCCTTATGCTGAAAGTTGTGCGGTCAGCGCCCGCAGATGGGTACGCAGCAGCTGATGCAATGCCCGAATAGCCGGAGAAAATTGTTTGCGATGCGGGCAGATAAGATGCAGCGGGGTGCTTTCGCCAGGCTGCTGTGGCAGCACCACTTCCAGCCGCCCCTCCCGCACGTCATCACACACATCAAGCCAGGATTTATAAGCGATACCCATCCCGGCCACCGCCCAGCGTCGGGCGACATCTGCGTCGTCACACAGCAGACGGCTTTTAACCGTAATCTGGCGGCGCATTCCTTCCTGAGGAAAGGTCCATTTATCATAGACATGGCCGTTCATCACGAACAGCAGACAATCATGCCGCGCGATCTCCTCCAGCGTCCCCGGGCGCCCATGCTGATCGAGCCAGGATGGAGACGCCACCAGCACCCGACGATTATCTTCGGCCAGCGGCAGGGCAACATAACTGCTGTCATCCAGTTTGCCGTAGCGAATGGCGATATCCACCGGGTCACGAAAAACATCGCTGATTTGATCGGACAGCGAGAGACGCACCGACAATGCCGGGTACTGACGGCAAAATTCGGTAATCAACGGCAGCACGATATTGCGTCCGATATCGGAAGGCAGGGCGATTTTTAGTTCGCCGGATAACGCATCTTCATGGCTTTGCAAGCTGTCGGCACCAGCCTGCATCAGTGCCAGCATTTCCTGGGCGTAGGGCAGGTATTTTTCCCCTTCAGCGGTGAGACGCAGGCTGCGGGTGGATCGGGCAAACAAGCGTTTATCCAGCTCACGTTCCAGACGCTGAATCGCAGCACTGACCTGGCCTGGCAACAGGTCAGCCTCGCGCGCGGCACGAGAAAAGCTGCCAAGCGCAGCGGAGCGCACAAATAACGTCACATCTTCCAGTCGAATCATTTTATTTCCCCAGCGATAGCGGATTTTCACTCTAAGAGTGAAAGTGTTCCCCTGCAAGTGACGTTTTTCGCAAGGAGAGGGCAGCGTAGGCTAAGCGTCATTCGCTAAAACCCTTGAGATATAAGGATCAACCGATGAAAGCCATCGTTTACAGCCAGAATGGTTTACCGATTTCTGATGAAAATGCCCTGTATGATCTCGATGTTGCCAAACCGCAACCAGGCGCCCGCGATCTGCTGGTCAAAATCAATGCCATCGCGGTCAACCCGGTGGATACGAAGGTTCGCGCGGGTGCGCCTACCGATACACCGCGCATTCTGGGGTGGGATGCAGTGGGCGTGGTGGAAGCGGTGGGCGAGGCGGTGACGCTGTTTCAGCCAGGGGATAAGGTTTATTACGCCGGTGATATCACCCGCCCCGGCAGCTATGCCGAATATGGGTTGGTGGATGAGCGTATCGCCGCACATCAGCCGCAGTCATTGAACGACGCGGATGCTGCCGCGCTGCCCCTCACCGCGTTAACCGCCTGGGAATTGCTGTTTGACCGCCTGGAAATCGAGGCCGATGACGATTCCGCGTTACTGATCGTTGGCGCAGGCGGTGGAGTGGGTTCGATGCTGACCCAGCTTGCCAGTAAACTCACCCGTTTGACGGTGATTGGCACGGCATCCCGTGCGGAAACGGCGGAGTGGGTGCGTTCACTGGGAGCGCATCATGTTATCGATCATCAGCGCCCGCTGGTGGAGCAACTGGCCGCGCTGGGCATTAGCAACGTGCGTTATGTCGCCAGCCTGACGCATACCGATAGCTACTATCCGCAGCTGATTGATGTGCTGGCCCCGCAGGGCAAACTGGCACTGATCGATGATCCCGAAACGCTGGATGCGGTGCCGCTGAAGCGCAAAGCGATTTCACTGCACTGGGAGCTGATGTTTACCCGTTCGCTGTTCCACACCGCCGATATGCAACGTCAGCATGACATTCTGCAACAGGTGAGCGCGCTGATTGACGATGGCACCCTGCAAACCACCGCCGGTGAACATCATGGCACCATTAATTCCGCCAACCTGCGCAAAGCGCATGCCCTGATTGAGAGTGGCCGCGCGCGCGGCAAAATTGTACTGAGCGGTTTTTAACGTATTGAAACACAAATCGTTAACCCGTGGGTTAGCGAGGCGGATATCGTATTGCCACATTACCCGTTACTGCTCTGGAGAAAAACATGACGCTGAATGATGCTGTGGTCCGTCGCCACACAGTGAAAGCCTTTGCTTCCGGCAAAAGTCTGCCGGATACCGAGATCGAAACCCTGCTGCATGTGCTGCGCAACAGCCCTTCATCGGTGAATTCGCAACCGTGGCACTTTGTGGTGGCCTCGACGACTGCCGGTCGCGAGCTTATCGCACAATCAACCCAGGGGCCCTTTGTTTACAACGGCCCTAAAGTGCTGAATGCCTCGCACGTTATCGCGCTGTGCATGCGGACTGATCTCGATGAAGCGCATTTGCAAAATGTACTGGCGCAGGAAGAGAAAGACGGTCGTTTTCTGAAGCCGGAGGCGAAAGCGGGTCAGGATAAGAGCCGTCGTGGCTATGTTGATATACATCGTTACGAGCAACGCGATATCCCGCAATGGATGGAAAAACAGGTATACCTGGCGTTGGGTGGTTTGTTACTGGGCGCGGCAATGATGGGTATTGATGCCACGCCGATGGAAGGTTTTGATCAACGCGCGCTGGATCAGGCGCTGGGTCTGCGTGAAAAAGGGCTGACCAGCGTGGTACTGGTCTCGCTTGGCTACCGTAGCGAAGAAGATTTCAATGCGGGGCTGCCGAAATCACGTCTGCCACGCGAAGAGATTTTCACGTTTATTTAATTGTTTGCCGTAGCGGCTTGATTTATCGCGTTGTTTTAAAAGATGTGCGATAAATCGCGTCGCTACGGGTTACATAATTATTTATTAGATCAAAGGGTAATGAAGTTTAATGGCTTGATTGATCTCTGCGCCCTGTTCACCAGGGATTTTGTAGCTGGCGACCATACCCGCAACAATAGCGGAACAGGTATAAGTTTCGCTTAATTGCGGCACCAGGCGTTCCTTCCACTCATCCGCATCAGCGGGATTAATTATTCCGGGCCAGAATGTGTTGAGATCATCAATCAAACATCGGGCAAGCTGACGTGGGGCATAGGCCGATTTTTCTTCTTCCGCATAAAAACGGGTGGAAAACAGGTCAGCCAGCATACGTATGATGATCATCCCGGCGATAATTTTTTGCTCAGCATCAGAGAATTTTTTGCGACTCAACGGCAGCCGATGTTGCGCTAATTCAATCAGCTGCCCGCGCAGTGCTTTGGCTTTATTTCGGTCGTCTTCATTTTCAGCGAGATAGAAAGGGACCAGTATCTCGCTTAACAGAGATTCATCAGCCCCTGTTGTGAGTTTTGCTGATGCATCAACTTTGCGCATCAGCAGGGAAATCATATGGTTTTCAATCTCAGCGGCCCGGTTTTTTGGCTGGTTTTCAAGACCGGGAGCATGGGAAAACAGAAAACGAATCACCGGTGTCATAATGCCGCCGGAACGGCTCCAGAGAGAGTGCAGCTTAGGGAAATCTTCCAGTACGCTGCTAAGATCCGTCATTGCTGCGGGGATATCCGTAACGGTTTTTTCCTCACCAGGCTCTGGCTGGTAACGTAATAAGGCATAACGTTCTGGTGTTTGACTGGAGCGAATCAGATCTCTGAAATCGTTTGCTGGAAGATAAAGCGCGGTCTTATTCTCCCGGTTATAGAAAATATGATGGGGCGCATCATCATCTTCTATCATCATTTCTTTTTCGATATAGCTGACAAAATCTTTAATCGGCGTTTGCTGATAAAACTTATCCCGCAATTCCGGGTGCGCCGTGATGAGCTGGTTTATTGGGAATTGATAATCGAATAGTTCTTCCTGCTTCAATTTCATAAACAGTTCAGTGAGATCTGCATGCGGGCTGTCCGAAAGTAATGCATTTCTGCTGTGATTCAATAATTCACGATCGATAAAATTTTTGATAATTTCTGAGTTTGTATAACAGTTATTTGTCATCTCTCTAATGAATGAGAGTTTTAATGATGGAGAGTTTTTATAGGTTTCCGCTAACACACCGTCACCATCAAGCATTGCGACCAGTTGCTCAGCAAAGGCGCAGCGGACAGCATTATTGTTTATCGATGCGAGTGTATTGAAAAACAACGCGCCTGTATCAGGGTTGTTAATGCTATTCAGATGTCGGTCTATCTGGGTGATACCATAGAACATCTCAGGATCGAGTTTAATAAGATCAGGTGCGTCATTACCAAATATCGCGCCGGTTAATTTAGTCCCTTCCGACAGAGAGAATTTATCGATTTTTGCATTAGTAAAGTCCACATTCTCCCGACAATTAACTCTTTCCAGAGCGAACTTCCCTGCCTGAATATCTCTGAAGCTAATGTTCCTGAATGTATACTGACTGCTCAGATTATTGGAGAAAGTTATATTTTCCAGTTCGCAATTAGAAAAGTTAGTTTGTTCAATCTGGCATGAGGCATTGTCTACGATATGAATGTCTTTTAGTTTACAGCCAGACATTTCTGCCTGGGATAACTCACAGTCTCTGATAGTACTTTGCTGTCCTTTACATGAACCGTCAATTGTGGTGCCCTCCCAACAGGAATTTTTAAAATTCGACCCATACCAAATTAACTGATCTTGTTCTGCTGTGATTATGCAGTTCTTCATTTCAATGCGGTAGTTAGTGGAATGCCCTCGGAAGTTTAAGTCGGAAAAGTTGTCTCCATTAAATATCAGCGGTTCGTAAAAAGCACCAGGTTTGCAGTCGCGCTCATAGCCAAAACCCAGCCCGCGAAAGGTTCTGGGGCGTTGATCATGGGGTCTGACATTATGCATATAATCGACAAAGGTCTCACCGGTGATAGGTTCCAGTTCAATGATGTTGTCTGCATCCAGGGTATTGATTACGAGTGGTGTATTTGAAGAAGGAGAAGTTGAGATATTATTCACCGCCACACCAGACAAAGACTCGGGTTGAATATTTCCTGGGAGCGTTGCCGTGGGTAAGGATAGGGCATTAACAGAAATATCGGACATGATGTTTCTTCCTGAAAGAGGAGATAAATTAATTAAGAGGATAATAGAGTTTAATGGCTTTATTCATCTCCTGACCGCGATCACCGGGAATCTGATAGTTACCCATTCTGGTTGCTAATGCAGCAGAACAGGTAAATTCATTGGTTTGGTCTGTCACCAGGCGATTTCTCCATACCGTGGCTTCAGCGGCATCAACGATCTCAGGTGCATAGGCCACAAGGTCATCAATCAGTTTTTTAGCAAGCTGACGAGGCGCATAAGGAGACATATTTTCTATTGAATAATAATGCGTAGAGAAGATATCTGGTAGCATTCTTATGATGATCATAAAAGCAATAATTTTCTGCTCGCGAACTGAGAATTGTTTTCTCTTCAGGCCCAATTGTCGTTGTATCAGTTCAACCAGTTGCCAGCGTAAACCCCTGGCGCGATCCCCTTCAATATAGAAAGGTGCCATTATCTCGCTTAACAAACACGCATCTTTTTCATCTGTAAGTCTTACGTTTTCATCGGCCTGGCGTTTGATGATCAAAATCAAATGATTTTCGATCTCAGCGGCCCTCGTCATTTGTGCAGTATCCAGTTTGTCGCCGTGTTCAAACAGGGAATGAATGACCGGCGTGAAAAGCCCGGCGGCACGAATCCAGAGATTATGTAAAGCCGGGAATGCGCCAAGAACGCGGCTTTGACGTTTAACCGTGGCTGACTTATCAGTAATGATATCGTTCTCGCCAGGTTGAAATTTCAGAAACGAATAATGTTGTGGTGCCTGGTTAGATTCTATTAAATCTTTGTAGTCCTCTGCTGGAAGATATAACGCGGTTTTCCTGTCGTCAGGATGATAGAAAATATGATACAGTGAGTTTTCATCCGGCATCATTATTTTTTCTTCTATATGCTTAATGAATTCATTTATCGGTGTTAGCTGATAAAATTTTTGTCGTAACAATGGGTATTCAGTGATTAACTGATTTACCATAAATTGATGATCAAGCAATTTACTACTATCCAGCGAGCTAAGTACACGATACATCATGGGGCGTAAGTTCGCCGGAATTATGATATCATTATCTTCTTTTAATAATTCATCTCTGATAAATGTCTGGATCTCAGGTGAGGCGGCATAAGCTGGGTTAGCCAAATGACTCATGATGGATTGTCGTAGTGTTATCGAGCTGTTATAGGTGGCTGATAATACCGATTCATTTTTAATCATTTTGATAAGTTGTTCAGCGAAATCACATTTAACCACCAGGTTGGTAATCGAATCAAGGGTATTTAAAAACAGCGCGCCTGATTCATGGTTGTTAATGCTATCGAGATAAAGATCAATTTTCTCTTCCGAGTTAAACATCGCGGGGTTTATCGTGATTGCATCTTTTTGATAATCGCCAAACTCCACGCCGGTTAATTTAGTTCCTCCGGACGGGGTGAATTCTTTTATCTGAGCGTTGGTAAGGTCAACATTTTCCACACAATCTACGGCATCCCACGTGAGATTGATTGCCTGCATGTTACAAAAACGGGTATCTTTAAAAAGATAAAATCTCGTGTAGTCGCAGCTGATGCAACCACTAAAGACCATATTTTCCATAGTGGAATCGCTAAAGTTTGATCGTTCAATCCGATCCGTATCACTATCATATATTTTAAAGTTCTTTAATGTACATTTTGGCATTTGAACATCAGAGAAATAACATGATCTTATTTCTGATCTTGAGCCTCGATATAAACCATCGATTGTCGATCCTTCCCAATTGGTATTTGTTAAATCCATCTTTAACCAGTTTAATTTGTGGCTGGAGGTTTCAATTGTGCAGTTTTTAAATTCTACCACTCCCTTTCCACCGATGTTAAAACAATAAAACTCCACATCGATAAACTTATCGTGGTCAAAGTGCATCGGCCCCTGATATGCATTAGGGTTATATTTCGCAGAGGGGGAATATTTTATATTGCGAAATGTGCGCGGATATTTTTCATGAGCTCTCTCATTCTTCATGTATGCAACATATTTATCGGGGGTAATGTCATTCAGTACGGGCGCATGATCGACATCCATGACATTATCCGTTACCACGGCCATTGACGCTGGAACTGTATCAGTATTATAAATCTCCATCGGGACAGGCTGAGGGAGGCTATTATTCCCTGAAGTAGCAGATACCACAGGAGTTGAGGAGGGAGGTGTATTACTTATCATTTTCTTCCTGTTTGGTTAGTCCTGAAAAAATAAAGAATCATCCTGTGTCGATAAAAAAGGCGAGTCGCGCAGTCAATCAAGCCAGGGGATAATGTTCTTTTCTTGCTACCTCAAACTTCATTATGTCACGATAAACGCCCGGACTCTTTCTGGTATTGGTGAAGTTAAGCTCCCGGAATATTCGTGAGAAGTTACATGGATAAATATAAGCGGTATATTATCGCGCAAGGACAAGCTTCATCCTGAAATATGGCTGAAGAGATAATGATAAAGACATGAGCCGGTAGATTATGCCTGCTCTCTGAATGACAGTGGCATGATTGATTCTGCCTGTAGAGAACTGTGGCATTAAGTAAATATTAATGCTGTATAAAGAATTCCCTAACCCATTAAATAATATAAGATTTTACTCTGGATGAATGCTGCTTATTCGCTGGTGGGAAGGCAGGGCACATGTTATTTAATCTGAGTGTCGTGCTCAAACTCACCTGCATTCCGGAGATAAAAATGAAAAAGAGCTTATCCCTCGCGTTATTGCTTTCGCTTACTGCCTTTACCCAGGTAGCACTGGCGCAGCAAACCCTGCGTTTTGGTGTCGATCCCACTTTTCCGCCGTTTGAATCCAAGGCGGCTGATGGGTCGCTACAGGGCTTTGATATCGATCTGGGGAACGCTATCTGTGCTCAGGCAAAAGTGAAGTGCCAGTGGGTGGAAATGGGTTTTGACAGCAGTATTCCCGCCCTGCAGGCGAAGAAATTTGATGCCATCCTGTCAGCGATGTCGATGACCGATAAACGCCGTCAGCAGGTGGCGTTTAGTGACATGCTGTATAACACGCCAAGTGCGTTGCTGGCCCCCTCAGCCAGCAAGCTGACGACCGACATTGCTTCCCTGCGCGGGAAAACCATCGGTGTGGCGCAGGGCACCATCCAGGAAACTTACGCCAAAACCAAATGGGCGCCGGAAGGAGTCAACGTAGTATCTTATCCCAATCAGATGGAGGTTTATCCTGATCTGCTGGCTGGTCGTCTTGATGGCAGCCTGAGCAATGCCGTCTCCGCTGAACAGGGATTTCTGACCAAACCGGAAGGCAAGGACTACGCCATCAAAGGCACGCTGATCGATAAAAAGATTTTTGGCGACGGTGTGGGTATCGCGTTGCGTAAAGGGGATGAAGAAAACCTGAAGATGATCAACGCGGCGCTGGCGGAGATTCATAAAAATGGCACCTATGATCAGTTGACCAAAAAATACTTTAAATTCAAGGTTTATCCCTGATAATCCCGGCGTGACGATTCGCAGGAGTCTGAATCACATGTTATTACCCCAATACAGCGCCCAGCGGGCGCGCTTTCTGGCTGCTGCTCAAGGCAGAGATGCCGTTGTGACTTCTTATGCACATCCACTTCCTGGTCCGCAGGGGGAGAGACTCTACACAGACGTCGTCCGGGTTGGGCCAGCCACTGCATCACGTCTGATGCTAGTGGTTTCGGGTACGCATGGTGTGGAAGGTTACTATGGCTCAGATTGTCAGATCGCCTGGCTGGCTACGCTTGACGAAAAGGCATTGCCTGCTGACACGGCGGTGCTGCTGATTCATCTGCTCAATCCCTGGGGAGCGGCCCATTTGCGGCGCGTCAACGAAGACAATATCGACCTCAACCGTAATTTTCTCGATTTCAGCCAGCCGTCCCCCGTCAATCCGGATTATGCCCAGTGGCATGGTATTTATCATGGTGACCGTGACAGCGCCGATCGACAACTGGCTGAAGCGCTCGGGAATGTTGGCTGGCAGGCGGTAAAACGTGTGGTGGAAGCAGGGCAGTACGCAGCTGCCGAAGGCTTTTTCTTTGGTGGTCATCAGCCGTCCTGGTCATATCACACCATGGCGGCGATCATCGACCAACATCTTCGGACGGCGAAAACCATCATCAGTTTTGACCTGCATACCGGTGCCGGGGCATGGGGACATCCGATGCTGTTGTCGATTGCGGAACAGCGTTATGCCGCGCATGACTGGGGTAAGGCAATTTACGGGGAATGGCTGACATTGTTGTTTACCGGAGCCGGACGTGACAGCACAACGGGCGTCACCGCGACGGCGACGGGATATCTGTCGCAATACCTGCTGACTGTGCTCGCCGACACCCGGATTTTGCCGCTGGTGGTGGAATGTGGGACATACCCGGGGGAAGATATGCATCAGCGAGTGCGGGAAGATCATTGGCTGCATTTATATGGCGACCCCGCCAGTGCGGCAGGCCAGGCGATCAAGCAGCAACTGGTGGAAGGATTCTGGCCCAGCGATGCGGACTGGCGTGCGTTAGTGGCTTTCCGCACGCAGCAAATCTTTCTGCGCGGCTGGCGTGCCCTGGCGGACACGCCCTGATTTCACAGTCTGCCGTAAAATGTCATACGCGCTGTCTCTGATAATGCAATGCCGGGTTGAGTGTTGTAAGCCAGCACCGCCAGCATCCGCGTAACGTCGCCTTCGGTAGGCGTCACGCGGTGCAGAGAATTACGGCCACGAAACAACACCAAATCACCGGCTTCAATCGCCAGCGCTTCCACCGGCTGGCGTTCATCCAGCACCGCCTCGACACCTGCAAAGTTCATCTCGCCAGCGTCGGCATCACGCAGATCCTTCACGTACTGAAACACGCCGCCTGCCCGTGGTTTTTGTACTAATAAGGTGATGGCAAAAGAGGAGTTGTCGAAGTGCCAGCCCAGCTCCTGGCCGTGGGGTGCGTAGTGCAGGTTGATAGAGGAAAGAGGGTCAGCGTAGGGATAGAGCGCTTCTTCACCCAGTACCTCGCACAGGAAACTTTTGAACAGGGCATCATTATAAAGCTGACGCAGCGGTGATTCGGCAGCGATGGCATCATCGGTGATACAGCCTTTGGTACTGATCACATCACGATTACGCGGGTGCTCAGGGTTGAACGCCTCATCAGGCTTCATCAGATAAACATTGTGTTTGCTGAGGGTGTGATAAGCCAGATGGCGCTGCGCATGGCCTTCATCGATGATCGCCTGTAAGGCTGCGGGTTGTAAAAACTGACGCAGTACCAGTGCGCCAGATTGGTTTAATTGCTCACGACAGCGTTGACGCCAGTCATGATCGGCCAGCGGATGCAGGTCGAGACGAACAAGAGAGCCAGACATAGCAACAATTCTCATGATTAGCAGGTGTGATGTTACTCTAACTGTCACCTGCAAAGCTGTGTAACGATAAATACTTAATACCCTGATAAGGAAGACTTAATGCCTGCCCAATCGCCGCGGTTGCCAAAAATCAGCGTTATCCAGTCATTTAAAGTGGCCGCCGAACTGGGCAGCCTGGCAAAAGCGGCTGCCCAGCTGGCGTTAACACCGGCTGCGGTCAGCCAGCAGATTCGCCAGCTGGAAGAGCAACTGGGTAGTGCCCTGTTTTTGCGCACGCAAAGTGGCGTGATGCTGACCGAAACCGGGAAGGAATATTTGCGCTATGTCACCGAAGCCTTTGATATTTTGCACCTTGGTCAGCAAAACATTCGCCATGCCGCCAGCGCCCCCAGGTTAACGGTGTATGCATTACCGGCGCTGGCGTCGAAATGGTTGTTGCCCCAGCTGGCGAGCTGGCGCGCTTGCTGTCCGAAGATCGATCTGTCGTTGCATGGTACCCATGCCCAGGTGGATTTCACCGCCATGCCCGCCGATTTTGTTATCTGCTTTGGCGAGGATCGTTATCCGCAGCTGGATAAGCAGTGGCTGTTTCATGATGAGGTGCTGCCGGTTGCCAGTCCGTCCTTATTACAACGCTTTGCACCTGAAGAAATCTTCAGCCATGCACCTTTAATTCATCTCGATTGGGGTAACGAAGGGCGTTTCCTGCCTGACTGGCGTAGCTGGTTTCGGGCTAAAGGCATGGACGAACCGCCACCGCAACCTGCATTTAGCTTCAATCTCACCTCGCTGGCGATTGATGCCGCTGTGGCCGGAGCCGGATTGCTGTTGGGGCAGCGACGACTGATCGCGCCGGAGCTGGCGCGTGGCGAGCTGGTGGTGATTGATGAACTCTGCCTGCCCCTTAGCAAACCCTATTTTCTTGCCTGGCCACAGCGCACCCTGAGCCAGCCAGGCAGTGAAGCGATGATTCACTGGCTACGTGAGTTGGGAGCGGGCTGCCAATAGTTGGTGGCTGTTATCCGGCCTGATATAGTTTGTTTCTTTTCTATTGCGCCAGCCAGGAGCCGTTATGCCAGCCAAAATCGCCAACGCCAGCAGCCAGGACTGGGTCGATTTTCGCCGCGATGACGAAACTGGCATCGAAAGCGTCAATGCCCATTTTTGCGGGCACGCTTACGATCCCCACGATCATGATGAGTTGCTGGTGGGGGTGACGCAGCAGGGGTTGCAGCGTTTCAACTGCCACCGCGCATTGCATACCAGCACGCCGGGGCGGTCGATTCTGATTGAACCGGGTGCGGTGCATGATGGTCATGCCCCGGATACCGAAGGCTTCACTTATGTGATGCTTTACCTGCCACAAACGTGGGTGGCACAGATGATGCAGCGGCGTGGTCTGGGTGATATCGCCAATATAGAAGCGGCTTTTCGCTCAACCCTGAACGATGATGCGCTGCTGGCCTGCGCGATTCAGCAGGCATGGTACGCGGTGCACCACGGCGAAGGACGGCTGGCGCGTGACCAAAGCCTTGATCATCTGCTGACCATGTTGTCACGCCACCTCGATCCGCGTCCGGGATTGCAGCGAACTGAGACATTGGCACCGATGCAGTTGCTGCGTGATTATCTGCACGATTTTATGGCGGAAGATATTGGCCTTGAGGAGCTGGCGCGGTTATCAGGTATTGATCGTTTTCGCCTGACGCGCCAGTTCAAAAAAGCCTTTGGGCAATCTCCTCATGCTTATCTGGTACGGTTACGGCTGCGTAGCGCACGTAGCCTGCTGGCGCAGGGGGGTGAACCTGCTCAGGTTGCCTTGCAGGTGGGTTTTTCTGACCAGAGCCACCTTGGCCGCTGGTTCCAGCGTGCTTATCGCATGACACCCGCCTCTTATCAGCGTCAGTGCACAAACGTTCCAGACCGCCTGCCTCGCTCCTGTTTATGATAGGGTTTTGACCCGAACGGAGTTGTTGCAGATGTTTGATACTAAAATCGCCCTGATCGTACGTGATGATTTAGCCACCTGGCAGCGCTTAAATGTGGTGGCCTTTCTGGCCACCGGGATTGCCTCGGCTGCGCCAGAAATGATGGGCGAACCTTATGTTGATGCTCGCGGACGTCATTACGGCAATATGGCCGGGCAGCCGATGCTGGTGTTTGCCGGGGATCTGCCGGGCCTGCAACGCGCCCATCGTCAGGGACTGGAACGCGAATTAACCATCATTCCTTATGTTCACGCTATGTTTTCCACGGGTCATGATGCGGCGAATCGCGAAGTCTTCCTTGCCGAGGATGCAGATAACCTGAATCTGGTGGGCATCGCGCTGCGGGGTCCGAAGAAAGCGGTTGATAAAGCCATCAAGGGCTTGTCATTACATGGTTGATATTTTTATTTTTTGAAAATTTATATTTTTGTTAAGGTTAATATTCAATAACTAATAGACGTGTCGCGTTGCCCAAATAATGGGCAGCGTTCTATCAGTTTATTGGCGGTTTTTAAGTCAGCACTTTGCTGCCTGCAACATAACAGTATGATTTAACTACATCGGCTCTCCATACGCTTTCTCGCCATAATTGAATTACATCGGATTTTCTTACCAGTTTACTGCTCGAATCATTATGGAAAATGATAATTCAGAGCCTATGGAAATCAATGTGAAAAAGGAAAAATATTTTTTATCTTAAAAATCATGTAATTAAATTTACACCCTTAACTCAAATTCATAAGTGTTTTTTACATTATTTTCTGTTAAAAAATATACCTGCATAATGAAATTTTAAATGCTCTCCTATGAAAAAGGAGAAATTATTCGTAATCTTCCCTTGCTGAAATTTCCAGAAAAAATCTGAATACCCCATGTTAATCATTTAAATATTTCCTCGTGCAGGCCTGGTAAAGGGGTTTGCACAATAAAAAAATATGATGATAATAAGGTCGTTCCACTTCGGAACATCATTGTAAATTGGCTCTGAATACAGATCTTGTTATTAACTCATCCTGAAAGGAACAACTTATGTCTTCCTATTCTCTCTCTGTATTAAATTCCAGCGGCGGCGCTGCAAATGTTGCAATTTACCAAACTTATCCTAATCTCATCGCTGGTTTGCCATTAGTCTGGCTGCTGCAAACCATCAACGATGGAAATACGAACACCTATAACTGGACCATCGATTGGGCATTAAACTGGGGTACATCGGCACAACCAATCGCGCCCGGTGTGCAGTGGAGTTCTGGTGGGCCAATACAGAATATGAATCCGACTGCCTCGGGTGGAAATAATGCCATGGGTGTGACGTATTCAAATGGCCAGTTCCAGACACAGCCCCTGGCATTCAACAATGCCAGCGTTGCCAGCGGCAGTATGCTGGTGACAACCGATGCAACATTTACCGTTGCACAATCAAAAGCCATGAGCCTCGCGGTGTATATGAATTCGTTACCGGCATTTGCCATGCAAGGCAAACCCAACGGGAATTTCCTGTTTGATACGCACCCAACCTATTGGATTTGCACCACGGATTCCAAACAAGGTGTCGCTGTATCAGGTACTTATGTCAGCAGCCCGACCCAGTTCTCCTTTGCTGATGGGGTGACTTCATTGAAATTTGAACTCAATGAAACCCTGCAGTTTGTTCCTGTTTCCTGATATTGCCACTTTTTGCGGTAATTAGTTTTTGCACAGCAAAAAATTAAGAAAGCCAATCTGCTGTTTATGCAGCAGGTTGGTTTTCGAATAGATTTTCTGGTAGAAGGATATCTAATCGTGGCTTATTCGGTGCAGGTGATTAATAACAGCGGTGCAGCGCAATATATAGCGATATTTCTTGCCGATGCTTCGGGAGGGAATGAATCTTCCCTGGTCTGGATGATGAATGGGACAAATAATGGTGGAGGCGTATCATTCAGCTGGGACCCAACTGATTTTAGATTAGGTTGGGGGAGTACGCCTCAGCCGCTGGATACCAATGTCCTTTTTACTACCGGACAACCACCGGTTGCTGTTTTTCCCTCCACCGTGGGTGGATATAATGTCCTTCCGGTACAACATAACCAGTATGGATTTGCTTCCGGTAATCCTTATAACAAAAGTAGTATTTTTAATAAACTGGAAATTACCACTGACAGCAGTTTTACCGTCTCGGATGCGGCTAATATGGCGGTCGCGCTTTATGTTGAACAATATCCAGCCTTAGCCATGCAAGGCGCGCCTAATACGTTTTATTATTTTGATGTTGCGCAAATATCCTGGTATCTGACGGTCACCGATTTTGCACAGGGGGTGGCGCTGCCCAGGATGAGCACTTCATCAAATAGCCGTTTTTTTTCTGTTTCAGGTTCCAGTATGAGTGCGCCGGTTAAAATTGCTTTCGGATCCGGCAGTACGGACCTGAAATATATGTTGAACGGAAATTTAAATTTCCTGCAAATCTGACTCTCAATAACCAGGTAGTCTCGCTTTACAACGTTGTGATGTCGCAACAAACCACTGCATTTATTGCAGATTCCTATCGATGAAAAGGACGTATATCATGCAAACAAAACGTATCTGCTACTACCTGACGGCTGGCGTGATTCTGAGTACATTTTCTGCTATGTCGCTGCCAGCATTCGCCGTTGATCTGCCGTTCAGTGCCAATTGTACCAACTATTCGCAGATTCAGGTTACGGCACCTAATACCGGGATTACTTTCCGGAAAAACCCGAACAGTGCAGCCACCCGCGCGGCCACCGCCACAATTTTCGCTATTCACGGACTGCACAACATCACTATTCCGGCGAATGTCGTCTCCTGTTTCTTCGCGGTGCAAGCACCAAACACGGATAGCTATTGTTTCCAGGCGTCTAATAACGCGGCAGCCTTTACCAATATCAATGCAGTGGCTAACACCAATGTGGCTGGCGCGCCAAACTGCCAGTAATCCGCAAAACGTTGACCATTGCCGCCGTCGTGGCAATGGTCGATACACATACAACCTTACCTGCCGAACTCCGCCATCTGCGCTGCTGCATAGAGCAACAGATCTTCCCGTCCGCGCAATGCCAGCAGTTCCATGCCAATCGGAAGTCCCTGGGCAGTGAAGCCCACCGGGATGCTGATAGCGGGTGCCCCGGTTACCGCAGCCAGCAGGGCGTTGCTGCCGGGTTGTAACTCGCCATGTTTCACCGGGGGATGTTTGACCACCGGATAGGCCAGCAGGTTAATCCTGCGCTGGGCAAACAGCTGGCTGAGGGTTTGATAAAGCGTGCGCTGACGCACCTGCTGGACGGCATAGCTTTCACTGGCCTTACCTGGATGACTGGCGCGTGCGGTAAACACCGCTTTCAGCTGAGGATGATGCCGCTCCGATGCGACCACTTCGCTGAGCGTGCTCACCTCGGCCTGCGGTTTGTCGGCCAGCCAGTCTGCCAGCGCTTCGGCAAACTCCCAGGGAATGATACTGGCATCCGTTGCGAGCGCTTCAAGCTGCGGGAAGGCAATCTCCTGTTGCGTGCCGTTCTCTCCCGTCAGCGCCGCCACCGCAGCGCGTATCGCCTGGTTGATCGCCGGTTCCTCTGCGGCAAATCCTTCCAGCCACAAACCGATGCGCAGGGGTTCTTCGCCATCCACAAACTGCTGCCCGCTCAGGATCTCACTGGCAAGGCGCAGATCGGCTGCATGACGTACCAGCGCGCCGGGAATATCCTGAGTCGGTGACAGCGGCACAATGCCGTCAATGCTGATGGCACCGTGTGTCATGCGCAGGCCATACAGATGATTAAATGCGGCCGGAATGCGTACCGAGCCTGCGGTATCGGTACCGATCGCCAGCGGAACATAACCTGCGGCGACAGCCACCGCCGAGCCACTGCTGGAACCGCCGGGTGAATGGCCCGCCAGCCAGGCGTTGTCAGTAAAACCACTGAGGGAGGATGCGCCAGTAATCCCTGCCGCCAGTTCATGCATCGCCGTCTTACCCAGCAACACCGCACCTGCGGCACGCAGCGCCATCACTAACGGGGCGTCCTGTTCGGCAATGACGGCGCGTAACAGCACCGAACCGGCGCTGGTCGGCCAGCCTTGTACCTCGATGTTATCTTTGATCAACACCGGGATACCTTCGAGGCGGCCCGGAGATTCACCGTGGCGGCGGCGCGCATCACTGGCATCAGCCGCAGCCAGTGCCTGGTCGGCAAACAGCCAGGTAATCGCGTTATAGTGCGGGCCGCTTTGATCGGCTTCCGCAATACGTTGCAGGGCAAACCCGGTTAACTGGCGAGAGGTGGTGGTGCCTTGATTCAGTGCCTGGGTTAGGTCGCTTAACGAAGCACGAAAATAATCAGCATATTGCATCCGGTTCAGCCTCCAGCGGCATCCAGTGAAGCTGCCCATCGTCAGCAGGTAAAACCCTGCCGCATGAGCTGGCAGAAAAATGGGAACTGAACCAGATTGCCTGATTTTGCAGGCACCAGTCTATCGCCCGTTGCCGCGAACGCACCGCCAGCGCTTTATCTTCACAAAATACCGAGTTCCAGAGGGGGAACTGAAACTGGATTGGATGATGCATCACATCGCCGGAAAAGAGCGCATGCTGGTGCTGGCTGCTGAGCATGAGTGACGCATGATCGCTGCTGTGGCCGGGAGTAGGCAGATAACGCAGTACACCGGCAAACTGTGGTGAATTATCGACATCAACCGTCTCCAGCTGACCACTGTTAATCAGTGGCAGAATGCTATCGAGATATAACGCCTGCATCGCCGGGGTGTTTTGGCATCGCTCCAGCTCCAGTGCAGAACAGATGTAACGCGCATGCGGAAACATCGGCTGCCAGCGTCCTTCCTGCCAGTGGGTATTCCAGCCGACATGATCGGTGTGGATATGCGTCATCAGTACCAGCGTGACATCCTGCGGCTGCACACCGGCTTGTGCCAGGCGTGCGGCATAATCGGTTTGCAGCTGATGAAACAGTGGCTTATGGTCTCGTTCGCGCTGATTACCAGTGGCAGTATCGATAATGATGATGTCGTCGCCGCTTCTTACCACCCAGCTGTGGATCGACAATTCAGCCGTTTGTTGTGCGATTGCGCTGGACATTTCATGGCGGCTCTCTGGATAGAGCGCGCTAAACGGAACTGCTGCGGTTTGTTCGGTCACTTTCGCGATCAGGCAGTCGCCTACACGGATTGGCATAATTTGCTCCCGGTCAGTTAATGACGCCACTATACTGAAGCCTGATGCATTATTTAAATCGATTAAAATCATGAAAATCATCAATGAAAATGATTTAACTCGTGTCGATCTTAATCTGCTGGTGGTGCTACTGGTGATGTACGAAACGCGCAGCGTTACCCGCGCGGCGCAGCGGTTGTATCTTGGACAGCCTGCCGTCAGTGCGGCACTGAAACGTTTACGTGAGATGTTTGACGACCCGCTGTTTATACGTGCCTCGCACGGCATGACGCCGACGCCGCGCGCGGAACAGCTGATACAGTTAATTGCGCCATTATTGCAGGGTGTACAGCAGGCAATTTTTAGTACGCCAGCGTTTAACCCGCTGGAGGATCGTTACAGCTTTCGCCTCGGCATGAGTGACTGGGTCGAGCAATGGCTGATGCCGGATTTACTGGCGGACCTGATGACAGAAGCGCCGCAGGTGGATGTGACGGTGCTGGCCGCCGATCCGTGGCAGGCCATCCCGCTGCTGGAGAAGCAGCAGGCGGATATGGCGGTAATGGTCGGCAATGAAAGCAGCCGCGATTTGTTACGTGAAGATATTGCCAGCGCGGGTTTCTGCACCTTGTGGGATAACCGGCAGATTCGGCTGGCTTCACCGCTGACGCTGGCTGATTTCGTTCAGCACGATCATGTGCTGGTGTCCTATCGCGGCGTCAGCGAAAGTGCGCTCGATGAGCAACTGAGACAACAGGGAGTTGCCCGCCGGGTAAGGTTTGTCACGCCGCACTTCTCCGCATTACCGATGATGCTGAACCGTATGCCGCTATTCGCCACTGTACCACAAGGGCTGGTCAGCAGCTGGTGCAAACGTTATGAACTGTGTGCGGCACCGGTGCCGGTAGCGATGCCTGATTACAGGTTATCGCTGCTGTGGCATAAGGCGGGGAGCGAGGATGCGGCCCATCGCTGGATGCGCGACAAGCTCCGTCAGCTGGTGCTGCACAAACTGGGTTAAGGGGGTTACCACGGCACCTCGCGGCCAAGATAATCGAGATAATGTAACCCGGTGCGATCACGCCATGTTTCCATGGTATTCAGCAGGTTGGGGATGCTCTCTTCAATGCTCAGGCGTGCTTCGGGACCACCCATATCGGTACGTACCCAGCCCGGCGCCATCAGCAGCAGGGTGCGTCTATCATCCTGATGACGCGCGGCAAAGCTGCGCATCAGCATATTCAGAGCGGCTTTGCTGCCGCGATAGACTTCGTAGTTGCCATTGGTGTTATTGGTGATGCTACCCTGGCCGGATGACATCACCGCAATGGTGCCGTCAGCGCTGACATTGTCTTTGAAGGTTTCAATTACGCGCAGCGGGCTGAGCGCGTTGGTGACCATCACGCGAATAAATTCGTCAGTGGAGACATCGGCAATGGTTTCACCATCCTTATTTTTCACACCGGCATTGACGAACAACATATCGAACTGACGATTGCCCAGGCGCTGCTTCAGGGCGCTAACCTGTTCCGGCAGGGTGATATCCACGCTTTCTACGCTCAGGGTGTCTGGATAGCGTTGGTTGAGAGACTCAAGTGATGCGGTGGAATGCTGGCGTCCGGTCGCTACCACATGGTAACCACGCTGAAGCATGGTCTCAGTCAGGGCAAAGCCCAGCCCGCGTGAGGCGCCAATCAGTAAAACGCGTGGGGTTGCTGAAGGGGTCATAAGGTTCTCTCCTGTAATGAACGTTACAGCAAGAGTGTAGCGTCGCTGGATAGCAGGCGGAACGTGCAGTATGTGCATTGATAACCTGCAGCAAACGCCTGTAGTGCTGGCATTGATGCCGACCGGGCCAATAACTGCATGGACTTGTAGTGGCGCGATTTATCGCGCCACTACAAGTCCATGCCAACATGTTCAATCAAGAGTGAGCCCACTCAATGCGCAGCCAGCTCAAGATAAAATGCCGGATTTGCCTGGATAGTCGCCAGCACCTTCGCTGCCAGCCCGGTTGGATTCCTGCGTTTGGCTTCCCAGCTTTTGATGGTATCGATACTTGTACCCAGGGCTCTTGCCATTTCTGCCTGTGAAACGTTCAGCTGTTCTCTGATGGCTTTTACATCTGCAATCTCATAGCGAGCAACACGAGCAGGAGCTTTAACGCCGTTTTTGATATCAACAGCTTCTTCCAGCGAAGTTTTAAGATCGTCAAAAAAACTCATTTCATACCTCATCTTTCTTTGGCGTAAGTGCCATTTACACTGATTAATCATCATTACAACCAACGGCAGTTGTAGCGAAATCCAGCATGGGACACACCTGATAATTTCCTGAAGAATCACCGATGGCTTCCTCACATTAACCCTTCTCACCTGCAGCAAACGCCTTGTTTCCGCAGCACTAATCAGAGAGGATGAAGTATGACTGAACCCGATCTGAATCTTCTTTTCGCGCTTGATGCGCTGCTGACTGAAGGCAGTGTGACGGGGGCTGCGCGCCGTCTTGGCCTGAGTGAATCTGCCATGAGCCGTACGCTGGGGAGGTTACGCGCCACCACAGGTGATGCGTTGCTGGTGCGGGCCGGGCGCAATATGGTGCTGACGCCGTACGCCGAGGAAATTCGGCAGCGAACCCAGCATAGCGTCAGTGAGGCGCGCGCAGTGCTGCAACCGGCAGCCGCAGCACTGGATCTGGCGACGCTGGATCGGGTTTTTAATCTGCGCACCAATGAGGGCTTTGTCGAGGCTTTCGGTAGCACCTTAATCAACGCGGTGGCGCAGGTTGCGCCGCGTGTGCGGCTGAACTTTGTGGCGAAGCCGGAAAAAAGTTCACGCGATTTACGTGAAGGGCGGGTCGATCTGGAGATCGGCGTGCTCGGCAATATGGGGCCGGAAATCCGCATGCAGGCACTGTTTCGCGATCGGTTTGTTGGTGTGGTGCGCCAGGGGCATCCGCTGGCGCAGCAGGTGACATTGCGCGAACTGGCTGCCTGGGGGCATATCGTGGCTTCACGCCGTGGTGAACTGGGCGGACCGATCCATGATGCACTGGCGGCAGCGGGCTACACCCGGCAGATTGCCGCCGTGGTGCCTGCGTTTTCCACCGCAGTGGCGATTGCGCAAGGCTCTGATCTGGTGGCGCTGGTGCCTCGTTCGCTGTTTCTCTATCACCCGCTGATTAAAGCCAGCCCGGCGCTGGTGAGTTTTGAGCTACCGTTCAGTACCCCGGAGATGACCGTTTCGC
Organism: Pantoea sp. App145; assembly: GCF_047947045.1. Lineage (NCBI taxonomy): Bacteria > Pseudomonadati > Pseudomonadota > Gammaproteobacteria > Enterobacterales > Erwiniaceae > Pantoea > Pantoea sp. App145. Next base: position 56,179 of record NZ_CP133291.1, read on the forward strand.
AGTTCTGGCATCCGCGGCTGGAAAATGATTCGGCGCATCGCTGGTTGCGTGGTCTGGTGCGTGATCAGATCCCTCTGCCCTGATAAGGTGCAACCAGGGGGCAGGGCTGGTTTACTGATGATTCATAGTGCAGTAAAAACCCGCTACCTCCCTCACGAATATCAAACTTTTCCCATTTAAGAATGCTGTCGCGATCGCGAATACATGGCATGGCACTTGCTTGATCCACGTTGATTAGCCTAAAGCTATGTAGACCCTTCACCTGACAATATTTCTATAATGGTTTTCTCATGACACATTTCACGCTCAAGCAACTTAAATATTTCGTCACTGTGGTTGAGACCGAAAGCATCGCCGAAGCGTCACGTCAGCTGCACATCGCCCAGCCTTCGATTTCGGTCGCCATCAAAAACCTTGAGGACGCTTTTGAGCAGCAGCTGTTCATTCGCCATCATGCGCAGGGCGTATCGCTCACCTCCAGTGGGAGGCGGTTCTACGAAAAAGCAAAGGAGTTGCTGCGGCTGTCCTATGAGTTTGAGCAAAGTTCACGCGCAGAAAATGAGCTGGTTTGCGGCACCATCGCCGTGGGTTGTTTTGAATCGGCGGCTCCGCTGTATATGCCCAAGCTGATTGCAGGTTTCAAAAAACTCTATCCAGAAATCAATATTCAGCTGTACGACGGTGAACAGCATGAGCTGATGCACGGTTTACATCGTGGCCGTTTTGACATGGCATTTCTCTACGATCTTGACCTGGACAACGCGATTCAGAAAGAACCGCTGAATGCGCCGCATAAACCCTATGCGCTGCTACCGGCGGCTCATCCGCTGGCTAAAAAAAGTGCGGTGACTTTACAGGAACTGGCAAGCGAACCGATGATCCTGTTGGATGCGGTACCCAGCAAAAATTACTTTATCAGCATTTTCAAAGAGAATGGTTATTACCCTGAAGTGGCCTATAGCTCACCGTCAATTGAAATGGTGCGGTGCATGGTCGGGCAGGGGCTGGGCTTTTCGGTGCTGGTGACCCGGCCCTGTTCGGATATGACATACGATGGGCAGCGCCTGGTGCAACTGGATATTGTCGATGAAATGGCGGCATCGACGCTGATTATGGCTTATCTGCAAAATAATGAACCCACGCGGCCGACTCGGTTATTTATGGATTATTGCCGCAGTGTTGAATTAACGCCGGCCGTCAGCAGCCATTAAATTGTGGCTCTACCCGTTGCGGGTAGAGCCAACGTCAGTGGTACTTAACGTAATTCAATCCAGGTGGTTTTTAATTTGGTGAACTTATCAAAGGCATGTAAAGACAGGTCGCGGCCAAAACCCGATTGCTGATTGCCACCAAAAGGGACGGTCACATCCAGCGCATCAACGGTGTTGACCGACACCGTCCCGGCGTTCAGTTTGCGCGCCACACGATGCGCCTGATTCAGGTCGTCCGACCATACTGACGCGGCAAGGGCGTAAATATGATTATTCGCCAGTTCGATGGCTTCCGACTCATCATCAAAGACTTTTACCGCGAGCACCGGACCGAACACTTCATCACGCCATAAGTTAACGTTTTCACTTTCAATCTCAATCACCGTCGGCAGGATGTAGTTAGCGACTGTCTCGATTTCGCGTTGTTCGCCACCAGCGCGCACAATACCGCCCTGAGTCACTGCGGTCTGAATAAAATCCATCACCTTATCTTTATGCGCAGTCGAAACCATCGCGCCCATCCTTGCATTTGGGTTAAGCGGATGGTCAGGTTGCCAGCCGTGCAACTTCGTGATCAACTTCGCCATAAAGTCGGGATAGATCTGACGTTCAACTAATAATCTGGAGTTGGCTGAACAAACTTCACCCTGATTGAAACAGATACCGAAGGCGGCTTTTTCGGCGGCTAAATCGAGATCCTGGCAATTGGCAAAAATAATGTTGGCGCTTTTGCCACCACATTCCAGCCACACCTGCTTCAAATTGGATTGGCCGGAATAGGCCATAAAGGCTTTGCCCACTGCGGTTGAACCGGTAAAGGTAAGCACATCAATATCGTTATGCAGGCCCAGCGCGGCACCGGCTTCGATCCCCAGCCCGGTAACAACGTTTAACACCCCGGCGGGCAATCCGGCTTCCAGCGCCAGTTCTGCCAGTTTCAGTGCGGTGAAAGGCGAATTCTCCGAGGGTTTCAGGATTACACTGTTTCCGGCGGCCAGGGCCGGTCCGATTTTCCAGGCAGCAATATCGAGGGGGAAATTCCACGGTACAATGGCGGCCACAACGCCGACAGGCTCACGAGTGATGGTTGCCAGCGTTCCTGGACGGGTCGGGGCGACTTCGTCATAAATCTTATCGATACTTTCTGCGTACCAGGCAATCACATGGGCAGCCCCCGGCACATCAACGTTATAGGCATCGAGCACCGGTTTCCCCATGCTGACGCTTTCCAGAAGTGCCAGTTCTTCCCGGTGCTCCAGCATCAGCTCCGCCAGCCTGCGCAGCACCGCTTTGCGTTGCGCTAACGGGCACCCGGACCAGATGCCAGAGGTAAACGCCTGGCGGGCGGAATCCACCGCTGCGTCAATATCCTCAGCCTGGCAAGCGGTGACTTCCGCTAACACCGCATTGGTGGCGGGATTCACTACCGCCCAGGTTTTCTCCGCTTTGGCGACGTAAGGTTTACCCCCGATAAGGGCATGGGTGCTAAAGCGCTGTTTATTCAGCAGACCTTGCCAGTAATCACGATTATGCATACGCGTTCTCCTTATTCGCCTCGGTGTCAGCTACCGGCGTTCCTTGCAGGATCATGCTTGCCGCACGTTCGCCAATCATAATTGAAGGGGCATTGGTGTTGCCGCTGATAAGCGATGGCATGATTGATGCGTCAGCCACGCGCAAATTTTCCACGCCATACACCTTGAGGGTATCCGGTGCGACAACGCTCATTTCATCCCGGCCCATCTTGCAGGTGCCCACCGGATGGAAAACGGTGGCGCAATATTCTTTGACGTATTGATGCAGCTGTTCGTCAGTCTGAATATGCTTGCCCGGCAGCATCTCTTCACCCCGCAATGCGGCGAATTCCGGCTGAGCAAGAATGTTTCTTGCCACTTTTATCCCCTCAACCAGCACGCTGGCGTCATCAGGGTCGGCGAGGAAATTAAAATCAATGGCGATTTGCCCATCGCGCGTTAACTGCAACGCGCCGATCGATTTCGGGCGTAACACGCAGGTGTGAATCGCGTAGCCGTGGCCCCATTCAAATAAGCGCCCCCGGTGGCTGCGATAACCCGGCACAAAATGGAACTGAATATCGGGTTCATCGCTACTGAGTTTTGTCGCGGCAAAGCCACCCGCTTCTACATAATTGGTGGTTAACCAACCTTTGCGGCGAAACAGATAGTTGAAGGGAGAGGTCAGGATCGGTTTCCAGGCGGCGAGGGAAAAACCCAGCGTTAGCGGGTTACCGGACCGCACGGTGACCAGACCATCCAGATGATCCTGAAGATTTTTACCCACGCCGGGAAGAGGGTGCACCAGCGGAATACCTGCGGCTTCAAGTTCGGCGGCAGGCCCGATGCCTGACTTCAACAGAATATGCGGTGAACCAATGGAGCCTGCTGACAGGATGACTTCCTGGCGGCACAAAATTGACGTGGGGTGATCGCGGCCATGCTCAGTAATACGCACGCCTTTGACCACTTTGTCTTCAATGATCAACGTTTGCACGGTGCAGTCGGTCATGACCGTCAAATTGCTTTGACCAATATGGGGATGCAAAAATGCGCGATAGCTCGATAATCGTTTGCCATCTTTTTGCGTAACGTTATAAATCCCGACACCTGCCAGCGATTTACCGTTAAAGTCGGTGTTCTCCGCTAATCCGACTCGCTTGCCCGCCGCGACAAACAGCGCTGATACCGGATTGGGATCGCGCGGTTTATCGACCAGTAATTCGCCGCTAAAACCATGATATGCCGGATCCTGAGACAACAGATTCTTTTCCGAACGTTTGAACCAGGGCAGGACATTATTCCAGCCCCAGCCCTCACAACCTTGCTGTTCCCAGCGGTCATAATCAGAAGGTAATCCGCGAATATAAATCATGCTGTTCATGGATGAGGACCCCCCCAGCGCCTTGCCGCGCGGGACGTGGAGTTGTCGCCCCCCTAAGCTTTTTTGTGGCGTTGAATAAAAGTTCCAGCTGAACTTTTTGCTTTTATACAGGGTAATGGTTCCCGCAGGCGTCTGGATGCGTGGGGTCTCATCGCGACTTCCAGCCTCAATCAGGCAGATCTTCAGGTCTGCCTGCTCAGCCAGTCGGGCGGCCAGCACGGAACCTGCGGAACCCCCACCAATAATGATGTAGTCGTAGGTATTACTATTGTTCATAGTCATTCCGGTAATTATTTAGCAACAGAGGTTTGCGCTACTGCCTGAGTACGGCAGAGGAAATAATAAACAGGCGAGACGATGGCTAAACCAATAATCCAGGAGATATCGGCACCACCTAACATATTCGCTGCCGGACCGGTGTAAATGGCGGTGGACATAAAAGGAATCTCGACCACGATACCCAGCAGATAACAGAAAATGGCTTTTGAATTGAAGTAACCATATATTCCACCGTCACGACGGAAGAATGAAGCGACATCATAATTACCGTGGGCCACCAGATAGTAATCAACCAGGTTAATTGCCGTCCACGGCACCAGCACATACAGCAGCATCAGAATAAAGTTGGTGTAATTCACCAGGAAGTTTTCCTGACCATAAATCGCAATCAAGACTTCGATAAGAATGGTGACAATAGAAACAACAATACGGGCGCCAGAAAGCGGCGACCACTTAGGCAGGAATGTCTGGCCGAGGGTCAGGGTACAGAGCACACCGCAATAGAGGTTCATTGCATTGGTCGCGGCAATGCCCAGAGCAAAAACAATAATCACGGTGGAGGACAACCCACCGGTCATATTAACAATGCCGGTAATCAGATCACCATCCACGATGCAAATAGAAACCAGAATGCCAAGAATCATCGGGAACAATGAACCCAGTACGCACCCCAGATAACTACACCAGAAGACGCTTTTTTCGCTGATATCTTTTGGCATGTAGCGGGAATAATCGGATACATAAGGCGCGTAGGCCAGCTGCCATAACGCGGCGATGGAAATGGCACCGAGGAATCCGCTGAGATTAAAACCATTACGCGCAAGAAAATCAGTCGGCAGACCATGCACGAAAACAATCCACGCAAAGGCTGCGAGCAAAATAATACCGGATACCCACGACATCACCTTGGTGTAGGCATGAATCAGGTTATAGCCGAAGGCACAGGCCACCAGACTGAGAACCGCAGAAACCAGGATGCCGGTATCCGTAGAAACCGGAGCGTAGATGGCGTGCAGTGACTGACCGCCCAGCACCAGGTTCGATGCCAGAAAGCCGATATACATGATGACGACTAACGCCACCACCAGCACGGAACCATAAGAACCAAACTGGCCGCGGGTTTGAACCATCTGCGGCACACCTAATTGTGGTCCCTGCGCGGAATGCAATGCCATAAACAGCCCACCAGCAAGGTTACCAATCAATACGGCGATGGTGGCCCACATAAAAGATAAGTGGAAAATACTCACCGCCAGCGCGCCGGTAATCACGGTAAGCAACATGATGTTTGAACCAAACCAGATGGTAAAAAGATCCCGTGGCTTGCCATGACGTTCATGCGCGGGAATAGGCTGGATGGTGCTCAACTCTATTGTGGTTGCAACAGCATTATCTTTTGGGTTGTTTGTCATCATAGTTATCTCAACAAAGTCATTTGCAGGCTTGCCGCATGGCTGCGGTTATAACCACCCAAAAAATTGGGAGGGGTGAAAATAACGTTGATGGGATGTTGCAACAGTTGGCTATAGAGAGAAATGAAGAAAAATATAGCCAACTAATATAAAAAAAAGATGCAATCTCGCTTATGGATTGGCTGCCCCAAATTGAGACGTTAAAGGATGACAGGTTAGACCTTTTTGAATCTAATTAACCTTATGATTATTAACATCTAAAGTAACAACCCCTGTCTGAATGCCTTATTTTGGTGCGCGCCTGCACGTCACTGAAGCATCATTGGCAATATAAAATATCGTCAATTTTGCAAAATTAATAAGTAAAAATGTTGCCTATGAATCGCGTGGATTTGATTTATCTCAGCACCTTTTTATCTTGCCTGTGCAGTGCGGATGCGGCTTTAACAGGGCTTTGTATTTTATTTCGGCGATGAAGGTTGCCAGCAGGTTAAATATTTTCTATCCAGACGCTCACTTTATAATATTTTACCGTCTGCATGCGCTCCAATAGTCTTGGGTCCTTCTTAAGTGGTTAATCCCCTGCGTGATGCGGGATGAAGGACGTTGAAATGACATCATTAAAAACTGAAACAGATACGCTGATTATTGGCGCGGGTCAGGCGGGGGTTGCCATGAGCGAACACCTGATGCGTCTGGGTATTCCGCATCTGGTAGTAGAGAAAAACCGTATTGCCGAATCCTGGCGTAGTCGTCGCTGGGATTCGCTGGTTGCCAATGGCCCGGCCTGGCATGACCGCTTTCCGGGCATGGAATTTCCTGGCTGCTCACCAGATAGCTTTGTGGCAAAAGAACAGGTTGCCGATTATTTTGTCAGTTACGCCGCCATGAACCAGTCACCGATTCATACCGGCGTCGAAGTGTTAAGCGCCGAGCGCAATCAGGGACGCAGTGGTTTTACTGTCACCACCTCCGCAGGCGTAATCAATGTGCAGCGTATCGTGGCCGCCACGGGTCCCTTCCAGCGCCCGGTTATCCCGGCGATTGCCCCTCAACATGGCCAGATACAACAGCTGCACTCGGCTGACTATAAAAATCCGCAGCAGCTGCCACAGGGTGGCGTACTGGTGGTTGGTGCTGGTTCTTCCGGTGTGCAGATTGCTGATGAGCTGCAACGTGCCGGTAAGCCTGTGTGGTTGTCGGTGGGACCGCACGATCGCCCGCCGCGTTCTTACCGTGGCCGGGACTTCTGCTGGTGGCTTGGCGTGCTTGGTCTGTGGGACGCCGCAGCCAGTCAGCCGGGCAAAGAACATGTCACCATCGCCGTGAGCGGTGCACGCGGTGGTCATACTGTTGATTTCCGTCGTCTGGCGGCGCAGGGCGTAAACCTCGTTGGCCTGACGGAAAGTTTCACCGAGAACACCGTTCGTTTTCAGGATGATCTGGCGGAGAATATTGCGCGTGGCGATGCTAATTACCTCGCGTTACTGGATGCCGCTGATGCGTATATCGATCGTAACGGCCTTGATTTACCGCCGGAGCCACAGGCACGTGAATTCCTGCCAGACCCCGCTTGTGTCACCCATCCGCAGCTTTCATTGAATCTGGCAGAGGCCGGGATCACCAGCATTATCTGGGCGACAGGTTACGTGGCCGATTACAGCTGGTTAAAGGTCAATGCCTTCAATGAACAGGGCAGACCGCAGCATCATCGTGGCGTGTCCAGCGAGCCGGGCGTTTATTTCCTCGGCTTACCCTGGCTGTCACGTCGTGGTTCCACCTTTATCTGGGGCGTCTGGCATGATGCCAAATTCATTGCTGACCAGATCGCTATCCAGCGCCAGTACCAGCAGTATCGCGCTCCCTCTGACTCGCTTTAAGGAACTGTTATGCCTACTCATCAACGTATTCGTATGTTCAACACCAAAGAAACCTATCCGAATCAGACACTGGACAACGATCTCTGCCAGGCAGTGCGCGCCGGTAATACCGTCTACGTACGTGGTCAGGTCGGTACTGATTTTGAAGGTAATCTAGTGGGACTGGGCGATCCACGCGCCCAAACCGAACAGGCAATGAAAAACCTCAAACAACTGTTGGAAGAAGCCGGTAGCGATCTGAGCCATGTTGTTAAAACCACCACCTATATCATCGATCCGCGTTATCGCGAGCCGGTTTACCAGGAGGTGGGGAAATGGCTGAAAGGGGTGTTTCCGATTTCAACGGGCCTGGTGGTTTCGGCACTGGCGCAGCCGCAGTGGCTGATGGAAATTGATGTGATTGCGGTGATCCCGGATGACTGGGAGGCGAAATGACGCTTTCGATTGCGGCGCGCTGTGTGGAGTCCGGCCAGCTTGGTATCGCCATTAGTTCGTCGAGCATTGCCGTAGGGGCGCGTTGCCCGTGGCTGGTGGCCGGGGTGGGTGCGGTATCCAGCCAGAACATCACATTACCAGCGCTGGGGCAGCAGATTCTGGCGCGTCTGGAAGAGGGCTTAACGCCGGAACAGGCGCTAAAAAGCGCACTGGCAGAAGATCGCTTTAGCGAATATCGCCAGGTGACGGTAATTGACGCCAGCGGTCGCAGCGCCGCCTTTAGCGGTGACAAGACGCTGGGTATTTATCATGTGGTGCAGGGCAAAGAGTGCGTGGCCGCAGGTAATATGCTGGCGGAACAAGCGGTGATCGCCAAAATGGTGGCGGCTTTTGAAGCTGCCACCGGTGAGCTTACTGGTCGCCTGCTCACGGCGTTGCAGGCAGGGATCGACGCCGGTGGTGAGGCGGGGCCGGTGCATTCTGCTGCTGTGAAGGTGGTGGATGATTACACCTGGCCGCTGGTGGATCTGCGCGTTGACTGGGCAGAAGAAAACCCAGTGGCCGAGCTGCATAAGTTGTGGCTGGCGTATGAACCGCAGATGCAGGCTTACGTCACCCGGGCACTGGATCCACGCGATGCCCCGAGCTATGGCGTCCCCGGCGATGAGTAGCGCGGTGCGCGATATTCTTGCGGCGCTGCTGGCGTTTGATACCACCAGCCGCGAATCCAATCTGGCCTTGATTACCTGGATTGAGGATTTTCTGGTGCAGCGCGGTATCGCATCGCAGCGCATCATGGATGCCAGCGGGCGCAAAGCCAATCTGTATGCCCGGCTGGGACCGCGCGGTGACGGTGGAGTGATGTTATCCGGCCATACCGATGTGGTCCCGGTTGATGGTCAGCAATGGACGCTGCCGCCGTTTGCCCTGTCACAACAGGAAGGGCGCTACTATGGTCGTGGCAGTGCTGACATGAAAGGTTTCCTCGCCTGCGTGCTGGCATCGCTGGATAACTTTCTGGCCCAGCCGTTGCGCCTGCCGTTGCATCTGGCTTTTTCCTATGATGAGGAAGTGGGCTGCCTCGGGGTGCGGAGCATGGTGGAGTATTTGCGCGCTTCAGCGGAAAAACCCGCCATGTGTATCATCGGCGAACCGACAGAAATGCGTCCGGTTTATGGGCACAAGGGTAAAGTGGCGATACGTTGTCAGGTGCATGGCCGTGCCTGCCATTCGGCCTATGCGCCATCTGGCGTCAATGCTATCGAATATGCAGCAAAGCTTATCAACCATCTCGGCGAAGCGGCGCAGCAACTGAAACTGGTCGAGGATACGCGTTTTGAACCACCGTACAGCACGCTCCAGACGGGTGTGATTCAGGGCGGCAGTGCGCTAAATATCGTGCCGCAGGATTGCCAGTTTGATTTCGAAATCCGCTATCTGCCGGAGGTGCATGTCCAGGGGGTAATTACCCAGGTTGAGCAGTTTGCCCGGCAGCAGCTATTGCCACAGATGCAGGCGGTAGCGGGCGAAAGCGCGATCCATTTTCAGCCGCTGAGCCATTACCCTGGCCTGCTCACCAATCCCCAGTCGCAATTTGCACAATGGCTGGTGCAGTGGAGCGGTAGCGATGATTTTTCAACGGTGGCGTTTGGCACCGAAGGGGGATTATTTGATGAAGCGGGGATTGCTACCCTGATCTGCGGGCCGGGCAGCATGGAGCAGGGGCATAAACCGGATGAGTTTATCGCCATAGAGCAAGTCGAACGTTGTATGGCGATGCTTGATAATCTGTGCCAGTGGATGCGCAGTCTCTCTTAAAAACCACGCGATAAATCGTACCTGTTCTGGCGGCGCGATTTATCGCGCTAGCCAGTCACCATCTTCAATTGATCCTGATGATGTTATGACTTTCCTCGTCACAGGGATGCAACATTGCATTCCCGTTGTGACGATGCTGTTATAAAGCTCTTTTCGCGCAATGGGTCCGGATTTGTGTCGCTGAATGCATCTGAATGGGTAAACCGTAATGGTATTGAATGTTCCCGCGTCACCGCCAGTGACAGTGGTTTTCCACGACATTTACATGACGAATATGTGATTTGTGCCAACCTGAGTGGCCGGGAAGCCATCTGGCTGGATGGTAAAGAACATGAAGCGGTAGCCGGGCAGGTGACGGTTTACAATCCGGCGTCGATTCAGGCGTCAGCGTTCAGTCTGGAACCGGTAAGTTTTATTAGCGTGCATTTACCGCAGTCGGTGCTGCGCGAAGTGGTGGCGCAGCATGGCCTGCATAGCACCAGTCAGGCACCGGTGCTGCGGGAAGGGGCGTACTACGATGCGCGGGTGTTTGCCGCGATTTGTCGCTTTGCGGATGTGGCGCAGCAGGATGATGAACAGCTGCTGATGTGGTTATGCGGCGAGCTGCTGGATGATCAGGCCAGCTGCCAGCAGGGCGATGAACAGCTTATCGCCCAGGTGAAAAATTTGCTGCGCGCCGATCTGAGTGTAAAACCGCAACTGGATACGCTGGCGCAACAGGTGGGTTTCAGCAAATACCATCTGGTGAGGCGTTTCACCCAGCTTACCGGTATGCCACCGCTGCAATACCATATGCAACTGCGTTTACATCATGCACGTGATTTGTTGCGGCGTGGCGTGCATCCCCAGGAGGCGGCGCTGCAACTCGGTTTTTATGACCAGAGCCATTTTATCAATGCGTTCCGCAAGGTGATGGGCACCACGCCGCACCATTATGCCCATCAGCTGAGGATAAATTCCCGATAGCCGGAGCTGATCACATAGACAGCGAAGTAACAGAAAATCAGCGCTGAAGCGAGGTAGGAATATTTCAGCAGACGCTGCCCCAGCAGTTTTCCTCCCATGCTGCCCACCAGGCACAATACGCAGGTCCAGAATACCCCGGCGATAAAGAAGCCGCTGAGAAACCATGAGGTAGCACCCGTATTACCATGCCCCATGCGTGAAATTAGTGCGCCCCCGACGCTGGCAAACCACAGAATGGCGGTGGGGGACGATAGCGCCAGCATCACGCCACGGCTGAATTCACGCATCAATGAACGTTTTGGCTGTTGTTCAGACATATTGATCGCCGTGACCGAACGGTATGCCGCCAGCAGCATTTTGATCGCAAACCAGACTAACAACAGCCCGCCACCAACCCACAGCACCCAGCGTACCGCCGCAAACTGCAACACCACCGCCATGCCCGCCAGCGCCAGCAGCGCATAAATTAAATCGCCAATGCAGGTACCAATCCCCAGCCAGAAACCGTGGAAATAACCGCGCTGCATCGCCAGAGTGATCATGGCGATATTCGCCAGACCGATATCGAGGCACAACGACAAACTCAACAGAAAACCATTGGAAAACTGCAACATAATTAAATACGCATCCCGCGCTGGTAAAAGTGGAGGTATTTAACCATGTTGTCGTATAGGTATATTGGAAAGAATTGCGCATTACAGCAGCGGATAATTCTGCTGAATCAGCATCACAACTCGCCATCCTTCCAGCCCAGGTGGATGATAGGCCGCCATACGGGAGGCGAGCAGAGCGAGGCGGTTTGCGGGGATGTCCTGCTGTGATGAAAGCAACTCCTTCCAATTGTTGCGGTTTTTTGGGGCAATATCCGGCCACAAGACAATAGCATCGTCAATCAGCCCGATACCGGTATCGCGCAGTGGATAGGGGCTTTGTTCTTCATTGCCGCACTCTGCTGCGGATGATAGCTGGATCATTATTCTTGCCAGAATCACGGCGGCGATGGCTTTTTCCTGTTGCGCGGAAAGTCCGGTTCGAGTCAATCCCAGCTTTTCACGCGTGAGGTTGATCAGTGCCTCACGTTTTTCTTCTGCTCCTGTGCCCGCATTGAACGGTGAGAGCATTTTTCCTGACGTATTTAAATCATCAAACGACGTCAGATCTTTTCTCTCACGGGTTTGCCGGGTAAGCCGTGCAATAATATGGTTTTCAATCTCCGTTGCCCGCTTTTGCTCGACGGTATTAAGATCTTCACGGTGGGAAAATAACGTGGTGATCACCCCTGATAAATTTCTGCCACTGGTGGACCAGAGTGAATGCAGGGCGGGGAAAGTGCGCAGCAAATTAATAAGATTGTCAGCAGTGCCAGGTACGGGCCTCAGGATGTATTTTTCCGGGTCATACTCTAACAGTTGAAAATTTGGCGGGATTTCCTGTGCGGTAATCAGGCGGTTAAATTCATCATTTGGTATTGCTAACACTTTCCTGGAATCAGGACAATAAAACAGCGCATTGTGTGACCCCAGCCCCAGGGTTTCATCGAAGATATGGATTAATAAATCCATGGGGGGTTGTCGATACAGCGCCTCCGCCAATTCCGGATATTCCTCCTTCAACTGATTAATCAGGAATTGATAAGCGGGTAATGTTTTCTCGTCCGCATTTCTGAGCAGCTGTGCCACCCCGGCACGCTCGCTATCCAGTAGCAGTGCATCTTTGCAGAGTGGTAACAATACATATTGCAAAAAATTTTTTATTAATGTCGAACTTTCAGTATTTTTTCCGAGCAAATTACGCAGCATCGATTGCTGAAGGGTAGGCGATTGAGTCAGCACCCTAAGGGCCGGGCTACGTGGGGCGAATTTTCTAATACATTGTTCAACCAGGTCCTGCTGTGCGACGTCATTATTTATCGTTGCAACATTTTTAAAAAAAGTCGCACCGTATTCAGGATGGACAATTTCATCCAGATTAAGGTGGATTTTTTCATCGGATGCGAACATATCACCACTTAGTCTGAAATCGCCACGTTGGTAATTTATCAGTTTTTCGCCAGCTAAGGGACTAAACGCGATAAAATTCTGCGGGTGAACTTCAATATATCCTTTGTTGCTATTGCTTTGATGAGAACGTGTATTTGATGTGACAGTCTCGCTGCTGTTTCTCACGTTAATAGGTTGCTGTTGGACACGTGATTCACCTCCCTGAGGGTTAATGGGGGTGGCTGGACTCACTGAACTAATAGGAAGGTCTGACATATTATTTCTCCTTAAATAATGATGAGGTTTTTCTGATGCTGACGGTTTTTTTAATTTCGGCAATCATCAGGAAAAGGAGATTACAAACATACGGAAAAATAAAACATAGCGATTTTATGAGCAAGATATGAAATCAGAAATTGCAAAGGGATTATTCTGCTTTCGCCGCACGTCTTTGAAATAGCATATTCATTCAATCCTTCAACACCCGACTTTATCCAAATATATTTCAAGAGATCCATGATATGCGCGTGACTTCGTCTGTACCGCAGGCTGCTGATGACACAACAATAACTCCTAATCAGGTGACACCGATTGCCAGGATAGATCATATCGGTAATGTGGCCAACATCCCACAATCAACTTCCCATGCCACAGCCTCTGTTGCTGTCTCCACCTCCTCTCAGACTGCTATCAGCTGGCAGCGGCAAGCCGCTTTCGCCTGTTTGCTTGGGCAGCAGACGGGCTATTATCTGGACGCTAATGATCTACAGGTGGAGGAAAACCTGGCCCGTAGCGCGAGTATTGGGCACGGAAAGTTGCAATGTTATGACGTAAAAATTATGGCTACCGGGCAAAAGTTTGAAGTTTCTACCTATCCAGCCAGCGCCATTATCGCCAGTGGACATGAAGATCGATTCCCTGCCATTGCGAACTGTGTTAATAGCGAGCGTTCCAGGATTGGCATGGTGACGTTGCCCAGTGATAGCGGCCAGGGCGAAGAAAACTTTATCACCGTTTCGTTTAACCGGCAGGGGCTAATTTCGTGTGCCGAATGGCTGGAGCGACTTAATCATCAACGAGATAATTGTTGTTCGATTGAGGATATTGTCAGTGACTATATGACGCGATTACAAGGTGCGCGTGCGATGCTGGAAGGGTGTGGTGATTTCCATAAAAAGATCGCGGCCTTTGGCCATTCTGTGGGGATTAAAGCGCATGCCTATCTCAATCCGACAGTTATTTTCTTGTCCGAAAAACCGGAAGCTGTCGATGGTAGCCTCGAAGTGGAGTTTGAACCCTCGGCGTTTTTCTACCGTTTTCTGCAACAGGCCAGGATTAAATCCATGACAAAATCGAGTGGCATAAATTTTGCCTGTTACTTATCACCGGAGGTCAAGAATAGCAGAACCTATGATAGCAAGGCCGATAGCTATAATCTCGGCGTCATTCTTCAGGAATTATTCCACATCAATATTAATAACCAACAACATGAGAGGACAGCTTTTCACTCTCTAATTGCTGAACTGTTAGAGGCTCAAGCAAAAAATCGTCCCGATGCTGAACAGACTCGTAATCACCTGCAACCTCGTTACACATTAACCAGCCTGATTGACGAATTTCTCAACACCGCACCCACTAATAAGCGTGATGAAATAATTCCCCCGGGAAAATTAACGCTAATGATTCAAAAACAAGTCAATTACATTTCTGCGCTTTATTATCATCTTGCCGCCAGCGGAGATGAAGCGAGCCAGTTCCTGATCGATGCACTGATTGACTTTATAGTCACCACAGATACGTCACTGGTGGGTATGCAGCGTTATTTTACCTTTTCGCAAGAGATTTCAGGTATCCGGAGTCCTGAGGGAGAATTAACGCTACAGCAGCGTGTACAGGAGATGTTGCAGGCAAAGTCGTTTGACTCGTGTGCGCTGCTATTTTTGCTGTCCGATGCGAATACTACCCATCTGGAAAATTGCAGCTTCACTGACTGTTATCTTGATAATGTCATTGGTAACAAAAAACCCATATCTATGCTAAAGGGGAGTCAAATAAAACAAACCCCGGAGTCGCTGCATAAAAAACCGGCCAGTGTCTGGCTTAAAGATTTTAATATGGAACGACTGGTCCTAATCGGCACGGACACCGCCCCGATTCGTTGGTTAGTGCAGTCTCTGGGACACACGATCGTCATCGGTAATAAATGGGAAAATGTTCATATTTATTTAAATCAATGTAACAAAGAAGACAACACCGAAATTAACTTCAATCAATCACAGCTGAAAAATGTGGTGATGTCATCGCTTCCTGTTAACATCCATCACCAGCAACATCATTATTATCCGTGCTGCGAGATTCTCCAGAGCAATTTTTCAAATGTGGAGGCGGAAAATTTGACGTGGACCGGACTGGCGTTTCGCCGGGGATGTAATTTCTCCGGGTTAAGAGTCAAAAACTTAATCGTTAAAAATACCAGGTTTAATGACACCTTGTTTGGCAATTATGACCAACGGCAGATCACACTGGCAGCAGAGATGTTTAATCATCATCAAATACGTTCTCAACTGGAACCCGGTACAGGTGAAGGAGGAAAACCTGATTTTCTGCTATTTCTCGAAAGCATTGCCGACCAGCGGGTTAAACAGGATCTTGCGGAACAGATGGCTAGCCATATTATCGCTGGCGGGGGAGAACGCCTCAGTCACCCGGCTCTTTATGCTTTGCTAAATCATTTCTCGCAACAAGGCTATGCGTCTTCCATCAATATCCAGCACTGTTGTGAATGGGCAATGGATAAACTTTATAGTGCCTTGGGCACTCAGCTACTCGATCAGCGTATCAGTATTGAGGAACAGCATCATATTCTTACCCGTTACTTACCCGTCCTGGGAAATAATGCTTTATTGAAATATCAGCTTTGGATCCACCAAAGGTACCATCAATTGCCACCCGCTGTTAAAACTGCTTTTCTGACCATCCCGGAAATCGCTGCCGTACAACGTGAGTTGATCAAACTCATGGTTGTTGACGGCGATGACGGCCAGCAGCTGCCAATTTATGTCTTACCTGATAAGACAAAAGGCTTCTATCTCACCAATGAGCATCAGGATGCGGTGCTGGAAAAGCGAACCGATATCGTAATCAATCCTGAACCATTCGATATTGAACAACAGGATAAGACAATATCAGTGAGTTTTATTGGGAAAAATGCAGCGCGGATTAATGAAATCTTTTCCCTGCACCCCTGGCTGTTTATTCAACAACAACCAGCCCTCCGGCCTGTTTTTGATCCGTTTCAATTCACTGCGCCTGTCTTCGGGCGTGAAGCTGCACGGCTTGAACTCATCAGCAGAAATTTCCAGCGTTGTGTGGCTAAAAACGGTGCCTGGCAAATCGATCTGACCAGCATGGATGATCATCTGCTGTTGACGAAAGTACTGGCTCCTTATTTTTCTGAGGGGAGTTCGCCCAATCAACAACGTCAGAATTTATCAGATGAACTGCTGACTCTTCTGCGTTCACGCATGATGGATCTCAATGGATGGGGGAGCCAGGAAGAAGCTAAGCGGGCATACGGTCAATTTTTACTATTAAGTCCTAATCAGCAGCGTGCGGTGGCGGCTCTGAGCCTGGCAGAACTCTTTGCACGGTTATCCTCGTCAGAATTTAGTGGGACGCATGACAACTCCCCGCCAGCGTGGCGTAAATTAGCCTGGCATTTTCTGACAGATGTTGAACGCTTCTGGCTGGAGCTGGCTGATTCTTTTGGCAAGTCTTACCATCAATACAGCAAAGCCCACTATGACGAACAACAAAAGAAAATTGTCTATGAAAATACCGTGCAGGAAATCGACACGCTAAAACACTGGCAGGATACATTATGTCCGCAAGTGGGGATACTTACCGGTTATGCGGATTGCACAGCATTATTAAGTTCAGAGATGCGAGTCACCATGAATAAGCCGGGTTATATCGATAATAAAATCTGGGAAATGATGAAATTGTTTTGACCTGCACATTTGTAGCGGCGCGAATTATCGCACCGCTCTAAACTAATCCCTCTGCACCGCCGTGGTGCCAGGCGCTGCGAAAGAGTGCAATAGCACCTGAATGTTCATTCAGACTGGCCGCATAACCCGCGAATATTCTGAGCGGGCATCAGGGCATTAAGGCTGGCCCGGTTATTGCTTTCTGAAAATATTGCCCCAGCGTTGTGGCAATCACATCTTTTTTCATGCAGACAGCGTTGTCTGCCAGCTGCTGGTTTCACCCTGTCCGGTTCTCCCGGAAACCCATTTTATTGTTCTTACTGACTCATCACTTCATTCAGAGGGTGCTATGGCTATTAGTCGTCGTTCTTTTCTTCAGGGATCTGCATTATCGGCATTAGGTATGGCTGCGGGTGTTGCACCGAAAATCAGTTTTGCGGCGGATAATAAAGACGCCATCAAAGTGGCGACCATTCTTGATCTTTCTGGTGGTCTGGATATCTACGGTAAACCAATGTCCAACGCCATCAATCTGGCGGCCGATGAAATCAACGCGGCCGGGGGCTTGCTGGGGCGCCCGTTGCAGATGATTAATTATGATGCCCAATCCAATATGCAGCTGTATGCACAATACGCGCAGCAGGCGGCGTTAAAAGATAAGGTCTCCGTGGTACACGGCGGAATTACCTCGGCCTCGCGCGAAGTTATTCGTCCGGTACTGGACCGCTTCCGTACGCTCTACGTCTATCCGACGCAATATGAAGGCGGCGTGTGTGACCGCAACTATTTCTCAACGGGTTCTACCCCGGCGCAAACTGTGGAAAAACTGGTGCCCTACGCGATGAAAAAATGGGGCAAAAAAGTCTATGTGCTGGCGGCTGATTATAACTATGGCCAGATCGTCTCCGCATGGGTGAAAAAGTCGGTGCACGATAACGGCGGCGAAGTGATGACGGTGGAATTCTTCCCGCTCGATGTCACCGACTTCGGTGCCGCCATCTCAAAAATCCAGAGTGCGAAACCGGATATGGTGTGGTCGGCATTGGTGGGCGGCGCGCATATCTCTTTCTATCGCCAATGGCATGCGGCGGGTATGAGCGGCAAGATCCCGATTGCATCGACGGTGTTTGGTGGCGGCAATGAACACATCATCCTGTCACCGGAAGAGAGCAACGGCATCCTGGTGGCGGCCAACTATATGCAGGAAATCGCCACCCCGGAAAACCAGGCCTTTGTGCAAAAATTCCATGCCAAATACGGTGCCAGCACGCCAAATATCAGCGATCTGGCGATGGGGGCTTATCAGGGCATGTTGATTTGGGCGGAAGGGGTGCGCAAAGCGGGTGATGTTGACCGGATGAAGGTGATTGAAGCGCTGGAGTCTGGCATTAGCGTGACCTCGCCAAGCGGCAAAGTCACGGTCGATCCGGCCACGCATCACTGTTCGCTGGATGTGCACATTGCTGAGGTCGAGAACCATCAGATGAAAATCCTCGAAACCTTCACCGATCAGCCTCCGAGCGATACCGCAATGGTGTGCGATTTGAAGAAAAACCCGCGCGATACCAAACAGTATCAAATCGAGCTGTAACAGGAGCCACTATGGATCTGTTAATTATCTACGGCATTGAGGTGCTCAATGCTATCGCGGTGCTGATTATCATGAGCCTCGGTCTGGCGGTGGTGTTTGGCATGATGAAAATCGTCAATATGGCGCATGGCGAATTTATGATGCTCGGTGGCTATAGTGCGATTCTCGCCACCAACCGCCTCGGCCTGCCCATCTGGGTAGCCATGCTGGTGGTTGCCCCGCTGGTGGTGGGGCTGTTTGGCATCGTGATTGAGCGGGTGATTATCCGTCACCTTTATGGCCGGATGATTGACACCATGCTGGCAACCTGGGGATTGAGTCTGGCACTGATCGGTGCCGCGACCATGGTATTTGGTAATACCACGCTGGGTATCAGTTCGCCGCTACCCAGCGTCAGCGTGGGCAGCTACAGCACCAGTGGCTATTCGCTGTTTACCATCGTGTTTGCCTTGTGTCTGGTCGGTGGGTTGTGGCTGTTGCTGCGCTTTACCACCCTCGGC
This sequence comes from Pantoea sp. App145, assembly GCF_047947045.1. NCBI lineage: Bacteria > Pseudomonadati > Pseudomonadota > Gammaproteobacteria > Enterobacterales > Erwiniaceae > Pantoea > Pantoea sp. App145. The sequence goes on from NZ_CP133291.1 coordinate 75,137, forward strand.
CTCTGCGCGCGCGCCACCATGCAGAACGCACGCATGGCGGCGGCGCTGGGTACCAATCCCGGCAAAATCTACAGCCTGACCTTCGGCCTCGGCGCGGCGCTCTCCGGGCTGGGCGGTGCGCTGCTGGCGCCGATCACCGGCGTGATTCCCACCATCGGCATCAGTTTTATCGCGAAGGCGTTTATCACGGTGATTGGCGGCGGCAGCGCCATTATTGCCGGGACGCTCTCCTCATCCATCCTGTTTGGCACCATCTCCCAGCTGGCAACCTACGCCTGGACGCCGGTATTTGGCGCAGTGGCGTTGTTGCTTAGCGCGATTGTGCTGCTGCGTCTACTGCCGCAGGGCATCACCGGACGCTTCTTCAGGAGGTCGCTGTAATGAAACTGATTGCTGAACGGGTGCAGATTATCGTGGTCGCGCTGGTGGTGATGCTGGCGGCGTTCTGGCTGTCCGGCGCATTGGAGCTGTATACGCTGCTGTCGGTGACAGTATTTCTGGTGATGGGGCTGCTGGCGCTCAGCCTGGCGTTTATCTGGGGTTATGGCGGCATTCTGTGTTTTGGTCAGGCGGCGTTTTTCGGTCTTGGTGCTTATACCTACGCGATATGCGCCATCAACTGGGGCGACTCCACCTGGGCGGTGGTGATGGCGGTGCTGCTGCCGACGCTGTTTTCGCTGCTGCTCGGGTATGTGATTTTTTATGGCGGTGTGAGCGATGTGTATCTTGGCGCGATCACCCTGGCTGTCAGCCTGGTGTTGTTTAACTGGGTAAACTCCACGGCGGGCAGTGAATACCATATTGGTCAGGCGCTGCTTGGCGGCTTCAATGGTATCCCGTCGGTGCCCACCCTTAACCTGCCATTCCAGCCTGATGCGATTTTGTCACCGGAAGCGATCTTTATGGTGACGGCGGGCTGCCTGGCGCTGTGCTATGTGCTGCTGAAATTCATCCTGCTGAGTCGCTTTGGCAAAACGGTGGTGGCGATCCGGGAGAACGAACAGCGTGCCGGTCTGCTCGGATATAACGTGCCGGCCCACAAGCTGGCGACCTTTGCCATCGGTGCTGCCATCGCCGGGCTGGCGGGCTGTCTGTACGTTAACTGGGGCGCATTTGTCAGCCCTGGCGTGTTCAGTATCAGCCAGTCAGCGCAGATCATCATTTGGGTGATTGTCGGCGGACGCGGCACGCTGATCGGTCCGGTGATCAGCTGCATTCTGTTGCAGTGGATGGTCACGCGGCTGGGTGCGCAGCAGACGGTAGACGTCAATCTGGTGCTGGGGGTGATTCTGGCGGTATTTGTGCTGCTGATCCCCGGAGGCATGTTGCCAACGATACAACGGCTGGGGCGGCGTAAGCGACAAGCCGCAGAGCAGGCAAACTCACCGCAGGTCAGCGAGGTGAAACAATGAACGCGCCGGTATTGTTACAAACCCGCAAGATGGGCGTCAGTTTTGGCGGGGTCCACGCGGTGAAAGAAGTGGATTTCACCCTGCACGAGGGCGAATTACGTTGCCTGATTGGGCCGAATGGTGCAGGTAAAAGCACCTTCTTCAAGATGCTGAGCGGGCAGGTGACGCCGAGCCGGGGGGAATGCCGCTATCGCGACCAGGTGATCTCCGGTCTGCGCCCGTGGGCCATCGCGCGTCTGGGTATTGGCATCAAGACCCAGGTCCCCAGCGTGTTTGAAGGGTTGAGCGTGCGCGAAAATCTGTGGCAGGCGGCGGCCAATAAAATGGTTAAAGCGGAGGTGCCTGCCGCCATTGATCGTGTGTTGCAGGATATCGGACTGGCGCATCTGGCAGACGTCACCTTAGCGGAGCTGGCGCACGGTCAGCGGCAATGGGTCGAACTGGGGATGATCCTGATCTCCCGCCCGCAGCTGGTGCTGCTGGATGAGCCAGCCGCCGGGATGACGCACCACGAGGTGCGTAAAACTGCTGAACTGATTAAAGCCATCAATCAACAAAGTACCGTGGTAGTGGTGGAACACGATATGGAGTTTATCAGCATGATCGCGCAGAAAGTGACGGTGTTTAATCAGGGGGCGGTGCTGGCGGAAGGGAGTTTCCGCGAGGTAACCAGTAACCCACTGGTCAAAGAGGCGTATCTCGGCAACGTGGAGATTAAACATGCTTGAAATTAAAGAGATGGTCTCGGGTTATAACAAGATTCCGGTGCTGCATTTGGCTGATCTGTTTGTTGGTGCCAAATCCTTTACTGGCGTGCTGGGGCGCAACGGCATGGGTAAAACCACGCTACTGCGCGCCATTATGGGGGAGCTGCCTGCGTGGCAGGGGCGTATTGCGTTGAATGGTATCGATATCACCGCTTATCAGGCGCATCAGCGGGCGGCGGCCGGGATTGGGTTTGTGCCGCAGGGGCGACAAATCTTTCCCTTGCTAACGGTGGAAGAAAACCTGCGCATGGGTTGCGTGAAGCACTTCTCGCGCGCCGGACAAATTATCGAGCAGATGCTGGAGATTTTTCCGCGCCTCAAACGGCTGCTGGCCCAGCCGGGAGGCGCTTTATCTGGCGGTGAACAGCAATTGCTGGCGCTGGCGCGTTGTTTGTGTGGGCAACCACAGCTGGTATTGCTGGATGAGCCAACCGAGGGGATCCAGCCGAATATCTGCGAGGAGATTATTGAGACGCTGCAACGACTGCGGCATGAGATGGATATTTCGATCATCCTGGTGGAACAGGATATTGAGTTTCTTTATGCGTTGTCGGATCAGATCCATGTGATTGAGAAGGGTGAGATTATTCACCACATCGATCCGCAAACCACCTCAAGCGCCAGTATTGCGGAGCAGTATTTAGGGTTTCATGCCTGATGGGCGAACCGGGCTGTCCCATCTGACACAATCTCCGACCGCCACAACAAAGCAGTTACCGTTCGGGTTGCTTACTGTAATGCTTTCCACTCCATGAGGGTGAAGCATGACTGAGCAATCTTTAATGGCGACGCTTGCGGGCGTGCGGCTGCATCTTTTCCATCCTGATGCCCAGAGCGTCCGTGCATTCTGTGCTTCGCTGACGCAACTGGGTTGTCAGGCGCAGCACAGCTGGCCGCTGCCGACTCTCGCACCGGATGATGTGCACCTGGTGATTGTTGCAGTGGAGCCGCATTTTCAGCAGTCGATCCTGCCGCTGATGCGTGCCTGGCGGCAGGCAAATATCCCGGTGATCGCCCTTGCTGATTGCCATAATGCCCGGTTATTTCCCTTGTTAATCGAGCTGCAACCCAGTGCTATCGCCGAACGTACCCTCAATCCGTTTGCGTTAATTGTGCAGATGATCGGCACGCTACAGGCCGTCAGACGGCAGGTAAAAGGGAAAAGTGAACGTCTGACCCAGGCGAAAGGCATTCTGATGCGCGAATACGGGCTGGATGAATCGGGTGCCTACCGTTTTATGCGCAGCGAAGCGATGAACACCCGCAGCAGCATGGAATATACCGCCGAGCGGGTGATCAACAGCCTGCAAAAGTAGTCAGCTCTGTGGCTGACGGATCAAACTGCTGGGGGTGTAACCAAAGGCTTTACGAAACGCCAGGCTGAAGTGCGACATATCGCTAAAGCCGTGATCCATCGCCACCTGGGTGATATTGCGTGCTTTGCCTTCGGCCAGCGCTTTGTGGCTGGCCTGCAAGCGCTCCTGCCAGACAAAATTCATCGGCGTGGTGCCATGGGCAGCAAATACCCGGCTGACGGTGCGTGGCGAAACATGATGTGCATTGGCGATTTGCGCTACGGACAAATCATGTTCGTGCAGATTCAGCCGCAAAAAGCTCACCATGCGCGAGAAAAGATCGGGTCTCAGCGCATCATCGCTTTTCTGCAAATTGAGGCTGACGGAAATCATATTCAGCAACGTGTTGGCGAATTGTTCCGTGAGAAAGGCATTCTCACGCTCGGCGTTAAAGGAGAAGGTTTCGGTAAGCATTTGCCTGAGCGACAGCATGCCCGGACGGGTGAGATCCAGCGCTTTTCCTGCCAGTCGGGCAATCGCCGGGGCCTCTTTTTCAATCATCGGACGTGGCAAATGGACGATATTGATCGCGACATTGTCCATCGCGAAATCAAACGGCGTGGCAGCATCATAAATCACCACATCACCGGCACTGACGTGTGAATGATTGTCGTTCTGACTGAGCGTGCCGGAACCGCTGCAGATATAGCCAAGATAGAAATCGTGATTAGGATGGCGGCGAATGCATTCACGGGTGCGTTGCCACACCAGCGCGGTACGGGAAATATGGTTGGCGATATCCACATGTCCCAGCATCGAATAGCCAAAACTCCCGGAAAATTCCCCGCTATGGGTTTGTCTGGCCTCGGCTTTGATCAGTCGTGAGCATACTGCATCACGCCAGGCATCGAAGCGATGACGGTTTTCCAGGTTATCGGTGGTGAAATTTTCTTTCATGACAACGTCCCCTAAACATGGCGAAAAGGGCGGCAGTGGGAGAAATAAAGCAATTTTTGGGCCATGAAAGCGACAAAAAAAGCCGCCGCGTCGGGGAGCGCGGCGGGAAACGGAGCAGGTTTACAGGGCCGGATGTTTTTTATGCCAGTCGGTAACCTGCTGATAAGCCCACGCGCCCTGAATCATGGTGGCTTCGGCAAAATGGGCGGCTACCAGCTGAAAGCCGATAGGCGCACCGGCCGCGGTCATGCCGCAGGGCAGCGTGATGGTGGGGTGGCCGCTGGCATCGAATGCACTGGTATAGCGCAACACGCCGTTAAACAGTGCCTGATCGGTGCCAAAACGGGTCATGGTGTCCCAGGTTAATCCGGCGAAAGCAGTGGCAGGAGCCAGTACCAGGTCCACCTTGCTGAACAGGGCGGAGATATCCCCCCGCAGTGCCGCCCGGCTGAGCAGCAAGCGTTGATATTCCAGTGCGGTAACCTGATGCCCCAGGTCCAGCAACCCGGCGAGACCCGGTCCATATTTCTCTTTCTGTGCCGGATAGGTGTCCTCGTGCGCCAGCGCGGTTTCCACTGCACACAGCGCGCTCCATTCTGCTGCCGCTTGCTCGGTATCCGGCATGGTGATATCGACAAAGGTGGCACCGAGTTCGCTCAGGGTGGCAATGGCAGACTGCAACGCGACGCGGGTGTCGTCATCCACCTGATCCAGCGACCAGGCTTTATCGAGGCCGATACGCAGTTTGCTGACGCCGCGGGTCATCAGAGCCAGGTAGTCCGGCACCGGTTCACTGCTGGAAGTGGGGTCTTTCTCATCCCGTCCGGCAATCGCCTGCAACATGGCGGCGGCATCCGCGGCGGAGCGTGCCATCGGGCCAATATGGTCGAGGGACGCTGCCAGTTCACAGGCACCGTGCCGGGTGACACGGCTCCAGGTGGGTTTGATGCCGGTCAGGCCGTTGGCGTTCGACGGGAAGCGGATCGAACCGCCGGTATCGGTGCCTATCGCGCCGTAGCACAGACCCGCTGCGGTAGCGACGCCGGAGCCACTGGAGGAAACACCGGTCCACAACGCGCTACCCCACGGGTTGGTCGGGCGGGTGATCTCCGGGTGGTGATCGGCAAAGGCGCTTTCGGTTTGCGTCAGTTTGCCCATGATTACCGCTCCGGCCGCGCGGAAACGCTCCACCACTGTTGAGTCTTCCGCCGGATAGTGATCTTTGTGGATGATCATACCGTGGCTGGTGGGCGCGTCTTTGGTCCAGATCAGATCTTTCAGTGCGATGGGCACTCCATGCAGCGGGCCACGTAACGTGCCGCTGGCAATCTCGCTATCCGCTTCAGCGGCTTGTTTTAACGCGCTTTCACGCATCAGGTGAAAATAGCTGTGCAGCGTTTTGTCCAGCGTATCGATACGCGCCAGCAGGGCGGTAGTGACCTCAACCGAGGTGATTTCACGCGACTGAATCAGGCGGCCAATTTCCAGCAAACTTTTGTAGTGCAGGTTGTTCATCGTGTGCTTTCCTCGCAGAAAAATGTGGATGAACAACAACGTAAAGCAGACGTGCCAGCCCGGCTTTGTTAAGGCGGACAACCGCTGTGTCAGGAATGACAGGGCGTGTAGCGGCGCAATTTATTGCGCTGTTGTTGTGGTGCGGAGGCTACAGGCGCGCGATAAATCGCACCGCTACAATTTGGTGCGAAGCTGATATATATATTTTGCCATTACTTAGCGATATTTCTTTTTAAGAAAAATATTATCGTTCTTACTATTAAAATGCATGTGTCTGCGCCTGAAATAAAAGTTATCTCAATAATGAAAAACCTTGTGTGGATATAGCATAACCGCGCTATTTACTTGTTTTATTCCCGCTGCCTATTATCGCTTCCATTCGGTTATTTCCCCCAGATTCGCCAAAAGTGAAATAAATCATGACGAAAATATTGAGTAATGACGCTGAAGCGCTTGACGCTGCACGCCATCTGGCGGAACAGGCAAAAGCGGGGGCGATCGAGCGCGATCAGCAACGTATTTATCCCACTGCTTTGTTGAATCAATTTACCCAGCTGGGGCTGGGTAGTATCAGTGTGCCGCGCCAGTTCGGCGGGGGCGGTTTATCATTCCGGACCGTGGCGGAAGTATTTCGCCTGATTTCTGCCAGCGATCCGTCGCTGGGACAAATTCCACAAAATCATTTCGGCCTGATTCAATTCATCCTTGGTGAAGGAACGCCAGAACAGCAGCAACGTTTGCTGAGTGCCGTAGTCAGTGGCAAGCGGCTGGGCAACGGCGGACCAGAAAAAAATACCCGTCATACCCGTGATGTGCAGGCACAACTTGTGACAACGTCACAGGGGTTACAACTTACCGGCGAGAAATTCTACTCCACCGGGGCGTTATTCGCTGACATCCTGGTAACGACCGCGATTCATGATCAACAGCCGGTGATGGCGTTTATCCCGCAGCCCGCCACAGGTGTTGAGATAGTCGATGACTGGTCGGGGATGGGGCAACGCACCACCGCCAGCGGGACGGTCCGATTGCAGCAGGTGGCAGTGGATCCCCAGCTGGTGATGCCGTTGCCGGCACCGGAAAAACCCACGCTGCGCGGCGCAGTATCACAACTGATTCAGGCGGCTATTGATGCCGGTATCGCACAGGGCGCGCTGGATGATGCGCTGTCGTTTGTACGCAGCAGCTCTCGCCCGTGGGTGGATGCTGGTGTCACCCGTAATGCAGACGATCCCTACATCATTGCCGATGTTGGTCGCCTCAGTACCGAGCTGACGGCGGCAAATGCCTTGCTGGCACGCGCTGCGCAGCTGCTGGATAGCATCGATCAACAATCGCTGACGGCGGAAAACTGTGCGCAGGCATCGATAGCGGTCGCTGAAGCCAAAGTACTGACCACCGAGGTTGCGTTACACGCCAGTGAAAAGTTGCTCGAATGGGGTGGCAGCCGCGCCACTTTGCTGCGGCATGGCCTCGATCGCCACTGGCGCAATGCGCGCACCCACACCCTGCATGACCCGGTGCGCTGGAAAACCCATGCCATTGGCAACTACTACCTCAATGCAGTGCTACCGGCACGCCATGCCTGGATTTAAGGAGCAATCATGACCCAGGTTCAGCCCAAACAACCCGCTGCACGCCTTGCTGATGCACAACAGGCGCTGGCGGCAGCGCAGCAACTGGCTGCACAGTATCGACGCGATGCCGCGTTGCGTGACCGTGAACGCCAGTTGCCCCATGCTGAGTTACAGCAGTTTTTCGCTGCTGGTCTGGGGGCGATTACCGTGCCTCGGGCCTATGGTGGCATCGCCATCCCCTCGGGGTTGCTGGCGCAGATTGTTGCCATTGTCAGCGAGGCGGATGCTGCCATCGGCCAGGTGCCGCAAAATCACTTCTACGCGCTGGAGGTGCTGCGCGTTAATGGCAGCCCGGCGCAGCAGCAGCGCTTGTATGAAGAAGTGCTGGCGGGCGTGCATCTGGGTAATGCACTGGCGGAATTTAGTTCCCCAACGGCGCATCAGCGCAGCACGCGCATCGCCGCTGGGCAGCTCAACGGCAGCAAGTTTTACGCCACCGGCGCGTTATTTGCGGACCGTATCCCCACCGCTGCGCGCGGTGATGACGATAAAGAACAATTGGTGTTTGTCCCGCGCCATCAGGCGGGCGTCAGCGTTATTGATGACTGGAGCGGCTTTGGGCAGCGCACCACCGGCAGCGGCAGCGTGCAGTTTGTTGATGTCGCCGTCAGCGCGGCTGATGTGGTGCCATTCCAGACCGCTTTTGAACGACCCACGGCGGTTGGTCCCTTTGCCCAGATCCTGCATGCGGCCATCGATCAGGGCATCGCGCGGGCGGCCTTTAACGACATGCTGGATTTTCTGCGGCAGCGGGCACGTCCGTGGCCGGACAGTGGCGTTGAACGTGCCGTTGACGATCCCCTGACGCTGGACCGCACCGGCCGCCTCGCGGCACGGCTATCCGCGGGTGATGCGCTGCTGGCGCTGGCGGGGGAGGCTGTTGATAGCGCACAACAGCAACCCACGGCAGAAAGCGTGGCGACGGCGTCGGTCGAGGTAGCGAAAGCACGGGCGTGGACTACGGAAGTGGCGCTGGAAGCCGGTAATTTGTTGTTCGAACTGGGTGGCTCGCGTGCCAGCCTGCGTGAACACAATCTTGATCGTCACTGGCGCAATGCGCGCACCCATACCCTGCATGATCCAGTGCGCTGGAAATATCCGGCGATTGGTAACTATCTGCTGAATGGCGTGTTACCGCCGCGTCGGGGGACATTATGAGCCACAAGCAGATTCTGCTGAACGCTTTCAATATGAACTGCGTGGGGCACATCCATCACGGTATGTGGACACATCCGCAGGATCGTTCCGTCGATTTCAATTCACTGACCTACTGGACCGATCTCGCCCGTCTGCTGGAGCGCGGCTTATTTGATGGCATTTTTATCGCCGACATCCTTGGCGTTTACGACGTTTATCAGCAGGGCATCAATCTGACGGCCAGCGAGTCGATCCAGTTGCCGGTTAACGACCCGCTGATGCTGGTTTCCGCCATGGCGAGCGTCACGCAACATCTGGGTTTCGGCGTCACTGCCAATCTGAGCTATGAAGCGCCATACGCTTTTGCCCGCCGTCTTTCGACGCTCGATCATCTGACGCAGGGGCGCATAGGCTGGAATATCGTCACCGGCTATCTCGATAGCGCCGCCCGCGCAATGGGCCAGCGCCAGTTACTGGACCACGATCGCCGTTATGATCAGGCCGATGAGTTTCTGGATGTGGTGTATCAGCTGTGGGAAGGCAGCTGGCAGGACGATGCGCTGGTGGTGGATCGGCAACGGCGGTTGTATGCCGATGCGCAGAAAATTCATCAGGTAAACCATCAGGGCGAGTTTTATCAGGTGCAGGGTTATCACCTGAGCAGCCCGTCGCCGCAACGTACGCCGTTGTTATTTCAGGCGGGTAGCTCGGCGCGCGGGATGCAATTTGCGGCACGTCATGCCGAATGCAGTTTTGTCAATGCCAGCTCCCCGGCAGCGATGCGTCAGCAAACTCAGCGGCTGCGTCAGGCAGCAGTGGATGCCGGGAGGCTGGCTGAGGATCTACGCATTTTTATGGGTGTCAGCGTGATTGTCGCCCCTACCGAACGCGAGGCGCAGGAGAAGTATCGCAGCTATCTCGCCTACGCCAGCCCGGAGGCGGGAATCGCTCACTTCTCGAGTTCGATTGGCATGGATCTGGCCGCTTTCGGACTTGATGAGCCGATTACCAGCGGCGATACGCGGGCGATTGAATCAGTGAGCAAAGCCTATAGCGGCTGGACACGTCGGCGTCTGCTGGAGCAACACGCGATGGGCAGCCGTTATCCGCTGGTGATGGGTAACCCTGCGCAGGTGGCGGAGCAACTGATCAACTGGATAGACGAAGGGGATATTGATGGTTTCAACCTGACGCGCATCCTCAATCCACAAAGTTATCAGGATTTTATTGATTTAGTCGTGCCAGAACTTCAGCAGCGTGGACGCTATAAAACCGCCTATCAACCTGGTTCAATACGTAAAAAGATTTTTCAGCATCAGGACCGTCTGCCCGATCGCCATCCGGCGGCACGCTGGCGGCTTGCGACCAACCTTCGTTAATCCATTGACCTCAGGGAATTGTTATGAAAATTGCGTTAAAACTGGCCGCTGCGTTGCTGGCCGTAAGCTCAGTAGCGAGTGCTGCTAATTACAGCGGCCCGTTAAAAGTTGGCACTACCGCAGCCTTTGCTCCGCCGCTGGAAACCGCCGTTGCTGAAGCAAAAAAGCAGGGGCTTGATGTCCAGCTGGTGGAGTTTACCGACTGGACCGCACCCAATGTCAGCGTGGAAAATGGCGATATCGATGTTAATTTATTCCAGCACAAGCCTTTCCTTGAAAACGCGAACAAAGAGGGCGGTTTCCATCTGGTGCCTTACGCGCCTGCCATCATCAATAACATCGGCCTGTACTCGAAAAAACATACCTCGCTGGACCAAATCCCGCAGGGTGGCACGGTCGCCATCGCCAATGACCCGATTAACGGCGCACGCGGTCTGCTGCTGTTGCAAAAGGCCGGGTTGATTACCTTAAAACCCGGCGTCGGTCTCAAAGCCACCGTTGATGATATCGCCAGCAACCCAAAAGATTTGAAGATTATCGAAGTCGAGGCGGTGCAGTTGTCGCGCTCACTGGATGAAGTTGACCTCGCGCAGGGCTATCCACACTACCTGCGTCTGGCGAAAACCATCGATCCGGAAAAAGCCTTGCTGTTTGATGGCCTGGAACACCCGGAGTATGTCATTCAGTTCGTGATTCGCGACGGTCATCAGGACGATCCTCGTCTGGCTAAGTTTGTCGATATCTACCAACACTCGCCAGTGGTGCGCGCCAAACTGGACAGTTTCTACGGCAAGCTGTACCAGCCAGGCTGGAGCCAGTAAGCATGGTCAGCCTGACGTTGCCCGGCGAACAGGATGCCTTGCTGGAACAGACGCGCGAGGGATCGGGCAAGGCGCATGTGCAGATCCGCGACTTAACGAAACGCTACGCCGGGCAGACGCAGGAGGCGTTGAAAGATATCAACCTGCAGGTTAAGCGGGGGGAGATTTTCGGCATTATTGGTCGCAGCGGAGCCGGTAAATCCACGCTGATCCGTTGCCTCAATCGGCTGGAAGCGCCGACGGCCGGGCAGGTGGTCATCGATGGTATCGACCTTGGCACACTGAGCGATCGCGAACTGGTGCAGTGGCGACGCCGCACCGGCATGATCTTCCAGCATTTCAATTTATTGTCGGCGAAAACGGTACGGGAAAACATCGAGCTGCCGATGAAGGTGGCCGGGGTGCCCGTTGCACAACGCCAGCGCAAAGTTGATGAATTGCTGGCACTGGTGGGGTTGGAACAGCGCCAGCACGCCTGGCCCGCGCAACTTTCTGGCGGGCAAAAGCAGCGCGTCGGCATTGCCCGCGCGCTGGTGCATGACCCGGAATTGCTGCTGTGCGATGAGGCCACCTCGGCACTCGACCCGGAAACCACCCGCGCCATTCTGGCGCTGCTCAGGAAAATTAATCAGCAGCGCCATATCACCATCGTGCTGATCACCCATGAAATGGACGTGGTGCACGATCTTTGCCATCAGGTGGCGGTGATCGATCAGGGTGAGATTATCGAACGTGGTCCGGTGTGGCAGGTGTATAGCGATCCGCAGCACGAAACCACCCGCCAGCTGCTCAACCCACAACATCAGGCGCTGCCGGAATATCTTGTGCCATTGCTTACGCCACAACGTCAGCAGGCCGGTTCACGTTTGCTGGTACGGCTGCGCTATACCGGGCAGGGCGCGTTACCGGATATCGGTGCACTCAGCCAGCGCGTCGCGGGGGAAGTAACCTTGCTGTTTAGCGCTATTGAGTGGGTGGAAAATAAACCCACCGGCCAGCTGCTGGTGCTGCTGGATGTACGTCATGACGCGCCGAACGTGCAGCAGGCGCTGAACGGCATGGCAGACCAACTGGAGATTGCAGGTTATGTCACTGGGCTTTGAACGTTTATGGACCGGATTGCTGGATACCTTGTTAATGGTCGGGGTGTCGTCGCTGTTCGCGCTGGCGCTGGGGTTACCGATGGCGGTGATCCTGGTGGTGACGGGGCGAGGCGACTTGTTCCCCAATCCGCTGCTGAATCGTCTGCTTGGCTGGCTGGTGAATCTGTTTCGCTCTATCCCGTTTCTGATTCTGATGGTAGCGCTGATTCCGTTTACCCGCTGGGTGGTTGGCACCACCTATGGCGTGTGGGCGGCGACGGTGCCACTGACGCTGGCGGCGACACCTTTTTTTGCGCGGATTGCCGAGGTCAGCCTGCGTGAAGTGGATAAAGGGCTGACTGAAGCGGCGCAGGCGATGGGGTTTCATCGCTGGCATATTGTCTGGCACGTCTTGTTGCCGGAAGCCCGCCCCGGCATCGTCAGCGGTTTTACTATCACCCTGGTGACGATGATTAACGCCTCCGCGATGGCAGGCGCGATTGGTGCGGGCGGTCTGGGCGATCTCGCCTATCGCTACGGTTATCAGCGCTTTGATATGCAGGTGATGTTGACGGTGATTGTGGTGCTGGTGGCACTGGTTACCCTGCTGCAATTCTTTGGCGATCGCTTATCCCGGCGGCTGAATCATCGTTAACGAATGGGCAACTGACTGAGCGCGCTGAGTAACGCATCCACCTTCGGCAACAATTGTTTGCGGCGCGGCCAGACCAGGGTCAGCGCCAGCCCATCGGGTTGATGTTCGGGCAGGATAATTTCCAGCTCTCCACGCGCCAGCTGCTCACGCACCAGCCATGAAGGCATCTGCCCGACACCCAGCCCGGCACAGACCGCCTGTACCTGCGCATCCACATCACCCAGTGCCATGCGATGTGGTACGTTGCGCCATTGCAGATGGCCGTCCTCCGCTTGCAGCAGCCAGGGTTTGGTGCTGCCATCAACGCGTTCATACATAATGGCCCGATGCTGCATCAGTCCGGTGACATCGGTGGGGCGTCCGATGCGGGCCAGATAATCTGGCGCGGCGCAGAACACCATCCGCTCACGTCCCATCTGACGACAACCAAGCGAGGCAGGCAAATCCGGGGTATCACCAATGCGCACCGCCACATCAATCCCTTCCTCAAACAAATCGACAAAACGATCGGAGAAACTCAGGCTGAGTTCCAGCTCCTGATGTTGCAGGCAGAAGGGTAACAGCTGCGGCATCACCGCCAGTCGGCCATAGGTGTTGGGCACTGCCAGCCGCAACCGGCCGGAAGGAATGCTGCGCTGTGCCGCCAGCACTGCTTCAGCTTCCGCCAGTTCCTCCATAATGCGGATACAGGTTTGATAGTAAGCGGAACCGGCGTCGGTCAGTTTCAGGCTGCGTGTGGTGCGTTCCAGCAGACGCGAGCCAAGGCGCATCTCCAGGCGGGTGACGCTTTTGCTGATCGCTGAACCGGTGAGGTGCAGCCGTTCCGCTGCTGCGGTAAAGCTGCCACTTTCCACGCTGGCAACAAACGGGACGATGTCCTTCAGTCGTTGATCGTGCATCTATTCATGAACTCAGGTTGGGAATGATGTGAATTAATGCCAGAGATAGGAATTAAATTCTCTATTACGCTAATGATTACGCAAACTGAGGAGAATTGAAATGCAAAAGCAGGCGTTAATTGTTGGGATCAGCGGCGTGATTGGCCGTGCGCTGGCGGAGAAATTGATCAGCGAGGGCTGGCAGGTGACGGGTCTGTCACGCGGACGTGGGGCAGTGCCGGAGGGATGCCGCAGCCTGACGGCAGATCTGACCGATGCGGAAGCGGTCAATACGGTGCTGGCCGGGGTAAAACCGGATGCGCTGTTTTTTAGCGTCTGGTCGCGTCAGGAGAATGAAAAAGAAAACATTCGCGTTAATGGCGGCATGGTGCGCAACGTGATTAACGCGCTGGGCGATCGTTTGCAGGGGGCGCATGTGGCGCTGGTAACCGGACTAAAACACTATCTCGGTCCATTCGAAGCCTATGGCAAAGGGGCCGTACCGGTCACGCCTTTCCGTGAGGAACAGGGGCGTCAGCCGGTCGATAATTTCTACTATGCGCAGGAAGATGAAATCTTTGCCGGCGCGGAGAAATTTGGCTATCGCTGGAGCGTGCATCGTCCCCATACCATCATCGGTTATGCATTGGGTAACGCGATGAACATGGGCCAGACGCTGGCAGTGTATGCCACGCTGTGCCGTGAAAAGGGCTGGCCCTTTATCTTCCCCGGATCGACGGAGCAATGGAATGGCCTGGCTGATGTGACCGATGCCGGTTTGCTGGCGGAGCAACTGCTGTGGGCGGCGACATCTCCTGCTGCGGCTAATCAGGATTTTAATGCGGTCAACGGTGATGTGTTCCGCTGGAACTGGTTATGGCCGCGACTGGCGAGCTATTTCGGTATCGAAGCAGCAGCGTATCCGGCGCAGATGATGCCGCTGGAAGGGCGGATGCAGGATGCAGCGGCAGCATGGCGTGAGATCGCGCAGCGTGATGGCTTACGCGAAGCCGATATCAACAAACTTGCCTCGTGGTGGCACACCGATGCCGATCTGGGCCGTCCAATGGAGGCTTTCACGGATATGAGCAAGAGCCGTAAGGCCGGGTTTACCGGGTATCGCAGCACGCTGGATTCGTTTACTCAGCTGTTCGATAAACTGAAGGCAGAGCAGGTGATTCCATAACGTTGCATAAGAATCTGTCACGGATCCCAGAACGCAGAAAAAAACGCGGGTTAGCGTAACGCATTGGATAAAAATTTGGGATAAGTCAGGCGGTTAGATTAGAATCGCGACGGGTGCTTGAGGCTTTCTGCCTTAAGCATTTGCCAACGGCAGAAAGAGAAAAGCCCCAGTTAACATATGACGTCTTGCAGGACGTTTTACATTAAACTGAGGCCACATTCCAAATGCCACACGCGTTTAGAGTAGCCTCTTACGGACCTTCGGGTCAAGGAGAAGTAGGCTATGAAGCAGCATAAGGCGCTGATTTTCGCCCTGATCGTTATCTGTACCACCGTTTTGATGGTGGTGCTGGTTTTGAGGAAAGACCTTTGTGAGGTCCACATCCGAGCTGGCAATACGGAGGTCGCTGTCTTCACAGCCTGTGAATCTGTCAAGTAAGAGACCCGGCGGGGAGTTGTTCCCCGCCAACTCTTTAGGTTGTTGCGGCTGGCCTCAATGCACCCGTTCTTCAACATTCGTTCCCTTTACGTTATCGCCACCCAGCGTTTCCCCAGCAACACCGTTAACGCCACAATGGTAACAATCGCTGCCAGATGCATCACAAAGTCCTCCTTATGCAGATGCACCGGATGGCAAAAGGCCAGCAAGGTTACCGCCATGCAGGCAACCCCAAAGCCTGCCATCGTCAGACTGCGCACCGGATGCAGCGCACGGGTACGGCGCAGGCTGGCAATCATCATCACCATCATCGGTGTGCTGACCACCAGCAAAAAGGTGTAGCAGTTGGTGCCATCGCCCACATGTAACGGCGGCTCCACGCGCGGAATGTTGAGAATACTCAACGCCAGCCACAGCAATCCCAGAGGCAACAAGGCTTTCCAACTGAGGCTGCGACGTCCGGCAATGCTCATCGTAAAGGCGCTACGAATAGCCAGCGTGCCGAGCACAAAGGCCAGTGCCAGTTGTAGCATTGCCCAATGTGCACCTGGTTGTGACCAGTCAGTGAGGCTTCGTTGCACCAGAAAACTTGCCAGCACGCCGCAGGGCAATGCGCCAGCCAGCCAGGTCAGCACCCGCCAGCCCGTGGCGCGCGGACGTTTGACCGGCTGCACTGATTGGCTGAGTTTTTCAATCAACAGGTTATGATCAGTCATGATGTGCTCCAAAGCGGCGTAGATTGATCAGCGCACGATGCAACAGCGATTTCACCGCTGCGACGCTCAGGTTGTTATGCGCTGCCGCCTCTGTCAGGCTCATTTCACGTAAATGGACATGTTCGACAATTTCCCGCTGGCGTGAAGGCAGCTGACGCAAATATCCCGCCAGCTCTTCCTGTGAATCCTGACGTTGCGTATCCGCCGGGGCGGATGCTTCCGACAGATGCTCCTCTGCCACTTCCCAGCGCTGATGACGTCCCCGGCGGCGCAATGCATCCACGGCGCGCGCTGAGATGATCGCCATCAGCCAGGGTAAGAAGGGATAAGCGGGATCATAGGTATGACGGACCCGGTGCACTGTCAGCAGCACATCCTGGATCACGTCTTCGATCAGCGCGTCGTCAGCGAGCTGTTTTCGGACCTGCGAACGAATCACCGGCACCAGTGCTTGCAGCAAGCGTGTATACGCCAGCTGATCGCCTGCCTGCGCCCGTTCCATCAGTGCAGGCCAGCTGTCGCGCCCGGTATCGCTTGTATCCATATTCCGCCTTGTTGGGTCAGGCTTTTTTGTTCGCTGCCTGAGTCAGCGCATCAACCACGATGCCGGGGGTTAACACCTGCGGCAACACTTTTGGCGGTCCGCCATCGGCCGGATACACCAGGTACATCGGCAGACCACCCTGACCAAACTGTCCGAGGGCATCATCGACATCGGGATTAAATTTGGTTGAGTCGGCTACCATATACAGCGTACCGGTTTTCGCCAGTGCGTCTTTAACCGCCTGGGTCGAAAGCGTGGTTTTCTGGTTAACCTGACAGGTTATACACCAGGATGCAGTGAAATCCACAAAGATGGCTTTACCGTGACCACGCTCTGCTGCAACGGTTTGTGGCGTCCATTTTTCCTGGGTGATGGTTGCTGCCACCTGGTCACCCGGTAGCCCCGCTCCGGATTTGATCATCCCCGGCAGCGGAGCAAGCACCGCAATCACCAGGACGGCAGTGACGGCAAACAGGACTTTGTGGCCTTTTCCGGCGAAGCGGCGTTTTTGTGCCATGCCGTATAACCACCCGGCAAACCCCAGCACTACCGAGCCAGCCAGTAAGGTTGCCAGCGCGCCACTACCTGACTGTTGCGCCAGTACCCACACCAGCCAGGCGTAAGCACCGAACATAGGAAATGCGAGGCCGCGTTTCAGAATATCCATCCATGCGCCGGGGCGTGGCAGGAATTTTGCCAGTGCCGGAAACAGTGACACCAGGGTAAAAGGAGCGGCAAAACCCAGTGCAAGGGCAAAGAAGATCACCAGCGCAACGGCAGGAGGCTGGACCAGCGCATAACCGATAGCGCTGGCCATAAAAGGTGCAGCGCAGGGGGTGGCGACAATAATCGCCAGTGCACCCGTCAGGGCCGAACGCACAAAGGCACCGCGTCCGATGTCGATTGCGCCCACTTGCTGCACTGACAAACCGACTTCAAACACGCCAAGCAGGTTGAGTGCCGCCGCAAGAATCACCAGCGCCAGCAGGGCGATAACCAGCGGTGATTGCAGTTGAAAACCCCAGCCAACCGCTGCGCCACCGGCGCGTGCCGCCAGCAGAATACCCGCCAGTGCCATCATGGTCACGACAACACCGAGTAAAAATGCCAGACCTTCACGACGCGCGCTGGCGCTGTTATCGGAATGACGTAACAGGCCCAGTGCTTTCAGTGACACCACCGGAAATACGCAGGGCATAAAGTTGAGAATGATGCCGCCAATAAAGGCGGCCAGCATGGCGGTTAACATCGCTGGCCTCGTCGATTAGTTAGTCGCGGTTTGCGGATGTGCGTCGCTGTACTGTTTCACGGCGGCGAGTGCTTTCTCGATATGGGTGTCCGGGTTTCTGTCAGTATAACTCAGCAGGATGTCGCCATTCGGGGCGATGACATAGGAAGTGCGGTCAGACAGGGTTTTACCCTTCATCTCCATAGTGGTTTTGTATTCTGCTGCGACTTTGGCACCCGGGTCGGCCGCTACCGTGAATTTATCGCGGCACTCCAGTTTGGAGAAATCGCTGACCTGGTCGGTGTTACCGGCAGTCACGCCAATCACTGTCGCCCCCATTTTTTTGAAGCTGTCAGTGGCTTCAGCAAAATCATGCGCTTCAAGGGTACAACCCTTACTGAACGCCGCCGGGAAGAAGTAAAGCACCACCGGACCTTTCTGTAGCGCCTGTTGCAGTGAGAAGGTCAGCGGTTTGCCTGCCAGAGCGCCCTGCAATTCGAAGTTGGGTGCTTTGGCTCCGACGGGTAGTGCGGCCTGCGCGGTAATTGCGGTGGCGGATAGGCCCAGCACGGCAGCCAGGGTCAGGGTACGAACGAGGTTTTTCATGGGTTTCATTATCTGCTCCTGCGGGTTTGAGGGTGTTCCGGTTTTTCGACTCTGTTAATCAGTTCGCTGGATGAGCAGGGAAAGTTTCGGTCAGGTGAAAAGATTTTTACAGGGGTGCGTTAAAGACCCGGCAACAAATGCCGATATCACGGATGTGTACCTTTATGAATTTAATCGGGATATATTTCCAAAGGAGCAGGCATGCAAGGGTTGGTAGTGATCGTCATATGTATTGTAATCACGATTTTAAGCTATAAGAAGATAGCGAATCGTTGCCGTGATAAAGGCCGGGGGAAATTCAGAACCTTTCTCACTGCAGCGATTGCGAGTTTCTTTATTTTTGTGGTGACAATGGGCGTGGGCGTGGCTAATTTCTTCCCCAAAAATCCGAACTCAGATATTGTTGATGTACCGAAAGTCCCAATGATTAAATGGACAGAAGCGAAGGACATGTCGCTGGTCCATACATTGATTGCGAAGGATATGAAAGAAAATCCTCAGATGACCCAGGAGATTCTGAAAGAAATTTCTACCTACGCTGAAGACTCTCTTGATAGGGGGATGGCTGAAAGTAATTATATCGATTATGGCGTTAGCAACAGTAAGTATATGACGGCAATTGAAAATTCAGATTGTCGCCAGCAATATAAAGCACAGCTTGCCCCGTATAAAGCATGGCGTGATGCGCAGGACTGGCGTCCTTTCTCCGAATTTCCCAAAGAGATGCGGAAGCAGGAGATGTACCGAAGAGACCGGGTAACGAATGATTATCTCAACAAGGCAGCGGAGGTCGGTAACGTCTTAAATCAGTGTGTTTTTGCTCTGATCAGCTCACTCCCTCACCTTTCACGACCCGATGCAAAGCCAATTGTTTTACCACCCTATGAATCAGAAGGGTTAAAGTGCGTGCGCAATAATGGAGGCAACTATAATGCGTGTTATTAATAAAATAATTCTGCCCGCCTTGCTGGCGCTGGCATCAGCATCTGCTTTCGCTGCGCCGATTGACGGTGTAGCTGGGGAGCCATTTAAGATTAATAACGAAGTTATCTGTTTGAAAGAAATCCAACAGCAGATGACACCTTATCTTAAATCCTTCGAAGAAGAGAAGGGTGTTAAATATAAATTTATCGTCAAGACAGGGCTAAGTTATAACGATATGGCAGGCTTACGCCTGGAAGTGAAACGTGTCGATGCCGGGCTGAACGACCATATCGCCGATATGGATTATTACTGGATTCAGGAGCGCGGTAGCATGTGCCAACCGGCTTATCTCATTCTTGACAGAACTGAAAAATAACATCGAACAGTGATAATACGCCTCCATCCTGGTGGCGTGTTTATCATCCGATCTGCCTTGCACATCATATCCATTCACTCACGCAATAACGCCGGTTTTACTACCCACTTATAAGATGACTCGTATAACTTAATGCGTTAAGAGCTGGTGCGGTTCTGCTCAAGTACGACTAAGCTAATTCTGCCGGATAGAAAATCTATCTATAAAAGGAGTTTCTGATGAAAGAAGGAATTAGCAACTCATCCCTGTTTAAAGTCAATTCGCATTTTAATCAGGTTATTTCTACTTATAATTGGTCAATGAATTGGATCTGTCAGGTCACGAATTCACCTTTTGAACCGTTGTCGCAATCGGTGAGTAAGGAGATTTCAGCTGTTTTATCACGTATCATGCCGGAAGTTGATAAAGTTTCTGATGATTACCGTGCGGAAACCATACCCTACGAGCGTTATATTTTTCTCAGTCGAGCGTTACGGCTGTTGAATATAAAGAAAAACCGGGAGTTACTTAATCATTTATTTACACCGTCACCTTTCCCGCCGCCAGAAAAAAAGTCAAATTTGCAACATAAAAAAATTTTTGAAGATTTTTTTGATATCACGGGTGTGGCCATGGCCAAACCCGTCGAGGTGAATCAGGCCATTTTCAAACAACTGGTTGTGGTACTCCAACAAGGGAGAGCGCTGACAAAAGAGGGGGAAGCGCTGATGGAGGAGGGGCGAGCCATATTGCCTTGCACACTTATCGCGCCAGAAATTGTACTGCTCAACTTTTTCGCCTCTTTGGTGCCGAATCGAACCGATATCGCATCTGCCATAACGGTAGCGATTAAAACATTATTCCGGGCAAGATGCTGCCAGGTCATCCCAGCCGCTAAATGGCTTTCTTCGCTCTATGACGGGCTGAATCCGTTAAAGTGGATTGTGGATGATGAGACCGATTTGGGGCAGTTGTTGCGAAAAGCAAAGATGGGACACCATCTCTCTCTGCAGGGGATGTGGGAAGCCGCAAACAGGCCACCAGTCATACCTGAACAGACCGCAGGGAATGTGCGTCCTCCTGTGACAGCCGGATTTTGTGTCGAGGCGGCAACCCCTCCAGTCCGCTTCAGAGATTGGGGATCGATGATGTTGCAGAATAATATTCCTGGTCTCGCCCGGCAAAAGCGTGAAATCACTGCCCCGACAACCGCAGTTAGCACGGTGCCACCCCATGCCAGCCTGAATGAGCAGTCCACCATTAAAATCAATGCCCACAATGGTACAAACTGGCTGGTTGAGTGGAAAACTTACGTCAATATCACAAATGAAGTGATTGATAACTACCAGGATATTTTTTCCTTTGTTTCC
Organism: Pantoea sp. App145; assembly: GCF_047947045.1. Taxonomy (NCBI): domain Bacteria; kingdom Pseudomonadati; phylum Pseudomonadota; class Gammaproteobacteria; order Enterobacterales; family Erwiniaceae; genus Pantoea; species Pantoea sp. App145. The sequence continues at coordinate 96,039 of NZ_CP133291.1, forward strand.
GCTGAACTGAAAACGTCATTAAAGAAATGCTGTCATTTAGATCTCGATCCTGACCGTATTTATTATCACCAATTTAAATATGCGGGTTCTTCTACTAAAACCGTCACTGGCTGGGATCATGTCGGGCCACCAGATAAATCGTTAACACTGACAGAAAAGGCAATGGAAAACTTCAATGCCGAAGAGCGACTGAATGATGACACCCTTAATGGCAGTGACGGGATTTATACAGCAAACAGTACAGCAAAATACTATGACGAAAGAAATGAGGTTCGTTTAACCCCCAGAGTTTTCAAAGATGTCGTTATCGGCATTGATTTTTCCAATGAATTTAAACAGGAACAAAAGGACTATTGGAGTAAATATTCAGCGGGAGTCAGGCTATTGGCTAAGGGGCAGGCAATCAGTGCAGCTATGGAGCAGTGCGCAACCGGGAAATTATCACCGGAAGGGTTAAAGCTATTGGATGGCGCGATTTTTGGCAATGTGCTAAAAAATTCGGCTGTCTCGCTGGCAGCACTGAAACAGGAAATGGGTGTCGGTTTGGGGGCTTCGCTGACAACCTTTGATATTAACGGCTATGAAGCCAGTAATATTTTTATTCTGCGAGGAAGTGATGGCAAAATCATTGTCTATCTGCCATCTCTTGATAAATACTATCGGGAATTCGACAATGAAAGTCAGATGAAGCAATGGTTCATCAATCAGATTACCGACCCGAGAAAATGTGAAATACTGGCGGGGCATTTTACCCTGCTGAACCGTCAGGATGGCATGCTGACTAACGGTGTTCTTTCCGCAATGAGAAAAATAAAAGAGGGCAGGTGGGGAAGTGAATGTATTAACATCAGACCAAAAACGATAAATGGTGATCCTTTTACCTGGCTACGCGACAGGATGAAAGAACGTATATTAAGCGACAGTGAGGTGTTGACGACTTCTAATAATGAGGTGCTCAAGCAACAGGTTTTAATGAATTTACAGGCGGCAAAAAGTGTTATTGGATTACTTTTCGTGGTTGCGCCTGCGGTTGGAGCAGTGACTTTCCTGGGCATGGATATCGCCGAAGCGAGCCTCGACCTGGATCAGGCCATTAATGGAGATAGTTATGCTCAACGTAAAAAAGCCATAAAAAACTTGTTTTGGGATGGTGCGGCCATCTTATTTGATGGTATCGCTGCTGTGGAAAGTGTTGGCGTGAGGGAGGGCAATCGTATCAGGTTCGGTAGCCGTTTTATCTCCGATGAGGTGAATATTTTTAAATATTCACCGAAAATGGAAACAGAGGGTGTTGCGGAAGCCACACTAGAAGAAGGCATTAAAGTTGAATCCCTTGTGGATTCAACACCACCTCGAAGGCTGGAAACGCTAAATCTCTCTTTCTGGCAACGCTATGTTGTTGCGCCAACCAATAATATTGTGACCCTGGCAAAGGGTCTGAAAAAACTCGATAAACTCAGTCATCAACGTGCACAAATACTTAATAGTGCGATGGAAAAGGCCATTCCCACCTTGCTGAAGGCTAAAGATGTGTTATATACCCCGAAAGGAAGAGAGATTCTCTCTCTTCATTTAGGCTATATTAAACGCACTGAACAGTTCCGTGAGGCCGTGGGAGGATTTAATGGTTTTGAAGAAAGTGATCTTCTTGAGATAAAAAAACATATAAAGCTGGATGAATCAAGGCGTTATTACATGATTGATGAAAGCAAATCCCTGACAGATAAAATAGCCTCTGCTTTGGTCAAAGTCAGGAAACTGAAATTGAATGAGATGCGTTCTTTACTGCATGATCTTAAAACGCTGGAAAGCTATGATCTTAGAAATCGATTCGCGTCATATCTGGAACAGCTGACCAATGTGGATATCGTCAGAACCGCTGAACGCATTGATGCCTTATATGAGCGCGCGCAATGGGCGTTACGAAATGATAAAAGCATCCGTTATGAGATGCTTACAGAGAAGAGTCGGCAAAATGTGGTAGCTACCTGGCATCACGACGAAAATTATATCGGTCTCACCGAACGGTTCATGCTGTTAGATGAGCACTCACAGAATCAAGCCTGGATGCATGAACTATTTCATCCTAGTGTATTAATTGATGGTAAACCGTCCCCGGATTTAATTTATCCGACTCCCCGCTATGGCGGGACAGGCCCCAATTCACTAATGGGTAGACGCGATAACTCAATTCTTTTTTCCCGGGGAGATTGGGGAAGTGATTTCATTACCGGCGGAGGTGATCATATAAAAAATGGTAAGCTGGTGGAAAGAATTGATCCGCTTTATCATTCTTCGGTGATTACAGATACCCGACTCAGGGAAAATCATGCTTTCAGGCGTGAAATATTTTATGAAAATGCTGACTCATTTACTCTCTGTATTTCCGAGATGGGGGAGGCGATTCCCGGCACAACCAATCCTGATGGTTCGATCAACTCACCTTTCAGATCCGAAAAGTAACAGTGTCTGACAGGGCTGAAGAGTTGACCTGATACCAAAGTCTCTCCAGTCAGAATGGATGTATCGGCTTTGGTAAAGATATTCATATAAAACACCTATCTGGCGACAGGCATTTCTTCTTACCTCTCGTAAAAGTAAAGCCGATATAGTCGCCACTGCCTGAGTGAATCGCCGAACAGGCGTTAATCGTTCATGAGGGCAATATGAATATCCGGCGTCTGAAGTCTTTCATCACTATTGTGGATATGGGCAGCATTACCCGTGCGGCAGATGCATTACATATTGCGCAACCAGCGCTCAGCCAGCAGTTAGTGGCGCTGGAAGAGCATTTTAAGCGCCAGTTGTTGATTCGCAGTCAGCAGGGCGTGGTGCCAACCGAAGCCGGCAAGGTACTGTACGGTCATGCCAACGTCATGCTGCGTCAGTTTGGACAGGCGGAAGTGGATGTATTGAGCGCTGGGCAGCTGCTATCGGGCCGGGTTTCCATTGGCCTGGCGCCATTTAGTGCGGCGGCAAATCTGGCGGTGCCCTTACTGAATGAAATGCGCTTACGCCACCCGGGGATATTACTGCATCTGGTGGAAAGTGTCGGGCAGACCTATAGCGAACTTATCGCCAATGGTCGGCTGGAGATGGCGTTGCTGCATGGTCGCGGTGGCATCAAAGGTCTGCATTATGAACCGCTGTTGGAAGAATCTTTCTGTCTTGTCGCCCGGGCTGATGTTGCTTTCGACGCTGATGATGGCGGGATAAGGGTTAACCAACTCGCCGGACTCCCGTTGCTGCTGCCACCTGCCTATAACTTTGTCCGCCGTGCCATCGACGAAGCTTTTTATCAACATCATCAAAGCCTCAATGTTGTCGGTGAACTGGAGGCGGTGAATAGTATTGCCCGTGCTGTGTATGCGGGTCTTGGCTGCACCATCATGCCAAAAGCAATAGCAGAACAGATTCAGGCGGGTTCGCCCAACGTGGTGATCCGCGCCATTCGCGCACCGGTCATTAGCCAGACTCTGTCCTTATGTATTTCCGACCGGACACCGTTGTCGGAGCCTGCTGCTGCGGTACGTGAGCTGTTGCTTGAACTTACTGCTGGCCTGACTTCGCTGGTTTGATGGTTGCAGGCCGCATCCCGTTACAGAACAGGCTCAGGGTATGCTGCACAATCATTTCGCGGTTGAAAGCGGGATCGCCGGCAAAACGGGTAAACGGCACCAGTACCATACTCAGTATTGAGGTCATCAAAAGCTGCGGCTCCAGGTCTGCATTGAGCAGCCCTTGTTGTTGCCAGCCCTCGATCAGACCTTTCACCTTATCGCGTTCCGCATGTCCAAAGCGGGTTTTGATGTGATGTCCTAATCCACCCTGGCCTTCAGTGACTTCCTGCATCCACAGTGGAGCAAACCAGTTGTGGGTCTCAATGATGTCGGCGATCTCGCGGATAAAGGCGCTAAACGTTGTGACAGGGTCACTCGGTTCATGCATAAAATGTCCGACAAGACGCTGTCGCAGCGGCAGAAAACGCTCCTCAACCACCACATCAAGCAGCGCTTCGCGTGACTGAAAATAATAATTCAGCATTGCCGGACTGACACCCGCCTGGCGCGCAATGGCGTTGAGCGATGTCTCGCCAATGCCTTTCTCCGCGTATAGCGCCAGGGTGATATCCAGCAGATGTTCGCGCTGCTGCGCGTTAATCGCGCCACCGCGTGGGCGGCCGGGACGACGCGGTTCGGATTTTGCTGATTTTGCGTCTAAAGGGACTTTCTGTGCGGTCATTTTTGCGTGCTCACTTGTTTCCTGCCAGACTACGATCAATATTAATTGTGTATTTAATTAATTTCAACGTGGTGTTTCCTATGAAAACCAATTCTCTGGTACAGCCAGTCACCAGCTCGGATACCAAACGGCAGTCATTTGGCTGGCTGCTGGGTGCGTTGCTGCTGGTCATGTTGCTATCTGCCCTGGACCAAACCATTGTTTCTACAGCTTTACCGACGATTGTTGGTGAGCTGGGCGGTTTAGACCGCCTGTCGTGGATCGTTACCGCTTATATGCTGGCTTCGACCCTTGTTGTACCGCTATATGGCAAATTTGGCGACCTGTTTGGTCGTAAACCCGTGCTGCAAATCTCGGTGATTTTGTTCCTGGTCGGCTCTGCGTTGTGTGGGCTGGCACAAAACATGGAACAGCTGATTTTTACCCGTGCCTTGCAGGGGCTGGGGGGAGGCGGCCTGATGGTGGTCAGTATGGCGGCGGTGGCAGATGTGATCCCGCCTGCCGATCGGGGTAAATATCAGGGTTTGTTTGGCGGCGTATTTGGCCTCGCGACGGTGATTGGGCCGTTGCTGGGGGGTTTTATTGTGCAGCACGCGTCCTGGCGCTGGATTTTCTATATCAATCTGCCGCTGGGCTTGTTTGCACTGCTGGTGATAAACGCGGTGTTCAAAACCGATAGCAAACGCAGGGCGCATGAAATTGACTACCCCGGTGCTTTTTTCCTCTGTCTGGCGCTGGTGGGTATCACGCTGTTCACCAGTGAAGGGGGCTCGGTACATGCCTGGTCTGATCCACAACTGTGGTGCATTTTCGCCTTTGGCGTGGTGGGAGTGATTGGCTTTGTGTATGAAGAACGTCGGGCGTGGGAACCGATCATCCCACTGACGTTATTCCGTAATCGGAGTTTTCTGCTCTCCAGCCTGATTGGTTTTATTGTCGGGATGTCGCTGTTTGGCAGCGTTACTTTTCTGCCGCTGTATTTGCAGGTGGTGAAAGCCTCGACACCCACGCAGGCCGGTTTGCAATTGCTGCCGCTGATGGGCGGTTTGCTGGTCACCTCGATTATCAGTGGACGGGTGATCAGCCACACCGGTAAGTATCGTATATTCCCGATTGCCGGTACCTTGCTGGCGACCATCGGCATGGCGCTGATGACCACGCTAACGCTGGATGCCCCGGTCTGGCACATTTACCTGTTCTCCAGCATTTTAGGCATGGGAATGGGCATGGTGATGCAGGTTCTGGTGCTGGCTGTGCAGAACACCGTCTCACCTGACAGCATTGGCGTGGCGACGTCTTCGGTGACGTTGTTCCGCTCGGTGGGCGGTTCCATTGGGGTGGCGTTGTTTGGTGCGGTGTTCAGCCAGGTATTGAAATCCGGGCTGACAAAGCTGGTGGACAAGGGCGCTGAACTGCCACACAGCCTCGACCCCGAGGCGATCCACCATCTTGCTATGGATGTGCAGATCCCGTATTTGCAGGCATTTGGTGATGGGGTGCATGCGGCATTTCAGATGGCGGCGGGCGTGATGTTGCTGGCGTTTATTCTGTCGTTGTTTATGCCGGAATCACCGTTACGTAAAAAAGCAGCTTGATCGCTTTTCAGGTCGTCATTGATGCGGCATAGTAATGCCGCATCGCGATGCGCCTGGATCAGCAGACAGGCAATAACTGAGCTGGCTAACCCTTATGTTTAACCACTGAGAGGAGCCAGCCATGTGCGCTGCCCGTATCTGGATTAAAAACCCCCTTGCCGTATTTCTCCCCGACAACCTTGATGGCCGTGGCGGCTTGGTTATTGAAGGTTCGCGTATTAGCGAAATTCTGCGCCTGGGGCAGACCCCGTCTCAGCCTTGTGACAGCGTGGTTGATGCCCGTGACCATGTGGTATTACCCGGTCTGATTAATGCCCATCATCATTTTTATCAAACCTTAACCCGCGCCTGGCTTCCGGTAGTGAATCAACCGCTTTTCCCGTGGTTGAAAACGCTATATCCAGTATGGGCGCGCCTGACCCCCGAGGCGCTGCATCTGGCAAGTCAGGTGGCGATGGCGGAGTTGTTGCAGTCCGGCTGCACCACAGTGAGCGATCATCACTATCTTTTCCCTGCCGGGATGGAGCAGTCACTTGATGTGCAGGTGGAGGTGGTACAACAGCTGGGCATGCGCGCGCTGCTGACCCGGGGTTCGATGAATCTGGGAGAAGAACAGGGTGGCCTGCCTCCACAGCAGACTATTCAGGATGCCGACACCATTTTGCAGGATAGCCTGCGCCTGATTAAGCAGTATCACCAGCGACACGAAGGAGCACAGATTCAGATCGGCCTCGCACCCTGTTCCCCGTTTTCCGTGACCACCGATTTAATGCGCGAAATCGCCCGCCAGGCGGAACAGCATGATGTTCGCCTGCATACTCATCTGGGGGAGACGTTGGATGAAGAGGCGTTTTGCCAGCAAACCTTTGGTATGCGCACCGTTGATTATCTGGAACATGTGGGCTGGCTCAGCAATCGAACCTGGCTGGCGCATGGCATTCACTTCAATGATGACGAAATCAAACGCCTGGGTGCCGCAGGCACCGGTATCTGCCATTGTCCGGTATCGAATATGCGGTTGGCTTCAGGCATTTGCCCGACGGTAGATCTTGAGGCGGCTGGCGCGCCGGTTGGCCTGGGTGTGGATGGTTCGGCCTCGAATGACGCGTCGAATTTGATGTACGAGGCACGCCAGGCACTTTATCTGCAACGGTTGCGCTATGGCGCAGCACAGATAACCCCGCAGCGGGTGTTGAGATGGGCGACAGCCGGGTCGGCGCGCTTGCTGGGACGTGCGGATATTGGTGAGCTGGCGGTGGGCAAACAGGCGGATCTGGCATTATTTAAGCTCGATGAACTGCGCTTTAGCGGCAGCCACGATCCGTTATCTGCGTTGATTTTATGTGGTGCGGAACGGGCGGATAAAGTGATGGTAGGTGGGGAATGGCGTGTGTCAGGCAGTGAGATCATCGGGCTGGATGCGGCAGAGCTGATGGTGAAACATCGTGCAGCAGCAAAAGCGCTGATTGCCGGATTGTAATCATCATATTCCGTAACGGCGCGATGCGTCGCGCCGTTACGGATCATGTTACACCGTCACGCCTGCGCGCTGCTGAAGGATTTTCACCGCATCAGCGGCAGCTCGTCCCAGCGCTGGTAAATCGACGCCTGGAATCACATCATCCTGCATGATAATTTTTCCATGGCAGAGCAGCGCCTTGATACGCGCCCGCCCGCCACAGGCAATCGGCCCGATGGCCATATCGTGCAAACCGAAGTAGCGCGGATCGTCGAGCTGATAAATTGCGATATCCGCCGCCATACCTGGAGCAATCACGCCGGTTTGCAATCCCAGCACTTGTGCGCCGCCGTGGGAGCCCCAGCGCACCACATCTTCAATGCTGGCGGCATCGCCACCGCCTTCAAAAGTGCCACCGGCATAACGCGGTTGCGCCAGCATCCCTTTACGGGCGCGTTGTAATTGCCAGGCAGCATGGGTTTCGCTCTGCATATCTGCGGCTTCATTGGATGCCGCTCCATCAACACCAATCGAAACTTTTACCCCGGCCTGCTCGAGAGCAACCAGGTCAGCAATACCGCTGCCGAGGCGGGCATTACTCTGTGGACAATGGGCGATACCGCTGCCTGCTGCACCGAGTAAGGCGATCTCTTCCGGCAACAATTTCACCAGATGGGCGAACCACACATCGCTGCCGATCCAGTCATGCTCGGCGCAGAATTGCAGCGGTGTCATACCAAATTTGGCTTTGGCGGCATCGAGATAATCAACCGTTTCGGACAGGTGACTGTGCAGACGAATGCCAAGCTGGCGCGCCAGCCGGGCACTTTCCCGCAACTCCTGCGGTGTGGTGGAGTGCAGTGTGGTGGTGGGTGCCATCACCACCTGACGCATGGCGAAGGCGTTGGCCTGATGGTACTGCGTCACCAGCCGTTCGACATCGGCCATCATTGTCTCGAACTTTTCCGGGCGCAAGGCAGTGGGTAAATCGCTTTCCAGCCCGCGGCTCTGGGTGGCACCGCCACGGCATAACACGAAACGTACGCCGAGCTGTTGCGCCTCCTCAAACAAAATCTGCGCGCCATCAAACGGCATCTCAGGCCAGTAAAGATAGTGGTGATCGGCAATGGTGGTGCAGCCGGAGCGCACTAACTCCACCAGACCAATGCGTGCAGCGATGCGGAAAGTCTGTTCATCAAATGCCCCACGAAAACGGTAAGGGGTGGCGGCCAGCCAGGCGCCGAGACTTTGGTTCAGTCCCTGCGGCTCGCCTTTCAGCAGTGATTGAAACAGGTGATGATGGGTGTTGACCCAGCCCGGATAGACCACACAATCGCGTGCGTCGATCACCTGCTCATCGGCCTGTGCCTGAAGCGAACCCAGTTCGCTGATTAGACCGTTTTCGATACGGATATCACGCGTGCAACTGCGGGGCTGCTGAGCATCCCCGGTGAGGATGGCCTGGCAATTTTTAATCAGAATTTTCATGCCTGTCCCTTACATGGCTGCCTGACGATAGAACTGGGTGGTAAAGGCTTTTTGCCACGGCGTGGCGGCATCCAGCAACCCGGCTTTTACCATAAAGTCGCGGGTGGTTTGCCAGCGTTTTTCCGTCATCACTCCCAGGCCCTGTTTCGCCGCATCGCCGCCATCAATCAAATGCAGGGCTTTCATCTGCGCGACGCCAAACGCCAGAATCGCATCGGTCATCTGCGGATTTTCTTTTTTGATCAGCGCGTCACCGGCAGCGGGATTGGCCAGGTAAGATTTCCAGCCCTCCATTGAGGCTTCGACAAAACGTTTCATCACATCGGGTTTCTGCTGCAACAGATCATCGCGCGTCACCAGAATGCCGCCATACGCCGGATAGCCGTAATTGGCGAACAGATAAAATTGGCTGTCCGGCTGCACTTCTTTAATTTGCTGGACTTCTGAGGTGGCGTACGCCTGCTGCGCGGTATTTTTATCGGCGAGGAACGGCTGCATATTGAAAGTATAAGGACGCACCTGGCCGTCGCTGAGCTGATATTTGCTTTTCAGCCACGGCCACCAGCTGGCCTGGCCGCTGGCGGAGACCAGCACAGTTTTACCCTTCAGCCCGGCCAAATCCTTTACATCACCGTGGGTGATAATCCCCTGTGGATCGAACTGGAAGGGGGCGGCGATGGCTTTTAGCGGGAAGTTACGCTGGATGCCCTGCAACACCTGAAGATCATAGCTGACGATAACATCGGCACGGTTCGCCAGCAGCAACGTCATATTGTTCAGCTGCGGCCCGCCCGAACGGACTTCCACATCCAGGCCATACTTTTTATAGATTCCGGTGGCGACAGCCTGGTAATAACCGCCTTGCTCGGCTTGTGCGACCCAGGTGGTTTGCAGCACCAGCTTGTCTGCGGCGTGGGTGAGGGAAGATGCGCCGATAAGCGCGGCAAACAGCGGCAAACGGAAGGACGACATTGACATAAAAACCCCCAAAGCAAACGCAAAGTGTGTTCGTGTTCAGGGGATGATGCGGTGTATGAACCTGCTCACGATGCATAGCACCGTCCCCTGACGAGGTACAGCCGAAGCTGTAGAGCAATGTTCCGCATGGCAGGCGCGCCACGCTAACCGCTTATACTCTGCACTGGAATTAGCAAAGCCCATGCCATTCACCATGTTTATGGTTATCATTATGATTTTAATAGATAAATAATCAGGTGATATCACTGCGTGATGAGTTGTTTGTGAAATTTTGCTCATTTGTGAGTCATTGGTTGCTGATTTGCATCGTTATGGTGCAATAAAACCGCACTTAACTCGTAGCGGCGCGATTTATCGCGCGGTTTTGAGCCGAAGCATCGCAACAACCGCGCGATAAATCGCGCCGCAACGGTAGCCTGCGATTTGTGGCACAGATATTGCCAGATTGCTATTGAGTAGAAGCTGTCAGCCGTGGTCGTTGCCCGGTGGGTCATTGCTCGATCGTCCAGCCAATGGACGCGGGGATGGCCTGCCAGTTACGGTACAGGTCATCCGTTATCTCTTTATAACGAGGTGCACCAATGGAAAAGACAACGACTTACGCTATGCATGAACTGGCTAAAGAATCACGGATGGGCGCACGCGGCAGTGAAGCGGTACGCGAAGTGCGTATCATCGATCTCGCTGATTTCGACCAACGTAAACACGAAATCGCCGACCAGCTGTGGCAGGCGGCCATCGACATCGGGTTCTTCCAGGTCTCCGGCCATGATATCCCACTCGACGATATCAACGCCGCGTTCGCTAATGCGGAGCGTTTTTTTGCACTACCGGAAAGCGAAAAGGCCCGTCATCCGCTCAGCCGCAATGCGGGTTGGGAATATCGTGCGCAAATCCGTCCTTCTACCGGCAAGCCTGATCAGAAAGAGTCGTACCAGATTACGCTGCCACGTATGGCTGGCCTGTGGCCGGATGATGACACCCTGCCAGGTTTTCGTGATGAGGTAATGAAGTTCGAGCGTCAATGCTGGGCGGTGGGGATGAAGCTGCTTTCATGCTTCGCGCTGAAGCTTGGCTTCCCGGAGGACTTCTTCAGCCATGCACATGAACCCTCTCACGCCACTTACCAAAGCACCTTACGTATGCTGCATTACTTTGCGATCACCGGTGAAGTGGATGGCCCGTGGCGTGCAGGTGCACATACTGATTTCGATTGCCTGACCTTATTGTTCCAGCGCGATGGGCAGGGCGGTTTGCAGGTATGTCCGGGCAAAGAGATGGAGGAGCAGGTCTGGACGCCAATCGCGCCGCTGGATGGGCTGATTACCTGCAATATTGGCGATATGCTGATGCGCTGGAGCGATGATAAATTGCCGTCCAATTTCCATCGCGTGGCAAATCCTTTACCAGGCGAATCCGTCCCTGCGCGCTACAGCCTGGCGTTTTTCTGCCAGGCGAATGAAGACGTTATTATCGAAGGGCCGGAGAAAAAATATCCACCGATTTCGGCGAAGGATTATCTGGCACAACGTATCAGTGCAAACTTTTCCGGTAAATATTGAGCGAAAATAATACCGCTTCGCTTCGTGAGTCAGCGCTGAATTAATTTTAAGCCAAATTTGTGTGCAGGATGTGCAATACATCCTGCACCTGTCGATTAATTCATCAGAAAGTGATTTAACTATTTACCTGCGGAAATATCCTGGTATTGTAGTGTAAGCCTGAGTAAGTGAAGTGTAAGGTACTGCAAGTCTGAGCGGTTCTGATTTTTCCGGCGTTCATTACTGCGGTATAAACCTGAAACCAACTTCAATGAGTGACACACGACACCATGAATTCCCCTGCAATGTTTAAAGCACTGGCCGCTCTGGTTTTTCTCTCTCTCGCAGGGTGCTCATCCCATTCTGCCCATCGTGACTCACAGGCCGACAATGACAGTGCTCAAAGCCAGGAAGATCTTATTCCGGTTATTGCCGCGTTGCATGACCAGATGCATTCATGGCAGGGAACACCTTATCAATGGGGTGGCACGCAATTATCCGGTGTTGATTGTTCCGGCTTCGTGTGGCGCACCTTAAAGGATCGTTTCAATATTCCGATGGACCGTGTCACCACGCGTGAATTAATTCAAATGGGTGAGCGGGTTCAGCCTGACCATATGCAGCCCGGTGACCTGGTATTTTTCCGCATCAATCATGAACTGCACGTTGGTTTTTATGACACCGATCAACAATTCCTGCACGCATCGGCCAGTCGTGGAGTCATGCGTTCTTCCCTGAACAATCCTTACTGGAAATCAGTATTTATTCAGGCGCGCCGTTTGCACCGGGAATACAACTCCGAAATCACGCTGAATAAAACTACCTGATTTACACCCAGCAGATAAACTGTTTATCAATGCCATCAACGTAAAGGATGTCTGGTGAACAGTTCCCAACCGCAACGTCGGCGACCAACAGAATTTGCCGTGCGCTGGCCTAATCGTGGTGCGATGGTCAGGCAGGCATTGTCACAAAGCCTGCCGTGGTTTGCCTTCGTCAATATTAGCTTTGCTTTGCTGATCGCCCTGCGTGATCGTTTGTTTGATCACTACGATGATAGTTTGGTCACACATCAAACGCTGATTCCTGTCGTCGAAAGTGGCGTCTATCTGGTGATTGCCGCATCGCTGTTGTTATTGATGACGGTATGGCGTGGGCAACATCATTTATCGATGTTGAGTCTGACGTTGCTCACGCTGATCGGTGTGATTTGGGCATTCAACTGCTACTGTTTTGCTGTTTACTGGCAACTTCCTTTAACTTATCCACTTAGCGTTATTTTGCTGCTGACGGCAGTGGCTGCCTTCTATTTTTATCCCGGTGGGTTGCTATGTTTTATGTTGCCGCTGTGGCTGGCTGTGCCGTTCGCCAGCGTGCAGCTGAACCAGGGCATCAATCACCGCTTTGCCATTATGTGGCTGATATTCACCGTTATCCTGATTTACGGTCGCTACATTTTGCTACGCTGGTTCAACGAGGCCTGGCAGCGCTACGAACAAAACCAATTGCTCATCTCCCGGCTGGATATGCTGGCGCATCAGGATGTGTTAACGGGCACAGCAAACCGGCGCGCGCTGGAAAATCATCTCAGCCAGGCGATAACGCAACAGCGCCCATTCAGCCTGATTATGCTCGATGTTGATTACTTCAAACGCTACAACGACCACTACGGTCATCAGGCCGGAGATGAATGTCTGGCGGCGGTAGCTGAAGTGCTGAAAGAGGCTGTGCGTACCCCGGAGGATGTCGTGGCGCGTTATGGAGGCGAAGAATTTGTGGTGATGCTTGTGGATGCTACGGTTGCTCAGGCAGAAACCGTAGCCGCGCGGATCCAACAGAGTTTTCAACGACGTGCGCTGCCGCATGCGACATCTGACGCCGCCGCGTATGTGACGGCCAGTATGGGGATTGCCCGTGCAGCGCCCGGTCTGACTGCTGAGGCGATCATTGCTCTGGCTGATAAGGCGCTGTATCGCGCTAAAGAGCGCGGCAGAAATTGCTGGGTCAGCTGACATCCGGGTCTGGCTTGCGCGCCGGAGGGGGGTACCAGTTTTCCGGCGTGACCAATACGCTTCCCTCCGGCTGCGCAACGAAATTTGGCGACATAATCTGTACACCAAACTCATTAAATACATCCTGAATATGGCTATGTAGTTCAGTTCTGGCGGCGGCCAGAGATCCGCCTGCTGGCAGCCGCACCTGAAGCTCATAGGCGATGTACCAGTCCATTAGCGCCAGTTGACGTACCAGCGGAGGTTCCTGATGTACAATGGCTTGCGTGCGGCTGGCGGCTAGCTCAAGCATACTGTGCACCTGACGCCACGGTGTGTCATAGCCGATCGTCACGCTGGTGGTCAGATTAATCCCTGTGCCTTTAAGTGCGGTGCTGAGATTGGTGATCTTGCCACTGACCACCACCGCATTCGGCACCGTGACTTCATAATTTTCGCGTGTAATGATTTTTGTCGCCAGCATCCCGACTTCAGTGACCACACCTTCATTGTCACTAATACGAATCACATCGCCTTTACGCAGGGCGCGTGAGTAGGTGAGTACCAGACCACTCATGGCATGGTTCATGATACCCGCCGATCCCAGCGTCAGCATCAGACCGAAGAACACACTAATACCTTTGAACGCCAGGGAATTGGCACCGGGCAGAAACGGATAAGCGGCAGAGAGCGCAAACAGCCAGATAGCAACACTGATCAAACGGCGCGTTACGCCGATAGTTTCAGGATGCAGGCCGGGAATATGCATATTTCCATACTCGACCCGACGGAGTACCAGCCGAATAATACGGGTAAAAATGGCGGTGATCAGGATAATCACGGCGACAATAAATAAACCCGGCAATGCCGACAGCACCGCCACGCCGATCTCCTGCAACAGCGCCAGCGCATAATCACCCAGATCCAGTCCCCAGATGCGGGTATAAGGAAACAAGCGCAATACCCAGCTTAACCATAGGTAAGTCATGACCAGGCAAAGCAGCAACATTAATGTCTGATACAGCCGTAACCGGACTGGCCCGAAAAAAGTCCGCACCGGCGCAGGTAGCAGGTGTTTGCGGCTGGCCGGACGTTTGGCCGCTGCGCGTGTCTGCCACTGATTCAGGTGCCAGCACAGCGCCACCAACAGAACTAACCCCGCTGCGCCAGCCAGGCTTTTCACCAGCGAAATCAGCAAATAGTGCGGAGAATACTGCTCTTTCAGTAAACCACGTAATTTTTCCAGACGCTGATAAACATGGTCTGCCGCCTGCATCAGTGTTAAATCGTCACCTTCATCCAAATCGGCCTGGCTGAGTAACATAAATGGCTGATGGTTGACGGAAAATAGCACCCCTGGCTGATGGAAACGCATCACAGGTTCCATAACAACCGGTTGTTGCAGATCGTCAGCGTTAAGCCCGCGTAACTGTGTCAGGGTACGTTGTACGCGTTCTTCCGGGGTGGTCATGCCAAAACGTGCCTGCAACATCACGACGGGTTGATTTAGCAGCACCAGGGTTCGTGCTTTCTCCTGTGGTGTAGGTGACTGACGCGGTTCAGCGCTAAACACACTTGTCGCGAGAAATAGTAATAGCCAGCAAAGCAGATAAACGCCTGTTTTCATTACGCTCATCCTCGTGCCAGGTTCTGACAGTAATCAGAACTGATAGCTGTAATTCATGCTGAAAAAATAGATATTCGGATCGTTATAGTGACCTTTCACCAGTGGCGATGAAACGGACGACGATTCCATATTCAGGTATTCAAAGGCCACCCCAATATTGCTGGACGTCGTCAGCTGGTATTGCGCACCAACGCCATAACGCCACGCTGCACCCGAGGGCATGGTCATTGAGGTATCATCCTGGTTTTTATAGAAACTGCTGTCATAGGCGATACCCGTGTTCAGACGCCATTGGTCATTCGGGCGGAACTGCACGCCAAGTGCGGTGTGCCAGGTGTCGCGCAGGCGATTGTCGCGCGTCAGTGGTTGGCCGCTGACAGTGATCTGATTGGCACCGTAAGCGCTCCAGTCCTGCCAGCCGAGGTCGGCTAACAGCGACCATTGCTGATTGAGGTCATGTACCGCACTTAACATCAGTTGTGCCGGGGTGTTAACCTGCGCCGATATTGGCAGGTTATAAGAGACATTATCTAACTGCGGGAAGCGTGCTGTGCCATTGATGTTGAAGTGATAATCAGTTTTGCTGGTGTAGGTGAGACCCACGCGCGTTGCATCGGTGACTTGCATGAGTAAGCCGGTACGGAAGTTAAGTGCCCAGTCATGATCCGTGGCTTTTTCATCCTGCCCATCAACATTACGCGTCAATGACAGAAAGCCGTAGTTGATACCGAGACCCAGCCCCCACGACAGTCGCTCATTGATTTTCCACGCAATCGCCGGACTGAGTGTCATCGCAACCAGGGTGCTTTTTTTGATCAGGCGGTCCCCCGCCCAGTCACCAAAATCCAGCCCAAGGCCGTAATTGCCATACAGGCCAATGCCAGCAGACCAGCGGTCGCTAAGGCGCTGATGGTAGAACATGCTGGCGCCGGGAAACCAGCCGATAGTGTTGCCGGGGCTGTTGCCCTGTAAGGCGGCATCATTATCCAGTGTATAGGGCGTATCGCCGTATAACGCCTGAAGACCACCGGTAATCATATGATCTGGCAGTCGCGTCATCCCGGCGGGGTTGGTCATTAACGTTGATGCATCCTGTGCCCGTGCGGCTTGGCCAGCACCGGCAAGGCCGGTATCTTCCGTGGCAATTTCATACAGATATAAACCACTGGCATGAGCAAGTAATGGCGTACTCAACACCATAAATAACAGGACATTGCGGCGCATAACGTCTCCCGACTGGGTAGTTATTTACTGGCTAATCCGGATGGGCAGGAAACATCACTGATTTTTTTATGATACAGCTGCTGATTACCGGCTTTTAATGCATCAGCAGCGGCGATAATCTCATCATGAGTCTCTTTATTATCGGTAAAGTGTTTTGTCAGCGCCTGATCGGAAACGGTGGTGCTGACATGGCAGTGCGCACGCAGGTCCTGTAAAATCGTTTGCTCGCGCAAGGCAAAACCGAGGCTTTCATACGGGGATGCTGCCAGATAGTGAAACGGCATCAGCAACAGGGCCGATAATAATAGAGATCGACGCATATTATTCTCCATTCGTGAATTACTCTTTAAGGTCAGTGAGTATTTTTGCGATCTGCTGCAACGCGGGCATAGCGGATGTAAAAAAAGCTTTAATACCCGGACATAAATAATTTAGACCGGATTCGCCATCTGGGGTGAGCACGATACGATTTTTCGGGCATTCCCCCCAACAAAGCGTCAGATATGGGCAGGTTTTGCAGTATCGTGGCAGAGTATTACGTTTCCCCATGCCGAATTGTTTTTGTCGCTCAGAAAATACCAGCTGTGCCAGCTGATGGGTGGTGACATTCCCCAGGCGATATTCGGGGTAGACATAATGATCGCAGGAAAACACATCGCCATTTTTTTCAATTGCCAGCCCCTTACCACAAAACTCGGCAGTGATGCAGAGTTGAGAAGGCAACCCCATGGTCTGGACGACTGCGGTTTCAAATAAGTTCACTTGCACCCGGCCAAGATCTTTACTGACCCACTCCTGAAAAGTGGCGATCAGGAACTGCCCCCAGTCTTCAGGATCGACCGACCAGTCGGTGACGATTGAATCCAGATCGCCCGGCCGGGCGCGTCGCGACCCGGTGACGGGAAGCGTGTCATCCTGCCAGAATTGTGGCGCGGTATGTTTAAAATCAACCGGCTCCACGCAGGGATTAAACTGGATATAAGTCGCACCTAATTCCTGAGTCAAAAAACGATAGACTTCAAGGGGATATTTTGCGGAGGTACGGTTCACCACCACCAATGCATTGAAAGGAACGCCGTGACGCTTTAAGGCATCAACGCCTTTCATCACGCGATCAAAGGTGGGTTTTCCACTGCGCGTGACACGATAACGGTCATGTAACTCCCGTGGCCCATCAATGGAAACACCTACGAGGAAATGATGCTTCTTCAAAAATCTGGCCCAATGGTCATTAATTAACACCGCATTGGTTTGCAGATCATTTTCAATCCGCTGGCCGCGGGGTTGGTATTTTTTCTGTAAAGCGACAACCTTTTCGAAAAATTCCAGCCCCATTAATGTCGGTTCACCACCTTGCCAGGAAAAAATAATCTCCTCCCCGTCCTGACTGGCAATGTATTGACGGATAAAGTTTTCCAGTATTTCATCGCTCATACCTGCATCGCGATGCTGATGTAATAACTCTTCTTTATGCAGATAAAAGCAGTAGTTGCAATCCAGGTTACAGGTGGAACCGGAGGGCTTTGCCATCATGTGATAACGACGTTTGTAGTTCACTCCCAGCTTTTCAAAAGTCGGCAGCGGAGTCAGCGGAATAGTCGTGCTATGTTTCATCTTATGCCTCACTGAGATGCCGGGAAGACGGTGTTCCAGTCTTTTTTCATGCTGACAACGGGCCAGCCATGCCGATGTGCTTCATCCAGTCCTTTATCCAGTCGTCCAAAAGCGGATTGACGGTCGTAGGCATATTCACGCTCAGCGTCATCGTGATGAAGATAAAGCACCAGATTGGTTTTAGATCCAGAGGAGACATATTGCAGCATCGGCAAATCGCCATCGGAATTGCCGAAGGCGAGGATGGGCATCCGGCCAATATAACGATTGATGGCCACCGGTTTATTATCACCATCGTCGATAAAGTTAATGACCCCTTGTTTAATCAGACGCGGTTTGCCGTCTTTCCCCATTTCGAATTTGACCTGGTCAGTCGAACCAATCACCTGTTCCGGCGGGATGCCATAGGTTTTTTCTACCCACGGACGCATAAAATCAGTGCCGCCGCCGGAAACGATATAGGTTTTAAAACCGTTGGCGCGTAGATAGCTCAGCAGCTCCAGCATCGGCTGGTAAACCAGTTCGGTGTAGGGGCGTTTGAAGCGAGGGTCGCGCGCAGTCTGCAACCATTGTGTCACGCTGGTTTTAAAGTCGTCGGTGGTCATTCCGGCGTCAGCGGCGTGTTCAATTGCCATCAGTCCCTGATTGCCGGTTGCGGCCACGGCATGCATATCGTTTTCCAGTATCCCTTTAAAAGGTTGCTGGTTTTTCCATGCAGGATGCTGCGGTGCCAGTGCTTTGATACGATCGATCAGGTACACCAGTTGCACATATGCAGGCTGTTCGGTCCAGAGCGTACCGTCATTATCAAATACCGCAATACGTTCCTCTGGCGGCACGTAATCCGCACTGCCTTGCTGTGTGACTTTCTGGACAAAACTCATAATCTTTTCTTTCGACGCAGAGTCATTCCAGGAGGGGAGCTCCGTCGCAGCCTGGACGGCTGGCAAGGCAAAGCAAAACCACAAAATGAATACAGCGATTGAATGCGCGAATGTTTTCATTTCGATACCTTCATGAAGGCAGAAAAAATGGCCCATAAAATATGGGCCACGCATTAAATACTCAGTTACCGGTCGGCAAACCTAACTGGAAACCTTGTTTTTCGAGCTGATCGCGCACATTCTGGAAACGCTGATACTGGCTGATGGTAATCGGGCCGGTATAGGCTTCGCTCTGCGCCGGACGTGGTGGATATTTGACATAGGTTTTCATCAGGTCACCGATGGCCTGATTGAACGTCACCAGAGTCCAGGTGTGCTCGGTGTAGTTATTCATAAAGATGTCATAACGTTCCTGCGGGTCCTGCCAGAGATCGAAAATCTGCGGCACAGTCGCCACATAGGACGACGGGCCTTTCCAGCCTAAGTTGCTGTCCACCGCCAGCCCGCCAGTTGAGGCACCATTATCGCCGCGCAGATTGAACTCTGCTTTGTAGTGTCCGACCCTGACGGCCCCTGGCGTCAGTTCATTTTCGGTAAAGTAGAACCATGATGTTCGAGGGTCCGGACCAGTGCCGAACAGTACCGGGGAAATATCGTAACTGTCGAAGATAATGGGTTTTCCTGCGCGGTCATTTTTGGGCAGCTCTTTAATGCCCGCTACAGACGCGAAGGTGGCCATCAAGTCGAGGCCTCCCACAATGTCATGGTTTTTGCTATCAGCCTTGATTTTGCCTGGCATCCAGGCGATGGCTGGTACGCGGCTTCCTCCTTCACGATCGGTGCCTTTAGTGCCTCGAAACGGCGTATATCCGGCATCCGGATATACGTCCTGCCAGGCACCGTTATCGGTGGTGAAGACAACTAAGGTATTTTTATCCAGTCCCAGCGAACGGATTTTGTCCATGATGTGACCGACGCGGGCATCCATTTCCACCATCGAATCTGCATATTTGGTCTTCGCCATTGATTTTCCGATAAAGTCCGGGTCGGGCATATTAGGTTGATGGTTCTTCATAAAATTGATGCTCATGAAAAAAGGTTTGCTGTCTTTCGCATGAGCATCGAGGTATTCCAGTGAGGCTTTTTCTACATAGCGATCAAAGAAAGGAATACCGACTACACCTTCTTTGCCATTAATTTCTGGGGTATTAACGTACTGACCATTGATCTTGAAATCTTCATGGGGCGCTTCACCGGCTTTTCCTGATAATGCCCCTCGCGTCACGCGGGCGAACATTTCGCGCAGTTTAGGATCCATATCGGGGAACCAGGTCGGATCGGCGTAGGTGTAGGCATTGAGATGGTAAAGCCCGACATAGCGCATCTCGTCATAACCCTGAGCGTTCGGCAGGGCATAGTCCGATTCCCCCAGGTGCCATTTGCCGGTGAAGAAGGTGTCGTAACCTGCTGTTTTCAGTACCGAAGCCAGCGTCCATTCCTCTTTCGGTAGCCCGCCGCCCTGGCCCTGGAATGCCACCGTGGTCATGCCGCTGCGATTAGGTATACGCCCGGTCTGCATTGCTGCGCGGCCTGGGGTACTGCTCGGCTGCCCGTAAAAACTGAAGAAGGTCATCCCTTCCTGCGCCATTTTATCGAGATTTGGCGTTGGCATACCCCGGCCTTCACCCCCGCCATAGGCACCGAGGTCACCGTAACCGGTATCATCGGCAACAATTAAAATAATATTGGGCTTATTACCGTTGCTCTGATCATCGGACACATTTTTCGCAGGTTCTTCCGCCCGGAGATCATGGGGCAGAAATATCGAACCGGCAGCAAGAGCTAAAACACCAACGCCTTTATAGGATCTGTTCATCGTTTACATCCTTAGAAATAGCGGTTGTTTTGAAAGTGTTCACTGCACAGAAAGGTATTGAGATTGTCTTACGTCCATTTGCGAAAAAAATAAAAACAGAATAAGCGTTTTTTAGGGTGATTCCGGGCGACCCAATGGCTCGGTAGCCCGGCAATTATTACGGCGTCACCATATTGAACCAGAACTCAAATTTATCCATATAGCCAAGCAGCTCATCGACTTTGGCGGGATTACCGCTGATTTTAACTTCCCCCTTATCCTGCGCCTGCTTCAGCGTTTCTTCCTTGAGGATGATGTTGTTCAGGGTGTTGCGGTTGAGGGTGAGGGTAGCATCCGCATTTTGTGCCTGGGCATCAGACGTGTGGTTGAGCACACCATTTTCCAGTTCCAGCTTATATTTGCCGCCATCATCACCCAGATCGACGTTAATCACTGCCTTCGCATTGCCGGCTTTCTCGCCATTGATATGCACCGCGAGGAAATCGAAGAACATTTCTGGTGTCATGGCTTTGACTGTGTCCGGGCTGGCAGTATTTGGCGTGGGGCCTTTAACCACGCCATTACGCAGCTCCTGCGCGCCAGTGAGATAGAAGTTACGCCATGGGCCGGATTCAGCCTGATAACCCAATTGTTCCAGGGCATCGGCTTCCAGATCGCGCGCAGCTTTATTGTTGGGATCGGCAAACACCACTTTGCTGACGACCTGTGCTACCCAGCGGTAATTCCCCTGGTCGAAGTCGGTTTTGGCTTTTTGCAGGATTGGGTCCGCACCGCCCATGTATTCAACGAATTTCTTCGCTGCTTCTTCCGGGGGCAGCTCATCCAGCGTGGCAGGATTACCATCGAACCAACCCAGATAGAGCACATAAGTGGCTTTCACGTCATGGCTTACTGAACCGTAATAACCCCGGTTCGCCCAGGTTTTCGCCAGTCCATCCGGCAATTTGAAGTTGGCGGCGATTTCGTCACGCGTCAGGCCTTCATTCGCCATCCGCAGCGTCTGATCGTTGATGTAACGATAGAGATCGCGCTGGGTTTTCAGCAGGTTGTTGACGTTATCATTGCCCCAGGTCGGCCAGTGATGCTGGGCGATAATAATCTCGGCTTTATCGCCCCAGCGGGTAATGGCATCGTTGATGTATTTTGACCAGGGCAACGGTTCACGAATCTTGGCACCGCGCAGGGAGTAGGTGTTATGCAGGGTATGGGTGACATCTTCCGCCGCCTCAATCATTTTCTTCTCTTCGACATACCACAACATCTCTGATGGCGCTTCCGAACCCGGTGCCATCATAAATTCATAGGTCAGGCCATCGATGGTGTGCTTCTCGCCGGTTTTACTGATGGTGTCCGTTGGGGCGATCAGGGTGACGGTCCCCGCTGAAGTGGTGGTGCCTAATCCCGCGCCGACCTGGCCTTTCGGGTCTGCTTTTAACAGGTTGCCGTACATGTAACTGGCACGGCGGCTCATCACGTTGCCTGCCATAATATTTTCAGCCACCGCGGCCTCCATAAAACCTGCCGGGGCATAAATTTTCACTTTGCCGGATTTCACATCCGCTTCGTCTACTACGCCACGTACTCCACCGTAGTGGTCAACGTGGCTGTGAGTATAAATCACCGCGACCACAGGTTTTTTACCACGATGTTTATAGTAAAGATCCATCCCTACTTTGGCGGTTTCAGCGGAAACCAGTGGGTCGATAACCGTGATACTTTTGTCACCTTCGATGATGGTCATATTGGAGAGGTCAAGATTGCGGATTTGGTAGACGCCATCGGTAACCTGAAATAGCCCGCTGATATTAATTAACTGTGATTGACGCCACAGGCTGGGATTAACGGTATCCGGCGATTTTTCACCCTCTTTAATAAACGCGTACTGGCCCGGATCCCAGATAACATTTCCGGCTGCGCCTTTAATCACAGCCTCGGGTAATGCGGCGATAAATCCTTTGTGGGCATCACTAAAATCGGTTTTATCGTTAAAAGGTAACTGGTTATACAGCGCATCATTGGCTTGTTTAGTTGCGCCAGTGGCGTCTTTGGGATTGGTGTCCGCAGCAACAGAATTAAACGAACTGGCAAGCAGGGCAGCCATTATCAGACAATGCAAATGTTTCCGTTTCATTTAATGACCTCGGCTTGATGGGCTAAAAATAAAAATGAAGCTGCACCTGGTAAATATAAGGCCAGTAAAAAATAGAAACTGTGATGAAAATTATTGGCTTAATGGTTTTAAATTCATTGACATTGTGAAGTAACCCTAGCCGAAGATTTTTGGTAATCAAGCGAAGCGTTAATGATTTTTTTTAGAATTTAGTCCTCACCAGGTTTTAAATCGAACAGTTGCAATATTTCAAACTCAGTCTAAAAATTTAATTGCTGCAATAATCCGTCCGATTTCAAACATCTCTGAGGTGTGATAATGAAAAAGATCATGGCAGGAGTGATAGCGCTCATCACCGCTTCGTTAATTTGTGGCTCAGCCTTTGCTGCAAAGGAAATAAGTAAAGCAGAAGCGAAGAAATATCATAAAGTTGGCACAGTGAGTTCGACCAAAGAACATACCTCACCGCGTGCCGCGATGGAGGAAATTTCCAAAAAGGCTGATGAAATGGGAGGTAAATATTTTGTCATCACCTCCGGCAATGAAGGTGACAAAGTCCGTGCAACGGCAACGGTATACAAATAAAAACACTGCGCCCTGGTTATCCAGGGCGCAGGCATCGGCTATCAGAACTGATATGACACGCTGACCGAGAAGTTACGCGGTTCACCGTAGACATAGTTATTCATGTAGCTGTAGTAGGTGCGGTCGAACAGATTATCGACGTTAGCCTGAACAGCCACCTGTTTGGTGACCTGATAACGCGCAAACAGGTTAGCCAGTGGGTAGCTACCCTGATAGACACGTTGGGTGCTGCCATCGGGTGCGGTGTCATCCTCAAACACACGGTTCTGCCAGTTGATACCGCCACCGATTGTCAGATCAGGCAGCATGGGCAGTTGGTAGCGGGTGAACAGCTTAAATTCAGTCTGCGGTTGACCCGGGTTGTAACGGCCGTCTGAATCACGCGCCACGTAACGTGTTGCGCCAAAAGTCATTTGCAGATTGTCCGTCAGCGCACCGTTCAGCTCAAATTCGGCCCCTTTACTACGCGCACCTTTGGTCGCGGTGTAAGCCTGCTCGCTGCTGTTGTTGACATAGACGCCATTGATTTCCTCGCCGACGTTGTCCTGTTCAATGCGGAAGATCGCCATAGTGGCGGTCAGTCGGCCATCGAACCAGGCTGATTTCAGGCCGGTTTCATAGCTTTTGCCGGTTACCGGCGTCAGGTAATGGCCGCTGGCGTCACGGTAGGTTTGTGGCTGGAAGATTGAGGTATAGCTGGCGTACGCCGACCAGGTATCGTTGATGTCATACACCACACCCGCGTAAGGCGTAATGTTGTTTTTCTCCATATTACCGCTGCTGCCATTGGTGCTGTACTGCGTGTAACGCGCACCGACAATCAGCGACAGCGGATCGGCCAGTGAGAAACGCGCGGCGGTGTAAGCCGATTTCTGACGTACCACGTCATCGGCGTTTTGATACCAGTCGCCCCACTCAGGTTCCGCGATATTGCCATTCCAGTGATTGTTAAATATCCCGATATCATCACTGGCAATATCACCCGCATCCTCATCAGTGACGCCATTCTGGCTATAGGTGCTGTTGTGCTGACGACTATAGCTGATACCCGCCATCAGCTGATGCTGACGACCAAATAACTCGAAGGGACCGCTGGCATAGCCATCCACCGAAGTTAACTCACGTTTGCCCCGGTCCTTACTGCCAAAACCATCGGCACCTTCACCGGTGGTCTCATCCGGGTAAGCCATGTATCCCACATACAGCAGTTTGTCGCTGAAGGTGTTTTCGGCATGTGTGCCGTTCAGACGAAAACTCCAGCCATTATCAAAGTTATGCACCAGGTCGGCATACACTTTGCGCACTGTGGTGTGGTAGTAAGTCCAGTCGGCGGATGAGTTCAGGCTGCGGCGATAATGTGTCAGAGAACCATTGCTGTAAAACACCGGGTTGCCGCCCCAGGTGGGGTCGCGGGTGTCGGCGTCCTGATAATCATAAGCGAGCGACAGGGTGGTGTTATCGGTGAGATCGGCATCAAGGGTGCCGTACAGGAATTTGGTATTTTTATGGTAACGATCCAGCCAGCTGTCCTGATCCTGGTAACCTGCGATAACACGTCCACGTACCGAGCCTGATTCGTTTAATGGCGCAGAAAGATCAGCGACATAACGCTGTTTGTTCCAGCTCCCGTAGCTGGCACTTACCGTTCCGGTGAAATCTTTGCTATCCGCATGTTTACGCACCATGTTAACTGACGCCGCCGGGCTACCTGCGCCGGTCATCAGGCCAGTGGCACCGCGCACGATCTCGATACGATCGTAAATCGCGGTATCCGAGGCGGTATCCCCATAGTTCCACGAATCACCCATGGAGGTGGGAATACCGTCAAAGGTGAAGTTTGTCAGCTGGAAACCGCGTGAATAGTAGTAGGCGCGTTCGCTGTCATCCTGGCTGCTGGTGATGCCGGTGGTGTTGTTCAGCACGTCATTAATGGTTTGCAGTTGTTGGTCCTGCATACGCTGCTGGGTAACGACGCTGACTGATTGCGGCACATCGCGCGGCGTCAGCAACAATTTGGTACCGGCACGGGTGGTTTTGACCTGATAGTCTTGCTTATCCTGGGCGGTGTTGTCGCCGCTGGTGGTGGCATCCACCACCAGATCCTGCTGAGTATTGCTGCTGCTATTATCCGCCGCCTGGGCCGTTATCGGGTTGAGAAGGGCGTGAACTGCCATTGCCAGCAATGAAACCGTAAAGGTTTTGCGCATGCCGGACGCGTGAGTATCCCTGCAAATCAAAGACATGATATTTCCCGTCAAAAAGAGCGTGTTTGTTATCGCTTCTGTTTTTTTATTTAGCCGCACCATCCTGCGGCATTTAACGCAAAGAAGCACATTAATTGAGAAAGCCAATGATAATCATTTGCTTTAAAAATTCTAAAAAGGTTTCATTCAATTATGTAAATATTTGTATAAATTAAGGTAATCATAAGGATAGGATGTCGATAGACCCTTTAATTACTCAAGTTAACGTTTTTACTGACGTCAATTCACCTGCCAGCTGGCGTATTTTTCAGGCAAATGTTCCGTTTATAACGAGGGGAGTGGGCTTCTTCTAAGCTGTTGTTTAGGGGGGATTTGCTAAGTTTTCGTTAATGCGTATGATTCTCATTCTTTCTACGATCATTTCCGCCAGGGCTTTGTCCTGCCGGAGACCGTTATCCATTGATGGAGTTCAGAATGACATCGTTTTTCAGTCCGCATCGGGCAGCGCTTGCCGCAGCGGTCATTGCCGCATTTAGCCTGACAGCCTGCCAGGCACCCGCCCAGAAAACTCAGACAGCTGCAGTCGCCGTGGCGGCAAAACCCACCGATAACCAGCTTACCCAGCGTGTGATTGGTGATGGCTTGTATGAACTGGCTTACTCTCCGGTAGCCAATGCGTTGTATGTCGCCAGTGCGCAGAGCTTCAAGGACGTTAACGGCGGCATGTTGTATCGCCTCGACCCGACTACGCTGGCAACCAAAGGGGAAACCCATACCGATCTGAAAAACTTCGGTATGGCTATCGATAGCGAAGGTGGCGTGTTCTACACCACCAACTCGCTGGATGGCGGGGTGTCGAAAGTTGATGCACAGAGTGGCAAAGTGCTGCAACGCCTGATGCTGGGTGGTAAGAAGGATAAAGACGGTGACGTGCCCGGTGCACGCGAGATGTTGCTGCATGGCAACGAACTTTACGTAGGCCGCGTTGCTGATCCTGGCTTTATCTCGGTGGTGGATACCAAAACCTTCAAACCTAAAACCACGATCAAAAATGTCGGTAAATGGGTAACGGGCATCATCTATTCACCGCTGACCGAACGTATCTACGCTGCCAATGGTGCAGGGGAAATCGCGGTCATCAATCCACGTACGCATAAAATTGAACAACGCTGGACGGCAGGCGATGGCAAAGAGTACCTGTTCCTGAATATGGCAGAAGATCCGGCCACCGGTCGCCTGTTCGTTACTGATGATTCCAAAGGCAAGACCACGCTGGTGTTTGACGAGCATAGCGGTAAGGTGATCAAGCGTATCCCGGGTGACGCGCTGGGCATCAAGTTCAACGCGAAACGCAATGAGATCTACATCAGCCAGCGTGAGTCGAAGAAAGTGCTGCAACTGGATGCCACCAGCTATGCGGTGAAAAACAGCTGGTCGTTCGATACCAACCCGAACAGCCTGCTGGTGTCACCTGATGGTGAAACGCTGTATGTTTCCCTGAAGCAGGCGTTCAATAAAGACAACTCCACTCAAGGGCCAGATAGCGTGGCGCGCATCGCGCTGAAATAACCGGGAAAAATCTGTAGCAGCGCAATACACTATGCTCCCGATTGCGCTGCTACCCAAGGTGACTCTCCGTTATGCTTGGTCATTACTTCTCGCAACATGGCTTCGATATCCGTCTGGAATGGGGGCTTGCCGCCGCACAGCATCTGGCTCAGAATGCGGATTGCGTGATTGTGGTAGATGTCATGTCGTTTTCCACCTGTGTCAGTGTGGCGAATGACAATGGCGCATTGATAGCCCCCTGGCCCTGGAAAGACGCGTCTGCCCAGGCGTATGCCGCAGAAATGGGGGCGCAGGCTGCGAGCATTGATCGGCGCTTCTCTGCTGAAACCTTTACCTTGTCGCCCGCCTCATTATTGAATATTCCTGCCGGGACAAAACTGGTGTTGCCATCACCCAATGGTTCCACCATTGCGTTTAAAGCGCGCGAACATGGCGGCGCGGTTTATAGCGCCGGGTTACGTAATCGGCAGGCAACCGCAGCGGCCTGTGGCCATTTTCAACGAATTCTGGTGATCCCCTGTGGTGAACGTTGGCCGGATGGGAGTTTGCGTCCGGCGATTGAGGATTATGTTGCAGCGGGCGGAATCATCCAGGCATTAGGCACGCGTCTGCGTTCCCCGGAAGCGGAGATGGCGGTTGCCGCCTTTCAGGCGGCGCAGCAGCAGAATTTTGCCGTATTAAAAGAGTGTGCATCAGCCACAGAGTTAAGGGGGCGGGGCTTTGCAACAGATGTTGAGCTGTGTTTGCAGGTTGATGTGAGTGCCAATGCTTGCCAGCTGACAGGGAAGTTTTTTGTCCCCGGTGTTAATGACAACTCAAAGCCGTGACGGAGTGATAATTACCACGATCACAATTATCGCACTAATTATCAATTATGAAATGATAACTATGGTTACTATAACTTCCATCGAAGGCATACAGCCTTTTAACAAATAAACGAAGGAAGAAGACCATGAAAACCATTAAAGCCATGTCCATCGCCGCTGTCGCTGCTCTTTCACTGATGTCATTTGGCAGCTTTGCTCAGAGCGTTTCCGTTACAGCTTCTACGCTGGACGGTGCTGAAGCGAAAATCGCCGCGCAGGCAGCACAGCAGGGCGCTCAGTACAAAATCACTGAAGCCAACACGAATAACCGTGTGCATATGACCGCTGAGTTATACAAATAACAGCGAGTGATGCCCGGAAGCGCTGAAAAGGGTCGCCGTGGGGTGGCCCTTTTTTTGATGGTATCAATCTTTATCAATTTTTTTGATTTATTTCAGCAAAACGCTCAGCTTTTATCCGCCGGGTGACAGGTCTATTCTTTCTCACATCGGGGCACAACGCCTCACAACTTAAAATAATCTCTGAGGAAATGACCATGAAATCTATCAAAACTTTCGTTGCAGTTGCGGCCCTGTCACTGGTTTCTTTCGGCAGCTTCGCACAAAGCATTACCGCTTCGGCCTCAACCCTTGATGGTGCCGAAGCCAAAATTGCCGCTCAGGCCAAACAAGCGGGCGCAGCTTACAAAATCACCGGTGCGCGTGTTGATAACGGTGCTTACCTGTCGGCTGAACTGACCAAATAATTATGGTCGCAAAGGGAAGTGCCGAAGAGGGCCGTCCTGGTACGGCCTTTTTCGCCCTTTACCCGTCATGAGGAGTTAATGCCATGCATCACAACCACGAAATCGCAGCCCAGGCAGCGGCATTTGTCCAGTCTCTCAAATCTCATCGCCACGCCAATATGCCCGCTATCCGTTTTCGCCACTGGCCGCAATTTATCTCGACCGTGCGCGAATTAATGGAAAAAAACTAACTTCCTGCAATCCAGATTTGCAAATCCTTCAGATTGTTCCCAGAATTGAGACTCAATGTGTGAGTTTTCAGAAGGATAAATCATGCGAAGTTATCTGGTGGCTTTGTATGTAACCTTGTTTATCTGTGCGGCTCCGGCACAGGCAGAAGGAACGATTAGTTCAGGGTGGAACTGGTTAACCAACGACATCTCCCAGACCTGGGAACAACCGCAGAATTACGATCTCTATTTGCCATTCATCGCCTGGCATGCCCGCTTCGCATACGATAAAGAAAAAACCGATAACTATAATGAAACGCCGTGGGGCGGTGGTTTTGGTGTGTCCCGTTACAATGAAGAAGGTAACTGGAGCACGCTGTATGCCATGATGTTTAAAGATTCGCATAATGAGTGGCAGCCGATCGTTGGCTACGGTTGGGAAAAGGGCTGGTATCTCGATAACGCGCGTGATTTTCGCCTCGGCCTCGGCTTTACCGCCGGGATTACGGCGCGTGATGATTTCGCCAACTATGTGCCGTTACCCATCGTATTACCGCTTTTCTCAGTGGGTTATAAACGCGCAACCGTGCAGTTCACCTATATTCCAGGCACCTATAATAATGGCAATGTGCTATTCGCCTGGCTGCGTTTGGCCTTTTAACCGACGGATGCTGATATGGCGAGAACCCACTTTGATGGCTGGCTGAAAAAAACCGGGTTAACCGTTGCCAGCCTGGCAAAAATCGTCCTGGTGGGTCTGGTCGTCATCATCATCGTTTTCTTTATTGGTCGGATTTATCAGTCAGAACGCGGTGCGCCTTTACATCGCTGGCACACCTGGTCAGCGGATGAAATGAGTGAGAAAGAGATCGACCGCGCCAGTTTTTCTGATTATCAAACGCGGGAAGACGCGATTTTTCTCGATATGAAGCACAGCATTACCGATAAGCTCAGTGACGATGAGAAAACGACACTGAACCGTTACTACGCACAAAGCCGGGTTTATCCTGCCCGTTTTCAGCCTGACTGGAATCGTTCTTTTATTCTGATGCCACAGGGCACCCCGCGCGGCGCGGTGGTATTGTTACACGGCCTGACCGACTCACCCTACAGCATGCGCTATCTGGCGGAAGATTACCGGCAGCAGGGCTTTGTGGCGGTAGTCCCGCGTCTGCCAGGACATGGTACCGCGCCGGGCGCACTGACCACGGTGAACTGGGAGCAATGGCTGGCCGTAACCCGTCTGGCGGTGCGCGAAGCCACGCGACGCGCCGGACCTGATGTCCCGCTCCATCTGGTGGGTTATTCCAACGGTGGTGCGCTGGCAATGAAATACGCCCTTGATGCTCTCAATGATCCCTCGCTGCGCCAGCCCCAGCAGATTGTACTGATGTCACCGATGATCGGTGTGACGGCTTTTGCGCGCTTTGCCGGGCTGGCGGGATTGCCTTCGCTACTGCCTGGATTTGCCAAAGCAGCATGGCTGAATGTGGTGCCGGAGTTCAATCCCTATAAATACAACTCCTTTCCGGTTAAGGCGGCACGCCAGTCTTGGCTACTGACCCAGGCACTTCAGCAACAAATTTTGCAGGAGGCACGTAATCAGCAGCTGGCACAACTGCCGCCCGTGCTGACGTTCCAGTCGGTAATGGATTCCACGGTCAGTACCCGTGCGGTGGTGGATTCGCTGTATCGTTATCTGCAAAGCCGGGGTAATCAATTGGTGATTTTTGATATCAACCAGGCTTCTGATTTGCGCGCGCTGTTCCGGCCAGCGTTATACACTGCCGTGAACAATTTGCTGCCGGCTGCACCACGTCATTACGGCACCACAGTGATCACCAATGCGACGCCAGCAACCAGCGAAACCGTTGCCCGCAACACAGCAGCCGATCAAACCAACGAAACCGTTCAGCCATTAAATATCGCGTGGCCGCCAGGTATGTATTCTCTGTCCCATGTCGCGGTGCCGTTTCCCCTCACGGATTCGCTCTATGGTCTGGAACCGACGGAAAAGAACCAGTCGGGTATTAGCCTTGGTATCATCTCATTGCGTGGTGAAACCAACACGCTGATTGTCGGGCTGGATACCCTGATGCGCGCCAATTCCAACCCGTTTTTTGACTATATGATGACGCGTATTAATCACCACATTGCCTGTAGCAACCAGCCTGATGTTGCCGCATGTCTGCAAAGCTGGTGATCGATCGCGAAAAAAACAATTTTTCCCGAATAGAAATCGCCATTGAGGTGTTTACCCCCAGACAAGGTGATTTTTCGGCGTCTTTCTCCCGGTGAACCTTGCCTCTGGTCGGTGTGAAAACACTGGCCGCCTTATTCCATGCCACTTCGCGAGGTTCAATGATGAAAACGATCAACTCTGTTCGCTGGTTGGTTCTGCCTGCCTTGTTACTGGCCCTGCACGTACCAGGTGCATGGGCGATGGGGGATGATGACAGCAACAGTAAAACGCCGGATTGTCCGAAAGGCCAGGTGTACGACAGCAAATCGAAAAGCTGTGTGCCGGATAAAACCAGTTCACTCAGCGATGAGGACAAAACCAACTACGCCTACCATCTGGCCAAAAAAGGAGAGTATCAGGCAGCGCTGAATCTGCTGGATACGCTAAAAAATCCCAACACCAAAGAAGCCTGGAATTACCGGGGCTACGCCACACGTAAGCTGGGCCGCACAGATGAAGGGATGAGCTACTATCAACGATCAATCGCCATCGACCCACATTACGCCAAAGTGCGTGAATATCTCGGCGAGGCCTGGATGATCAAAGGTCGTCCCGATCTGGCGAAGGAGCAGCTTGCCGTCATTAAAACCTTGTGCGGCGTAAGCTGTGAAGAGTATCGCGACTTGCAGGCCGCGATTAATGGGCATCCGGAGTCCTGATAGCGGTGTTTAGCGGAGGGTGGAAAAATCACCAGCACTGAAGTCCGACAGCATCTGGCGACACATCTGGCGCGCTTATGGCGTTACGCCATGGTGCTGTCACGTAACCGTGATGTGGCCGAAGAGCTGGTGCAATCCACCTGTGTGCGGGCGCTGGAGCGCAGTGCGCAATTCACGCCCGGCACGCGCATTGATCGCTGGTTGTTTAGCGTGCTGCATTCTGTGTGGATCAATGAATTGCGCGCCCAGCGGGTGCGTATGGGACAGGGTTTTGTCGCCAGTGATGAACTGATCGCCCCGGATCATCAGCAACTTAATGAGGAACGCATGCAGTATCTCAAGGTGATGCAGCGCGTTGGACAGTTGCCGGAGGCGCAGCGCAATGCGGTGTTTCTGGTATATGTCGAAGGCTTTACTTACCAGGAAGCGGCTGAGACGCTGGCCGTGCCGGTGGGGACGATTATGAGCCGCCTGGCTGCGGCGCGCACCACGCTGGCCAATGCCGTCAATGTCGGGTCTTCGGCACAGGAGAAACGTTTGTGACTGCGATCCGCTTTACTTCACCTTATCCGGATGAAGCTATCGTTGCCTGGCTGGATGGCGAAATGCGCGCGGATGACGTCCAGGCATTTGAGAAGGAACTGAAACGCAGCCCGGCGTTATCTGCCCGTACCGCAGAACTGATGAAAAGCAATCAACCCTTTGCGGAAGCGTTTGGTGTGATGCTGGATCAGGCCCCGGAACAACGTATGCAGCAGCAACTGGCACAGTTGCTGGCGCAAACGCCGGCGCTGCCCGAGCGGCGATCGGTACAGGTGAGTCGGCGGGCGTTAATCGCGGCATCGTTGGGTTTTCTGCTGGTGGGAGGGAGTGTCGGCTATCTGCTGCGTCCGGTGACACAACCGGATGAAAGCGCAACCATCCGTGAGCTGGAAGCACAATATATGTCGTTATACAGCCCGGAAACGCTGGCGGATGTCGATAACTCACCACAGGTACTGCAACACGCGCTGGCACGCACCGCGCGCGATCTCGATCTCCATCTGACGCTGACGCAACTCGCGTTACCGGAAGCGGATCTGAAAAGCGTCAGAATGCTGCGCTATGACGATGCGTTGATCAGCCAGATTGCCTGGAACCATGACAGCTATGGTCCGATGGCATTGTGCATTTCACGTCAGGATCCGCAGCCCTCCAGCACACTCAACCAGGAAAAACGTCACGGTATGAACCTGGTGTGGTGGCATCGTGACGGTTATCAGTTTGTGTTGATAGGACGTAATCCGGCGGAGCAGTTGATGAAAACCGCGACCTTGCTGAGTCGCGGTTTGCAGGTGTAAACGTCAGAAACGCAGTGAAAGGCAAGTCAGACCGCCGTCCATCTTACGGATTTCACTGGTATCCAGTTCAATAATCGGCATATCCAGCGTGCGCAGTTGTGCCAGGGTTGCCGGATAACCCGTCGGGGTAATTAGCGTGCCGTTAATCAGCAAAGTATTACCGGCGTAGATTTCTTCGTCGGGAATAATCAGGTGCTGATAGTGGGAGAATTGCGGCAGGCGGGCGAACTTTTCTGTCGAGATCAGGGTATTTTTACCGACATAATTGATCGCCGATTTAAGATGCAAACCTTCGTCAACTTCAACAGACGTGACACTGTAACCGTAAGGTTCCACCAGACTGGCAAACTCGCTGATACCGGCTTCATTGGTGCGGGTCGTCAGTCCGATATAAAACGCCTTATCGATTAACATGACATCACCGCCTTCGAGCGTTCCGCGCTCGCTCATCACTTTCAGCGGACGAAAATCCTTCAGCACCGCTTTGATTGATTCGACTTCGCCCGCCCGCTGTGGCGCGCCAGGATGGGTTATCACCGCCAGTTCCGGTACGATTACCGCAGTATCCTCGACAAAATGCGCATCGGGAAAGTCCGCTTCTGCGGGCAGCAGTGTCACCTTCAGTCTGAGCGACAGCATGGCGTTCAGATAATCCCAGAATTGCCTGCGGGTGAGTTCCGCATCCGGTGCGCCGAGAGAGGCGGTGGTCAGCCCTGCCGCGCAATTGTCAGCAGGGAGTCTTGCAATGATTTGAGTAAAAGCCATCTGTCATTCCTTTAATAATGGTTGTGCCTGACAATCAATCTAACTTGCAGGTGACTCACAGTAAATCAAGCCGCGCATGCAACACGGCGATCTGCTGTCGCCACTCCTCCTGAAGCGCCGGTTTCTGGTGTTTTGGCTTACGGCTGAGGTCATCAGCCAGTTTTTGCTGTAAATCCAGCAAGGTTGCCAGCAGGGTATCTTCGTCGTGGTCCAGTGTATCCGCAACCTGAGACATGCCTTGCCTGCACGGCTGTACAGGTTGGTCAACCCCCAGTTTGGCTGTCATGGCGGGTAGATCCTGACACTCGGTAAGCTGCTGTTGATCAATCAACCAGAATCGATTGCAGCTCTGCTCCATCAGTAAACGATCGTGTGTGATCAATAACACCGCACCAGTGAACTGATTTAGCGCTGCGGCCAGCTCCTCTTTGCCTGCGATATCAAGATGGTTTGTCGGTTCATCCAGTAACAATAATGAATAGCGTGCGAGGGTCAATCCGACAAACAACAGCCGCGAGCGCTCTCCGCCACTGAGTGAATCCACCCGTTGTTGATGGCGCGCATAAGGGAAACCGGCGGCGATCAGCGCCATTTTGCGCTGGTCAGTGCTGAGAGAGACGAAAGGCATCAGCGCATCGCTTAAGGTAGCGTCATCCGCTACCTGCATCAGATTTTGATCGTAATAACCAAGCCGGACACGGGGATGAAACATGCCAGACGCTGGCTGCTGCCAGCTCTGCCACAGATGACGCAGCAGGGATGATTTACCTGAACCGTTGCGGCCAGCCACGGCGATGCGATCGCCACTTTTCACCTGTAAAGCCGGTAATCTGAACAACACCGATGCCTGCGGGGCCGGGCGCACCGTCATTTCCGGCAGTGCCAGCACGCGATCGGCATCCAGCGCTTCTCCCTGCAATTGCAAACGCCAGGGGCTGCCGTCGGTGAGGGTGGTTTGTGCTTCCCTCAGCCAGTCAACCCGTTTCTCCATCTGCTGCGCTTTGCGTGACAGACCTTCGTTATCATAGGTGCGCCCCCAAATCGCCAGCCGATGCGCGCTTTTTGCCAGCCGATCGATCTCCTTCTGCTCGCTGTGAAAGCGTTGCGCATCGGCTTCATCCTGCTCCGCCAGGGCGGCACGCGCGGCGCTACAGGGCAGGTCAAAGAACTGCAAAGTTTTATCCCGCAGCATCCAGCTGCTGGTTGTCACGCGGTCCAGCAGGGTACTGTCATGCGACACCAGCACAAAGCTGCCATTCCAGCTATTGAGGAAGGTTTCCAGCCATAGCAACGTGGGGAGATCGAGATGGTTGCTCGGTTCATCCAGCAGCAACAGATCGGGTTGCTGAATCAGCGCACGAGCCAGCAACAAACGCATATGTTGGCCACCACTCAGGGTTGCGGCGGTTTGTGCTTGCTGGTCCACGCTGAATCCGAGGCTGTCGAGCAGAGCTTCCGCACGCCAGCGTTCACTCAGTTGCAGCGAGGGGGGCAGCTGCGCCACTACGCTAGCCAGTAGCGTTGCCTGTGCAAGTGACGGTGGCAGGTGTTGCTCAATTCTTGCCAGTAAACAATGGCTGGCCTGCACGATATTACCCCTGCTGACATCCAGTTCGCCGCTGAGGATTTTTAGCAGGGTACTTTTGCCGCTGCCGTTTGCCCCCAGCAGACCAATG
Source organism: Pantoea sp. App145 (assembly GCF_047947045.1). Lineage (NCBI taxonomy): Bacteria > Pseudomonadati > Pseudomonadota > Gammaproteobacteria > Enterobacterales > Erwiniaceae > Pantoea > Pantoea sp. App145. The sequence goes on from NZ_CP133291.1 coordinate 131,489, forward strand.
CGGTCGCTTTTTTGCAGACTAAAAGTGATGTTGTGAAAAAGGGTGCCGAAGGCATTATCAAAGCCGACAGCCTGTGCTGATAGTAAAGTGCTCATGTGCTTACTCATAAGTTGCAGGCGCAAAAAGGCCTGACGTCAAACAACGCTGACGACAACCCGGTAAGCCGGAGGGAAGGGAGTTAAATTTTCAGTGACTTCGCTCAGGACGCGGATTATCGCAGCACGATACCGGTGACGCCTGAGTACGGCCAATTACTATAGAGGTGTGAGTAAATAAACAATTCACACGTCAGCATAGTAATCCTCCTTAGTTATCAGTGGGTGAAGGGAGGGAATGACTATTGATACCTTCTTGTCTCTTTTCAGACAAGACGTTTTTACTGCTTAATGCACAACCCAGTACGCCCTTGACAACTTCACCTGCAAAATGGTTGTATTGTACAACCTTATTTCATGCCGAATGCTAACCATGACCGATCCCACCCTTATCCAGACGATCCGTGCTTCATCGCGCCTGATGGTGCGCGAGCTGGGATTTATGAACACCACCCTGGCGGCGACCGAATATTCTCCCTCGGCGGTGCATACCCTGCTTGAAGTTGCCAGCCATGACGGGATGACCGCCGCGCAGCTGGTACAAATCCTTGGGCTGGAGAAGTCCAGTGTGAGCCGTATGCTGGGCAAATTGATCAAAGCAGGCGAATTAACCGAAGTGCCATCCACCCAGGATGCTCGTGTGAAGCAACTGGTGCTGACCGATCAGGGAAAAATCACGGTTGCCAGAATCAATGAATATGGCACCAGCCAGGTCATCACTGCGCTGGCGCATCTCACGGGGCAGCAACAGCAGGCGGTTGCTCAGGGATTAGCGTCCTATGCCGGAGCATTGAAAGCGCGCCGCGATCAGGCTGAAATGGGGCCGGAAATCGCCATCACCACGGGTTATCAGCCCGGCTTGATAGGCCGGGTCGCGGAAATGCATGGTCGCTACTATGCACAGCATCATGGCTTTGGCCACTTTTTTGAAGGCAAAGTGGCAACAGGTCTGGCGGAATTTGCCGGTCGGTTGGATGTGCCACGCAACCAAATCTGGGTCGCCAGCCAGCAGGGGAGTATTGTTGGCTCGGTTGCCATCGATGGTGAGGATCTGGGAAATAATCAGGCGCATCTGCGCTGGTTTATTCTCGACGATGGCTGCCGTGGGGCGGGTGTCGGCAGAAAGTTACTGAGTGCCGCGATGGCCTTTTGTGATGCGCAGGCATTCTCTGCGGTTCAGCTCTGGACATTCAGCGGACTGGACGCCGCCCGCCGTCTGTACGAATCCTTTGGTTTTACCCTGACACAGGAGTGGCAGGGCGACCAGTGGGGAAAATCCATGCTGGAACAGCAATTTACCCGCGAGGCTAAATAACCGTTATCTGTTTTTGCGCCAGTAATCGCGCCATCGCGTCATCAAGCGGATCATCAATGATCAGCGTGCTGGCAAGCGACAAATCGCCAATCGCGAACGCCGAAGCGGAGTTCATTTTCTCTTTCGATACCATCACCACGGTCTCGGCCGCTCTGGCAGCCAGTGCTCGCTTCACGCCAGCCTCTTCATAATCTCCTGTGGTGAGGCCGGCGGTTTTATGCACGCCGGTCACGCCCATGTTGCTGCAACACCTGGCATTGCGCCTCAATACGCAGAAGAATCGGTGAGCATTTTTAGCGACGCGATTTATCGTGCAATTCTGTGCAGGGCGTTGGAAAACCCCGCGTGATAAATCACGCCGCAACAACCCGGTGCGATATTTCACTATGGGGGCAATATCGCAGCGTTACAGAAAGTCTCCTTATCCGGGCATCTTTTTCTGTTCTGCGATGCTAGATTCCTGTTGCGGGTTGGTTAAAATCAACCTTTAGTCACTGACAGGAGCGCTCCATGCTGGACATCACCCACTTTCCTCTTTTTCTCGCCTCAGTCTTTTTACTTTGCATAACCCCCGGTCCTGATCTGGCCTACGTGGTAGGGCAAAGCGTGGCGAATGGGCGACGTTCCGGAGTGATCTCGGCTGCAGGCGTGGCGTTAGGCAGTTGTACTCATGCGGTTGCCAGTGCCATTGGCCTCACTGCCCTGATTGCCGCCTCGCCGCTGCTATTTACGGTGATTAAATATATTGGTGCTGCCTACCTGCTATTTCTCGGCAGCAAAATGGTGTGGGGGACGTTTGTCAGCCGTAGCGCCGCACAACAGGCTGGTGAGGCTGCCGTCAAAATGCCTGTCAGTGCGCGTAGCCTGTTAACTCGCGGGCTGATTACCTCGGTGACCAATCCGAAGGTGTTGCTATTTTTCATCGCTTTCTTCCCACAGTTTGTCGTGGTTGACGGCGATCACCATGCGCAATCTTTCCTGATCCTCGGCCTGACTTACGCCCTGGTGGGTTTAACCACTGATACCCTGTTTGCGTTGTTAGCCGGTGGTGCCGCCAGTGCAGTGGCGAAAAACGCCGCGATGCAAAAGTTACTGGATCGGGTGGTTGGCGTCACCTTTATTGGTCTTGGGATTCGTCTGGCCTTAACCCGTCGTGGTTAAACCTGATTGCAGAGGGAGCCTTTCATGACAAGAAAGCACAATATCATCGGTATCGTCAGCGATGAGTTCGCTAATCCCAACAGCGTAAAAATGCTGAATGAAGTGACGCGACAACTGAATGCGCGTGGATGTTTGTCATTGTTGCTCAACGTTACTTCGCGCGAGCATTATCTGTCGTTACTCCGTCAGGCGACTGAACTGGGCGTTAATGGATTGATTTTCCTCACCTCCCTTTATCACGAAGAGCCATCACCATTCCCGGCGATCTGGCTGAGTGGGGAGAACGCGCTCAGGGCGGATAACTATGATGCCGGTGCTGAGATTGGTCGTCTGCTGCTGGCGCAGGGGCATCAACGTTTTGGTGTTATGCACGGCGAAGATCCCGCAACCGAACCGCGCCAGATGCAGGGTTTTGTCGCGAGCTTAGCCGCTGCCGATAAAACCCTCGATCAGCGACTGATTGCCGGTAACAATGATCGTGAACTGGCTTATCAGGCGATGATGGCATACCTGAAAAAAACGCGTGCTGCTGAACGTATCAATGCGCTGTTCTGCGAAAATGACGTGCTGGCTTTCGGTGTCATGCAGGCAGTGCGCGATTTTGGTCAGGGTGTGCATATTGGCGTGGTGGGTTTTGATGATGTCGACGAGGCTCGCTCTCCGACCTGGCATCTGACCAGCTGGGCGCAGCGTGGTGATTTGCTGGTGGCTGAGGCGTTAAATCGCTTGCTGGATAACAAGGCAGATGACAGTGCGGCGTGGCAGCAGGGCGAATTGCAGGTGCGTCATTCGCATCATGGCAAACATGTGCACGGTGAGATGTCAAAGTGCGGCTGTGCCAGCCGTCATTGATAACGATTGCGCGATAAATCGCGCCGCTACAAAACCCCCACCGGTCCGTAGCGGCGCGGTTCATCGCGCTCTTTTGATCTTACTCATCAAATTGCATCAATCATCCCGCCATCCACTCGCATCACCGTGCCAGTGATGTAACTGGCTTGTTGGCTAGCGAGAAACGCCGCAGTGGCGCCGTATTCTTCGGGTGCACCATAACGGCCCGCTGGAATGCCCTGACGGCTTTTCTCCGCTACGGCGTCCGCGGTGCTGTTTTCACGTTTCGCCTTGATGGCATCCAGCTGGCTGACGCGATCGGTAGCGATGCGTCCCGGCACCAGCACGTTAACCGTTACACCATCCGCCGCCACTTCACGGGCCAGGGTTTTTGACCAGCCGAGTAAACTCATACGCAGGGCATTGGACAGCGCCAGATTAGGGATCGGGGCAATCACGCCAGACGAAGTCGAGGTGATAATACGACCCCAGCCGCGCTGGCGCATGGCGGGCAGCACTTTGTCCGTCAGCTGAATCAGTGAGGAAACCATCAGGGAAAACTGCTGCTGCCAGATACCGGCATCAGTGCCCTGAGCAGTGGCAGGAGGCGGACCACCCGAGTTGTTGATCAGAATATCAATATCGCCCCAATGCTTGTGGATGTCGTTCAATACATCATCAAACTTCTCGGGCGCAGCCAGGTCGAGCTGCCAGGCCTGCGCGGTGCCGCCTTGCTGCTGGATCAGTGCTACCGTTTCTGCCAGCTTTTCCTGGTTGCGGCCGGTTACCGCGACTTTTACCCCTTCCTGCGCCAGAGACAGCGCCATCGCCCGGCCTAAACCACTTCCCGCACCACACACCAGCGCGACCCGTTGTTGTATTTGCAAATCCATAAACCACTCCTGATTGTATTTTCAGGATCATGATGTGCAAAATTGATGCCGATTATTTGCGTGGCCGCTTAATATTTACCTGGTCATAGGCAAATTGCAGATGTTGCTGCATCAGGCTGGCGGCCAGTTCCTGCTTGTTTTCTCGTAATGCATCAATGATCGCCACATGTTCTTCACACCATTCTTTGACGCGGCGCTTGTTATGGTAGCTGCCAAATTCCATCAGACGACGTAAGCGGTTTTGCTGCTGAATCGCCTGCAACACAAACAGATTGCCGCTGGCTTCCGCCAGTAGCTCATGAAAGGAGGCGTCGGTTTCGAAGATGTCCTTCGCCGGGACCTGGGTGATATCCGGGTGAGTAATCAGCCACAGATGCTGTGCACGCAACCTTTTGAGTAACTGGCGATCGACATGTAAATGCGGCGTCAGCAGGGCGGCGGGTTCAATCATCAGGCGGAAACCGTAACTGTTGCGCAAAGCCACATCCGAGTTCAGCGTTTGCAGGAAGCGCCAGCCATGCCCGGCATTACGTGCAATCAGGCCATCTTCCGACAGCTTCACCAGGGTGCGCGTCAGTATCCCGCGGTCCACCTCATAGCGCTGCACAATTTCGGTCTGGGTGAAAGACTCAGGCAGCGTACCGGCAATACGATCGCGGACCAGCAATTCATACAAATTCTGATCATTACTTTTGGGTTGTTCGATACTCAGCTGTTGCAGTTCATCGGCGCTCTTTAACAGAAAGAAACCCTGATTGGGCCGGGCTTCCACCGCACCGAGGCGGGTCAGTTCTTTTAATCCGGCACGTACCGGCGTGCGCGAAACGCCCAGCGCATCGGCAAGATGTTGTTCACGTAAATGATGACCTGGATCGAATCTTGCTTCATATATCAGGTCAAGGATTTGCCGGGCTATCCGGCGACTGCTCGCAGTTGAGTCAGGCTGCATGGAGAACGTTCCCTGAAAGTGTATTGTTGTGGTCTGAATATACAATAACACGGGAAAAGTTTTGCAGCGAAATAAAGCAGGAACTGCACGATAAGCGTGCAAGTGCACCAGGAAGGGACGTGTTTTTGTCATCATGATTGTATTTGTTGATTCATAAAATCCAAAATATTAACCAGGAGACGACTATGTCCAGCTCGTATTTCACCCCTAACCGCCTGCGCGGATTGATGTTCACACTGGCGCTGCTGCCACTTGCCAGCCATGCCGCAGGGGAAAGTGTTACCCCCGGCAAACTGACTTATGGCACCGCCGCCACCTTTATGCCGTACGAATTTGTCAAAGACGGCAAGCTCACTGGCTTCGATATCGACCTGATCACGGCACTGAGTAAAGAACTCAAACTCACGCCTGCGCCGATGGCGATGGAGTTCAAAGGACTGATCCCGGCCTTACAGGGCAATCGCCTCGACATCATCAACTCAGCGATGTACGTCAACCCGACCCGCGCCACCCAGGTGGATTTTGTGCCTTACCTGAAGATCGGCAGCCGCGTGGTGGTGCGTAAAGGTAATTCGGCTGGCATCACCGGTCGTGATATGTCGCTGTGCGGCAAAACCATCGCCGTTACTCTGGGTGGCATCGAAGAGAGTCAGGCGCGGGTGGACAACAAAAATTGCGTGGCCGCCAGCAAAGCCGCGATCAACGTGCTGACCTTCCCGGCGGCCACTGACTCTGCGGTTGCCGTTGCTCAGGGCCGCGCTGATGCAGAATTCCTCTCTACGCCGGGCACCCTGGCGCTGTTCAGCGAGAAACCCGGCATGTTCGAAGCGGTAGGTCCGGAATTTGAAGCCGATACCCATATCGCCTTTGCCGTGCGTAAAGGGGATGCCGAAACCAAAGCACAGCTGGAGAAGGGCCTGCAAAGCCTGGTGAAAGATGGCACCTACAAGCAACTGATTGAGAAATGGAACTTCCCGGATTCCGTTGCCATTTTTTAATGCTTTTTAAGCCGTTAACCGGAGATAGCTATGTCGATTGATTTAATGTGGCAGTACTTCCTTTCCCCTGAGTTTTTGCAGGGTGCGTGGATGACACTGCTCATCACCCTTTGCTCACTGTTGTGTGGCGTGGTGCTGGGTCTGGTACTGGCCCTGCTACAGGAGGCTCCTTTTCGCGCCGGAAAGGCCCTGGCCTTTTTCTACCTGTGGCTGTTTCGTGGCACGCCAGTGCTATTCCAGATCATCTTTGTCTACAACGTGCTGCCAGGCTTCGGCTTACGCTTCTCCGCGTTTACCTGTGCAGTGCTGGCGCTTTCGCTCAATGAAGGTGCGTATATGGCTGAGATACTGCGTTCCGGTCTCCAGGCAGTGAAAAGCGGGCAACGTACCGCCGGTATGGCGCTGGGTATGACCAACGCGCAGATCATGCGCAAGATCGTGTTACCGCAGGCGGCACGCATTGTACTGCCACCGATGGGTAACCAGATGATCAGCATGCTGAAATCGAGTGCGCTGGTGTCGGTGATTGCGGTGCAGGAGCTGCTGCTGGTGGCGAATCAGGCGGCCAGCGCCAGTTTCCGCTACTTCGAAGCGCTGTGCGCTGCCGGTATCTACTATCTGCTGCTGACCACGCTGTTCATGATTTTCCAGTCATGGCTGGAGCGCACCCTCGACCCGAAACAGCGCCGCCGCAAAAGTCAGAAAGCACAATCCCATGAAATGAAGTTGCCTAAACCTGCCCGGGAGGTGTCATGAACCAGGAACGTAAACCGCTGCTGGAAATGATCGGCATCGATAAAACCTTTGGTCGTCAGACCGTACTGAAAAACTGCTCGCTGAGCGTGAATCGCGGTGAAACCGTGGTGCTGATTGGCCCGTCCGGTTCGGGTAAATCGACGCTGCTGCGTTGTGTCAATTTGCTGTCCCCGGCTGACAGTGGCGATGTGTTTTTTGCCCGGCAAAACATCAGCCGTGGCGAAGTTCCGCCGCATCAGCTGCGCCAGCGTATTGGCATGGTGTTTCAGAACTACGAGTTGTTTTCCCATCTCACCGCTGCGGAAAACATCATGCTGGCCCCGATGACGGTGCTGGGCATCAACCGCATTGAGGCGCGCAAACAGGCCGAAATGCTGCTGGCAAAGGTGCGTATCAATGAGCGCGCCGATCACTTCCCGGATGAGCTTTCCGGCGGCCAGCAGCAGCGTGTGGCGATTGCCCGCGCGCTGGCGATGAAACCCGAACTGATGTTGTACGACGAACCGACCTCAGCGCTGGATCCGGAAATGATCCGTGAAGTGCTGGATGTGATGGCGGAGCTGAGTGCCGAAGGCATGACCAGCATGGTCGTAACCCATGAAATGGGTTTTGCCCGCCGCGCTGCCAATCAAATCTTGTTTATGGAAGAGGGCGAAATTCTCGAACGCGCCAGCGCCCAGGACTTTTTTACCGGCCAGGTCAGCGAACGCGCCAAACGTTTCCTCGACCAGATCTTACATTAATAGCGGAGTACCTATGAGTAGTTACCAGGCAGACAGTGTGCGCATGAAGCGGGATCTTACCGCACTGGTCGCCATCAATACCGAAAACCCGCCCGGTCACGAACGTGAGGCCGCCGAGTGCGTAGCAGGCTGGCTGCGCGAAGCGGGTTTTGACCTCTCGTTTAGCGAGTATGCGCCAGGGCGCACCAACGTGATCGCGCTGCTGAAAAACGGCGACGGCCCCTGTTTTGCCTTTAATACCCACCTCGACACCGTCCCGGCCGGGACCGGTTGGTCGAGCGATCCCTTTACCCTGACCGAGCGTGAAGGGCGTTTATACGGTCGTGGTGCCTGTGATGCCAAAGGCCCGCTGGTGGCGATGGTGGAAGCGCTGCGCATGCTGGCGGCGAACCGTCACAGCTGGTCCGGCACGCTAATGGGCGTGTTCACGGCGGATGAAGAAGTGGCGAGTGAAGGGGCGAAGTTTTATGTGCGCGATCAACCGCCCGCTATCGATTTTGCGGTGATTGGTGAACCGACTTCTAACGCGACCTTCTCGGCCCACAAAGGCAGCCTGCGTCCGCGTGTGCGGGTGAAAGGCGTGACGGCGCATTCCGGTACGCCGGAGTTGGGTATCAACGCGATTTACCAGTCGGCGAAACTGCTCGGGTTGATCGAGGAGGCGCATCAGCAGCAGGTGCGCTGCCGCTGCCACGCGCTGGTGGGCAACGCCAGTTTGACCGTCACCCGTGTGCATGGCGGGCACGCCGATAACGTGGTGCCGGATAACTGCGAACTGCTGCTGGATCGCCGCATGGTGCCTGGCGAAGACGAAACAGAGGTGAAAGCGGAGCTGCAACAGTTGCTCGATCACGCCAGAGAACAATCCGGTGTTGAGGCGGAAATCATCGCCTGGCAACCGACCACCGGTGGCGCAACCGAAACTGACAGCAATGAAGCCATTGTGCAGCACAGCCTGGCAGCCTGCCGTCGGCATGGTCAGCCTGAACCCGGCCCGTTTGGTTTCCAGGGCGGCTGTGATTTGGTGCATTTCCGTACCCTCGGTGCCAAAGGTGTGGTGGTCGGCCCCGGCGCGCTGGCGGTGGCGCATAAGCCGGACGAGTTTGTCCCGGTAGAGGAGTTTATCGCTGCGGCTTACATCTATCTCGATATCGCGCTGGCGATGCTGCCTGCGGAGGCTCACGCGTGAAGGCGCAACTCTGGCGCGGCGACCTGCATTACGCCGGGGTGACGCTGCATACCGCAGCTTCCGGCGCGGTACATGCGCTCGATACCCTGTGGCTACAGCTGGAAGATCAGGGTGTGCAGGGCATCGGAGAAGTGCGACTCAACATCGCTTATCTGCATGGCTACAGCGAACAACAGGTGCTGAACAATCTGCTGGCGACGCTGGCGCAGTGGGACTGGCAGGCCGATGCGCACAGCATGCTGGCCGCCGTGCACGCCGAGGATAGCCCGCTGCTGGCTCCGTCACGCATGGTGCTGGATATGGCGCTGCATGACCTGCTGGCACGTCAGCAGGGCGTCAGCCTGGCAGCCTGGCTGGGTGCACCAGCCGCGGCATGGGGTTTCGCCACCAACCAGACGCTGTTCTGGGGCAGCGAAACGCAACTGTTGGCTCAGGCGCAAGGCTATGTCGAACGCGGTTTTACCCAGTTGAAACTGCGCACCGGGGTGGCGGATTTCGCCACCGATCTGGCGCGTTTACAGGCGTTGCGCGACACCTTCGGTGACCAGATCTCACTGGCGATCGACGTTAACGGCCAGTGGTCGCTGGCGCAGGCCCACCAGGCGCTGCCGCAATTGGGTGAACTTCAGCTGAGTTATATCGAGCAGCCGCTGGCCGTCGCTGATGACCGGCATCTGGCGGAGCTGTACCCGTATGCCATCCCGATCATGCTCGACGAAAGCCTTAACAGCAACGCGGCCATCGATCGCCTGATCGCTGCCGAAGGGGCGCTGTGGGGCCATCTCAAGCTGGTCAAATTGGGTGGACTGGCACCGACGCTGGCAGCGGCACGACGTCTGCAAAAAGCAGCGGTTCCTTTCATGATTGGTCAGATGAACGAAGGCCATGCGGCGACGGCAGCGGCGTTACAGCTGTGCCGCGTGCTGCAACCGGCGTTCGCCGAACTTTACGGCGCTGATGGTTTAACCGATGACCCGGTCAGCGGCCTCGCTTATGCCCACGGCCAGGTCGCCGTGAATGATTCTCCCGGCCTGGGTGTGCAGTTTTCTGCCGCCCGCGCCACTTTCCTCCAGGAGTTTAGTGATGCAACAGCTTAATAATGTGGTTCAGGGCAGTGAATCCGCCTTCAGCGCGGGCGAGTATGCACTGCGTATTCAGCGCACCCGTGAGCGTCTTAGCGCCGCCGGTGTCGATGTGATGATCGTCACCGGGCCGGAAAATATCTTCTGGCTCACCGGTCAGCAAACCCCCGGTTATTACACCTTCCAGGCGCTGCTGCTGCCGGTAGAAGGGGATCCGGTGTTTGTGATTCGCCAGCTGGAATACTTCAACTTTATCGCCAACACCTTTATTTCTGACGCCGCCATCTATCAGGATGGCGATAACCCGGTGGATTTTCTTGTCGGCATGTTGCAACAGCGTGGCTGGCTGAATAAGCGCATCGGGCTGGACAAACGCGGCTGGTTCCTGCCGATTGCTGTCTACGAACTGCTGCAAAGCAAGCTCGGTACCATCGCCGACACCGCAGGGGTGATCGAACCGCTGCGTGCGGTGAAGTCTGCGGCAGAAGTGGAAAAAATCGCCACCGCGGCACGTTATGTTGATGCGGGTATGCGTGCCGGTATGGCAGCGATTCGCAGCGGCAGCGATGAAAACGCGCTGGTGTCCGCGATGATGGGTGCCGCCATCGCGGCCGGTTCTGAATATGTCGGGATGGAGCCGCTGGTGTCCACTGGACCACGCAGTGGTGTGCCGCACGGCACCTGGCGTCGTCGCGTGATGCAGGATAACGAGCCAGTATTCCTCGAAATGGCTGCTGCGCATGATCGCTACCACGCTGCGCTGATGCGTTCGGCGTGGATTGGTCGCCCACCGGCGATTGCGCTGGAAATGGAAAAAGTGTGCCAGGAAGCGTTGCAGGCGGCACTGGATGCCATCCGTCCGGGTGCCACCTGTGCCGAGCCGCATATCGCCTGCCAGAAAGTGATCGATCGTGCCGGTTTCACCGAACATTTCAAAAAACGCACCGGTTATTCCATCGGTGTCTCTTTCGCACCGGACTGGGGCGAAGGCGGCATTCTCAGCCTGTACAGCGGTGTTACCACCGAATTGCAGCCAGGCATGACCTTCCATATTCCACCGGCCCTGCGCATTTACGGCGAATTCACCGTTGGCGTCAGTGAAACCGTGGTGGTCACGGAAACCGGTTATCGCCAGCTTGGCAGTCTCTCTCGTCCATTAACTTTGCTGTAAGGAATTTCCATGAAAGATATCAACGAATGCCGTGAACGCCTGCGTGGCATTTTCAACATCACCGTCACGCCGTTTGCGGCTAACGGCGCTATCGACTTCGCTGCCCTGCGGGAAAACATTGAGCGCGTCATTGGTCTTGGTTATGACGGCATTCTGATTGGCGGGACGTATGGCGAGTTTCCGGTGATGTCACTGGCCGAGCGCCGTGAATTGTTCCATCAGGTGATGGATTGCGTGCAGGACCGTATCCCGGTGATGCTGTGCAGCGCCAGCTCAGACCCGCGTGATGCGCGTGAACTGACCATTCTGGCGGGCGATTTGGGTGGTTTACCGATGGTCACTGCACCGTACGTCAGCGAAATCACCGACGCACAAATCCTGTCTTATTTCAAAGAGATGGCACCGTTATCTAAAACCGGCATCCTGGTCTACAACGCACCGGGCATTGGTATCACGCTGTCACCCGCTTTGCTGGAGCAACTGGCGGATGTCACGGGTGTGGTGGGGATCAAACAGGGGGATCTTAACCCGACCGCCATCGACCAGATCGCCAACCGCCTGCGTGGACGTCTGCGTCTGTTCTGCGCCTCGGACCTCGCGTTCTTAGGCCCGATGATGGCTGGCTTTGACGGTATCAGCACCACCAACAGCGGGGCGCTGCCGGAGCTGGTGTTGGCGACATTCCGCGCGGTGGAAAAAGGCGATGCGGGCACAGCGCGCGATCTTCATCAGCTGTGGTACGACTACCGTGCCCTGGCGCGTCAGCACGGTCAGCCGCAGTTGGTGAAAGCGGCAATGGCGTTGCGTGGCTTTAACGGTGGTCGCGTACGTGCGCCGTTGCTGGATATTTCTGCCGAAGCCCAGACAGCGCTGACCAGCGTGATGCGCAAACTGGCCAGCGATGCGCGTACCGGCGTTACCCTCGCTGAGTAAGCGCCGCCTGTAGAAACGCGGTGAGCAGCGGGTGCGGGGCGTCCGGACGCGATGCCAGTTCGGGATGGCCCTGCACCCCCTGCCAGAACAGATGATCGGGCAGGGTTATACCCTCAACGATATCGTCGGTCTGCGCGTTGACCTGCACGCCACTGGCGCTGAGTTGAGCAAATAACTGCGGATTAAAGCGATAACGATGGTTGTAGTGCATGGCACCGTCATGAAATGGCAGCACCCCGCAACGGTGATGACCATCGGCGAAGGCGACAAAGCTGTGCAGTGCCGCATCGGGGGCGACCTCCGCCAGAATCGCCTGTTCGCACGCTGGCTGCTGGCGCACGGCAGCCGTAGCCATGCTCTGCATCCCGAGACACAGCCCGAGGGTGGGGAGTGGGCGGGTCACCGTGGCTTGCGCGACGCGGATTTGTCCCTGTACCGCCGCCATTGATGATCCACCCGGCAGCAGCACGCCATGCAGCCCCTCCAGTTCATCCAGGCTGGCGGAGAGCGAGGCGGGTGGCAGGAAGTGGATGTCGAGCGTCAGATGCAATGCGGATGCTGCATCACCCAGCGCCGCCAGCGTGGCCGGATAAGCCTGACGATGGTCAGCTTCGCGGCCAATCAGGCCAATACGCAACGTGCTGGCAGGTTCAGCGGCTGGTGCGGTAGACCAGCGACCATAGTGGTCGGTATGCAGGGTGAGCAGCGGCTGGGTGTCATCGCGCAGTACCAGCGTCTGGCCGCTGTCGTGGCTGAACAGCCGGGTGCCAGGCAGCTCGACGATCGCAGCGGCACGCGCGGCAGGTAAGACGATCACTGCGCCAGCGTTCGGTAGCGAGTCGGCGCTGCTGACTTCCTGTTGCAGCGTATCGCTGCGATACAGGCCGCTGGTGACGCAATAACCGGCGGGAATAACGTGTTGATGGCTATCGGGCACATCGCCGCTAAAGCTGGGGCGCAGGCTCCATAACGGCAACCCGAGTTGATTAGCCCACAGGCTGGCGGTGACACCGTAACGGGCCGATAAGGGTGAATCATCGAGAATGAATATCAGTGACACGGCAATTTTCCTGCTGATGTTGGATGAATAATTGTATTAGTTGAATCATCAGATACAAAAGAGGATTTATGAATAACAGTCAAACGGCCCGGCGCATGCAGCGGGTACGACCTTCGCCAACCGCGACCATTTCTGACCAGGTACGTGAACTGGAAGCAGCGGGCAAAGCGGTGATCAATCTGGGCGAGGGGGAGCTGGATTTTGCCACCCCGGCGTCAATCAGCTATGCCGGCATCGAAGCCATTGTGCAGCAGCAAACCAAGTACACCGCCGTGACGGGTACCGCAGCATTGAAGGCGGCGATTGCCGGTAAATTTGCCCGTGACAATCAGTTGCAGTTCGCGCCAGATGAAATCATCGCCGGTAGCGGAGCGAAGCAGCTGATTTTTAATGCGCTGCTGGCGACGGTCGATGCAGGCCAGCAGGTGATCATTCCCGCCCCTTACTGGGTGTCTTACCCGGACATGGTCACGCTGGCGGAAGGTGAGCCGGTGATTGTTCCCTGCGCTGAAGCGGACGGCTGGAAGCTACAACCGGCGCAGCTGGCGGCGGCCCTGACGTCGGAAACGCGCTGGGTGATCCTCAATTCGCCGGGCAATCCAACCGGTGCGATTTATAGCGCCCAGGAGCTGCGGGCGCTGGCAGATGTGCTGTCCGATCATCCGCATGTGCTGATTATGGCCGATGATATCTATGAACCGCTGCGTTATGACCAGACACCGTTCGCGACCTTTGCCGAAGTGGCACCCCAACTGGCACATCGCACCCTGACGGTGAACGGCGTGTCAAAAAGCCATGCCATGACCGGCTGGCGTCTGGGCTATGCGGCGGGACCGCGCTGGCTGATTGCGGCGATGCAGGTGCTGCAATCGCAAAGCACCTCCAATGCCAGCAGCATCGCCCAGGCGGCGGCGGTGGCAGCGTTGAATCAACCGGCTGATTTTCTGCTGGGCTGGCTGGCAAAACTGGAACAGCGTCGTAACCAGGTGCTGGCGATGATCGCGGCCACCGACGGACTGAGTGCCAGTGCCCCACAAGGCGCATTTTATGTGTTTGCCAATTGCCAGGGGTTGATGGGGCGCCGTACGCCGGGCGGAGAGGTGATCAGCGATGATAAGGCGCTGGCCTCCTGGCTGCTGGCGGAAGCCCAGGTGGCGGTGCTGCATGGTTCGGCGTTTGGGACGCCGGGCTATCTGCGTATCGCCTATGCGGTGGACGATGCGCTGCTGGAAACGGCGTGCCAGCGGTTGCTGACCGCCTGCGCAAAACTGCGTTAGCATCAGGTCTTTGGCTTTGCGCGATAAATCGCGCCGCTACAAATGTGGCGGTAGCGGCGTGATTTATCACGCGTTTCAGAAACACTCCCGGCACCACTTTGATTACAACATACTACAACATCGACTAACAAAAACCGGCCACAGCGCCGCTGTATATCTGCTATTTAAGCGAAGCAGTAAATAAATTTTGGCCTGAATAAATACCGCACTGAAATTATCCACAAGTTGAATGATGTTTAATTTAATTGTGATGCTTTGCACACATCGAGAATAATAAACGCAGAAAGCACAACCGCGTGCAGGGGAGTTATTAAGCTTAGAGGCGCAGAGTATGATCCTATGCTCAACGGCGACATTTAAAAATTAATACTTTCTGAAAGGTGCTCACATGTCTGAAAACCGCGGAGTGGTATACATAGGTAATGGCAAAGTTGAAGTCCAGTCGATTGATTATCCGAAAATGCACGATCCCAGGGGCAAGAAAATAGAACACGGAGTGATCCTCAAAGTACTCTCCACTAATATATGCGGATCCGACCAGCATATGGTGCGCGGGCGCACCACCGCCCAGGTTGGGTTAGTGCTGGGGCATGAAATCACCGGGGAGGTGATCGAAAAAGGTCGCGATGTGGAACGCTTTGAGATCGGTGATGTGGTCTCAGTGCCGTTCAACGTCGCCTGCGGGCGCTGTCGTTCCTGTAAAGAACAACACACCGGCGTCTGTCTGACGGTAAACCCGGCGCGTGCCGGTGGGGCCTATGGTTATGTGGATATGGGGGATTGGGTGGGGGGGCAGGCTGAATATGTACTGGTGCCCTATGCCGATTTCAACTTACTCAAGCTGCCGGATCGCGAGCAGGCACTGGAGAAAATCAAAGACTTAACCTGCCTTTCCGACATCCTGCCCACCGGCTTTCACGGGGCGGTGACGGCGGGGGTAGGACCAGGTAGCACCGTCTATGTGGCGGGTGCGGGTCCGGTCGGCATGGCGGCCGCTGCTTCTGCACGCCTGTTGGGTGCGGCGGTGGTGATCGTTGGTGATATGAATGGCGCACGCATCAAACATGCGGCAGAACAGGGTTTCGAAGTGGTTGATTTAAGTCAGGATACACCGCTGCATGAGCAGATTGCTGCCATCCTCGGTGAGCCGGAAGTGGATTGCGCCATCGATGCCGTAGGCTTTGAAGCCCGTGGGCATGGTCACGAAGGGGCGCAGCATGAAGCACCGGCAACCGTTCTCAATGCGCTGATGCAGGTGACGCGAGTCGCAGGTAAAATCGGTATTCCCGGCCTGTATGTCACGGAAGATCCTGGCGCTGTCGATAAGGCAGCAAAAATGGGCAGCCTGAGCATTCGTCTGGGACTGGGCTGGGCCAAATCACACGCCTTCCATACCGGGCAGGCACCGGTGATGAAATATAATCGCCAGCTGATGCAAGCCATTCTGTGGGATCGTATTCCGATTGCCAAAATTGTTGGGGTTGAAGTGATTTCACTGGAAGATGCGCCGCGCGGCTACAGTGAATTTGATTCTGGCGTACCGAAGAAATTCGTTATTGATCCGCATTTCTCTTTCTCGAAACCCTGACCAGATAACCTATATTCTGTGTGGTAATCTCGTCGGATAAATTTTAATAAACCGCGCCAGCATTAATCAGAGAAATAAGGTGCTGGCGCATTTTTCCATCAGGTTAAATAATTTACACTACCTGACAATTCATTATTCACCATCGGTTGAACGTGTCAGTTTTTCCCAGCGATTAATATCCTCATTCAATGCGGTGAATTTATCGCGCACCAGCGTCAGAGCATCACTGCCCAGAAGCAAATGTGCCGGAGGGTTAGCGCTGCCGATGATGTCCAGCATCGCCACAGCGGCTTTTTGCGGATCACCCAGTTGCTTACCACTTTTTTCGGCACGCGCCTGGCGGATGGGGTCAAACAACGCATCGTAATCGGCAATGCTCCTTTCGCTACGCACCATCGAACGACCCGCCCAGTCGGTACGAAACGATCCCGGTGCGACCGCAGTGACGAAGATACCGAAGGGTTGTACCTCTTTACCCAACGCTTCAGAAATCCCCTCCAGCGCGAACTTGCTGCCGCAATAATAAGTGATACCCGGCATGGTGATAAAACCGCCCATCGAGGTGATGTTGATGATGTGGCCGCGCCGGCGCTGGCGCATAAACGGCAGCACCGCCTTGATCATGGCGACAGCGCCAAATACGTTGACATCAAACTGACGACGCATCTCCTCCAGGGAAGATTCTTCCATCACCCCTTCATGGCCGTAACCGGCATTGTTGACCAGCACATCAATCGGACCCACTTCCTCTTCCAGTGCAGCAACGGTGCTGTCGATGGCGCTGAAATCAGTCACGTCCAGCAGGCAGGCGGTGGCGAAACCAGGTTTAAGCGCTTCAAATGCCTCTCCGGCGGCCTGATTACGCACGGTGCCGATCACCCGATGACCCTGGCTTAGTGCCTGTTGTGCCAGAGCACGACCAAAGCCGCTGCTGACACCGGTAATGAATAACGTTTTGGTAGATGACATAAGATAGGCTCCCGCTAACAAGTGAGGATGCATAATATTCTTCATTTCTTGTTGTGCTGAGGCCGTATCTTCTGGTTTTATTGCCTAATCTTATGAGTGGGTAATTTTATGAGTGAGCAGATTCAGACCAGCATGGTGGCATTGCTGCGCGCGCTGGCACCGGAAGAAGGCTATAACCTGACCGCGCTGGAGCAGGTACGCATCCTGCGATCCGACCGTCCTTTGGCACGCACGCCGGTGCTGTACGATCCCGGTATCGTCATCGTTTGTCAGGGCTGCAAGCGTGGTTATCTTGGCGATCGGGTTTATGTGTATGACGCTCAGCATTACCTTGCGGTGTCAGTACCGGTGCCGTTTGTGATGGAAACCGATGCCAGCCCGGAGCAGCCATTGCTGGCTATTTATCTGCATTTGGATTTCGCCGTCGCGGCGGAGTTGTTGCTGCAACTCGAACAGCAGGGCGGTGCCGAACCGATACCGGCACCGCAAAGCATGATGTCCACCCCGATGGATGCGGTGATGCAAGATTCTGTGCTGCGTTTTCTGCAAGCGCTGCATCATCCGCGTGATGCGGCCATTCTCGGGCCAGCCCTGATGCGTGAATTGTATTACCGGGTGCTGACCGGCGCGCAGGGCAGTGTAATGCGTTCGGCGCTGACGCAGCAGGGACAGTTTGGCAAAATTGGCAAAGCGCTGCGCCAGATCCACGCCACCTATGCGCAGGCACTGACGCTGGCGCAACTGGCGGCAGAAGCGGGGATGAGCGTGCCCACCTTTCACAGCCACTTCAAGACCATCACCGGTACCGCGCCGATGCAGTATGTGAAATCGGTACGTCTGCATCAGGCGAGGATGTTGATGGTGCGTCAGGAGATGACCGCTGCTGCCGCCAGCTTTGCGGTGGGTTATGAAAGCCCGTCGCAGTTTAACCGCGAATTCAAACGCCTGTTTGGCCTGCCACCCGCAGAGGAAAGTCGCAGAATGCAGCAACATTTTGCCGTGCCACCTGAACATCAGGGCGCGATATTTATTTCTTCACATTGACCGGATGCGCAATAAATCATGCCGCTACAACAAAATCATTAACCCGAACTACACTGACAATGCATCTGTTCAAGGTGTTGCTTCCTTTGCTATTGCCATCTCATACCATCAAAGCCGTTAAAACACTTAAAACTAACGCCAGCTATACCTGTGGATTCATCCGTTCAAGGAGATAATCATGTCGGTATCACGCAGAGAGTTTTACAAGTTAGTCGTCGGTGTCGCCGCCGGATTCGCGGTGATAAAGCACGCAGGAGCGCAACAGATCACCGCAGTAAAAAAAATTCCACTTCATCACGGAGCAGGAGACAAAGGTGAAACCCAGGGAGGTTTTCCTCCCGCTGGCGCGGTTTGTTCCATTGCAGATTTTGACTACCAGATAAAATACCAACGCGCTTTTGAGGCGGTGCTGTGGAATATGCCTGCGGTGGCCATTTACAGTTTCCGGCGCGCGGCGTTTAAAAACCTCGGCATGAAAGATAACGATATCATTGCCTATTCACATACCGCTACGCCGAAACTGGAGGCCATCACGGCCAACAGTACCACCCCTTATATCTCCGCATTTACCGATCTGCAAAAAGGTCCCGTTGTACTGGAAGTCCCGGAAGCGGGAGCCGAGGGGAGTCTTTACGGACAAATTGTCGATGCCTGGCAATTCACCATTGCTGACGTCGGACCATCGGGTATGGATAAAGGGAAAGGGGGGAAATACCTGCTGACACCGCCGGGATATAAAGACGCCATCCCTGAAGGTTATCTACATGTTGCATCACCCAACTATCGCGTCGCCCTTGCATTTCGCTCAGTACTGGCACCCGGTAAATCAGCCAATGATGCTTACCTGTATTCAAAGAAGTTGCGCATGTATTACCTCAGTGAGGCAGCGAATCCTCCTGCGCAGAAATTCGTTGATCCCAGTGATGAAGTTTATCCCACATTGCCGTTCTACGATGAGCGCCATTTCGACGATATGCACGCGGTTGCCAGTGTCGAACCTGCCAGGGAGCAGGATAAGGTGATGATGGGGATGCTGCTGTCACTGGGGATTGAGCGCGGAAAATCCTTCAATCCCGATGCCACAACCCGTAAAGCCATGCGCCAGGCCGCGATTGATGCCTGGTTTTATCTGCAACACTGGTTCGATAATTTCCCGCGAGAGAAGCTGTTCTGGCCGGACCGGCACTATGCTTCGCTGTTACAGGCGGATGACAATCAGCGTTTCACCTTTGTTTATGAAGACAGGATTGACCTGATTAACCGTGCCGCTGAATATTTCTGGTGTACTTATATGCCAAAACAACTCAGCGCTTCTCCGGCTACCCAATATCTGATGGCGCTGGCGGATAACAAAGGCCAACTGCTGGAAGCGGGGGTAATGTACAAACTGGTGGTGCCTGCGCAGATGCCGGTTAAACAGTTCTGGGCGCTCACCGTGTATAACCGCGACACCATGTCTTTTATTTACAACCCTCTCGACCGCACCACTCTCTCTTCCTATGACCTGGAAAAAATGAAAAAAAATGCGGATGGCAGCGTGACCCTCTACATCGGTCCACATGCTCCCGATGGACTGCAAAGCAACTGGATCCCCACCAGTGGAAAACGCCCATTACCTGCGATGCGGTTATATGGTCCAACCGACGCCATTAACCATAAAACGTTCAAATTAGCAGATATTGAGCGCATTTAAGCCAACCGACATGTCTGTGGAGTGAAAAATGAAAAAAGCCCTGATTGCCCTGTCATTATGCGCGCTGAGTTCACAAGTATGGGCGCAAATCCCGGATAAGCTGGCAGAGGATGCCTGGATTTACGCTTATTCAATGGATGAAGCCTACAAGTTTTTTTATGACACGACAGTGAAAAAAGACGTTCCGTTAAACCGCTTCCAGAATATCCGTCATCTTGCCGATGACACCTACACCGATCACCCCACCATTAACAACGACACGCTCCATCTGCAGGGATGGTTAGATGTGGGTGCCGAACCGGTGATTGTCAGCGTGCCGGATATGGACAAAGGGCGCTACTGGATACTCCATACAATGGATATGGGGCATTACACCACCTCGATGATCGGTTCCCGCACTCGTGGCACCAAAGGTGGTCACTTTATGTTTGCTTTACGTAGCTGGAAAGGGGAAGTGCCGGCCAGTATCACGGAAGTGGTTCGGGTTGATTCCGATCTCCTGAAATTGATGGGGCGTATTATGGCGACCAGCCCGGAAGATGAGAAAAAAGCCCTGAGTTATATGGATGACTGGAATATCCGCACATTGTCGGCCTATCTCGGCGAACCAGGGCCGAAAGCGAAGGAATACCAATGGCCCGATCCGGCAACAACCAACTGGCTGCAACGGGTCAACTTTCTCTTGTGTGAAGGCGATATGGGGACAGCCGACAAAAAATGGCTGGATCAGTACAAAGACGTCGGACTGGCACCCTGTAAAACGGATTTCACCGCGGAGCAATTAGCGGCGGCCAAAAAAGGCGAAGAATTGGGCATGGCGTATTTGAAAGAATTGGCACCGAAAATGACCAGTTCAGAAGGGCTGCTGGGCACGCGTGCTGAATTACAAAACAGCCCGCGTGATAAGTTTGCCGAAGGTACGTTTATTGGACAGTGGGGATTACCGCCGGAAGAATCTGTTTATCTTCAGGCAGTGCAAGGTTCTGATGGTAAAAACATTAATGGTGCCAACGGTAAAAAATATCGTATGCACTTTAAAGCACCCAACGTTAGCCAGTTCTGGAGTTTTACCGTGTATGGTTCCGACAATAAACTGATGGCGCATAACGATATAAATCGCCACAGTCGCGGCGATCGTACGCTGAAACCCGATGCGCAGGGGATGTACACCATCGACCTGAGCGCCAACGGTGAGGCCAGTAATCCCAACTGGTTACCAATCCCGGAAAAGGATGCGTATATTGTGCTGCGTTTATACGGGCCAGATAAAGCGATCCGCGAGGGTAAATATAAAATGCCGGTGGTGGAAGTGGTTAAATAACCGGTTCCTGCCGCCTCCGTGCCCGGAGGCGATAGGGTTTATGCCGATGCCATCCACGCTGCAATCAATTCCCCATATAAATTCTCTGCCTCTTCCAGCCGTGACAGCAGGCAATATTCATCAGTCTGATGCGCCATGGTTGGTTCACCCGGCCCAAGAATGACGCACGGCGGCGAACCCAGTGCCGGTAGCAGCAGCGACGCATCAGTAAAGTAGGGCACAATCCGCGCCGTGAGCGGTTCGGCGTGTAGTGGCTGACATAACTGAAACACCTGCTGCATCCAGCGATGTTCTTCAGCGCTCAACACCGCAGGTAAATCTACCAGCGTGGTAACGAATACGTTTTCCCCGAGGGTCGTGGTAAGACGCTGGCGGATTTCGCCATGTTGCAGATTTGGCGCGGTGCGGATATCGACATCAAAGGTGGTGCGATCCGGCACCGAGTTGATGTTTAACCCACCCTGAATGCGTCCCACGTTCAGCGTGGGTTGCTGCATCAGCGGATGTGCCGCACCTGGAGAGAAGTGCTGGATCTTCCCCAGCGCCTCCGCCGCCAGATAGATAGCGTTAATACCCAGATGCGGCATCGCGCCGTGCGCAGTTTTCCCGCAGGTTTCGCAGCGCAGCCACAACGCACCTTTATGACCAATCACCGGATAGTTAGCCGTCGGTTCGCCGACGATTAACGCGCCCGGCTGAGGCAGCGCGGTGTCACCGATCAGAGCCCGCGCGCCGTCGCAGCCGGTTTCTTCACCGCCTGTGAGGTACAACACCACGCCACTGCCCGCCATAATCGCGGATTTGTGACGCTGACAGGCGGTGATAAAGGCAGCAATCGCCGCTTTCATATCGCTGCTGCCGCGTCCATAGATGCGGTCATCAACGATATCTGCGCCGAAAGGGTCATATTGCCAGTCAGCCACGCCCAGCGGCACCGTATCCAGATGTCCGGTAAAACCCAGCGGCTTGCCGTTAGCCTTGCCCGGTAACATGGCAATCAAATTGGTTCGCCGTTCACCAAAACTATGCTGCTGCACCTGGAAACCCACAGCGCGGAGGTAATCTGCCAGCCACGCCATGCATGCAGCTTCGTCACCAGGTGGATTGATGGTGTTAAAACGCAGCAATTGCTGCGTCAGATCGCGTAACGCGCTCATGCGGGTGATCCGGTCAGCCAGTCGAGGCAATTGAGCCACAGCTGGCGAAATCCGGGCCATTGCGCAAATTCCGGTGGCAGCCAGTGCGCAGACATATCACTGGTCCACACCAGCGTGCGTCCCTGCTGATATTCGCGGATTGCCAGCAACGGGTGCGTTGTCCCGGCGACGGTCGCCAGCAGCTGCCCTTCGGGTTGCATTTCGACTTCGTTATAGCCCAGTAGCCACGGCATCTCCGCAGGCAGATTTTCCAGAATGCCATGCGTCTGGGTTTGCTCCAGGTAACAGCCTTCAGGGCGCTCAATCCGGTCATCCCAGGCGAGGCACCGTACGGGCAGCGTTTGTTCAACCGCCGTGTTGCGGTAGCGTGCGCCGCCATTGATGCCCTGGAAACTGTAGTAACCGCCAATCATCATCAGCGCACCCCCCTGAGCAACATGATCATGCAGTAATGTCAGGCGGTTAGCGGTGCGCTGGCTTTTCAGCCAGGTAGCGGGATGCAGCAGCAGGGTGTTAGCACCAATATCCGACAGAATGATCACATCCCATTCCTGTAATGCAGCCAGCGTCAGCGGGAACTGTTCAGGGGCTTCGTGTACCGGCATATGGGTGACCTGATACGCGCTGTCCTGCAACGCCGCGAGGAAATCCACCGCACCGTTGTGCCAGGTGGCGGTCGCGAATTGATCAAAGCCTTTGATATGTGTTGAGGTGCTGGTCCAGGATTCACCCACCAGCAGAACCTTTTTCGTCATGATTTTCTCCATTACGCGCCAAATACCCGCTGTGGGTTGGCGATCATCAACGTTTCTAACTGTTCACCGCTGACACCGTGGCGGCGCAGGCGCGGTACGAAATTTTTCAGGATGTGGCCGTAGCCGTGGCCGCCGTAACGCGTCAGCATGGTTTTGAGGAATACGTCCTGCGACAGCAAAATCTGCTGGAGATAGCCGTCATCGATCAGTGCACAAATCGCGTTAGCATTCTCTTCATCGGAGGGGGACTGTGCCTGTTCATCGGCGTAGTAGTAGCTCATGCCGATCATGTCGTATTCGAGATACGCACCGCGATCGGCCAGTTCTCGCTGATAACTTTTATCCGCATGGCTGGGGTTCATATGGCACAACACGGTATGCCGCAGATCGGCACCTTCTTGGTCCAGAATATCCAGCACCTTGTGGCCAAGGCGTTCCCAGCCAGGCAGATGAACCTCAATCGGCACCCCGGTGGCCGCACTGGCGCGTCCCGCCGCCCGCAGTGATTTCTCTTCATCGGCGGTGAAACGGCTGGATACGCCAATCTCACCAATCAACCCGGCCAGCACCTCAGGTTTTTCCGCCAGTCCACCGAGGTCATAAATCAGTTTTTCCGTCAGCTGTTCCACGCTGGTGGTTTTTACCCACTCCGGGTGCGACGGTTGCAGATACAAACCGGTGCCCATGATGATGTTCAGGCCGGTGAGACGGGCGATACGTTGCAACGCTTTAGGGTCGCGGCCAATACCGATATTGGTGGGATCAACCACCGTTTCCCCACCGAGGGCGCGGTACTTCATCAACTCTTCAATCGCCACATCGACGTCAAACAGCTGGCAGTTATCACGGCTCATCAGCGGATTGAGCGACAATTCACCGAGATTTTCGATGCGTACCGGCATCTCGGCGATATGACGCTCACTGCAACAGCAGGGCGGTACCCATTTGCCCGAGGCGTCCAGCAAAATGTGTTCATGCATCAGCGTGACACCCATCTGGTCCAGCGGCAGCGGGCCGAGGACCGTCATCACATAACCGCTCTGCACGCCGAGCGGCAGCGGTTCGGGATGACGAAAAAGTGAACCTTTCATCAGCTATCCTTTGGCAGAGGCGCGTGCCGGGTTGAGAATGCGTGTGTTGATCCAGATGGCGAGCAGGATGATCGCGCCGGTGGCGATTTGCGTGTAGAACGGTGAAATATGCGACAGAATCAACCCGTTCTGGATAATGGCGATGGAAAGCGCACCCAATAACGTGCCGATCACCGTGCCAAAACCACCGAACAGGCTGGTGCTGCCGAGCACCACGGCAGCGATAACCTGCAATTCAAACCCTTCGCCCTGATTAGAGGAACCGCTGCCGAGACGGGCGGTGATGATCATGCCTGCCAGCGCGGCTGCCATGCCGCTGATAATGTAAACACGCATCACCACCGCTTTGGTATTGATACCGCTACGGCGGGCACCTTCGGCGTTGGCACCGATGGCAGTGACATAGCGACCAAAACGCATATGGTTAAGCACCACATGCCCGACAATCAGCGCCACAATGCCGATCAGGGCGGGCATCGGGATACCCATCACCCAGGCGCGGCCCATAAAGGTAAACGGGCTATCGGCGGGGACCGGGATCGAGTAGCCCTGGGTGATCAACAGCGCCACGCCCCGCACCACCGCCAGGGTGGCGAGGGTGACGATAAACGCCGGAATCCCCTCGTAAGCAATAAAGAAACCGTTAATCGCGCCGACTAACGCGCCCATTGCCAGGCCGCCAATCAGTACGCAGTACCAGGGCCAGCCCCAGCTGTTGAGGGCAATGGCGGACAACGCGCCTACCAGTGCCAGCGTCGATCC
The DNA here is from genome assembly GCF_047947045.1 of Pantoea sp. App145. Classification (NCBI taxonomy): domain Bacteria; kingdom Pseudomonadati; phylum Pseudomonadota; class Gammaproteobacteria; order Enterobacterales; family Erwiniaceae; genus Pantoea; species Pantoea sp. App145. Next base: position 156,322 of record NZ_CP133291.1, read on the forward strand.
TACCGAGAGATCAATGCCGCCGGTGGTGATCACTAGCGTCATCGCCGTCGCCACAATCAGCAGAGGTGCGCTCTGGCGAATAATGTTGAGCCAGTTAGGCGTGGTGAGAAAGTTGCTGGTGATCAGTGAAAACACCACACAGCAGAAGACAAAAAACAGCGCAATGCTGACCACGCCAGAATGGTTATGTAGCAGGCGTCTGGGCAGCGAATGCTGGATCATGCGTGTACCGGAGAGGTTAACCATACTCATACTCGTTCCCTTAATGGGCGTGGGCGGACGGCGCGCTGAATTTCTCGCCGACAATCAGGTTGACGATTTCGCTCAGGCTGGTGTCGGCCACCCGGCGGTCCGCCACGTTGGTGCCCTCGTACATCACCATGATGCGATCGCACACCAGAAACAGATCCTGCAAACGGTGGGTAATCAGGATCACGCTAACGCCACGGGCGCTGACGCGTTTGATCAGCTCCAGCACTGCTTCCACCTCGGCCACGGCCAGCGCCGCTGTGGGTTCATCCATAATCAGCACTTTCGGACCGAACGCTGCCGCACGGGCAATGGCGATCGCCTGACGCTGCCCACCTGACAAATTACGCACCAGCAGGCGGGTATCAGGAATGGAAATCCCCAATCCCTTTAGCATTTCACGCGCATCGGCATGCATTTTTTGTTGATCGAGAAAGGGCACGCCCAGCCAGTGTTTCATCGGTTCGCGGCCCATAAACAGGTTACCCGCGACATCCACGGTGTCGCACAGCGACAAATCCTGATAAACCATTTCGATATGGCAACGTCGGGCATCGGCGGGATTCGCGAAACGCTGCTCCTCGCCATCAATACGAATTGCTCCGCTGGTAGGCACCACGGCACCGGACAGCACCTTGGTCAGCGTGGATTTACCGGCACCGTTGTCACCGACCAGACCCAGCACTTCACCGGGTGCCAGCTCGAGATTCACACCGCGCAGCGAGCGAATCGAGCCGTAGGTTTTAGTGATATTGATCATCTCAACCCGTGCCGGGGCGGCACGTTGCTGCTGTTGCATCTCAACACTCCCCTTGTGATTCAAACGGAGACGTTGCATCAGCGGACGCCTTACGCGGTAAGGGTTTACATCTTGTAAACCGGTTTACCCGATGCGCGTAAAACATGTCGCTGACCAACGCATGTCTTGCAGAGATATTTGTTCGCCACTGGAAAGATAGCAGAGACTGTGCCAGGTGAAAAAATCACCTCATGCAACCTTGTGCAACCTGATGTTTACTTTGGTGAAATATTTTTTTCACTCAGGTAAACCGGTTTACCTGGTGGCGGAGATTTTAAGCGTGATGAGCCAGCAGGGTGCAACGATGCGCCAATTTAGCGCATGTTGGACAGCGGGCTGATAGAGTCGCGGGCGATCCATTCCACCGGCAGGCGGGTTTCCAGGGGAAGCGGCAGGTCGCCGTGCAGCAGGTTCAGCATCTGTTCAACGGCGGCACGCCCCATATCCCGTGCGGGTTGGCGAATGGTGGAGATACGCGGCTGGGTGAAATCGGCATAGCTGGCATCATCGAATCCTACCAGTGACAGGGCCTCCGGCGCACGTAACCCGCGTTCACGCAGGCCATCCAGTAACCCGAGCACCAGATAATCACTGGCGGCGAACACCGCACTCGGGCGTGGTTCGCTGGCAAAGAAATGGTGCAGGGCCTGCGCGCCAAAACTGCGCTCGTATTTGCCAAACAATACCCATTCCGGCACCACTGCCAGCCCGGCCTGTTGCATCGCCTGGCAAAAACCCTGGTAACGTTCGCGCACGCTCATCAACGCATCGGGACCGCCAACAAAAGCAATCTGCCGATGTCCGGCGGCAATCAGCTGCTCCGTCGCCAGTTTGCCGCCCTGGACGTTATCGGCGAATACTTTCGGCACGTTGCTGCCGGGAATATCCTCATCCAGCAAGACGATACGCTGTTGGCGCTGGACCTCTTTGCGCAGCAGGCCATTATCCGGGCGGTTGGTGGTGAACAGCAGGCCATCCACCTGGCAGGTATCCAGCCAGCGAATAAACTGGCATTCCTTGTCCGGGTTGTTGCGGGTGATGCATAACACCAGGCTGTAGCCACGCTGTGACGCGGCTTCTTCGGCGGCATCGGCCAGTTCGGCAAAGAAGGGGTTAGTAATATCGGGCAGCACCAGGCCGAGTGTTTCACTACCGCCTTTGCTTAAGCGGCGTGCCAGCGAGTTGCCGCGATAATCCAGCTGACGGATCGCGTTTTCGATACGCGTAACGGTATCCTGCGGCAGAACCAGCGAATGATTGAGATAGCGCGACACGGTTGCTTTTGACAACCCGGCCAGTTGCGCCACATCTGAAAGTAAAACGCGTTTTTTTGTCATGAGTGCACACCTTTTATCGGCCACAGCATTAACACATTTTTCCCTGCCAGCGACAGACTTTTTACTGCGGCTGCACTTAAAATATTCGCTTGACATTTTATTGCGTTCGGAGAATGTTAATACCCAGTTTATCCGATGCCGTTTTTCCTTTAGCGCTTTTCATCCAGCCACCGAACGGAGTTCGTGACGGAAAAGTAATAAAGGTCGCCAATGCAGGCAGCAGACATTATGTTTGCTGTTCCAGATATTTGTCCCGCAAAAAACTTACCCACCAGGGTGCAGACACTTTTTGATGAGGGCAACGATGATGTTATTTAACACCAGCAAGAAAAGCGTTCTTTCCTGTGTTGTACTTCTCTCTTCGATAATGACTACTTCCGTTATGGCGGCTTCAGCTGATTATGCTTTGGTGCAGATCAATCAGCAGGCCTTATTTTTTAATCAGATGAATAAAGGCGCGCAGGAAGCGGCAAAAGCCAGCGGTAAAAATGTCGTTATCTTTAACGCTAACGATAATCCTGTTTCACAAAACGATGCGATTGAAAACTATATTGAACAGGGCGTGAAAGGCATTATGGTGGATGCCATTGACGTCAATGGCATCATGCCCGCAATAAAAGAAGCGGCAGCGAAAAACATTCCGGTGATTGCTATCGATGCGGTATTACCCGCTGGCCCACAAGCGGCTCAGGTGGGGGTAGATAACGCTGAAGGCGGTAAGATCCTCGGCAAATATTTCCTGGGTTATGTTGATAAAAGTATGGGCGGCAAAGCGCGTGTCGGTATTGTTGGCGCGTTGAATTCTGCCATCCAGAATGAGCGCCAGAAAGGCTTTGAAGACACCATCAAAAGCAATAAAAACATCAGCGTGGCCGATGTGGTTGATGGCCGCAACATCCAGGATGACGCGATGACGGCGGCGGAAAACCTGATTACCGGCAACCCGGACATGACCGCGATTTATGCCACCGGTGAACCGGCACTGCTCGGCGCGATTGCGGCGGTGGAAAACCAGGGACGTCAGAAGGATATCAAGGTGTTTGGCTGGGACCTGACTGCCCGCGCCATCAGCGGTATCGATCAGGGTTATGTGGTGGCGGTACTGCAACAGGACCCGGAAAAAATGGGTGAAGAAGCCGTCAAAGCCCTGAATGCCATCAGCGCCGGTAAAACGGTGCAGAAACACATCCAGGTACCGGCGACGGTGGTGACCAAAGAGAACGTGGGCAGCTATCGCGCCATGTTCAAATAAACCTCTGGTCCGGCATTAACGCCGGGCCAGAATGACCTGTAACTCTGAGCGGGTGGGAAATGCGCCCCAGGTCCCCCGGCGGCTGACGGTGATGGCTGCGGCCGCAGTGGCATGACGCAATGCCAGCGCGTCCGGCAGGGTCTGACGCAGCAGGCTGGAGGCCAGCATCACGGCAAGGAAGGTATCACCCGCGCCGGTGGTATCGATAACCTCGGCTTTGACGGCGGCGACCTGCCAGCTCTGCTGGTCACGCTGTAATTGCGCACCGGCAGCGCCCAGGGTGGTGATCAGGCTGCCGTGCGGTGGCAGCATCGGGATCAGTAAGGCCGCTTCTCCCTGATTGACGACCGCGATGTCTACCCAGGGCCAGCAGTGGGCAAAATCCGGATTCACCGGGGAAGGGTTAAATACCGTGGTCATGCCCCGGGATTTAGCCTGCTGGAACAATGCCAGAGTGGTTTGCGGGGAGAGATTTCCCTGCTGTAAAAAAATATCTCCCGGTTGCGCCGCTGTTAAATGTGCGCTAACGCTTTCCGGGGTCAGACTATTTGCGGCGGCATTGCTGGTCATAATGGCATTGTTGCCATCAGCCGTGGTGAAAATAACCGAGTTGTCACTAAAGGTAACGGTGGCCGCAGAAGGTAACAGCGTCAATCTTTCATCACTGGCGCGCTGGCGTAACCATTCACCCTGTGAATCTGCGCCGGTAGCAGTAATTAATGTGGTGGCAATACCACAGCGGGATAATACCATCGCCTGGTTGGAGCCTTTGCCACCCACATCACTATGGACTTTATTTCCCAGGGCGGATTCACCCTCGGCAGGAAAATGATCAACCTGCCAGAATTCATCAACGGTAATATTACCGCATACATAGATATGCATGGTTTTCTCGAAAAGGTGATTAAGATGGCAGTTATCTCATCAGAAAAGAGTGATGCAATTCAAGAAATATTTTCACGTTCAAAAGCAGTGATAGGAGTTATTCATTGTGATGCTTTTCCCGGTTCGCCAAAATATCGCGGCGCGCCTGTTCCCGATATTATCGAACGCGCACTGCGGGATGCGGAAAATTATCTGACAGGCGGGGTGCATGGTTTGATTGTTGAGAATCATGGCGATATTCCGTTTTCGAAACCGGAGGATATCGGCCCGGAGACAGCCGCATTTATGGCGGTGATCACCGAAAAAATTCGCAGCCGTTTTGGTGTACCACTGGGAATTAACGTGCTGGCGAATGCGGCGATCCCGGCACTGGCAACGGCGCTGGCCGGTGGCGCGGATTTTATCCGGGTCAATCAATGGGCCAATGCCTATGTGGCGAATGAAGGTTTGATTGAGGGGGCAGCGGCCAAAGCGTTGCGTTATCGCAGCCAGCTACGCGCTGAGCATATTCGGGTGTTTGCCGACAGCCATGTGAAGCATGGCAGCCATGCGATTGTCGCCGATCGTTCCATTCCTGAGCTCACCCGTGATGTGGAGTTCTTTGAAGCGGATGCAGTGATTGCCACCGGGCAACGCACCGGCGATAGCGCCACCTTAAGCGAAATCGATGAAATCCGCAGTGCCACCTCGTTGCCGTTGCTGGTGGGATCGGGTGTTACGCCGGGTAACGTCTGCGAAATTCTCGGTCGCACTCAGGGCGTGATTGTGGCCAGCGCGCTGAAACGTGATGGTGTCTGGTGGAATGAAGTGGAACTGGCGCGCGTGAAACATTTTATGAATGTGGCCAAAGCCGTGCTGGAGGAGGAGTGATGTCATTCACCGATCGTCTGTTACAGGAACATCAGGCACTCTGGCAGGAAATGCAGCAACATCGTTTCGTGCTGGATATTGAACAGGATCAGCTCGATGAGGCGGTATTCAATCGGTATCTGGTATTTGAAGGCAACTTTGTTGCTACCGCTATCGCCATCTTTGCGCTGGGCATCAGCAAAGCGCCCGGCATCCGCCAGCAGCGCTGGCTGATTACGGTGTTGAATGCGCTGGTTGATACGCAGATTGCCTGGTTTGAAGAGGTTTATGCGCGGCGCAATATTGATCCGGCCAGTGTTCCGGGCGATCTGCCTGGGGTTCAACGTTTCGATCAGGGCATGTTGCACACGGCGCAGCAGGGCAGCTATGCCGACATCATCACCATCATGTTTGGTGCCGAATGGATGTACTACCACTGGTGCGCGCGGGTGGTCCAGCAAACCCAAAGCGATGCAGATGTTCGCCGCTGGGTGGAGTTGCATGCCGAGGAGGCATTTTATCAACAGGCGAGCTGGCTGAAAGCCGAACTGGATGCCTGCACAGCCACGCTGCCGGAAAGCGAACGGCAGCGGCTGTCAAAGCTGTATGCGGAGGTATTGCGCTGGGAAATCGATTTCCACAGCGCAGCCTGGCTGGATTAACGCAGATTAGCTGGGAAGTCGGCGGGCAGTTCGCTCGCCGCACAGGCAATCACGCTCTCATCATCGGGACCGCAGTCGCGCACAAAGGTAATGGTGGCAAATTCATCAATCACTGTGGTTGGATAAGTGGGTCCCTGTTCACGATACGCCGCCATTTCACTCAGATGATCATTCTGGAAGCAGACGGTTTTTTCCGGATTCAGCATCACCCACTGCGGGAAGAAAATGGTGCCGTGAAAGACAAGGTCAGCGAGGTTGGCGATCAGGCTGACGTCGGTGCCGGTCGGTTCGGTCCAGGAAATTTTATACACCGCGTCGGCGACCCGCACGATGTAAGCCTGCTGATCTTTCACCCAGCGATTTCCCACCAGACCACTGTGAATACGGTAGTCGAGGGTGGTGGCATTTTTCACGTAGATCTCGTAATTCCAGCCATTGTCGTAGGTGTAGACCAGGTGTTTACCAATAAAACCGCTCAAATCTTGTTTATCAAAGGTGCTCATTTTTCATCTCCTTCAGTTGATGAACTAACGATACCTCTGTAAAAAATGAATGAATAACGCTATTTTTGGATAGTTTTAATCTAAATAATGGATGTATTCATGTTTAAGACCACGCTGGAACAATGGGCGATCCTGGATAAAGTCGTTGAACTGGGCGGATATAATCAGGCGGCGGAGGCCATGAATCGCAGCCAGTCATCCGTCAGCTACAATCTCTCGCTGCTACAGCAACGCCTTGGGATTTCATTGCTGCGTATTGAAGGCAGGCGTGCGCTGCTGACCCCGCAGGGGGAAACTCTGCTGGCGCAGGCGCGTCCATTGCTGAATGCCTTCCATGTTTTGGAGTCGCGCGCGGCCAGCTTGCATGACGGGGTGCGTACCCAGCTGGAACTGGTGGTTGACAATATTTTTCCCCGTCAGACGCTATTTCGCGTGTTGCAGCAGTTCCAGCAACAATACCCGGCGACGCAAATTCAACTGACCGAGGTGCTGGAATATGACGATCCGCTGCATCCGGCGGTGCCTGACGCCGATGTGATGGTGATGACGCGCCGCGAAGACGTCTCCGGACGCGGGCAATGGCTGATGAATGTTGATTTTCTCGCGGTTATCCATCGCGACCATCCGCTGCTGAGCTTAGCGCAGCCGCTGACGGAATATGACCTGTCACGCTATCCGCAAATCCGCATCGGTACTTCGCGCTCGCAGGCGCCGAATGCCTCGGTGGGGCAATCAGAACAATGGTTTTTCTCGACGGTAGATACGGCGGTTGAAGCGGTGATGCACCAGGTGGGATATGGCTGGCTACCGCAGGAGCGCATCGATGAGGCACTCCGGCAGGGAGTGCTGCAACCGTTACCGCTTAATCACGGTGGTCGGCGCAGTACGCCGATGCATCTGATTGTGAAAAAGGAACTGATCCCGCTGGATGACCAGGTGATTGCATTGGTAGACCTGTTTACCCGCTATTGTTCAGGGCAGGGTACGGTCTCCGGTACCTAATTCGCGCTGCATAATCACCGTATCCAGCCAGCGGCCGTGTTTGAATCCCACCGAGCGTAGCGTGCCGGTAACGGTAAAACCGGCTGAACGGTGCAGGGCGATAGAGGCATCGTTTTCGCTGTTGCCTACCACACCTATCATCTGACGATATCCGTGCTGTTCGGCCCATAACAACGACTGCGCCAGCAATTTTCTGCCGATACCGCGTCCGGTATATCGCTGGTCGATATACACCGAATCTTCGAGGCTAAAGCGATAGGCAAACCGTTCGCGCCAGCGCGATAGATAGCAATAGCCCAGCACCACACCGTCTTCGATTGCCACAAACCACGGCAGCCCGGCGGCGTTAATTTTTTGCAGGCGAGCCAGCAGGGTGGCTTCATCAGGCGGTTCGGTTTCAAAGGTCGCGCAACCGTATAACACATGGTGCGCATAAATCTGTTGGATAGCGGGGATATGTTGTTCTTCTGCCAGCAAAATTTCCATGGTACGACTCTCGTTTGTTATCTGCATTCAGGCTAACCTGTTGCCTGAATCTGTGGCAGCCTGTCGCGCTTATCCACGCTATAAGGAATTTTTAGAGATGGCCAGTCTCAATCTCGATCATCTGGATACCTTCCGCCTGGTTATCAGTCGGGGCAGTTTTTCCGGCGCGGCAGATGCGCTGGGCCTTTCGCAACCGGCTGTCAGCCTGCAAATCCGTCAGCTGGAGCAATCACTGCAAACAAGGCTGATTGAACGCACCGGGCGCGGGGTCAGGGCCACCGCAGCAGGGCAGGCGCTGCTGGAGCACAGTGAACATATTGCCAGCGTGATTGCCACGGCACGGGCCGCCGTCACCCAACATGCTGATGAGATCAGCGGTACGGTGATCGTTGGCACCGGCGCGACCGCCTGCATTCATTTATTGCCTCCGCTGCTGCAACAATTACGCCAGCAGCATCCACAGCTGAAAGTGGACGTGAGGACCGGCAACACCGCCGCCATTATACGCGCGGTAGAAGAGAATCAGGTGGATATCGGCCTGGTCACGTTGCCGGTTAGCAGCCAAAGTGTGCATGTCAGTCAGTTATATGAAGAGGATTTCAGGCTAATTGTGTCAGGCGAAAGCAGGGAAACCGTTGCAGTACCGGCCACGCCAGCGGCGCTGGCATCATTGCCATTGATCGTTTTTGAGTCAGGTAGCGGCACGCGGGCCGTCATCGATGCCTGGTTCCGCGAGGCGGGACTGCGTCCCATGCTGGTGATGGAGCTGGGAAGTGTTGAAGCAATCAAACGCATGGTACGTGCCGGACTGGGCTACAGCCTGGTGCCAGCGATGGCATTGGCGCAGCAGGAAGACCGGGCGGGTTTAGACGTATTTATTCCGCAACCTGAATTGAAACGCAGTCTTGGTATCGTGATGCGCCACGATCGTGTGGTGAGCCGGGGGATGACGGCGGTGCTGGATCGGCTGCGTCGGACTGAAAGCACGGGTTTATCAATCACCGGGGGCATCCCGTAATAGCTGCTGGCAATAGTCCGGGAGTGAGCCTGCATATTCCGACCAGATACTCGCAGGTTCATAGGAGATCGGACGAATTACCGTGGCGGCAGGCGATACATCTTTTGCTGCATCAACTCTGCCTGGCGCGCATTCATCACCGGCCATGCCTGCTGCGGAAACAAATACAGCCGCACGCTGGCAAGATGGAACATTGGGGTCAGCAGACTCTCGTCCCACATCGCCAGACGCTCCAGCATCAGCAGCAATGTATCGATCTCATCCAGCAGATCCGGGTGGGGTGTGGTTTGCAATGATTTCAAACGTCGCTTCAGAAACAAACCCAGCTCGTGGAACATCTGTCCGCTATCGAGATGATATTTCGCCAGTAAATCTTTATGTCGTGCGTAGTAGTCAAAGCTGTTGACCCCCAGCCATACCTCATTCAGCAGCATACCCGCCGAGGTCATATCAGGTTGTGGATCGAGGCGCAGGCGCGGTAGCACCACATTCAGCTTATCCAGCATCAGGCCGATAAAACGCTGACGTCCCAGTAACGATGAACTGTTGCGTTCCGTTTCTTTGATAAAACGCAGCAGTTCGCGCAGACCAATGCGTACCGCGCGGCGTGCAGTCCAGGACGGCTTTTTATTGCGCAGGATAGCGGTAAGGATGACGGCAAATAACACGCCAGTCATCGAGGAAATGGCGGTATTGGTCAGTGCCACAAGGTCAGGGCGCAGATGATGGCCCAGGCCAATAAAACCAGGAATTTGAATCGCGACACTCAAACCAATCATATTGGTAGTGGGGCGGGCAATCATCAGTCCGAGCAGGATCAGACCCGGAGCCAGGCAAATCATCAGCGCCTCAAACGATGTCGCCTGCGGCAGCAGGATAGCCACGTAAATCACGCTGATAAAGATGGCGACGATAACACCACGAATAAATAGCTTCATGGAGGTGAGAGGTGTATCCAGACTGGCGAAAAACGAACTCAGAATAGCTGCCATCACCGGGGCGGATGCGCCATCGCGCCAGCCCGTCGCCATCCACACCAGACAGGATCCGAAGGTGGCACAAAAAGCGGTGAGGGCGGATAGGCGGATAAGCCCCTTGTCAAAAAAGCGGTGGGTACGTTTGCCGCGCGCCAGGGTGGTATCACCTGAAAGATCGCTCACCAGCCCACCTACGCTCTGATAGGCTCCGGCGATACGCACAAAGTCCGTCAGACGCTCCAGTACACCGATCAGTAACAGGTGGGATTCAGTAGGCAACTCGCCCAGACGCCAGGTTTCGTTAAGTTCCTTCTGACAGGTTGCCAAAGCCTGCTGAATATCGCTGGTTTCACCCACCGCCTCACCGTCATGTAACCACAGCAGGAACTGGCGGAAGGTTTGTGCCACATTTTCCGGGAAGGTGATTTGCAACGCTGACAATTTTTGCAGGCGAATTTCAATCGCGATAAGCGTTGGGATCAGATAAGACAGATGCTGGTACTGCACACTGACCAGACGAATCAATCGACGCGCCGCATCCCCCTCGTACACGCAGTGAGTGATAAGAATTTCTACCTGCTGCGGATTGGTCGCCATGCGGATCAGAATGTCATCACGCTCAGGGGATTTATCCGTCGGGATGCCGGAAAGCAGGTCGCTACATAGCTTGCGTCCATTGAGGTACCACTGGCTGACACTCTGCTCCAACAGGCTGCGCATGGAGACCGGAAACAACAGGCCATGTACCAGGCTGCTGCACACGATCCCTAAGGTGATCTCTTCAATGCGAGATAACACCGTATTGGTGATTGCCAGTGGGGTGGTGACTTCCGGGAACCCCATGATCGCCGCGCTGTAACCGGCCAGCATAAAGACATAACTTTTCGGCGTGCGATCGTGCAGCGACAGGTACAAACAGACGCTGACCCAGAGCGATACGCACAGGCTAAACAGCAGCGGATGCTCCACTGTCAGCGGAAAGATAAAAAAGATAAACACGCCACCCAACAAGGTGCCCATCAGGCGGAACACCGATTTGGAGATGGTGGAGGCTGAATAAAGCTGTGAGGAAACAAATACCGTGGTCAATGCCCAGGCAGGTTTATCCAGGTTCAGTTCCAGTGCGAAATATAATGCCAGAAAGGCGGCCAGACAGGTTTTAACAGCAAAAAAAACGGCGTTTTTTGAAAACCACGGCATGACAGTAATAAGACCAGGAGGAGGCGCTAAGTGCGGCGTATCCTGCCAGAATTAAAAAACCACTCACCCCGTTAAATATGACAAATTGTTTCGCAATCAAAAATGATGTTCTTACTCTGTGATCAATTCGCGATTAATTATTAAATATTTCTTATGCGGAAAAGGGAAGGAGTCGCCGGAAGGAATGCCAATGTGGCGTTATTTTGTTCAGGTTTTGCCGTTTTCCGGGTTTTATCCCGACTCTGCCATCAATATGTTAAATGTGATCTGGATCATGTTTTTGCCAATTCCCACAGTTTTCGTGTTGCCACCATAAAATAATTTCGCGCTGACAGACGTGATTCCCTGCGCGAGATCAATCCATTACCACTAAAAATCCGTATTGCCTGAGAATCTGCTGCGCTGCCGGGGACTGCAGGAAATCGGCCAGCACCAATGCCTGTGGCTGACACAGCGCCCAGGCATATTCAGCCCGAACGTTATAGGGTGCCGGGATACTAAATACCTGGAGTGCCGGAAAGGATGTCAGGCGAGGGGCGTAACTGGCATAGCCAATAAACATATCGGCGTGATTCCGGGTCAAAAGCCAGCTGGCGGCAAGCTCACCCGGCGGGACGGTCAGGCTGTCTGTTCCGCCGACCAGGCAGCGGGCTTTAGCCTGAATCTGCTGACCTAATCCAGAATGATGTTGTTCAATGTTGGCGAACAGTTGCCAGGTATAGTCACCGGAGGGATCACTGTGCGGTGTCGAGGTGGCGAGCGTCAGATCGGGGCGTGCCAGTAACGAAAGCCAGTCATCCTGTTCGGTGACGCGGTCACGTTTCACTGTCAGGCAAAGCGCATTGGCCGCAAAGCGGCCAGTTTTCAGCGCCAGCCCACGCTGGAATAAATCTTCAGCATGTGCGAGATTCGCTGAGGCAAACAAATCACAGCGAACTCCCGCCACAATCCGCTCGCGCAGCAGGCCTGCCGGGCCAAAATCCGTCTCGACAGTCAAGCCATTAAGGCTGGCCATACCGGTTTCAGGCTACCGGCTGCCAGGATGTGCAGCGTTGTCATGATAATGCGTCCGGTAAAATTGTTGATACCATTGGTCAGCCTGTTTCTGCATATCAATATCGCGGAATTTTTCCGGATAGAGTTTCTTCGCCATCCACAGTTCTCCCAGCCCAATGGCTTCGGGCATCGGATAGCCCCAGGCTTTGGCATATTCCGGCATCAACCACACGCGATGATTTTTCACTGCATCAATGGTTTGCCATTGTGGGTTATGGATGATTTCATCCACCTCCTGTGGGTAACGATCCTGAACAAAAATCACCTGCGGATTCCAGGCAATAACCTGCTCCATACTGACCTGTTTAAAACCCTGAATGGTGGAAGCTGCTACATTGAGTGCCCCTGCATGGGCCATCATCAACCCGGTATATTTACCAGAACCGTAAGTGGTGAGGTCCGGGTTTGCCATATAGGCACGCACGCGTTGCTGCTCGGGGACAGACCGCAAACGATCAGCCACCAGCTGGCGACCTGCAAAGGCAGCATTAATCAGCGTTTGCGCCTGTTGCTGCTTATTCACCACCTCACCGATAAGCGTGATGCCTTCCTTAATACCCAGATTATAGGCCTGTTCTTCATCCTGCATGGAGGGATTGATTTTGCCCTGCTGACCCGCGTCGTCATGCCGCAGAGAGATAGCGATCACCGGAATGCCGAGGGCGGAAATCTTATCGATCATCTCTTTCGGCGCATAGTTGGTCACAAACACCACCTGCGGATGGAGTGCCACCAGGCTTTCCACATCCACATGGGTAAGATCGCCAAGCATCGCTTTGTGATTGAGCTCCGGCACCAGCGTGGCGTAGCCGTCACCCAATTGCTGCTTCCAGTTTGCCAGGATGCCGACGATTTTGTCGGTGGCGTTCAGTTGCACCAGCAAATTCAGGGTTTGATGTTGCAGCACCACGACACGGTCCACCTTGTCGGGAAGGGTGACCTGGCGGCCGATCTGATCGGTGACCACCCGGCTGGCAAAACTGTGCAGTGAAGTAAGCAGTAAAACGCTGGCTAAGGCAAAGCGGGAAAAAGGGCGGTTCATAATGGCTCCTGATATCGATATGCACAGGATTATATAGCGATATGTGCCATGACTAAATATACGATTGCTCTTTTAAAAATTAACGATATATAATAATTTACATAGCGATAATAATAACCTTACAAAACAATACCATAAATCAATCTTTTTTATTCAGTAAAGCAATGGCCAGGAAATGAAAATTAATTCGCGTAACACCCCGGTTATCAGTTTAATTAGCTTAAGCGTACTGATAGCGATTAATGCCAATGCGGCAGAAAACACCACAGAGCAACCTGCTCTAACCGTCACCGCAGTACCCAGTCAAACCCCTTCATCTGTCGATAAAAAAGCCACCTTGGGTAATTTAGGCAGCCAGGAAATACGTAATACCCCGTGGTCGGTTGAGACAGTTTCTCCGCAATTGATAAAGCGGCAGCAACTGAAAAGCATCACCGATATCTATCGCTATATGCCTTCGGTACAGGGGGATGGCGCGCGTCCACAGACGCGGGGTATGCAGGGCAGCGTGGTACAAAACAGTATGATCGATGGGTTGAATGTGGTCTCAACCACCGATTACGCCGCTGAGCAGTTTGATCATCTGGAAGTGCTGAATGGTCTGGCCGGTTCGCTTTATGGCCCCGCCAACCCGGCTGGCTTATTCAATTTTGTCAGCAAGCGTCCAACCGATACGCCGCAGCATAGCATTACGGTCGGGGGCGGAACCGGGCTCAGCCATCTGCTGTCTGGCGATTTTAGCGGTCCGTTGGATGACAACGACCGGCTGCGCTACCGCCTGAATATGCTGGATGATGAAGGTAATGGTTACGTAAAAGGCAGTAAGAAACGTCGTCAGTTAGTGAGTCTGGCGCTGGATGCTAACCTTACCGACAAGACGGTGCTGGAGACCAACTTTAGCTATTACCATTTCTATGACAAAGGCTTGCCGGGTAAATTTGCGCTGGGCAGTGGCCTGACATTCCCCGCCGCGCCTGATCCGAAAACTGCGCATCTGGGCCAGTCCTATGCCGGTGATAACAACCATACGCTGACGGCGGGCGTCCATCTGAAGCACGATTTTGACGGCAACTGGCAGGGCGAAGTGGGGGTGTTACGACAAATCGCCGATCGTGAGTCAACGGCAGTCACTAATACCTTTACCGACAATAAAGGCCATTACACCACCACCACGTCCTCGGCCACCGCCAGTCGTTTTACCATCAACAGCTACATGGCGAATCTGAATGGTGAAGTGGATACCGGCTGGATTCATCACCAGATTTCCACCGGCCTGCGCGGTTTTGTCTGGAAAAATATGAATCCGATAGCAGGGGGGACTTCAACGCTGGGCAGTGCCTCGCTGGATAATCCGCAGGCCTTTGCTGAACCTGATTACCCGGATTTCACCGATCGCTACCATTCGGCCACTGCCACGCAACACGCCTTCCTGTTGAGCGATAACCTGTCGTTTTCACCGCAATGGAGCCTGTTGCTGGCAGGAAGCGAAAGTTTGCTCAGTTCGTCCAACTACAACAAAGCAGGCAGCCGTACCAGCGAATCGTCAAACAGTGGCTTTAGCGGTTCTGCCAGTTTGATGTACAAGCCGGTTGACCCGCTGACGCTGTATGTCAGTTACGCGGATAGCCTGCAACAGGGGGATACCGCACCAACCGGATCGAATAACGCCGGGAACATCCTCGCGCCTTACCGCAGCCGTCAGGTGGAGATGGGCAGCAAACTGGCGATTAACAACAAACTTCTCCTCACCGCCGCGGTGTTTCAGATCAAGCGTCCTTACGCCTATACCAATGCCAGTGGCGACTATGCCATCGATGGCGAACAGCGTAACCGGGGTATTGAGTTGATGGCTGATGGCGATGTCACTGATCGCTTACATATTTACGGTGGCATGACGTGGCTGGACCCGCGTTTGTTAAAAACCGCCAGTAAACAGACCGAGGATAAGCAAATCGTTGGTTTGTCGCGCTACGTCGCCAGCCTGTTTGCTGCCTATGATCTGCCGATGCTGAGTGGCACGGATATCCACGGCGGCCTGCATTATGTAGGTCGGCGCAGCACCGATAACCAGAACAATGGCTGGGTGAGCGGTTATACCACGCTGGACGCAGGAACAGCATGGAAAACCCAACTGTTCAATACCGCCACCACCTTCCGCCTGGATGTGACCAACCTGACGAATCGCCACTACTGGACCAATATCGTACCGGGTGGACTCAACGGTTACAGCGGTTCGGGTTACGCCAGCGCCCAGCTGGGCGAGCCGCGTATGGTTCAGGTATCCATGCAGCTTAACTTCTGACGGGAATACACCGATGTTGAAACCGATTTGCCGGTTAGCGCTGGCGCTGCCGTTATTGCTGGCCAGCGCCACTGGCCTGGCGCAAACCGTGACTGACGATCGTGGTAACCGGGTGGAAATCACCCATCCGGTTAACCATATTGCGGATGCCTGGTTTGCCCATCATTCGTTGCTGATGACGCTGGGGGCGGGTGACCGCATTGTCGCGACGGTAAACCATCCGGCAGATCGGCCGTGGATGTTTAAGGTTCAGCCGTCACTGAACCAGGCTTTACAGGCGCATGGTAAAACCTTCGCCAGTGAAGCGCTGGTGGCGCGCCATGTAGATGCGGTCTTTGTCCCGGCCAATGATCCGGATGCCCAGTCCTACCGCCTGGCGGGCATTCCGGTGCTGGAAATGCAGTTTGATGACTTCGACTCGATGAAGCGTTCTCTCACCACCACGGCAGCGGTGATAGGCACGCCTGAGGCGCAGGCACGAGCTGTGGCCTATAACCAGTATCTGGATCAGCAAATCGCCAGCATTCAGGCGAAAACTCAGGGATTGACCAACAGCCAGCGCCCGACTGTGCTGCATATTCAGTCGCTCCATCCATTGAAAGTGGATGGCCGCAACACGCTGATTGATACCTGGATCAACCTTGCTGGTGGGCGCAATGTGGCGGCGGGGATTGATGGCAATATGAAGCCTATTTCTCCGGAGGATGTTATTCGCTGGAACCCGGACGTGATTATCATAGGTGCTGGTGCGGGCAATCTGGCGGATTCTGATTACGCGGGCCTTTTCAATAGCGTGAAGGCGGTGCGGAACCATCGTGTCTGGCAGAATCCGGCGGGCGTATTCCCGTGGGACCGTTATGGTACAGAGGTTGCGTTGCAGATTCAGTGGGCCACCGCGAAGCTCCACCCGGAACTGTTTCCCGCACTGAACATCAATGAGGCGACGCGACGTTTTTATCGCCAGTTTTATCAGTATCCGCTAAGTGCTGCCGAGGCTGAGCGGATATTGCAGGCGCTGCCGCCAGCCTCCTGATAAATAAAATCCCTGTCATATCAATCTGTTTCCTTTACATATCTCTACAATCGCAAAATAACCTCTGCCGGCTGGTGAACAACCCAGCTGGCAAAATTTCACAGGTGTGTATTTTTAATACAGAAAACCGCCAAACAAGAGCCCCCTGATTAATCAGGGGCTTCCTTAAGGTTAACTTAATGTTGTGATGTTCGTCACGATGGTTTGCCAGATAATATCTGGCGAACCAGAGATCAAATAGTGTTTTTCCTTTTTTTACTTCGTCGCTGTTGGGGAATATTTATTATTTTTATGTGTAGTGATACTAATAATTATTATCATTACGCTTTTAGCGACTATCTGGAGCACTCTACTTGCTGGCGACGTTCATTATCGCATTGCGCGAAGGTCTTGAAGCTGCATTAATCGTAGGTATTATCGCCGCTTTCTTACGCAAAAATGGCAAACCACTGACTGCCATGTGGGTGGGCGTGGTATGTGCTGTCATTCTTTCCCTTGCTGTCGGTTTTGTACTGAACCTGACTGAGAATGCCTTACCGCAGGCACGTCAGGAGATGATGGAATCCATTATCGGCCTGGTTGCGGTGTTCTTTGTTACTGGCATGGTGATGTGGATGAACTCCCATGCTCACAACCTGAAGCGTCAGCTTGAAACCGAAGCTGCAGAGGCGATCACCCGTTCCAGTGCGATGGCGCTGGCAAGCATGGCCTTTTTGTCGGTGCTGAAAGAAGGGTTCGAGACCAGCGTCTTCTTACTGGCAACCTTTTCTGCCTCGCAATCGGCAATCTGGGCGGCGGTGGGTGCGGTTCTGGGCTTGCTGGTGGCGATTCTGGTGGGATGGGGCATTTATGCCGGTGGGATTCGTATCAATCTTTCCCGCTTCTTCCGTTTTACGGGTCTGTTCCTGATTCTGGTTGCCGCCGGATTAATCATCTCCGCCTTACGCAGCGCCCATGAAGCGGGCTGGCTGAATGCGGGGCAGCAGCGCGTTGCTGACCTCACCTGGCTGGTGACGCCGGGTACGATTCAGTCTGCACTGATCACCGGCGTGCTCGGTATCCCGGCCGATCCCCGACTGGTGGAGTTTGCTGGCTGGCTGATTTACATCGTCGCAGTTGCGGCATTGATCTACTGGCCAGCACACCTGCGACCGGCACCCAAACGTGCGGCGCAATTCACCGCCGTGACCGGAGCAGGCCTGGCGCTCACCGCTCTGCTGCTGTTCCTGGTTTATCCGGCACCGAATGCCGATATCCCTGATGAAATTCCGCTGGTGAGTCGCACTTCGCAGCAAACCGTGGGCCATATCAGTAGCCAGCCTGCTACAGGCAAACCCCAGTTTGCCGTTACCCTTGAGGGGCTACCTGCCGCAGCGCTGACGGTGCCTGATGATCAGTTAAGCAAAGTCACCACTTCGGGTAAGCAGGAGTGGCAGGCAGATTACAGCTATGAGCCAGCCGATGCCAGCTCGCCACTGACACTGGACCAGGTGATGGAAGCCTATGGCAACCGCATTCCGGTGGGATTAAGCCCGGCGCAGCATCCCGGCCCGTATCAGGCGAAATGGACAGTGAATTGCAGCGTGGATGCCACCATGCTGCGTGGCGTGGTGGTGACCGCCGAATCGCACTCATCAACCTATATCACGTTATCCGGCAGTGGCCTGCAATCGCCCCGTACCATCAGCGCCCGCGCCCGCAATGCAGAAGCGGGCTGTGACTGGCAGATCAGCCCGGCGTTTTCACAGGATATCGAGCAGCGCCTGCGTGATGCGGTGGCTGCGCAGGATGTCTACCACTTCTGGGCCGTTATTTTACCTTCGCTTTTTGCCATTCTGGCCTTCACCTGCTTTTTCTCAGCCAGTCGTCAGTTCAGACGGCTAAAAGGTGATCGCGCCCGAGGACGCAGCAAACAGGGACTGCTGGACAGTTCAACTCACCAATGACATTGCCTGAAAAACAAACAGGAAGGCACGATGAAGACAAAACCGTTCACCAAAAAATACGCGCTCATTGCGGCAGGGATTTCCGCGGCTCTGCTGCTTTCGGTTGATGCGCAGGCCGCAACGCAGGCACCTGTGAAAAACGGTGTTTCGCAGGTCAATATCACCATGACCAGTGAAGGCGATGGCACCTGCCATATCGACCACACCACTGCGAAAGCGGGCCCGGTCACCTTTACCGTCGTGAACAAAACTGCGACGTCACTGACTGAGCTGGAGTTGCTGAGCGACAACCGTATTCTGGGTGAAAAAGAAAACCTGGCACCGGGCCTGCCAGCGGTGAAATTCACCCTGACGCTGGACGGTGGCACTTATCAGATTTATTGCCCCGGCGCGAAGCAGGAGCTGACTAACTTCACCGTGACGGGCAAGAGTGCGGCGGCACCATCAGGTAGCGCGGCGACCTTACTTAACGAAGGGGCGAAAGGTTATGGCGCTTATGTCAGTGGCGTGGTCGATGCCATGGTGGTGGCGGTCGATCGTTTGAAGGCGGATATCGATGCGGGCGACCTGGAAAAAGCCAAAGCTGACTACGCCAAAGCGCGTCCCTTCTATGAACGTATCGAATCTGATGTCAGTGGTTTCGTGTTGCCGGGCTTTAAAGCCACCGATAATGCGGGCAACCTCGACTATCTGATCGATATGCGCGCGTCTAACCTCGATCCGAAAGTGGGCTGGCACGGTTTCCATGCGATTGAACGCGACCTGTTTGAGAAAGGCGCTATCACTGCCGAAACGAAGCAAACTGCGGCGGAACTGCAGGCCAATGTCGGCAAACTGGACAAACTGATCAAATCCATCAACTTCAAACCGGAAGACCTGGCGAACGGCGCCGCGGATCTGCTGGAAGAAGTGCAAAGCACCAAAATCAGCGGGGAAGAAGAAGCGTTCAGCCATCTTGATCTGATCGATTTCGCCGGTGATATCGAGGGTGCCGAGCAGGCATTTGCCTTCCTGAAACCGGGTCTGGAAAAAATCGATCCCGACCTGACCAAACGCGTGAGCGAGCAGTTTGCTGCCGTGCATGCGTTACTGGAAACCTACCGCGATCCAGCGATTCCGGGGGGGTACAAATACTACACCGCCGAGCTGAAAGCTTCCGATGGCGCAAAACTGAGCCGTGCGGTGCAGGCGTTGCAGGAACCTTTATCAAAAATCGCTGAAAAAGTCGCAACCAGCGGAAAATAATCGATGAGCGATAAGTCAAAACCGGCCAGGGAGGCCGGTAATTTCACCCGACGCGATTTGCTGAAAGGGGCGGTGGCCAGTGCGCTGGCTGTTCCGGCCATCAGTGTAGCGCATGGACAGAATGAAGCGATCCACAACCCTGAGGATCGTGTTGATCTTTCTCGTGAGCATGCTTTTTATGGCACTGCGGGTCAGGCGGGCATTGAGACGCCACCGCAGCGTCATATTATGTTTATGACCTTTGATTTAACCTCGCACAATCCGCGTGATTTGCAGGTTTTGCTGGCACGCTGGTCATCCGCCATTGCGCAAATGATGCGTGGTGAAACCATTGGTCAGGTAGAACCGACTCGCACCAGCGGCGTGGGCAATGATACCGGCGAAGCGATGGATCTGGGACCCGCCTCGTTGACCGTCACCGTGGGCCTGGGGCCGCGTATTTTCAGCGAAGCGATGGGGCTGGCGGATAAAAAGCCTGCGCTGATGCGTGAGTTGATTCAGCTGCCAAGCGACAACTTCAGCCCGGAACTGACTGGCGGTGATCTCTCCATTCAGGCTTGTGCGGATGACCCTCAGGTGGCTTACCATGCGGTACGCAACCTGGCACGTATCGCCAAATCGACAGGGACAGCGGCCACACGCTGGTCGGTATTGGGCTTTGGTCGTGCCTCGGCCGGGAAAGGGCAATCCACGCCGCGTAACCTGTTTGGTTTCAAAGACGGCACGCGCAATATCACCGAAAAAACCGATTTTAACCGCCATGTGTGGATCAAAGATGATGGCCCGGCCTGGCAGCAGCAGGGTACCTACCAGGTGGTGCGGAAGATTCGCATGCACATTGAAAACTGGGATACCGACCGCGTCAGCGATCAAAACAATGTATTTGGACGCCATAAGCTTTCTGGCGCGCCGCTCAGCGGGCACAAAGAGTTTGATCAGCCTGATTTTGCAGTGAAAGATCAAAGCGGAGAACTCGTTATTCCGGCAACGGCGCATATCAGCCTGGCCGCGCATGAGAATAACAAGGGAATTCGGATACTTCGTCGTTCCTACAATTATACCGATGGTCTTAATAACCTTGGCTTGCTGGATGCGGGGCTGCTGTTTATCAGTTATCAGAATGATCCGGCGCACTTTGAAACATTACAGGCCAAACTGGGCGCGGCAGATGCGCTGAATGAATATATTTCACATATTGGTTCCGGCATTTTCTTTATTCCACCGGCACCGGCTGAAGGTTCCTATATTGGCGCTGAATTATTCAGCTAAATAACGACACATCGCCAGGAGAAGCGTACCTGGCGATGTGTCTCACGCGCGTTAGCCATATGCCACTTTGTCATTGATGTGATACAGCGTTGCGGTGGCCGCCATCACATGCTGACCATCATTGCCGGGTTTATGGGAATCCACATTGGTGATGTGATAACCCACTGCACCGGCTTCCAGGGCCTTTTTCACAAAGGCGTCGTTGAGTTCTTCCATTGATGTCACCCAGCTCACGCTGGTCACGCCTACGGGGTGGATCGACGCAATTTCACGGTGAGATAATCCTGAGCGGACCAGTACCGGGTTAATTGTCTTCTCGGTAAAAATGGAAATGATGTCATTCACTAATGCTTTCATATCTGACTCCTCAAACGCTACTGTTAAGCCAGTTATACGTATGGTATCGGGTTGTTGTCGTTTAATCTTCGTTGATAAAAATCGACGGTTGCGCACGGCAGGTAATCACCACCGTTAGGAATAATAAATACCTTTTAGCCGGATGACTTTTAGCTTTAACTGCTAATTAACACGCAAGCAACCTTCTGCCACAACTCAATTAACTTTGTGCGAATATTTTTTCATTTGATTACAATTAGCGGTGGCGACAGCGCCCAATAACATCACTTCGCACCATATTATAAATAAGTTGTTAAGCATTGGTTTAATGTGGGTTTGCCTGATGAGAAGTATGTAAATATTTCTCCATGCCACATCATAATAAACATTCTCTACGTCCGATTAGCCCAAAATGAATTTGGGCTTTTTTTTAGGCCCTGCCTGTTATGTGGCGCTTTTTACCCGCCTTTTCCTCAGCCTGCAGGATATGTCGGAGCAAACTTTGCGTTACAAATTGTTATGATATAACATTTCCATTTTGACCAATGGAGAGTGCAGTTGTGATGGGTAAATTTAAAAAAATAGCGTTATCTCTGGGACTTATGACCATCAGCGTTCAGGCGTTTTCACATGGCGATCATGCGCATGGTAAACCCCTGACGCAAAAGGAGCAGCAGGCGGCGGACGGAGTGTTTGCTGATCATGACGTGCAGGACAGAACTTTATCGGACTGGGAAGGGGTGTGGCAGTCGGTTTACCCTTTACTGCTTAATGGCGACCTCGACCCGGTGCTGCGCAAAAAAGTGGAGAAGGGCAACAGCAAAACCTTCGCCCAGATCAAAGAGTATTACCGCAAAGGCTATGCCACCAACGTAGATACCATTGGTATTGAAAATGGGGTGATGGAGTTCCATATCGGCGATCAATCCAGTTCCTGCCATTACGCCTATGACGGGCACAAAATTCTGACCTATGCCTCGGGCAAGAAAGGCGTGCGTTATCTGTTTAGCTGCCAGGATGCCACCAGCCACGCCCCCAAATTTGTTCAGTTCAGCGATCACATCATCGGCCCACGTCAGTCGTCCCATTTTCATATTTTTATGGGCAACACCTCACAGGAGGCGTTGCTGAAGGAAATGGACAACTGGCCGACTTACTATCCGTGGCAGATGCAAAAGGCTGAAGTGGTGGACGAGATGTTGCACCACTAAACCAGGCGCGATAGCCACTTTTCATACAGGCCCGGCCACGCCACGGTAGGGGTGCCGGGCCGTCCCATACCAAAGCCATGCCCGCCCCGGCTGTAACGATGTAACTCAACGGCAACGTGCTGTTGTTCACAGGCGTGTTCCATGATCAGGGTGTTTTCAGGGTTTGATACCGGGTCATCCTCTGCCTGTACCAGAAAAAAAGGCGGTGACTGGGGACGCACATAATTTTGCACTGACCAGGCGGCGTTCTCGGTGGCGGAGGCATGCGGGCCAACCAGAATCCGGTGCGTGGAAGTATGGGTGTAAGGCTGCTCCAGCGTGATGATGGGATAAATCAGTGCAGCCCGGTCAGCAGTGGCTGGCAACTGGTCGATGTCATCCTGTGGGGCATAAGAAGGATAATCAGAGCGGGTTGCGGCCAGCCCGAGAAGATGGCCGCCCGCCGAAAAGCCCAAGACGCTGACCTGTTTTTCGCGTTGCCGCACCATCCGCAGCGCTCGTTGCGCATCCTGCAGTGAAACCCTGTTGCCATCTTTCCATCCTTCACCCGGCAGACGATAGCTGAGTACATAGGCAGTGATACCCCGGGCCACCAGCCACTCAGCGGCAGGCCACGCTTCTTTACCCATCTCAATTCGTTTATAGCCACCGCCCGCAGCAATCAGCACGGCCTGACCACGCGGAACCGCGGGCCTGATCATCGTCAGGGTGGGCAGGGCGATATTGCGCTGAGCACCCGTTGCGGAAATGATCAGGTTGCCAGTCGGCCCGCCACCGCCGGGCGGTTCCCCCTGCCACAGGGGAATGACCGCACGTGAAACTGTCGGTGCGGCGAAAGCCAACCGGGTATGCCCCGCAACGAAAACGCTGGCAGCAAGCCCGGTCAGAAAGTGGCGACGATCCATAGCAACTCCTTGTTAATGCGCTAAACCTCTATCCCGCCATACAATCCGGGAGAAAAGATGAAGTATTCAGCCCGCTGTGTAACAAAATGAATCGCGGATTGATTATGGTGCTTATTTGTTACTCATTCGTTGCTTGTTAATTAATCGATTTCACAATGGGTTATCATTTAGTGCTATTCCCCCTGAGAATATGAGGTGTTTTATAAAAACCTGATAACAGTTTTGAAACTTAACCGGTAGGATGTTACCCGTAACTTTATTGTTCCTTTCGCATTAACATCAGGTAACCCATGAAACGACAAATTCCAACTGAAACCGTTTCTGTAACCAAAAATGGAACCGGTTCCACTCGCAGGGAATTTCTCTTTGCGACCCTTGGTTTGACGCTCACCGGCGCGGTCGCCACCCTGCCGGGCAGGGCTTTCGCCGCCAGCGTCCTCAGTGCCAGCGTTGCAGTAAAGCAGTTCATCAGCATCTCCCAGGCCATCACCGAACATAAGCATCTGGATACTGTGCTGGCCGCGCGTTTTTTTCAGGCATTCAGTCAACGTGATGCGCAGTTTGGCCCGCGTCTGACCCAGCTGGCGCGGCTGCTGCAACCCGGCATGAGCGCGCAGCAGTTGCTGGATCAGGCCGATAAAGCCGGTCTGCACGATTTCCTCTACCAAATCGTTACCGCCTGGTACACCGGTACGGTGGGGAATGACTACCACGGCACCCTGGTCGCTTATAAACAGGCGCTGATGTATCAAACCGTCAGCGATGGCCTGATCGTGCCGACTTATTGTGGTAACGGTCCGATCTGGTGGACCGCACCGATTCCGGATGAGCACAGCAGTCTGATTGACTCGCTATAAATTTCCCTTTCATAAAAAACGACGAAAATCATGAAAAAACCGATTTTTTCTGCGCAGGGTGATGCTGCAGCAGACATTGTTATTGTTGGCTCCGGCGTGGTGGGTGGCTTGATGGCGAATGAGCTGGTCAGCCAGGGCTATTCCGTACTGGTACTGGAAGCAGGTTTACGTATTGATCGTGCGCAGGCAGTAGAAAACTGGCGCAACATGCCATTTGCTAACCGTGCTGGCTCTGATTTTCAGGGGTTATATCCGCAATCGAAATTTGCCCCGGCACCGCTCTACTTCCCACCGAATAATTATGTGAATGTTACCGGTCCGGATGCTGGCAGCTTTCAGCAGGGTTACCTGCGCACCGTTGGCGGCACCACCTGGCACTGGGCGGCATCGTGCTGGCGTCATCACCCCAGCGATTTTGTGATGCAGTCAAAATATGGCGTGGGTCGCGACTGGCCCATCAGCTATGACGAGTTGGAACCCTGGTATTGCCGTGCGGAAAGCGAAATTGGCGTGGCAGGTCCGAACAATGTGGCGATGCAATCGCCGTCGGAGCGTAGCCAGCCTTACCCGATGGATATGGTGCCTTTCGCCCACGGTGATAATTATTTTGCCAGCGTGGTTAACCCGCATGGTTACAACCTGGTACCCATCCCCCAGGGACGCAGCACGCGCCCGTGGCAGGGGCGTCCTACCTGTTGTGGGAACAATAACTGCCAACCCATTTGCCCGATCGGCGCGATGTACAACGGTATCCACCATATCGAACGTGCGGAGCGTGCCGGTGCCGTGGTGCTGGCCGAAGCCGTGGTTTACAAAATTGATACCGACGGTAATAACCGCGTGACAGCCGTGCACTGGAAAGACAGCTCTGGCGCGTCACATAAAGCCACCGGCAAAGCGTTTGCGCTGGCCTGCAACGGTATTGAAACGCCACGTCTGCTGCTGATGGCGGCGAACGGCGGCAACCCGAATGGTATTGCCAATGGTTCGGATATGGTGGGACGCAACATGATGGACCACTCCGGCTTCCATTGCTCATTCCTGACCGAAGAACCGGTGTGGCTGGGTCGTGGCCCGGCACAAAGTAGCTGCATGGTGGGCTATCGTGATGGCGACTTCCGCCGCGATTATTCTGCTAACAAAATGATTCTTAACAATATCTCACGCGTAGTTGCTGCGACGCAGCAGGCGCTGAAGAAAGGGCTGGTCGGGAAAGCGCTGGATGAGGAAATCCGTTACCGCTCGATCCACAGTGTCGATATTTCTATCAGTCTCGAACCGCTGCCAGACCCGGAAAACCGTCTGACCTTAAGCAAAACCCGCAACGACCCGCATGGCCTGCCTTGCCCGGATATCTATTACGATGTCGGCGATTACGTGCGTAAAGGCGCTGAAGTTTCCCACGCCCAGCTGGAACATATCGGTCAGCTGTTTAATGGCAAGGAGTTCGCCATCAGTAAAGGACTGAATGCCAACAACCATATTATGGGTGGCGTGATCATGGGTAAAAGCGGCAAAGACGCGGTGGTGGATGGTAACTGCCGGGCATTTGATCACGAAAACCTGTGGCTGCCGGGTGGCGGGGCGATCCCTTCCGCAAGCGTGGTCAACAGTACCCTGACGATGGCGGCGCTGGGCCTGAAAGCGGCACAGGATATCGCCCAGCGGATGAGGACAATGGCATGAAAACGCTCATTGTCACTGGCTTTGCGGCTTTGGTCACCTTTGGCGCGCAGGCTGATTCCCTTGATACCAACCTGCTGAAGCAGGGTGAACAGGTTGCCATTGCGTCAGACTGCCAGGCCTGCCATACCGCGCCGGGCAGTAAAACCGCGTTCAGCGGAGGTTATGGTATTGCTTCACCGATGGGGGTGATTTATGCCACCAACATCACGCCAGCCAAAAGTGGTATCGGCGACTATACCGAAGCCCAGTTTTCGGCTGCGGTCCGACATGGCGTACGGGCTGATGGCGCACAGTTGTACCCGGCGATGCCTTATACCTCCTACAGCATGATGACCGATGCGGATCTGCACGCCCTGTATTATTACCTGATGCACGGTGTACCCGCTGTCGAGCAACATAATCCGCAGACGGATCTGCCATTTCCGTTCAGCCTGCGTTTTAGCATGCGTTTCTGGAACATGATGTTTGCTAACGACAAAATGTGGCAAAACGATGGCAGCAAAAGTGCGGAGTGGAATCGGGGTAACTACCTGGTTAACGGCCTGGCGCACTGTAATACCTGCCATACGCCACGTGGTTTCCTGATGCAGGAGCAACAGGATCGTCCGCTGGCTGGCGGACCGCTCGGTAGCTGGTATGCGCCGAATATCACCTCAGACCCGGTGAGCGGTATCGGTGGCTGGAGTGATGATGAGCTGGTGCAGTACCTGAAAACCGGTCGTGCCGCGGGTAAAAATCAGGCGGCAGGCGGGATGGCAGAAGCGGTTGAGCATAGCCTGCAATATCTGCCGGATAGCGATCTGCACGCCATTGCGGTTTACCTGAAAGGCACGGCACCGATTCGTGATGAGGGTGAAACGCAACCGGCCTACAGCTGGGGCGCACCGATGGATATCGAAAATAGCGTACGTGGTCGCAACCCCAACAACGCCAATCTCTCCCTGACCAATGGCGAGGCGCTATTTAGCGGCAATTGCGCCAGTTGCCATCAGCCGGATGGCTCGGGCAGCGCCAATCAGGCTTATCCATCGTTGTTCCACAATACCGCCACGGGCATGCGCAATCCGAACAACCTGATTGCCGCGATTCTGTTTGGCGTGCAACGCGATACCGCCGATCACCAGGTGCTGATGCCAGGCTTTAGCTCACCGTCGTATGTTGATAAGTTGAACGATCAGCAGGTGGCGGATATCAGTAACTTTGTGCTGAAAAACTACGGCAATCCGAATGTGACCGTCACTGCCGGAGATGTTGCCTGGGTTCGTAAAGGTGGCCATCCGCCACTGCTTGCGCGCCTGCAACCGCTGATGATGCCAGCCATCATCGGGGGGATTATCCTGGTGCTGGCGATTATCGGCATCATTTGTCTGCTGCGACGAAAAGCGAAAGCGCAGTAATCATGCGACAGGCCAGGCTAATACCCTGGCCTTTTTTATGATTGCATGTTTTTATCCCGGCACTGGATAAAGAGGAATTACGCACGCTTATGTGGAAAACAGATCATCTCGGCAGCATCACCGCCTTCGTTACCACGGCGCAATTAGGTAGCTTCACGGCGGCGGCTGAACGGCTGGGATTAACCAAATCAGCGGTGGGTAAAAGCGTCAGTCGCCTTGAATTGCCGATAAAACCACACGCACCAAATAAAATAAGCATCGCGCTGATGGCATTGTTATGCAGCTGCGTAATGTTTGACAGATAATCGGCGACATAACTGAAGCTGGAAAACATGGCGGCGAATATTGACGTCACGGTGGCGATGGTGAGCCACAATTTGCCGTTACGTAATACCGATAATTGGTTGGCGAACGATACTTTCTGTGTTGCGGGCACAATAATCGCAATTTCTGTGGTTATCACGCCAAATACGGCGACAGAGAGAGCCAGTAAAAGCAATGTGCTTTTATTTTGCATAGAACACCCTTACGAAAAAATCGCTAATGAAATAAAGGGAAAGCGGAATATGGAACCTGACCTTTCCGGGGTGGATATCATCCTTAACTTTTAGCCGCGGGGAAACAGGCCTCTGGATGTTACTGAGGAGACATAAATTCAACTATCGAAGGGTGTTGATGAGCAAATACAACATTGTTGTTACAACCTGATGTTACAACTCCTGTGATAGAGCGCTGATTCTGCGTGTGAAAGGCAGCCGGAACGCGTGCTGTCAGGTTGTTTTATTTTGTTCCCGCCTCTCGCCAGACGTTTAACCACGCGCTTTCCACCGCCACATCACGCTGTGTGTAACAGCTTTCCTTAACACGATTTGCAGTGATTCAGATCGCAAAAATAATATCCAGACTCTCTTTAATAGATAGCAGAACAACGAATCTACACGAAGGGGGCATTATGCAGGACCGTATTCCCGGAACACGTTGGTATCGCGTTATTGCGCCGATTTTGATCGTTTGCATCGTCTCCTTCATGGATCGCGTCAATATCAGCTTTGCGCTGCCTGGTGGTATGGATCAGGACCTGGCAATCACCAGCCAAATGGCAGGTATCGTCAGCGGTATTTTCTTTATCGGTTATCTGTTTTTGCAGGTACCGGGTGGCCGGACGGCGGTGAACGGCAGCGGTAAACGTTTTATCGCCTGGTCGCTGGTTGCCTGGACGCTGGTCTCCATCGCTACCGGTTTTGTCACCAACCACTATCAATTGCTGGCGTTACGCTTTGTACTGGGCGTATCGGAAGGGGGGATGTTACCCGTGGTCTTAACCATGGTGAGTAACTGGTTCCCCGAGAAAGAGCTGGGTCGTGCCAATGCTTTCGTGATGATGTTTGCTCCGCTAGGCGGCATGTTTACCGCACCGATCTCCGGCTACATCATCAATGTACTGGACTGGCGCTGGCTGTTTATTATTGAAGGCTTGTTATCGGCGGTGATCCTGCTGATCTGGTGGCTGGTGGTCAGCGACCGTCCAGAAGAAGCGCGCTGGCTGCCTGAGAAGGAAAAAGCCTGGCTGCTCAGTGAGCTAGGACGTGAACGTGCGGCGGTGCGTGCCGTCGCGTCAGTGACCAAAGCCCCTTTAAAAGCGGTGTTTCGTAACCGGGGCCTGATGAAGCTGGTGGCACTGAATTTCTTCTATCAAACCGGGGATTACGGTTACACCCTGTGGTTGCCGAGTATTCTGAAAAACCTGACCGGATCGAATATGGCGGGGATTGGTTTGCTGGCGGCCTTGCCGTTTGTCGCGACCATTGCGGGTATTTACGCGATTTCATGGTTAAGCGACCGTACTGGCAAACGTCGTCTGTGGGTGATGGTGTCGTTGTTCTGCTTTGCGGCGGCGCTGCTGGCTTCGGTGATCCTGCACAGTAACGTGGTGGCGTCCTACATCGCGCTGGTGGTGTGTGGTTTCTTCCTGAAGGCTGCGACCAGCCCGTTCTGGTCAATTCCTGGCCGCATTGCCGCGCCGGAAGTTGCGGGCAGCGCGCGCGGGGTGATCAATGGCCTCGGTAACCTGGGGGGCTTCTGCGGTCCGTACCTGGTCGGCATCATGACCATGCTTTATGGACAGAATGTCGCGGTATGCTGGCTGGCGGGTTCACTGGTGGTAGCCGGTCTGCTGACCACCACGCTGCCCAAAGCCTGTGACCTGAAACCTTCAGAAGGGTTGGGGGATATGCAGCAGGACAACCTGGCGACGTATAAACATTAACGTCATATTCTGAAGCGGCGCGAATTATCACGCGCCACAATTGCGTTCGCATAAGGGGATGCTTTCCCCTTCCATAAACATGATATCGCGCAACCAGCACCGCGAAGTTGTTATTGATGATGGTTAATTGACATAAATCAATAAATTAAACATTTTGTCGGTATTGCTTTGTTTATTTCCGATAGAAAAAGAGTAAAAACAGAATCTCAATCAGGAGGGGTGGGATAATGTTTTTATGATTTTATTAAACGATTGCCAGGGAGAGATAATGCGATCAACCGACCTCAACTTAAATAATACCAGTCTTAATTTTACTCAGTTGTATGATGCTAAAAATAATCATCGTACATTGAACGAAAATAAAGATGTAAAGATTCTGAATTACCAGGAGCACCCTTTACTTATGGATGCTGAAGAGAAACTGGCGGAATCCAAATGGGACAGAGATATCAGGCAACTGGTGCTCGATATCGTCAGGGAAGAAAGTGGCAAGCCCGATGCAGAAAGCTATGATGCTTTGTTGAATGCTAACGTAAGTAAAAATGATTTTATCAGATTAATTCTTGCCAATAAAAATGGGGAGAGCATTTCAAAGGATAATAATAGCCACCTTCTTTCCAAAATAGAAAAAAAGGATGTTAGCAATTTTAAAGACAAAATCGCCGGTATGGTTAAAGCGTCCCCGGAAAGGACCGAGTTATTATTAAAAAATGGCACCTATGGGTTAGCTCAACAACTGCAGGCCGATAGATGGGATGCTCAATGTTGCGACAAGGCAATGAAATTAGTCAATGCTATGTGGGATGGCTGCCTGACAGATACAGTATCTGACAAAGAATTCCCACTGAACGCGGTTAATAATGCTAATTTACAGGAGCATATTAACAATCACTTTTCAAAGCCAAAAGATAGACATACTTCACCGACGATAGAAAAAAATCAATTTTTGCGATTACTTCTTGCCGCCAAAAAACAGCAGGTGACTTCATCACCGAGTCCGGCAGAAATTCAGGAATTACAGAGCACGATTGAAAAAGAACTGGCTGAACGCCCATTGACAAGCCAGCAAGCGCTAGTCCCGGAACATAATCCCTTCGCCAACACGGAGAAAATCACTTTTGATCGGGTTGAGAACGGGCGAAGTTTATCGGATATGACGCTGGTTCAGAAGGCAACATTGGGCCTCTATGCATCAAATGCTTTAAAGGACATCGCTCCACCAACGTTATCCAAACCTGAGAGGAGGTTTAAGGACCCCAAAGCTGGGAAGACGGGGCTGGTTAAGACAGCAGATAAAGATAAAACCCCCTTTACCAAAATGCCCGGCACCTGTAAGGCGGACTACTCAAATAAAACTATCAAAACAGATAACACGATTAACACAGATAACTCTGTCAAGACGGATAACACAATAGCTAAGTCAGTTCAGACCATTTTAACCACGGCTGCTGCAACTATGCTTGCCGGCCCTAAAGCTGGACTGGCCGCATTCGCAGTCTCAATGGCCGCCCCCACTGAGGAGGCGATGATTAATATCCATACAAAGGCCCGGCATGAACAAATAGAAAAAGAAACGAAATTAAAAGAGGACATGCTAAAAAGCATTGAGGATAATGTCGATATTGATATTGCAGATCAGCCTGGTGATATGATGAGAAGCGCGCTTCTGCAGGCCTATAGATGGGCCCCTTTCCTGAAGAATGCCGAAGAGCGTATTGATAATGACCGTATCATAGCAGATGTCATTCCAAGTACGTTTCCTGCACTTTACCTTAAAGCAAAAATTCTTGGAGAAAAAATCGAAAAAGGATTTACCCCAATCGATATTGCCAGTGGTTTGGCGAAGAAATTTATTGAAGAAAATAGAGACACTTTCTTAAATATTGTAGGATGGGGTGGTGACCTTACCTGGCCAGCTGATTATCCGGGGTATTTAAGAACTGCTATGGAAGATGGGGATATTCTAAAAATTATCGAAGATAAAGTAGATGCGGCGTTAAAGGATCCTAAAAACATACGAAAAATCAAGGAATCGTTGAGAGGTACGGCTGACGTAATGGCGGATATATATAATATCACGCACCCTAATAGTCCGGTAGGAAAACTGACCAGGGCGGATCTTGACAATGTCCAACAGCTCGTTTTCCAGGGAACTACGCTGTCAAATCTCTTCCTGCATAAAGGTTATATATTTAGTATTAATCCTGGTTTTGAGCCTGTAAACCTTAACAGGTTAATGAGTTCACTATTCACACCAATGCCAAAAGAACTCAGAGATGAAATTGACCTGGGCCTTTCCTTTAGAAACAGAGTCGAGTATAATCGCAAAGATAAAGTCCTGATCCCCAATAAAGCTGACGAAATTACCAGAAGGATACAGGGTTTGATTCCTGGTAAACTAAGTGGCAAGGTCGAAAATATTCTGTCAAAACCCGCCATTGATAATGTTGACAGTGATTTCGATTTCGCCACCTGGACGCGTTGGGAGTCCAACATCTTTCGTGGGGCAGAAACATTAAAGGCTGTGTTAGCGCTTTTCCCGATATGGGGACCTGCAATGAAAATAACACCACTGGTCAACTATGGTATAAGTTTATTGGGTTGTTCACCTTCAATAATAAAATCAGTTATTGAAGATAACCCAGAAAAACAAAAGAAACATATCACAGATGCTCTGTTTGCGCTGGGTACCAATGCTTTTGCTGGTTCAGCATCAACGCTTAATGCGCCAGCGATAAAGAATCTGGCAGCAAAGGCGGCGCAGGCAATATCTAAATATCCTCAGGGTAAAGTGGATGTGATAGCGAAATTTATGAAAGCTGCAGGTGTACTTACCGGAAATAAGGCAAGTGGAGGAATAAAAAACGTGGCTGATTTCTGGAATTCACTCAACCAGGGTCAAAAAATGTTGATGGCAAGGGTCTTAGGGAATAGTGGGAAATTATTCAACGATAAACTCGCTAAACTTTTTGCTAATGAAAATAAAGGCACCACGGCAGCCACTGAGCCCACGGCAGCCTCCAGCACTCAGAATTCACAAACAACACGGCAGACACAAGGAGTGAGTGCCAGCTCGGCATCGCAAACGACTGAGGCTAATGCCCAACCGAAGCAGTACTACGTCAGTATAAAAGGTGAGAGTATATGGGATATCGCCCTTAAATTTGAGAGTGAATACGAGAATGCTGCTCGGGCCTTTTGGGAGACGAACAGGGACACACTTCCGGGTGCACCATTTATTACTGAGGAACTCCCGGAATTCACACCGGTTGAAATGCCGGATTACAACAAGTTTGGCAAAAAGGCACCCGCTCAGTAGTATTATTTATCAATAAGTTAACCACTACCACGGCACAACCTCAGGTTGTGCCCTGCCCATAATCCACTGGATGATTCCGCCAGTTTTGAAAAGCCACTGACATTTTTTTAGCCGATAATGGCGAACTAAAACTTGTTAAAATTCCAGGGAATATCATGATGTTTCACCTGATTTTCAGCATACCTGGCTGGTATGTTATCGCGCGTTTTATTGCTCCCCTGGCCCTGCCAATCGGAGTGAAGATTCTGTTCTCCGCCGTGGTGTTGCTTGCTACTCAGTATCTGTTTTTCAGTCGTTTTACCTCCGGCAGCATCATGTCGCCGGAAATGCCGCGTCCGGTGATTATCCTGTTCAACTGGGCATTCTGTGCGGTGCTGTTTCTCGCGATGCTCCAGGTGGTCATCGATGCGGTGGGGCTGATTGCGCTGCTGGTCGGGCATCCGCTGGTCATTTCCCCCGAGGTACGCTATCTGGCTGGCGGGATCGCCATGTTGCTGGCCGCTGTGGGTGTGCATCAGGCGATACGCGTCCCACCGGTGAAAGATGTGGTTTTCAACATTAAGAACCTGCCTGCTGAGTTTGAAGGTTATCAGTTGTTGCAGCTGACGGACTTACACATCAGCAAACTGTTCAATGGAAAATGGACAGCGAAGATGGTGGAGAAGGCGATGGCGCTTGACGTTGATCTGATTGTCGTCACGGGTGATGTGATTGATGGCACCCTGAATAACCGGCGCAATGATGTTGCGCCATTGCAGGGTCTGAGTGCGCCTGATGGTGTGTTTGCCATCACCGGCAACCACGAATATTTCTTTGAACAGGCGCGCTGGACGGAACACCTGGCCTCGCTGGGGCTGAACCCCTTGCTTAACAGCCATACGGTAGTGACACGAGATGATGCCAGCCTGGTGATTGTCGGGGTGACGGATGCGTCAGCGCCAGGCCGGGGTGCGCCGGGGCCGGATTTGGCACGTGCACTGTCGGGTGCACCGCTCAATGCGCCAGTGGTGTTGTTGGACCATCAACCCCGCAATGCCCGTCAGAATGCGGCGCAGGGCGCAGATGTGCAGCTTTCCGGGCATACACACGGCGGCTTAATTGCTGGCTTCGATCGCCTGTTCGCCAAACCGAATGGCGGGTTTGTTTCCGGCCTTTATGCCGTAGAAGGTATGCAGCTTTACGTGAATAACGGCACTGCGTTGTGGCCGGGCATGGCAGTGCGTTTAGGACGTCCTTCTGAACTGACGCGCATTACGCTGAAAAGAGCAAACTGAGTGATGGGGCGCGGAGCCCCATCACTACTTCGCGCGATAAATCGCGCCGCTACGAGTGATATCGTTTCCACCGAAGCTCCATTTCATCAAATCCCCCATATTGACAACTTCAATTCAGAAAGAAGGAATAACAATTAATTATCTGATAAATATGTTTATTTTAAATATTTGGAAGGAATTCGCGCGGAATTATAATGTAAATATCTTGTGATAACGTTTACACTAATGATGTAAATTATTTACAGTTGTCACGTTTTTTCCTTCAAGGTTAATAAAATGTCACGGGCATCCCGAATTTTAAATTTGTTAACACTCATCTTTTCAGTGCTTTGTGCTGCATGGTTGCTGATTGGTGGTGTCTGGTTGCTGTCGCTGGGCGGCAGTGCTTATTACCTGATTAGCGGTCTGGCAATGGCGGCGTTTAGCTGGCTGTTGCTGAAGAAAAAGCGCAGCGCGCTCTATCTTTACGCCGCGATTCTGTTGCTGACCGCTATCTGGGCCTGGCATGAAGCCGGGAGCGATTACTGGACGCTGGTTCCGCGTCTGGATATCTGGGTGTTGTTGGGTATCTGGTTGATCCTGCCTTTCAGCTATCGTCAATTCTCCACCACTAACAAAAAGCCGCTCGGTGCGATGCTGGTCGCCTTGCTGGCTAACGTGGCGTTGCTGGCGGGTTCTGCGCTGCACGATCCGCAGGAAATCAACGGCGAACTGCCGCTGACCGATAAAGCACCGGCTGCTTCTACGGTTCCGGCGGAAGACTGGACTGCGTATGGCCGTACCCAGGAAGGGGTGCGCTATTCACCGCTGCAACAGATCAACGAGCATAACGTTAAAGATTTGCAGGTGGCCTGGCAGTTTGAGACCGGCGATCACAAAACAGCCAATGACCCGGGTGAGATCACTAACGAAGTGACGCCGCTGAAAGTCGGCAACATGCTGTATCTCTGCACCCCACATCAGATCCTGATTGCTCTGGATGCGGCGAGCGGCAAAGAGAAATGGCGCTTTGATCCCAAACTGAAATCGGATCCGACCTTCCAGCACATTACCTGCCGTGGTGTCTCTTATCATGAAATGCCGACCGCAGCCGAAGGCAGCACCAGCCAGCCTGCCAGCTGTGCTCGCCGTATCTTTCTGCCAGTGGATGATGGTCGTCTGTTCGCGCTCGACGCGCAAACCGGCGAGCGTTGCCAGACTTTCGCTAATCATGGCGAACTGAATCTGCAACATCAGCAGCCGAATGCCTATCCGGGTGGTTACGAGCCGACATCTCCGCCGATCGTGACGGATAATATGGTGATTGTGGCGGGTTCGGTGACTGACAACCTGTCCACGCGCGAGCCTTCGGGTGTGATCCGTGGTTTTGATATCAACAGTGGCAAACTGGTGTGGGCCTTCGATCCGGGCGCGAAAGATCCGAATGCGCTGCCAGCGGATGGCGCAACCTTTACCGCCAACTCACCGAACTCCTGGGCTCCGGCAGCCTATGATGCCAAACGTGACATCATCTATCTGCCGATGGGCGTATCCACGCCAGATATCTGGGGTGGCAATCGCACCGCCGACCAGGAACGTTTCGCCAGTGGGTTGTTAGCCCTGCATGCCTCCACCGGTAAACTGGCCTGGTTCTATCAGACCGTACACCACGATCTGTGGGATATGGATTTGCCTTCACAGCCGACGCTGGCGGATATCACCGACAAAGACGGCAACACCGTTCCGGTGGTGTATGTCCCGGCTAAAACCGGCAACATTTTTGTTCTGAACCGCGAAACCGGCAAGCCAGTGGTCCCGGCCCCGGAAACTCCGGTTCCGCAAGGTCCGGCCAAAGGTGATCACCTCAATCCAACCCAGCCATTCTCTGAGCTGACATTCCGTCCGCAGCAGAAATTGCAGGGCAAGGATATGTGGGGTGCCACCATGTTCGATCAGCTGGTGTGCCGCGTGATGTTCCATCGCCTGCGCTACGAAGGGCCGTTTACGCCGCCTTCTGAGCAGGGCACGCTGGTATTCCCGGGTGACTTCGGCATGTTTGAGTGGGGCGGTATTGCGGTGGATACCGATCGTCAGATTGCCATTGCCAACCCGATGGCAATGCCGTTTATCTCCAAACTGATTCCGCGTGGTCCGGGCAACCCGATTGAGCCGGGTGCCGATGGGGCTGCGGGCTCCGGTTCTGAATCAGGTGTGCAGCATATGTACGGCGTGCCTTATGGTGTGGAACTGAATCCGTTCCTGTCATCGTTCGGCCTGCCATGCCTGCAACCTTCATGGGGCTTTGTTTCCGCGATCAACTTACAGAATCATCAGATCGTCTGGAAAAAACGTATTGGTACGGTGCGTGATAGCGCTCCGGTGCCGTTACCGTTCAAAATGGGCGTGCCGATGTTAGGCGGTCCGGTCACCACTGCCGGTAACGTGTTCTTCGTGGCGGGTACGCTGGATAACTACTTGCGCGCCTATAGCGTCCGTGATGGTCAGTTGCTGTGGCAGGCTCGTCTGCCTGCGGGTGGTCAGGCAACGCCGATGACCTATGCGGTCGATGGCAAGCAGTATGTGGTAATCATGGCAGGTGGGCACGGTTCATTCGGCACCAAACTGGGCGATTACGTTATCGCTTATAAGCTGCCGTAAACCTAATCGCCTTCGTTAATCACGCCCCCGTCGGGGGCGTTTTCGCTTAGTTTCCGGATAATTCGGTGGTTCTGCGCAATGCCGCCAGCACGCTTTGCTGTAATCCGGCAGCAAAATCACTTTTGTTCAGTTCAAATATGCCGTTGATACCGACGCCGCCCGGGGAATTGTTGATATCCATCAGCTGGCGCGGGTGGCACTGTTTCAGCTTCAGCATCTCCACTGCGCCGATAAGATTTTCGTACACCGCCTGGGTGGATTGCGTGCGCGTCAATCCCGCCAGTACGCCCGCATCCGCTAACGATTCAATAAAGTAATAAACGTAGTTCACCCCGGCCACGGCAAAGGCGGTGAAGGCATCAATCAGACGTTCCTCCAGCAGCATTACCTTGCCAAAACTCTCGAGGAACGGCAGCAACGGGCCGCGCTCAACCTGTTGATTAAACGCCACACCACTGAAGCCCAGCCCGGTATCGGTGAGGGTATTGGGGATAATGCGCGCGATAGGACGCGTGGCTCCCAGCAGCACCGCCAGTTTCTCCAGTGTCACCCCGGCGATGATAGAGATCACGGTGGTATTCGGGGCGGCATACTGATTAATCTGCGCGGCAACCGCTGCCAGATCATCCTGGGGGCGGATGCCCAGCACAATGTAGTCCGCGCTGGCCAGCGCTGCGGGTTCCGGCAGGGTGCTGGTGAGTTGATAACGCGTCTGGAGCAGTGCAATACGCGCTGGATCGATGTCCGAAAGGGTGACACGGTTGGCAGATAATGTGTGACGTTGTAACGCTGCGCGGATAATGGCTTCTGCCATCTGTCCGGCACCAAAGAAGTGGATGTGGCTCATCGGGGCATCTCCTGGTCAGAAAAACGCGAAGGTAATGACCGTTCCACCAGTGACACCCACAAGCCGATACCAGGGGCGATCAGGTCATCATTGAAATCGTAATCCGGGCTGTGCAGCGAAGCGGACGGTCTCGTGCCGTCAGCGCCGAGCCATAAATAGGCTCCGGGGCAGGCCTGCAACAGATAAGCAAAATCCTCAGCCGCCATTGAGGGACGTGGATTGTCATGCACACAGGTGATAGCTGGCGTCGCGAGGGCGGCCTGGCGCAATGCGTCAGCCTGGCTGGCATGGTTTTGGGTGACCGGGTATCCATAGGCCCACTCGACGCTCCCCGTGACACCCAGGGCCTGCGGGACAGTGCGGGCATAGTCGTCAATCAGCTGCCAGCAACGCTCGCGCGTCGCGGTGCTCAGGCAGCGCAGCGTGCCAGCCAATGTCAGGCGATCCGGGATGACGTTAATAGCTTCCCCGGCGTGAATCTGCGTCACGCTGATAACACATTGCTCCAGCGGCGACAGGCGGCGTGCGGCGATGGTCTGTAACGCCAGCACCAGCTGCGAGGCGGCGATAATCGGGTCAGCGCCCCGTTCCGGCATGGCAGCATGACAGCCTTTACCCTGTAGCGTGATGGTGAAGTTATCCTGCGATGCCATCATTACCCCGGGACTGATGGCGCATTCACCCAGCGGCAGGCCGGGCCAGTTATGCAGTGCAAATACCGACTGCATCGGAAAACGGCTGAATAAACCGTCTTCAATCATCAGGCGGCCACCTCCGGCATTCTCTTCTGCGGGCTGGAAAATAAAACAGACGGTGCCGCTAAACTGGCGCGTTTGCGCTAAATGACGCGCGGCCCCGAGCAGGATAGCGCTGTGTCCATCATGGCCGCAGGCGTGCATCGCTCCTGCATGGAGCGATTGCCAGTCACAGCCAGTGCGTTCCTGCATTGGCAGCGCATCAATATCTGCGCGTAGCCCGATAGTGGGACCTGGCCCGTTGTGCAGGACCGCCACCATACCGGTCCCGGCAATACCACGATGGACTTCCAGACCAAACCCGCTTAATAACTCAGCGATCTTTTCTGATGTTTTGATTTCCTGTAAACCAATTTCCGGGATGCGATGCAATTCCCGCCGCCAGTCAATCGCCTGACGGATCAGCTCCTGAGAAATATCTCCCATAGCGCCCCGCAATATGATAGGTAATAACATGGCGGTGTGAATAACCGCCGCTAATTAATGCTTCAAAGACTTAAATATATCCGCGCCAGGCCTTCTTTGGTCACCGCCACAGCATGCTCTGAACTCAGGGAAATATGTTGTTCCATTAAGCGGACGCCTTTATCAATATCACGGGCGCGCAGGGCGGCAATAATTTCCACATGTTCATCGTAAGCGTTATTGCGGCGTACCGGGGCTTCCAGATCGATACGACGGAAGAAGCGGCTGAGGGAGTTTAAACTCTCCAGCATCTCGTATAGCCGGGTATTGCGGGCGATACGGGCAATCTCCATATGAAACAGCTCATCCACCTGGGCAATGCGCGCCCAGTAGTCGGCATCCTGCAACTCGGGGGGATGAAGGGTGACGTTTTCCCAGATGGCGGTAGTACGCGCAATATCTTCATCGCTGGCGCGCAGGCAGGCAAAGCGAAAGGTGGATTGCTCAATCACCATGCGCACTTCATACAGTTCACGCACACCGTCTGGCGTCAGATCGCGCGAGTAAAAACCCCGGTTCGGTACAAAGTTCATAAAACCTTCCTGCGCCAGACGGTTCAGCGCCTCGCGCACCGGGGTGCGGGAAACCCCCAGCTCCGCCGCCAGCTCGACTTCATTGACACGTTCGCCAGGACGAAACTGGTAGTCAATTGCCAGCAGCTTAACCTTCTCGTACACCTTTTCTACGCTGTCGGCACTGCGGATTTTCTTTTTTGCGATGACCAATGCTGTCCCCTTAATTCCCTGCTGCATCGTGACTACCGCAGCGCTATTTTTAAATTGTTAGCACAGTCCCGGGGCGCAACTCAACAAATAAATGCATACACTTCTGCGTGCATCCTCTCGGGCAATCCCGCTTTATTTAAGACGCCATGCTTATGTTTATTTGCACCATGAAATGACAGCGCTGCACCAAAATAGACTTAAGTGTATTCACTTGTGCATTACGATAAATCCTGCCTGATTGGTTTTTTAATCCCGTGATCGTTTGCCAGGTAAAATTATTTCTGCGGTCACTGGCGTTGTATTTGTTGAGTATTTTCTCACCAGCGGCAGAAACCCGCTGCTTCTTCATGCCTGCCATTGTGGCGTATGGCACAGCCCTTGCTTAATACACAAGTGTATGCACTTCTGCATCGACTTTGTTTCACCTCGCCAACATCAGGGCCCCTTTATGGGGATAGATACCGGCCTCAGAGCCGGAACTTATTGAAAACTGGAGAAAGATCATGAAAAAGATGTTCCCCTTTTCGGCTGTTACGGGTGTTTTGTTGTCACTGGTTGCACATAACGCGCTGGCGGATATCACGCTGGGGGCGATTTTGCCGCTCACCGGGACCAGCGCCAGCATTGGTGAAGATCAGCGTCGTGGTATCGAACTGGCGGTGAATCAGATCAATGCTGCGGGTGGTGTAAACGGTGAAAAACTCCAGGTGATAGTGGAAGACTCAGCAGGCAGCCCGGTGACGGGCCTGAGCGCAGTGCGCAAGCTGACGCAGGTCAACAAAGTGCCGCTGGTCGTAGGGGATTTCTCCTCCAGTGTCACTATCCCGGTGGGGCAATACCTGGTGAAGAACCAGCTGCTGCATATCAATATTTCCGGCACCAGTGCCGATATCCGCAAAATCGGTAAAACCTCGTGGAGCGTGATTGGTCTTGATGATCTTTCCGCGCGTTTCTCAGCCGCAGATGTGCGCAAACTGGGTTACAGCAAAGTGGCATTTGTCGCACCAGATGGGGCCTACGGCCAGGGCATGGCACAGCAATTCACCAAAGCGTTTGAAGCCGCTGGCGGCAAAGTTGTGGCAAAGGTGCTGTATACCAGTGGGCAGCCTTCTTACCGCCGTGAACTGGAGCAAATCTCCCGCGCTCAACCCCAGGCTTACGTGTATACCAGCTACGGTCAGGATGCCATCGTCCTGAATCGTGAGGCGTGGGAACTTGGCCTGCACAACACCCCGTGGTACGGCATGTATTTGACGATGGCGATTGCCGACTCTCCTGCACAGTACACCAATGGTCAGCTTGGCATGGAAGTGGGCGGAGCCAGCGGTAATCAGGCGGCAGAAGCCTATAACCAGCAATATCAGGCACAGTTTAAAGAGAAACCGCGTTCCGTCTACGGTAGCTATGCCTATGACAGCATCATGCTAGCCGCAGCTGCGATCAAGCAGGCACACAGCAGCGCACCGGCAGCCATGATCACCGCCATGCAAACCGTCGCACCAGGTTTTAACGGCCTGACCGGCAAACTCGATCTGGATAGCGATAACCAACGCCAGAGCCAACCGTATCTCAACGTGAAAGCGCAGAACGGTGAACTGGTGGCGCGCTAACCCGTGCCTTTACGGTCTTGATTGCAGGAAAACGTTATGTTGCCGTTTATGCTCGATACGCTAATGCGCACTGCCGATTTATCGCTGGTGGCGCTGGGATTAAGCCTGGTTTATGGGCTGGTGCGTTTTGCCAATATCGCCCATATGCAATACGCCATGACCGGCGCGTTTCTTACCGCCGGTGGTTTGCAACTCGGTATGCCGCTGTTGCTGGCGATGCTGCTGGCCGCTGCGTTATGCGGCCTGTTGTCGGTGCTGTTGCATCACTGGGTGTTTCAGCCATTGCTGAAGAGTGGCACCGCCAACGCCATGATTGGCTCGCTGGCGGTGTCGATGGTGATTATCGCGGTGATGCTGGGGGCCGAGGGATCGGCACCCGTCAGCTTTAATCTGCCGATGGGCAGCATGTGGGAGTTCGCCGGTGCGCGTCTCTCCAGTGACCGGTTGTTCAGCCTGATCATTACCTTGTCGCTGATCCTCGTCTTTGCGCTGGTGTTGTTCTGGACGCCGCAGGGGCGGGCGGTGCGCGCGCTTGCCAGCAATCGTGAACTGGCGGCGGCATCGGGGCTTAACGCCACTGCCATCGTGCATGTGGTGAATCTGGTGGCCGGGATGCTCGCTAGCCTCGGGGGTTCGATGATGGCGATGCAGGGCAGTGCCTACATTAATCAGGGCAATGACCTGATGCTGCCGGTGCTGGCGGCCGCCATTCTCGGTGGGTTGGGTAACCCGCTCGGGGCGGTGTTTG
Organism: Pantoea sp. App145; assembly: GCF_047947045.1. Lineage (NCBI taxonomy): Bacteria > Pseudomonadati > Pseudomonadota > Gammaproteobacteria > Enterobacterales > Erwiniaceae > Pantoea > Pantoea sp. App145. The sequence continues at coordinate 198,472 of NZ_CP133291.1, forward strand.
GTGCGTTGCTGATCGCCATCACCGAAACCCTTATCACCAATGTCGATTTCGGCAGTCTGATTGACGGGCAAATGGCCTTTGTGCCGGTGACCTGGGTCAATGCCTGCTCGTTTGTCATGCTGCTGCTGGCGTTATGGCTGCGTCCTTTTGGCTTGTTTAACCGTGAGGTGCGACGTGTCTGAGTTTCTCCTGAATATTTTCTGCCTGGCGGGGATCTATGCGGTCATTGCACTGGCGCTCAATCTCCAGGCGGGTTACGCCGGGTTACTCAACTTCGGCCATATCGCTTTCGTCGGTATCGGCGCTTACGCGGTGGCACTGAGCAGCCAGTTCGGCTGGTCATTGTGGTTTGCCTTACCGGCAGGTATCGCTATTGCCATGTTAGTCAGCCTGCTGATGGCAACGCTGGGTCGTCAGCTGGCAGCGGATTACTGGGGCATCGCGACGCTGGCGCTGGCGGAGATCATCCGCATTGTCATTACCAATGAGGATCAGATAACCGGCGGCGCACAGGGGATTGGCGGTATTAGCGCGCCCTGGAACGGCGGGCCACTGCTGTTTGGCGGAGTGATTTTGCTGGCCGTGGTGTTGAGTACCGTGGTTTCCCTGCGTTTTGCTGCCAGTCGCTTTGGTCGCGCGCTGCGCCTGATGCGTGAGCAACCGCAGCTGGCAATGTGCATGGGCTACTCGCTGCCGTGGCTAAAATGCCGGGCGCTGATGAGCAGCGCGGTGATGGGTTGCCTGGCAGGGATGTTGCTGGCCTGGTACACCAACTACGCCAGCCCTGATTATCTGCTGTCATCGGAAACCTTCCTGATCTGGAGCATGGTGATGATTGGGGGGCTGGGTAACGTGCGGGGTGTGTTGCTTGGCGTACTGGTGGTGGAGGCGCTATACAACCTGATTCCGTTTGCCAAAGACTACTTACACTTCAGCGCTGATCTGACCGGCGCATTACGTCTCGGTCTGGTCGGATTCACCTTGCTGCTCTGCCTGCTGCTGCGTCCGGCGGGGCTGCTGCCGGAAAAATTGAGGGTTTTATCATGACACCCATTTTACAGGTCACTGACCTGAGTAAAGCCTTTGGCGGTAACAAGGTGTTGACCTCCGTCAGCTTCACGCTGGGGAAGGGGGAAATCCTCGGCCTGTTGGGGCCGAATGGCTCAGGCAAAAGTACGCTGCTGAACACCATCTCTGGCTTTACGCCTGCGGACAGCGGCAGCATCCGTTTTGCAGAGCACACCATTGACCGTCTGCCCACGCATCGCATTATTGCTGCCGGTATCGCCCGTACTTTTCAGTTACCGGCGATGCCGGAAAAAATGACGGTGCTGGAAGTGGTAATGGCTGCCGGAACGCGCGCCCATGGCTTGTGGAGTGGTCTGCTGGCCTTGCGGCAGGCACGGAAAATCGAACGGCAGGATAAAGAGAAAGCATTGCATCTGCTGGAAGTCATGTTGCTCAGCAAGGTGAAAGATTTGCCTGCCGCGGCGTTATCGGGCGGGCAGAAGAAATTGCTGGGTATTGCCTGCGCGCTGATGGGCAATCCGCAGGTGCTGATGCTCGATGAACCGATGGCGGGGGTGCATCCGCATCTGCGCCAGCAACTGGTAGAGACGCTGCTGACGCTCGCGGCACAGGGGATTGCGTTGCTGGTGATTGAGCATGATATGCATTTTATCGCCAGCCTGTGCCAGCGCTGCATTGTGCTGGATCGCGGACAGATCGTCGCCAGCTGCCGTCCGGATGAACTGGCTAACAATCAACAGGTGCTGGAGGCCTATCTCGGCCACGGCACAGCTGCATTAAAGGAAGCAGTATGATCACGCTGAATGAAGTGGTGGCAGGATACACCCCAGGCATCGATATCCTGCACGGTATTTCGCTTGAGGTTAACGACTGTGAAATCGTTACGCTGCTGGGTCCCAACGGTTGCGGTAAATCGACGCTGTTAAAAACCATTGCTGGCTTTCTGGCTCCGCGTCAGGGAAGTGTCACCATCAATGGCCGGGAAACCGGCGGCATTCCGGCACACCGCAAAGTGCGCGATTGTGCGCTGGGGTTTGTTCCGCAGTTAAATAACGTGTTTAACAATCTGACCATTGCAGAAAACCTGCAAACCGGCGGGCAGTTTCTTGCCCCGGAACAACGACGCCAACGCATGGCAAGCCTGGCGGAAACCTATCCGGTGCTGAAGGCCAAATGGCGTATGGCAGCCTCAGCGCTCTCAGGGGGAGAACGACAAATTCTGGCGCTGGCGCGTGCGTTAATGCCCGCACCAGAGGTGTTGTTATTGGATGAACCTTCTGCTGGCCTGTCACCGAAAATGCTGAGTGACGTATTCAGCGCGATTCAGACTATCCGTCATCAGGAAAAAGTGACGGTGTTGATGGTGGAGCAGAATGCGATGGAAGCACTGCATATCTCGGATCGTGCCTATGTGCTGGCGCTGGGCAAGGTCGCCATGAGTGGCACCGCAGACAAATTACTTAACGATCCGCAGATGCGGGAACTCTACTTTGGAGGTCGGGCAGCATGACTTCTCCGCTCAAACCACGTTTTGATCACGCGGTGATTAACGTGAATGACCAACTCGATCAGGCCTGTGATCGTTTTACCCGGATGGGGTTTCAATTGCTGGCGCGCGGGCATCACAGCATGGGGTCCAGCAACCATCTGGCGATTTTTGGCGAAAACTATCTGGAACTGCTGGGTTATGAACCGACGCGCGCCACTGGCAGCCGGGGATTGTGGCAGGTGACGATTGGTCTGGCGGGACTGGTGTGGAAAACTACCGATGCCCGGCAGGCGTGGCAGATACTGAAGGCGCTGCACCTGGAGGGGGAACCACCGACGATGTTCTCTCGCGAAGTGACCCTGCCTGATGGTGAACATTGTAATGCCAGGTTCTGTATTACCCGGCTGCGTGCCAGTGCAGTTGCCGGAGGGTTCAGCTTTTTCTGCCAGCACCTGACACCACAGGCGGTATGGCAGCCGGAGTGGCAGCAGCATCCGAACGGGGTGAAGGACATCACCGAGTTTGTGCTGGCTGCTGACAATCCCGGGGCCGGGATGGCGCTGTATGCCCGTCTGTTTGCCAGCGAGCCGGGGCTGGATAGCAGCGGCGCGGGCTATGCGTTGCAGGGGGGGCGGACGCGCATCCGGGTGATCACCCCGCAACAGGTTAACAGGGAGTTTGGCATAGTGGTTACTGCACCTGAAGCCCGGATGGTGGCGCTGGTGTTTGCGGTTGAATCCTTATCGGTACTGCAATCCTGTCTTGATCAGGGGGAAATACCGTTTGTCATGCGTGACGGTGCTGTGCTGGTCAGCGCTGAGGCATCAGGGTATTTGCCGCTGGTGTTTCGGGAGGCTACTCATCAGCCCAACTCCTGATCCCGTGGCCATTTCAGTTGCTGTTCTGGCCCGTCATACCACTGTTCCAGGGATGAAATCGGTGTCGTCTCCAGGGCGGCAAAATGGAGGGTTGATGGTCCAAGCCATTCCAGATCCAGCTGTTCGTGTTGTGAAGCCGGTATCCTGTCCTTCCCTTGGGCCTCGGCCAGCGCCCTGGCCACTTCGGCAAAGTTCGCGGGATAGAACTTAGAATCCCACAATAAACGCAGCGCTTTGGCGGCGGTGACCTCCGGCAATTTGTCACACTGACTTAACATTCTCACCATCTGTTCATAGGGAGTGCCGAAGGTGGGGGTGGAATGATAGATGACACGAAATCTCGCAACCTCTTCCCGTGAGACGTGGGTTCTGACCGTCTCGTGAATCTGTCCCAGCTCGGTCCGATCAGCTGGCACACAGGCGAGCTCCATAGCGTCATGCAACTGCGGCAGGGGAATGTCTTCATGTATCAGGCAGAGCAACAACAGCATCAGCTGGTTGATATTGCTGATATTCTTTCCCCGATTGATGGCATCCCAGCGTGATTTAACCTGTGCGATATGCTGATCCTGCGCAATTCCGCGCAGTTTCATCACGTTTCTCACGGTTGCCATACTGGTTTCCGCCCCGGCATTGTAGAGCAGCAGCCAGAATTGTGGCCCATCCATACCCGGTCGACCATTCTGGCTTAACAGGCTTATCAGCCATTCCTGCCGGGTTTCTTTATGTTTTCTACGTCGGCAACGATCAAACCAACGCTGCTGACGTTCGGCGATCTTCGTCCGGAAAGCCGTCTGTGCCAGCTTAATCATGTCATCACTCATGCGCAGGCCGACGTTATCCAGCGCCGACTTCAGCTCTGCCCAGTGGCAATCTTCATAACCGGGTTGTTGCAGCAAAGCGATCAATATATCCAGCGGCTTGCCTGCGCGAGACGCTGTTTTGAGATTCTCTTTGACCCACTTTTCCATTTTTTCTGACAGCGTCACTTTGAACGGTTTCATCAGAGGGCTGAGCTTAGACATCGGGACATTCAGACTTTCTTTCATTTCCAGCAGAACGCGCCGCATCTGCGCTGGGTTAAGATTCAGATAACTCAGTTCGTCGAGCAGTAACTTCAACCGATCGCTCTTGCCTGCCAGTTTGCATTCTGAGGCAATTCTGTCCCAGGTCGTCTCGATTAACTGTTGGGTATACGCGTCGAGCCTTACCCGAGCGACCGCCAGAGCAGGCGGCAACGTGGTTTTGTTTACCAACACACCGAAGTTATTCAGGATGATCAGCAGTTCAGATGTTTGTGTTTCTTGCAGGAACTTGTCGCTCAGCAGAAACAATAATTTTTCCAGGGCAGTGACCACATCGTTTTCATTGATAAACGTTTCCCAGTACCGTGCAATCAGGCCTGGCAGCTCCAGTAACCCTGCGGTGGGGCCTTGTTTCACCGGTGGCCCGGAAAGTTGTTCCGGGCTTTGGCACACGGTGGTGATGGTGAAAGTTGGGTTGAACAGGTTCTGCGAACAGTCAGCAGTAGCTGGACCTGCTACGGCAGAGAATGATGTGGATGGGCTATACATAAAGATTTCTCTGTAGGGTGGTTAGGGTTCCAGTTCCTGGTCCAACTGCCATTTCCACTCCTGTTCCTTAACAGGGAAAAGTTCGTCTTGCCCTGGTAACTGAAATCGGACGGGTGAGGCTGGTTTTGCAACAGGAGGAGGGGGGCTCATCGCTAACTCAGGTTCCAGATCAATAAGCTCAGGAACCGGGTCATCAGGGACAACGACAACACCATTACGTTGTTGCATGACCATATTGCGTGCATGACCTATGATCGCCGGACAGACATACTCGTCAATCTCCCATAGCAATCGCACCATTTTGCCAGGTGTCATGTCATCCAGATCCTGATACTGGTTGAGCAATTCCACCATTTGCATAAATTGCGGCACTTCTTTGTTGATGCCCGGCCAGACTATCTTTATCCACTCCACATCAGCCTGGGTGAACCTGGCCCGCGCGGCGGCGGCGGCATGTCCCATCGCCGTGGAGTTGACCTCGACATTGCCTTCCGTCAAGGCAACCATGACTTCAACCGGTTGCAGGCTGGACTTGTTTTCGAGCCGCAGCAGCAACCTGATCAGGTGGGGCACCATGCTGGTGGTGTGGCGATGGTCAAGGCTATGCCAGGTATCATTCACTAACTTAATCTGCACCTGGTTGATGTTGACCGTCATTGCCGCCAGCATATTACGCACCGTTGTCATTCCTGTAGGCTGAGCTGCGTTATAAAGCAATAACCAAAGTTCAGGTGGCTTGATAGGGGGTCTTCCTGGCTGACTGAGCAGGCTTCTTAGCCGTTCCTTCTTAGATAAACCGCAGGCCTTTTTCCAGTTGCCATCAAACCATGTTTGCTGCGTATCGGTGATTTTTGTTCGGTGTGCCAATTGAGCCAGCTTCACTGTGTCATAACTCACCTTCATCCCCACTCGCTTCAGGAGGCGTGTCAGGGTCCTCATGCTACAGCCCTGATAACCCGGCATTTTTTGCAGCGCTATCAGTTTATCCAGCGCAGTCGTCTTGCAGCCGACAGCCTTCAGGTTTGTCCTGAGCCAGTCAATTCTCCAGCGTTCATATTCTTCCGCACTGTCCGGATTATTTGGATAATCAGCGCGCGGGGACATTGTAAAATTCAGGGGGCTTTGGCTGACAAAAGCAATCTGTGAAGATAAAACCGTCTGCCAGAGCATCACAGGGGGCGTTGCCGTTGGTACAAAGGGTGAGATCAATAGGGTTGTCTGGCTATTCATAAGGATTCCGTGCCTGGTGGAGGAAAAATGCCCGCGTCAATGCAGGATAGTGGTTATTCCGTGGGTTCAGTCTCGATCAGGCCATCCCACTCGTGTGCCTCCCGATAGCCGAATTCGTCCGGGACGGCTGCGGATAGCCATGGGTTGTCAGCCTGTGGTGTTGTGGTTGTGACGGTAGAGGAGGCGGTAACGTCGGATGTGGCAGCTGTCGATTGACGGGCAATGATATCCAGCACGATACTCAAAGTAATGAAGCAGACATCTGCTCCAATTTCCCACATGAGGCGCAGGAGTGCCGGAGTACTCATCCCATTTAACGCCTGCGGACACCCCTCCAGGTTCAGCATCTCTAACACCTGGAATTTCTTCTCCTGATTAGGAAACGGTGATCGCTTTTTACTGATAATGTGTTCCCAGGCGACAGTTGCCCACTCAATCACCGCCTGGGCCGGGCGGGGTGTTCTGGCAGCCAGACCGGCACGATACATACTCGTCGGGTTGACCTCTACACCGGCGTTGCTCAGGATAAACGACAGTTGAGCCGCATTGATTTTGCACTCTATCATCGTCAGCCCCATTATTTTCTCCAGCGTCCTCCCTCCCTGCTGGACATGGCGATCCCAGCTCTCCTTAATATTTTTCTTTTGTTCATCGGTCAGGTTAACCGCCATGCTCTCAGTGGCCGTGCTGAGCGCCAGGCTAACGCTGCCGAATCCCAAAGTCACGCCTGCTTTCCATAACAGGAGCCACAGCTGCCCTGACCCCAGAGACGGACGCTGCCCCTGACACAGCAAAACAACCAGTGCACCGGACGTGGTTTGGTTACTGAGTTTTTTTCGATTGGCCGTAAACCATGTGTCAAACCAGCGCTGCTGAGCGTTATTGATGGTGGCGTTAAAAACGGAAAGTGCGCTTTTCATCACATGGTCATTCACGGCCAGGGCTTTCTGTAACTGATAATCCTGCAATCCTAACTGCTGATATTCAGCCATATTCAGCAGCTTAACCAGTCGACTAATCACACAGTCTTCGCTGGCAAGTGTTTCCCACAACGCTTTAACCTGCGCCTTTGGTTTATCGGAAAGTACTACCTTGCGATCGCGAAGAAGGACAACAAGCGTGGTGGATATCACATCTACACCAATTTTCAGCAACGCACGCCGCATGGCGGGTTGCCTGAGCCTGGGGCATCCCTCCGCATTCAGCATGGTTCTGACCCAGCCGGTGGCTGGGCGCCTTTGTTTTAAAGGATTTTTTTTACTGTACGTTTCAAACCACAACTGTTCCTCAGCAGAAACTTCCGCCTTAACTGTCGCCAGTGAATCACCTGCTGCCGAGACACTGACCTTTATTTCATTCAGCAACAACACTTCTCTGAGTTGATACCCCATCAAATCACCAATTTCATGTCGCTCGAACTGAAACAACAAATTTTCCATCTGGCTTTGCCTGCTCCCCACTTGTGGGACGTTGTTCCAGTGGGTTGCAAAATCAGTCATCAGCGCCTTCAGGCAGACATTTTTGGTGTCCTCACTCATTATTCTGAGCGCAGTTTTACGCTGGACGGGGGTATTACTGTCTGGTTGAGCAGGGGCATGCTGGACAATTTGCAGATGACTGGCCAATTTGCGCCTTTTAATTGCAGCTGGCATGGCGGAAGCCGATATTGGACGTACCGATAGGGTTGGATTGATATCCATAGGAACTCCGTTTCACGATGGTCATTAACTGACGTTAATTATATGACTTATTGTCAGATAAAAGCGCTACATGCCGCGCAGTTTCAAACTTGCCATCGTAACAGATGAACATCGGCCCAGCAGGCAAATGCCAGCTGGACCGATTTTTTATCTGCGTGATCTCACGACCTGGTAGCGACGGGTAAAATATTCCACTGGTGCGCTCCACACGTGTACCAGGCGGGACAAGCTTGCAGGAGGCAACGCGGGAATTGCAGCGCGAATACATTTTGCGGGTGTTTAATAGCGTCAGGCTAAAAAGCCGGGAATAAAGTGACCCGGCATCTCCGGGTCACTGGGAGTTATTTATTGTTGCTATTGGTCATATTTTCGAACTGTGTGGTCAGATAACTACTCGTGCTGTTGAGTGAGCTGAGCATTGTGTCCAGATGAGTAAATTGAGTTTTATAGCGGGCAATAGTATTGTCTATTTTCTGAGTGGCTTTATTATAGTGATCGGTCAACGAATTAAGTTTTTTACTGATACTATCCGTTGCCCCCTGGAGCACCCCTTTGCTGCTCAGTATTGAAGTCATGCTGGTGGCCAGCACCGTCGCTACCCCGGTAGTTTTCCCATCTCCGGCAAAAATATCGCGGACAGCCTCCGGGGTGACGGAGAGTGCGCTACTGAGCTTGTCCTCATCCAGTTTGAGTTTACCGCTCACGGGGTCGGAAGTGATGCCCGCCTGGGTCATGGTTTTGAACGTGGTGGAGCCGGAACTATTAGCCAGAATACTTTTTAATTGCGTCTGGATAATGCGCAGCGTTCCATCTCCCAGCAAAGCACCATTTTTACTGTCCTGATCCTGACCCGCATCTACCGGTGTGTATTTGGTCAGATTTCCTATTGTGTCCTGTAGCGAATTATACGACGTGACCCAATCAGAAATTGCGTTTTTTGCTTTGGCACTGTCACTGCTAACCGTGAGGACCTGGTTGCCAGTGGTCACATCATTTAATTTAAGCGTGACACCTTCAACCGCATCCGTAATGACATTACTGCTATTTTCAATGCTGACGTTATTAATGCTGAACAGCGCATTTTTCGCAGCGACATTTTGTGTCATCCCGTTACTATTGGCAGCGGCATCGTAACCAATAAAGCCATGTAACGTATCATCACCCGTGACCGCAATGGATTTCACCGCATGTCCGGTGCCGGTTTCGGTTGATGTTAACGACAGACGATACTCTTTATCAGAGACACGAATCAGGCTGGCAGTGATACCCGCATTGGCCTTATTGATGGTGTCGCGTAGTGCTGAAAGTGAGGTTTGGTCTTTGCTGAGGGTAATGTTGTGCTCTTTGCCATCCTCCATGGAAATTTTTAGCGTCCGGCTATCCGCATCACTGCCAGCTGGCAATTTGGTGTCATTTTTTGCCGCGCTGGTGAGGGTCTGTGCCTGCGCGAGTTGCGTAATACTGACGGTATATTTTCCCGGAATCGCTTTGCCGTCAGAATCGGCGCTAAACGCTGTGGAGCTGCTGACTGTGTTGGTCTGGGTATAAAGCCCGGCTTCCTGCAACTTACTGTTAGCTGTCTGAAAATTCTGGATTGCTGTTTTCAGCGAACCATAGGCAGAAAGCCTGGCAGTCGCTGCTGATTGCTGCTTTGAAATAGGGGTTAAAACCTGTTTCTCCGCAGTGGTTAGCTTGGTGAGAATCTCATCAAGTTTTAACCCCGAGCCTATACCTAACGTAGAAATCCCTACCATTTTCTCCTCCTGTTAATATTTTATTACATTTACTGTCTCAAAAATTACAACAAGGTGGGATCTTATGATCGATAGGCTTACGCAATCCTTACGTTATGACGTGTTTTTCAGGGCATTTGTACTGATGGATTGGTTGGGAGGTCAAAAAATAAGCAGCAAGAAAAGGGCGGCTGTCAAACGCCGCGCGCCTTTCCTGGTTTGATTGACTAACTTCAGGAAGAAGTTGCGGAAGATTTCAGGTTAATTGCGTCTGGCGGCACGTTCATATGTTTAAGCACCGGCCCCATGATCTTGCCGAAAATGGGGGCCGCGACAGAACCACCAAAATGATCGCCTGCTGTGGGGTGGTTAACCATCACGACCAGAGCCACATCCGGATGACTGGCAGGCGCAACACCCGCTGTATAGTTGATGTAACCGCCATCATATTTACCGTCGGTACCCATTTTTTCCGCCGTACCGGTTTTCGTTGCCAGACGGTAGCCAGGTACTGCCGCGCGTAATCCCGATCCACCCGGTAAAACGTCACTCTCCATCATATGAACGACGATTTGGGCTGTGGCCTGATTAGCGACCCGAACACCCATCACCGGCGGTGTCACTTTGGTAATTGAAAGCGGTCGATAAATGCCGAAGGAACCAAGCGTTGCATACTCACGCGCAATCTGCAGTGGCGTGACCCGCAGACCATAACCAAAAGAGAATGTCGCACGTTCGATATCAGCCCAACGCTGGCGATGCAACGGGAAGTAACCCACACTTTCACCCGTCAAACCTAACCCTGTTGGTTTACCCAAGCCAAACGCCTGATAGGTATCGACAATGGCCTGAGCAGGCATCGCCAGCGCAATATGGGAAGCCCCGGTGTCACTCGATTTCTGCAGAATTCCTGTTATCGTCAGGCGCGGCCAGTGCCCCACATCACGTATGACATGGCCGTTAACCACATAGGGGGAGGTATCGATAACCGAATCCGGATTAATTAAATGGCGTTCCAGCCCTTCAAGAACGACCAATGGTTTGACCGTTGAGCCCGGTTCATAACTATCGTTGATGGCGGTGTTACGCATATCAGCAGGGGAGGCGCTCTCATAATTATTCGGGTTAAATGAGGGATAGGAGGCCATTGCCAGAATTTCACCGGTGTCAATTTTTACCAACACCGCCGCACCCGAATCGGCTTTATTCAATAGCACGCCATCACGTAACGCGCTGTAGAGAGTATATTGATCGAATTTATCGATGCTGAGTTGCACCGTTGGCGGTGACTGTGGAGGTTCGTAATCAATCATTGAAATGATATGACCGTCACCATCCTGGCGATATTCCTCTTTACCAGGTTTTCCCTCAAGTACGGCGTTATAGCCTTTTTCCAGCCCATTCAGACCGGTATTGTCGGCCCCGACGATACCTAAAAGCGGCGCGGCGGCTTCACTCATGGGATAAAAGCGGCTGTCATCGTCCACAGAGCTAATACCTTTAAGGTGCAGCTCTGTAATATCTTTGGCAATGCCCAGTTCGATTTTACGTCCGAGGTAGAGGAAACGTTTGTCTGGATTATCGGTAATTTCCGCACGTAATACTTCAGGACTCAGATTAAGTGCAGTTGTCAGATAGCTCCACTTGGCACTGGTGAAATCGGGGTTAGCTTGCAGTACGCGTTTGGGATCGGCAATGATGTCACGCGATGGCACGCTGAGGGCCAGCGCCTCACCATCCCGGTCAACCAGCGTGCCTCGATTGGTGGGCAGAGTGACGGTTCGTAGCGAACGCTGATCAGCTTCATGTTCCAGCATCGGATGATTCAGCAACTGTAGATCAGCAATACGAGTCAGCAGCAGTCCCAGGCAGCCGAGAACGCCCACACATATTAAGTTGTATCGGTAACGATTAAATGAGGAACGGGACGAATCCGTTCCCTGGTGTTTTTTTTGGGGGGGCATATTATTCCGCTATGATCATCTAAATTCCCCAATCACTTATAAATAAATAATTTACCTGACAAAAGACAAACTATGTGTCAGTTCGTTAAGAATCTTAATCAGAAGATGTACCTATAACATCTATGTAGCATAGGGCGCATTAACTGAGCTGATTGATGGTAAAACGAGCGGAACCGTCCAGGAGAACATCCGCATCTCCAGAACGGCCAGGTCAGCTTTGCCTCTATAGATTATGTCTATCCATTATTAAGATGTCGTCTCAGTGGCTAAGTTAAAGTGTCATCTCTGGCATGGGCAGAGTCTGGCTGGTCAGAGTTTGTCTTTCGGATGGGCTACCCAGGTCTTCTCGGCAATCATCAGCTTCCTGACGGTTTCTTTTGAGATGCTCAGCCCGCAGCCCGCGTTGAGTAACCGCCATGCGCCCGTCGGACTCATACCGCGGCAGCGGGTGCGGATAAGCTTCACCACCTGAGACTTCAGCTCTTCTTTCAGCTGATAGTTGCTGGGTTTACCCCGGCGCAGATCCACCATGCCGTCCCGGCCGGATTCGCGGTAGCGACTCACCAGACGCCGGCACTGGCGGGGAGAGACTTCCATTGACTGCGCGGCTTCTGCCGCTGTGATGTCACCTGCCAGATACATTTCAATCAGGTCAGCCCGCAGCTGCTCCTGCAGGGTCATCACTTTTTTTCCTGACTCATTTTTCCTCCCTGTGGCGTTGTGTCCGCTGAAGCGGGCCGGGGAAGGGCATCAGCGTTTCAGGTCAGAGACAAAGTCCTCCGGGCTGACCAGCACCGGATTGATCGCCCTCAGCGCTTCAAGTGCGCGTTGCTGCGCCCGCCGTCGCGGCATCTTTTTGCTGCGTGAGCGTTTCCCTTCAGCTTCCAGCTCATCCTGTTTTTCCTGCGCCAGCCGCAGTACGGTTCCGAGGCGTTTGTTATCGACGATCTCACCCTGATCCACGCAGGACAGCTTGTCAAAAACCTGATAACTCAGCTCGCGGTGAGCATAACGAAAGCTGATCCTGCCGTCAGGATATTCGAATACCGTGATTTTCTCACCCGCGATGCGGGTATTGGCATCAGAGGGTTCAATGAGATAAAGCATTTTATCATACTGAAAAGTAAGCGATTTTGATAATTTCCGCTGGTCCTGCCAGGCAAAGATATCGTCCAGCTCTTCCTGCGTTAGGCCCGCCGGACGGTGCAGATCCTTCGGATACTTAGGCGGGCGCGCAAAGCGCCGGTTAAAGTCATCGATAAAGCCTGCAACCCAGCGGTTCGCTTCTCCGATGGAGCTGATGCTCTGCAGCCGCAGCTCCTTCACGAGCCGGTCCTGCAGCGTCTGGTTGGCACGCTCCACGCGGCCTTTGGCCTGGCTGCTGTTCGCACAGATGAGTTCGATGCTCAGATCGCGCAGCGCCCGGCCAAACTGCGTGGTGCCGCTGCGGCGTGCGTCCGTCCCGTTAACGCGGAAAACGGCGTGCTTGTCGCTGTAGAATGCGACGGGTTTTCCATGTAAATCAATATACTCCCGCGTTGCCGTCATATAGTCGAACGCAGATTCTGAATCACAGAAGCGAAGGTGCATCAGTCGGCCGGTGGCATCGTCAACGTACACGAGCAGGCAGCACTTCGGTGCGCGATCCTCAAACCAGGCATGGTGGGAACCGTCCAGCTGAACGAGTTCTCCGGTGCAGTCGCGCCGGTGCCGTGGCTGATAAATATGAACCTGACGACGTGAATGTGGCCGCCAGAGTCCGTCTGAAATCATCCAGTTGCGGACAGTCTCGACGGAGACCGGAATACCGTGTCGTTCAAGCAGCTTTTCGGTGGCCAGAGTCGGGCCAAAATCCGCGTAGTGTTGCCGGATCAGATGCAGTGCGGCGCAACGTAAATCTTCGGGAATGCGGTTGTTGCCGGGACGCCCGCGACGTTCTGATACAATCGATGCCGCACCATGTTCACGGTAACGCCGCAGAACACGCTGCACCTGACGCACGGTGAGCTCGAGAAGGCGTGCGGCTTCGCGCTGGAGCAGCGTGCGGTCGTGAACGCGCTGAATGATGCCGAGCCGGTATAGATCTTTATCTGTCATGGTCACCAACATAAAGTCTGCATCCTGAGCTGAGCCTGAGGAAATTTAAGACTAGTTCAGGGACGAAATCTGTAAATTGTTCCGTACGACATTAGCGCTTTGGAGTAACAGATTAGATGCGCACAATCATGATTATGTTAAATACGATATCCGCACACGCCCCGGACCACACCTCGCCCGTAGCGGCGTGATTTATCACGCGGGTTTTCCCTCATCATGGCTGGACGATGCGCGATAAATCGCGCCGCTACGGCAAAACTTCACCATCATTACCCTGCTCTTTTTTCAGATTTCACGTAGCGACGTCATTCTGGTGATCTGACTGATAATCCGCGCAATCAGTTGAGCCTGCTGGCCGGAAGGATCAAGGTCTGGGTCGTAGATGGTTACAGTGATGCCACAACAGCGTGGATTTTCAAATAAGCGATGGCCAATGTGAGTAAGACTTTGCGATGTCAGCCCAGGTGAACCTGGGCTATCGACTGCCGAAATCTCTGACTGATCCAGCACATCCATATCAAGATGGACCCAATAACGCCAGCCTGGGAAGTCATTAAGACGACGGTATATTCGTGTGATGATTTCGCTGTCACTCAGCTTTAAAGCGTCGAAAATTGTCATTCGTTCAATGTCGGTAGCAAAGATATCTGCCCAGACATAACCCTCATCGAGAGATTCTCGTTCGCCCAGCTGAATCACGGCTCTATCCGGAACCAATGGCCCCTCAATGCCTGGCCAGCTGGTTAAAATGGCTTCTCCTCTGCCAGTCACCAGAGCGAGATCCATTCCGGCAGCTGCAGCTGGTTTTTGGGCCTCTTTGCGGTTCCAGTTTCCGGGATGACGAAAATCGCTGTGACCATCAATATGAACCAATGCCACTGGCCCGAGTTGTCGGCTGCCGGCCAGCGCACCAGGAAGGATTGCGCAATCCCCACCAATAACTATCGGTTTTAAGCCACTGTTTTGAGCTGAACTCACCTCAGCGGCGAGCCGTATATTCAACTCGCGTAGCTTATGGCCGTTAAGGATGTCGGTTCCCGGCTCAGGAAATGGACTGTACTCGGGCTGTGACATTGTCACAACTTCATATCCAGCGAAGGCTTTTCCTAACCCGTGCGCCATTAACACGTCAGGTGCCTTAAAAGTCCCGGGGATATGATTCTCCCCCAGTGGGTTCAGCCCTAAATTCGACGGAACCAGAATGATTTTTTTCATCAGGGGCTGCTCCTGATTGTCAGATACCTTATTTATTCATAGCTTATGATTCTCGAGCCTTTTGCAATTAACATATCTTTTGTATTCATATAGTGACATTTTTTTCATTACCACTGAATTATCACTATATAGCTACAAAAAAGAGTCTGTTTTACGCTTTTTAGGCCGCTTGACATCCGTGGTTAAAAAAAGGTTGTTGGTTGCCCCGCTTCGGCTCAAAGAATGACTGATGGACGTGTGCAGCGCCGGGAAGTCAGCGAACAATGCCTGATTTGCCAGCTGATCGCTGATCACATCGGCAAATTGCTCCAGCACATGGGCGGGATTGATAATTTTCAGTTCTCGTCCGAATTTGATCAAACTGTCGCGGTCGGGAAACTGTTTGCTTTTATTCAACTTTAACGCCAGATCATTATCGTTGGTGGGATAGATCAGCGTATTTACCACATCATATAACGGAGAAAGTCGCGGCGACGCCTCACTTTCAGCCGGATAAACCAGCGAAAAGTTCTTCAGATGTGCATCGCCGTTGCCGACCATGCAGCTAAACAACACATAGCGCCAGTAAAGCTCAACCTGGGACTGGTCGCGGGTAAACAGACTGACGATTTTCGCGCCAGTTTCATACGATCCGCTGTATTTATGATCGGACGTTCTCCCCGATAGCACACAGAAATCCTCCATCGCCTGCCGCTTATCCCCAGCAATATCAAAACGTTCCATGATAAACAGTTCTTTATTGTCTGAAAGCCAGAAATTGGCGACAGGTAAACCACAGGCTTTTGCCAGAGACATACAGATGAATTCGTTCTCTGCAAGACGGGGATATTCTTCATCACCGGTTTTTGCGATCAGATTTGGATAAAGTACCGTGCCCCGGCTTTCAGTGCTGATCATCACTTTAGGTTGCACACCGGAAATCGTAGTTTGCAGCAGGTATTTATTGAGCAGATATTGAAACGCACTCTCTTTGTGGTCCCATCTCAATAAATCTTCCAGTTTTTCCGGGGATGGTCGTGGTAAATCGATATCGCTGACATAAGAAAGCGCGCCAATACCGGTATCCTGCTGCAGTGCGAGAAACAGCATTTCGGAGATATTACCCACATAACGGCGCAGGCGTTCGGCAATGTGATACCGCACATAGCCTTCAGGTATATTCATCTCAAAGATGTTAAACAACCGGCTGCTGTTATAACTCATACGGTTGTCCGGCAGCATGGTTAACGAGATACGACGGCTGTTCGGCGAGGAATAGGTGAAGTTGTAACTGCCATGCTCATGCAGTAATTTGCCGGTGTATTCCCCCCCGTTGTAGACCTCAATCTGGCGTATTGGCCGGGCAAGCTGTTGCAGATCAGTCATCATCGAACAACGCCTCCAGTTCATCCAGCTGCGGCAAGCCAGCAGTCTGAACCGTTAACATCAGGTCCATGGCCGTCAGATAGATGGTTAAGGCTTTCAGCGATCCGGTATAAACTCCGTTCTCAATTTCAGAGACCAGAGTACGGTGGATTCCTGCGCGTGATGCGGCAACCTGTTGTGTCCACCCCCGCGCTTTGCGTCGTTCACGACATGTTGCTCCAATCGCGTGCATTCCTGGCAACATAGATCCCCCTGCATGATGTATCTATATAGTGACAAAATCGCATATAAATGCTTTTTTGTCACTATATAGATACCATAATCGCAGAAGCATCATTTCGCCGGGAATTAGTGATCAAGATACAGATAATGCATCCAACTGGTCATGCGTAGCAGCACTTTGCGCATCACCGAAACATGCGAAAAGTGATCCGAGTAAACAGCAACCTGGGCAAATATGCCATCTGGCAAGGTATCAACATCAGCATTAGGTATCAGTTCAATTACTGCCAGCACCCCATCACTGCCGGGAGTGATGGTGAGCGATTGCAGCGTGCCCTGCGCCTGATAGGTGCCTCCCGGCACAACAGGAAGAATACTGGTTAATTTTCCCGGAAAAACCTGGCCGGGAAGCGCGGTGAAGACCACTTCAGCTTCATCACCGGCTTTCAGGCGCAACAGAGAATTTTGTCGGAACTGGGCAATGATCTGGCGTTTTTGATCCGGTATGAAAATCATCACCGGCCGCAATGGCAAAGCGGCGGCATAGGTTCCAGGGCGGATAAGCACCTGTGTGGCATAACCATCACTTGGGGCACGAACGACGGTTTGATCTAAATTATATCGGGCCTCAGTCAGCTGAGCTCGCAGGCTGACAATTTGTGATTGCTCCCCATTAACCTGGCTATCCAACTGGCTCTTAATTTGTGCCTGTTCAGCCAGGGAACTTTTTACCAGGGCATCCTGCGCCAGAAAGTTTTGTCTGGCATTATCAATATCCCTTTCGGAAAAAGGATTTACTTTTGCCCTGCTCCCCGCAAGATAACGTTGATAATCTTCGTATAACCTGTCTCGCTCCGCACTGACATGTTGCGTATTGGCGATGGCTTCATCCAGCTGCCCTTTCAGGCTTTGGGTATTGTGAATCGCCGTGGTCAGATCCGCCTGTAATCTATCTACCCGCGCCTGGTAGCGGGTGTTATCAAGGCGAAATAACATCTCACCTTTCTTAATTAACGTATTTTGTTTATTGGTCACTTCACTAACGACTCCGGTAACCTGGGGAGTGATTGGAATAGCAACAACAGCTTTTTGCGCCAGCTCGGTATAAGGATGGTTATAATTCATTAACAATATCAGGGCACCGACGATAAAAACCCCACCCAACGCAGCTGTGGGTACGGTCCATTTGTTTACCGGTATCTTAAATATTTTAAATATCGACCATGCGATAGCAACATAAGTCAGAATAATCAGCAAATCCATAGATTTACTCCGAAGGCGGCTGGTTGATTATACCTTGTTTTCTTTCCAGTTCCGTCACGCGCAGTTTAAGCAGCTCCAGACTTTCATTGGTACTTTGCATTCCCCATCCACGTTCCGGGCGATATAACGTGGCCCAGATCCATAAAAAGGGCCAGATAACATGTAATGTGAATAAACTAACCCAACCGGCAACATGAATAGCATCGGCATGTGGATGGTTACGTGATTTTGCAATAAGGTAAGGGATATCATGAAGAATGATAATCCCATAAAAAATAATAAGAAATACAACGACGAGAACGCCCAGCGCGAAGTAGTTTAGAAACATATCCGCCTCGTTAGCAAACCAGCTTGCTGATAAATATAGACGTTGTGAATAATTGAAGAAAGTATAGCAATAAAAAATTATTCCCTGTCAGAAATGGCTGGCACTACCACTGTTACCTGCCTCGCTTTCAGTATTTAAGCCAGGCGGCAACTCTCTCTTATTTTAATTATTTCTGTGATGGGGTTTCCGATTGTCATTTTTCATGGGAATCAGATAAGGTAATATTTTCTATAATCAGTGTGACCTCCTGAGTCCTTTTAACACATGCTGATGAGCTGAGTCATAATGGAAAACAATGACGAGACTACTCCCGTTAATAAGATTAAACGCTGGTCTCCGGTGTGGTTTTTTCCTTTTATCACCCTGGTGATCGGTGCCTGGATTATCTACTATCACTTCAGCCATCAGGGGCCTGAAATCACCCTGATTACCGACAATGCCGAGGGAATTGAGGGGGGAAAAACGGAGATCAAAAGCCGCAGCATTACGGTTGGCCAGGTCGAAAGCACGGTGTTATCGGATGATCTCCAGCATGTTGAGATTAAAGCGCGCCTGCATGAAGGCATGGAGACATTGCTGCATGGCGACAGCCTTTTCTGGGTGGTGAAACCGCAGGTGGGTTTTCAGGGGGTCAGCGGGCTGGGTACTTTACTGTCAGGCGCTTATATAGAATTACAACCTGGATCTGAGGGGCAAGAACCCCCGAGCTATGCGCTGAGAGACACGCCGCCCCCCGCCGCCGCCAACGCCCCTGGGATCAGAGTCACCCTTTTCAGTGAGAAAGCTGGCCAGCTCAAAGCAGGGGATCCGGTCCTTTTCAGGCATTATCCTGTTGGTACCGTGGAGAGCAACCACTTCGATACGGACAAGCGCCTGATGTCCTATCAGCTGTTTATCTCGGCCCCTTTTGATCGTCTGGTCACGACGAATGTGCGTTTCTGGAAGGACAGCGGCATTGCTATCGATATGTCGGCTGCCGGTCTGCGGGTGGAGATGAGTTCCCTCACCACCTTACTGAGCGGTGGCGTCAGTTTTGATGTCCCCGACGGCTTGCCCTATGGCAGCCCGGCAAAGAATAGGGCGGAATACCCGCTTTTTAATGACCAGCACAGTATTCAGGATTCGCTTTATACCGAGCACGTGGATTATCTGTTGTTTTTCAACAGTTCGGTACGCGGGCTGGAAGCAGGCGCACCCGTTGAGTTTCGTGGATTGCGCGTTGGCACGGTCGCGCAGGTACCGTTCTTCTTACCCGGCGTGGTGCAGGATCTGCAACGTAATTATCGCCCTCCCTTGCTGATCCGTATTGAACCCGAACGCTTTGTCAGCAGTATGGGGACAAACTTCAATTTGCAACAACGACTTCAGGAAGCGAAAAAGAATGGCCTGCGCGCCACCCTGAAAACCGGCAGCCTGATTTCTGGCTCGCTGTATGTTGATCTGGATTTTTATCCTCAAGCGGAACCGTATACCGGTCTCACCACGCTGGCAGGCTACGAAATTATTCCAACCATGGACAGTGGGCTGGGTCAGATCCAGCAAAAACTGGTGGCGGTGCTCGATAAACTCAACACGTTGCCGCTTAACCCCTTGCTGACACAGGCGACGGATACCTTCAAAGCCAGCCAACTCACCTTACGTGAGTCGCAAACGGCGCTGCATAATCTCAACCTGTTTATGGGCAGTGAGGCGATGAAATCCTTACCGGAACAAACACAGCAAACGTTACGGGAACTGAGCCGCAATATGCGCAGTCTGCAACCCGGCTCTCCGGCTTACGAGAAAATGGTGGCGAACATGCAGCGTCTTGATCAGGTCCTGCGGGAGTTACAACCGGTATTGAAGACCCTCAACAACAAGAGCAACGCCCTGGTTATCGCCCCTGCCGTTGCTCAGGATCCTCAACCGAAGGCCATACAATCAAACATACCCCATCATGCGCAGCATTGATTGCGCCTGGTTTACCGCATCAGAGCGATGGGACACCCCCAGCTTCTGATACAGATTTCGAATGTGCGTTTTAATGGTGGTGGCGGCAATATCCAGTTCACCGGCAATCTGGTCGTTACTGTAACCTGAGTAAATCAACCCCAGTACCTGCCACTCGCGCTGAGTCAGTGGGCTGGTCCGAATCAGCTCCGGTACGTCAGGGTGACTCAGCAGGCGGCTGACAAAACCTTCATCGAAATGAGCGAACTTATGCCGATGATGTTTATTGATCTCATCAAGAATGCGTCGTGCCCGATGGTTATCCAGTTCATTCAGAATGTTGAGCTGAATCAACTGGCGTAGCTGCTGTGCCATCATCTCGCCCTCAATGACAAAGTGGCAGATGAAACCGGTGCTACGCGCCAGTTGCAGTGCTTCTATTAACGTTCGCTGCGCGTCGGCTTTACGATCGGTCTGCCAATGGATCTGGTTCATCAGCAGCAGGTTGCGATTTAAGTCACTCATCAGCCGCAATGCGCGGGCGTTATCATTTAACTCATCCAGTACCACTTCGGCATGGGTCAGATTGCCCAGCAGAATCTGCGCCCGGGCGATATTGCGCCATTGCCCTTGCAGGAAATGATTATTGGCAAACTCCGGTTTTGCGGTTTGATGCAGCCAGTTGCTGGCGCTTTGTTTGTCGCCAGTCATCTGCCAGTAAATGACTCTGACCTCGTCAGCATTGGTGATCCAGTCACTGTGCCAGTTACCATTGTTCAACAGATTTTCCAGCCGGTTGAGATGACTACGCGCATTATCGAGGTTGCCGCGCGCAAGGGAACATTGCACCAGCAAACCCAGACACTGGATTTGTTGCTGTTGCTGAAAACCTTTCAGCACCTTGATACCACTCCGCGCAGCCTGTTCCGCCTCTTCCAGCCGTCCCCAGGCCCACATCAGCTGAGCGCGGATGCGCAGCAGGAATTCATGCAAAGGAAATTGCGTCAGATGCTGTTCGTGCACCAGCACAAATGCCTTCTCCTGCGTCTCATAGGCATTCTGCAGGTAGCCCTGTGCAAACAAAATTTCGCTTTGCTGAATCAGGCTCCAGAGCGCGTAATGCCAGGCCTCATCACGCCGGGCCATCTGCTCCGTCTGACGCATCAACTGCAATGAATTCACCAAATCGCCTTTACAGTGCATCACTTCGCCGAGCACCGAAGTGGCAACAATGCGGCTGTAAGTGCAACTGTCGGGCAGGGTTTCCAGCGCCAGCATCGCCAGACGTTCGGCGTCCTCCGCGTTGCCATTATTGATGGTCACCTGTGCGCGCACGGCATTGAATTCACCGCGCAGGGCCTCATCAACCTGGCAACGGCCCTCCTCCTCAAACCTCGCCAGCAGGCTATTCACCTCATAAAACCGATGCTGACTCTGCATCAGCCAGGCCTGAAGCAGCACCAGCCGGGGATTTTCCAGCAACGTTTCCCACGGCAGGGTTTTCAGCGAGGCCTCCAGCAGCGTCAGTTCACTTTGATTGAACAGCGTCCAGGCATGCTCCAGCAACACATCCCTCAACATACTGGTGTCACCGGAAGCCAGCGCGTGATGGATGGCTTCACGCGGATACCCCTGCGCCATCCAGCTTTCTGCTGCTGCGCGATGGATAGCCGGCAGCTCTGCGGCCAATTCCCGCTTGCAGCGCAGCCGAAGAAAGCTGCCAAATAATGGGTGATAACTAAACCACTGCCCGGAATCGTCCATACGCTGTAAAAAAAGCCCCTGCCGCTCCACTTCTTCCAGCCGCATCTGGCCGTTCTCTTCCCCTGTGACACAGGTAATCAGCGCGTCGTTCATCGAACGCAGCAGCGAACTTTTCAGCAGAAAATGACGTGTGGTGACATCAACGTTATCCAGTACTTCCTCAACCAGGTAATCTGACAAATGGCTGGCATTAATACCGGAAAGACGCCGCGCAGAATCCTGAGCCGCGCTGGCCCCCTGACGGGCAGAAAGGGCGATGAGTTGTAACGCGGTAGCCCAGCCAGCGACGTCATCACATAGCTGATCACTCTCTTCGGATGCCAGCGGAGCCGCGAGCCGACCATCAAAGAACTGTCGCGCTTCCTGATGAGTAAACGCCAGTTGCTGGCTGCTCAGTTCGATAAGTTGTTCGCGCACACGAAGGTTAGCGATACCCAGTTGAGGCAAGTTGCGCGACAGCAGGATCACTGTCAGGTTATCCGGCTGGTGACGTAAAAAGAACCGCATCGCTTCATGAATCGCGGGGTTGGTGATGTGATGGTAATCATCAATGATCAACCAGAGCGGCTTTTGCCATTCCGTCACTTCAATAAATAACTGGGCAAATAACGCATTGAGGTTTACATACTGGCGCTTCTGCGCCAATGCCTCGCTACGCGAGCAGCCGCCTTGCGTGGCCTGCTGGAGTGCTGCAATCAGATAATCGGCAAACGGCTCCGGGTGATTGTCTCCTTCGTCTAATGAGTACCACCCCAGATTTGTTTTCTCCGCAGCCCACTGTGAGACCAGCGTGGTCTTGCCATAACCTGCCGGGCTGGTGACCAGCACCAGTCGGTAATTGCCAGCAGCAGTCAGTTTTTGCAGCAGGCGATCGCGCGTGACGGTGCTGTCAAGGCGAACGGGACGACTGAGTTTCGAGGGTATTAACATAGTCGCATGCTCCTCCCTTTACATGTTGCGAATTATTTTTTTACGCTTCGAAATTATTATTCATACACGTTCGATTATTCGTGTACTGATTGCAAGCAAACTCATTAACTAATCTTTACAAAAGCGGCAGTTATCACATTCCTGGCTCGCTTTCAGAATTCCCGCATCCCTCTCCCCCCCGCTACTCCTCCCCGGTGAATTTGTCGCAGGAGGAGGAGCACAGCGGGTCACACGGGCAAACTAACTCGCATATTTTCTCTGGCGACTTACAGGACTAACCCGGCTATGACACAGCAATTTGATCACGCCCGTTTTATCGACGCCCTGACACGGCAATGGCAACGTTTTGGCCTGCGCGATGCACGCGACATGACGCAGCAACAATGGTGGCAAGCCCTGAGCGGTGCGCTGGCTGATATGCTGGCGAACCTGCCAGCCCAGCCCGTCAGCACACAACAGCGTCACGTTAACTACATCTCCATGGAGTTTTTGATTGGTCGGCTGACCGGTAACAATTTGCTCAATCTGGGCTGGTATGACGCGATTAATGACGCGTTGAAACAATGGGATATCTCGCTCAGTACGGTACTGGAGTGTGAAACCGATCCGGCGCTGGGCAATGGCGGGCTGGGACGTCTGGCGGCATGCTTCCTTGATTCAATGG
Source organism: Pantoea sp. App145 (assembly GCF_047947045.1). NCBI lineage: Bacteria > Pseudomonadati > Pseudomonadota > Gammaproteobacteria > Enterobacterales > Erwiniaceae > Pantoea > Pantoea sp. App145. Next base: position 221,846 of record NZ_CP133291.1, read on the forward strand.
CGACCGTCGGGCAGCCCGCCACCGGTTATGGCCTGAATTATCAGTACGGCTTGTTCCGCCAGCGCTTTGTCGATGGCAGACAGCATGAACAACCGGATGACTGGCAGCGTGACAGCTATCCGTGGTTTAGCCATAACGCGGCGCTGACGGTGCCGGTGGCAATAGGGGGAAAAGTCATCAGCGAAAACGGGGTGCCGCGCTGGGAACCGGCTTTTTGTTTGCAGGGTGAAGCCTGGGATCTGCCCGTGGTCGGCTACCAAAACGGGGTGACCCAGCCGCTGCGATTGTGGCAGGCAAAACATGCTGAACCCTTTGATCTTCAACGCTTTAACGACGGTGATTTTTTACGCGCCGAACAGCAGGGCATCACAGCGGAGAAGCTGACGAAGGTGCTCTACCCCAATGACAACCATCAAGCGGGTAAAAAGCTGCGTCTGATGCAGCAATATTTCCAGTGCGCCTGCTCGGTCGCGGATATTCTGCGCCGTCATCATCAGGCCGGACGCGCCATCGCCACGCTGCCTGATTACGAAGTGATTCAGCTCAATGATACCCACCCAACGCTGGCAATTCCCGAGCTGATGCGTCTGCTGCTGGACGAACATCAGCTGAGCTGGGACCAGGCATGGGACATCACCCAGCGCACCTTTGCCTACACCAACCATACGCTGATGCCGGAGGCGCTGGAGCGTTGGGATGTGCGTATGGTCCGCGCCCTGCTGCCCCGTCATATGATGATCATCAACACCCTGAATGCGCAGTTGAAAAAACAGGTTACCGCCCGCTGGCCGGATGATGAAGCGGTGTGGGCAAAACTGGCACTGGTGCACAGCAACCAGTTACGCATGGCGAATTTGTGCGTGGTCGGAGGCTTTGCGGTGAATGGTGTCGCCGCCATGCATTCACAGCTGGTGGTGGATGATCTCTTCCCTGAATATCACATGCTGTGGCCTGAGAAGTTCCATAACGTCACCAACGGCGTAACGCCGCGCCGCTGGATTAACCAATGCAACCCGGCGCTGGCGACGCTTATCAGCGCTACCCTGCGCCAGCCGTGGATCAACAATCTCGATGCGTTGCAGGATTTAGCCCCGTTTGCCGATAATGCAGAATTCCGCGCCCGCTACCGCGCCATCAAACAACGTAATAAAGTCCAATTGACGCGCTGGATCGGCGAACGCACCGGCATCGTCATCAACCCGGAGGCGATGTTTGATGTGCAGATCAAACGCCTGCACGAATACAAACGGCAGCATCTGACCTTGCTGCACATCATTGCCCTGTGGCAAACCCTGGTGAGCGATCCGCAGGCCAATCTCACTCCGCGCGTGGTGCTGTTTGCCGCCAAAGCTGCACCCGGCTATGTGCTGGCGAAGAACATCATCTATGCCATCAACAAAGTAGCGCATACCATCAATAACGACCCACGGGTGGGAGACCGTCTGAAGGTGGTCTTCATTCCTGACTACAACATTTCGGTGGCTGAACGGCTGATTCCGGCAGCGGATCTGTCGGAGCAAATATCTACCGCCGGGAAAGAAGCGTCCGGCACCGGCAATATGAAACTGGCACTGAACGGTGCGCTGACCATTGGCACGCTCGACGGCGCGAACGTGGAAATTGCGCAACAGGTTGGCAGCGAAAATATCTTTATCTTTGGTCACACGGTTGAGCAGGTCAACGCATTGAAAACCGAAGGATACGCGCCTGCGGTCTGGCGCAAAAAAGATCCGCAGCTCGACAAAGTTTTGACTGCGCTGGAAGACGGCACCTTTAGCGATGGCGATACACACGCGTTTGACGATCTGCTGCACAGCCTCGGCCCGCAGGGCGGCGACCCCTATCTGGTACTGGCGGACTTCCGCCACTACCTGAAAGCGCAGGAACAGGTGGAGGCGCTGTGGGCCGACGAGGAAGCCTGGACCCGCGCTGCGATCCTCAATACGGCGCGCTGTGGCATGTTCAGTTCCGATCGTTCCATCCGCGACTACCAGCAACGTATCTGGCAGGCTGCACGATGAAACCGCAAAACCTTATCGCCCTGGATTACATCGATGCCCATGGCCAGTCGCAAACGATCTCTACCCTGACCCGCCAGCGTTTGCTGGCGGTACTCAAACCGGCTGCCCCAGGATTATCCCCTCTGCCGCCCGTAAAGGTATTTCGTCACGGCGAGCTGCTGCTGTTATCTCCCGCATGTACCCGCCCGGCTGAGTGGCAATTGCAAAGCGAGAACGGACAGATCTGGACAGGACAATGTGCCGCCGGTCAGCCCCTGCAACTACCGTCTCTGCCAGAGGGTTACCACCAGTTGCGCTTAAAGGTGGGTGACGGCAGCTGGCCCTGCTCAATAATCGTGACACCGTCACGTTGTTATGAACCTGAAGCGCTACGTAAAGGTGAATCACTGTGGGGCTGCTGCGTACAGCTTTATACCCTGAAGTCCGAAAGTAACTGGGGTATCGGCGATTTCGGCGATCTCAAACAGATGTTGCACGAGGTCGGTGAGCGCGGCGGGTCTTTTATTGGACTGAATCCGCTACATGCCCTGTTTCCGGCCATACCGGAAAGTGCCAGCCCTTACAGCCCTTCGTCACGTCGCTGGCTCAACATTATCTATATCGATGTCCCCTCGGTGCCAGATTTTATTCAAAGCCGGGAAGCACAAGTCTGGTGGTATTCAGACCAGACACAGCAGGCATTACAATTGGCACGCGCGGCAGCATGGGTTGACTATCGTGCCGTCACCGCCTTGAAACTGGCGGCACTGCGTCTGGCTTGGCGGCATTTCCGGCAGCGTGCGGTGACCGATCCGGCGGTAAAAGCCTTTGAGACATTTGTCACTACCGGGGGAGAAAGCCTGTGGCATCAGGGCGTCTATGATGCGCTGCATGCGGATCAGATGGCGCAGGATGGCAATCGCTATGGCTGGCAGCAATGGCCAGAAGCGTATCAGCATCCTGACAATGCGGCAGTACGGGCCTTCGCCATCGAGCACAGTAACGAAGTTCATTTTTACCTGTGGTTGCAATGGCTGGCCGAGACGCAGTTCGCGGCCTGCTGGCAGCTGTGTCAGCAGCAGCAAATGCCGATCGGGTTGTATCGTGATCTGGCCGTCGGTGTGGCTCAGGGGGGCGCAGAAACCTGGAGCGACCGTGAGCTGTATTGCTTGCAGGCCAGCGTTGGTGCACCGCCAGATATCCTTGGCCCGCTGGGTCAAAACTGGGGATTACCGCCGATGGACCCACAGGTGATGCAGGATCGTGCTTATGATCCATGGATCACCCTGTTGCGGGCCAACATGCGTGACTGCGGAGCATTGCGCATTGACCATGTGATGGCGCTGTTGCGCCTGTGGTGGATCCCGCAGGATGGCAGCGCGGCCCAGGGTGCCTATGTCCATTACCCTATCGATGATCTGCTGGCGATCCTCGCGCTGGAAAGCCAGCGTCATCGTTGTATGGTGATCGGAGAGGATCTGGGAACGGTGCCCGCCGCCATTGTCGGGAAATTGCGCGACGCCGGGGTTTATTCTTACAAGGTGCTGTTTTTCGAGCAAACGTCAAAGAATGCGTTCCGCCCGCCGCAGCAATGGATGCGTCAGGCGATGGCAGTCGCCACCACGCATGATATGCCTACGTTGCGCGGCTGGTGGCAAAGTGACGATCTGACGTCTGGCAGCCAGCTGGGGCTGTATCCCGACAAAGTGATTCTGGCCGGTTTGCATCAGGACCGCCTGGCAGCGAAACAGGCCTTGCTGCGTACCCTGCAACAGGCTGGCTATCTGCCAGCAAGCAAACATCCTGTCACGATGAGTAAAACGTTAAACCAGGCGATGCATCGTTTTCTCGCTGATAGCAACAGCGCGCTGCTGGGGTTACAGCCGGAAGACTGGCTGGATATGGCTTCCCCGGTGAATGTTCCGGGCACCACCGATCAATACCCCAACTGGCGGCGCAAGCTGCGCGTCACACTAGAAGCGTTATTCAGCGATCCGCATATCAACGCCCTGCTGGCAGATATTGACCAACGACGTTAACTGCATGACCTCGCGCGATAAATCGCGCCGCTACGACCCGGTGCGAGGTTCAGTAGCGGCGCAATTTATTGCGCAATGCCGTGAACGGTGCTGGAAAATCCCAGACATAAAAAAGGTGCGCCGTAGCGCACCAGGTGGGGCAACTCAGCATTGCCGGGGTCGCATCACCCCTTGCCTTTAACACTGCTGATAAAAGTGGGCCGTGCGGTGGTTGATCCCAGACGTTCGGCCTCATCAAGCAGCTTAAGTGCCTTATCGATATTGCCCTGTTTCACTGCCTGCTGGATGCGCTGATTAAAGTAACTCTCGGTATCATCCATGATCGGCTCATGTTTCACCGTTGGCTGTGGCGCGGCAACGACCGGGGCCGGTGCTGCGGGTTGGGTGCTGCCAATCGTCACCGGAGCCGGACCAGAGGATCCAAACAGCGGCCCGACAAGAATCGAGGATCCTGAATTGGTTTTCACCTTCACTTTCAGCTCACCCTCACGACTATGTCGGGCAACAGGATCCGGGATATCGGGGATAGCATTGCTGGTCCCTTTGGCATAAGCCTTGGCCGGATCCAGCAAGGTGGTGGTTTGCGTCAGATCTTTTTCGGTGGTAAACACCAGCAAATAGATCTTTTGCTGCCCCGGCACCGGCGTCAGTTTCATCACCCCTTCCAGCCGATCGGCAGTCATCACACCGGGTTCCTGATAGGTAAAAAACTGGCTCGGAAACCAGGCTGCGGGACGCAGGTTTTCATCCAGCACCAAAACGTTAGGGGCGTACACCTGGTTATTCTTTACTTCGCTGCTTAACGTCACCGTCAGTTCACCAATACTGGCAGGCAGACTGTAGGCTGCAATCGCTCCGGTTACGCCGGGAGCCGTTAACTGTGGACTGGTGTCAGTCAGGCGGGTGACCTGGTTGCGGGAGGCATCCAGTGGCGTCCAGCTCAATTGTTGCAGACTGCCTGCCGGGAAAGTGGGAGCCGCCGAGAGATCCTGCGGCACCAGGGTGATTTCAGCCTGTGCTGGCAGGGTGCTACCCACCAGCAACGCAGCACTCAGGCAAAGTGCGGTAAATGTTTTTGTCATTTTCATGGTATTGACCTTAACGGGGTGTCAGGCAGCGGCGTAAACCAGGCAATGGCCGCCGCTGCCGAAGAGACATTATTCAGAGGTGATGCAGGATCGGCTTACCACCAGATCTCCATCTGTGCACCAAACGTCCACTCGTCGTTGTTACCACGACTGTTGGTTAAGATGCCGTTACCGGTGCTATCAGCAGAGGCAAAGGAGGTCAGGTCACCGGAGGAATCTTTGGTGTAGCCCCATTTCTCATCCCATTTGGCGTAAGTGGCGAACAGACGCAGCGCCGGGCGTGACCAGATGCTGTCGCCAGCCTGCCACTGCTGAGCAAGGGTAATTTTGTACTGGCCGTTGCGCTCTTTCGCCTGCTGAGATTTGACGTTGTCGTAGCCGACTTCCAGCAGGGTGCTCATGATCGGCGTCCATTTGTACATCGGGCGCACACCAACGGTGTACCACTCGGTACCACGATCGTTGTCGAGGTCGGTGTTCTGATACATGGCGACGTACATCAGGTCCCAGTCATCTGCCAGCGAGATCGCCCCGTGGTCAAGGATGCGATACATGTTGCCGTTGTTATTGATGTTGGTGCCTTGCGGAATGCCTTTGCCCTGTGAAGTCATGGCATCGGTGGCATATTGCAGTACAAACTTGTTGTAGCCTTTCAGCATGCTCTGCGTGTGTTCGGCGGTGAACATCCAGCCATCTCTGGATGCACCGTCTTCCAGATGGTAGCCATCACGTTCGTTGGCACGACCGTAATCGACACCCAGTTCCAGCACCCCGTTCGGGTTGGTTTGCAGGCCAGCAAGACGCACATCGAATACATCGTTGGCGGTGGCAGTGGCGTAATCACGTGTCTGATCGCTGGAGAAGGCGTAAGAACCGCCTGATTCAGATGAACGGGTCGCCGCGAAAGAGAGTTTACCGAAACCGAGGTCAACATCTTCCAAACCGGCACCAGGCCCCGAGATATCCCAGTAGTAGAAGTCGATCATATGCACGTCATGGCGCTGATAGAAGCGTTTACCTGCCCACATGGTGGCGCCTGGCAAGGCATCAATCAGGTTTTTACCTTTGACGTTGGCTTCACGAAAAGCCGGGGAAGTCGCTTCCCAGTCGTTCTGCTGAGAAACCGAGTAAGCTACGTTCGTATCGAAGTAGAAGCTTTTATCGCCCTCCTTCCACACTTCCTGGCCCAGTTTAAGTTCAGCATAGGTTTCGCATTCGTTTCCCAGACGGTATTTGCTTTGCGCACCGGTTGCCTGAAAACATTGCTGTTCGCCGCCACTGCCGGTCCAGCCGATGCCGGAACGGGCATAGCCGGTAAAATCGACCGCCATAGACGGGGCTGAAAGCGTACCCGCCGCGATGGCAACCGCGAGGGGAAGTTTGCGCAGAGTTAACATGTTTATTCTCCTGAGGTCATTGCTTTTCTTGTTTTTACGGGGCTAAACACCAGGCTCCTGATGCAACCTGCGACAAGCGCTCCCGTCCTCACGGAACAGGTGACAACGCTCAGGCGGCAGACCAATGCCCATCAGGGCGCCCTCTTCTACCAGCACTACGTCCTCCTGGCGGTAAACCAGGTTCTGACGAATGGCGGGAATTTGGATGTGAATTTGCGTTTCAAAACCCAGTTGCTCGACCACCTGCACCTCTCCTTCGAGGGTGACATCGGCGATCTCACTGGAAATCAGATGTTCGGGACGGATACCTAATGACATGTTGCTGCCCACCTGCACGCCCGCGCTGTCCACCGGCAGCCACACCAGTTGATCGTTAGGCAGACGCACCTGCACCTGCTCAATAGCGGTGGCGGTCACTTTGACGGGCAGGAAATTCATCTTCGGGGAGCCGATAAAACCGGCAACAAAGCGGTTGGCGGGATAGTGATAAAGTTCGAGTGGCTTGCCTACCTGCGCCACGCGCCCGGCATCCAGCACCACGATCTTATCGGCCAGCGTCATCGCTTCGATTTGATCGTGCGTGACGTAAATCATGGTACGCTTCAGGCGTTTATGCAGACGGGAAATCTCAATACGCATCTGCACACGTAACGCCGCATCCAGGTTGGAGAGCGGTTCATCCAGCAAAAACACCCGCGGTTCCGCCACCAGCGTACGGCCAATCGCCACGCGCTGCCGCTGCCCACCGGAAAGCGCTTTCGGACGGCGATCCAGCAGGTGCGCCAATTGCAACACCTCCGCGACCTGGTTCACTCGCTGCACGATTTCCGCTTTTTTCACTCCGGCCAGTTTCAGGCCGAAAGACATGTTCTCCGCCACGGAAAGATGGGGATAGAGCGCATAGGACTGGAACACCATCCCAACACCGCGTTCAGCGGGAGGCACTTCATTCATCCGTTGATCGCCAATGCGCAATTCGCCACGGGTGATGGTTTCCAGCCCGGCAATCATGCGCAGCAACGTGGATTTCCCACAGCCTGATGGGCCGACAAACACCACAAACTCCCCTTCGCCGATCTCCAGGTTGATATCTTTCGATACCTCGGTATCACCCCAGGCTTTGGTGACATTGCGTAACGTGACGCTCGCCATGATGCTTATTCCTCTCAACGTGCTAATCCTTGTCCACGAAACGGCGGACAGACCCCGGCGACCACTATGGGCATCGACGTAGCAGGCAACATCCTCCGCAACGGGCTGATTTATGGGGGAGGAGTTGGGAGGAGGAGGTCAGGTGGACAAACCGTCCAGAAGCGGAGGGCAGACGATTTTTGTGACCGGCAAGACAAACCGGAACTGACAGTTTTGTGCGCCAGACCGTGATAACCGCCCTGTTTTGCAACGCAGATCACAGCAAGCGGCAGGCAGGCGTAGAACACAGGAGGATGAAAAGTTAACGGAGACAAACAGAATGAAACGACAAGATTACCGTTTCTGCTAACAGGATGGAGTTATGACGATGAATACCGGTGCACGAATTCTGGCCTTATCCGCCCTTACCGCCGTGCTCTTTTCGGCCTCGGCGATGGCGAAGATCGAAGAAGGAAAACTGGTCATCTGGATCAACGGCGATAAAGGCTATAACGGCCTGGCTGAAGTCGGCAAAAAGTTTGAACAGGAAACCGGCATTAAGGTGACCGTCGAACATCCCGACAAGATGGAAGAGAAGTATCCGCAGGTGGCAGCAACCGGCGATGGTCCGGACATCATCTTCTGGGCGCACGATCGCTTTGGTGGTTATGCCGAATCAGGACTGCTGGCGGAGATTAGCCCGGACAAGAATTTCCAGGAGAAGATTTTTCCGTTTACCTGGGACGCGGTGCGCTTTAACGGCAAGCTGATTGGTTATCCGATCTCGGTTGAGGCCCTGTCGCTGATTTATAACAAAGACCTGCTGCCAGAACCGCCGAAAACCTGGGAAGAGATCGCCGCGCTCGACCAGAAAATGCGCAAGCAGGGTAAAAGCGCCATCATGTTCAACTTGCAGGAACCCTACTTCACCTGGCCGCTGCTGGCCGCAGGGGGTGCCTATGCCTTTAAATACGCTGATGGTCACTACAACGTGAAGGACGTGGGCGTGGATAATGCCGGTGCCAAAGCCGGGATGCAGTTCCTGGTGGATCAGGTGAAAGCCAAGACCCTGAATGCCGATACCGATTATTCCATTGCCGAAGCCGCATTTAATAAAGGCCAGACCGCCATGACCATTAACGGTCCCTGGGCGTGGAGCAATATCGATAAAAGCGGCATTAATTACGGCATCACGCTGCTGCCAACGCTGAAGGGTAAACCGTCGAAAGCGTTTGTCGGCGTACTGAGCGCCGGTATTAACGCCGCCAGCCCGAACAAAGAACTGGCGAAAGAGTTTCTGGAAAACTACCTGCTGACCGACGCCGGTCTGGGTGCGGTGAATAAAGATAAGCCATTGGGTGCCGTCGCCCTCAAATCCTTCCAGCAACAGCTGGAGAAAGACCCGCGTATCGCCGCCACCATGAGCAACGCCCAGAACGGCGACATTATGCCTAACATCCCGCAAATGGCGGCCTTCTGGTATGCCATGCGTACTGCGACCCTCAACGCCCTGAGCGGTCGCCAGACCGTAGACGCCGCGTTAAAAGACGCCAAAGCACGTCTGACCAAGTAATTCCCACTACCAGAGCCGGAATGATCCGGCTCGTCACGGCTGTTAAGGAAAACCGAATCATGTCAGGAAAACCGCAATCGGGATGGCAAAGCGCAGTGTTGAAGAGCCTTCTCGTCGGGATCTGCTGTCTGCTGGTCGGCTATCTTCTGGTGCTGATGTATGCCCAGGGTGAGTACCTGTTTGCGCTGGTCACGTTGATTATCAGCGCGGTCGGCATCTGGATTTATGCCAATCGCCGCGCCTATGCCTGGCGCTATGTGTACCCCGGTATTGCCGGGATGGCGCTGTTTGTATTGTTCCCGCTGGCCTGTACCGTCGCCATTGCCTTCACCAACTACAGCAGCACCAACCAGCTGACGCTGGAACGGGCGCAGCAGGTGTTGCTCAGCCGAGAGTACCAGGATGGCGCGGGGTTAAATTTCTCACTGTTTTCGGCGGGTGAACGCTGGCAACTGGTGTTAACCGATGGGGAGAGCGGGCAAACTTTTGTCTCAGCGCCCTTCTCCTTTGGTGGTGAGCAGTCGCTTAAACTGACCAGCGCCCCTGCGCCTGGCGGTGAACGCGCGACGCTCAGGATCATCACGACCAACCGCCAGGCGTTGAGCCAAATTCATGCCGAACTGCCTGATGGTCGTCAGCTGGTGATGAGTTCTTTACGCCAGTTTTCCGGCACCCGCCCGCTTTACCAGTTGAATAACGATGGGGCGCTGAAAAATCAGCAAAGTGGCGTGCTTTACCGGGCAAACGGTACCAGTGGCTTCTATCAGGCCCGCAATATCGATGGCAGCTGGGGTAGTGAAAAACTCAGTCCAGGTTTTACGGTGAATACCGGCTGGAAAAACTTTATCCGTGTCTTTACTGACGCCGGGATTCAGAAGCCGTTTCTGGCGATCTTCGGCTGGACGCTGATCTTTTCGCTACTGACGGTAGTCCTGACGGTGGCAGTGGGCATGGTGCTGGCCTGCCTGGTGCAGTGGGAGGCACTGAAAGGCAAAGCCATCTATCGCGTGCTGTTGATCCTGCCCTACGCAGTGCCCGCGTTTATCTCGATCCTGATCTTCAAAGGGTTGTTTAACCAGAGCTTTGGCGAGATCAATGTGATGCTCAAGGCGCTGTTCGGCCTGCAACCGGCATGGTTCAGCGATCCTTTGCTGGCACGATCGATGCTGGTGATCGTTAACACCTGGCTGGGCTACCCCTACATGATGATTTTGTGCATGGGGTTACTGAAAGCGATCCCGGATGATCTTTATGAGGCCTCCGCGATGGACGGTGCCGGGCCGTTGCAGAACTTCTTTCTTATCACCCTGCCGCTGCTGCTGAAGCCGTTGATGCCACTGATGATCGCCAGCTTTGCCTTTAATTTTAATAACTTTGTGCTGGTACAGCTGCTGACCAATGGCGGCCCGGATCGGATTGGCACCACCACCCCGGCGGGCTACACCGACCTGCTGGTGAATTACACCTGGCGCATCGCTTTTGAAGGCGGCGGCGGGCAGGACTTTGGTCTGGCAGCGGCGATTGCCACCCTGATCTTCCTGCTGGTGGGTGCGCTGGCGGTGATCAACCTGAAAGCTGTGCGGATGAAATTCGACTAAGGAGACGTTATGGCTATGGTGCAACCCAAATCGCAGAAGCTGCGCCTGTTGCTGACGCATTTGCTGCTGCTGATCTTTATCGCAGCGATACTTTTCCCGCTGATGATGGTGCTGGCAATCTCACTGCGTGCCGGTAACTTTGCCACCGGCAGCCTGATTCCGGATCAGGTGTCGTGGGAACACTGGCGGCTGGCGCTCGGTTTTAGCATTACCCATGCGGATGGCAGCGTGACGCCACCGCCCTTTCCGGTGCTGTTGTGGTTGTGGAACTCGATAAAAATTGCGGCAATCAGCGCGCTCGGCATCGTGACGCTCTCCACCACCTGCGCTTATGCGTTTGCGCGCATGCGTTTTGCCGGACGCGCCAGTCTGCTAAAGGCCATGCTGATTTTCCAGATGTTCCCGGCGGTGCTGTCGCTGGTCGCGCTGTACGCGTTGTTTGATCGGCTGGGTCAGTATCTGCCGTTTATTGGTCTGAATACCCACGGCGGCGTGATCTTTGCTTATCTCGGTGGCATTGCGCTGCACGTCTGGACCATCAAAGGCTATTTCGAAACCATCGACGGCTCGCTGGAGGAAGCGGCAGCGCTGGACGGTGCAACGCCGTGGCAGGCTTTCCGGCTGGTGTTATTACCGCTGTCCGTGCCAATTCTGGCGGTGGTTTTTATCCTCGCCTTTATCGCGGCGGTTACCGAGGTGCCGGTTGCCTCGCTGCTGCTGCGCGATGTTAACAGCTACACGCTGGCGGTCGGCATGCAGCAATACCTCAACCCACAGAACTACCTGTGGGGTGACTTTGCCGCAGCGGCGGTGCTTTCTGCCATCCCGATTACGCTGGTGTTCCTGCTGGCTCAGCGCTGGCTGGTCAGCGGTCTCACGGCGGGAGGCGTCAAAGGATAAGTCTTCATCATTGCGTTGCCACTGCTTCCTCAATGTTCACTGCCATTGAGGGATTGAGCGTCTTTGGCGGCCTGCGGGCCGCCTCTTTTCTTTACGAACGCAAAAAATCCTGCCAGCGACGCGTCAGATAATTATGCTCATCCATCACCGAGTTCCACACGGCGATATGGCTCATCCGCTGTTCATAACTGCCACCATCGCGGCTTTCTCCCTGCGGAATCAGCGGAGCACCCCAGGCGTCATACAACATTTCTGCGGCGGGCTTGCCGCCATACCAGAAATCCCACTCGGCCGAAGAGAGATGCGCCTTGCTGCGCTGTGGATTGGAGATGTAATACCCCTGACGCGCCATCACCGCCCCCGGCCAGCCGGATTGCCACCAGTTAAGATACGCATAAGCGGCATCTTTAATTCTGCCGGTGGCGCAGCGAGACAAAGACATGCCGCCATACCAGGCGCGATAGCCTTCGCGCGGATGCGCCATTTTATAGCCACGCTGATGGAAATGATGACGAAAGTAGATCGGTGCCCACAGGCTTTGTACTTCCACCTGGCGGTTCTCAATTAAATCGCACGCCTGCTCCTGGCTGGCCCAGAACGCCGCAAAATGGCCCTGGCGATTCAGACGCGTCAGTTCCTGGGCGAGGGTATCAATTTCTTCCAGTGTCAGATTGCCGGTGTTGGCGAAACGCGCCAGTCCAGCCCCCTGCATCGCCAGCGCGGCATCCAGCCCCCCCATGGCGGCATCTTCCTGCAACGCTACCTGGCCGGTAAGTGCCGGATGCAATAACCAGCTCCAGCTCTCTTCCTCTTCGCGCAATGCGGTGGGCAGACGATCGACGTGATAAGCAAAGCTATCGGCGTTATGCGTCAGCGGCAGCATACTGATACGGTCGCTCGGCTGGCTGCCGAGATGCAAATCACGCTGCACATACAAACGCTGTGATGGCACGCTGCCATCTGCCAGTACACCATCATTTTGCAGGGTGCCGGTCTTGGCCAGCGCATTGACTTCGTCCCAGTACGTCAGCCGTTTAATCTCCAGCGGCTGGATGGCACGCGCTGGCCAGACGAAATCGATATTGTGGAACCATTGATCGTAGAGATCGTAACTTTCGGGATGCATGACGGCGATTCGCTGCGCATCTTCCACGCTACGCAACATATATTCGATTTTAATGCCGAGATCCTGTTCCGCACGCACGCGCAACATCTCCAGCAACGTGACGGAGGTTCCGAGCACACGTAAGGTCAGCTGGTCATTGACCACTGCCGCAGAATTCATACCGTTATGGCTCCTCAAACGCCCGCAGAGTGCGACTGAACGCCTGTTGCAGACGATCGGCCTCCAGACCGCGCAAAATAAATACCAGTTTTGAACTCTCCAGTTCACCGGGCCAGTCAGCCAGATGCACCGGCGGATGCAGCGTATGCTGCACGCCATGAATCACAATGGGCGCGCTGCTGTCGCTCACGCGTAAAATGCCTTTCATTCGCAACACCGTACGGCCATGGCAATGTAATAGCATTGACAGCCAGATAGCAAACGCTGGCCAGTTTATCGTCTGGTGCAGGGTGATCACGCAGGTTTGCGTAACCGGATGTGAAGTGCTGTGCGCAACCGGGGTCAACGTGACATTGTCACTGGCGCAAGTACCCAGCCAGCGGAAGCGTTGCTGCCGTGACCCGCGGGTAACTGTTTGACTAAACAGGCTGAGCGGATCGCGCAGTGCCTCTTCGGTATCGTTCAGTTGTGCCAGTGGGTTGAGCTGACGTAGCCAGGCCAGCATGTCTGTACGCGCCTCTTTCGTTACCCTGTCACCTTTACTCAGCAACAACTTATCTGCCGCGCTGACCTGAGCCAGCCACTCGGGCTGGGTATCAGCCTGCAGGGTTGCGTGTTCCGCATCCACCAGCGTGACCAGTGTCCCCTGGGTGAAATGATGTTGCAGCTGGCGATCATGCAGCAGCGTTGACAAAATCGGTGAAGGATCAGCCAGCCCGGTGGTTTCCAGAATCACCTGTTTGAACGGCGGGAGCTGCCCGCGCGCGCGACGTTCATAGAGATCGAGCAGCGCGGTTTTAAGTTCACCGCGAATCTGGCAGCAGACACAGCCACTGGGCAGCAGCACCGTATCGGGCGCAACTTCATTAAGCAAATGATGATCAATGCCCACCTCACCAAACTCATTCACCAGCAGCGCAATATCATTCAGATTCTGCTGCGCCAGCCAGCCTTTCAGCAGCGTGGTTTTGCCACTGCCGAGAAAACCGCTCAGTACATGCAGGGGTAACTTCTCTTCGTATTGCATCAGCCCTCCAGCGCCGCCAGCCAGTTTTCATCGAGTGGATCAATGGGCCGCCGCATCATCTTTTCCGCTTCTTTCCACAACACATCCAGCGAGTTGACCAGCGTTTGCTGACCGGTCGGGCTGGCCAGCAGCCAGCTGTTGTGAAACTCCGTCAGGGATAACCGCCAGGGTTTAAGCGCACGATTGAGCAGCGCCAATTGTTGCAGGCGTAGCTGGCGGGCGGGCAGATCCTGCCGCAGTGGATCGCTCCACTGCGGCCCGTTATCAAGCAGACCGCAGACTCCACACATCATTGCCTCCGTTACGGCATCACATCGCCGGAATTCGGTCCCAGCGTCTGGCCGACAAACAAATTGCCGCCCGGCTCACTTGCCAGCAGCAAGGCCACCGGTGCCACCTCTTCCGCCTGGCCAAAACGCCCCAGCGGCAGCTCTGCCGCCTTCGCCTGCTTCCACGCCTGATTGATGCCATCAATTAACGGGGTTTCAATCGGGCCGGGCGCGATGGCGTTGACCAGCACGTTATCGGCGGAAACCTCCAGCGCCAGAGATTTAGTAAAACCGATCACACCCGCTTTAGCTGCGGCGTAATGACACAATTCAGCACCGCCTTTAATGCCCAGCTGCGAAGCGATATTGATCACCCGCCCCCAGCGCTGGGCCAGCATCGCTGGTAGCGCGCGCTGTGTGGCTAAAAATACGCTGCGCAGATCGACAGCCATCATCTCTTCCCACATTGCCAGCGTGATCGCCGTACAACGTGCCTGGGTCAGCATACCGGCGTTATTCACCAGAACATCAATGCCGTCAAAGCGCGCAATACAGTCGTCCACGCCCGCGGTGGCTCCGGCGATCTCACCGACATCCGCCACCACGCCATGACAATCGGCACCGAGTTGCTGGCAGTGCGCCACCCTCAGCGCGAGTTTGTCGCTGTCGCGATCGGTCAGTACCAGCCGCGCACCTTCGCGCGCAAACAGCTCAGCAATGGCAGCACCAATGCCGCTGGCGGCACCGGTAATCACACAGCGTTTATTTTGCAGTTGCATCACGGCTCCTTAGTCCGGCCAACGCACAGTCAGCCCACCATCCACAATCAGGCTTTGCCCGGTGAGATAGCTGCTCTCTTCACTGGTCAGAAACGCGATCGCTTTGGCGATTTCTTCCGGGCGACCCACGCGTCCCAGCGGGATGGCTCCGGCAGCCTTTGCCAGCCCTTCCGGACCCAGTGAATTCTGCTTATCCAGCGACTGAGGCGTTTCGATCAATCCCGGAATAATGGCGTTGCAGCGTACCCCGCGCGCAGCCAGTTCTACAGCCAGAGAGCGGCAGATGCCTGGCACCGCAGCTTTCGCTGCGGCATAGTGGGCATGATCCTGCCAGCCGTAGACACCACCGGCGATGGAGGAAACGGCAACCAGGCTGGCTCCGGCGCGCAGATGGGGAGTGGCGGCGCGGAAGCAGCGCATCACCCCGGTCAGGTCAACATTAAGCATGTCGTCCCAGCGTGTATCGCTCATTTCTTCAATCGGCGCACGACGCAAGATTCCCGCATTCGCCACCATATAATCGAGGCGACCAAAGTGCGCCACACCCTGCGCGATAAAGGTATCCACCGAATCCGTTGTGGCGACGTCGAGCGGCAACCAGATGGCATCACCACCCGCGGCTTCCACCTGTGCCGCAGCGATCGCCGGATCGTGCGGATCGGCAGGGTAGTAACCGGCGATCACCCGTACACCACGTTGTGCATACAGCGTTGCCAGCGCCAGGCCAATCCCGCTGGCGGCACCGCTAATCGCGGCGACCGGTTGTGTTGAGACAGAATCTTGCATGGTTATTCCTTAAACTGAAGTCACAGCAGCGCGCGAGCCCGCACGCTGAGGCGCGTTAGCCCGCGCGAAGAACATGATGATGCCGGAGATAAAGCACGGCACAGCCCCGAACCACAGCGCAGCATCCTGCCAGTGGCCGCCGCTGCTCAGGACGCTGGTGGTACCGACGCCAGCGATAATCGCGCCGACCGGTCCCATCGCACCAATCAATGCCCCGGCGGTAGCGCGGATGGCGGTCGGGAAGCTTTCACTGATAAAGAACAGCGCCGCCGCGTAAGGACCGATAAGGAAAAACAGGCCAATGCTGTAGAGAGCGACGATAGTGGCGAAGTTGTCCGGGCAGTAGAGCATGGCGGCAAAGGAGACCCCACCCAGCATCCAGCCCACCGCGATGGTATTACGACGGCCGAAGCGATCACCAAGCCAGCCGTGTACCAGGTAGCCACAGTATCCGACGAGGTTGGACAGGATCAGAATCAGCAGCGAACTGTTAAAAGACACGTCGTGGGTTTTGGTGATCACGGTAGTACCCAGCACGCTGAAAATCTGAATGGCGAACCAGTTGATCAGAACCGCGCCGCCCAGCACCAGCGTGGCACGCAGCGAGGGACCACGAAACGCCGCCGCTATGCCCGCGTTATGCTGTTCGTCATAAGAAACCTGATAATCCGCCGCGACCTGACGCGCATCGCTATCGTGACCTGAAGCGCGTAGCTGCTGGATCTTTTTCTGTACCTGAAACTGCGGGGTTTCTTTCAGCTTCAGCGCCAATACGGCAATCACCAGCGACGGCAATGCGGCGAAGATAAAGCTGCCCTGCCAGCCGATAACGGGCATCAGAATCGCGGTCAGCGCTGAAGCCACCAGCGCCCCGACCGGCCAGCCGCCCTGCACCAGGCTATAAACGAAACCTTTGCGTTTGTTGAGTTTTGGATCATCCAGCGCGGTATACAACTCGGAGAGATAGGTCGCGTTAACGGTTTGCTCGGCATAGCCCAACCCGGCGACAGAGCGAATCGCAGTCAGTGCGCCTTTACCCCAGGCACCGCCCACCGCCGTCAGCAGTGAGCACAGCGCCGCACCGCCCACGGTGATGACAATCCCCATGCGACGACCGAGACGATCCACAAGCGGGCCAATCGCCAGGGCAATCACCGCTCCGCCAACGGCCACCCAGGTGGCGATTTCCGCCTGCTCGACCTCGCTCCAGCCAAAATGGCCGCCGATTTCCGGCAGCAGCGTGCCAAACAGGATGAAATCATAAACAGCAAAAACCCAGGCAAAAAAAGCAATCCAGGTGGCAAATTTTACATCCCTGATGGTCAACTGCTGCGGCTGCCAGCCATTTACGGAGATTTTTTTAAAGATGCTCATAGCGCTATCACTCTGTCAGGGGTCAGGTCACCCTAAATGGTGACCCTACGGGTTCTTGTAGGGAGCGCATTAATGCGCTCCGGGGTCAGCGTGGTTGGCGCTGTTTAAAGTCATCGGCGATTTCATCAAAGGTGACGAAACGCACTCCTTCATGGCTGCGGATGTACTGAATCAGACGCTCCAGCATCAGTAACACCTGCGGGCGGCCTGAAACATCGGGATGGATGGTCATGGTAAAGACGGCGTAGTCGTTTTCGCGGTAGACCCAGTCAAACTGGTCACGCCACATCTCTTCCAGATGACGCGGATTGACGAAACCGTGGCTGTTGGGCGATTTTTTGATAAACATCATTGGCGGCAGATCGTCGAGATACCAGTTGGCGGGGATCTCCACAAGGTCGGTTTCCGCGCCGCGTTCCAGCGGCTTCATCCAGGCATCGGGATGCTGGCTGTAATCGATTTTGGTCCAGCTATCCCCGACGCGAACGTAATAAGGATGGAAATCGTTATGCATCAGGCTGTGATCATATTTGATCCCTTTCTTCAGCAGTAACTCATTGGTGACATTGCTGAATTCCCACCAGGGCGCAACATAACCGGTAGGACGTTTACCCGCCAGCTGAGTGACCAGTTCGATGCTGCGATCCAGCACCGCTTCTTCCTGCGCCGGTGTCATGGCGATGGGGTTTTCATGGCTGTAACCGTGAATACCGATTTCGTGTCCGGCATCCACCACCGCTTTCATCTGTTCCGGGAAAGTTTCAATGGAATGTCCTGGAATAAACCAGGTGGTACGCAGGTTTTGCTCGGCAAACATCTTCAGCAAACGTGGTGCGCCCACTTCACCGGCAAACAGCCCGCGTGAAATATCATCCGGCGAATCTTCCCCGCCGTAGGAACCGAGCCAGCCTGCAACGGCATCAACATCCACACCAAATGCGCAAAGGATTTCTTTGGCCATATCTGCAACTCCATAAATGTACATTTAAATAAATATCCATTTAGTGTTTGCAATAGGGATGCCAGGATCTTTGTAACGGATGGGGGCTAGTATGATGACTGGAAATTAATATAATTTAATCAATGTCTTGAGTAATCTGTATAATGATAAATGCCAGGATAGTGGCGTTTTTGAGATGACATCTTAAAGATGTACATTTGTAGTTATGATCCATTACTGTGCGGATTGCACCAGAACTGTGCCTCAGCGCTCGCGGCTTTGCAGCCCGTCAGGATGTGATAATGTAGCGCGATGAAAACAGGACCGATGAAATGACAATGCGGACAAAAAGCTCCCCGGCAGCGACAGAAGAAACTGCCTCTGCGCGCTATGAAGTTATTCGCCAGCTTTTATATACCGTGCTGAAGCAGAAACGCGTGCCGCAAGGCCTGGTATTACTGGAAGGCCCGCTGGCGCAGCTGTTTGGCACCAGCCGCGTGCCGGTTCGCCGTGCGCTGAGTTTGTTACATGATGAGGGGCTGATTGCCCGTTTCGAAGGCCGTGGCTTTATCGTGGCGAAGGAAGCGCAGGAAGTGGAACCGCTGCGCATCGCCCTGACGCGCGAATTACTCGGGCTGGATGAGCAGGAAGCGCTGGTGGATACCCGCAGTACCGGGGAGAAAGTGCTGGAGAACCTCCAGGTCGTGCTTTCCACCGCCATGGTGTTTGGTTGTTATCAGGTGGATGAACAGCAAGCGGCGCAGCATTACAACATCAGCCGCGCGGTGATCCGCGAAAGCCTGATGCGTCTGCGTGATAAAGGCCTGGTGGAAAAAGAGCCCTATTCCCAGTGGCTGACCGGTCCGCTGACCGCGCGTGAAATTGCCGACCATTTTGAAATTCGCGCCAGCCTTGAACCTACGGCGTTGCGCAAAGCAGGCCGTCATCTGGCGGTGGATTGGCTGACGGCATCACTGGAAAAAGCGCAGAAATTCAAAGGCAAACAATTGACAGCCGCCGAGCTGGAATTGCTGGAGGAAGATCTGCACGTGCGCTGCCTCGAACCGGCAGGCAATAAGCTGATGATGCAGATTCTACGACAGAATCAATCCCCCTTTATTGTCACCCGTATCTTTTATGATTTACTCGCCATCCCGGTGGAAACCGCGATGCTGGAGGAGCACAGCCTGGTGTACGAAATGTTGCTGAAAGGCAACTGGGAGCTGGCCGCGGCTTGTCTGCGCGACCATCTTGAACGGGCGCAGGTACGTACCCTGCAACGCCTGAAGGTTCTCTCGGTGCTGCCGGTCCCTGCTCTGCCGTCATTTATGGAGCGTCGTTGAAAATATCCATTTTTGACGGCCCAATAGCGCAATAAATTGTGCCGCTACAACCTGGTGCGATATTGGGCTGTTTTTACTTAAGATGTGATCGTTTTCTCATCAGAGCGCATAACTATTCTTGTATGGTAGTAGAACAAAACTCACCTGCAGGTAATAATTATGTCTTCCTCTGCTGTAACTTCGACCCAGGCTTCTCAGACAACAGATACCTCATTAATTAAACGGGTTGCCGGGGCATCAGCCATAGGCACTGCGGCGGAATATTACGATTTCTTCGCTTACGGTACTGCTGCGGTACTGTTTTTCGGCCATCTGTTTTTCCCCAGCCACGATCCCCTCGTCAGTACTCTCGCCGCTTTCGCCACTTATGCGGTAGGTTTTCTGGCGCGTCCGATTGGCGGCATCGTGTTTGGTCATATCGGCGATAAAGTTGGTCGTAAAAAAGCGCTGGTGGCGACTATTCTGATCGTCGGCCTGGGGACTTTCTGTATCGGGCTGCTGCCAACCTACGAAAAAATTGGCCTATGGGCACCAGCGTTGCTGATTCTGATTCGTCTGTTGCAGGGATTTGGCGTGGGTGGTGAACAGGCCGGGGCCGTATTGATGACGGCAGAATATTCACAATCTTCACGCCGGGGTTTCTTTGCCAGCTGGGTGCAGATTGGCGCACCAGTCGGCTTTCTGCTGCCGCTGGCGTTGTTTGCCATCCTTAACGCTACGTTATCTGCCGATCAGATGATGGACTGGGGCTGGCGGGTACCTTTTCTGTTAAGCGCGCTGCTGGTGATCGTAGGGTTATTTATTCGCCTGCGCATTGATGAATCGCCGGTCTTTGCCGCCATTCGTGCCACTAAAGCAGCAGAGTCACGCCCACTGAAAGAAGTGATTCAGGGAAATCCGCGCCTGGTGATCAACGGCGTGGCGGCCAAATTGATCGAAGCCTGTGCTTTCGCCCTGTTCACGGTGATCATCCTCGCATGGGGTAAAGCCAACCAGATCGATGCCGGTATCCTGATGAATAGCATGATCGTTGCGGTGATTCTGGAAGTGTTCTCGATCCCGCTGATGGGAGCGTTGTCCGATAAAATCGGCCGCAAACCGGTGTATATGATTGGTGCGTTGCTCATCGTGTTATCTATCGTGCCGTTCTTCCTCGCACTGTCACAAAACAGTTACTGGCTGACGCAAATCGCCATGATTGTGGCGCTGACGCTGGGCCATAGCATGTGTTACGCCCCGCAGGCCTCCTGGTTCCCGGAACTGTTTCCCACACACATTCGCTGTAGCGGCATCGCGGTGATCTGGCAGGTCGGTTCTTTGATCGGCAGCGGCGTGCTGGGGCTGGTGGCGGTGAAGATTCTGCAGGCAACCGGTGGACACTGGTATGGTCTGGCGATTTATGTGGCGGTGCTTGGGGTGATTTCCGTGATTGGCCTGCTGCGACTGCCAGAAACCGCACCCGGTCGGCGCAATGGAGAATATCAGGAGTGGCAGCAACATTGATGTTGTCAGGGCGGCACGGCAGGCACCGCCATCGTGACAACGTCACATAATTACCAACCGATAATACGCGACCAGCTTAACGGCTGGTCATTTTCCGCCTGTAACACCTGATATTGCTGATGCATGGCGGCAGTGGCACAGGCGTGATCCGGCAAAATACGCACGCGTGAACCCACCGGGAAGTCCTGCACGCTCAGGCTCCCCCTTGCTGGTAAGGCGATGATGCCGTGTTCCTGATTGGTGGTGCTGAGGCAGACATCTAAAGGGTTTCCCTGCATATCACACACCAGCCCGTAACCATAATCCACCGGGCCCGCTGCGGTGCCACGATCGCGCGACATCGCCATCCAACCGGCATCGACAAAGACCCAGTTTTTCTCAGCGTTGTGACCAATCACCGTGCTCACCACCGACAGAGCAATGTCCTGCTTTTGGCAGACGCCGACGTTATGCATAACCAAATCAAAAGTGGTAAACACACCGGCGCGCACTTCGCTGATGCCCTCAAGTTCTTCAGCGTAATGCGCGGTGGGCGTTGCGCCGACGCTGAGAATCGGACAGGCAATGCCCGTATCGCGAACCCGGCGCGCGGCGAGACGAATGGCGTCGCACTCATTACGCGCAGCCGCACGAATCGCCTCTTCACTACGACAGTTGTAGGATTCACCGGCATGGGCCAGCAGTCCACGCACCACCGCGCCCTTGCCTTCCAGCTGCTGTGCTATTTGCAACAACACCTCGCTCTCTGGAGGAATGCCACCACGGTGACCATCGCAGTCGATTTCGATAAAAACTGAAAAAATGACGTCATGCTGGCGGGCGAACTCCGTCACCGCCTGCGCCTGTGCGGGCGTATCCAGCAGGATATGCAGATCCACGCCCTGCTGCATCAGGCGCGCCACGCGCGGCAGTTTATGCGGCGCGATACCAACCGCATACAACAGATTGCGATACCCCGCCGCCGCAAAACCCTCAGCTTCTGCCAGGGTGGATACAGTTGCTGGATGTTCATGATCCTTCAGGAGATAAGTGGCGGCAGCCACCGAGCGCAGCGTTTTCAGATGCGGGCGGACTACGCTGCCAAGGTTGGTGACACGCTGATATAACCGATCAATATTGCGCTGATAACGCGCTTCGTCGATCAGTAAAAAAGGCGTTTCAAGTTGATGAAGCCAGTCGGGGGTCAATTTCACGGACATCTCCTGCGGAATGAGTACGCTGAAGCAACCAGGTCAAGCGCCTGGCCCTGAAATGACAAAATATATAAAGTTAGACAAAAAGTCTATTCCATTCGGGCATCCACGATGCCCGCCTTGAGATTATTTTTTGCCTGGCAGGGAGACGCAAAGCAGACCGGCAACAATCAATCCGACGCCAGCCAGACTGCTCCAGCGGAAGGTTTCGCCAAACACCGGCAATGAGATCGCCGCCAGCCAAACCAGCACATAACTGATACTGAGCAATGGATAGACCCGGCTCAGTGCCAGATGACGCAAAGAAAGCATCCAGCACAGCATCGACAGTGCATAGGCGCTCAAACCAATAAACAGGAATACCAGCGGTTGCGGATGCTGCCAGAGTATCGGGGTGAAAACATCCGGCCAGGCCGGAAATTGCAGCATCGCGCTACGCATCAGCAATTGCGCCAGTGACACCAGCACCACACTACATAACGCCAGTCCATAGCCTTTCATAGATGACTTCCCATCAGCGCCACGCCTGCCACAATCAGCAAGGTGCCAAAAATCTGACGCGCGGTGAACGTTTCCCGCCAGATCAGACGGGCGGCGCAGGCGACCAGCACAAAGTTGAGGCTAAGCATCGGATAGGCCACCCCAACCGGAACCAGGCGCAGTACCGCCAGCCAGATCAGCATGGCCACGCCCAGCAGCAGCATGCTGAGCGCAATCCACATCAGTAAACGTGCCTTGCCGTAACGTCTGCCAATATATGCCGCCTGTTTCTGGCAAAGCTGCGCGATGCAGCTCAACAGGCTAACCACCAGGATCAATAAAAGGCTCATGGCAGCGAATTATACCCGTAATAAACCAGTCGCCCCTGGCGATAAACATAATCAGGTTTCGGCAAACCGGGATCCGGGTCAGCATTGACAGACGACATCATCAGCACCAGTGAAACTTTACCGTGCTGACGATGCTCGGCCAGCCAGTTAGCGAAGGCATCCGCTGATACATAACGTTGCTGTGCATCCGGATAGTGCAAGCCGTATTCCACTTCACCCTGCTGATCGTAGAGAAAAATATCGCTACGCTGCACTTGCCATGCCACCGCAGAAGCAACGCCTGGTCCATTAGCCAGAATGTAACGGCTGTCGGCCAGCTGCCCGGCAACCACATTCATAAAGCTCTGGGGTTGTTTGGAATCACGCACCTTGTCCGGGATGGCAAACCCAATCACCAGCGCCAGTACCAGTGGGCAAAACGCGGCCAGCTGCCAGTTGCGCCGACTCAACGCACCCGCCAGGCCCCAGCCACCAAAGGCCAGCACACCCAGCAACAGCTTATAATGCTCAGTCACACTGAAAGGAGGACGGTGTGCAACGCCCCACGGTGCCAGCACCACAACCAGTGCCAGGGCCGCGATGCCGCCAAACACTATGTTGATCCAGGCATTCGCTTTCAGCGCTTTGATCACCTGCGGCGTCATGCTATGTGCGTAGTGCGCCATCATTAGCGCCAGTGGCGCAAAGCACGAAAGAATGTAGGTTGGCAGTTTACCTTTGGCAATGCTGAAGAACAGCAGCGGCATCAGCACCCAGCTCAGCAGGTAACTTAACCCCGCCTGCTGACGACGTTGACGCCAGCCCTGAATCAGTGCGCCTGGCAGCAGCCCCAGCCACGGCAGTGAACCCGCCAGCAGCACCGGCAGGTAATACCAGAATGGTGCTTTATGCTGCGCATCAGATTCAGCAAAACGCTGGATGTGTTCAACCCAGAAAAAGTAATGCCAGAAATCACCTTGCTGACGATAAATCGCCAGTGACCAGGGGGCACTGACCAGCGCCGCGACCAGCACAGTCAGCGGGCCAAAGCGCAACAGCTCGCCAAACCGACGTTGCGCGATGGCCCAGGGCAGAATCGCCAGCACCGGCACCGCCAGCGCCAGAAATCCTTTGGTCATAAAACCCATGGCACAGGCGACACCCAGCAAAACATAGCCGACGAGCCGCTGCCGCGTGTCACTGGCCTGAGCTACCAGCCAGTAACTCGCCATGGCTGCTACCAGCCACAACGTCAGGATCGGATCGAGTACCGCATAGGTCCCGACACCGTAAACCAGCAGCGAGGTGAGGAAAATGATGCTGGCGCTCAATGCCACCGCTCGGTTGGCGAATAACCGGATGCCAAGCCAGAACACCAGCAGTGCCGAGAGCGTGGTGCTGATAATGGAGCCAGCACGGACGCCAAAATTCGTATGCCCAAATAGCAGTTGCCCAAGGTTATTCACCCAGTAGCCCGCTATCGGTTTTTCGAAATAGCGCAGGTCAAAAAAGTGCGGCGTCACCCAGTTACCGCTGACCAGCATTTCCCGGCTGATCTCCGCATAACGGGTTTCATCTGGTTGCCATAAGGCGCGGAATTCGATGGGGATAAGGTAATAAAGCGCAAATACAAACAGAAGCAGAGCCGTTTTGGTGCCAGTACGCATCCGTGGTTACCTGTATTGTTCTTGCTGGCAGCCGAGCCAGCCTTCGCGTCCGGGAATTTGTCCGCGCACGATGTTGCCAATTGGCAACGTGCTTAAATCGTCAGGTAGCAGTTCACTGAGCGGACAGAATTGAATGCCCAGCTTTTCCGCCCGGGTAAGTAATTCTGCAAACGCCTGATGTCCGACAATCCCTTCCACCTCTGCGTGGATAGTGTAAACCGCGGTATCTCCTGCCTCGCGCAGATGATCAAGCAGGTAGTCATTAAAATCAATCGCGCTGACTTTTGGACCAACCACTTCATCCCAGGTGGGTAACGTCACCGGAATCTGCACCGTACCCAGCGTACCGTCACTCAGACGCGGCAGGAACGGTCGGGTACCACGACAATCGCTGTTGTAACGAAAGCCAAATTGTTGTTTTGCTTCGACAACCCGGCTATCGGCACGCCAGCCAGCTACCGCCGAACAAGTGACATTGTCACCAATTATCGCTTCCAGTGCTTGCTTTCCACGGGCAATTTCTTCGACTAATCGCTGCTCCGGCCACACCCCTGCCCAGGTTTGCCAGGCAAAATGGTCCCAGGCGTGCAAGCCGACCTCATGATGATCCGCCGTCGCGCTGATGATTTCCTCCAGACCACGGCCAATTTGCTTCCCCGGCCAGGCGGTACCGGCCAGCAAAATGTCCCAGCCATACAACGATGCTGCGCGTGAACGCAGCATTTTCCATAAAAAGCGCGGCTTCATAAGACGCCACAAGTGGCGTCCCATGTTGTCCGGCCCGACGCTGAAAAAGAAACTGGCCTGCACCTGATGCAGACTAAACAGTTCCAGTAGCGCAGGTACACCCTGTTGTGTACCGCGCCAGGTATCGACATCAACGCGCAAGCCTACTTTTTTCATGACTTCTCAGCCTGCAACTCAACGGTGCGCAGGAAGAAGTCGAGGGTGTTGTCGATGGTGATATCCATCTGCACTTCTGGCTTCCAGCCCAGCAGACGACGGGCGTTTTTGATCGACGGCTTGCGATGTTCAACGTCCTGATAACCTTTACCGTAGTAGCTGCTGCTTTCCACTTCGCGGAAACCGGCAAACGGCGGGAACTGGCTGCGCAGCGGATGGCGTTCAAAGCTCGCCAGCAACTGCTCGGCCAGTTCTTTGATGCTGGCTTCGTTATCCGGGTTACCGATATTGATAATCTGTCCATCGCAATTATTTTGCTTGTTCTCGATAATACGGAACAACGCTTCCACGCCATCACGGATATCGGTAAAGCAACGTTTCTGCGCGCCGCCGTCAATCAGTTTGATCGGCGAACCTTCCACCAGATTAAGGATTAACTGGGTGATAGCGCGCGAGCTGCCGATACGTGCGGCATTGAGGTTATCCAGACGCGGACCCATCCAGTTAAACGGACGGAACAGGGTAAAACGCAGTCCCTCTTTCTCACCATAGGCCCAGATCACGCGGTCCAGCAGCTGTTTGGATACGGAATAGATCCAGCGCTGTTTGTTGATCGGTCCCACCACCAGATTGGAGTTATCCTCATCAAAATGACCATCGGTACACATGCCGTATACTTCTGAGGTGGACGGGAAAATGATGCGTTTTTTGTATTTCACGCAATCACGGATGATTTTCAGGTTTTCTTCAAAATCCAGTTCGAACACGCGCAGCGGATTGCGGGTGTACTCAATTGGCGTGGCGATCGCCACCAGCGGCAGCACCACGTCACATTTCTTGATGTGATACTCAATCCACTCTGAGTGAATGCTGATATCACCCTCAACAAAATGGAAGCTCGGGTGACCCAGGAAACGGCTGATCGCATCAGAGCTGATGTCCAGGCCGTAAACTTCGAAGTTGTCATCTTCCAGCAAACGTTCAGTCAGGTGGTTACCGATGAAACCATTCACACCGAGGATCAGCACGCGTGTGCGACGTTTCACCGCAGCAACCGGCTTAGAGTAGAGCAACGCACTCGGCACCATACCGAGGCTTTGCGCCAGCTGGCTGCCGTTCATATAGACGCCGTTCTCGCTCTGTCCGGTGATCACTTCCAGCGCACCCTCACCGCAGGCGATCAGGAAAGGTTCAACCGATAATACGGTGCCTGGTTTGGCACCGTGTGCAGCAGGATGAACGCGCCCTTTCCACACGATAAATTTCACTGTGCCGGCATAACCAAAAGCGCCAGGCCAGGGATCGGTCACAGCACGAATCAGGTTATTGATTTCCTGCGCAGGACGTGACCAGTCGATACGTCCATCTTCCGGCGTGCGGCGACCAACCACCGTGGCCTCGCTCTCATCCTGCGGTTGGGCGTTGATCTCGCCGCGTTTCATCGCTGGCAATACGCTTTCCAGCAGCTGGGTGGCGCTCAGCACCAGCTTGCGATGCAGCGTCAGCACATTGTCCTGCTCGTCAATCTGAACACGAACCTGAGACACGATATCCCCGGCATCGGCGCGTTTTACCATACGATGCAGGGTTACGCCGGTTTCGCTCTCGCCATTGACCAGTACCCAGTTCAGTGGCGCACGTCCACGGTATTTCGGCAGCAAAGAACCGTGCAGGTTATAAGCACCGAGACGGGCGCTGTTGAGAATTTCGTCGTTTAGCAGGTTACGGTAGTAAAACGAGAAAATGATTTCCGGCTCCATCGCTTTGATGCGATCAACCCATAACGGATGATTGACATCATCCGGGGCATAGACCGGGATGCCCTGTTCTGCGGCGATACGAGCAACCGAACCAAAGAAGTGGTTTTCATTAGCCGCGTCCGGATGAGTGAAGATAGCACTAATCTCGAAGCCAGATTGCAGCAGGGCATTAATACCTGCACAGCCCATGTCGTGATAGGCGAAGACGATGGTTTTCATTGCTCAATTTCCTGTACAGATGCATCTTTTTGCGGATGGATAACACGTTGAATAAAATAGCGCGGACGAGCGCGGACATCGTTGTAAATCCGGCCAATATATTCGCCGAGAAGTCCCATGCCGACGAACTGCGCGCCAACAAACATAAACAGCACGGCAAACAGCATAAAAACGCCATCGCCTGCCCAGGCTGCGCCGAGGAATAAGCGCAACACAATCAAAATTAAAGAAAAGGCAAAACCGGCCAGCGCAATTATGCTGCCCACCACACTCAACAGACGCAGCGGCGTGGTGGTCAGACAGGTCACCAGGTCGTACATCAGGTTAATCAAACGCATAAAGCTATATTTGGAATCACCAAATTCGCGTTCAGCATGTTTAACCGGTAACTCAATGGTGCGGCGGGCAAAGGTGTTTGCCAGGATAGGAATAAAGGTACTGCGCTCGTGGCAATTCAGCATGGCATCAATGATATGACGGCGATACGCGCGCAGCATACAACCGTAATCACCCATGGCTTTGCCCGTCACACGTTGAATTAAATGGTTAATGGTGCGGGATGCCCGGCGGCGAAACCAGCTGTCCTGCCGGTTCTGGCGGACGGTGCCTACCACGTCGTACCCTGGCAGGGCAGCGGCAACCAGATTCGGGATCTCTTCCGGTGGATTCTGTAAATCCGCGTCCAGGGTGATAATCAGATCGCCGCTGACATGGCTGAAACCCGCCATAATCGCGGAGTGTTGACCATAGTTGCGGTTGAGCAACACGCCAACTACGTGACTGCCAGGCATATCGGCAGCATCGGCGATCATTTCCCCGGAACGGTCACTGCTGCCGTCATCGACCAGCAGGATTTCATACTCCAGATTAATGGTGTCGCAGGCAGCGTGGGTGCGGCGTATCAGCTCCGGCAGGCTCTCTTGTTCGTTGTAGACCGGGATCACCACGGACACTTTACGAATCGGTTTTTCTTCCAGCATTTCAGACTCCGGCTAGCGTGCGCAGCGCTTTGATGACCCGCTCAACATCATCATCAGTCATATCAGGGAACAGCGGAATGGAGCAGATGCGGTCGCTGTTCCATTCAGTATTAGGCAAGGACAGTTGCGGATACTGCTCGCGATAATATTTGTGGGTATGGGCGGCACGGAAATGCAGGCCAGTGCCGATATCTACGGCTTTCAGCGCTTCCATCAAACCGTCACGGCTGATACCACAACGCGCCTCATCAACACGAATAATAAACAGATGCCAGGCGTGCTGATGTGACCATGTGGGTAATGCCAGCGGCAGGAACGGCGTATCAGCCAGTTCAGTCAGGTAGCGCTCTGCAATGGCTTTGCGACGGGCATTGATGTCAGCCAGTTTTTTCAGTTGTACCAACGCAATGGCGGCACTGATATCGGGCAAATTGTATTTAAAGCCAGGCATGATCACTTCAGCCTGCGGCCTGCGGCCGTGGGTATGGCGATCGTAAGCATCAACACCCAAACCATGAAATTTCAGGCTGCGAATGCGGTCTGCAAGGTCGGCATCATCCGTCACCACCACGCCACCTTCAGCGCAGGTAATATTTTTAATGGCATGAAGTGAAAAGATGGCTGTACCGACATGCCCGACATGACGCCCTTTGTAAAGGGTGCCAGCGGAATGGGCAGCATCTTCAATTACCGTAATGCCGTGACGCTCACCGATCGCGCGAATCGCATCGATATCGGCTGGGGCACCGGCGTAGTGCACGGGAATAATGGCGCGTGTGCGGGGTGTAATAGCCGCTTCAACCTGCTCAGGCGTTACCATCAGTGTGTCACGATCAATATCGATCATCACTGGCGTCGCACCCATCAGGGTGATGATGTTAAGGGTTGAAACCCAGGTCTGTGAGGGGGTAATAACTTCGTCGCCTGGCTTAATGCCCAGCCCCATCAGGGTTACGTGCATACCTGCTGTGGCGGAACAGACGGCGATCGCATGCTGGTTGCCGGTCAATTGGCAAAAGGCTTGCTCCAGGGCGGCACATTGTGGACCGGTGGTAATCCAGCCGGATTCAAACACCGCTTTAACCGCTGCTAATTCTTCTTCACCCAGCGAAGGGCGAGAGAATGGGAGAAAAGACATGGATTAGCTTCCTTAATGTGTAATGCCTTTCACTTCATAAGGGTAAAAAACATAGCCAGAATGATGATATGAAAATGTTATGTTTAACGGGCTATATCTCTATGAGTTCACCAGATAAACAATTAGTACAGCATGTTAGACTTCGCAAATAATTCTCACATTTTGAAAGCATTAGAGACATTAGGTTGTTTCTCTATAGACCAAAATACGATGGAAAACTTAACGGAACATTAAATAGAGTGCAGATGTAGTCACTTTTCAGACTAACGTTGAAGCTTTGTAGAAAAACCGGAGCCAGATCACGCTGTTTTCTGTTGGGAAAAAATGAGGTGCCATCGGGGTTTCACGACGATTCATCGCTGCGGCTTAGCGATTAAACCGGTATTGATGAAGCTGTGATGTTTCTGAAAACAACTGTTTAGGAGATTAACTATACTGTTCTTAAGGGAAAACTAAGGAAATTCTATTATGCTGATTTACTTAGCTTTTACTTAACCACAGGCACGGAGGTAGTTGCCGTGAAAACCGATACCGACCGTCTCTCACAAGCCGCGCTGCGTCGTCATCATATTGGCGTAAAAACAAAAGGATTGCGCTTCCGCGGTGCGCTTTATGTGTTTCGCTACAACGCCGGGCACTATGATGTATTTCTGGACAATGCGCGCGTAATGCAGCTGGAAACCAGCAATGTGCAGGAAGCGATCCAAATGTTTAAGCAACAGCAGTGACCCCGGCCACTGCTTGCTGAAGATTGTCGGACCCGGATCTGAAAACTCTATGTAACTTGCTGTATGCGTGATGTTGTCCTCGCCTTCGCTGCCCAGCTGGAATAGGGTTGAAAAAACAAGGTGAGGAGTTGCACATGGAATGGTGCTATGGATTGATCGCTGGACTGTGCGCTGGCAGCGTTATTAATGTTATTGCTTACCGATTACCACAACGTCTACTTAATCCGGACACAGGTCCTGACCCTTTCCCTTCCCGTTCGCATTGCCCCGGTTGTAAAAACATTTTGTACTGGTACGACAATATCCCCTTGTTAAGCTGGCTATTGTTACGCGGTAAATGTCGTCATTGTCACCAGTCAATCAGCATCCGTTACCCGGTGATTGAACTGATTACTGCTTTATTAAGCTTGGTGATGTGCAGCTTACTGCCGTTTACTCCGCTGCTTTTGGCAGCGTTGTTATTAAGCTGGACGCTACTGACGTTGTCGATCATTGATATCCGCGACTACTTATTGCCCGATGCACTTAGCCTGCCTTTATTATGGGGCGGTTTACTCCTGCATTGCTTCGCCCTCCTCCCTGGTACGTTGGACGCCGCCGTGTCCGGCGCAGTAGCGGGCTATACCAGCCTGGCATTACTGTCATTGGGTTATCGAAAGCTGCGCCATACCGATGCGCTGGGGATGGGAGATGCAAAATTACTGGCCGCACTAGGCGCATGGCTGGGCTGGGAGCCTTTATCGATTGTGCTTATTATCGCCTGTTGTGGCGGCCTTTTATTTGGCTTAATTTCCAGAATTTTGTGGCAGCGAAGTTTTTCTCGCCCCATCGCTTTCGGTCCGTGGCTATCTCTCGCTGGCATAAGTCTTTTTATTAACTCGATTATTTAATAAGCACGTCATACATCCATGATAAAATAATCGGCCATTTCTTCAGCAAATCCCTGATTCGTATATAGAAGTAATAAACAATTCTAAACAAAATTAATCATTGCCCCCCAGGGTAAAAGGCTCTATATTGGCCGCGTTTTTTTCACAGCTGATAGTTTTTTGTTCAATTAACCAACCGGTGCGCTTTTCCCGCCGTCGGTTGTAGGAGAGATATGATGACGGATAAAGTCCGTATTGATAATTTTGGTGCCAACTCATTCAACGGAAACAACGACGAGTTCTTAGCCCGTCAGGCTGAGTTCGAATCGAATGTCAGGAGTTACCCGCGCAAATTACCTTTAGCGATTGCCAAAGCGAATGGCGTATGGATTACCGATGTTGAGAATAAACAATATCTTGACTGCCTGGCTGGCGCAGGAACTTTGGCTCTGGGTCATAACCACCCGGAAGTTCTGCAAAGCATTCAAAATGTCATTACCAGCGGCTTGCCGTTACATACACTCGATCTGACGACTCCCTTAAAAGATCAGTTCTCTGAATCCCTGCTGTCACTGCTGCCGGGTCAGGGTAAAGAATATTGCCTGCAGTTCACCGGTCCTTCAGGGGCTGATGCTGTTGAAGCTGCACTGAAACTGGCTAAGAAAGTGACTGGCCGTAGCAGCGTGATCAGCTTCTCTGGTGGTTACCATGGTATGACCCACGGTGCGCTGTCGGTAACCGGTAACCTGTCACCGAAAGAAGCGGTTAACGGCATGATGCCGGAAGTCCAGTTCATGCCTTATCCGCATCAGTACCGTTGCCCGCTGGGTCTCGGTGGTGAAGCTGGCGTGAAAGCGCTGACCTACTACTTCGAAAACCTGATCAACGACGTTGAAAGCGGCGTGCGTAAACCTGCTGCTGTGATCCTGGAAGCCGTTCAGGGTGAAGGTGGTGTGAACCCGGCACCGGTTGAGTGGCTGCAACGTATCCGTAAAGTCACCCAGGAACACGGTATTCTGTTGATCCTTGACGAAGTCCAGGCGGGCTTTGCCCGTACCGGTAAATTCTTCGCCTTCGAACACGCTGGCATTGAGCCGGATATCATCGTGATGTCAAAAGCTGTGGGTGGCGGTCTGCCACTGGCGGTGCTGGGCATTAAGAAACAGTTCGACGCCTGGTCACCGGGTCACCACACTGGCACCTTCCGTGGCAACCAGCTGGCAATGGCTACCGGTCTGACCACCCTGAAAATCCTGAAAGAACAGGATATCGCTGGCAAAGTTGCCGCACAGGGCGAATGGCTGAAAGCGCAGCTGGCTGAAATGCAGAAGCGTTACCCGGTAATCGGCCATATCCGTGGCATGGGCATGATGATCGGTATTGAGATCGTTAAACCAAACGAAGCCGCTGACCACATGGGTGCTTACCCGGCTGATGGTGAGCTGTCTGCCCTGCTGCAGAAAAAATGCTTCGAGGCAGGTCTGATTCTGGAACGTGGTGGTCGTCATGGTGCGGTTCTGCGTCTGCTGCCGTCGCTGCTGATCACCAACGATGAGTTGGCGATTTTCCTTGATAAATTTGAGCAGGCGCTTCTGGGCGCAGGCATCAAACCTGTTTGATCCGGAAGAGTTAGATGACTGAAGTAAACCCGATTCTGGCCGCTTCTGCCCAAAGCATTGAAGCGTACCAGCAGGCGATTGCCCAGAGCAGCGCCGCGGTTGTGCAGTGGCTGAAGCAGCCTGAGATGTATCAGGGCAAAACGGTTGCCGAACTGCGCGAGCGTATCAAGCTCGACTTCAATCCGAATGGCCTGGGCAACCAGGCCGCGATTGAACGCGCGATTGAATACTTTCTGAAAGACAGCCTGTCGGTGCATCACCCACAGTGCGTGGCGCATCTGCACTGCCCAAGCCTGGTCGTTAGCCAGGCGGCAGAAGTGCTGATTAACGCGACTAACCAGAGTATGGATTCCTGGGACCAAAGCCCGTCAGCGACCGTCATCGAGATCAAACTGATCGAGTGGTTGCGTGCACAGGTTGGCTACCCGGCTGGCGATGCGGGTGTCTTCACCAGCGGCGGTACCCAGAGCAACCTGATGGGCCTGATGCTGGCGCGTGATGCGTTTTATGCGCGTCAGGGTCACTCCGTGCAGCAGGATGGCGTCACTGGTGATCTGCGTAAGATCAAAGTGCTGTGCTCCGAAAATGCCCACTTCTCGGTGCAGAAGAACATGGCTCTGCTCGGGCATGGCTACCAGTCGGTGGTTCAGGTGAAATCCGATCGTTTCGCCCGTATGGATGTTAACGACCTGCAAGCCAAGCTGGCGCTGGCGGACGCCAACGGTGAACAGATTCTGGCGATTGTAGCCACCGCAGGCACCACCGATGCCGGTGCGATTGACCCACTGCGTGAAATTGCCAGTATTGCGGCTGAACGCAACATCTGGGTGCACGTTGATGCAGCCTGGGGCGGCGCCCTGTTACTGTCAGAGAAGTATCGTGATTACCTCGATGGCCTGGAGCTGGTGGATTCCGTTACTCTCGACTTCCACAAGCAGTTCTTCCAGACCATCAGCTGCGGTGCGTTCCTGCTGAAAGATGAACGCCACTACGAGCTGATGCGTTATCAGGCAGCTTACCTGAACTCTGAATTCGACGAAGAGCAAGGTGTGCCGAATCTGGTATCCAAATCACTGCAAACCACGCGTCGCTTTGATGCGCTGAAACTGTGGATGGGCCTAGAAGCACTGGGTCAGAAACAATATGCAGCGATTATTGATCACGGCGTAACACTGGCGCAGGAAGTGGCAAAATATGTTACTGACCTGCCACGTTTCGAGCTGGTCATGCAGCCGCAACTGGCAAGCGTGCTGTTCCGCTTCCGTCCTGAGCAGCTGGCTGCCAGTGGTGATGCGGCAGTTGCGCTGTTCAACCAGCGTATCGGCGATGCCCTGCTGGAATCTGGCCGCGCCAACGTGGGTGTAACCGAAGCGGATGGCATCACCTGCCTGAAGCTGACGCTGCTTAACCCAACCGTTACGCTTGAGGATGTCAAAGTCCTGCTGGCGCTGGTGGAAAAGACTGCGGATCAGTTGCTGGACGCATAATTTTTGCGTGATACAAAAAGCCGGGAACGGATAACCGCTCCCGGTTTTTTATTGCCAGAAAAATGATATGACTATTTATGGCTGCGCGTTGCCAAATTTGATTTTAACACCTGCGGGAATTTCACCACCAGGTCCATATTTGACAATCATTGACTGATTTTTTAAATTAAATTCAAGCCTGGAGGCCTTAGGGTGGTGCTTCTTGAATTGTGCAAAAATACTGTCAAATGTTTCCTTCTTTTCTATCCCATTGAAAGTTATTTTTTGTCCCGTCGTAATATATTCCCCGTTTCCTGCAAATTTCCTCATCCAGTAAGGAACCGGCTGCTGGCGCAGACCGGGCCAAAAATTTATTCCCCTAACCCCGCTATTAGCCGGAGCTTCGTAAGAAACATAGGATGTGACAGGATGAAGGTTTAGTGCGGCCCTGACCTCATTATCATTGCGACTGTAACAAAATGCACCAATAACAACATCGTTTTCGCCCGCATTCGTTATGATATTACCAACCTTGCCATTTGCATATTTAGGACCTGAAATGTCATGAATTTCGATGCGATCTTTATATTCTGGGGCCAACGTCTGAGTCCATTCCCAGTCCTGCTGTGAAAAACGGGTTGCGCTATCGGAGCCACGCCCCCCATATGTCCGAATGCCATCCGCGTTGCCATGCGTCCCCGTTAATACATGAATCTTACCCTTTCCTGCAGGGTCATGTTTTAAAATATCAAGAATCTTATTCTGTGTAATAATACCATTGGTTTCATGATTTGTTAAAAATATTCTTGCATCGTTCTGATTGAGTTCTAATGAGAGGAACTGCGCATTAGTGCAATATTTCTCTGCCGCCGCAGCTTCATTAGGATACATTATAATGTCTATCCCATTCCTCGTCGTTTTCTTAGCAGTAAAGCTACGATTACTCCGTTGCACCATTTCATCAAGATAATTACTAAATGTTTCCACTTCCTGATGAGCAGTGGCTGGCCTGAGTTTTATATCAGCGACGGTTTTATTTATTTCTGCCTCCAGCTCACTTTTATTGAAATGTTCCAATGCGCTACCGCCACTGTGCATTACAGCTGCGAGGACCAACGACCATAAGGCTTCGCGGGTATAGGCCTCAGCCAAATCGGGATCTTCAGCCCATTTTGCCTGCACCAGCGGAATGAGAACCTGTGCTATAGAGGCAAATGCCGCTAATTCTGGCCCCATTTCCGCAGTAACAGCAGTCAGTAGAAACTTCGCTCCTTCTAGATAGTCCTGAACTTTTATCTCCATTGAAGATCTCGTCAAATCATCCATATTGATATAAAGACGTTCCTTCAAACCATTAAATAAAAAATCTTCTATTTTTGTTGTTTCAGCATTACTTTTAGTAAAAACGAATTTGGCTTCCTTTGGTTTGACAAATCTGGCAGCCGGGCTCAAGAACTTCAAGAGTTCTTGTATAAAACTGGGTTCAGCTGAGGGTCTGCCAACCAGTCCCGCCTCGATCTTTTTCTTTAATTCCGGATTATTTCGAAAAAATTGATTAACATCGACACCATACTCGATGTCCACTGCTTTGAAAGACGGATCGAGACTGTATAACCGTCCCTTATTTGCATTGGTTTTATCCGGAATAATAAACATCCCCGCCACAGTATGATCACCAAAAACAACCGGCCTTGCCCGTGACAGGTCACGATTAATTTCTGCGGATTTCAGCTCTGGATCATCCGAACGCCGGTTAAATGCAAACGCCAGTTTAGCTCGCGCATTTAAGTTTTTCTTATATTTGGTGACTTCCGTATAATTGTCCATCTTATCAATAAAGGCAATCTGAAAGTCGCTCCACATCCCATTTTCGAGTTCATCTTTTAAACCCTGAGGGTAGTCATCAGGGTAATGTACAGTATATTCATTAATACTGAATCCACTTATTTTATGTATTTTTTCATGAATATTGTTAGCAGCCAGATCACCTGGAGCGATCTGAAGTAAATCAACCCCATCACTTGTCTTTGAATTACGCAGACCACCCAGTGACCAGACTGCAATATAATCACATTTTATTCTTTCCGGATTAATGCCATGTTTCTGGTAAACCGAGACAAGCCATTTATTTCTCACAGCAGCTGCTCTATCAGTTAAATCAAGCTGAAATGGTTTTGGTGTCCCGGTGAATTTTTCGCTGTGATAGTGTTCGCCATGATGCTTAATCAGCATCTCAGCCCTTCCTTTATATATTTTCCTTCTCAAGATGCTTTCATAATCCGCGCCAAACAATTTTAACATTGGCTGATCTGATTTTAGCGCGTTCCCCCCAACATCACCATTTTTCTGCAAACGTTTTTTGACCTTATTTTTATCATCAAGAGATAATTCATTATTATTCCATTGCGTTTGCAGTTTCTGAAACCTTCAACAAGATTCTTGTAGTCTTCTAATTTAAAAAATCTGGCATTATTTAACCTATCATCATCATTAGCGTTTTTATTAATCAATTGCTCCGTGATGCCCATCTCTTTATCCAGATCATCGCGTAGTTTTTCCAGTTCACTTTGATTTTTGATATTGACTTTTTTAAAACCAGGGATTTTAAGTTCATCGTCATTAAGAACAGGTGCTGCATTTTGCACCGACGACTGATTGTTTAGGGCGCTGGGTAATACCCGGAAACCGGAGAAGTTGCTATCTGTTATCTCACTCCCGGTCCTTACATGCACATAAAAGCTTAACCCATCATGGGATAGATGCTTACCCGCATGATTAGCGGTATCCCGTTGGACATATGGAGTGCGTAGATGCAAACCCTCCACGAGGGCCAAATTTTTGCCAGTGTCATTCCATGCGTTTTCCTCATTATCCTCCGTCCCCTCCAGGTGCAGCATTTCATGAAGCAGCATAATGCTTACCTCGTGGTCGCTATTCGCTAAAGCATCGCGGCTGATAAAAATACGGTTGAGCGGATCACCTTTTACCACACAGGCGGCAAAATCATCTTTACCCGGATCTATTATCACCAGTTGGTTCTGATTAGCTCCTCCTGCCTGGTAGCTCTGGACTCGCTCGATCAGCGCATTCACTCTGTCGGCATAATCCTTTGGCTCTACCCCTAACTGACTGAAGTAGGCCGTTTCCGCCGGAGATAATCCTTTCTCCAGCTTATTTTTCACATTGTTTAACATGGCCAGCGCGCTTGACAGTCCGTTGTCAATTTTCGCGCTCTCACCAGACTGCATTGCCGCACGCCCACGGCTGATGATGCTGGCAACGTCATTGACTTTATCTTCGCCAGCGTCGCCCTCACCGATATATGACTCATTGTTCGTCTGTAGCTGTTCCAGCAATTCAACGCCACCAGTAAGAACATCTTTGCCAAACTCCGCTATCATAATGCTGGCGACCGACATCATTTCCTTATTAGCGAAATTGCGTGAAGCCGATTCCAGCGTATAAGCAAAACCGTTTTTGTTAATATCGGATAGCATATTGAACGCATGAACGAGGACTCTGGCTGTGGGGGGTAAAAATTGTTTGCCCTGAGACAGGAAAATAAATTTTGTGCCTTTAGCTATTTCTTTTATCTGAGTATTCGATGGTAACGCGTAGCACGGCATTACAGAGGTTTTCATTTCACAGTTACGCTGATATACCTTATTAATGAGTACCGCAGTGGACAAACAGCCCCGGACCAGAGTCCACGGGCTGCTGACTAAGCCCCCCATCAGACCGAAATTCATCCCCTCACCGAAGATTTCACGGGCAATAGCGCTAACCGCAGTGTCACCCAGCCCGGCAAGACCGGTATCGGCGAAGAGATTGGCCCATTCCAGCCCCGGTTCTTGCTGGATAGCCCGATAATCACGGGGCAGTATCTGTTTACCATCACGGTTCAGCTCGTATTCATGGTAAATCATTTTGGCATACGCTTTTTTGTCAAAGGTAGTGCCGTCATCTGCGGCAATGCGCTCCGCCTCCTTTCTTACCAGATCATCCCTTTGTTTCGGCTTCAGTCCCATCCCTTCGGTAAGGTTCGACAAAAACTTGCCATGGAATTTCGCCAGCCTTTGCTCAATACCAAAAACTTCAGGTTCCCGATGCGTGACCTTCCGTAGCGCCGACTTTACTGTTCGATTGGCTTTTTCGGCGAGTTGAGGGATTTTGAGCGTGTCTTCTTCGAGTCCGGATAATTTATCCATAGAAAAAGAGAGTGCAGCGGTTTCTGTTGCCACTTTTTCCGCGTCATCAAGTGCTTCTTTATTCTCTGCAAGACAGTGAGGGATATCTTTAGTAATGGTTTGCCACAGCGCGTCCAGTTTTTTATTGTGCTGTTTCCACTGTGCTCTGCCTTGCTCGGATGCGAGATTTTCCTCAGTGCCCTGTTCATTACGCAGTTGCAGCACGTCATCATATTCTTTTTTACATTCCTCCTTCATCGCATTCAGTTCAGCCTGAGTTTCTGCAAAATGGCTTTTGACGAGGGACACGGCATTTTGCACTGCAGCCTGGCGCAGCTTCATTTTGTTACAGGCTGCTGTGCGCTGATCGGATGGGGTACTAAGTGTGCAAACATTTTTTTTCTGCGTCTTTCGGCCGGCAATAGTCCCGGCTTTCTTAGCTTCCCCCTGCAGTATTCCCACATGCCTTTCCAGCTCGTATAAAGAAGTGAGTAGTCCGGCACTCTTTACCTCCATCAGGTCATTCAGTTTTTTCCCTTCCGATGCAGATGACTTCATCCGGTCATACAACCCCACCACCTTATTAGCACCTTTCAGCGTCAGGCCACTGATGGCCGTTCCGGCGGTCTTTAATTGTGACCTCACGTATCCGTCAAACTCGTACTGATCTCCGACATTCGCATCGCCACCCGGCTTGTATTCACCGAGTTTTGCAGAAGCGAGACTTAGCTGGCGCCATAATTGTTCCGTCAACGCAGCAACTTTATTCCCTTCAGCAAAAGTCACTTCGCAGGACTTAACGTTTTGCAGTTGCTCAATAGCCCTTTCCAGCACCGCGCGCTGGGTTTTTA
This sequence comes from Pantoea sp. App145, assembly GCF_047947045.1. NCBI lineage: Bacteria > Pseudomonadati > Pseudomonadota > Gammaproteobacteria > Enterobacterales > Erwiniaceae > Pantoea > Pantoea sp. App145. Next base: position 261,267 of record NZ_CP133291.1, read on the forward strand.
CCTCGTTAATTTTTCCCGGTACGACGCCGGCACCTTCCAGGGCGCGATAGGCGGTGATGGCTGCGGTAGCCACTGGTTTTAGATACTGCGCAAGGTCTTTTGCCTTAACACGTTCCTTCGGGTCGGGGTGCTTTTCCAGATCCTGGGCGAATTGAAGTTTTGGTTCCAGCAACTGGCAGAGTTGCCTGACCAATCCGATAATGGTACCCGCTTCGCCTTTAAGTATGTCAGGCTGAACCTTGGCCAATTCTTTAAATTTTTTATTTGCGTTGCGGATACAAATATGTTCCCGCAATGTTCCTTCTTTAAGTTCTTTTACTTCTTCTTTCAGGTCAGCCTGTATTGTCTTCCAGTCATTTTTGCAGAATGCGTCAAGCGCCATACGCAACTTTCCGAGTTGCATCGTGAGCCTGTCAGCAGGCCACAGCGCAGCCTGCCTGCTTCTTTTTTCCACTCCCTTCAGAGCGACCTTCAGGTTCTTTCTTGCGCCTTCAATTTTATCCAGCAACCAGATTGCATCGTTATCGGTCGCCGCTTCCCGGACAAATCTTTTCGCCTCGACGAGATTCTCAATAGCGTTAACAACGTCGGTGAGTGCCTCACAGGCGTTCAGTCGCTGCTTTTTCTCATCCCCGCTCATTTTACTGGCGACATCTTCCGAAACCTGAAGGGCATCAGAACATTTTTTTAGCAGATCTGTAGCAACAGCCACCATGCCGCGTGCCGCCAGCAACGGCGCCATCTTATCCACTCGCTGTTTAAGCCCGATACCGGCATCTACCAGATGCTGGTGATTTTTTCCACCCAGATTTCTGAATTCATTGGCTATATTGATGTGATGTGCATGTTCTTTTGTGCTCATTAAATGCTGGGGTATTTTATTTTTTAGTTGTGAGAATAAATCTGATAATTGGCTATCACTCAGACTGAGCTGGTTGAGTAATTCGTCCAGTTTATCCAGGACTTCATGCTGAAACGCGCTGTTTTTCTCAGAGGCAGGCTCCGTACGCTTAAATTCAAGTTCCTGGTGGCTATAATCTTTCAGTACGTCGCACAGCTTCTGCAATTGTTTATCAGTAAGGTGCGTATTTAATTCACCCTGGGTCAATAAACCGGCCTTACAGAGGCGCTGCTGCAATTCTTCATCATGATTCAGACATAAATTAAGTAAGTCGGCTGCTGCTGCTCCAGGCCAACTTTTTTGACTTGCGGCAAAATTGCTGAGAGACGCGCATACGAGGTTTGAAGTAAAGATATCCTGGGAACTGTTCGCGTTACTTTTACGATTACCCGAGACAGGGGTGATTGGGTTTACATTCAGTTCTGGCGAACTTGAGTGCACTAGGTGATTCATGGAGAGCATCGGTACGTTTCCATAGAAAGAAGTTATTAATACCTGGCAATTTATGCCAATGCATCTGAACTTTCTTTCGAAAAAGCACCGATATTTATATGTTTTGTCTTTAGAAAAAAACAGCGCGATAAATCACGCCGTTACACTACACCGCTCCTCTTAACGATTCCGCGCCAGTCCCTGCTGAAACGGGTGAAAAAGACGGTAGATCAGTTGCTGAGCACATAATATGGCGTGGTGCGCAAAGCTGGCGATAATATAAAAATGGTGTTTAAAAACATCCTTTTTTATTTCGTACAGACAATCAAAATATTAAAAGAAAAGAATTGGGTACATTGAGGCCAGCCGCAACAATATAAAGAGTGGCGGGGATCACTCCCCGCCGGTTGCTCTTACCTGGGTTCGTAATCCATGACTGCAGCAACCTCCATGTGGCTGGTTCGGATTCGTACCTCACAGAGGTCTTTCCTCGATACCAGTATGGCGGCTATGACCGCCCCTAATACGATGGTGGCGATGAGGATCGCCCTATGCTGCTTCATGGTTGCTTCTCCTTGCCTTTCGGCGCGTAAGAGGCTACCTTTATGTTGTCGAAGCATAAAGATGGGCCTCAAGTTGATTTATAGTCACTTGGGGCTTTTCTCTTTCTGCCGTCGGCAAATGCTTAAGGCAGAAAGCCTCAAGCACCCGGCGCGATTCTATGCCAACCATCTGACTTAACCAAAATTTTTCTTATATCCCGCTTCGGCAGTCCGTCCTTTTGTCATCGTTTTGCGATCCACGACCGACTTTTTTCCTGCGCTTTAACGATTCCGCGCCAGAAACTCACTCAACCGTGCCAGTCCCTGCTGCAACTTGTCCGTTGACGAAACCGCATGGCACCAGCGTAGCCAGCCGTTTCCTTCAGGACCAAACGCGGCACCCGGTGCCAGACCCAGAGCGCTCTCCCGTACCAGCCGTTTCGCCAGCGTGGTGGTATCGTCAAATCCTTCGATGCGGAAGAACGCATACATACCACCACCGCTTTCCGGCACGCTTACGCCCGGTAATTCCCGCAGGCCATTTACCAGAAACTGATAGCTGTGCGCCAGCTCGGCGCGCAGGCTGATGATTCCACTTTCACCGCCAAGTAGCGCCGCCTGGGCTGCACGCTGACAAGGTTCGAACAAACAACTGGTATTGAACTCAATCAGTTTACCCAGAGCATCAATGATGGATGGCGGAGCCACTACCCAGCCGACGCGAAAACCGGTCATCAGCCAGGCTTTGGAAAAGGTATTTACTGAAATCAATCGATCTTCCGGCGTCGCATAATCCAGAAATGAGGGCGCGTAATGGCGGTCGCTGGCATAGATCAAGCGCTGATAGGCGTCATCACTGAGGATCCAGATACCGTGTTTACGGCAATGCGCGAGTATCGTCTGAACTTCCTCATCGGTGATGGTCCAGCCGGTAGGGTTACCTGGTGAGTTGATAATCAGCATACGCACATCAGGCGTCAGCGCACTCAGCAACAGGTCCATATCCAGCGCCCACGCGCCATCTTGCACTGTCAACGCCACACGTTCGACAGAGGCCCCGAGGATCTGTGGGATCTCTACCACGTTCGGCCACACTGGCGTGATCGCCACCACCTTATCCCCCGGTGACAGCACCGTTTGCGCCACCAGCATCAGGCCGTTAATTCCGGCACTGGTAATCGCCAGCTGATCGCTGCTGATAGTATGACCATGCAGCTGGCTCAGATAATCGGACAACGCCTGGCGCAAATAGGGTCGCCCGAGATTCTGGATATAACGGGTCTCCCCCTGCTGAAGCGAGGTGATAGCCGCATCGGTAATAAACTGTGGCGTGGGTTTGTCGGATTCGCCAAACCAGAAGGCGAGCATATCGGGACGATCCATCCCTTCATTGGCAATTTCGCGGATGAGCGAGGGTGAAATCTGGCTGATAGTGTTGCGCGAGACGAGGGGAAAAGACGACTGCATGAAAAAACCTCCAACGATTATCCCTGTTTAACTGTTATTTCAATACATAGCACCCACCTGGTATACCACGCAGCGCAAAAGTTCAGGAATAGCAATTTTGTCTGGCTGAGTTGTCATTCAGTTCACGCACATAATCGATAAACGCCTGTAAGGGGGCGGGGATCAGGCGACGATCGTTATAGTAAAGCCATAACCCGGAAAAACTGAGCCACCAGTCGGCCAGAATCGGCTGTAGCTGCCCACAGGCGAACGCCGGTTGTAACCAATCTTCAAACAAATAAACGATGCCCACACCGGCGATGGCCGCCTGCACAGTTAAATCCATCGCCGCCCCAATGCTACAGGTTAAGGGACCATTGGGTTGCAGACGCAGGTTTTCACCGTCGCGGGCAAACTCCCATTCCGCCATCACGCCTGTGGCGTAACGACCGCGCAGGCAACGATGTTGCATCAGATCGCGGGGATGTTGCGGGATGCCATATTGCGCCAGATAACCAGCCGCCGCTGCGGCGGCAAAGCGCTGGGTGCGTGGTCCAATTGGCAGCGCCACCATATCCTGCTCCAGATGGTCGTCATAACGGATGCCAGCATCGCAGCCGTCGCGAAAAATATCCTGCACGTTACTTTCAGCGACGATTTCCAGCTGAATATCCGGATAGCGTTGCAGAAAACCAGGCACAATCCCTGGAAGCACCAGGCGTGCTGCACTAACGGGCACATTCAGGCGCAATGTGCCGCCCGGCGTGTTGCGAAAACGGTTCAATGCATCGAGCGCCGCATCCACCTCATTCATGGCCGGTAGCAGGCGAGCCATCAAGGCCCTGCCCGCTTCGGTCAGCGCGACGGTGCGAGTTGTGCGATTAAACAAACGCACGCCCAGTTGCTGCTCAGCACGTCGCACGGCATCACTCAAACGCGAAGGGTTGCTGCCGGTCATGCGAGCAGCTTCGCGAAAGCCTCCGGCTTTGGCTACCGCCACCACGGCGTGTAATAAGGCAATATCTAATGACATTGTGCGCCACTCCGTACATTGTGTCCTGATTTCACCGGATAGTTGCACAGCCCAACCCCCGTTACAATCTTCAGACACCCTATGACGGAGGTTCTTATGTCTCATCCCGTAATGACTTACCCACTCGGCGACCGCAGCGTGAATCGTCTCGGCTATGGTGCCATGCAGTTGGCCGGGCCGGGCGTGTTTGGTCCGCCACAAGATGAAGGGCGCGCCTTACAGGTGCTGCGAGAGGCGATTGATGCCGGTGTTAATCATATCGATACCAGCGATTTCTATGGTCCCCATGTCACCAATCAGCTCATCAGAAAAGCGCTCTATCCCTATGCCGGGGATCTGGTGATTGTGACTAAAGTCGGCGCGCGTCGTGACCAGCAAGGCGGCTGGTTACCGGCTTTTACCCCAGCGGAGCTGACACAGGCAGTGGAAGATAACCTGCGCAATCTGGGCCTTGAGGTGATGGATGTGGTGAATCTGCGCGCCATGTTTGATGTGCACGGTCCGGCTGAAGGTTCTTTGGAGGAACAACTCACTACACTTATCAAACTAAAAGAACGCGGGCTGATTCGACATATCGGTTTAAGCAATGTTACGGCGAAACAGGTGGCTGATGCCCAGGCCATGACTCCAATTGCCTGTGTACAGAACCTCTACAATCTGGCTAACCGCAAGGATGATGCGCTGGTGGATCACCTGGCAGCGCAGGGCATTGCTTATGTGCCCTTCTTCCCGCTTGGCGGCTTTTCGCCGTTGCAATCAGAACAGTTGACGGCGGTGGCAAACGAGCTGAGTGCAACGCCTTTGCAGGTCGCTCTGGCATGGTTGCTGCAACGATCGCCGAACATCTTGCTGATTCCGGGCACCTCTTCGCCAGAACATCTAAAACAGAATCTGGCAAGCGCCGGGCTGCAACTGTCGGACGACATCGTGGCAAGGCTGGAGGGACTGGCCGCAGCCTGATCCCTCGGTTTTTGTCTGGCTCTAAGATAAATAAATCTCTTTCAGCCGCTTTTTGAAGGTTTGAGGATCATGCTGCTGGCGGATCCTCAATATTGCCTGCGCTGAGCGCTGGTTGATACTTTCCGGGTCATGCAGGACATCAGCAATATATCCTTTTAGCTGGCTGACCACGCTATTCCTGATTGTCTGTTTAGCTTGCTCAGAATCGACAGTAAATTCATACATATCATTCAGTTTGTAATCAATAAGCCAGCCGGTGGTCGGTGGATTAATTTCTGGTAATGCACGCACATTGGTGGTTATTACCGGACAGCCACACGCTTGCATTTCCAGCACGGAAAATCCGTAAGTGTCCTGCCAGGTGGGAAGCAGGCCAACATCCGTCTCTTTTAATAATGCAATAACAGACGAATTGGGTAATGACCCGGAATGCTGGAAGAAAGGCCATTTTTTGATTAACCCTTCGATTTGACTGTAGAATTCCTCGCGATCCTGATATTGACGGTGGGCTATATTATGTTTGCGTGACAGATCACCAATGATATTCACCTTTATACGATCAACATTGATGATCCCCTCATTTGCCAGTTCAGAAAACGCCATCACCACTTCGGCCCCACCTTTGCGGTAAAACTCATTGCCGATAAAGGTAAAAGTGACCTTCTCTCCGGTGACTTCACGTCCTTTATCCGTCAGTAAAGGCTGGGGTGGGTGCATCACGCATAGCTTTGCCGCGATAACATCTTTTACCGCCGGGAAAGCGTCCAGCAGCTTCAGCTGGATATTGCTGGTGGCTTCAGAAATGGCAATCAATTGGATGCATTCTTTACGGGCCGCAAGCTGCATCAGATTATGAAGTTCGGGATTGTCTGTTTTGGCTACGCCTGCAACTGGCAGGACACGCGGAATTTCGGTTTCGAAGGTCGAGACCCAGCGGTCCGACGTTCGGGCAACTTCATTAAAAAGATGAATGATATCCGCATCATTCGCCGCCAGACCGGGAACAGGTTGAAAGACAAATATCTTATTTTTCTTCAAAAATTTCTGACGCAGGGCATTGATGTAAAGATATATGTTTTTCTTTTTCAAATTCACATAATTGTTTTCAGAATCCACCATTATGTTTCTTTTTTCCGGGTAACCATCACTACTCACTACAATTTTCATCAATCCTCCTTAACACTTGACGAGTTTATAAGAATTAAAAAATCGCCAGTAAGACAGTTATAAAATAATTTCGTCATGAGTAAAGGCGTTACGGGAAAATTAGGAAAAGTAGTAGTAATTTGCCTGAGAAGTATTAACAGGATGATAGAACCATGTGTAAATTATTTTTCCAACGATCAAACTGTGCCAGTAGATAATGTGGAATGTCAGCATGGGCTGACATTCCGACCGGCTTAGCGCCCTTTCTTTTTCCGTCCTGGCTGGGTAAAACGCTTGCGTGATGCCGGATGAGCTTCTGTTTTGTCGCCTTTCTTCGGGCCATTGCTCACGGGTTTGTTCGCGTTGCTGGTCTTTGCCGGGGCTTTTTTCGTTGCCTTATCTTCTGAAGACGAGTTTTCAATCAGCTTAAACAGGTCGATCAATTCATCATCGGTCAAATCGCGCCACTCACCGAGCGGCAATCCTTTCAGATTGACGTTCATGATGCGGGTGCGCTCCAGTTTGGTGACTTCAAAGCCGAAATGTTTACACATGCGGCGGATCTGACGATTAAGCCCCTGCACCAGCGTGATACGAAACACAAAGGTCGATTCCTTCTTCACTTTGCATTTTTTGGTCACGGTACCGAGCATGGGGACACCCGCGCCCATACCGACAACAAATTCGTCGGTGATCGGTTTATCAACCGTCACCACATATTCCTTTTCGTGGTTGTTGCCAGCACGCAGGATTTTGTTGACCAAATCACCATGGTTGGTGAGGAAAATCAGTCCCTGCGAATCTTTATCCAGTCGGCCAATCGGAAATACGCGTTTGCTATGGTTGACGAAATCACTGATGTTATCGCGCTCGCCTTCCTCCATAGTGGTGATGATGCCCACCGGTTTATTCAGCGCAATCAACACCAGATCGTCGGCGTCACGGGGTTCAATCAGCTGACCATTCACTTTAACTTCATCACCGGCAAACACCTGAGCACCCACAGTGGCACGTTTACCGTTGATAAAAACGTTGCCCTGCTCGATGTAACGATCGGCATCGCGACGCGAGCAAATGCCGCTTTCGCTGATGTATTTATTAAGGCGGGTGGATGAGTTGGTCAGCATGGTTCCTCCGAAAAAAGAAGCGGACTATACAACAACCTTTGGCTTTCTGTGAGTGCTTTACGCAAAAGATGTAACACAGACGCTAACGCTAATCTGTGGCCTGAATCGGCCAGGCGGACTGAGCTTTGATTTCCTTCAGCACAAATATACTTTGCATCTCTTTAATACCCGGCAAGCGCCGAATCACCGACATGGCAAAATCAGCATAGCGATCCATATCGGCAGCAACCACCTGCAATAAAAAGTCAGCATCGCCACCGATGCTGTAACAGGCAACGACGTTATCCAGTGCGGTCACTTCTGCCTCAAACTTTCGCGCCTCTGCCTCGCTGTGGCTGTCGATAGTGACGCAGACGAACACCATCATGCTAAGACCAATTTTCTTGCGGTTAAGTACAGCGCGATATCCCTGAATGACTTCATCCTCTTCCAGCTTGCGTACTTTGCGCCAGCACGGTGACGGGGACAGACCAAGGGTGTCGGCGAGAGTTTGATTGGTCATTCGCGCGTCGCGCTGTAACTGTTCGAGAATCCTGACATCTGTCTTGCTGAGAGCCATAAGAGAATTATCCTTTCTTTCTGTAATCATATAAGGGCAGATTTTGCCTTAATTTAGGAAAATCCAGGGTTATTCAGCAAGCACTTTTCCGGCCAGCTCACGCACAATATCGCCTTCAGCAAACGCAGGAGTAAAAAATGGAATTCGACGCAAATGTGCATCGTTGCACCCTGGTCATTGATCAACAGTTACCCGCCGGGCTGGCGATGAATGCTGCCAGCGTGATTGGCATCAGTTTTGGCAAATTAATCGGTAATCTGGTGGGGCCGGATATGCGCAGCCAGGATGGTTTCATTTACCCTGGGGTGATTTATGCCCCGCTGCCGGTGTTGCTGGCAGAGGGTAATTATCTGCGCGAACTACAGCAAATCAGTGGCACAGACCCGGAGATCTTCAGTATGCCCTTTAGTGCGCTGGCGCAATCCTGTAAAACTTATGATGAATATGGTGAACGCATCGCCACCGCGCATAGCGAGCAGATTGAGCTGGTGGCGATGGGATTAATCGGGCCAAAGAAAAAAATTACCCGTCTGACGGGAAATCTGAAACTTTATCGCTAACACGATAGCGGCGTTACGCTTGTAACGCCGCCAATCCGTCACGTTCGATCAGCGTACGCAGCGGCGCAAACAGCGGTTGCGGCAGTTGCTCCGGCGCGAACCAATGCCAGCCTTCGCATTTTTCCGGTTCAAGGCACTGCGGCTCGCCGTGGAGGCTGTGTGCCACCATAAACAGCGTGATGTAGTGTTTTTGCACTTCGGGGAAAACATCACTGACGAATGCGCCATTCTGCAAGTCATGCAACTGCAATCCGGTCTCTTCCTCAGTTTCACGGCGTGCACATTCTTCCGGGGTTTCACCAAATTCCAGATGCCCGCCCGGTGCGGACCAGTCACCCGCACCGTGGCTGCCTTTACGTCGTCCCAGCAACAGTTTCCCGTTACGGAAAATCAGCACACCGACACCAATTTTTGGCGACATCATTATTTCCTCATTAAACGCAGGTATTATTCCACCCCAATCGGTTGATAGCCCTGCCATTCAGGACGGAACGGCGTGCCATTGGCGTCCGGGGTCAGATGCACAAACAAGTTACCTACTTTATCCAGCAGCAGACAATCATCCACATCCTTAAGATTGTCTTTGTGCTGATGATCTGCCCCCTTCAGCAGGTTTTCCAGTCCTTTTGCTTTGGCCTCTGCGGCATCTTTAGCGACGAACAGGTCGAACGCGTGCAGCTCCGCGAGATTGGAAGGATGGTAAGCCCCGGCATTAACAAAGAACAGTCGCTGGCTATCGGTGGTGGGCTCCGGCGACAGGGAGATACGGTAACCATCCGCCCAGGTGATGCGGGCATAACCATCGATATGGATCTTATCTGCATCGCCAAACCAGGCTTCACGCAGTGCGGGCCAGGCCTCCTCAGGTTGTTCTGCAGCTACAAACTGGATGTCATGCACTTCAATGTTGGATTTTCCGGCATTGCCACCGACATAAAACATAAACAGATTCACGTAGTCATTTCCTTGTGCTGAATGTAAATGGAAAAGATGCGTTATAAAGCATGGTATATATCGATACAACTGTTTCGTGCCGATACCATGCCCGGCTATAGCCCAGGTCGAAAACGCAGCGCCATCCCCATCAGCAACACAATCCCCGCGCTCATAAGGATCCAGGCACTGTCCAGCGACGCTGCGTGGTCACGTACCACTCCGGCAATCAGCGGCATTAGTGCTGCGATCAGATATCCACCGCCCTGTACAAAAGAGAGCAATGCCCCAGCCTGTTCTGCTGTTTGCGCATGGTCAAGGGTGACAATCAGGGAAAGCGGGAACAGCGCGCCGATACCGAGTCCAAGCAGCAATGTGGGCAGCCAGGCCAGCGTACCACCGAACGTGATCAGGCAAATTAATCCACCCAGGATCAAGGCCAGAACCAGCAACAATGGACGGCGGCGATCGGGAAAACGATGGATTAACGCCGAAAGCACAAAGCCTGCAGCCACCTCAGTCAACGTTAACGCTCCCAGGACATAACCACTTTGCTCAGCGCTCCAGCCATGCTGCTGATAAAACGGCGGCAGCCAGGCCAGTACCAGCGTGTAGGCTGCGGTGCCGATGCCAAAAAACACCATCAACAGCCAGGCGCGCGCGGCATTGATCGCCTGTGGGTATTTTGCCGCCACGACCGGAACCGATAATGGCAACACTCTTCCCCACAACAATAAAGCGACCAATGCGGGCAGTGCCGGTAGCGCCAGCACCAGTGTTAAGCCCTGCCAGGATGCCAGCGGAACGGCACTGACGGCAGCCAGTGCCGCACCCGCCATAATCCCGGTGGTAAACAGCGCCATCAGCGTACTGGCTTTGGCGCTGAAGCAACGTTTAATCAACGCAGGCATCAGCGCCTGGATCATACCAATCCCTGCACCGGCCAGCAGCGCACTGGCAATCAATACAACAGATTGCAGGGCCAGACCGCGTACCAGACAAGCCAGCACCAGCAGAGTCAAACCGAGAGCGATACCTTTGCTCTCCCCGACGGTGCGCAGCAGGCGCGGCCCAGCCAGTGCAGCAACCCCCATCATAATCACCGGTAAAGTCGTCAGCAGGCTAATCTGTGTAGCACTAAGATGGGCATCCTGTTGCAGGTAAGAATAAAGCGGCCCCAGCGCCGCCATCACCGGTCTGAGATTCAGGCCGATGATAAAAACCACTAAAGCAAACAACCCGATTGCGGGTAAGGTACGTTTCACATTGCTTCTCCGTTGATGATTTATCTTAACGTTAAGATAAGTGGCGAAGAAGAAATAGCCCAACCGCACAAAGCAACACAGTAACCACAACAAGTGAGGGGAAAAGTGGCGGATCACGTCGATTTTGTGACACAACAATGGGCCAGCGCGATGCCTGAGCTGGATGCATCATCCATGGCGATATTCGGTCGTATGCTGCGCATCATGAAACATCTGGCGAAAACCCGTGCCGAGGCACTGTCCCACTTTGGTTTTCGTGATGGAGAGTTTGACGTGCTGGCCACACTACGCCGGGCGGGCTCCCCCTTTTGTTTATCGCCGACGCAGTTGTATAAATCGTTGCTGGTCACCTCCGGCGCGATGACGAATCGTCTGAATCACCTTGAAGAGGCGGGACTGATCGCCCGGGTCGCTGACCCGCAAGACAAACGCAGTACCCTGGTCGCACTAACAGTGGCCGGGCGGGAGAAAATCGAGCAGGCATTGCTGGTGCATACGCAAACGCAAAATACGCTACTGGCCGCACTGGAACCCGCGCAGCGGCAACAGTTGTCAGCCCTGCTCAGCCAGCTGCTGGTCGCCAGCGAGCATAAGACGTAACTAAACTGCTCAGTCATGTGTCAAAATATGAATTCATTCGCGCTTTTATACGGACAGGATATGCAGAATAAATTTGCTCCTTCACAGATTCTTCTCCACTGGCTGACATTTTTCCTGGTGGTCATTGCCTATTGCACCATGGAGTTTCGCGGGCTGGCAACGCGTGGGTCCTGGCAGGGTTTTACGATGATCATCGGTCATTTCAGTGCAGGAAGCTGTGTTCTGGTGCTGATGTTATCGCGCGTGATGCTACGTTTTCGTCATCAAAGCCCGGCCATCGTGCCAAAGCCAGAGGGCTGGCAAACCGGTCTGGCGCATTTGATGCATCTGGGGTTGTACCTGTTTTTTATCGCACTGCCGATTCTCGGTATTCTTTCACGCTTTTATCTGGGACGAACCTGGTGGTTGTTTGGTATTCCGATGCCGGTCAGCGCTGAGCCCGACCCGGATTTTGCCGATATCCTGACAGGATTGCATAAAACGCTGGCACCTTACGGTTACTGGCTGGTGGGAATCCATGCGGTGGCAGCGCTGACCCACCACTATCTGATGAAGGACAACACCTTGCTGCGCATGATGCCGTCCCGACGCTCACGCTGACCTTAGCTGGCTGGCCGGGCGGCCAAAGTAACGTTGGAACGCCACGCTAAAATTTCGGGGATGCTGATAACCGACCTGCCAGGCCGCCTGCGCTACCTGATACCCTTCCTCCAGCAGTCGATGTGCCTTCTGCATCCGCAGTGCCAGTAACTTCTCGCCGGGTGTGCAACCAAAGTGCTGCTGAAAGCCTTTTTTCAACTGGTATTCACTCAGGCCCGCGGCCAGCGCCAGCGTCGCCAGGGTAACAGGCTCCGCCAGATGCCTCTGCATCCAGTTATGCGCCTGCTCTAGCCGGTCGATATCCTGAGGATGGAGTTTCTTCGCCTGCGCTGCCGCCGGTTGCAGTTGATGGCGATGTAACGCCAACAGATTCAGCGCCTGAATCTCGCGCAGCAGTGGATCGGGCTGCACCTCGTTAAGTTGTGCGGTGGTGGCGTGACCAAACAGGCTGAACAGATGGCGTTTCAATTGCGGCTGATGCAACAAATTCTCTGCCGCATCCTCTCCGAGATAACGCTGCACGCTTTCAGCATTCAGCACCAGCCGCAGCTGTTGCACCCGCTCCCCCGCACGATATAACCGTTCGCCACTACTGTGCTGAAAACTGGTGACGGTAAGATGGCCCGCCTGGAACAACACTTCATAACCGGAATCGGCACGGAAACGTGAGCTGCCCAGCAAACCGAAGGTCAGTACCAGCTGCGGCGTGTTTCCGGCTGGCTGGGAGCTTTCTGCCAGCGCTTTTAACGGCTGATAATCAGACTGTACCAGCCGTATCCCACTGACCAGGCTGAACTGCCGCGAACGAAAAACCCCCGCGCCGGGCTGGTGTTCAATCCATGGCTCATCGCCACCTGGGTTCCGTTGCATCGTTTTCGCCTTCACGCAGAGTCAAATCGCCGTTTCGCAGACCAATGAGAATAAATTGCATTGGCATGAAACGCTAGTCTGTAGCCATCACCGTTGCTTTGGAGACAATCATGCCATCCCCGTTACCCTTTCTTGATAATCTGCTGGCGCAACACGCCCTGAGTGGCGCAGTGGCTCTGGCCTTTGAACACCAGCTGTTTGATTTTCTGACGCGGAGTGCCGATGCCACTGCCGTCGCGCAACATTTTGGCTGGCAGCCAGAGCCGGTCGGACACTGGCTGCGTTTGCTGTGGAGTGGTGAATTGTTGCAGCAACAGGCGGAGGGTTACCGTACCCACCCCGACGCCCAGGCATATCTGTGCCGCAGCGGTACGCGTTATATCGGCGATGCCTGGCGTTATCGTCAGCAGTTGTTGCAGCAGTTTGCCCGCCGACTGCCCGATCTGCTGAACCGCAGCACGCCACGCAGGCAGGACCCGCTGGAGATAGACACCGCCTGGGCCGATGCTGCCCTGAGCCAGATTGCGCAGGAACAACGCGCCCTGAGTGGCGACACCGCCTGTACCATCGCCAGCGATCTGGCTGATTTTCAGCGCCCGGCCCAGCTACTGGATATGGGCGGGGGCCCAGGATTGATTACGCTGGCGTTAGCAGAGCGTTTTCCGCAGCTCTCCGGGGTGGTGCTTGACCTGCCCAAAACCGCGACCGTGGCGCAACATAATATCGAACGCGCAGGTTTAAGCGCGCGCTTCCGCGCGCTTTCACAGCTGCCGGAAACGCAGCAGGTTGACATCATCTGGTGTTCATCATTGCTGTACTTTATGGAGGATAGTCAGGCGATGTTGCAGCAGTTGTTCCGCCGTCTGAAGCCGGGAGGTTTATTGATTAGTGCCCATGCAGAAGTGTCTTCCGACCCGGCTGAGGCGCGTCAGATATTGCCGTTTTTCACACCATTGATGATGCGTGGTTACAGTGTCACGAATGAAGGTGAGTTAACGCAGCAATTACAGCAGGTGGGATTTACCATCGAAGCGATTAAGCGGCTGCAACCCTTCCCGATGTCGCCGCTGAATGTCCATCTAGCGCGTAAGCCTAAAACGTCAGACTAAAACTGTCATCCAGCAGCGCGAAGATCTCTTCATCAGGCAGACCATTAGCCAGCGTCAGGCTGAGCCAGTGTTCTTTATTCATATGATAAGCCGGATAGATGCCCGCCTGCTGGCGCAGCGACCCGCTCAGTTCCGGGCGGGTTTTGATGTTCATCACCTGCACCACCGCGCCATCCGGCAGTCCCAGTTTGTGGCTCTCCAGTGGGAAAACCACGGCAAACCACTTACGATGACGCGGATGACGCAGCACCGCGTATTGCGGATTGGTTTTCCAGGGATAATCAGGTTCGACCTGGTATTGCTGGTTAACCCAGTCAAACAATTGCTGGCGATTCATGCTTCACTCCTGTGGGCAAAAAAAATCGTGGCGCGATGGCCACGACTTTACCCACTTCTGACTTATCAGGCCAGATGAAAGCGCCCTACCGTTTGCGCCAGCTGAGCAGCCTGATCTTCCAGCGAACTGGCCGCTGCTGACATCTGCTGCACCAGTGCAGCGTTCTGTTGTGTGGTGCCATCCATTTCGTTGACCGCAATGGTCACCTGGCTGATCCCCCGCGCCTGCTCATCTGAAGCAGTGACGATTTCGCCGATAATAGTGCGCACCGAGTGCACTGCCTGAGTCATCTCCTGCATGGTTTTACCGGCATCCTGTACCAGCTGAACACCGCTGCCCACCCGCTGGCTGGACTCTTCAATCAGCGCAGCAATTTCTTTCACCGCATTGGCACTGCGCTGTGCCAGGTTACGCACTTCTGAAGCCACCACGGCAAAACCACGGCCCTGTTCACCGGCACGCGCCGCTTCTACGGCAGCGTTAAGCGCCAGGATGTTGGTCTGGAAGGCAATGCTATTGATGATGGCGGTGATGTCGCCAATCTTTTTCGCGCTGTCGTCAATTTGCGCCATGGTTTGCACCACTTCACCCACCAGCGCTTCACCACGGCTGGCGATGTGCGTGGCATTGTCGGTGAGCGTGGTGGCCTGATGCGCATTAGCCGCGTTGTGTTTCACCGTAGCGGTGATCTGCTCCATGCTGGCGGCAGTCTGCTCCAGTGCGGCGGCCTGTTGTTCGGTGCGGGACGCGAGGTTAAGGTTACCGCTGGCGATTTCCCCCGCCCCCTGACGTACCGACGCGCTGGCATCCTGAATCTGTCCCACAATGTCACGCAGCTGGTTTTGCATGGTGTCGAGGGCATAGAACAGGCTGCTGGTATCGCGTGATTTCACTGCAATAGGGTTATCCAGCTTACCATCGGCAACCGCCAGCGCGATGGTGGCGGCTTCCAGCGGTTCACCACCAATTGGCTTCAGCACTTTACGGCTGAACAGCAGGCCGAGCAGCGCGCTCACCAACAGAATACTCAGCACCATCAGCACGATGGCGTTGATCAGCTGGCGATTGGCAGCGGCCATCACTTCACTGACCGGGGCGACGACACCGAGATACCATTTCTGGTCACTATTGCCGATGACAATGGGTTGCCAGGTCACCAGCGCATCGGCTCCGATGATATCGTCGTGACGCTCAATGACGTCATTACTGAAATTGTTGGTGTTACCTTTCCAGAGCTTGCTGGTGAGGTTTTTGTCTGGATAAGAAACCACGTTTCCGGCGCTGGAAAGCAGCATTGCGTAGCCAGTACCTTCCCAGGGTTTGATTTTATTGACCCGCTCCTGCAACGAGGCCAGCGAGATATCGGAGGTCACTACGCCCCACAATTTCCCCTGGCTGACAATCGGTGCCGCGACGGAGGTCAACAGCGTAGGCACACCATTGTAGGCATAGCTATAGGGTTCGATCAGCGTGTCCTTCTGGCTTTTCTGCGGTTGCAGATAATAATCACCCTGCCCTGGGGTCAGATAGGAAGCCAGTGGATGCATATTGAAGTTGCCAGATTGGTCACGATCAACGAACCAGGCATAACGCCCTTTCGGTGCCTGACCCGGTTTATCGGCAAACTCGGCATCGCGTCCATCAAAGGCGTTTTCTTCCATGATCACGGAGACGGAAAGGTAGCTGGGATTGTCGCGCAGCGTCGATTCCATCATCTTGTCGATGACTTTACGATCCTGCACACCTGCGCCGGGCAGCGCGATAATACTGTGCCCCAGGTTATGCGCCACATCACGCGCATAGCTGAGATCCTGCTGGATTTGCAGCGCCTGACTTTGCGCAATTTGTTGCAGATAATTTTCTGCCAGCGATTTTTGTTCGTGGCTGGATTGCCAGTTAAGCACACCGATCGTAACAGTAAAGCCGAGGGTAATGGTTAAGGCGCCCGTCAGCAGCATTTGCGTGCGGGTGCTCATTTTTTTCTTATCAGACAGTCGTTTGGCCATGCTGGCGCTCCTGGAGTTGACACTTTCCGGTAAAAAGAACCACTCCCTGTGCACACACATTCCTTCGAATAATCTATCGGCGGGGTCTGGGGGAACTTGATGGCCTGGCAGGTCTGATCAGTGGATGAGTTAAATATTCATGTATTCAAACAGGAGAAGTGCAGAATCTGTTTGCTCCATGTCAGGATCCCCTATGCAGTCCAATATTAGAAAAATTAACATCCCTCTCCTTTTTCGTTTTCTATCCCAAACTTGAAATGAAGAAAACCATGCAAGGTGCGTGAAGGGCAACAGCAAGAGGTTAACATGGGTTCATCACTGTTCAGCAACACCCCCTCACTCCAGGTCATTGACGGGCGTGGGCGCACGATATGTTGCGTTGAGTATTATCGCCATCCCGACACACCAGACCATACTGCGGTATATGTCACCCGCCACCTTCACAATACACGGGGCCTCGTGCAGAGCGCTGACCCGCGTCTGCATGAGATTGCTATGGCGAACATCGTGTGGCAGCGGAGCCTGACAGGCAACGTACTGCGCACACAAAGCGTCGATTCCGGTACTGGCGTAACCCTGAATGATGCAGCCGGAAGACCATTGATGCTGGTGGAATACATCAACACCGATGGGAACGGGCAGGCAGACCTGAAAGAGTCGGTCACACGTATTTTTACCTATGAGGGCAGCACCCTTCCGGGACGACTGCTCAGTGTGGCGGAGAGACTGTCGACAGGAACGACTCAGGTGACCGAACGCTTACTGTATGCTGGCAATACTGACGTGGAGAAGGGTCTGAACCTGGCCGGGCAGTGCATTAGACACTACACACCGTCCGGGCTGGAGCGGACGGAGAGTATGGCATTGGGCGGAGCCAGACTATCGATAGCGTACCAGCAACTAAAGAATGCTGATAACCCAGACAAGATCGCCGACTGGCAGGGAGAGGATGTCACGGTCTGGAACGAACAGCTAGCGGCAGAGACATATTTTACCCTCACCACAGTAGCAGCCACTGGCAACGTGCTGACCACCACCGATGCGGCGGGCAACCGTCAGCGCCTGGCGTATGACATAGCAGGTCGGATGTCGGGCAGTTGGCTAACATTAAAAAGCGGCATCGAGCAGATTATTAGCAAATCCATGGCCTACACCGCAGCGGGACTAATACAGCGTGAGGAACACGGCAATGGGGTGGTGACAACATACTCCTGGGAACCGCAGACACAACGCCTGACTGAGATGAAGACGGCGCGCCTGCAAGGTCATCCCGCCGGTGCGAAGCTGCTTCAGGATCTGAACTGGACTTATGATCCGGTCGGAAACGTGACACAGGTTACGGACGAGGCGGAAGAAACACAGTTCTGGCGCAACCAGAGGGCAGTACCAGAGAATACGTATACCTACGACACACTGTACCAACTGGTAAAGGCCACCGGACGTGAGATGGCGAATGCCGGTCAGCAGAGCAGTCAGTTACTTTCGACCAGCGCTCCATTTACGACAGATTATTCTGTTTATACGACTTACAATCGCATTTATACCTACGATAAAGCGGGCAACCTGACACAGATACAGCATGCCTCACCTGCTACCAATAATCGATATACCCTCACTATCACCATCAGCAACCGCAGCAACCGTGGCGTACTCAGCTCATTGACAAAAAATCCGGCGGACGTTGATAGCTTCTTCACGGCAGGCGGGCTGCAGATGCAACTACAGCCGGGACAAACATTGATCTGGACACCCCGTGGTGAACTGCAGAAAGCAACACCCGTGGTTCGTGATGGCGCAGCAGGTGACAGCGAGAGTTACCGCTACGATGCGAATCGCCAACGTACCCAGAAGGTGAGCATACAGAAAGCAGGCGATAGCATGCAGGTACAACGGGTGTTGTATCTGCCATTCCTGGATCTGCACACTACAAGGAATGGCAACAAGGAAAAAGAGAATCTTCAGGTCATCAAATTGGGAGAAGCGGGTCGTGCGCGGGTACAGGTACTGCACTGGGAGAGCGGACAGCCGATGGCCATCAGTAATGATCAATTTCGTTACAGCTATGGCAATCTCATCGGCAGCATCTGTCTGGAAGCAGACGGCGACGGCAATATCATCAGTCGCGAGGAGTATTATCCTTACGGTGGTACGGCTGTCCTGACAGCACGAAACCGGGTAGAAGCAGATTACAGGACAGTAAGGTACTCGGGCAGAGAACAGGATGCGACCGGACTGTACTACTACGGCCATCGCTATTATCAACCCTGGGCGGGACGCTGGCTGAGTGCCGACCCGTCGGGTGCCGTTGATGGACTTAATCTTTTCAGGATGGTCAGAGATAATCCGCTAACGTTGCTGGACAATGACGGGCTGGAATCAACAGCACCAGCTGAAACCGGAAAATATAAGATAAATGTTGGAATTAAAACAATCATCGCATCAAAATTAGCGCGGAGAAAAAGCAGGATAAGTGTTTATGATGAAGAGAAAAAAAACTATGTGTCATCGAAAGAGTTTAAAGTTGTTGAATTAAATGACCAGGATGCGGAGGGTTTTCTATTTGGTTCTGATGAGCTCGTGGACAACGTCACGAAATTTCATAAACAATATAAAGATATACAGAAAAATCGCAACGAATTAAGCGATGCACAAAAAACCAATATTGGTCTTGGCGTGGAGATCGCTAGCTATATGATAAAATCCACTGCCGGATTAGTGGATGATGAAAAGAACATCATGGAAAACAGGTTCTTATCAGGAACCCGCCTGAGTCCGGATTTTACAACAGGCAAAAAATACTTTGCATTGATGCGAAAAAAAGACAAAGACGTATTTGAAGGAAGAAAAATTTATGGCCTGGTTGAGGCTCAAACCTATACCTACCATAAAGAAGGCAATAAAACAGATATCATTGTTAACTTTGCGCTTGCTAACCCGAAAACACAGGTTCCAGCGGCTGCGGGTGAGATAATAGATCCTGAATTTCAGGTTAAAGGTGTTGGCTCCTACTTGTCACTGCGTAGCCTGGGCATATTAATGAAACAATATAAAGTCAGGAGCATTACGACCGAAGCAATTAATGTCAGATCAGCCTCCATTGTGAAAAAATTCGGGGGAATAAAAATTTCAGATTAATTTCACAGGCAACATAGTTTGAAACGCGCGAGAAATAGTTCTGCCGTATTGGCGCGGCAAACAACACCGCGCCAATTCATAAACCTGATTATTTAAAACTGTCACTCGCCGCTTTGGCGATGGCGATTTCATTCGGGTTGGCTGAGCCACTGACCCCCACCGCACCCAGCGTATTGCCCTTCCACACCACCGGGGAACCGCCGCCCAGCGGGATAACGCCCGGCAACGTGGCGATAGCGGGTTCTTTGCCATTGGCGCGATCCATATATTTGTCGGTTGGCGTGCGGTACAACGCCGCAGCACGCCCCTTCAGAATCGATGAATCAATACAGCCGACCGGGGCATTGTCCATACGCTGGAACGCCAGTAACTCACCTGACTGATCCAGTACCGCGATACAGACATTGGCATTCAACGCATGGGCTTTTTCCTGCGCTGCGGCAATCAGCTTCTGCGCGTCACTCTCTGTCAGAATGGTTTGCGTGGTAACGGCCTGTGCGCCCGCCGCACCGAACAGAGCGGCACTCAGCAGCGCCAGAGACAGGATCTTTTTCATTTTCAATCACTCCATAATAAGGGAGCCAGATCGCGGCTCCCGTGGATTACCCGCGCCGACGGCGCAGAAGATAAATTAACCACAGCAGTACCATCACCGCGACAACAGCGCCAGCGATAGTTAGAGGTTGGGCGTAACGAATCAGCCAACTGCCGCTCTCACCCTGCAATGTCTGGCTGACATCGGCGCTGGTGATCGCGTGCTGTGGATTGCCAAAGCTGGTGGAGACATAATTCGCCACTTTCGCCAGCTGTTCCTGACTAAACTGAGTACGGAATTCCGGCATAAAGGCGTGCCCGGCGGCAGTATTGCGATCCACCCCTTCGGCGATAGTCATGATCAGATTGGCCGGGTCAGCAGCCAGCACCGCCGAAGATCCCACCAGCGACGGGTAAAAGTGCTGCGCATCGTGCGTACCCCGACCATCGCTGGCGTGGCAGGTGGCACAGACTCCGTTATAAAGCTGCGCACCGCTCATGGCATCCGCTGAGACATAATCATTGATGTCATCTTTCATGCCGGTTTCAATTGCCGACAGCGGCGTACTGGCAGGGGCAACGGCTGGCGCTTTGCGATCGCCACCGCCAATGGCGGGCACCTGCTTCAGATAGCGCGCAATGGCTTGCAGATCACTGTCATCCATTTTTGAGAACGAATTCTGGACCGCCGTACCCATCTCTCCGGCTGCAATCGCTTTACCATGCAGCGCGCCGGTGCGCAGGTAGGTTTCGATTTCGGTTACGCTCCAGTCACCAATCCCGGCTTTAGCATCCGGCGTGATGTTCGGCGCACTCCAGCTACCCACTTTTCCGCCGGAGAGGAAACGATCACCCTGTTCCGCCATCATGCCGTTACGCGGCGTATGGCAGGTGGAGCAGTGTGCCAAAGTGCGCACCAGATATTCACCGCGTTCAGCACTGCCTGCTGCCGCATCGCTACCCGGCACGGCGCTTTTATCGAGGAACATCAGGTTCCACATCGCCATCACCGGGCGGAAAGAGAACGGGAATGGCAGATGGGTTTCCGGCGCCGGATGATCATCCGCAGGAACCCCCAGCATCAGGTAAGAATACAGCGCGTGGATATCCTCGTCTGACATGCCAGCAAACGCGGTATAAGGCATTGCCGGATAGAGATAATGATTACCCGGCGCTTTACCCTCACGCATCACCGCAGTGAAATCGGCGAGGCTGTAGTTACCAATACCGGCACTTTTGGATGGCGTGATATTCGAACCGTAAATCATACCCATCGGCGACTGGATGGCATAACCACCGGAAAAAGGCTGGCCGCTTTGTGGATTGCGATGGCAGGCGGAGCAGTCACCGGCGGTTGCCAGATATTCACCGCGTTTTACCAGATCTGGCGAGGCGTCCTGCGCCAGACTTACGCCGCTCAGCAGCAACAGGCTGGCGCTGGCGATGCGAAATAAACTATTTAAGCGCATCGGTCAGATCTCCCTGGCAATGGTATCGGCCATACGGATCGCCAGAGCGATACCGGTCAGCGTCGGGTTAACGGTTGCCGAAGTGGGCATTACGCCAGTGGTGGCGAGGAACAGATTCGGGTGATCCCAGCTGCGACAATGGGCATCGACCACCGAGTCCTGGCGGTTATCGCCCATAATGGTGGTGCCCATGATGTGGTACTGGTTACGCCAGCCAGTGGGAGCCTCAATCACTTCGCCGTTAAACGCCTGCAAAAAGTTGGCAAAGTCCTTGTATGCCTGCGGGCGCATGCCACGCACGTAACTGTCGAGATGATAATTCACCTTGAGCATCGGCAGGCCGATGGAATCTTTACGGTCGTAATTCGGCACCACGCGGTTGGTCGGGCTGGGCAGGGTTTCGCTCATGGTACTGATATTCATAATGCGCGAAGCACGATCGCGGATGGCATCATCCAGCGCCTGGCCCATCATGCCTTGCTTGAGTAACGGCACCGTCACATCAACGTTGGGTACCAGGTTACGCAGCGAATAACGAATGGCGGAATGCTGTGCACGGCTGGCCTCATCGCGACGATTGGCGATAGTGCCATGCTGGACCGAACCACGACCGGTCCACAGCGGTTCATCAGCCAGGAAAGTCAGGCTCAGCCCGGTGTGGTCCATCAGATTACGGCCCACCTGATCGGAACTGTTGGCGATGTCATTCATCAGCAGCAACTTCGGCGTTTCCAGCCCGTGTGCCGCCACCACAAACACCTTCGCGGTGAGACGGGTGTCTTTACCATCGGGCTTGCGATAGGTCAGTGCGACAATTTTATTGCCCGCGCCCTTCTCCAGCTTCCAGGCAACACATTCGGTTAGCAGCTTCACACCCAGCGCTACTGCCTTATCAACATGCATATCACCGGAGTACATCGCACCAATCGGGCAGATCGGCTCGCAGTTGTTATTTCCGGCACAGGCCGGGCGGCCATCGTAAGGACGAGAGACGCGTGCATGAGGTTCATGCACCACCTGATAGCCCATCGGGCCGAGTTTGGCCTGCATGCGCTGCACCATATAAGGTTTCGCTTCCGGCGGCAGCGGATACTCGGCAGATCGCGGGGGATAATGACCACGCCCCTGGCCGCTCTGATCCTCTTCACCGGTGCCCACTACGCCAATTTCACGTTCGGCTTTGACATACCAGGGTTCCAGCTCGCCATATTCAAACGGCCAGTCGCGCCCCACGCCATAGACGCTTTTTAGTTTGAAATCATTGGGTAACAGACGCCAGCAGGCGGATGCCCAGTGGCGGGTACTGCCCCCGGCCACGCGCAGGTAGCTGGTGACATACTCAAAATCCTCATCCCCTTTGGCATCGATATAGCCTTCGGTGTAGGAGTTGGGTGCCCAGGGCAGATTCGGGTACGGTGCGCACCAGTTACGTTTACTGGCACCGTTGCGGTAGTTTTCCACCACTTTCCAGCGTGGGATATAGGGTCCGGCTTCCAGCATAATCACCGACTTACCCGCTTTAGCCAGCTGGTAAGCCGCATTGGCGCCGAGTGCGCCGGAGCCGATGATCACCACATCAGCATCAAATTCGCTCATTTTGTTTTCCTGCTCACGTTTCTTGTTATGTGTTGTTGTGCTGCGCCAGCAACGCCTCGGCTTCCACGAGGGTTTTGGCTTTTCCCTGAATCATTAACAGCCACGGGGCATCCGGTTCTTTGATGGTGCTGGCAGCAACGGGCGAGCGATCGCCCCAGGCGCGGATTTCTGCCGGCATCGCGGGCGGATTAACACCCGGTGGCACTTCGGCCCAGTAATCACCACCGGCACGCGCGTAGGTAGGGCGGATGGTGTGATCGCGCGTGGGTTCGTACATCAGTGCGGACAGAAAGGTGACAAAATGCGCGTCATCCACCGCTTTGGTGGTAGAAGGATGACCGGTGTAGCCGAGATACCACGGTGAAATAATGGTCAGCGCGGTTTTAACCTCGTCATCGCTCAGCTGAGCGACAATCTGTTCACGATCTTCGCTGTGCAGCGCATTCAGCCGCGTCATCAGGCTGGCGAGCTGGACGGGGAATGTGCTGTCCTGCTGGCACAGTAAGGTCCACAGGCGTTCGGTGATACCGATATCCAGCCCGCGTCGCCCGGTGAGCAACTCACTGGCACGCAGCAGCAAGGCGGCACCACTGTCCGCCGGAGCCGCCAGCAAAGGCTGCATCGGAATAGCGACAATAACCGGTGTCGCCATCATCAGTTGTAAAAAGCGTCTTCTTTCCATTTTCAGCTTCTCACGCTAGCCAGCATTCAGGGCCGACAGCGCCCCTTTCGCAGCTTCGGCATCAACATTGCCATCCGGCGTACTGACGCCAATCGCCCCCACTACCACACCATTGAGTTTCACCGGCTCGCCGCCAGGCAACGGCACCACCGCCGGGTTACCCAGCATCCCGATATTCCCTGCCGCGATCTTCTGCTGGAAGCTGGCAGTCGGTACGCCGAACGCCGCTGCGGAATGGGCTTTTTTCGGTGCCAGCTCGCTGTTCGCCAGCGTCGCACCATCAAGACGGTCAAAGCTAATCAACTGACCAAAGGGATCAACCACTGCGACCACGCCACCAATCTGATGGCTACGGATGATTTGCTCAGCTTTTGCCACCAGCGACTGTGCCTGCTGATGCGTGAGTATGGAAACCTGGTTAACCGGTTGGGCAGCCTGCGCAGTGGCACAGATCAGTCCGCTGCACAGCAGCGCTGTCGGAATCAATTTCATGATGGGATCCTGAAATAATGGGTTAAGGGATGTTAAGTATTTTGCCCGGTCAGCTACGGACGAAGCGGCGTTGCAACAGATGGTCGAGGCTCCATTTGCCGCCACCATGCAGGCACAGCAGCAGGAAACCGGCGGCACAGGAGATGTTTTTCAGCCACACCATCAGGTGTGCATGGCTGTAGCCCTGGTAGAACAGGAAACCCGCAACCACGGAGAAAACCGCCATAAAAATCGCTGTGAAACGGGTGAGGAAACCAAGGGCAATCGCCAGTCCACCGCCGACTTCCAGCAGGATTACCAGTGGCAGGAAAAAGCCTGGCACGTTGTTACTGGCCATCAGTTGCAGGTTGTCGCTGTAGTGGGAAATTTTGTCGACGCCGGAGGTAAAAAACAGGCCGACGGCCATCACCCGACCGAGGACGGCAAGCAGATCTTTGGACTGATTCATAATGTAACCATTCTGATATGTAGTTGTTAATGAACCAGACAGTACATTTTAAATCTTTACTAACTTTTACCATTTCGTGCTGACACAAACGGGCTGTTTTTTTGCGCGGGCGCGCGAATGGCACAATTTTGTACCGGAAGAAGTAAGCAATTGTTTCTTTTGTAACAGGCGGTTGAGAGCAGAGTTTGAAGTCGATCACACTATAGGCTCGCGTCAAAACCTGATGATGCGCTGTCACACAATGCTGATTTCTGAAGCCTCACGGCCCGATTATTTAACAAAAAGCGTTAGCCAATATGCAGGTATTGATGTCATCAGAAAGTGAACAAGTTGTTAACGCAGTATGGCGCGCAGTTTGCCGTGATTTTGCCCACATTTCTCCCGCTAAAAATACCGATAAATTCCCGACAGGAATGAATTCATAACTAACACAGAATATTTTTTATCAGTCTCCGATGCCAGGATGACGCTAAACCCTATCGGAGAACCATCATGACTTATCGCTTTCTCGTGACGACCACGAGCCTCGGCCAGGGAGGCCGCAACTTACTCGCTGACGCCCATTGCGTCGTGGATTATCTGGACAACGCCAACGATGCGGCGGAAGTGGAACGTCGGATGAGCAGCGTGCCTTATGACGCGGTGATTTCACGTACGGTTGAGTTAAGTGCCAAAGCGATAGCAGCCTGTCCGACGTTAAAAATCATCTGCAAACACGGTGTTGGCGTAACCAATATCGATGTTGAAGCCGCGACCCAGCAGGGAATCCCGGTACTGACAACCCCGGCGACTAACGCGCAATCGGTCGCGGAACTGACGCTGGCGCTGATGCTGAACTGCGCGCGCCGTCTGCCATTCTTCCAGCATGAAGTGGCTGCCGGTCGCTGGACGCGCAGCGGTGACGGCGAAGAGTTGCAGGGGAAAACGCTCGGCCTGGTAGGCTTCGGTGAAATCGGCCGCCGCGTAGCGCGTGTTGCACACGCCATCGGCATGCAGGTGGTATTTTTCGATCCGGCCATTGCTGCCGATGCCGATTTTGCAGGCGCACAGCGCTGTGCATCACTGGACGATTTACTGCCGCTGGCTGATGTGCTGAGCCTGCATTGCCCGGTGACGCCGAAAACCCGCCAGATGATCAATGTGAACTCGCTCGCACTTCTGCCGCAAGGTTCCATCCTGATTAACACCGCACGCGGCGAGCTGGTGGATGAGGAAGCACTGGCAACGGCGCTGCAAAATGGGCAGCTGCGCGCGGCGGCGCTGGACACCGTGGCCCAGGAGCCGCTGGCCGCCGATCATCCCTTCCGCGCCCTGCCGAATCTGATCATCACCCCGCATATTGGCGGCTCCACTCCACAGGCGCTGGACGCTGTGGCGCAAAGCGCGGCTCGCCAGTGTCTGGACTGGCTTGATAACCAACACATTCACCTTCCTGCTTGCGTTAATCCGCAGGTGCTTAACCGGAGTTAACTTATGACGATGCGAAGTGACTGGCCGATTGGCTATTTTATTGGCGAACGTGGCCCACAAATTGATAATGCTCTGCTTGCAGCCTTCCGCCAGCTGCCGGTGCCCAATATTGGTGACTCAATGGGCCGTAGCGTCGGCGCATTAGGGCTGACGGCCTATCACAACGATCCGCAGCTGGTACTGTGTGGTCCGGCATTGACGGTGAAAGTTCGCCCCGGCGACAACCTGATGATCCATAAAGCGATCGAACTGGCACAACCGGGCGACGTGATCGTGGTGGATGGTTCAGGTGACCTGACCCAGGCGCTGATTGGCGGCCTGATGCGCACTTCAGCAATAGCGAAGAAGATTGCGGGTTTCGTCATTGACGGCGCAGTACGCGATCTTAACGAATGGGCCGAAGGTGGCGTGGCGGTCTGGGCGCGGGGTAACACGCTGCGCGGCCCCTCCAAAGACGGCCCGGGAGAAGTGAACACCACGGTGCACTGTGCCGGTCTGGTGATTTCCCCTGGTGACCTGATCGTCGCCGACGCTGATGGCGTGATCGCCATTCCGCATGACGAGCTGAGCGTACTGCTGCCGCGCGTACAACAACATGCACAGCGTGAAGAGAAAATCCGTGCCAGCAATCTCGCCGGAACCAACGATCCGGAGCGGTTTAACGCGATTCTGCGTGCCAAAGGTTGTCCGTTATAACGTATCAGAACCGTAGCGGCGCAATTTATCGCGCCGCTACAGGCTGTCCAGAACACCTGCGCGTTCATCATTATAAAAACAGTGGAGTACCCTACCGTGCTTAAGAAAATTTCACTGAGCGAGTCGTTACCGCCACCGATTACCTGGCGTGACAATTTCACACCAGAAGAAGGTAAAGCCTTTGGTGCGCAGCTTTCCGCGCGACTGGAACGATTACCGGCCGCCCGCCCATTATGGCTCATTATCTTTGCGCTGGCCCTTGGCGGCTGGTTCGAAGTTTATGATGTGTTTCTCACCGCCTATATCGGGCCAGGCATGGTACGTGAGGGAATATTCACCCACGGCAGCCATAGCTTCTTTGATCCCAGCAGCCTTGGGGCATTTGTGGCAGCCATGTTCCTCGGCGTTTTTCTCGGTACGTTATTGATTGCCAATCTTGCGGACCGGATGGGACGCCGCAAAGTCTTCATCATCGCCTTGCTGGTGTATGCCATCGCCAGCGGCATTATGGCCTTCCAGCATCATCCGTATGCCATTGTGTTCTGGCGAATTATCTCGGGGATTGGTGTCGGGGCTGAGCTGGTTACCATTGATGCTTACGTATCAGAATTCATTCCGGCACGTCTGCGTGGCCGTTCATACGCGTTTGTGCAGGCGATTCAATACACCTCGATTCCGACTATCGCCTTTTTGTCATGGCAACTGGTGCCACTGGCTCCATTTGGGCTGACCGGCTGGCGCTGGGTGGTGTTATTTGGTTGCATTGGCGCGGTGATTGTCTGGTTAATCCGTATGGGACTGCCGGAAAGCCCGCGCTGGCTGGTAGAGCAAGGTCGCTACAAAGAAGCTGAAGATATCGTACGCCGCCTCGAAGCAAAGGTCGCCAAATCGACCGGCGCGGTATTACCTCCCGTTAACATCGAAGCACTGAAACCAGTGGAGAATGTCCCCGCAGTGAAAAATGAGATGTGGCGTCCCCCCTACCGTCGCCGCACCATCATGCTGCTGGTGTTCAACTTCTTTCAGTCAATTGGCTACTACGGCTTTGCCAGTTGGATCCCGACCCTGCTGGCAGCGAAAGGTGTCACCTTCACCCATAGCCTGCTGTATTCGTTCCTGATTGCGTTTGCCAGTCCGCTGGGACCGCTACTGGCCATGACCTTTGCTGACCGTATCGAACGTAAATGGCTGGTGAGTGGATCCGCGCTGGCGATAGCGCTGGTGGGCACGGTGTTTTCCTGGCAATCGCAGCCAGTGATGCTGGTCACCCTCGGTCTGTTGCTGTCGCTGGCCAGCACCTGTATGACTTTCTCGTATCGCGCCTATCAGGCGGAATTGTTCCCGACTCGTTTCCGTGCCAAAGCGATTGGCATGGTCTACTCAGTAAGCCGCATCAGCGGCATGCTATCGGGCTTTACCATCGCCTGGGTGCTGCACGAGATGGGGGTGGGTTCCGTGTTTATGGTGATCTCCACCGCGATGGCGATTGTGGTATTCACCATCGGCATTTTTGGTCCGCGCACCCTGAATCGTCGTCTGGAGGAGATTGCCTCCTGATGTCAGGTTTGGCAAAAATTGCGCAAATTGCCTGATTTGATCGCAATTAAAACATCAAGGGGATGCTTGCATTCCCTTTTTTGATCCAGCGCAAAAACATTCAGCGCATCTCCTGTCAGCTTATTCCTCACAGGGTCTTCACACCCACATAACAAGAGGATACGAAGATGAGCACTAAAGTGACTTTGGCAGGCGTGTTATTGGTCTGGCTGGTGTATGTCGGCTGGATGGTGAATTACTATGCAGGTACTTTCTCGTTGTTTACCCATTGATTGGTGTAGTGGCGTAATTTATCGTGCGCGGTTCACCCCCGCGCGATAAATTGCATCGCGACAAAGCGTGGCAAAAAAACGCCTGCCATTACCCAATTTATCGCATGGTGTTCAGATAAAAAATCGCATCATCTCTCATTTTAAATTCAATTAAACGTGAAAATTTCAGGCTAAAATCGCCAGTAATGAGTAGCCCCATTCACCTGGCACGGCAGCAAAAAGCATATCAAATCGCAATAATTACAATGCCTTTCCCGGTAATTAAGCATCTGAAACACCCGGATTAACATACTGCGAAAATCAGGGAAAATTCATTACTGAAGCGCAGATGAGTGTGTTTACACTGCTTGAAGTTGAAGAGTTACCGCTCGTTCAACACCTCAGTCAGTGACCAATCAAACATTCATCTACCGAGAGGTTCGTTATCATGCGAATACAAACTCCCTATTCCCATCTGACAGCACATCTGGATAGCGTATTTTTTGATGAGACATCATCGAGATATAAAACAAATCAAACAATTAAGGACTTCTGTAAAAATCTAACAAAGGTTATGAACACTGGCGTAAGTTATAATAAATTATTATCAAATTCATCAAAAAGTCGTATTCGTGGTGATTTCTCGCATATTAAAAAGTTGTCAAAAAAGATTCCCGTGGCAGAAGAGGAAGTTATTGCCAATATAGAAAAAGCAAAGTCTCAGGGTGAGAACCTGACTTTCTTTACTAAAACACAGTCAAAAATATCTGATGATATTAATAAACTTCAGTGTCTAATTAAAATGGCGGATTTTTTGACCCTGGGATTACGTCATCCCGACCCATCCTCTGTTACTGCTCCTGATGGTAAACTTATTACTGCATTAGCTTATTTATACGAATTTATTGATGACAGAAAAGTTTTTAATTATTTCTCGATCCATGGGCATTATCAGCTTCATGCCCCTCGTCTTCCGCAAAATAATCAGGTTGTTAATCGTGTGCTGCCCTCTGCCCCTGCCGCTGACGATCATTATTTAATGGGTCATCACAGTGGAAGAACCCCTGGTGAAGCCCCTCCCACCTACGAGCAGGCTATGCAACAAGGGCAAAATCAACGCATGAATGCCTATGCAAGTAGCCATTATCCCCGACCCGGCTGGTCAATGAACCGAATATGATCTACTATTCGACTCATTATGTGAGCCGAATAACCATCCTTATCGGCTCGAATTCCGGGCCGAATAAACGTTCCATTCAGCTCAAACACCGTAAAATGTTCGTGACGTTACATCCCTTCGACGATGGTAATGGGCGCATCACGCGCGCATTGACCGACCTGGCTCTGGCGCAGGCTGACAGTCAAAGTATTCGATTATATGCCATGTCGGCATCTATTCTGGCTCGCCGGTCTGATTACTACCGCATTTTGCAGGAGACACAACGCGGGGAGATGGATGTGACAGCCTGGCTGGCATGGTTCCTGGAGGTGCTCAACGACAGTCTTGAACAAGCCCTGGTCGTGGTAACTCGTATCCAGCAAAAAGCCCGCTTCTGGCTGAATCATCAGGGAACCGCGCTCAGCATGGAACAAACGAAGGTGCTTAATCGCTTGCTGGATGGCGGTGAGCAGGGCTTCGTGGATGGCATTAGCACAGGTCAGTATCAAAAAGCGGCAAAAGTGAGCAAATCCACGGCAACACGCCATTTGAACGAGTTACTGGAGAAGGGCTACCTGGAGAAACTTCCGGGCGGTGGCCGCAGCACTCGCTATCACATCAAACATTAATGCAGAAACAACAACGCCGTCATAAACGACGGCGTTGTTTCATATCAGGCGACCTTTACGGCGCGAACTTTCTTTTCCGGTGCATCGGCTGCCACTTCTACGGCATCATCCGCTTCGGCTGTTTCAGCTGACGCAGATTCTTCGGCATTCACCGGTTCTGGCAACTTGCTGGTGCGCAGAATGTGTTGCACCGCGTCTTTCTGCTCAGCCAGCTGCAGGCCCAGAGCCTCCGCCTGGCTTTCATCCATCTCTGGATTATTTTGCAACAGCCAGTCAGTAAAGGCATCTGCCATATCGAGCATCTTGTCCCAGGCATCTGCGTCTTTTTTATTGGCAAACGTCATTTTCTCTTCACCCTTTCTGACCACAACATATTTGGTTTCGACTGCCATGATGCACCTCGTTAACTGTATTTATATACAGTATATTCCGAATTATCGTTGCAGGGCAATGGCTTTTTGCCCGTCAGGCGATCAATTCCTGCAAAAAATCCGCGAGTGCTTTACGCGGATCATCCTCTTCAGACACGATCATCTCAATCCCCCACTGCCCCAATACCTCTTTTGCCACCGGATTATTACGGTTGGTAAACAGGTAGGATTTGGGCCGTGCTGACGCCAGACCGGTTCGTCCCCACATTTTCGTCAGCCGATAAAATAACAGACGGATATTAAAATCACTGATGCTGTAACCGACAAACAGCACCGAATTCCCCATCACATCATGCGTCAGCTTAATATCCAGCGGGGAATCAAAATAGAGTCGTTCAAAGTAGCTGCTTTCGTCCAAAACAATCGAGGTATCATCATCGAAATCACCGTGTAATTTGATGATATGGCGCTTATCTTCCGTCAATGACACCAGGTCAGCCGCGTTAGCCACTTTGCTGTAAGGTACATTATGCGCTTCGTGCGCCATCTCCAGCCAGCGATCGTAATTGGTGGTGTAAATCCGCGAGAAATTACCCTGAGTGATCATGGTATGAATTTCTGAACTGCGCACATCAATATCCGGGCGATGCCACTCGCGATCCATCCAGCTACGCAGCGGACCCAGTGACCCTTTACGTTGTTTGTAATACTCCGCCAGCGAAAGATGGGTGCCGTAGGTATTGAAGATCTTAGGGTCATAACCGAGTTCATTGGCGAGATGCGCGATCAGCTCATGCCACTCTGGCAACCCCAGGTTACGAGAGATGCCCGCTCCGGCAAACAGGATTAGCTTACCGGCATCATAAGCACGTTTCAGTTCCGGTTTCATGCCAGTCCCCGCGACGTTTTCAGAAAAGTGGCAAAACGATCCAGCGCCAGTCGCCGCATGGAAACCTCATTTTTTAACTCGCCCATTTCAGCAAAAGTTTGTGTATGTCCTTCAGGGATAAATACGCAATCCCACTGGAATTCACGCGGTCCGGCCGCCTCAGCAGCAATGGTGCCACGGACTTCACCTTCAAACAGATACATCTTACGACCATCACAGTAGCCGAGCACAGTTTTGGCCGTCACGCTCTGACTCTCCAGCCCCTGTACCAGCTTGGTAAAGCGCTCCGCCTCCAGGCGGTTCCAGAAGATACGTGTCAACCCGGCAGGTAGGCCGTTTAACCCGTCGAGGTACAAACCGGTATGTTCAACAAACAGCGGGCGGCCAATAATCGAGAACGCCTTGGTGAGCTTATCGCGCACCAGCTCAACCTCGTTCTCTGTCTGGATTTCTTCAATACGGCGCGCGATGGGGAGCACCTCCACGCCCACCGGTTCGAGGATGGTACGCACCTCGGCCAGTTTATGCTCGTTTGCGGATAGAAAACGTATTTTCATTGCAACCAGTTGATTTCAAATGGGTGAATAGCAGCAGATTATAAGTTTATGCCGCAAGATAGCTGCTTTCGATGACAGTTTATTGTGACGATGCGACTTTAGTCCCACCGTGTTTGTGAGGATAGTGCAGTTTATTCTGAATGCAACCGATTGACGCACAAAGGAGAAAAAGGATGAGTGGCGTTAATTATCTCTGGTTTATCGGGGGCTTTGGCCGGGGCTGTCTGCCCCGGCGGTGACAATGAGGCTCATCACAACACCCGCGCCAGAAAACGTTTCGTTCGTTCGTGACGCGGCTGGTTCAACACCTGATGGCTGCTGCCCTGCTCAATGATGCGGCCATCGACCATAAACACCACGTTATCCGCCACCTCGCGCGCAAAGCCAATCTCGTGGGTGACGATCACCAGCGTGGTGCCAGATCGCGCCAGCTTTTTGATCACATCCAGCACTTCCCCCACCAGTTCCGGATCGAGCGCTGAGGTGGGTTCATCGAACAACATCACACGCGGATTAAGCATCAGTGCCCGGGCAATGGCGATACGCTGCTGCTGTCCACCGGAAAGATGACGAGGCCAGGCATCGGCCTTATGGCGTAAGCCAACAATATCCAACAGTTCACCCGCCCGGATGACCGCCTCCCTGCGGGAAAGCTGACGATGTGCCACCGGTGCTTCAATCAGGTTCTCCAGCACTGTCAGATGTGGGAACAGATTGAAGTTCTGAAACACGTAGCCCACGTTGATACGCTGACGCAGAATGGCGTTCTCTTTCAGTTCGTAAAGTTTATCGCCCCGTCGCTGATAACCGATGTACTCACCATCGATCTGGATAAACCCTTCATCCACCCGTTCCAGATGGTTGATGGTACGCAGCAGCGTCGATTTTCCTGAGCCGGAAGGGCCGAGGATCACCGTGACCGAACCCGGTGCCAGCTCCAGTGACACATCATCCAGCGCCTGATGGCTGCCAAAGAATTTGCTGACGCCGGTGATGCTGATGGCTCCGGTAGCGTGCAGATTGCGGTAATCAATGGCTTCGGACATGAGAAAGTTCCTCGTTGGCGGCATCTGTTGCCACGCGATTGCGCCACTGACGCCAGCGCGATGGTTGTGGTTCCCGGCTGACGCTACGTGCCAGCCAGCGTTCCACACTGTGTTGTAACAGCGACAATACGGTCGTGATGATCAGATACCAGGCGGCACCGACCATCAGCAGCGGGATGACCTGCTGAGTGCGGTTGTAGATCATCTGAATGGTATAAAACAGCTCCGGCATCGCCAGCACGTACACCATCGCCGTGCCTTTCGCGAGGCTGATTACTTCATTAAACGCGGTGGGAATAATGGCACGCAGTGCCTGCGGCAGAATGATGCGAAACGTACGACGCGAAGAGGATAAACCCAGCGCTGAAGCGGCCTCGAACTGACCATGATCGACGCCGAGAAAACCGCCGCGAATGATCTCCGCACTGTAAGCGCTTTGCACCAGGGTCAGGCCAATCACTGCCGCCGGAAACTGCCCCAGCACGTTGATGGTCTGGAAGTGCCCCCAGGATAATGTGGTAAACGGAACGCCGAAGGACAGCGTGTCGTACAAATAGGAGAAGTTATACAGAATGATCAGTACCACAATCAGCGGCAGCGATCGGAACAACCAGATATAGCCGAACGCCAGCGAACTTAACAACCAGGATGATGACAGGCGTGCCAACGCCAGCAGACCGCCAAATATCAGGCTGAAGAACGTGCCAAAAAGTGTCAGCAACAGAGTTTGCCCTAAGCCACTGAGGATCACCGGGTCGAAAAACCAGCGGGCAAACACGCCCCACTCCCAGCGTGGATTAAACGCTACCGAATCAATCACCCCTGCCAGGATAAACAGCGCGACAATGGCCCCGATAGTCCGAGCCGGATAGCGTGCAGGGACCACGGTTAAACGTTGTTCAGTTTTCATGCGGGTTCCTTAGCTGGCTTCGGCCACGCTATGCACATCAATCACTTTGAGAAAACGCAAACGCCCGTCATTGGGTGGCTGGCCATAGATCTCCATATCATCACGCAGTTCAAACTGCGGCTGATAACCATGGCCGATATACAACCGCACCGCTTCAGGCTGGCGAAAGCCGGTGGTGAGGTAGATACGCTGATAACCGGCGCGCTGCGCACGCCGCTCCAGCTCCTGTAAAATCAGCAACGCCAGCCCCTGGCGACGCAGATCCCCGCGTGTCCAGATACGTTTCAGCTCGGCGGTGTGCTCGTCATAAGGTTTGTAGGCTCCCATCGCAATGATTTCGCCCTCCCGCTCCAGCACGATAAACAGGCCGCGCGGCGGTAAGTACCATTCGGTCAGTTCCACTTCTTTGCTGTTGCGGAAAAAATCACCGTAGCGGGCCTCATATTCACCAAACAATCCGTTCAGGATAGGTTGGAGTTCCGGCGCTTCCGGCGAAACCTCGCGGAAAAAATGCTGGCTCATCTCGCCTCCTTAATCGCCCAGACCGGCCGGATTCACTTCAGAATGATCGATGTGTTCTACACCCTCACCCCAGCGATTCAGCACCCGGAGGTAATCACCGTTCTGCATTACGCCGTTAAGCGCGGTGCTGATCGGTTCTGCCAGGCCGCTACCCTTTTTCACCGTCACCGCGATGTGTGCCGCCTTTGGCCAGCCACCATCCACACTGCCGACCAGACGTGTCTGCCCGGTCAGCGCGGCTTTCCATGCACCAATCACATTCGGGCCGAAGTAAGCGTCAGCGCGACCGGATTGCAGCGCGAGGGTTTGTGCCGCGTCGTCTTTGGTATAAATCGGTGTGAACGGCTTCAGCCCTTTGGCCTGATTCTCTTTATCCCACGCCAGCAAAATCGCTTCCTGATTGGTACCGGATCCGACGATGATGCGCAGCCCGGCGATATCTGCGGCTTTGGTCAGGGATTTGATCGGGCTGCTGGTTTTGACATAGAAACCGAGGGAGTCCTTGCGGTAGGTGGCAAAATCAAAGCGTTCTTTGCGTTCTTTAGTCACGGTGATATTGCTGATGGCCGCGTCGTATTTACCGGATGCCACTCCCAGCGGCCAATCCTCCCAGGAGGTCGGTACGATGTTAAGTTTCAACCCGAGGCTATCCGCCACCAGCCGGGCGATATCCACTTCACTGCCGAGTAACGTTTTGTTGTCATCGCTGAATACCGTTAGCGGAGGGGAGTTCTGTGCGGCCACTGCCACGGTAAAGCTACCAGGCACGGCAAAATGGTGTCCGGCGGGGATTTGTGCCACCGCAGCGCTATTTTTCCCGGTGTTAATCGGGGTTTTGTTGGCTTCGAGACTGACCTGCTGACCATTCAGCGCCACCTCTTCGGCGAGGGCGGACATACTGCTGGTCACGAATAACAGGGCGATGAGGGCGATCTTCTTCTGCATAGCGGCTACTCGCTTTTATTGTTGTGTGAACTGGTTTTGCGGATCCGGCAGGGCAAAACTGGCGCGTAACGTGCTGCCCGGGTATTCACGACGCGATAAACCCCGCGCCTGTAAAATCGGTACCACGCGATCGACAAAACGTTCGAAGGTATCCGGCGTGCCGCCCTGAATGATGAAGCCGTCAGTGGCTGCGCTTTCGAACCACAGTTGCAGGCCGTCGGCAATCTGTTCCGGCGTACCGTGGAACAGCGGACGGGGCGTGGCTGCTTCCAGAGCAGCCTGAAGCAGCGTATGACCCTGCTCGCGTGCTTTGCGTTTGATCTCATCGGTGGTGCTGCGGAAGCTGTTCTGCCCGATATCACCAATATCGGGAAAGGGTTCATCTAGCGGATACTGCGAGAAATCGTGATGATCGAAGAAGCGTCCGAGATAATTCAGCGCATCGGTGATTGAGACCAGCGCTGCGGTGGTTTGATACTGGCGTTCCACATCGTCGGCATCATCCCCCACAATCACGCTGACGCCCTGGAAAATATGCAAATCCTCTGGCTGACGACCCTGCGCCACCAGCTGTGTTTTCACATCCCGATAGAATGCCTGGGCCTCTTCTCGTGTGGGCTGGTGAGTGAAAATGGCATCCGCATGGCGTGCGGCCAGCTTTTTACCATCTTCGGATGCGCCAGCCTGGAAGATAATCGGACGCCCCTGCGGCGTACGGGCGATGTTGAGTGGCCCCTGCACCTGGAAAAAATCACCATGATGATCCAGCGTGTGCAATTTGGTGGGATCGAAGAACTGGCCGCTCTCCTTGTTGCGTACAAAGGCATCGCCTTCCCAGGAATCCCACAACCCTTTCACCACCTGCAAATACTCATCGGCGATGCGATAGCGCAATGCGTGTTCCGGGTGTTGCTGACGCGAAAAGTTCTTCGCTGATCCTTCCAGCGGTGACGTCACCACGTTCCAGCCCGCACGCCCACCACTCAGATGGTCGAGACTGGCGAACTGACGCGCCACGGTAAAAGGTTCGCTGTACGAGGTGGATACGGTGCCCACTAATCCGAGATGCTGCGTCACGCCAGCCAATGCCGACAGCAGCGTCAGGGGTTCGAAACGGTTGAGGAAATGAGGAATCGACTTTTCATTAATAAACAGGCCATCGGCAACAAACAGGAAATCCAGCTTGCCCTGTTCTGCTTTGCGCGCGATATGTCTGGCGTAGTCAAAATTGATGCTGGCGTCCGCCTGTGCCGCCGGATGGCGCCAGGCAGACATATTACCGGATGCGCCGTGCAGAATAGTGCCCAGTCGCAGTTGTCTGGTAGTCATAATCGTTTCTCTCTGTCCATAGCACATGTCGATTAAAAGATGGGGTAATTTGTTAGCTCAGGATGACGTCACGACATCGTGCGTTGAGATGTTGCAACGCCTGCTGAGCCAGTTGTGCAAAGTAACTGGCAGCGGGTGCGATTAAGGCTTCATCCGGGTTAAATCCGCCATGATGCAGACCAAAATCACTGGCGCTGCCGATGCTGACAAATGCACCGGGGATCAGTTGCAGGTAAAAGGCGAAGTCCTCACCGCCAAGGTGCAGATCGGCGGTTTGCACCCGATATCCAGCCTGTTGCGCGATATCGCTGGCAAAAGCTGCCCATTGTGGGTCGTTCTCCAGCACCGGCGGACCGGCGTGCCAGCTCAGAGTGGCAGTGGCACCCTGCGCGCCGGCGACGCTTTCCACCAGACGTCGCACGCGTTGTTCCAGTTGTTGCCGGACCAGCAAATCGTGCGTACGTGCGGTGCCGCCAAACTCAACTTCTCCCGGCAGCACATTCCAGGTTTTGCCGCCGTCGATGCGGGTAATACTGAGCACCAGGCTGTCGAGGGTATTAAAACTGCGACTGGTCAGGGATTGCAGCGCCTGAATGATCTGGCTGGCGACCACGATGCTATCCACCCCCTGTTCCGGATGCGCCGCATGGGCCCCTTTACCGTTGACGCGAATCACAAAGCGATCGGCATTGGCATAAAAAGCGCCGCCGCGTGTGGCGAAGGTACCTGTCGGCAATCCTGGTTCGTTATGCATACCAAAAATCGCCTGCACATCCTGCAACACACCTGCGCGGATAAATTGCCGTGCGCCGGTGGCATTCTCTTCGCCAGGCTGAAACAGAATGCGAATGCGCCCTGGCAACTGTGCTTCCTGCGCTTTAAGTTGCAGTGCAGCACCCAGCATTACCGCGCTGTGCACATCGTGGCCGCAGGCGTGCATCACACCGGTATGACGCGATCGATAGGGCAAGCCAGTCGCTTCGTGGATCGGTAAAGCATCGATATCTGCGCGTAACGCAATGACGGTGTCGCCCTGGCCGATTTCTGCCACCACACCAGTTTCCAGCCCATAATCCAGCAAACGTATGCCTGCCGCCTGTAACCATCCTCGCAGGCGCGCGGTGGTCTCAACTTCGTGGCTGGAGAGTTCCGGCCAGCTATGCAGCTCACGCCGCCAGTCAATCAGCTGTTGTTGTGAAAATTGCGTCATGGTTGCCTCCGAAGTACGTCGTTCAGGCCGCAACCAGACGATGGGTTGCCAGTAGTTCGAGGGATTTCAGACGGGCATGCTCACCCACCACCGGTGAATCAATCACGAACTCGTCGATGCCGAAGTTTTGATGCAGTGCCTCAAGCTGCGCATGTACCTGGGCTGCTGTGCCTTTCAGCAAAGAAGGTGTTCGCGGTTCAATCACGTAATCGTGGTACCCGCCCTGGCGTACATAGCGTTCTGCCTGCTCAATGCTGCCAACATTGACGCTTTGCCCGTCTTTCACTGTGACGCGATAGAAGCGTAGATTGCTGACCAGCAGATCAGCTTCTGCCGGAGAATCCGCCACCACCACCTGCACTGCCACCAGCGCACGCTGGCCGTGACTGAGCTGGTGGTAACGTCCCAGCACCCTCTCCAGCAACTGGCGATCACCATTGAGATGGGCGGCGAACACCAGTTGCCAGCCGAGTTCTGCCGCCAGCTGCGCACTTTCTTCACTGGCTCCCAGCAGAAAACGATTAGCCGGACGGGCAGGCTGCGGGGTTGCGTTAAGGGTTTCCTCATCACTGTGTAACGCGGCGGGTTGTAACCAGCCATCCAGCAACGCCAGTTGCTCAGCAAAACTGCCTTTTTCATCCTGATGAACGCCCAGCTGGAGCGCCCGGGTGGACAGTGGCAACCCACCGGGAGCCTTGCCTACACCAAGATCGATACGACCCGGAGCCAGCGACGCCAGCAGATTAAAGTTTTCCGCCACTTTGTATGGGCTGTAATGCTGCAACATCACGCCACCCGAGCCAACGCGGATATGACGTGTCTGGCCAATAATCCAGGCAATCAGTAATTCCGGCGCCGGGCTGGCCAGCTGGGCCGAGTTATGGTGTTCAGCCAGCCAAAAGCGGTGATACCCCCATGCTTCCGCCTGTTGTGCCAGATGCAGGGTACGATGCAACGCATGAGTTGCACTCTCTCCTTCGGCAATCGGCGATTTATCCAGCAAACTCAGTCGGTATGACATACGCCTTATCCTTTCTGCAATGAATATGGCGGCTAGTGTGGAACGGGGCTTTTATTTCGCAAAACATGAAATAATCGCATTCATTTTTATTTTTGTTATATCAACAAGATATGATTTATTTAATGCAGAAAAATCCTTATAAAACACACAATTATGTACACTTTATATTTATGTGTTTATCTTACTGCGGTTGGTGGGATTGTTAGAAATGAGGTATTCAGAAAAGGTATGCAGAATTAAGCCTTAGAAAAGGTGCTCCCAATCCAAGGCTTTAATCATGAGAGGAAAAGTGGTTCAAGTCGTCGGCCCCGCACCATTCCGCGCACGCGTAACTACCCTTGTCAGCACGCCGATCACCGTTGCCTCTTTAAGTGACTCATCTTCTATCTTTTAGCCGTTATCACAAAATGCGATTGAAGCCAGGGCGCACGGCTATCTACTGGAAACACATGGTGAAATCTTAATTATAATTCAATCTTCTATCGCAGATATTATCTCGTCAAGTCCTTTTATTACTGTTCTCATTTCATCAAGGACAGCCTTATTAAATTTTTCCACATAACTATCTCTTTCAGTAGATGAGCCATTAAGTTGAGGGTGTAGTAATTCTTTACACCCATTGTTAGTAGTACATTTTTTTTGATTAAGAATATCTAGAAGCAGCCCTTCTAAACAAGGGGTAGAGCCTATAAGAATAAATCCTTTAGCTGTGGCTTCTTTGACTTTTTTAGTGGGCCAGACCAGATCGCAATCCATAAGAACCATCACCTTGTTAAAAGGTGTGCATCTGTAAGTTCCTAAAGCCTGCTCTATTACATTAGCAGGACCTTTGCCGTTAGCCGTTATAATGGTTATTTTTTTACCATTACAATACAGACTTTTAATATGATGTAAAAAAGCCTTTTCACTGTGTCCCTCACCAACAGCAAGAAGGGTTTCTTTTGCTAGTATTTTTCTTTTTCTGGGGGCCATAATTTAATCTCTAGAGTGAAATTTCCGGTACACCACCAATAGCACCAGTTATATACTTACTATAAAGATTATCCTGCGCCCTCAAGCCCTCTACCTGGTCAAGCCTCCAACAATCACTTACTGCATCGTTTTTCTCGACAACATAAACATTATGCTTCTTTAGTGCTTTCAACACTTCTGGAGAGTGACAGCTAAATATCAGTTGTGCATTTTGTTTATTAATACTTTCGTTAGCAAACATGTCTATGATTTCATTAACCATTAAAGGATGAAGATCACTATCCAATTCATCTATAAGTGCAACACCACCCCATTCAAACGCGCACACCAAATCGGACATTATATCGAAACAAGCTTGAGTTCCCGTGGACTCGAGATAGAATGGAATTTCATACTCATGCTCTCTGCATAGGTGCACTCCATATGGGTTCACAATATTATTCTTTTCTCCGGTTTTTTGATTTATAACCTCTTCTTCTTTAAGAACAATTGAATTCAAGCCAAAATCCATTCTTCTCAGGTATTTTAACGCAAGCTGAAATATATCGTCATTTTCTTTATAAAACTCAGTTGCATTTATCACCCTTGAATAGTCAAAATTATTCTTACCATGAATAGTAAGATTGTTATCTATTGATTTAAAGTTATGGATTATTAACTCAGCAAACTTGTTACCCTTCCGTTTGAAATATGACAAAGCAGATGCATTCTCAGGAACAGTCATTAGCTCTGACTCAGGAAATGCTAATTCTTTATCAATTTTTCTTGTGCTTTTAACTTTATATTCATCGCGGCCTTCATCATAAATCCTATAGAATACTGATGAGAATTGCCGACTCGTCTTCCACTTTAACTCTTCATGATATACTTTCTGCTTAGAAAGCTTGACATAATACTTAAACTCTATATAACCGCTATCTAATTGATCTATAAAACAAACCTCCAACTCTGATGGCTCATCTTTATTACTGAAATGAGTATAAAAAGGCAGGCTTTGTCTACTTTCAAGTTTAGTAAAAGAATGGTCACAAAACCAACGGAGAAAAGCGAGTGGTTTTAACAAATTAGACTTGCCTGCGCCATTTGCGCCTAAAATTGCTATTACTTTACTGATGCGAGTATTGCCTACGTTCACCTCAAAATGAGATTCACTTGAGTTTGCGTGCAATGTTAGGTCGACAGTTGTTTTATCTAAAAATGAATAGAAATTCTTAAAACTATACCACTTAACCATAACTCAACCCACTTAGACATTTTTTTGTTCATCTCTAACGAGTATTACATATCGACAGAAAATGTCTAATTTTTTCTTGTAAACGAAGCCCATTACCCGCGTCCACTACCCCGCAGCGTATACTTTTTTTATCCCCGCAGCATCGCCTGCTCTGCTGCCGGAATAAAGCGCTAGACTGTCTTTGGTTAAACCTCCAGAACAAGTGCAACCTGGGTCAGAGTCGCACCGTTCTCAACCATCCTTTTCGTCCTCTCCACAACTTCCGGCGTCATAATTCTCTGACGGCCACCAATCCGCCCTTTTGCCCGCGCTGCGACCAGACCAGCTGTCGTTCTTTCCACAATCAATTCACGTTCCATCTCTGCCGGAGCACCCATTACATGGAAAAAGAAACGGCCCATTGGCATTCCGTACAATTGCTAGCCTGAAAGCATATGGTATGTCGTAGTCGCGTGGCATGGTGATTAACTCCAATTAATACTGTGTTTGCATACAGTATTATTGTATCGGTAGGATCGATCAAGAGGATTGTCTCAGGTTTCTGAGAAGGGATTGAGGATGAAGGGAATTTAGTGAGAAACCCGCCGAAACGGGTTGTAATCAAATGACGACTAGCTTTATTTATCTGATTCCTCAAGGTCTTGATGGATACAGCAATATCACCAGATTGAATTATTCCTACTCCCTATGCAATTTTAGTCCATGTGAATGCAGTGTTTGAGGAACAATAAAATAGCTGCCCGACAGAACCGCTGTCATCGCCAAGTCTTTCAGTAATCATTCCTTTAGACCAGT
This sequence comes from Pantoea sp. App145, assembly GCF_047947045.1. NCBI lineage: Bacteria > Pseudomonadati > Pseudomonadota > Gammaproteobacteria > Enterobacterales > Erwiniaceae > Pantoea > Pantoea sp. App145. The sequence goes on from NZ_CP133291.1 coordinate 303,612, forward strand.
AAATGACATTAGGATAGCCCCACGCAGTAACGAGTGCGCATTTACATTGCCTGGTTATATATCCACGATTATTCGTATCTGCATGATTGAACGTTCCAATCTTGACACCATAAAATTCTAACGCCGCACTTGAGGCAGCGTTAACAGTTGCAATGTGACCTCCGTTGAATATAGCCCTGCTTTGGTAAGCGCCAGTAACAGTACCCTTAAGATCGCAGTCATTAAAAGTTACAGGCGACATTGTCTCAGCCGTTGTATCCTGAATTGAATATCCTGATGGAGTCTGCGTTGAACTAAGTGTGAACGTGCTTGGAAAGATGCATTTTGTGAACCTGATATTCCCAAGTATTGTATTTGCGAAAGACATGCCTGTTATTTCACAATTATCAAAATCAAGCTCACTGGCGTTAAACGCGGGAATGATGTTTGAAATCACACCTCCTATAAACTTTGTCTTATATGATGGGTAAAGAACACCACTAACATATGGTGCGAGCACTACACAATTGTGATAATTTGATGAATCAAAGTACCAGTTAACACATCTTACCGTGCCATATTCAGAATATCTACCGAATGAACTCGTCACATATGATGTGGATAATGCACATGCTGAAATTTTTGATAAATCAAGATTAAATACCACAGATGGTATGATTGCAGCCAATTCCGTTCCGTCCGGTGCTGTTCCGCTTGTTATGCAATCATGAATGATCTGACTAAACGTGGTGTTACCAACATTGATGTAAAAATTAATATAATTAAGACCAGAAAGAATGCCACTCGTTCCATCTGAACTTGTTGTTATTGCTGTCCTTTCAGCATGAATTGGACCAAAGAATGAACGAATACAGGCAATATATAGGCATTTGTGATATGCCTGCTCTGACTGAATTCTACCAATATTAAGGCAGTTACTGGTATCGCCACCAGAAACAATAGAGAACTGATAACTAGATGTATTTCCGCAAAGCTCACATGACACACTGGCGACAACTGTATCCCATGTCGCAGAAAACTTAATTCCTTCACCGTTAAATCCTGAAACTCTGAATACATCAAATTTAGCTAGTGACGCCTTGATGAATGCGCCATTTAATTCAGTATCACGATTGACAGAGGAAATATTCAACATCCCAATCATAGAAATCGCAGAGCATCTATTTACGTTATACGCTACATCAGGATCCCCAAACACAACAGCATATTTAGCCGTAAATAAAGATGTGAAATTTGTTGGGTTTACCAAAATTTTGCTATCAGCATCAGCTATCAAAAAACGAAGGTTTGTAAAGTCAAGGGTGCCAGTAATTAACCACACGCCACCTCTGAGATCCAATCCAAGATTATATGTTGCAGCCAGGGTAATAGCTGAACGGATAGCTGTTGTGTCATCAGTCGTCCCGTCTCCAACGCCATTGAACATGAAAGGCGTTACCCATGTAATTGCATCCTGAACTGTACCTGTGCGATAAAGACCAATAAGACTTGCGCCCAGCCCTTCATCATTTGAGGACAGCTGTAGCGCAAGGTCGGTTGTATCCGTCATTGTAATAGCCCCGTTTAAATCGGACATTTCACAAGTAGACATAGGCATAGACCTATGTTTAAGGAGTGTCCAGTGCAAAGAATCGAAGTGATCACTGGCGAGCAAAAAACGTCGCAGCTATACTCCCGAAGATAAAACCTGTTTGGTTGCGATCGACATGCAGCCCGACTATACCTTCTCACTTGTTACCCTGCAATAATCTGATCTGTTGCTTAACTATATGGATGTTAACTATGATTAGCCTCTTTACTCATAGCATCCAGGATTTTCCTTATATCTATAAAAAATACTCATTGTAAAATATCATAAATTAATAATATTCTATTTCGTGTCAGAACACTTTATTTACATTAGCTGTTAAAAATTATCATTTAGATATATTTGTAAAAAACCACATTAAACAGATGCACACAACAAGGATTCTACGATGTTTAAAAAAAACAAAATAACAGAATCAATGGATATGAAACCAAAAACAAACACGATAATAATTAATCAGGGATGGAGCCATGCGGGCAATATTGGAAATATCCCAAACAAGATTTATAGATTTTTTGACAACGAAAACTTTGCTAATGACTTCGTGAAAGGAAACATGAGAATCTCTACATTGGGGGTTTGCCGAGCCAATGAAAATAAAGCTCAAGGCGATAGTAAAGAAGGAACTATGACTTATCACATAAATTATATTTCTTCAGAAGAAAAAAATTCAGAACAGATTTTAAAGCGAGCGGGATATCGAATGAAAGGATGCGTGGATTGCTATGTTATAGATTCATTCGGGGAACAGGAACAAAAAGATTCATATATATTATGCACAACAATGAAGTTCAATCCAGAAGACTTTAAACAGGATTTTGGTTCCTATTGCATAGAAATAACAAACCCAAAAAAGTTAATGGAAATAATAACAAGAACCCTCCACAAGACTAAAGGCATCACGATGTGCAATTATGGACGAGTGGTTTATAAGAATAGGCTCACATTTCAAAATGAATGCCTTGAAGTTCCTATAGAGTTGATTAAACCAGACACCGATATTTATAAAATGCAAAACGAATTTAGATTTACCTGGTACACTGCAGAATCAAACATCTCCCCTATCGATATTAAATGCGGGGATATTTCTGACATTTGCAAAAGGATAAAATAAACAGAAGGTAAATCACCACTCGTTATGTAAAATTTAAGAAGTGGTGGAGCATGGAACCACCATTTCTCATTCCCATACATTTTATAAAGATAACTTTTGGTTTTTTAATGATTTCTATATAAATTTCACCCAATCATATGATAGTCGATCTGAATTAGCTGGCGTCCATCCAACCAGGTCACCTTCAGATGCATGGAATGTCATAACTCCGGCAGAGTCCATATCAATGTACTCACCTTCACTAAAGCGGCCGGATATCTTTGATCCGGCCTTCATAGCGGTTACTGCTTCATCGTATGTCATAGATTACCCTTAATATGCTACTGTGACGGCTACTGAGCCAACGCCGGATGTTGAAACAACGGCACCCATGCCACCGGCTCCGGTCGGTGATGCTTTTTTGAATTGCTGACCAACATAGTAATACGTTTCGGCATATCCAGCGTTATCAGTGAGAGATGCGGGGAAAGGCACGAAAGCTGTAGTCAGCCCGTCAACGAAACCAATCGGATAAAGTGTTGACGTACTCATTAACACCGTTTTGTAGGCTTTAACTGAGAACATAAATTCATTTGCCCGGTATCGGGGAGAAATACCATTGTTAGAGCCAGCATTACCGAAAATGATGTCATATCCCCAGTAGGCTACTTTGGTTCCTCCACCGCGAATATTAATATGCTGGTTTGAGTTTGATCCGCGTCCCGCAATCAGTAACGCTACGGTTGTTCCGCTCAGACCAGTCCATGTAACATCACTGGAAAAATGGACATTCTGAATAACGACATTATTTCCATTAACCGCTAATGCAGCATAATAATCCACGCTGTTAAGCGTTATCGCAGTATCCGGCAGTGTATCAAAGGTAAACTGAAGCCCATCCAGAATAATTTCATCATTGTTCAGTGAATCAAGATGCAGGCATACATTCCTGAAGGTGCACTGGACTATGCTGAGGCGACCAATAGCCCCCTGCTGGCGCGTATAGGAAACCACACCCAGCCCAACAAACTTACAGTTCGTGAATGAAACCTCGCGGTTATTAACCGTCTGAGTCGAGTTATTAATGGTAAATACACGATGACCGGAAACGGTAACTTCTCCGGTGCAGCCTTCGAAGAAGACACCATCATTAAGGAAGAATGCCGCAAACTGACCATATCTGAACCCCTTCGCATAACATCCGATACCACCGGATTTCACACATCCCTCGAAGTCGATACCCACATCGCTGTTTGCCGGGCTACTCGCTTCTGCTCTGACGCCTGTTGCAATAACATCATAACCCATTGACCCCCAGCACCCGGCCATATACGCAGTAATAACGTCATTATTAAAGCGGCCATTTGTGCTTTTGCGCTCATTAACCAGCGCACCATTTACTGACGGGTTTGAGTCACCACCCCAGAACATAGTCCCGTAATAGAACCCGTCAATTATATTGTGCTCAGTAGCAAACCCGTCGCAGTACCTGAAACAGATAGCTGCACCGGAAGTGCTTATGGTTGCCGCCGTTACTCTGTTGAATCTGGCCGCAATATGCTTTGGTCGGGTGGCAGAACTTGATGAGGCATAGGCGTTAGTGCCGTCATAGACGCTAAGCAATCGCGGACCGTAAACACTGGTTCGCTCTAAATGAATTCTGCTCGTGTATGAACCGATTGCGCATATAACAACAGTGTCGTCTGAATAAGAGAACTGACCACCGCGAATAGTGATGTTCTGAACGATATTTGATGCTGACCCAACGCAACGGAATAAAGCAGCCTCAGAGCCTGCGCCTGAAACGCCAGCGGTGTTCTTTACCGTCACATTGGCATTCACATCGAATTCAATCGTGACATTCGATTTTGATAAATTTATCCGGTTGCAATCCAGTACGTAATTGCCCGCAGGAACACGAACCCAGCTGAATGCGTTAACCATTGCATTAATAAAATCGGTATCGTCGTCCGTCCCATTACATGGTGAACCCTGTGACTGAGGAGTTACCCAGTCAATATATTCGTCCAGCGTTCCGCCATATTTATGGGCGATTAAAGCCGTCCCCATACCCGCTTCACCAGAACCAAGGTTTGCGCGAAGAGAAGCATCACCTACAGACACCCAGGCACCAGTAGCAACACCACCTGCAGTGGCCGGTGTTGATCCAGCGGCAACAACCTTCGGGAATGCACCATCCCAGCGGTAATATTCCCCCGTGGAAGTATCACGCAGAACCTGATTTGGCAGAGTCAGCGTCGCACCAGCCTGAAAGCTGTCCATCGTGATATAGCCGAATTTTGAGATAGCCAGATCAGCGAAGTGCTTTATTCCCTCGATTGTTAAATGCTGGACCCCAAAACGGTCCGTATAGGTCAAACCTTTACCGGTTACAAACTCATCCAGCCGTGCACCTGCATACACGGCATCTCTGATGTCAGTGCTCGGCACCTGATTTTTCGTGGGGGTTGGTAACGGAATTGCCATTGTGCAGTTCGCCCTTTTACAGGCACACGAAACCCTCAGAAATTAATCTGACAGGGCGTGCGCGAAGAAAGTTATGGTTACGGGTATATGCTGGCTGAATATTCAGTCAGTGAGAGAGTTTGCGTTTCATCACCATTCGGCTTTGCGCTGTCCACGCGCCAAAGGGTGGAATTCAGCTCCGAATCCGTTGCGATGAAATAACGACTGGGTGACTGCACTGTGGTGCCATCGTATATGTTGAGGTCAAAAGCATCTGCTGCGGCCTGAAATGCCCTGTGGCTACCATCAACCGCATAAGCCCTCCACCGCCCCCGGAAACTCCCCAGGCTGTCAGTCATGACCACCCACATATCACCCGCGGTAAAATCGATGATTTCCGACGTATGGAAAATGTCGCCTTCCCGGCCTTTGATATAGCCGGTCTGCTGCGTGTTGTCATACATATCCGGACACTGGACAACCGTGCCGCGCACCACCTGGGTAGACTCCAGCACTTTCACCGTCATGGTTACGCGAGAAAAGAGGATTTTTCGGGCTTCCAGCCAGGCGCGATCATAAGCCTGCGTGCTGTTCCGGCTGCCCGACAGGCTTAACTGTTTGGCATTGACCGTAGCATCATCAGTCTCGGTAATTCCGGCATCTGTAATTGACAGATAGATATACGCTTTCTTGTTCGACGTGGGATCGATGTAATCCAGCGTGACACCGTCATATCCGCCAGGCAGCGACATAGCCCAGGCCATTTTATACTCATCCCAGAACATGTTTGAGCGCGCATAAACAGCATCGGGGAAATCTACCGCCTCATCTCGCCAGAACGTCAGCACATCACCAATCCAGTTGAAATCCACCCGGGCGGCGTTGCATGCAGTCTGAATACGCTCTCCAAGGGGTTGTGTCGCATCTGAGAATGTCCAGTCAAAATAGCCCAGTTGAACATCTGTCAGACTTTGCTCAATGGAATACAGCGACGCCAGATCCAGCCGTGCCGGGTCCTGTTTTCCTATCACCACCCATTCATGCAGAACTGCATCGGCAAATGACCGGCTGGAGCGCAATGTGTAATCGATCCCTCCGTCAGCTGACCATGAGATAACCTTTCGTTGCACCAGGCAGTTATATTTTCGCTCTGAAGCTACCGTCTGGGTTTCAGTCTGCCGGACCGTTACGCGCACCATGGTGTCATCAGGATAAACAACATTCTGGCGCAACGTGACCGCATGGGCACCGGACAGATACAGCACCGAGTTACTGGCAGAATTATTCGTGCGCTCGGCCTTAAAGGCATATCGCCCTGAGCCAGCCGCTGGCGCGATCTTGAAGGTGCGATAGATGTAATCCTGATTGCCCCCATCGTTATGGACGTTAACGTCCATGCTCTCTTCGGTTCCCGCGACCTGATCGTTATTATCATCTACCTGCCACCAGGTGAGCTTTGCCGGACCGTCATAGCCGCCTGCCTCGTTGGCATACAGGTGGATCCACAGCTGATCACCTTCCAGCGCGGCAAAGAACGGGCCTACGGCGATAGTGGCATACTGGGTGATAGTAAAGAGCGAGCTGTTTACCACCGTGTCAGCGGGCAGCGCATCATAATCAGTGCCTGACAGTGAACTGAACCAGAATTCGTAAAACTGCTGTGGGTCGATTAGCGCGCCATCATCAGTGATTTCAGACTGGAACAGGCTGGCAGAAACATTAACGTCCTTCGTTACAGAGCCGCTCGCCGTGTTATACGTAACGTTCACCGTGACCGTTACGGCGAACGGTTTTGGCGTATCGCTGAACACGTCGAAGTCAGTTAATTTATCAATCTTTGCGTAAAACTGACCACCCGCAAAGGTACCGGTAAGCAGATCATCCGTGGTGGCCTGATTGTTGATGTCGGTCGTCTGCTCGTTGGTTCCGGGCAATTCCTGCCCGTCTACATCATCAAATGCATACCCCTGGACGATTTCGCCGATCGCTTCACCCGGCTGGTATATCTGATAGCTGGCCCCTGCCAGCGCAATAAGTGATGATTCTGAATAGCGAACAGACGAAATTTCATACTGGCCGTAGCCAATTTCCATCCATTCCGTCACCATTTTATTGTTATCGACGTACTCAAACATCGATTCCTGAATCAGGTCAGGATAAGCACGCACCTGGCCGTAAATATTCGGACGCCCTTTGTAGAGGCGCGCCCTGTTGGTCTGCTGGGTGACGTCATTATTTGGCGAATCTCCGGTGGCAACGGACACGCTCCCGGCTTTCTGAGACAGGCCCAGTAGCTTCATTGCTCCGGTCAGTATTTTGGTGACCGGCCTCAAAATGGAGCTGATGAGTTTTCCCACTCCGCCTTCCGGCTGGTCAAACACAGCCACCAGGTCACCCGTCTTCATCAGATAACCGACATCAAAGTCGTCATCCAGCTGGCTACCATTGAGCCTGATCACGACACTCTTATGCAGCCTGAGAGTGTCCAGCAGAGTAATCAGCGGGGTTCCCGGCTTTGCCGTTCCGCGTTCTTTTGGTGCGCCCGGCAGGCGCTGTAACTCATAACGGACCATGCACCAGATACTCCACTTTTTCATACACTTTCAGAAGCGCCAGCGGGCTGTCCAGACGGACAAATCCAAACTCACCCCTGGCGTGCAGACATTTTACGGGGCTGACCATCACACCGATGTGAGCCGGGATCGCGCCACGGTAGAAAACGGCAACGGTTCCGGCGTCCGGGGATGCAGCCTGACTCCAGCCACTGATTTCCTGTTCATAGCAGGTGATGAAATCATCCTGCGCCTCATATCCCGCCATATGGTGCAGCTCAATATCGAGAACATGTCGGTAATACAGGACCACCAGCCCCCAGCAATCCATCTGCTCAAAACAGCAGGCACGGTTAGCCCATGGCTTGCCGTTCACAAGCCCGATAAATTCTCGCTGGATCATGACGTTTTCAGGCCCGGATAAAGTTGAGTGGTGTAAATAACGGGGTTGGCCAGTGTTAACGGGTTTGTCACGCTGACGTTCACCGTAACGTTACTGCCGTCTGCACTGATATCCTTCACATAAAGGGACCATGTCTTTACTGGATAAGCATCACCGATTGCGTCCCATTGCTGGTAGACACAGCTGATTGGACTCATACGGGCTGCACCGCGCCAGCTTTTGAGGGTTTGCCTGACATGTTCTGATGCGGCGACGAATGTGATCACCAGAGCAATCGTCGCGGTACCGTCCTGAGTGGGTTCCGTCACGCTGAAACGGGCCGGTTCAAAATCAACGCCACCAAACTGTGCTGACTGAAACAGGTTATTCACCACCCGGTAGTCACCGAATGCAGGATGGCTAAATACCACTGTCTGCTTCAGGTCGCTGGCCGGGCGGCGCTCCTTCCATTCTCTGAGCGTTGGCATCAGTCAGCCCCCGGCAGAATTTTCGTTACCAGAAGATCAAGCCAGTAGCCGTAGCGCGGCTGAGCCTGGACAATCCAGTCATCGTAATCCTCGGTCACATCACTAATACCGTTGCAGATTACCGTCGCCGACCAGGTCACAATATTGCCGTCTTTGCTGGTCTGCACCGGCATAGTGGTGAAATGCAGCGTCTGAAGTTGCGGACCTTGCATATCACCTAGATCAATCGTCATCTCAAACCAGGCGTTTCCCCGGTTGCAGTAATTCGGGGATCTCAACCAGGATTTAAACCGCTCAGCCTGCTGAAGGGTGAAAATCCACTTTAGTGTCCAGGTCGCTTTAAGATCGGTGGTAATGGGGGTGAAGATTGCCGGACCGACAGCTGGCTGTGTTGTCAGCCATGGCGTGTCCTGCGTCATGTTCTGATCTGCCCTCTGCGGGAGCGGCAGCCAGGACGGGTAACTCACTGTGGCCACATATCCTCCGGACAATAAAAAACCCGCCGAAGCGGGTCAGTCATTTAATAATCGCCAGTTGCTTTTCGATTGAGACCAAACGTCTGCTGCATCTGAGAGGACATTGGGCCACCATTTTCCATGTCAGTAATAAAGGTTTCTACAAGCAGCTGGCCGTTGCTGCTCTGGCTACTTTGAGTATCAACCTGTACACCGCTGGCATAGTTATAAACGTTATGGGTTACCTGCATCGAGCCGGTACCACCCTGCAAATCTTTATTGCTGATCACCGATCCGTTATCACCAGGGATCATGTACTGGCTGCCGTTACTCGCCTTGTATATTTCCGGCTTACCGTTTTCACCAACCTGGTAAAGCCCTCCGGCTGATACCGGGCCGCCGTTGTATCGTGCCCCAGCCAGCGCCAGACCATTTGCCAGACCAACAGTTGAAGTAATCCCGGCTGCTGCTGGGGCTGCGTTTGCCCCAAATGATGCCAGTGAGGCAAGCGCAGCGGCAGGTGCCCATGCGGCGGCTGTTGCTGTAGCCATACCCACACTCGCAGCGACTGAAGCCGCGCCTAATGTCTGCCCGAGGATATAGTTCTTCAGAGCCTCAACGCCCACCTGGACAATACTGTTGATTACACTGTTCAGGATGGTATTGCCGAGTGATCTCAATGCTTCCTGCGCCGACATGGTGCCAGTGATCAGCCCGGTAATCGCATTGGATGCGTTACCAGAAAATGCATCCACTGCACTGGTCAGCATGTTGTAGCCGAGACTCTGCTGGCTGAGTAGCTGCCATTGCGCGTCGGTGCGCTGCTTTTCATACTCCGTATCGGCAGCAGTTTTGAGTGCTATAGCATTTTCATGAGCAATAACTCCCTGCTGTTCGAACTGCTGGATTAATGCCAGCTCCTGAGCATGCTGATTTGCCAGTTGCTGAACCGGGTCAACCTCTCCCTGTGCCTGTTGAACAGGGCTGACAACTTGTTGCGCCCTTATTTTTGCCAGATTGATTTGATGCTGCTGCTCCAGCTGTTCACTGGTCTGGTTATACTGCTGCTGGGTTATTTTCTTCGCGTCATATGCCGTTTGCAGGTCTTTAACATCCTGCGCATAGCTGGCATTTTCCTTTGCTTCAGGAAGCAGCTTTTCAGCGGCAGCCTGTGCTTTGAGTGCGTTTGCCGTGTCCCATTTTTTAGCTGCATACTGCCCGGCTAGGGTGATCTGCTCCTGAGTTGCTCCTTTTCCAAGTGACAGCTGGGCCGTAAGGATCGCCTGTTCCCGGCTTAACTCAGTCGTTGAAGTTGCGGCCAGCTCAGACTGCTGTTTCAGGTTGGCAAGTTTTTGGGCAACAGATTCTTGAGCATTCGCCTGGCTTTTTGCTTCAGATTCAGCCTTCTTCCTTTTCTCTGCCTCATCTTCAAGAGCAGCTACAACCCTTGATTTAGCAATAAGCTCTTCTTTCTGTTTGCCCGTTAGATCCTGTTGCTCAATCCCATACTCAACAGCAGCTTGCTTTCCTTTTGTTAAAGCTATTCTCTGGGTTTCTAATTGTTTGCTTACACTATCAAAGTTGGCTTGTTGAGCTTCTGTCCTTAAGTCCTGCAGCTTTTTCGTCAAAGCATCGCTATCATCCTGTGCTTTCTGCATTGCAGCCCCTGCAGCCAAAACCTTTGTCTCAAGTACAACCATTGCATCCGCCCCATCTTTTGTCGCTGGGGTCAAATCTTTCATGTATTTGATCAGGTCACTAACAGCCTGCGGAGAAGGGTTTTTCGCTAAATCATTAAGTCGTTTTGCCAGGCCAAAAGCCGCGTCATCGCCAATCGAGAACTGGCTACCCAACATACTTACCGTTGCTGTAAGTGTGTTAGCCATATTGTTAACACCAATACCAGTCTTCGATGCTTCTGCAAAGGCATCACGGAAAGAATCAGTTTTGATATTGAGGGTATTGATGACTTCGCCAAGCGCAGCGACGCTTGCTGATCCACCCTGTAAGCTGTCGAACCATGATGATTGGTCTTTTACAATTGATTGAATAGCTTTCCCTGCATCACGAACAGCGATCTCATAATTAGCTATGGCATTGTCACGCAATTGAGCAGCCAATGTGGCGTTCGTTACTGCCAGCCTGGCATAATCATTTGATAAGGCTGCCACTCCCTGACTATTAATGACAACAACCTTATTTAAAGTATCAGCTGCCGTTGACAGCTTATCCATTTCATTACCAGTGCTTCCCAGAGCTGACATAAGAACACCTGTCAGAACAGAACCAAGAGCTATTACAGCTCCAACTACAGCACCGCCCGGACCAAACGCTCCAGCCAATTGTGAACCTTGCTGGCTGAATGCCACCAGCGCAGACTGGCCGCCCTGTACCTGGACAATAAAGTCCTGCACCTGATAACCCGCCTGCTGCATGCTGGACTTCCAGTTACCATGACTTTTAGTACCTTGATCCACACCGCTCTTCATATCGAAAAGTTGACCGGTAAGCTGGCCAATTCTCTGCTTTTCCTCATCGGTTGCAGCAGATCCAGCCCGCAACTGTGCAGCCAGAACAGCAGCGCTACGTGCTCCGTTCTCATTGGCTTCTTCCAGAATGGCGATCTGGTTGCCAAGTCCCTCGATGATTGATTCTGCACGGGAATATTCACTGGATGCCGCCGCCGTGCTGCTGGACGATTCCTTCATTGCGCTGGCCATAGAGTTCACCGATGAAATCAGTGTCTGCATGGCGGCATTCATCTGTGCCAGCGTCATGCTGGCGGCAGTGGAATTGGTGTTTGCCTGACTAATGGCGGTCGCTACGGCAGAGAAAGTGGTGTTCAGCGACTGAAGACTGCCATCCATTGATTTGGCATGACTGCTGATCTGGTCGAGTAAGGATGCAGTTGCCTTGGCATCCTTGCCCAGATTATCGACGCTTTTGCCAGTCGTTTTGGCAGCGGAATCCATCCCACCCATCGCCTCTTCCACCTGGCGAGCACCCATCAAAAGTTTGGCAGTTTCAATATCAACGTCGTAATAAATTTTGCCTACTTCTTCTGCCATTTATTTTCTCCGGGCATAAAAAACCCCGCCGGAGCGAGGTCCATTTATTTATTAAGTAATTAACTACAGTTTATTGGTCGTCCAACGAAAATTATCTGACCGAACTCTCCATTAGTATTAGTTACACGCAGGACTTCATTGTTTCGAATAAATACCCAATAAAGTTGCTTTCCGACGTAACCACCATATGAGTTTTTTGCATTAACAAATACGCAAGTTGAGTAGCCATATACAAACTGGCTATTTTGGACCATCACTTCTTTTCTTGGCTGTGTAAAGTCGGAGAATTTTGCTGAATCTGGATCTTTAAGTAAATCCTTAATGGCATTCTCTACAAGAGGTTTGTATTTTTTCGGCTCAATTCCTACATCTGCTGTTTCAAGATTGATATTGCGCACTTTTTCAGCAAACTCAGCATCCTTCCTTTTTGCTTCCTGCATCTTCAAATCATAATCAGATGTCATGCTCTGGTATTGCTGGTTAGGCGCACACGCCGATAATGCCAATGCTGACAAACCAATTGAAAACATGAAAAATTTTCTCATCTTCCTTCCCCAAAAGTAAATTATCAACCAATGCTATCGGGGATTAGCCGCAATTGAACGCAACACGGCAAGGATTTAGTCTGAAAAATGCATGAGATTTAACCTCAAACAGGACGACCACGATCAAATAAAATACTTAGTTAAATAAATCAAAGAATTAGATAGAATAATAGGTAAATTTGCTAAGATGTAAATCCATTCAAATCAACTTTCTAACAAAACACCTCATTTTGCTGCCATTTTTATGCCAGCTGTACTGATCAACCGGTACATAGTGATAGCGCCATTTTCGGCAGTATCAACTTAAAAGGTAAGAGCCATGCGTAAAAGCACTGAGCGTTTAAAGAAACTCACAGCTGACAAGAATTTTCATAGCTGTGGCTTAATTCTCACAAAAATGGTGGCTGCTATCAGCCTCGGAGCTGGTGCACCATTCCTATTCTCCGCAGTAGTGCTAGGTTTTGTGATCGTTACGCAACACATTGATTAAAGTAAGGGGCATGGAAGCCCCGTCATTTTGCACTGATCATCTATCAGGATGGGAGGAATAATAAAATAAGTTTAAAGTCTGTGCAGTTCACATATTTAGTTTCCATGGAGATGACTATGCTACCCCTTAACTTGTTAGATTTAGCTCGCACTGGTGTTCATATCGAACTCACCAAGGATCAATTTCTGCCGCTTAACCTGGTGGAGTTAATTCGGACGGTCGCTAACGCAGGCGGACATATCACAATAGATGTGCAAGGGAGATTGCCATTGAACTATATGGAACTGGCACAAGTAGGAAGAACGCACCTGACATTTCGCTGGTAACATTAAACCCACCTGATGGTGGGTTATGTTCTCTGCTCTCTCTCCACCATTTCAGCCCAGCGGCGATCATCATCATCCATCACTGCATCGTACTCTTCACGCGTGAATCCTTTCTGGTTAGGGTATTTCGCATTCAGCATGAGGATGAACTCTGTCATGGTCAGATTTTCCGCCTCATCCCGACTGATGCCGAAATGATTGCGGGCAGCCATGATGTAATCCGTGGCGCGAAATCCCGGGGTTGTGTCGTTCGATTCGTGACGCTGTAATTTGCGGATCTTCGCTTTACCGATGATGCCGTGTAGCATCAGTCCCTGAGCCAGCACGACTATATTCTGGAGCGGTATTGCGCCGGGTCGCCACACAAAAGCGCGTCTGCCAGTTCTCCCGGGTTTCATCCAGCCTATCAGCTCGCTGATGTCGTCATCACAGCAGGCACTCAGCACCAGATGTGCAGCCATAATAGCTTTTCTGGTAAGAATGCCGCTCATCAGATAGGTGAGCACGTATTCGGGAAGCCGGACCTTATTTCCCGCTGTGTAGGCCTTAATCGCGCGGTGCATCAATGTCGTTGCTTCGTCGTTAAACAGGTCATGAAAAGCACGCACAATTTCTTCAGGCTCACCAATCCGCGCCATATTCATGAATGATGGCCGGAAAAAATACTCCTTCACCTGGTCAGCCAGGACAAATTCGCCAATTTCTTTAATGGGCGTCATGATGCCTCCATAAGCAGTATCAAGGGCTGCCATGCAACCCTTTGTACTGATTACTCCGCGGTGACTTCGACGTTAGCGGTATCGGTAAAGTCACCATCCGCAGACGTTGCCGTGATGGTTGCGGTACCGACCGCAACGCCTGTAACCAGGCCTTCCTGACTGACGGTGGCGATGGCAGGCGCTGAACTCAACCACGTAATAGCGCGATTGGTTGCATTCGCCGGTGCCACCACGCCATTCAGTTGCACTGTATCGCCAACAACGATAGCAGCCGCCTCAGGCGTCACCGTAATACCTGTTGCGGCAATCGGGTCTGCCACTTCAAACACAACGGTATCAGCGTCATAAACCTTCCATTCACCGGAGAAGGTTGAGATATTACTGGTCCCGAAGTCACCAGACCATGAGGTGGTATTGAAATACCCCATGATATAGGTGCCAGCATCTTCACCTGCAAAGTCGAAGCGCACCCAGATAGTGGGCTGCCGGCCAGCCTGCACCTCGTCGAAAATGTATTTCGACATTCGCATAGCACCGACTTCGTTCGTTTTATCCTTTTTACGAAATTCCCCTTCACCGGAAACGGTAAGGTCCATGTTGTTGACCAGGTTCTCAACCAGACCTTTGGCATCATCAGCTTCAGAGTTGACCGTGTTCATCGAATAATCGAGGCCTTTCGTGGTCATGGCCCCAAGCCGCACCCATTCACTCAGTGCTGGCACCGTATCGGCACAACCGAAGGCCATGCGGAGCACAGCCACCTTACCGATCAGCTTGCCAGTGTCGTTTGCACAACCTTGCATGTTTACCTCTCAAATAAAAAAGGCCGCCTGAGGCAGCCTGTGGGATGGATTTTCGGGGGGATTATTCTCCCCAGGTGCAGGAAATATTGAGCTGCCAGACCAGGCGGTTTTCTTCGGTGGGGATCGGTCGCGGGAAGCCGCCAACCAGCTGGAGAGCGCCAACACAGTCATCTGCGCCGGTCTGCGCGGTGATGTACTCCACAATGGCAGTTACCGCATCCTCGGCAGCATCAGGCTTATCAACGGCACCCACGACAGACACCAGCACATAGTGATCACCACCCCTGTCATTGCTGATGCTGCTGCCACCGTTTGGCATGAACACAATGAATGCGGCTGATTTGTTGGTGTCACGCCACTGCCGCCATTGCACCGTCAGCCCTGCAGTAAGCCCCGCATCAATGAACAGGTCTTTAAGCCGCAGATACATAGGAGGATTCACAGAGATAACTCCTTGCGGATCACCGCATCAATCTGATCCCGGCTTTCTTCAAAGCCTCTGGTCAGGAATTGCGGCTCACCATGCGGATCCCAGTAATTACCAGTTCCGGTTCCGCCGCCAAACTCAGTCCCCTCTCTGGTTTTACCAAAATGGGCACGGGGCTGACCTTTCAGCTTTCCGGTCATCTGATGAACGTACAGCGCATATTCCGCCGAATACCCCACCCGCCCGGTTATTACCGTGCCGTTTACGATGATTTCCCGGAACTGACTATTGAGCAGTGTGGATGTATCGACAGGCGTGTATATTGCCGCCTGCGCCCCCCCAATCAGCATTGCAGACTGGAGCGCCCTGACAACTTTCCTGTCGGTAATATCATCGATGAGGCGGTCAAGGTTCCGTTTCGCCTCCTGCAACCCGCGAACTTTAATACCCATGTCAGACCCCGGTTATCAGCGCAAAATCATCTGCCAGCCGCTCAAACGTATCGGCGAACTGGACAATCTGTCGTATATCGTCGGCAGAATCGGGTGGCTCGGCTTCGGTAGAGACTCCCAGCAGGATTCGATCGCCCTCCTGCGCCAGCGCGTACTCGGTCCAGATGGTGTTTTTCACCACAATCTCTTTCCCGATACCCCGTAAAGCCGTCAGGAATGGATTTGTCAGGTGGAGATATGGCACCGAACCCACTTTGCCCGGTGCTGCGCGGAAGTTCCCACGCATCCTCAAAGTGCCGATCAGGCCCGAAAAATGTGACGGCCTGTTTGACGTACTGAGTCCCGGCGCTCCCTGTGGCACGCACAAACGCAGCGTACCGCTGAACACCGGCAATCATGTCGTCCGGTCTGGCCCCTTCCCGGATACGTGCCGACCAAGCTTTCCACGCTGACGGTTTCGGGTTGCCCCCGGCGCGTTTAGGGTAAGCCTGCCAAGCAATTTCGAATTCAGGTGAGTATTCCCGTTTAGCATTGCGTTTCGACTCAGCGGCCTCTGCCGATGGGTCAATATTCTTTTCTGGTTCTAATGATGGTTCTAATGATGGTTCTGGTGCCGCATGGCGGCATAGGGGGTGCCGCGTGGCGGCATAGGGGGTGCCATCAGGCGGCATAGCTATGCTTTTTGGCGGCACAGGGGGTATGCTTTCTGGTGGCACAGGGTTATCGAGCTTCAGGCGATAAACATTTGACTGATTACCCTTTCCTGAATTTCCACCGAGACGGTTCTCCTTCTCAAGAAGTCCCATCTGGATCAGTGCGTCAATATGCTCACGAACAGCACTTTTGCTGCACTCGCACTGATCCGCGAGGTAACCATGAGAGGGCCAGCATTCGCCCTGATCACTTGCATTATCAGCAATCTTGATCAGGATGAGTTTTCTTAGATGGCTTCCGACACGAATGCCAAAAGCCTGATTCATTAATTTGATACTCATTATTTTGGTCCTGGTATTGCCGCAAGGATCCACACCAGGAGAACCAGAACGAGCGAAAACCGGGCTATATACTTCCAGCCCAGGACTCTGAAACCGTTCTGCCACATGATGAACGACATGATGCCGACGAATGCAGGCATTGCAGCGATGGCCACAAGGGTTGCGATAATCGTTTTATACAAATCCATCAGCGCAGGCCCTCCCGGATTTCAGTGCTGTTTACATGACCAGTGATTCCTGGCATACTTAACCCCGTTGTTGTTGTGAAAAAAGTTCTTGGTTTGGAAAGATCCCCGGTAGCGGCCGGGGATTTTTTTCGCCCGAAATTCATGCTCTCCCCCGTTCATCCTCCGGCTTAACAGCATCAGATCGGATATGCTCAAGCATCCCGATCAGGCATTTAGCCAGCTCTGCGGTTTCATCACCTTTGAAGATCACCACCCCGGATGATTGCTGGAAATCCAGCGCAGCCAATAAACAACTGGCCTTCTCAATCATCCCGCCACGACTTTGCCAGCGGCTGACCTGCGATTTATCAACGCCGAGCTTCTTCGCAATCGTTGAAGACTACACCGACGAACTTAACGACTTCGACCAGCGCCGTCTTGAAGCGCTGCGCCTGGCATAAGGAGCTGAAAAGATGGCTACTGAAATTATTGCATCAGAAAACAAGAACCAGAAGATCGATAACATTTCCATTCTCACTAATGGAGAACTGTTTAATCGCCTGCAATCCCTGTCATCGGTGATGGCAAACAGCGGCGAGTTTGTGCCGGCGCATTTCAGGGGCAAGCCCGACGCCTGCATGGCGGTGGTGATGCAGGCTGCGCGCTGGGGGCTGGACCCCTTTGCCGTGGCACAGAAAACCCACATTGTCAGTGGCACTCTGGGTTATGAGGCTCAGCTGGTTAACGCTGTGATCAACACGATGGCCCCGACTAAGGACCGGCTGCATTACGAGTGGTTTGGCCCATGGGAAAACATCGTTGGCAAATTCATTGAGAAAACCAGCAGCAAGGGCAACAAGTACATTGCTCCCGACTGGGACCTGAAGGATGAGGCCGGTGTCGGCATCCGCGTTTGGGCAACGCTCAAAGGTGAAGGTGAACCGCGTGAACTGACCATCCTGCTATCTCAGGCCCAGGTGCGCAACTCCACCCTGTGGGCGAGTGATCCGCGTCAGCAGTTGGCATACCTCGCTACCAAGCGCTGGGCGCGTCTGTATTGCCCGGATGTGATCCTTGGCGTTTATACCCCCGATGAACAGGTGGATGAAAGCCGGACGGAAAAAGAGGTGTTTTCGTCTGAAAGTCGCGTCACCCTGGCCGGTCTTGATAGCAATGCAACCTCAGGTGAAACGCAACCTCAGCCTAATGGCAACAACAATAAGCCTGCCTCATCGACCGATGAACTGGCCGAGCACTACCGTACTGCGATCAACGATGCTGGCGAGGCGGCAGAGGCGCAGCACCTTCGCGCGGAGATTGAAGGGCGAAAAGCTGACCTGGGCACCACTCTGTACATGGAACTGAAGAACCGCTCTGTAGCCCGGTACCACCAGTTGAACGCCAGTGAAAAACTGAAAGCTGCCATCAATGACCTGCCACAGGCTGGCACTGATGGCGCAGCCGCCGCGTTCGCCGCCGTCGAAAAGCTCTACGCCACCAGTAAACGCCATCTTGGCCCTGACCTGACTGAACAATACAGCATCACGCTGACCGACATGAAGCCGGAATACACCACATAAACCATCGGCCCTTCGGGGCCGGATAAGGAAACAGCATGAGCGAAGAAGACGATTTCAGCGGCCTGTCTTACGGCAAACGCTACAAGCCTGACGACGGCTGCGACTGGACCGAGGTCATTATCTGGGAAATGCGAAAACAGGCCCGTATCCGTGCACGTATCAACGCGGTGCGCCCGGTTCCGGTCAGGGTTATTGAGGTGAATGGCAATGCAGAAAGAAAAACAGTTAAAAGCAAGCGCGCTAAAGCTGGCAGAAAACCTGCCAGCGTGGCAGGCCGAAACAGTGATACAGCTGCTGGAAGCACTGGAAGAAGCCGGGCGGCGTAATGCCGCCATGGTCGAGGCGATCAACTGGGTCGTCTCCCCGGGCCGCTGGATACAGCGTGAAGAGAATATCTGGGAATGGCGCGAGTCACCACGCGGTGACTTCCTGAAAGTGCTCTGTCAGGTGGTTACCGAACCTGACCAGCTTAGAGGTGATCGTCATGGTTTATAGCGAACGCGGCTGGTACTGGATTGCGTTCTTTGCGGGCTGCCTGGTTATCTGGGCGGCGTTGGTATCTCTGATTATCTGGTGATGACGATGGAAGAGAAAAAATACTGCTATCGCTACGTTGAAAGCAATGACAACGAAGGACGCGCGGTTGTGCAGCTATGGACGCGCGTCATTATTCGCGAGACGGAAAAAACGTTCTGGCATGTCTATGACCTCCCCAAAATGACGCTTGAGCAGATTCGCCACATGCATAAAACGCCCGGCGATAAATCTGTCAAACGCTGTCTTAAAAATGCGGCACGCTCCGGCTATCACCTGACCAGAGAAGAAGCGCTGAGGGCTTTCATCTACCGCAAAGCGTTTCAGTTCAACTGCATGCGCCTCACGATGGAGACCGTAGAGCTTTGCCTAAAAGGTTTGAATGATTCCGGCCACGCAAATATCGAAATTCACAAAGATGGCCGACAGATTAGCCGGTGGGCTGAAATTCTCAGCGTACCAGCGGATGAGAGCTTTTTGGCGTGCGAAACGCCGGGGCCTATAGCGTCAGGTTACAGCTGGGGGGAATGGTGATGTATCAACCAATCTTAGACATGTGCTGTGGCTCCCGGATGTTCTGGCTCGACAAGCAGGACTCACGCGCGGTATTCGCAGATATCCGAAGCGAGTCACACAAGCTGTGCGATGGTCGTTCTCTTCACATCGCGCCGGATATTGAGGCTGATTTCCGCGCCCTTCCGTTCCCGGATAATCACTTTGCTCAGGTTGAGTTTGACCCACCACACCTTGCGCGTGCAGGTGAGAATAGCTGGATGCGTAAGAAGTATGGCGCGCTGGATAAGAAAACGTGGCGTGATGATATCCGCGCAGGGTTCAGCGAAGCATTCAGGGTGCTGCGGCCACACGGCACCCTAATTTTCAAATGGAATGAAACTCAGATACCTGTCAGCGAGGTAATAGTCTTGACTGACCAGAAACCTACAATCTGGCAGCGTACCGGTAAAAACGACAAAACTCACTGGATTTTATTTCTGAAGGAGGGTTAGCAAATGGCCAGAAATGCACTCGCCCGACTTCAAAACCCGGCAGGGCATCATTACATATGGTACGCCGATGGAAACTGCCATGTATGTACCGACTGCGGAACAGCAGAGCATCGTAATGGGCGATTCTATTATTTGGGCCGCTGGTCGAAAGACGAGCCGCCCTGTGAAGGCAACCATGTTGCTCGCCAGTCATGGCTGGATACTTCAAATCCCGACGAAGATGAATTTAAACATGCTGAGGTAAATCATGCCTGATAAATTTTCCTTCAATCTGGCAGTACGTGAAATCGCGCGCGAGCGGAAATGGACCATCAAGAAAACAGCCTGGTTCTGCGGTGTCTCGATCAGCACGTTGCGTCAGCTGATGGAGAGCAAGCACACGTACATCAGCACCATCGAAAAGTATGCTGCCAAGTTCAACATGACCACCATCGTGTTTATCCAGAAAGGGCAGCCAGAAATCACTGAAGAAAATCGCCAAAAGTAAACGCTCGCGGCGAGGAGGGCGCAACAGATGCCAATGAAAAATAGCGGACATAGCGACAACCATGAACACAAAACACATCTAAATCAGGATACGCAAATGCAGGCTAAAGATGAGATTTACAGAACCAGAGATGTGATGGAGCGGTACAAAATTTCCCGGAGCACTCTGCAATTCTGGAGAACGCCGAAACGCATGCCAAAAAGTTTCAGCCGCCCATTTCCACAGCCAACTATTCCAGGTTCTCCAGACCGTTGGCGGCTCTCAGAGATTATGAAGTGGGAAGATGAGGTTAATTCTTCACCAGCGGACGACCAATCACCCTCTCCAGATGATCATGCCACACCTTAAGCCAATGCCGCTGATCATCAAGGTAATCGTGAAGGTTGTACCGAGCCATAACGCCGCCCATTTGGTGACCAAGTAACTTCTCTATTACGTGTGGCGGCGCGCCGAGTTCAGATAGGCGCGTTGCAACCGTTCTCCGTATATCATGAAGTGTCCAGGCTGCTATTCCGGTTCGATCAGAAATGAATTGTGCATACCCAGAAACCTGCGCCTGATTTAATGGCTCAGGAATTCGGGCGCGAGAAACAAGTTTAGTGAGAACAAGGTCAGTATTAGATAATTCATTCACTGATTTCATCATAGAAACAGCCACTTCGCTTAGCGCACGCCTGACTGTTTTCCCGGTTTTATATTCTTCGGCTGGCACCGTCCATGTCTTTTCTTTGAAATCGAACCAATCCCATTTTGCTTTCCGTATCTCCCCTGTCCTGCAACCAGTAAGTAGCAGGAATCTGACAATGACTTGTTGGGAAAGAGACATGGTATCCAACTCTTCCCAAATAATTTTAATTTCACTGTCAGATAACTTTCTATCCTGATAAGCCGGTGAGGTGCCTACATCTGAGCGCTTCAAAGATTCCAAAGGGTTATTAGAAATGACTCCTCGATTAGAGCAAAACCTAAATGCCCTCTTCATGATCGATAGCATTTCACCAGCCATCACGGTTCTTCCCATCAGGTCGAAAGCCGTGATCCAGTGACCTTTGCTGGTCTGTTCGACCACCATATCACCCAGCATCGGCTTAATGTGTTTTACATAGCTACTGCGATTAACAGGCAGGGCAACAATTCCCTCTGGGCGACAATAATATTCCTCCCAATAACTGTAAGCCTCATCAACCGTCAACGCCTCCGTTTTATTCTTCCTCTCAAGCTTTACCTGTCTGCGAGGATCTACACCTTCGGTAATCCATTTACGGAAAGTCTGGCGGCGCTCTCGGGCTTCGATGAGAGATAAGCCGGGATACTCTCCCAAAGTGATTTGGACAGGTTTACCATCCCATCTGTAACGATAAAAAAAAGTCACAGCACCAGCTACAGAAAGGCGTACATTAAGCCCATGAGCGTCGGATAAAACTTCTACCGAATCCCGGCGTTTTCCAAGCGATTTGCGTAGTTTAGTGTCGGTCAACATTGTGTACACCATCGTGATTACCTATACCCAATAGTGTACACAAAAACACTTATTTTAATCCACACACCTTAATGCAACTTGATGCTCTTTTATACACTAAAAACCAGTAACACAATGTATAGTATGAAAATAATAAAGCAACATAACGCAGCGTAATGCACATCCACTAAGATTGTTGTTTAGTAAAACAACAAATTCGACAAAGTGAATTAGAAAAATGGAAATGGTGCGGGAAAAGCTGGAGTTTAACGCCAGGTCTTAAGTGCTTCGTAGCGACACGATAACCCATGCCGCCAGACGCCAGAATGTTGACAGGTTACAGTTGTGTTGTTGTTGTCTGAATACTTCTGTTTTCAATTATTTTATAAATTTTCTCCAGCTCTGGCTTATATAAAGACAATGATTCGTCCAGACTACGCTCGGAAATTGCAAGATCAATTTTCCCCCAAACGGTTGTTATTTCTCTGAGAGTCGCATCTTCTTCATATTTTGAATAAGAGGACTCGGAAATCAGCAGACTCTTAGGATGGTCACGCAATGCGCGAGGACGTTCAATGAACTGATATCTTTCACCTTTTTCATCAGCACAATGACAAATCTTATGTACTCCGCCCATATTCCTCATTTCTCTTGTGCTCATGTCTTTAATCACATTAAAAACCGGAATTTCTCTACCCACTATTCTCGATGTGTACTCAACACCCGCATCTTCCAGAAAAACCACCAGTTCGTCCTGAAGTTTCATCTTATCAAAATAGAAAGTGATATGTTTTTCAAGATTTTCACTCCCTATGTCCGGGTGAATAATTTCAGTCTCAAGAAAAACCGGAGGCCTGCATTCAAATAACGCCTGAAACTTTTCTCCCAGCGATTTTATTTCAATACGTTGTGAGGCTTCGTAACTCAGCGGCGCAGGATAGGCCTGCGGTGGTCTAAAATCACTCGGCCCCGAATAGCCGTAATAGGATGGCGGCGCGACAGGCATCTGCGGATTATTCGATGCAGGTAATAGCGTTAACTGAGATAATCGCGCAATCGGCAGGCGTGGTGCCGGATGGTTGTTGCCCCGCGTGGCCGAAGAGGTTGCCATATGGACAGAAGGAAAACCGATATGATCGGACATATTTACACTCCCTGGTTTAGATGGTCTTTATTTCCAGCGCCGCTGCCATGAATTATGTGCTTAACAGTAAGCAATATTGATAAAAATAAAATATTATTGGTTATGATAATTCACTGAAGGTAACATCATAAATATCATGTCATCTTTAAAACTGATTTATCTCTGAAATAAATGGCATATCAATTATTTTATGATGCCCAAAAATATCATCTGTACAGCGCCATTGGAATAAACCATCATCGGGAACAGCTGAAACTATTCGCTTTTGCTAACCGGAGATTCTGTCTATGTCACAGCATGCTTATAAACCTCTCGAAACACGCCATCCGTTATCTGCCCATGATCGCACGCTTGAGCCACAAATCATCGCGGCTATGGACCAGTTGCGAGCGAACTTTTCCGGCACGATGCGGGAAATGTATGACCAGATGCTGGCCGGGACACCCATGGCTCCTGGTATAGTCACCGAACGCATCGATCAGGATGGGATACAGGGCTGGTGGGTGAAACCGGAGCAGCAAACTGATTCTCGAGCAGTGGTGTTTATTCATGGCGGTGGTTATACGCTGGGCAGTGCCATTGCCTATCGGGGTTTTGCCAGCCAGTTAGCGACACGCACCGGTATTGCCACATTTGTCCCGGACTATCCTTTAACCCCAGAACATCCATTCCCGGCAGCACCGAAGGCGCTTGCGCGAATTCCTGGCTGGCTGGCGACTCAGGGAATGACTCAGCTGACGTTAGTGGGGGATTCTGCCGGAGGTGCACTGGTGCTGGGATTGTTACAAAACCCGCAGGTGGCGGCTGATGTGGCTTCTGCTGTGGTTTTTTCGCCGTATCTCGACCTGGCTTTTACCGGGGACTCCTTTAATAATCCGGCGACTCACGACCCCATTTTCCATCCTGAAATACTGACCCAACTGGCAGGAATTTATCTCAATGGCACCCCCGCCACCAACGGCTTAGCATCGCCGTTGTACGACGTACCCGAACGCTTACCCCCGTTGGCAATTCAGGTAGGAACAGATGAATTGTTGCTGGATGACGCCACACGTTATGCCGCCGCTGCAGCAGTACGAGGCGATGAGGTGCGTCTGGATATTTATGAAGGTATGCATCATGTATTTCAGAGCGAAATCGAACTGGAAGCTGCGCGCCATGCGCTGGATGCCGCTGCAGAGTTTATTACCCGCCACTGGCGATAAATAGACATGCCTGCGTTCTGCCTGATGTGCCATTCGAAGTTAGGGCATTTCTGGTAAGAGGTTGTGAGGGAAGTAAATTTTCTAAATACATCAGAAATGTGAATGTGTAAGATGGACTTAGGTTGACTATGGAAACGGTCAACAGGCCGCAGCAACGAGTGCGCGGTGACTGTATCACATCACAAGTACAGGAGTTTTACTGATGCAGATTTGTATGATGGATTATGGGAGATTATCTCCAGATGGAAAGACGCTGAAGTTGATGTGTTACGGCGTAGGTTCTTTTGATGTCCTTTCTGGAATTGAAAAATACATAAACAATCCACACTGTTCCGACAGGGAGAAAGCTGCAATTCCACCCGGAACTTACTGGATAGTTGATCGACCACAGGGAAGTCTTTTTAATCAGATTCGGGCAGAGGCCATAGATATGGCACATCTGTACCGCAATCACCATTCTGAATGGTTTGGCTTGTACAGCAGCAACACTATGAGTGACCATGTCTTTGTTAATGGAATTCGTAGGGGCAGTTTCCGATTACACCCGCTCAATTCAGACGGTTCCGGTGTATCCTGGGGGTGTATTACTCTCTATCGATCAAACGAATTCCAGGTGTTGAGACGTGCGTTGCTCAACCGTCCCAAGGTTCGCGTTCCCGGTGGGAATGGATTAATGGCATACGGACGCATTGATGTTCGTGGCATCCCTGATTTCTCTAAATGCAGTGTGAAATGAAAATAATCATCTTTATCGTAATTGTCATTGCTGGAATCGTGTTTATACCTGACACAGTTGTCGGCCATGTTGTGGACAGTCTGGATTTAGCTCAAGGTGACGGCGAGGAGGGAATGAATAATTTCTTTTTTATCATTTTGTTAATCAAGACCGCTTTTTCAGCCGTCATTGCCCTGCTGATTCTACGCAGATATCGGAAGCCTCAATGAGGAATTAATTAATGAAATGGAGATTGAAGTGTACTCACCCTGTGACCTATCTGATTAAAGGACCACATTAAGCTCCAGGCTATGGAGCTTTTACCTTTTTCAGCAAAGCTTAGTGCATTTCCTTGGTTCAACTCCCCGACGCGGCGTTCGATGATAAAAACCGCCCGTCGGGTAATTGATAACAAAGGAATTCACCATCATGAAGCAACGTTTTCACTTGCAGGCATTAAGTTTTGCTCTGCTGACAGGGATATTCAGTGCGCACGCAGCGGACACGCCGGTTAAAGGCGGCACGCTTATTTATCTGGAACAACAACCACATACCAACCTTTATCCTCCGGCGGGTGGTTTTTACCCCAACGGTGGCATCCTGAATCAGATCACCGATAAACTCACCTGGCAAAACCCCAAAACCTTACAGGTTGAACCCTGGATTGCCGAAAGCTGGAGCAGTAACACCGACAAAACCGAATACACCTTTAAAATTCGTCCGGGTGTCACTTTCTCTGACGGCACACCGCTGGATGCTAACGCGGTGGCGAAAAACTTTGATACCTATGGTCTGGGCAATAAAGCGCTGCGTTTGCCGGTGTCTGAGGTGATTAATAATTACGATCATAGCGAAGTGATTGATCCGCTTACGGTGAAATTTTATTTCACCAAACCCTCACCGGGCTTTTTACAAGGTACCGCCACCATCGGCTCGGGACTGGTGTCCCTCAGCACTTTAAAACGCAGCTTCGATCAGTTGGGCGATGCGCGCCATATTATTGGCTCAGGCCCGTTTGTGGTCAGCAATGAACAACTGGGCCGTGAAGTCGATCTGGTGGCACGTAAGGATTACCACTGGGGGCCGAAAAATATTGCGCAGCAAGGCCCGGCCAATCTCGACGGCATCAAATTTATCGTCACCCCGGAAGACAGCGTCCGGATTGGCGCATTACTGGCAGGCCAGGCTGATTTTATTCGCCAGGTGCAGGCGTATGACGAAAAACAGGCCAAACAACAGAACTTCCCGATTTATGCCGCTCCGACGCGTGGCGTCAATGACAGTATCAGCTTCCGCCCGGATAACCCGCTGGTCAGCGACCTGAAAGTACGTCAGGCGCTGCTGCATGCCACCAACGCACAGCAGGTGGTACAAACCCTGTTCTCCCCCAACTATCCGCAAGCGACTTCGGTGATTGCCGCAAGCGCGGCGGGCTACGTCAATCTGAGCGACAAACTCAACTATGACCCGACGCTGGCGAAACAACTGCTGGACGAAGCAGGCTGGAAACCCGGTAGCGATGGGATCCGCGAGAAAGGTGGCGAGAAACTGGCGCTGACGGTGTATGAATCTCCGCCACAGCCGCAAAACAAAGAAGTGCTGCAACTGGTGGCGCAGCAGTGGCGTCAGGTGGGGGTTGCCCTGACGGTGAAAGCCGGTGATGCAGGCAGCAAAACGCTGGATAACCTGGATCCGCTGAAAACCCCACTGACGGTGTCCGAGGTGGGACGTGCCGACCCGGATGTGGTGAAAAGCATGTTCTATCCCACCAATCGCGATGCGTTGCTGCAAAAAGGCGGCTCCAGCGACAAAGTGAAAAGCTTCCGCGACGACAAACTGAATACGCTGCTGGTCAATATCTCGGCCGAAGTTGATGCGCAAAAGCGCCTGCAACTGACCGGTGATGCGCAGCGTTATCTGCTCGACAACGCCTATGTGATCCCGATCTTCGAGGAACCGCAGGTGTTTGCCGGTGCGCCCTGGTTAAAAGGCGTCAGTTTTGAAGCGGTGGGTCGCCCATCGTTCTACGGCGCGTGGCTGGAAAAACACTAAGGCAGGTTGATAATGCAACATTCTCTGCTGCACAGATTGGGGCAAAGCCTGCTGGTATTGTGGGCGGCGTTCACCCTGTCATTTTTGCTGCTGCAGGTGCTGCCGGGTGACGCGATTCTGATTAAGTTTCAGAACCCGGACCTCGGCCTTAGCCCGGCGCAAATTGCCGAGATGCGGCTGGCCTACGGTGCTGACAATCCAATCTGGCAGCAGTATGGGCATACCCTGTTTGCCATGCTGCGTGGCGATTTCGGTTACTCGGTGCAGGCGGGCGTTCCGGTCAGCGAACTGATCGCCAGCAATCTACCCGCCACGCTCAGCCTGGCGCTACCGGGATTTTTACTGGCGGCGTTGCTGGCGTTTGCCCTGGCGGCGTTATCGCGGCTGCCGGGATTACGCCTGCTGCGCACATTTTTGCAGTCCATTCCTGCGTTGTTTGTCTCCCTGCCGACCTTCTGGCTTGGCATCGCGCTCATCCAGGTTTTCTCGTTCCAGCTGCGCTGGATTCCGGTCATCAATCCTTCGGCGTTGCAGGGGCTGATTCTGCCAGTGATCACGGTAGCGGTGCCCATTTCCGCGCCACTGGCGCAGATCCTGCTGCGTAGCATTGATGACGTCTCGACCCAACCCTTCGTGGCGGTAGCGCGTGCCAAAGGCGCGAGTGAAAACCGGGTGTTATGGCGTCACGTATTGCGCAATGCACTGCTGCCGGTGCTGAACGTGGCCGGTTTACTGCTCGGCGAATTGATTGCCGGTGCGCTGATTACTGAAACGGTGTTTGGCCTGAGCGGGCTGGGACAGCTGACGCAACAGGCGGTCAACAATCAGGATGTCGCGGTACTTCAGGCGGTGGTGATGATCTCCGCGCTGGGGTTTGTGCTGATTAATTTGCTGGTCGATTTGTTGATGCCGTTGCTTGATCCCCGGCTACAACCGATCGCGGGAGGTCATTGATGAGTCTGGTGGATTACGCGGCGGGCCGTCTGAGTTCGCGCAGAAAACATCGCTGGCACGGCGTACAACTGCAACCCGGTCTGTGGCTGGCATGGGCGGTGATGATACTGGCGCTGCTGGCGGCTTTCGCACCCGGATTGTTTACCCACTTCAACCCCACGGAAGGCATTGCTGGTGCGCAGCGCCTGCCTCCACAGGCAACTTACTGGCTCGGTACCGACCAGCTGGGCCGCGATCTGTTCACCCGCATCGTTTATGGCGCGTCACAGTCGCTGGCGGCGGCATTTGCTGCGGTGGCGATGGGCCTGATTGTCGGCACTGCACTGGGCGTGATTGCCGGAGCGGTCGGGCAGCGCACGGAAACCTTGCTGATGCGGCTGGTGGATGTACTGCTCTCCATCCCGTCCCTGCTGCTCTCGCTGAGCATCCTGATTTTGCTGGGTTTTGGCACGGTACACGCTGCGCTGGCAGTGGGAATTGCCTCCATTGCCAGCTTCGCAAGGCTGGCACGCGGTGAAGTGGTACGCGTGCGGCGTAGCGAGTTTGTCGAGGCCGCTTATGGCAGTGGCGGCAGTTTCTGGACCGTGCTGTGGCGGCATATCCTGCCGAACTCGCTGACGGCAGTGATCGCCTACGCGGCATTGCAATTTGGTCAGGCGATTTTGGCGCTTTCAACCCTGAGTTTTCTCGGTTATGGCACACCACCACCGACCCCGGAATGGGGACTCCTGATTGCGGAAGGCCGTAACTACCTGGCGACCGCCTGGTGGCTGACGATCTTTCCCGGCATGGTGGTGGTGGCGGTGGTACTGGCAGCCAATCGTATTAGCCAGCAACTGGCCGGAGGGAAGAAATGAACACGATCCTGGCAATTGAAAACCTCACCCTGAGCTATCGCCAGCAAGGCGAATGGCGTCCGGTGGTGCATAACGTCAGTTTTAGTCTGCAGGCGGGTGAAATGGTGGCGCTGGTGGGTGAATCGGGTTCTGGTAAAACCACCACCGCGCAGGCGATCATCGGCCTGCTGGCGGAAAATGGCCGCCGCGACAGTGGTCGCATTGTGCTGAACGGTACTGATATCAGCGGCTGGTCCGCCAAACGGCTGGACAGCCTGCGCGGCGTGCGTATCAGCCTGGTGCCGCAGGACCCAGGCAATTCACTCAATCCGGTAAAAACCATCGGTGAACAGGTGGGTGAAATGCTGCAACTGCACCTGCGTATCAGCCGTAAAGAACGTCAGCAGCGGGTGATTGAGCTACTGAGCCGCGTGGGTTTGAGCCACCCTGAGCAACGCGTGGATCAGTACCCGCATCAACTCTCCGGCGGGATGAAACAACGCGTCCTGATCGCCATCGCCCTCGCCCTGCGTCCGCAAATCATCATTGCTGATGAGCCAACCAGCGCGCTGGATGTCACGGTGCAGAAACGCATTCTCGATTTGCTCGATATCCTGCGGCGCGAATCCGGCACGGCGGTGTTATTTGTCACCCACGATCTGGCGCTGGCGGCTGAACGCGCTGACCGGCTGCTGGTTTTTCGTCACGGCGAGATCCAGGAACAGGGCGATACTGGGCGGGTGATCAATGCCGCACAGCATCCCTACACCCGGCAGCTGTTGCAGGATGCGGCGCTGGATTCACTGGCTCTGCCACCGCCCCCCGCGACAGCGCTTGCCACCCCGGCAATTCAGCTTTCCGCCATCAATAAACGTTTCCGGCTTGGGCGTCAGCAGCAGTTTCAGGCTTTAAACGCCGTCAGCATCACCGTGCCGCGCGGCACCACCCATGCGCTGGTCGGTGAATCAGGATCGGGCAAAACCACGCTGGCGCGCATTCTGCTGGGCTTTGAGCAGGCCGACAGTGGCCGTGTGGTGATTGACGGTATTGATGCCCACGGTCTGAGTAACGAAGCGCGGCGTCAGCTGCGGCGCAAAATTCAGTTCGTGTATCAGAACCCCTATGCTTCGCTTGATCCACGTCAGACGTTGTTTGCCATCATCGAAGAACCGCTGCGCAATTTTGCCCGCCTGACAGCGGAACAACGTCGTCAGCGCGTTACTGCCGTCGCACAGCGGGTGGCGTTACCGCTTGAGCTGCTGACGCGTAAAGCGCGCGAGTTGTCCGGCGGTCAGCGTCAGCGCGTGGCTATTGCCAGGGCGTTAATTGTTGAACCGGCGATTCTGGTGCTGGATGAGGCCACCTCGGCACTGGATGTCACCGTGCAGGCGCAAATTCTGCAACTGCTACAACAGTTGCAGCACGACCTCGGCCTGACCTATCTGTTTATTACTCACGATCTCGCCACCGTACGGCGACTGGCGCATAGCGTCACGGTGTTACGCGCAGGGGAAGTGGTGGAACAGAGTGACGTTGTCACGCTATTTGCTGCCCCCCGCCATCCCTACACCCGGTCATTAATTGAGGCGATTCCCGCTTTCCGTCCGCTGATTAAGGAGTCTGCATGACGCGTAAACGCATTGGTTTTTTTACCCGCCTGCTCGATGAAGGTAGCGCACAGCTGCGTTACCGACTGGCAACCGAGCAGATCCAGCACGCGGAACGACTTGGCTTTGATAGTGCGTGGATTGCGCAGCACCATTTTCACGAGCATGAAGGTGGCCTGCCATCACCGCTGGTGTTTCTCGCGCATATCGCGGCGCATACCCGCACCATTCGCCTCGGCACCGGCATTATCACCCTGGCACTGGAAAATGCGCTGCGTGTCGCTGAAGACGCCGCAGTGCTGGATTTGCTCAGCAACGGACGCCTTGAGGTCGGTTTTGGTTCCGGCGGCACCGCCACCTCCTTCCTGCCGTTTGGCCTGACGATCGAGCAACGCGCGCCCTTCTTTGCGGAACAACTGCATAGCGTACTGAGCGCCTGGCGTGGCGATACCCTGGCGCATCCGGATAACCATCTTTATCCCGCCGCACCGACGTTATCGCAACGCGTCTGGATCGCCACGTTTTCCGTCGAAGGTGCTGCACGCGCCGGTCAGGCGGGCCACGGCCTGATGTTATCCCGCACCCAGCCACGGCCTGCCGGACAAGCGGACTTACCACTGGATGCGCTACAGAACCCGATGATCGACGCCTATCTGACTGCGCTGCCAGAAGGAATCGCGCCGCGAATTCTCGCCTCACGCACCGCCTTCGTCGCAGACTCCACCCACCATGCGCGTCGCCTGGCCGAACCGGGTCTGCAACGTCAGGCTGACCAGTTCCAGGCTAGCGGACATAGCATCCTGGGTGCGTCACTGGATGATCATATCCGCCAGTTTGACGCCCATCTCGGCGATCCTGACGCGGTGCTGGCCTCTCTGGCGCAGGATAGCGTGCTGGCACGCGCCACTGATATCACCTTCCAGGTGCATTCGATTGATCCTCCCCATGCCGATATTTTGCGTTCGATTGAACTGATTGCCGACCACATCGCGCCACCGCTGCGCAACGCATAACAGGAGAAATTCATGTCTCAACCCGATGATTTGCTGGCAGCGCTGGCCGATATTGATCCCACCTCAGCGCTGGCGCTGGCGCAGGCACGCACCCAACGCGATGCTGCCACCCGTCACACCCAGGGCAGCTATGAAGTCTTGTTTAGTCAGCATGATGACGATTTTCCGTTACCGGAACGCTTCACGCTGGCTGCCCAGGTCGCCGCCTGGCATGGCGAAGTGGCTTTACAGGCGCACTACCAACAGCAGGTACAGGATGTGCAGCACAGCGCACGCGAAGAGGCGGGACGCGCTTTCGCCGAGCGGCTGAGTTTCCATCCGGTAGAAGCAACACCGCAGCACATTGCCAATCTGCAAAGCGCGGGCTGGACAGCGCGCGGCATTGTCACACTGGCGCAGCTGATTGCGTTCGTCAGCTTCCAGAGCCGTCTGCTGGCCGGTTTCCGCCTGCTCAAGGGCGATGACTTAAACACACAGCAGCACGCCGTAGCCGGAAAATGGCATAGCGCGCCACTGACCTTGAGCGGCAAGACCGCCCTCACCGCCTTTACCCAGCAGGAACTGGGATGGGAACCCTGGCTGGCCGCCAAACCGCTTGAGGAATTCGACAACGAGGAAAAAGCCACGCTGGCGCGTTTTGGTCATAGTGATTCTGACTATTTCCGCCTGCTGGGACGCAACCTGCCGCTGCTGGAACAGCGTACCCTGACCGATAAAGGCATCTTTTATACCGCAGGTGGCTTGCCGCGCGCCGAGCGTGAACTGGCGGCCACGGTGGTCAGTAAGGTGAATGGCTGCATCTATTGCGCCTCAGTCCATGCGCGTAAAGCCAGTCAGCTGGCGAAACAGGAGGCTGCGGTGCAAAAGTTGCTCAATGTGGTGCCCGGTGCGGAACTGTCGCACGGACAGTCACCGCGCTGGCAGGCGCTTATCGATTTCAGCGCCGCGTTATCCGTCACCCCGGCCAGTGCCAGCCAGGCACAGTTGCAGGCACTACGCGCTCACGGGCTGGATACCTTGCAGTTGCTGGATCTGGTGCAGTCCACCGCCTTCTTTGCCTGGGCCAACCGCCTGATGCTGACGCTGGGCGAACCCTTCCTGCCTGACGACGCCAAAGGATAACTATGACAACCCTCTCTACCGAACAACTTATCCACTGGCGACGTGAACTGCATCAGCACCCTGAACTGTCTAATCAGGAACACGCCACCACCGCCCGCATCACCCGCTGGTTGCAACAGGCTCATATCCGTTTGTTACCGCTGGCACTGGAAACCGGAGTGGTGGCGGAGATTGGTCAGGGCGATACGGTAATTGCCCTGCGCGCCGATATTGATGCCTTGCCGATTGAAGAACTCACCGATCGTCCGTGGCAGTCGCAGCAGAAAGGCGTGATGCATGCCTGCGGTCATGATATGCACAGCAGCGTGATGCTCGGCGTGGCGCATCAGCTCAAACGGATTGAAGCGCAGTTGCCCGGCCGGGTGCGGATTCTGTTTCAACCCGCCGAGGAAACCTTTAATGGCGCACAGCAGCTGATTGATGCCGGGGCATTGCAAAATGTGCAGGCCATTTTTGGTTTGCACAATGCACCGGATTTGCCGGTGGGTACGCTGCGCACGCGCGGCGGTGCCTTCTATGCCAACGTTGATCGTTTTCAGATACACATTCACGGTAAAGGTGCGCATGCGGCGCGACCTCACGAAGGTGTTGATGCGATTGTCATCGCCAGCCATATCGTCACCGCGCTGCAAAACCTGCCTGCTCGCGTGTTTAGCGCGCTGGAATCGGTGGTGGTCAGCGTGACGCGATTTACTGCTGGGAATAGCTGGAATGTCCTGCCACATCAGGTGGAGCTGGAAGGCACGGTACGTACCCATAACGCACAGGTTCGTGAACAGGTAGTGCATAAAATACGCAATTTGATCGCGGGTATCGCGGCCGGGTTTAATGGCGAAGCTGAGCTACTGTGGCAGCCAGGCCCTCCTTCGCTGGTGAATACGCCCGCCTGGGCCGACTTCGCGCTGCGAGTGGCTCAGCAGCAGGGATACCAGACGGAAGTGGCAATCCCACAGATGGGCGGTGAGGACTTTGCGTTTTATCTGCACCATGTGCCCGGCACCTTTGTCAGTATCGGCAGTGCCAGCACACAGGGTTTGCATCATCCGGCATTCGACCCGGATGAAGCGATGCTTGCACCCGCAGTGGCGTACTTTACCGCTCTCGCACAACAGGCGCTGGCTGAGGTGCAGCAAACTCAGGAACTGACCTCGTGACCGTACGAACAAGGAGAAAACCAATGGCGATTATCGCTCCACTGCCGCAACTGGATCATGTGGTGATCAATGTGGCCGATCGACTGGATGAAGCGCGTACGCTGTATCAGAGGCTGGGTTTTCAACTCACCGAACGCGGCCATCATTCGCTTGGCTCCAGCAATCACCTGGCGGTTTTTGGCGAAAATTATCTGGAGCTGCTGGGTTATGAACCGCAACGCGGAAACCTGCGCAAGGATTTGTGGCAGTCCCCACTGGGCTTAAGCGGGCTGGTGTGGAAAAGCGACGATGCTGACGCGGTGTGGCGGTACCTGGAAAGCCAGGATATCGATGGCGAACCACCTGCCAGTTTTTATCGTCCGGTTATCCTGCCCGATGGATCACCACAGCAGGCGCGCTTTCGCACCGTGCGTTTACGCCCGGCGCTGGTGCCCAATGGTCGCAGTTTCTTCTGCCAGCATGAGACGCCACAGGCGGTGTGGCAAGCGGCCTGGCAACAACATCCCAATGGCGTCGGCAATATCGTGGAGTTTGTGGTGGTGGCGCAGGATCCGGCAGCCGCCGCGCTGGTGTACAGCCGCTTATTCGGTGCCGGAAGGTTACTGGCCTGTCAGGAAGGTGCTTTCGTGTTAAAAGCCGGGGCTGCAACGGTACGTTTCGCGGCAGCCGACTATGTGCTGCAACGCTTTAATAGCCTGCCAGCAGATTATGACGGCAGCGCGCGCATGGCAGCATTGAGCCTGCAAACTCGCGACCTCAGCAAAGTAAAAGCCAGCTTACTGCTGGGAGATGTGCCGTTTAGCGAGACGGAACACGCAGTGATTGTAGCGGCAGAACAGGCATTGGGTGTGGCGTTACGTTTTCAGCAGTAACCCATTCCTGAAATAAAAATTCCTGATATCTCATATCATGACTATCCATTTCATTTATATGAGAAATTCGCCCATGCTTGTTACATCAAATCAATGCGAGGTGACGAACATGAAAATGAATGCAATTGTATGGCCGAAAGGCTTTGTACCGGGTTTAACCGATAATTACTGTTCGAATGAAGTAATTGTCGCGGGTCTGACTGCGGCAGAAATCTGGCCATTGCTGGTAACGCCGTCGCTGTGGCCAACTTATTACAAAAACTCGGCCAATGCGCGCTTCTACGACAACAAAGGCCCGGTGCTGGCACAGGATGACCGTTTCTACTTTGAGACCTTTGGTTTCCCGGTTGAATCGCGTGTAACAGAGTACGTTGCACCCTCTGCTGGTGAGGCAGGTCGTGTTGCCTGGCATGGCTGGGCAGGCGAGGAAGGTGCCGATGATCGCCTTGACGTGCTGCATGCCTGGCTGGTGGAAGATCTGTCGGACAACCGCGTGCGTATTCTGACCCAGGAAACGCAGAACGGTAACCCGGCGAAAGAGCTGGCAAAAGCGCAGCCGAACCCGATGATTAATGGTCATCAGGAGTGGCTGGATGGTTTGGTGGCGGCAGCCAGAGCAAAAAAAGCGTAATCAAGTAAAAGCCAGTCAGTTTCATCTGACTGGTATAAATGATTGCCGGCAACAGATAGCCTGCCATAAAAACAGAATTACTTATCTAAAATCCCTCATCACGTCAGCAACCCTCC
The DNA here is from genome assembly GCF_047947045.1 of Pantoea sp. App145. Taxonomy (NCBI): domain Bacteria; kingdom Pseudomonadati; phylum Pseudomonadota; class Gammaproteobacteria; order Enterobacterales; family Erwiniaceae; genus Pantoea; species Pantoea sp. App145. The sequence continues at coordinate 339,116 of NZ_CP133291.1, forward strand.
TCCCTTCATCCTTTATCACGTTGAATTAAGTATATTTTAGTAAAAAACTAAAGTTGAAGATTTTACGGACGATAACAACAGGTGAATTTTTTTTATTGATTTGGGGCTCACTCAAACCACGTACTGATGTTTTTTTAATCAAGGAACAGATGTGAATTCACCCTTTGTTAAGAAGGCTGCATCCGTGTTGGTCGCAGCTTCTCTCACCAGCAGTTGCTCATCCATGCATGATTTTGCCCGTGATTACGGCACAGCAGCCGGTTGTATAGGCGGTGCCGCATTAGGCGGTGGCATAACCTATCTCGTTACCCATGACGCTAAAAAAGCGCTGGTCGGTGGACTGGCAGGCGGGATAGCGGGATGCGCGGTGGGTAACGTCTGGCAGAGTCGCGAACAGGCGCTGGAAAAAATCGCCCAGGAAGAAAAAATCCGTATTAGTACTGAGGCTTTGAAGGCACAGGAAAATAGCAAACAGGATCAGGTGGGGTTCGTCGCTCAGGTTGAGGATGGTTCCATGTTTAACAGTGGAAGCGCTGACCTCACCAGCGCTGGACTGCGCCAGGTACAGAAAATTGCTGCCGTGATGAAAAGTGGTCAGCAGGATGACAAGGGTGTGCTATTAGTCGTGGGGCATACAGATGCTACCGGCAGCCCGGCGTATAATCAGCAACTTTCCGAAGCCCGGGCTCATAATGTGGGGCTGGTACTCGAACAAAGCGGTATCAGGGCCAGTCAGCTCTATTTCCAGGGCGTAGGTTCTTCCCGCCCATTGGCCGATAACGACTCAGCCAGCGGGCGAGCGCAGAATCGCCGGGTTGAAATGGTGGCACTGGCCAATGAAGGTCTGCTACGCCAGCGTCTGGCCCTGGAGGATAACAACCCACGTTATTTGCGTTACAGTTCAGCCGCAGAAAGCACAGCGGCTCGCCCGGCACCACCGAAAAAGTCTCAGGCTGCCACCAGAAAGCCGCAGATTGCCTCGACGCCAGTGATAGCGACGCCAATGGCAAGTTCCGTTGTGACCAATCCAGCCAACTTTATCGACTTTGGTGGTTCACCGGCATCGACACATTCGACAGGACTCGCCAGTAATCTGAAGCCGTTGTCTCAGGGCTTTAGCCTGATCAGCCAGGCACAGGCCAGCAGTGTCGCGGGGAGTTGTCTGACCGACCTGCCACGCGTCAGTGGAATGGCGAAAAATCTCGCCAGCGGCCAGCCGGTTGAGAAACACGAAACGCAGGAATTCCTGCCGAATATGAATGGCCGGGCCTGGGCCGGATTAGTTAATGGCAACCTCGTCACCCTCACTCCAGTTTCGGTGCTGAAAGACGGGGCAAAAGTGACCAAAAATCCGCAGATAATCATCACGCCTGGCTACGCACAAGGGAAACGCACCTCACTGACAGCCATGTCCGGCATCGCAAATAGCTGGGAAGGTGAGGACAGCATTCTTTACCGTGTCTACATCGAAAACGCCCAACAGCAACCCGTTTCCTGTCTTGACCTGTTGTTACCGAAATCCGGTCATCCGGCCCAGCAAGGCCAATTGTTCTACAGCAACCACCGCCAGCCCTGGCTGGCTGAATATGCTCCTCAGCGTGGATAACGGAAAATTATCGAATGGAAATTTTAAATACCTTATTTCAGACTATCGCGACGTATCGCTATATTTTTTGGCCACTTTTCGCTCTGCTGGCATTAACGATCACGGCAATTAAATGGTGGGAACAGGTACGCTACTTTTTCCTTAACCTGTTTTGTTCATTACCGGTGATTGGGACTATCAGCCGTCTCGCTCGCAGCCATGAATCACGCCGCCCTGGCACGGGCAAATTAATCTGGCATCCGGCAGAAGAAGCGCTGTGTGGTAAATTTTATCAGTTTCACAGTATTTCAAACCGCGACGCCGATTTTTATCTCCGCTGCGTCAATTATCTCAATAAAGTCGATGAGCGCGGACGTAAACCCACCAGCGTGGTGCTGTGGCTGTGCAGTATCGCCCTGGTAATCCTTGAAGCGTTCATCTTCGCACTGGTCCTGTCACCTTTTATTGCTAACAATATTTCAGCAAACCAGGCTGAATTGTCCGCTATTGTGGTTTCAGTGTTGATTGGCGTGATCCTCGTCCCCGCGACACATCTGATGGGGACACAACTGCACAAAAATACGCTGCTGAAAAAAATCCGCTACTGGCATAAAGAAGCGCATCTTGAAGGCAACGCTCAGGCGCTGAAGAAAGATCCAGAAGTTTCTCTGGAGAACACCCGCATCGATGATGATGCCCCCAGCTATCTGCAAATGCTTAACCGCGTTCAACACGGTATCGGCGCGAAACCTCAGTATGTTCAAACCGTTGTCACCCTGCTGCTGATTATCACCTTTGCCATTGGTGCCTATTTTATTCGCGCTGCCACCATCAACGCTGCTGAAACTCAGGCAGTGAATGGCACGCCTTTTAGCCAGACCAGCGCTGTCAGTACCAGCTCGCCATTTGAACTGCCACAGCAGGCCATTGAAGATAATCAGCAAGCCGATCAGCAGGCAGCAAAGGAAGTGACTGACAATCGCGTCTTTGCTTCAAAACTGACGTTTATTATCCTTTCGGTGATCTTTATTGGGGTGCAGCTTATTGGCATTCTGATTGGCTATTATCGCTCACTGGTGGGTATCGAATCCCGGCATGCTGCGAAATACGTCGGTAACTTCAGTGGCTCAGAAGAGTTCGCAGCATGGTATGCCATGCGTCGTGAGCGTGTCGAACGTGATGCCCAGGATAAACTGGCCAGTTTGCAAAATCGTATGGCCATGCAGCGAGCCAGCAGTGCCAGTAACGCCAGAAATGACGTTCGCACCTTTGATGAATATGTTCGTGGTAAACAACGCGACAAAATCGAGGCCGATGAGCATGCTGCATCGCGTCAGTCTTATGTTCCTTCCGCTCATGTTCGCGAGATGCATAAGCCAGAACCGGTATTAGTGGTTGAACCTGCACCTGCGGCCCTCACCCCGGTGGCTCTTGAGCCAAACAACGCAGATGATAAAGCCCGCATTGCGGAGCTGGGTGATTTGACCGTACTTAACGATGAGGAACTCCTGCTGGTTGCTGAAGACGCTGGTCTGCCTTTTGAGGCTTTGCAGCACCGTCGCAAAGTTCAGCTGGTGTTGCATAAAGCCAGAGGTGGGTAAGGTGAGGCTTATCACAGCATGTCTGTTGCTGCTGGCCGGGGCAAGCGCCCTGGCACAGGCAGCCGAACGCAATGATATTCCCGGCTGTTATGATTTCACGAAATTAACCCAATATCGCCCAGCCAGTAGTGGTCGTGAATTGGTGGTGATTATCGATCAGACGGTAAAAGTCCCTCTGGAGATCAAGAACGCCAGCTGGCAGCAAATTCTGCGTTTTAGCCAACCTGGCGATCGCGTGGTGCTGTATCAGTTCTCTGCATTGCTGCAAAATAATTTTATGCAGCGATTGTTTGATGGTCGCCTCGAGCCGCTGCTGGTGGATAAGAAAATCCGCGACAATCTGGGTATGGAAAGTCTGAAGCATCTCGACCAATGCCTGGCGGAACAAAAAAGTTTCTTTGCTAAAACCGTTGGCACGTTAATGGCGAAGAGTTTCGCCGAGAAAGGGGACAACATCGCAAAAAGCGAAATCCTCGACAGTCTTAAACGTATAAGCAGCGATCTGCAACAGGATTCGGTTCAATCACGAACGGTGTTCCTGATCTCGGACATGCTGGAAAACAGTGCATTCGATAGCTTTTATCGCAATAACGCGTTGCGTTTACTGTCACCCGAAAAAGAACTGGAACAGGTCAAAAGTCAAAACCTGTTGACCGATTTTTCCGGGGCAAAGGTTTTTGTCGCTGGAGCGGGTTTGATTGATACCGATGCGAAGAATAACTATCGTTCAGGAAAAGTTTTGCAGCAGTTAGAAGCGTTCTGGCGTGATTACTTCACTGCCTCAAACGCTGTGCTGGTCAGTTTTGGTGCTCCAGCATTAAATGTTGATCTCCAGTAAAAACAGAGGGGATGCCAAAACATCCCCTCCTTTTTTCACATCATCAGAAACGATAGTTTGCTGAGATGGAGACGTTACGCGGCGCACCGTACACCGTGTTTCTGCCCACATCAATGTTGTAGGTTTTGTCGAACAGGTTGTTCAGGTTCGCCTGGATTGACAGCTGTTTATTCACGCGATAGCGCGTAAATAGGTCAACCAACGCATAGCTGCCCTGATCGGCATACAGCGTGCTGGCGCCATCCGGACCGGCTACATGATCCCAGGTATGGGTCTGCCAGTTAACACCGCCACCTACCGTCAGATCCTGCAGCATCGGCAAGCGATAGCTGGTGAAGAACTTCAGTGAAGTACGCGGCTGGGTTGGATTCAGCGCTTCACCCTCACCGTCCTTCGCTACATAGCGGGTCGCGCCGAAGGTCATTTGCAGGTTGTCCGTCACCGCTCCATTGATTTCAAATTCAATACCCTTGCTGACCGTGCCGTTCTGCTCATAGTAGGCATAATCCGTACCACCATTAACCAGCGCGTAATCCGTTGCTCCCAGGTGATCCTGTTCGATACGGAAAACGGCCACTGAGGCGGTCAGTCGGCTATTCAGCCAGTCCCCCTTAATCCCGGTTTCATAACTTTTACCCGTGACCGGCGAAAGGTAAGCACCATTCACATCGCGGTAGGTCTGTGGTTTGAAAATTGAGGTGTAGCTGGCGTAGGCGGAATAGGTATCGTTGATGTCATACACCAGGCCCGCGTAAGGCGTGATGTTGTTCTTTTCCATATTCTGCGTCAGCGTATCGGCGGTGTACTTCGTATAACGCGCACCGAGGATCAGATGCAGCGGATCGGCCAGCGAAATGCGTGTCGCCAGATAGGCTGACTTCTGATTGATAGTATTGTCCTGTGCCAGCGACTGCGGATCCCAGTCTGGCTCCGGATAATTGCCCCACTCATTAAAATCACCGACATCAGCCGAGGTGAAACTGGTGGATGAACTGAAGTAGCGATCATTCTGGCGAATCCAGGTTACGCCAGCCATCATTTCATGTTGACGACCAAACAGTTCATACGGCCCACTGACGTAAGCATCAACAGAATTTTCCTTGCGCTTCGCGGTGTTATAACCAGTGCCGCCGAGCAGGTCATAACCCGCATAAGGCCCAATACCGATGCCGGTAGTTTTATCAAAGTAACCATCGATATACAGCAGCTTACTGTCCATGGTGGCTTCGGTATGCGTGCCACTCAGGGTGAACTGCCAGCCGTTGTTAAATTCCTGCTTCAGGCTGGCAAAGACGGATTTCGAGTCGCTATTGTTGTACGCCCAGTCAGGTGCCAGGTTGGTACTACGGGAATAATTGGTTTTACTGCCGTCAAGATAGAATGTGGGCAGGCCACCCCAGGTCGCGCCCGAGATGTTGGTTTCCTGATAATCGTATCCCACGGACAGCGTAGTGGAATCGGTCAGATCGGCATCAACCACGCCATACAGGAATTTCTTCTGGGTATGGTAACGATCCAGCCAGCTGTCGCCATCCTGATAACCGGCCACTACACGACCACGCACATTGCCTGACTCAGTCAGCGGTGCGGAGAGATCGGCAACATAACGCTGATTATCCCAGCTACCATAACTGGCTGAGACATCGGCTTTAAATTCTTTGCTGTCGGCACGTTTACGGACCATATTCACCGACGCCGCCGGACTACCTGCGCCGGTCATTAAGCCGGTGGCACCACGCACCACTTCGACCCGGTCATAAATGGCCGTATCAGACAGGGTGTCGCCAATATTCCACTGGGAATCAATCAACACCGGGACGCCATCGACCTGATAGTTATCGATCATAAAACCGCGTGAGTAGAAATTGCTGCGGTTAGCGCCGGAATTAAATTCGCTGATACCGGTGGTATTTTTTAAAACATCATTCAGCGTTTCCAGCTGTTGATCCTGCATACGCTGTTTGCTGATGACGCTGATGGACTGAGGCGTATCACGCGCAGTCAGGGCCATTTTGGTAGCCGCACGCGTGACCGGGACATTGTAATCGCTGGCGGCCTGCTGCTGCTGATCGTCGGTGCTGGCGTTTACCGTCAGTGTTTGTTCCTTGCTATCGGCTTCAGCCGCATGAGCAATTCCTGATGCAATCAATAACGCCAGCACAGAGAGGCGCAACGCTGGTTGCGATCCCCTGACCCGCTTAACTTCGAAAGACATAATATTCCTCAATCAACTTATTTTTATTTAGATGACGACACACCCGCTGTACGTCTGCTGGCATCTCGCCGCAAAAGGAGTTGAAGAATAAATGTCAGGTAAGAGGAAGCGCCTGACTGTGCCGTCCGGGCACTCACAGCGCGACAGTAAACATGTCGTTAAGAAAGCAAATGAGAAATATACGCATTAAGATTTCTATTGCAAGAAATTGTTACTTTGCGGCCAAAAGTTTCCTGCGGGAAATTCGTTTATTCTTCAATGAGTAATAATACGAAAGAGTTGAGAAAGGTGATTATTACAACTGTAAAACGGTGCGCATTGATGCCGACCAGGCCAATAACAGCACGGATCCGTTGCGGCGCGACTTATCGCGCGGGTGTATTCCGGCGATGCTGCCAAAGACGCGCAATAAATTGCGCCGCTACGTGACGTGCTGTTACCAGTGCCAGCGTTTTTCCGCTAACTCAACCAATAAACGCGATGCCGGGGACAACTCACTTAATGATCGGAACTGCCAGCCAAAAGTACGGGGCATGATGACCAGAGGTAACGGGATCTCCACCAGCATGGCGTCATCGCCCTCGCCTTTTAGCAAGCGGCGCGAGAGAAAACTCAGGAGCTGCGTACTGGCAATGACCTCACGCAATGGCGACAGGGTATTACTTTCCATTTGTACCCGTGGTGGCGCATACCCCCCGCTCCGCAGACGGTGCTCCAGCCACTGGCGCGTGGCAACATTCGACGATGGCAATAGCCAGCTGTATTGATCCAGTTGCTCCGGCGTGGGGTGTATATTCGCCAGCGGATGACGACGGCTGGCAGCGATTACCACCGGATCATCAATGAGCGGGCGGGTGACGAACTCACTGTTACCGTCCGGCAAAAAACCGAGGATCAGATCGATCTTGTTTTCACGCAGCAGTTTCTGTAACAGGTCGTTCATCCCTACCGTCACTTCAAGCCGGGCTGTCGGTGCCTTGTGCAGCAAATCACGGGTCAGCATAGGCAGCATAAACTCCGCTGCCGTAGCGGCCACGCCGAGCCGAATCACCCCTGCGGTGCCGGCCCCCAGCGCCTGCAAATCCTGGCGTGTCACCTGCATCATATGCACCACTTTTTGAGCACGTTCACAAAGTAGCAGTCCCGCTTCCGTCAGTTGCATACCCCGCCCGACCTTTAAAATCAGCCGTGTGGCATAGAACTTTTCCAGCCGCTGGAGACATTTGGTTAGCGCTGGCTGGGTGATACCAAGGGATTGTGCCGCTTTGCCGAGGTGTCCGGTTTCCTTCACCGCCAGCAAATAATGCAGGTCTTTTAGCTCCATTCATTCCCACCAGGAATTAATTGATAAAAATCAGAGAATATAATTTATCACTGCGGCCTGCCAGGATGAACAGACATTAACAACAGAGCAACAAATAACCTGCAATGTTAAGTAAAAGGGAGAGAAGGATGAAGCATTCACTCAAGGCGCTGGTAGCCGCGCTGACATTAACCGCCGCCGGACAGGTGCTGGCGCAGGACACGTTGCCGGCAAAATTGCCGACGCAACAGGACAGCCGCCTGCAACAGGTTACTACCTCGCCTCGCGTGTGGAATGGCATCACCGTGAGCCATGATGGCCGCATTTTCGCCTCACTGACCCAATCAGAAGGCAGTGGTTTGCAACTGGCTGAAGTGGTGAACGGTCAGCTTAAGGCTTATCCCGACGAAAGCTGGAATCAGTGGCAAAGCCAGGATCCGGAACACCATTTTTACCATGTGAATGCACTGCGGATTGGCCCGGATGGCGACCTCTGGGTAATGGATGCCGGTAATAAGGGCATTGGCACGGGCGATCAGGCGGTACCGGGTGCCGCCAAGCTGGTGCGCATCAACCTGCAAAGCGGCAAAGTGGTGGGCAGCTATGTGTTTAAAGCCCCCACCCTGAAGGCTACCAGCTACCTGGACGATGTGCGTTTCAACGGGGATTTCGCCTATCTGACCGACCCCGGTGCGGTTGGTCTGGTGGTGTTAAATATGAAAAGCGGCAAAAGCTGGCGTGTTCTGGACGACCATCCACTCTCCATCGATCATCAGCCAATTTATGCCGACGGCAAGAAATTGTACCTGCGCGACGGTCGTGAAAAACGTGTTGGTCTCGATCAGCTGGAAGTCTCACCGGACGGTAAATGGTTGTACTACCAGGCCATTCCCGGCCCACTGGCTCGCATTGAGACGCGTTATCTGAACGATGAGAAACGTTCAGCAGCCGAGGTAGCGAAACATGCTCATAAAGTCCGTGACACCTGGAGCACAGGCGGCACGGCGATTGATGCTGAAGGTAATATTTATGCTTCGGACATCAATACCCGCAGCATAAAACGTATTGCGCCTGATGGCACGGTCACGACCGTGATTCAGGATCCGCGCCTGGTATGGATTGATGCGATGTGGATCTCCCAAGGTGCGTTGTGGATGCCATCGGCACAAATCAACCGTACGCCTGCCACTACCGGCGGTAAACCTTCTACCGTGGAATACCCGGTAAAACTTTATCGTCTGCCTTTACCGATTGCGCCTTCACCGCGCGATCACGGATAAAAAGAATCGCCCGGCTTCACGCGTCGGGCGGTTTTATTTATCACAGGAATCATTAAGGAGCGGAAATAACACCAGGATAAATCATCACCTTAAGACAATTTATTTTTATTAAAAATAAGAAGTTGCACACATTTTTTACCCGCAATACATCTTGTTATGTCTGGAACACTCTTCAGATAATAGCGTATGACTGTCGAGGGCAAAGAAGGCACTTCTGCACATTAAATAATCATTTTGCTGTTTTTTATTTATACCCGAATATTTTCCTCTGAACAGGATACCTCGCCATGCTGCTAATTCTCAGTGTGCTTATGATCGGCTGTTTCATCGCCTTATTAATGAGCAAAAAACTCTCTGCCCTGACGGCATTGATTATTATCCCAACACTTTTCGCGCTATTTTCCGGGCATGGTGCGGAAATGGGCAGTATGGTGATTAAAGGATTGCGAACCGTCGCACCTACCGGGGTGATGCTGATTTTCGCCATGCTTTATTTTATGAGCGTAACCGATGCCGGGATGTTTGATCCGATAATTAAACGCATTGTCTCCGCTGTCGATGGTGACCCGGTGAAAATATTTATCGGCACGGCCCTGCTGGGGTTTATTGTGGCGCTGGATGGCGATGGCGCAACGGTATATATGATTGTCCTGTCAGCATTTATGCCGATATATGAACGCGTTGGTTTATCTAAATTGAGCGTTGCCTGCCTGTTATTGCAATGTACCGGGCTGGGTAATATGTTTCCCTGGGGTGGCCCCACCGCCCGTGCTGCTACGGCAGTCCATGCCGATGTCGCCACCTTATTTGTGCCCATGTTGTTACCGCTGCTGGCCTGCGTGGTGTGGACCTTCGTGATGGCGTGGCTGCTGGGCCGCAGTGAGCGCAAGCGAATAGGTTTTGATGGCGGGTCATCGGCGACGATTAGCGGCCTGCAGTTTGAAGAAAAACCCTGTGTAGCCTGGCGCTTCTGGTTTAACTGGGCGTTGACCATTGCGCTGATGACACTGCTGGTGCTGGATGTGGTGCCAATGGCGTACCTGTTTATGCTGGCAACGGCTTTCATGTTTGTCGTTAACTACCCACAGCTCAGTCAGCAACAGGAGCAGATGGCACGCCATGCGCCAGCCATCCTCGCCGTGGCCGGTTTAATCTTCGCCGCTGCGGTGTTTACCGGGATCTTCTCCGAAACCGGCATGGCAGATAGCCTGGCAACCGCGATTGTGAATGTAATTCCTCCGGCGCTCGGTCCTTATCTGGCCGTGATTACTGCGGTGATCAGTATTCCGGTGACCTGGATGGTCTCCAACGATGTGTTTTATTTCGGCATGCTGCCGGTGCTGGTTCAGGCAGCTGGACATTATGGTATCGAACCGATTGAAATGGCGCGCGCCGCGCTAGTGGGCCAGCCAGTACATATTCTCAGCCCGCTGGTGGCCTCAACTTATTTACTGATTGGTATGCTGAAGCTGGATTATGCTCAGGCGCAACGTTTCACTCTGCGCTGGTCATTTATTACCTGTCTGGTATTACTGCTGGTTGCACTGATTACCGGATGTTTCCCTTTTTATCGTGATGCTTAAATAATCCCCATGTAGCCCAACGAGATATCAGGTTATAATTTCATTGCCTGCTGTCTCGTTATTTTCAAGACAATTCTGCATACACGACAATATTTTCTTTTGTGTCATTTTCCCGTAGAATGCCCTTTTTTGCATGTGTAAGACAATAATCAAGGGTTTTTTATGAGCGATGCACTGAAGGCATTGAACAATCTTCGCACACTGCGTGCACAGGCACGAGATGTTGAGGTTGAAGTTTTAAACGAAATGCTGGAAAAGCTCAGCGCGATAATCGCCGAACGTCGTGATGAAGCGGCTGCGGAAAATGCCGCGCTGCGTGAGAAAGAAGAGAAGCTGGCGCTGTATAAAGAGATGCTGCTTAACGACGGTATCGATATTTCTGAACTGGCGCAATTAACCCAGGGCGAAAGCAAACCTAAAGCGAAACGCGCACCACGTCCGGCCAAATATAAATTCACTGATGAAAATGGTGAAGAAAAATTCTGGACGGGTCAGGGCCGTACGCCATCGCCAATCAAAAGCGTCATTGACGCTGGCGGTTCGCTGGATGATTTTCTGATTTAACAGTAAAGGAGAGTGTCCATGGCACTCTCCTTTATTAGTATTACCCGTTCCCTGTTGCAACCTTTTTGCTGGCGTTACCATCAAGCGGATAGCTGTTCGACACCTTCAGCAACATCAGCATCAGTCACTGCCTTATTTTAATGGGTTACTGACTCAATGCGTCCATCGGTTGTCAATTAATGGATCGGGGCGATGCTTTTACCCGGCGACGGTTTCAAACAGCAGACCGCGCAACCAGCGGTAACCTGCATCACGGTGAGTTCGTTCATGCCAGGCAACATTTTTGGTAAAACCTGGAATCGCCAGTGGCGGAGTAATCACCCGCAACCCTTCGGTATTCACCGCTAACCTGCGCGGCACCACAGCAATCAAATCGCTAACCCGCAGAATCTCCGGCAACACCAGAAAACTGCTGACCGATAATGAGACACGACGCTTTTTCCCCTGCGCTGCCAGCGCGTCATCGGTGACACCATGAAACTGCCCGCCGTGATAAGACACCAGAGCATGATCAAGAGAACAGAAATCGTCGAGAGTGATGCCGTTACCCTGCGCTGCCGGATGGTCACGGCGCAACAGGCAGACATACTCTTCATCATATAGCGCGCGGGCATGTAAATCTGGTGGTGTGGTGTCCGGTGTAATCAACGCGATGTCGATATCACCACGCTCGAATTGAAAAGTCAGTTGATCATTATTTACGGGCACGACTGCAACTCGAATACCAGGTGCGAGTTTACGTAATGCTTCCATATAGGGAACCACCACGGCACGAAGTGCGTAGTCGGTCGCGGCGATGGTAAAGGTCATCTCTGCACTGGCCGGATCAAACGCTTTAGGTTGTAGCAGCCCGTTAACTTCAGCAAGGATCTGTTTAACCGGCGCAGCCAGTTCCAGCGCCCGCAGCGTTGGCACAATGCCGCGTTGCGTACGGGTAAATAACGGGTCGTCAAAACACTCACGCAGTCGGGTTAGCATGCCGCTGACCGCAGGTTGTGTCAGCGCCAGCCTGTTGGCCGCACGCGTCACGTTACGTTCATCCAGCAATGCATCAAGTGCCTTAAGCAGGTTGAGGTCCATGGTTCTGATATCAATTGACATGATGGCTATCGCAAAGACTAATGGTGAAAATTATTTCAGCACGGACTGTAGTATTCGGCAAGCACAGCTGTTATCACCTGTGATGATAACTGAAATCATAAATGCCGATAATGCTGATGGGAGCCAATACCCCATACTAGCGAATCAGATACTTCAGTCGCTAAGGAACCATGATGTCTGCTAAAAAAATACTGTTCGTGCTCACCAGCCACAACAAACTGGGTTCGACCGATGGCGCAACGGGCTTCTATCTTCCCGAATTAACCCATCCTCTTGAACAGCTAGAAAAAGCCGGATTTAGCGTAGATTTTGCTTCAATTAAAGGTGGCAAGCCGCCGGTATATGGCGTTGAGCTGGATGATCCCGTCAATGCGCATTACTGGCGAGATGAGACCTTCCAGTACAAGCTGGCGCATACCGCAGCACTGGAGCACGTGGATGCAGCGCTATACGCTGGGGTGTTATACGTGGGTGGACATGGCACGATGTGGGATTTTCCTGAGAGTGCAGCGGTTCAACGCGTGACTCGCGAGATATGGCAGCACAATGGCGTGGTAGCAGCGGTGTGCCATGGCCCTTCCGCGCTGATCAATGTCACGCTTGATGGCGGCGAGCTGCTGGTCGCGGGCAAGCAAGTCAGTGCCTTTACCGATGAAGAAGAACATATTGTGCAGCTGGAAAACGTCGTACCGTTTTTACTGACCAGCAAATTACAGCAGCAGGGCGCGATTATTGCTGGTGCGGCTGCATGGCAGGATCAGGTTTCGGTGGATGGGCATTTAGTCACCGGGCAGAATCCACAGTCTGCTGCCAGTGTGGGTAAAGCAATAGTCAAAATATTGCAGGGATAATGTTCTTCTTATCCATCTCTGACGTCTTTAACGTCAATCCCGGTGCGCACGCCAATTCGCGCCCCGCAGTCCTTGGGTCGGCGTCATGCCGACCAGCTCAATGATAGCTGCTCTCGCCATCTGCTTAATCTAATACGAGCAGAGGAGCCTGGGTTGTGACGTCGTCACATTTAAGTATGTTGTAATTATATTAGCTATATTCCCTTCTCAGAAACCTTTAAGCATCAAGTCACCGCCAGATTAGGCTACTTATTAACCAAAAAAGGAGAAAAAAAGGAGATTCCTTATCATTGATATACAATGATAATCATTCTCATTATCATGCGTATTTACTTACAAGTGTTAACAAAACAGGGAGAACGATTAAGTGAATGCAACCAAATGTAACCAAAAGCATCCCATCGCATTGCTTTTGGCCGGGCTGTTGAGTACGTCAGCTTACGCCGCCAATGAGGAACCCACCGAAAAACTGGCTGACGATGAATCGATGATTGTCACAGCGGAAGAAGAACTGAAACAACAGCCGGGTGTTTCAACCATTACTGCGGAAGACATTCAAAAAAGCCCCCCTGTTAACGATTTATCCGACATCATTCGCAAAATGCCAGGTGTCAATCTCACCGGCAACAGCGCCAGTGGTAGCCGTGGTAATAATCGTCAAATCGATATTCGTGGGATGGGACCGGAAAATACATTGATCATGATAGATGGTGTCCCTGTCACCTCTCGCAACGCCGTTCGCTACAGCTGGCGCGGCGAGCGTGATACCCGTGGCGATACCAATTGGGTGCCAGCCGAAATGGTGGAACGTATTGAAGTGATTCGTGGACCGGCCGCTTCCCGTTATGGTTCGGGTGCCGCAGGGGGTGTGGTGAACATCATCACTAAACGCCCAACGAATGACTGGCATGGTTCACTGTCTCTGTTCACCAACCAGCCAGAAGATGATAAAGAAGGTGCCACTAAACGCGCCAACTTCAACCTCAGTGGCCCGCTGGCCGGTGATGCATTGACCATGCGCCTGTTCGGTAACATCAATAAAACCGATGCCGACGCTTATAACATCAATACCAATGAAAACGGATCCTATGCAGCAGGCCGTGAAGGCGTACGCAATAAAGACATCAACACGGTGTTCTCCTGGAAAATTACCCCATTGCAAGTTGTTGATTTCAGCTACGGCTACAGCCGCCAGGGTAATATTTATGCCGGGGACACCCAATACAGCAACGGCAATATCAGTCCGAATGGCCTGGTTGAATCGCTCTACGGTGATGAAACCAATCGCATGTACCGCCAGAGCTATGGTCTGGCCTGGAATGGCATCTGGGATTGGGGTACGTCAAAACTCAATTTCAATTATGAGAAAACCAACAACACACGCCTGCAAGAGGGTTCAACGGGTCGCGTTGAGGGGATGATCAACAGCGATAGCTACGCTACCAGTCGTCTTGAAAGCTATCGCGCTGGGGGAGAAATCAACTTCCCGGTGCAGTTGCTGGTCGATCAAACGGTCACATTAGGTGCAGAATGGAATCGTGACGAATTAAACGACCCTGCCTCAATGAGCGCAACCGATCAATCCGGTGTCATTATTGACGGCGTATCAGGCGACCCATCTGCACGCAGCAGTAAAAATAGCGCCACCATCAGCTCGCTGTTTTTTGAAGATAATATTGCCGCCACCGACAGTACCGAAGTTATCCCGGGCTTACGCTTTGATTATCACAATAAGTTCGGTGCTAACTGGAGCCCGAGTCTTAATATTTCGCAAGGTCTGGGCGATTACTTCACCTTAAAGGCGGGTATTGCGCGCGCATTTAAAGCACCGAATCTTTATCAGTCTACCGAGGGGTATCTGCTTTCCACGCGTGGCAATGGTTGTCCGGTAGGTCTCACCACTGGTAGCTGTTATTTATTAGGTAATGAAAACCTCGATCCGGAAATCAGCGTCAATAAAGAGATCGGTATCGAATTTAATCATGATGGTTATATCGCCGGGATTACCTGGTTCCGTAATGATTACAAAAACAAAATTGTCGCGGGTGATGACCTGGTGGGTTATGCCTCTAACGGCTATAACGTGTTACGCTGGGAAAATGGTGGTAAAGCGATTGTTGAAGGCCTGGAAGGAAATCTAACGATTCCGCTGGTGCGCGATACGCTGGAATGGCGCACCAACGCAACATATATGTTCCGTTCAGAAAGCAAGAAAACAGGTAATCCACTGTCTGTTATCCCGGAGTTTACCATTAACTCGCAGCTTGACTGGCAGGTTACAGAGAAACTGGATGCCAATATTAACTGGACCCAGTACGGCAGGCAGAAACCCCGTCAATATGCTGAAATACGTAATGAAGTCGGTGCAATTTCTAATCGGGAAATTAGTCCCTACTCCATCTTCGGTTTAAACATGAATTACGATATCACTAAAAACCTGCGCGCCAATGCAGGGATCAACAACCTGTTTGATAAACGTATTTATCGTGAAAATGATGGCGCATCGACCTATAACGAACCAGGTCGTGCTTATTATGCCGGATTAACCCTGTCGTTCTGATGTGATTCACCACCCTGCCAGCACTGCGCTGGCAGGATATTTCCCCAATCAGATTTATTTATCTGAAGGATGGGAGATGATGTTAAGCTCGATTGCCAGACTGATAGCATGTTTTGCATTCTTAACACCCAGCTTTCTGACAATATTTCCCATATGAAACTTCACCGTACTAACGGTGATATTAAGTATGCGGGCAATTTCAGGGTAAGTTTTACCGGTACTGCTCCAGTAAAGGATCGAGTTTTCACGGGATGATAAGGTACTCTCTGTATTTTGTTGCGGTTTGTTTTCATCACGATAGAGATGCAGCAAAAGTTCATGGGTGTCAATCAAAAGGCCCTGTAAATCATTCTTGTGCCTTTTAACTTCTGCATCCAGCTCCGCCATCAGAAACTTATTGATATATAATGAAAGGACAACGAGATTATTATTCTGATCATGTAAAACAAAAGTTTGACCACTGATGATGTTGTAAGACTTTACAGATTCAAAAATCTTATCAACAATCCATAAGTCGTTAACCTTTAGCGAATTATCCCAGATGAGAGGAGATACACGGTTTAATGCATTAACAATGATAGGGTCTATGCTTTGATATTTCTTTTCCTTATAATCATCAATGAAAATACCCGGTAAATTCGTGATGATTAGCATATCATCCATATTACGTTTATTCATTACGCCGTAGCCGTAATACATTTCACCATATTTTGCTAAGTTTTTCTCCAGATTCTCCTTTACAACTCCGTTTTTTTCTAAATCCGAAAAAAAAGTTCTACTCATGGACTTAATCCTCTACATGCAAACTTATACCACTTAACTATATAAACACAGAAATGGTAGCATCACTCTACTATAAAATACAGGCAGTTACTGCGATGACAGAAGAAGAATCGTCTCCTGATTGTATAGAAGTCGCCCATCCATATACGGCCTCCATACATTACCATTTAGGTGGATGTCACTGACTTATGAGATCGCCCATAAGCGATGAAGTTCAGTTTAAAACTGACGCTATTCATTCAGGCTCGCGCCAGATGGGATAGACTTCCGGAAATCCCTCAATATGCAGTGGCGCACCAACATCACGATAACCGAAACGCCTGACAAAAGTACGTACTCCTAAAGTAGTACATTCGGCATAACAAGGCAATTTTTCCCTGTCCAGCGTGGTATTTAGCTGGCGAAGCAACTTCTCCACAAGTACTCCCCCTCTCCGGCTATAACGCGACACTGCAATAAGAAAGACATAATAATGTGGTGGTGTTCGTGGATGATTACGATCGAGTCCGTCCATAAACGCCACCGCCGTCACATAATCGTCCCCACATACCTCACGTAACTGTCTATCAATGAGCTGGTTATCTTCCTCCTTCATTTCCATTAATTTCGGTCCAAAATAGACCAGAGTCCCTGCATTGTTCTCAGTGAGAACAACCCCTCCTAATTTTTGCGCAAGCTCAACATAAATCCGAAAAAAACCGCGCATTACCTTCATACGCTTTTCTTTATCAGTACCTGTAAAAGCATATTTAAGCACCGGATCGTCATAGAACTCTGATGTAAGAAGATCACAAACGGTGTCCAGTTCAGCATCGCTGGCAAATCGACATTCCATGTTTATGCTCCTGAATATTCGGCACTGGCATCGTTGATAAAGCGATCCTGCTCAGAAAAGGCATCATTTCGCTGTAACGCTTCAACCAGGCTATCAATCGCTGAGCGCGTAACGTGCGGCATCACCACAATATGCGCCAGATCTCCTCTGCCACTCAGATGGAATTTTTTGAATATCTCTTTTTCGGGGCGAGTAAAAATCACCACCAGCGACTGTGGACCCCGTTCCACGCGGAACGATGGGTGAATAACTTTGATGGTGGTTAACCGTTCATACGCATAGGCGGCTAATTGCTCGCACTGCGCAGCAATCCGACTCTGCATTGGCTGAGATACAGTATTCACCATATACCAGAGAAATAATGCGGACATGCCATTACGCGTCCCCCCCAGCGTAGTATCAGGAGAATGAATATATTCAGGCAATGTGGCGGGTTGCATCCGGTACTTTTCTTTCGTCATATACACGCCGGATGCAAAGGGAGCGCCGTACCACTTATGGGAACTCATCACTATTGAACTCACAAAGGGAAGACGAAAATCAAACTGAGGCCCCTTAACTTCGCTTATTTTTTTCTGATGGGCCATTTCGAGATAGGGCAAATACGCTGCGCCAAGCGCTCCGTCAATATGGATCCAAAAATCGGGTCTGCTATCACCTGTAGTCTGGACATTGAAATCATGCTGTTCAAGGATGGGCGATAACTGTTGCCAGACTGTCTGCGCATCATCAAATCCGCCCTGAAATGTGGTGCCCATATTCAGTACTATAATCGGCGGATGCCCATGAGCGGCGAAAAAACCAACCAAAGCAGACAACGATTCAGGATTCACCGCACCGTGTTGATCTACTGGCACCCCATGTGGCCATCGGCCATCTGCGGTGATCGGGCACTGACCGGGATAGCTTTTATCCCCCATCTCTTTAAAGGTGGAGATATCCAGAATACTTGCACACTTCTCAAATGAATAATGCGATTCCTGAGAATAATAAAGTACAGGGTGAGAGAAATTTTCCCTTTTTGCTTCAGCTTTGGCCTGCGTCTTCCGAAAATACTCTCGCGCACTCCACAGCGCATACATATTACCTTCAGTGGACCCCATAGCCAAAACGTAACCCCAGAATGACTCTGGCGTTAACGGCTCTCGTAATTCAGCATGCCAGAGCTTACGGAAATACTCGAGCACTTCCTGTTCAAGTTCACGCGTATGCAGCAGCATGGAATTGTTTTCAAAAGGATCGCCAACGTTATTCAGATGAATATTCATAAATGGAGCAATAGCTGAATAATCGAACTTTTGATTTAGTGGATATCCTAAAGATAATTCCTGTCGACTGACGAGATTAGTGTATATTTTATCAAGCCGCTTTCTCACCTTGTCGGGTACACAAAAGTTGGTAATAGTGAAAGTATGAGGACGTTTTACATGCTTGATAAAAGAATGCGGAATGGTCTTGCCAAACTTTGTCTTCGCGACTACAAATGTTTTGCTTACGCCCAAAGAATTTTCCATATAAACATCTCCATTGTGGGGTGCGGAACGTATTATGTTAGCCCCCATAACAAATCAACATGTTATGGAGGTCATGGCAAACGCGAGTCAGGTAATTTGCCATATTTATAAGACTTATGCTGTGCACTGGCTAACAAATTGACTGTCTAACGTCCGACAGCAAGCTAATGATATAAATCTGGTGTCTCATAAATAGGGGTAACAAAAAAATTTTTGTACCTTTAGTCAGCCTGCACCAGCACGCGACCCCAGCTCTCCTGCCGCATCAGGTCTAGCTCTGGCTGGCTTCGGCGGGGCAATTCTCACGGATAAACAGGTTAAACGGTGTGATGTTGTCATGCAGGGAAAACTCATCGCTGCGGTTGAAGTGACGTGCCAGTAACGCCAGCGCCCGACGAGCCTCCTCGCGCGGATTTTGATCGATAATCGCCGCCAGTGAGCCTTCCAGCAGTAACAGACGTCTTTCCGGAGTGAGCTCATGCGTAATCAGTTGCGCCTTTCGCCCCAGCGATTGCAGCGTGGCAACAATATTGCTGTTACCTGACGACGTATTGTAAATACCACAAATACGAGGATTCTCCAGCAACACCTGACGCACCACGTCACCTGCACGCTGTTGATTTTCTGAACTTTCCAGCGTTGCCGCCCAAATGCATGTCGGGAAACGCTCACGTAACACCGCACGGAAACCGCGTTCACGTTCCTCGTGACCAATCATGTTATGCATACCCAATACCACCACCACCTCACCACCGCGCTCACCGAGAAAACGCCCCATCAGCTCCCCTGCAGCCCGCCCCATTTGCCGGTTATCGGGTCCGACATAGGCCAGACGGCCACTGGCAGGAATATCGGTCGCCAGCGTTAAAATCGGTAGTTGCCCGGAAACACGCTTAAGTGCATCCGCCAGTTCAGGGTCATTCGGACACACCACAATCAAGGCATCATGACTGGCGGCGATGGTTTCCACCTGTTTTATGGTCGCGCGAATATTGCCAGGATTGTGGTAATGCATCACGCCATTAATACGCATCTCAGCCATTTCCGCACCGAGATCGGCAAACGCATTGCGTAATCCTTTGTAGAAAGGATTTTTGGGTGATTGCAGCAGAATCGCTACGCGTAACGCACGCAGGTAACCACGGAACAGTACCCGATCAACATTCAGTTTACTGGCCCATTCCAGCACCCGTGCTTCTTTAACCGGAGAGACTCCACCGCGTCGATTCATCACCCGATCCACGGTACTCAGACTGACGCCTGCGGCGCTAGCTATCTGTTCCAGCGTAGTTTTTTTGCGATTGATCACAGTAATTTCTGCCTGAAGATTTGACGTCAAATATTGAAGGTTTCCCTTCAAATTAGTCATAGCAGCCGAAAATTGCATCCGCTATTTTCGTTCTCATCGCAATCAAGGGTGGAGAAGAGAATGATTAAGGATGCGTTTTATCAGCCCGGACAACCAGCACCTAAACTCGGCGTCAGTCCGCTCTCATGGGTTAATGAGGTGCTGCAACATCTGGGAGCCGGCACCAGCGCGCAGCAATGCCTGGAAGAAGCTGCTCTGGCTGGCTATCAGGGTGTGGAGTTGAGTCGTATCTTCCCGCGTGAACCCGGGGCGTTGCGTGCTCTGCTGGCGCAGCACAAATTACATCTGGTCTCCGGCTGGCACGACGGTTTTCTCACCGAACGAAGCGTGCAACAGGAGCTGAAAGCGGTACATCACCATGCCACGCTATTACAGGAAAATGGTGCCCAGGTGATGGTATATGGCGAATGTGGCTGGATGACCGCCAACGCGCTCGATGTCCCGCTGGCCCAGCGTCGCCTGCTACCGGAAGATCAGGTCCAGGGCTATGCAGAGCGACTGTCTGCCTTTGCCGAGGCGTTGTATCAGCAATATGGCCTGCGCCTTGCTTATCACCATCACCTGATGATGGTGGCCGAAACCCTGCCAGAAATTCGCGTTTTGCTGGCTGCCTGTGCTCCGTCGGTAGGCCTGTTACTCGACACCGGACATGCCACCGCTGCTGGTTTTACTTATACCCAGCTGATCGATGAATTTGCCGATCGCATTTGCCATATCCACCTGAAAGACGTGCGACTGGATCGACTCCAGCAGGTGCGTCAGAGCGGGATGACATTTAACGAAGCCGTGCTGGCGGGCATGTTTACCGTGCCGGGGGACGGCAGTATTGATTATCGCCCGCTGGCACAGTTTATCACTCACAGCGGCTACCAGGGCTGGCTGGTGGTGGAAGCAGAACAGGATCCGGCAAAAGCCCCACCGCTTGCAACCGTCACGCGTGCGCAACGCTATGTTGCCGAACATATTTTACCTGCCGCCCAATAAAGGAAAGAGAACATGACCGGAAAAAAACTCAACGTTGGCCTGATCGGTTCAGGCTTTATGGGCCAGGCCCATGCCGACGCCTGGCGTCGTGCAGGCTTGCTGTATCGCAATCTGCCGTTGCAACCGGTGCTACATACGCTGGCCGATGCCACCCCGGCACTGGCGGAAGAAGCGGCGCGCCGTTTTGGTTTTCAGCACAGCACGGCGGACTGGCGGGTGATGATCGCTAATCCGGCAATTGATATTGTCGACATCACCACCCCAAATAACATGCATTACGACATGGCGCTGGCAGCGATTCGTGCAGGCAAACATGTCTACTGTGAAAAGCCGCTGACGGTTTCGTTACAGGAAGCACAAACCCTGACGCAGGAAGCAGAACGCGCCGGAGTTAAAACCATGGTAGCGTTTAATAACATCAAAACCCCGGCAGCCCAGCTGGCGAAACAGATGATTGACCGTGGCGATATCGGCACACCCACCCGCTTTCGCGGCTGGTTTGATCAGGGCTTTTTCAACGATCCTGAGCTGCCGTGGAGCTGGCGCTGCTCGCGTGAGCAGGCCGGTTCCGGCTCACTTGGCGATCTCGGCTCCCATGTGGTGAGTGTGGCGCAATATCTGATGGGGCCGATCACCAGCGTTATCGGCCAGGAGCAGCTGTTTATTGACTCGCGACCGGCTGCCGGTGCCGGTTCTGGCTATGGTGCGCAAGCCAGCAAGGACGCGGCACGGCTGAAGGTTGAAAACGATGATCAGTTTCAGTCGCTGATTACTTTTGCCAACCATGCCGGTGGCGTGATTGAAGCCTCAAGGATTTCGGCGGGAAAAGTGTTTGGTATCGCCTGGGAGGTGTCGGGCACCGAAGGGACCATCATCATGGACGGTGAACGTTTTAACGAATTGAAAATTGCCCGCTATCGCGATGAAAAACACGATCGCGGCTTCAAAACCCTTTACGCCGGTTCTCAGGTGGAGCAGTTTGGCGGTTTCTTTGGCTTCGACTTTGCGGGCGGTGGCCTCGGCTATTTTGACGTTAAAGTGATTGAAATCTATGACCTGATTAAAGGCCTGAGCGGAGCAAGCGGCTGTTTTCCGGATTTCCGCTTCGGCCTGGAAAATCAGCAGATTATCGAAGCAATGGTGCGCTCCTCTGCCAGCGGTACGCGCGTTGAGGTCGCCAGCCTGCGGGCTTAACGGGAAAACGAGGATGGGAGCGCGGTTATTTTTTACCGGGCTTCATGCTGCGATTCAGATCCTGAATACGCTTCATGGTTTTCACCGTACGCGACGCAGTGGCCGATGCTACCGACAAAATCAGCATCTCAAGGCACACCAGTACCGTGCCATGCAGCGGCATACGGCCATCCTCGCCACCGCGTGGCACATTGATCACCACGTCAGCCTCCTTCGCAAAAAACGAATCGGTGGCGTTGGTCAGCAGAATAATCGGGATACCGAGGCGTTTTGCCTCCTTAACCGTGGTGAGACCCTCCCGATGCGCCGACTTTTGCGCCATCATGATCAACACATCACCGCGCTGTAGCGCAATCAGTTGCTCAGCCAGCGCCACACCGGAGCGGTTAAGTGCCACCGCCGGGATACCGATACGCACAAATAAGCGGCGGCTGTAATCCGCCAGCACGCCTGACGCATTAATACCAAACAACCCCACCTGACGCGCTTCAATTAATAACGCCACTGCCGCAGAGATTGCCTGACGATTATGCGGTTCAGATAACGCATCACAGGCGCGTTTATGTCCGCCTAAGACAAAATCAATGCCGGAATTAATATCACAGGACAGTTCGCCGACCGTGGTAATCATTTTTTCTTCGGAATTCATCGCCGGTCCAAACCAGGCTACCAGCGTTTTTTTTAAATCACGTAATCCGGCAAAACCCAATGCCTGAACGGCACGAACCACGGTGGCATCTGAACTCTGCGTCGCGGCAGCAATTTCCATCGCTGTCGCTTCTACCACCGCCTCACGATTTTCATGGATATAGCGCACCACCGTTTGCAGCTGAGGAGAAAGTCCCGCAGCTCGTGCACGATAACGCTCACCCAACACATCGACCCGGTTTTTTATTTTATTGCCTGATGCCATTTTCTTATCCGAACTGATTGTTTTACCTAAGATTGTTGATAATTTCACCGCGGATTTTTATTTGACCGTAGTAACAACTATCCATTATTACTGTAAAAACTACATAAAATGAAGCGGAAAATCATTAAAAAAATCACGAACAATCCCTTTAAATAATATGTTATTCAAAATGTTATATCAATTCATGGTCTACTAACCCCTCCTGAAACACTGATGTAGTATTTCGATGATTTTTTGCATTTACTACTACATTCGTTCATGTTTGAATGATTCTCAATTACATTGATGTCGCCTCACAACGGCTTCCTGCGTTAAATAAAATAATAATACCCAGATAATTAGCAATGTTTATCAGAGCAACACATCTGGCCTGATTATTAAAAAGGCCGGCGATTTCTTCATGGATGAAAATAACCAGACAATGAATACCAGGTTTACATTAAATGAATAACAATCAGCCGTTCGCTTTTAAAAAGAAACCTCATCCGGCCATTATTGCGGCTATTTACGGGGTGGCGATTTTTACACCAGGAATCAGTTTTTCCGCTGAGGGAAATAATACTCTCACGGTAACAGCACAGGAAAACAACGACCAGGGTTATAACGCCACCAGCAGTTCGGTCGCCAGTAAAACCCCGACACCCCGCGTCAATGAAGCGCAATCCGTCAGCGTGGTGACGCAGCAACAGCTGGAAGATTATCAGGTCAGTAATCTGTCAGAAGCCATGCGTTTTGTCAGTGGCGTAACCGAGGGTAATACTCTCGCGGGCACCGAGGATGGTTTTGTGCGCCGCGGCTTTGGCAGTAACTCGGATGGTTCCATCTACCGTGATGGCGTCCGCAGCAGCCAGGGGCTGAACTTCGATGCCACCACCGAACGTGTGGAAGTGTTAAAGGGATCAGCCTCGCTACTGTACGGCATTCAGAATCCGGGTGGTGTGATCAACGTGATCAGTAAAAAGCCGCAATATGAATGGCACACCAAAGTCAGCGGACGCTATGCCAGCGAAGGCGGCGGTGCAGGCACGGTGGATGTCACTGGCCCGCTCGGCAATGGTTTTGCCTTCCGCTTGATCGCGGAAAAACAAAACCAGGATTACTGGCGCAACTTTGGCGTTGATAAACACACGCTGATCGCACCATCACTGCAATGGTATGGCGAAAAAGCCAGCTTCCTGATCAGTTATGAAGATTATCAGTACGATATCCCTTACGATCGCGGCACGGCATTTATCAACGGTAAGCCGGTAAATATCGGTTATAAGGATCGTCTGGATGATAAAGCCAACCACGCCTGGGGCCACAATAAGACCCTGAATGCCCATTATGACTGGCAGTTCAACGACGACTGGAGCACCCGTCTGACTTTCGGTATGAATCAGCGCCAGTATGACAACAACGAAGTCAGGGTCACGGCCATCAACACCACCACCGGAGCCGTGACGCGCCGTGCTGATGCCAACCGTGGTTTTAACCACAAAACTAAATATGTCTCCTGGGATGTGATGGGCACGCCGGAAATCTTCGGCATGACACACAATCTGGTGGTCGGTACCGATTATGAGATGAACCAGACCTACCGTGCGCATCAGTATCAGGGCAAATCCAACAGCGATTTCAATCTGTATGATCCACAGTACGATTTGCTGTCGCCGGTGACCGATAGCAGCACCGAGAAAACCGCCAACGCCAATCTGCTGAACCGTATTCACAGCCGCTCGGTGTATGCCAAGGACAGCATCTCGCTGACCTCCAACTGGATCGCCGTCGTCGGCGGGCGCTACCAGCATTATGAGCAACGCGTTTCACAAGGCTGGGATCCGGTGGTCGAAACCCTGAACGATGAAGGTAACAAGTTCCTGCCGCAGGCCGGGTTGATCTACAAACTGACGCCAGATGTGTCGCTGTACGGCAGCGTCAGCAAATCGTTCACCCCGTCAACCGATGTGGATGATGATGGTAACGTCGGTAAACCCGAACAGGGCACCACCTGGGAAGTGGGCAGCAAGTGGCAAATCTCGCCGCGTCTGTTCGCCAGCGTGGCACTGTATCGTATCGATGAGCGCGATATGTCGCTCAGCATCAATGGTGAAACCCGTGCCATCGATAAAGCACGTTCCAGCGGTGCCGAGTTTGAGTTGAACGGTGAAATCCTGCCAGGTTGGGATCTCAGCGCCAACTACAGTTATGACAAGGCGGAAATCGTCAACGATGGCGAGGATTCTGCCAATAACGGCAACCGCCTGCAAAATGCGCCGCGCCATTCTGGTGCGCTATACCTGAGCCATAACCTGACGTTTAACGCAATTCCGGGTGATTTCCGCGTCGGTGGCGGTGCACGTTATGTGGGCGCTCGTGCGGGCGATCCAGAAAACAGCTTCACCATGCCGGATTACATCGTGGCTGACAGCTTTATTGCCTGGAACAATCGTCTGCTGGGCAACAAAACCCAGCTGAAACTGAATCTGAATAACCTGTTTAATAAACACTACTACACCTCAAGCGGCGGTAATCTGCGTGTGCGTGAAGGTGCCACCCGAAACTTTATGCTAGAGGCCAGCGTTGAATTCTAAGGCGATCATTCTCAGGATGGTGGCGCTGTTGCTGATGATGCTGAGCAGCGCCGCGCTGGCAAAAACCATCACCGATATCGACGGCAACCCGGTGACGATTCCCGATAACCCCCAGCGCATCGTGCTGGGGGAAAGCCGCATGCTGTACACGCTGGCGATGCTCGAGCCTGGCGATCCTTTCCAGCGCATTATCGGCTGGCCGCAGGATTTGAAAAGATACGACAGCCAGATGTGGGACATTTTCGCCCGCAAGTTCCCGCAGATGCTGAAAATTCCGGTCCTGGGGGCGGGCGGCACCAATGACATCAACCCGGAACAGGTGCTGGCGCTCAAACCGGATGTGGTGATCCTGCCCAGCCTGGCACGTTACGACGATGGGGATTTACGTCTGCTGGCGATGCTGAAAGCAGCACACATCCCGGTGGTGAAGATCGATCTGCGTGTGCATTTGCTGAAGAACACCACGCGCAGCGTGCAGATCCTCGGTGAAGTATTGAACCAGACGGCGCGGGCCGAATCGTTCAACCGTTTCTATCAGGCGCATTTGCAGGTGATTCAGCAGCGGCTGGCAAGTTATCACGGACCAAAACCGACGGTACTGCTGCAACTGCACCTTGGACGACGCAACGAATGTTGCGTCACGGCCGTCAAAGGCAGCCTCGGCGAGTTACTCAATGCCGCCGGTGGCGACAACATTGCCAGCAAAACCGTGCCAGGGGTGTTTGGTCGTCTGAGCGAGGAAAGCGTGATTGCCGCACAGCCAGAATATTACTTCGCCACCGGCGCGGGTGATAACGATGCGCAGGGCGTGCTCAAGCTGGGTCCGGCAGTGGCACCTGATGCGGTACAAAGCAGCTTCAGCGCCATGACGGCAAAACAGAATGGTCTGCGCGAGTTGCAGGCATTGCATAACGGCCATGCGGCGGTGATCTGGATGAATTTCTATCTCAGCCCGTGGCACATCGCCGCGACCGAATTTATGGCGAAAACGCTCTATCCGCAGCTATTTAGCGATGTGCAGCCTGAAGAAACGCTAAAGCAAATCTTCCACGATTATCTGCCCATTCCCTACAGCGGCACCTGGTTTCTCCCCATGCGCCCGTAGCCCTGCCTGACCAGGTCACCATAAATGGTGACCTGGTTACATCCCCGCCGTGGTCTATGCTTGACTGTCACAGGTTATTTCCTGACCGGCGAGGCGATAAAATGGAGTCCTGTTTATTTCATAAAAGCTGGGGTGCTGAGTACGCGCCAGATGGCAGTGTACAATTCCGCCTCTGGGCTTCCGGCCAGCGCCAGGTGACATTACAGCTGGCAGGCGTTGACATCCCGATGCAACCCTGCGGCGATGGCTGGTTCGCATGGCGGGAAGCGCAGGTCGCACCCGGTACGCCCTATCAATATCTGCTTGCCGACGGCACTCTGGTGCCTGACCCCGCCTCACGCGCTCAGCAGGCCGGGGTGAATGGTCCCTCGCTGGTTATCGACCCGACCACCTATCCCTGGCAGCACCCTGACTGGGCCGGTCGTCCGTGGGAAGAAACCGTGGTGTATGAACTGCATATCGGCACCTTCACGCCACAAGGCACCTTCCAGGCGGCAATAGAAAAGTTGCCGCAGCTGGCTGCTCTGGGGATCACCATGATTGAGGTGCTGCCGGTCGCACAGTTTGGCGGCAACCGTGGCTGGGGTTATGACGGCGTGCTGCTGTACGCGCCGCACTCCGCCTATGGCACCCCGGATGATTTCCGCGCCTTCGTGGATACCGCGCACGGCTGTGGCCTGGCGGTGGTACTGGATATCGTGCTGAACCATTTTGGCCCGGAAGGTAATTATCTGCCGCTGCTGTCGCCGGACTTCTTTGATCAGCAAAGAATGACCCCATGGGGCGCAGGCATTGCTTACGATGTTGATGCTGCCCGCCGCTATATCACTGAAGTCCCGCTGTACTGGCTGACGGAATTTAATCTTGATGGCCTGCGTTTCGATGCCATTGACCAGATAAAGGATCAGGCCGAACCACACGTTCTGCTTGAAATTGCCGAACGCATTCGGCGCGAAATCCCTGACCGGCATATCCACCTCACCACTGAGGACAGCCGCAACGTCATTTTTCTCCATCCGCGTACCTCAGACGGTTCCGTACCGCTGTTCACCGCTGAGTGGAATGATGATTTCCACAACGCCATCCATGTCTGCGCGACAGGGGAAACCCATGCGTACTATCAGGATTTTGCCGATCAGCCAGAAAAACATCTGGCACGGATTCTCACTGAAGGCTTCGCTTACCAGGGGGAAGTCTCTCCCCACAGCGGCAAAAAGCGTGGCGTCGCCAGTACTGGCCAGCCACCCGTCGCTTTTGTCGATTTTATTCAGAACCATGATCAAGTCGGCAACCGTGCCCACGGCGAAAGATTGCTCACCCTTGCCGGGGCCGCACAAACCCAGGCATTGCTCGCCACCCTGCTGCTTTCCCCCCATATCCCGCTGCTATTTATGGGCGAAGAGTTTGGCGAGACGCAGCCATTTTTGTTCTTCACAGATTTTCACGGCGATCTCGCCAGAGCGGTGCGCGAGGGGCGCGCCCGCGAGTTTACCGGCCATGCCGGACACGAGGGGACCAGCGTGCCGGATCCCAATGCGCAGCACACCTTTGAGAAGTCAAAACTCGACTGGTCAAAACCCGGCAGCCCCGAGGGCAGGCAATGGCTGGCGTTGACCAGACAGTTGCTGGCGGTGCGTCAGCAACATATCGTGCCACTGATCCGTGACGCCGACGCCCATAACGGCCGCGTTATCGCCGCAGAGGATGGCTTTATCGCGGTCAGTTGGCGCTTCCCGGCAGGCACCCTGTCGCTGGCGCTGAATTTAAGCCATATCTCGCACCCCCTGACGGAGCTGCCAGGTGAAACCCTGTTTGCCTGGCCGCTGGCGGCAGACCCGCTGTCGCCCAATGGGATGACCGTACGTTTGTCTGCCGGAGATAAGCCATGATTTTGCCAACGGCAACTTACCGTATTCAGTTCCGCAACGGCATGACATTTGATCACGCTGCCGCCCTGGTGCCCTATTTAAAAAAACTCGGCATCAGCCATTTGTATGCCTCGCCCGTCTTTACCGCGACCCGTGATTCGACCCACGGCTATGACGTCACGCATGCCACACAAATCGATCCCTCGCTGGGTGGCCGCGCGGGTTTTGAGCGCATGGTGCAGGCACTGAAAAGCGCCGGTCTTGGCCTGATACTCGATATCGTCCCCAATCATATGGCAGCCTCGCTGGAAAATCCGTGGTGGCGCGATGTGATAGCCCACGGTGAACACAGTCGCTACGCCCACTATTTTGATATCGACTGGTCACGCCCGCTGACGCTGCCGTTTCTGGGCGACACCTTTGCTGAAGCACTGGAAAAAGGTGAGATCAGCGTCCGCGCCGATCCCCATAGCGGCTTACCGACGCTCGCGTATTTCGACAATTTTTACCCACTGGCGCTCGACAGCTGGCAGGGACTGAATCTCGAGGACAAGGTGGACATTGCCGCCTTGCACGAACGCCAGGCTTATCGGCTGATATGCTGGCGTGATGCCGCAACGGACCTTTCGTATCGTCGTTTCTTTGAAATCACCGGTCTGGTGGGGGTGCGGGTGGAAGATCCCGAGGTCTTTGCTGCCACACATCAGTTGATTCTGGCACTGGTGCACAGCGGAGCCGTTGCTGGCCTGCGCATCGACCACGTTGACGGACTTGCCGATCCACAGGGATATCTGGAACGTTTGCGCCAGCAGGCAGGGCCGGATTGCTATATCACGGTGGAAAAAATCCTCGGGGCAGAGGAAGCGCTGGCAGCCGACTGGCCCGTTGCGGGCACCACTGGCTACGAATTTATCACCGCGCTGGCTGATGCGCTGGTTGTCAGTGATGGCATCAAGGCCCTGCGCCAGGCCTATCCTGCCAGAAACGATATGGCCGCAGAATTACGTGCAGCAAAAGCGTTAATGGTTGATCGAAATTTTGCCGGAGAATTCAACCGTCTGCTGGCGCTGGCAAAGGATATTGCTCAGGACGCGTTCGCTGAAAACGCACTCCGCAACGCCCTGCGTGAACTGCTGCTGGCTTTTCCGGTTTACCGTACTTACGCCACTGCGGAAGGTTTACCCGCTGCCGATGAGGCGCTGCTGCAAACTGTGACGGCAAACATTGGCGCAGAGACATCCCCCGAGGCCCTTTCTTTTATCACCGGCCTGTTCCACGGCGAAGCCGCTGATAATCAGACCGCGCTATTTCGCACCCGCTTTCAGCAATTAAGCGGTCCTTTAATGGCAAAATCGGTGGAAGATACCCTGTTCTTCCGCCAGTGCACGGCGCTGGCGTTAAATGAAGTCGGCGGCGAACCGCTGCCGCAAGGCTTCACTCTGGCGCGTTTCCATGCTGCGATGCAGACACGACAGCAGCAGCAACCACAGGGACTTTCCAGCACGTCCACGCATGATACCAAGCGGGGCGAGGACACCCGGGCGCGGCTTTATACCCTGAGCGAAGCGCCAGAACGCTGGTCTGCCGCCGTCACCCGCTGGCGGCAGATGCATCAGGCGCATATCAAACCCCTGCCTGCAGGCCCGGCACCCGGACCTGCGGTGGAATGGATGATGTATCAGGCACTGGCTGGCGCCTGGCCGGTGTCGCTGAAGCTGGATGATGCTGCCGGATTGCAGGATCTGGAAACCCGGTTTGTGGCCTTTGTGGAAAAAGCGCTGCGTGAGGCAAAACAGCGCACCGATTGGGCTGAAAGCAATGAATCCTATGAAGAGGCGGTGCTGGCCTATGCCCGCCAGCTACTTTCCCCCGCCAGCCTGGTTTTTTTGCAGGATTTTACCGCCACGCTACAACCCTTTATCCACGCCGGGCTGGCAAACAGCCTGAGTCAGACCATCATCAAACTGCTGGCACCTGGCGTGCCGGATATTTATCAGGGCAGCGAGGCGCTGAACTTCAGCCTGGTCGATCCTGACAACCGGCAACCTGTGGATTTCGCGTTGCTGGAGCAGTGGCTGCACAGCCCCTCTTCGCAGCCCGACAGCTGGCTGAGTGGTCAGTTGAAGCAGCAGACCATCGCAACCCTGCTGCCGCTGCGTCAGCAGCATCCGGCGTTGTTTCGCGACGGTGATTATCTGCCGCTGACAGCCAGCAGTGACCATCTGATTGCCTTTGCGCGGGTGCACCCGCAAGCGACGTTAATCGTGGTGGTCCCACGCCTGCCATTAACCGCCTTTGCTGGTAACCTGCCGCAGCCGTTACCGACATGGCAAATTGCCCTGCCCGAATCACTTGCCCATCGTCGTTATTACAACGTGATAAGTCATAAAGAGGAAGCACTGGCCGATGTCCTGATTGGCGCCCAGCCGTACCTGGTGTTGCTCAGCAGCTAACGAAAAATGCGCAATGAATCGCGCGGATTTTTAAAAGGTGTTTATTTACAGGAGTGGGGAAAAAATGTCGCATGCTAAGCCTTTTGTAATTACCGCCGGTTACAGCTACCCGCTGGGTGCCAATTTCGACGGTGATGGAGTCAACTTCGCCTTGTTTTCCGCTCATGCCGAACGCGTTGAACTGTGCCTGTACGATGACAGTGGCCGTCATGAAATCGCCAGATTTGATTTGCCCGAATTTACCCACGAAGTCTGGCATGGCTATATTCCCGGCCTGCAACCCGGTGCGCTTTACGGCTACCGGGTGCATGGCCCCTTTGATCCGGAAAATGGTCATCGCTTTAATCCGCACAAACTGTTGCTCGACCCTTATGCGCGTGACCTCTCCGGGGACATCGCCTGGAACGAAGCGCATTTCGCTTACGATTTACAGCACGACGGCGAAGACAAAGATCTCACCTTTGATACCCACGACAGCGCCGATTTCACCCCCAAATGTCGGGTCATCGATGCCAACGAATTTGACTGGCACGACCAGAATCGCCCGGTTATCCCGTGGTCCAGCGCCATCATCTATGAAACCCATGTCAAAGGCTTTACCCAGCTTAATAGCGCAATCCCTCAGCCCCTGCGCGGCACCTATGAAGGCATGGCGCATAAAGCCACCGTCGATTACCTGAAAAGTTTAGGGATTACCTCAGTCGAGTTGTTGCCGGTGCACTGGTTCCCCGATGATCAGCATCTGCTGGATAAAGGGCTGAAAAACTTCTGGGGCTACAACACGCTCAACTTTTTCGCCCCTGCCGCGCGCTATTTCGGCCCGCGAGGTATTCAGGGCTTTCGTGACATGGTGCGCGCGCTGCATGATGCGGGGATCGAGGTGATTCTCGATGTGGTTTATAACCACACCGCAGAAGGCAATGAACTGGGACCGACGCTGTCGTTTAAAGGCATCGACAACTATTCCTACTATCGCACCCTGGCAGACCAGCATCGGTACTACGTTAACGACACTGGCACCGGTAACACCGTCAATACCTCACATCCCCGCGTGTTGCAGATGATTATGGATTCACTGCGCTACTGGGCAGAATCGATGCATATCGATGGTTTTCGTTTCGACCTTGGGACGATTCTTGGCCGTGAGCCTGGCGGCTTCGACCCGCGCGGCGGCTTCTTTGACGCCATGACCCAGGACCCGGTGCTGGGGAAACTGAAGTTGATCGGTGAACCCTGGGATATCGGTCCGGGCGGTTATCAGGTTGGCGCGTTCCCGCCGGGCTGGGCCGAATGGAACGACAAATATCGCGATACGGTACGTGAATACTGGAAAGGCGACAATGTCTCCAGTGATTTTGCTGCCCGCCTGCTCGGCTCCGGCGATCTCTACGATCAGCGCGGACGCCGCCCCTGGGCCAGTATCAACTTTATTACCGCCCATGACGGCTTCACCCTTAACGACCTGGTGTCGTACAACGAGAAACATAACGAGGCCAACGGCGAAGACAACAATGACGGGCACAACGACAATCGCTCCTGTAATTACGGCGCGGAAGGCCCGACCGATGACCCGCAAATCATTGAAGTCCGTGAACGGCAGAAACGTAATTTTCTTGCCACCCTGCTGTTTTCCCACGGCACGCCGATGCTGCTGGCCGGTGACGAGTTTGGTCGCAGCCAGATGGGCAACAATAACGGCTATTGTCAGGACAGCGAGATCTCGTGGTTCCACTGGGATGACCTGCCCGCCAGTGCCGAAGCGTTGCGCGAATTTACCCGTCAGATTATCCATTTGCGCGCCAGCCAGCCGTTGCTGCATCGGGAAAACTGGCGCGATGGTATGGAGATTGAATGGTTCAATGCGGGTGGCGGTCTGCAACAACCGGAGCATTGGGATGAAGGCACCACCCTGGGCATGTACATTGGCCGCCCGGATTTGCAGGACGCCGAGGGTATCTGGCATGACGTGCTGATGCTGTTTAATCCGTTTGAAGGTGAGGTGCCCTTCCGCATCCCGCAATTTGGCGAAGGTGGCTGGGTACTGGAACTCACCACCAGCGATTGCAGCAAAAAGGGGCTGGTGATCACCAAAGAAAAAGATTTCACGCTGGAGGGCCGTAGCATCGCCTTGTTCAGACGGCCCTGAGCCGTTGCGGGAATACCTCCATCAGCCAGCTAATAAACACCCGCAGCCGTTGCGTGACGTGGCGGTTCTGCGGGTATACCACATGAAACGGATAAGGTGCGGGACGCCACCCGGCGAGAATCTCCACCAGCGCCCCACGCTGCTGGGCTTCAAAGGTGGCATAGGTGAAAGTCTGAATAATCCCCAGTCCGGCCAGCGCCGCCGCCAGATGCGCGTTGCTCTCGTTCACCCCGATACGATGTTCGATTTTGATCTCGCTCTTTTCACCGTCACGTGCAAAGCGGAACGGGAACGGACGCCCGGTTTGTGGCGACAGATAACTCACCAGCCGATGGCCGTTTTTTAACTCATCAGGATAAGCAGGGACACCAAAAGCTTTCAGGTAACCCGGCGTTGCGCAGGTTATCAGGGTGGCATCGCCAATATGGCGCGCGATCAGGGAAGAATCGCTGAGTGGCCCACCACGAATCACGCAATCAACGTTGTCGCTGATCAGGTCAACCGGGCGGTCCGATACCCCAAGATCGAGACGAATATCCGGGTAGCGTGCCATAAAATCCGGCAGCGCCGGTATCAGCACATCCCGCGCCGTTGAGCCACCGACATCCACGCGCAGATAACCACGTAACCGGCCACTGACCACGTTAAACGAGGCGTCGATATCCTCCAGATCGCGCACGATACGCAACGCTTTCTCGTAGTAATCCCGCCCTTCTGCCGTCACCGTCACACGCCGGGTGGTGCGTTGCAGTAAACGAATCCCCAGATGGGCCTCCAGCTCCTGCACCATCTTGCTGAGCGTAGCATTGGGCATGTCGAGCGAATCCGCCGCGCGAGTGAAATTTCCGGCCTCCACCACGCGTGCAAATGCCTTGATTGCCATCAGCTGGTCCATCGTCTTTCACCTATTATCCACACACATGAATAGTCATTTTCATTTTACACGATTTATCGATAAACGTCGCCACGGTACATTGCCTCCATGCACTACGAAGCCGTTGAAAATCACTTAATCACTTATCTGGAGAGACAAACATGAACGCAACACTGAAAGGTAAAATTGCTCTGGTTACTGGCGGCACCACCGGTATTGGTCTGGCTGCAGCACAAACGCTGGCAGCACGCGGCGCACAGGTGTTTATCACCGGACGCCGTCAGGCAGAACTGGACGCAGCCGTCGCCAGTATTGGCGCAGCAGCAACCGGGATTCGCGCCGATGCGGCGATTCTCAGCGACCTCGACGCGGTTTACGCGCAGATTGCCCGTCAGGCGGGTCGCCTTGATGTCCTGTTTGCCAACGCCGGTGGCGGCGATATGCAGCCGCTGGGCAGCATCACTGAAGAACATTTTGACCGTATTTTTGGCACCAACGTACGTGGCGTGTTGTTCACCGTGCAAAAAGCGCTGCCGCTGCTGAGTGACAAGGCTTCGGTGATCCTCACCGCCTCTACCACCTCAGTGAAGGGCACTGCTGGCTTTAGCGTCTACAGCGCCAGTAAAGCGGCCGTACGTAACTTCGCCCGCTCCTGGGCGCTGGATGTGAAAGATCGCGGCATTCGTATCAACGTTGTCAGCCCTGGTCCGATTCGTACCCCTGGTTTAGGTGGCCTGGTCAGTGAAGAGCAACGTCAGGGATTGTTTGACGCGCTGGCATCCCAGGTACCCTTGGGTCGTCTGGGTGAACCTGAAGAGATTGGTAACGTGGTGGCGTTCCTTGCCTCTGATGATTCCAGCTTTATCAACGCCACCGAGTTGTTTGTTGATGGTGGTATGGCGCAGATTTAAGCAGGCAGACAACCGAGGGCCCGTAGCGTTGCCTCTACCGCGCGATCCAGTGGCGTATGCGGTTCGTGGCCCAGCAATGACAGCAGCCTGGTGTTCGACAAACGCACCGGCTGTTGCCAGAGATATTGCATCTCCCTGAGCTCGCGAAAGGTGGTCTGAAAGGGTGCCAGCAGATGAACCAGCCACCAGGGAAAGGTGGCGATGCGCGGTGACTGGCCGCTGTACCGGGCCACTACCCGACAAATCGTCGCTGCCATGGCACTCCCATCCTCGTCCCAGTGTCCCGCCAGATGCACCTTTTCCAGCGGGCGCAGTTGCGTTCGATGGCCGAGCAGCGCCACCATGGTCGCGGCGACATCCGGCAAGTATGCCCACTGATGTCCTACGCCAGCGCGCCCCGGATTACTCACCGTTGTGATGGTTTTTCCCGGTTTAATCAGCCCCTGGGCAAACCAGTTATTGCCCGCCGCAGGGCCAAAAAAGTCACCGGCGCGCACAATCAGCGCCCGCCCGCCTTCGCTGACGAATTCCTGCAAACGTTGTTCCATCGCCGCGCGAATACCACCCTTGCGCGTTTGCGGCTGCTGGGGAGCGTCTTCGGCAATAACCGGGAAAGTTTCTGCTCCAAAATTGTAAACCGTTCCCGGCAATACCACGGTGGCCCCGTGCTGCCGGGCAGCCGTGAGGGTATTCTCCAGCATCGGCATCACCTGGGTATCCCAGTGACGATATCCTGCCGGATTCACCGCATGCACAATCACCTCGCAATCGCGTGCCGCGTGAACAACCTCGGCGCGGGACAAGGCATCGGCCGTAATCCAGTGATAATCCTCTCCTGACGGAGTCCGGCGGGTTAACGCATTGATTTGCCAGCCAGCGGCACAGAGCTGACGTGCAACCTCGCCCCCTATGCCGCCGCTGGCCCCGAGTATTAACGCCCGTGATGGTGTGTTCATGTTTTAACCCCCGTTTGATTTTCCCTGAGTGTAAGTAAGGCCGGGGCTAAATAACATTGACTGGAATGATGGAGCAGGTATACATAAATGCATGGATAAAGATATCAGCTGGGAACTGTATCGTTCCTTCCTTGGCGTACTTAACGCCGGTTCACTCTCCGCTGCGGCACGCGCGTCGGGTTCGACACAGCCGACGCTGGGCAGGCATATCGCTGCGCTGGAGCAGGCACTGAACGTGACGCTGTTTATTCACGCCCCCCATGGCCTGATCCCCACCGAAGCCGCGCTGGCCCTGCAACCTTATGCTGCCAGCCTTGCCAGCACTGTTGCCGCATTGCAACGCGCCGTAAGCGGTCAAAACGATGTCACGCGTGGTGTGGTGCGGGTGGCCGCCAGTGAGATTATCGCGCTTGAGGTCCTGCCGCCGATCCTCGCACAATTACGGCAACGCCATCCGGGTCTGAACCTTGAGCTGGTGGTGTCTAACCAGATGCAGGATTTGCTGCAACACGAAGCGGATATTGCGGTACGTATGGTGCGACCGCATCAGAATCAGCTGGTGATCCGCGCGGTGGGTGAGATTGCACTGGGTATGTATGCCAGCCCTATCTATCTGGAAAAACATGGCACACCAGATTCGATTCAGGCGCTGCGCCAGCACAGCCTGATTGGGTTTGACCAGCCGGACGCCTTTGTGCGCAGCGTGGTGAAGGCGCATCCGTTACTGGCACGGGAACACTTTGCTTTTCGCACCGACAGCGACCCGGCGCAACTGGCGCTGATTCGCGCCGGAGCGGGTATTGGCTTTTGCCA
Organism: Pantoea sp. App145; assembly: GCF_047947045.1. Classification (NCBI taxonomy): domain Bacteria; kingdom Pseudomonadati; phylum Pseudomonadota; class Gammaproteobacteria; order Enterobacterales; family Erwiniaceae; genus Pantoea; species Pantoea sp. App145. The sequence goes on from NZ_CP133291.1 coordinate 375,888, forward strand.
GGTGGGGCTGGCACAGCGCGAACCCCAGTTGGTGCGCATCCTGCCCGAGGCGTTCACCTTGCATCTTTCCACCTGGATTACCATGCATGAAGATCTGCGCACCCGCCCGCTATGCCGCACGGTATTTGATGCGCTGGCCGAAGGGTTGCTGCAATACATTCACCAAACCGCACTATAATCGGTTTGGCATAAATGTTTGGCGGCACGCAGCGCGTACATCTGATATCGCTGTAAGGAGAGTTTACTTATTTATTTCCAGTATTTCCTGATAACAATAAAATCGATAATCGCGATGGCTACAATAAAAGAAGCGGTTGCCCCCCACTCGTAACCAGGCCAAAACTTGTTAATAAAAATACAAAACATGAATGTCAGAATTATTGGAACCCACACGGTCAAAGTAATCCAGACTAAATCTTTTATTCGTGCTTTTAAAAAGTCCTTCATCAATCCCCCATCAAGGAACGTAGTTCGTAAATAGCCCCATCTACATCACCAGGCCAAGGGTGGCGTATCCTTTTAAAAGCAGGTTCTATCAGAAAATACATCATTTCAAGCCGTTGCTGACGAAGCAACTCGTAATAAAAAGACGCTGTGTTTCTAAGCCTGGCAGCAGCATCTGCCGCTTCCTGAACCATGCCATAGTTGCTCAGCACAAAGGCAGCTGTCATGCTGGTCTTGCCAATGATTGGATTGCTGATATTGAAGCTAATGGATATCGCCCGGGAAATAGCCATGGCTAATGAAAATCTGGTGGCCTGATTTGAAGAAAAGCGCGAACCACCTTTTGACAGGACTTCAGCGATCTTTTTGAGATCCTGCTCAATGACGCCAAATAGCCGCCTATCCACATAAATCTTAATCATGTCGAATACGATATCTCGCCGCTTTATTAGCTCATATACTCCAAACCAAAACCGCACGTCTTCGTCCTTTAATTTCGAGCAGACATCCTGATAATTTTTGGTGACGCACGATGCATACCAGGTGAGACGAGTCAGTCCCTGATCCATCTGTTTTAGCTGTGTTTCCATGTTTTGAGCAACACTCGTGAGGGCGCTATCCAGACGCTGCGCTAACGCTTTATCAGACTGGACTTTGGTGATTATCCTGTTGTTATACATGCTGCATCCTTTTGCACGCTTGTGGGAATCAATCCATGTGACTTCGTTCATTATATTCCCTCATGACGATCCGGTGGTCAATCCTGACCGACAGCACCTTTCCCAGGTCTGCAGCAATACATTCACCAAACCGCACTATAATCGGTTCGGCATAAACATATAGCTACCGTCTTTGTCATCATGCAGGAGCAAAAAGATGCGTATTCCCGATTACCCATCCGCAGACGCTGAGAAATGGTCTGCCGTTGACGAATATTTCTCCCATTTGCTGGCCCCGGCAGATGCGGGGCTGGAGGCTGCTCTACAGGCAAATGCGCGTGCCGGTTTGCCTGCGCATGACGTGTCTGCCCCCCAGGGAAAGATGCTGGCTTTGTTTATCAGAATGCAGCAGGCCAAAAGGGTCCTGGAGATCGGTACGCTGGGTGGTTACCGCACCATCTGGATGGCCAGAGCGTTGCCAGCGGGAGGCCAGCTAATCTCCATTGAGGCCGAACCCCGGCATGCTGAAGTGGCGGTGAAGAACATCGCCAATGCAGGCGTGTCTGACCGTGTTGAGGTACATGTCGGCGCAGCACTGGATGTGTTACCCACCCTCAAGGCCCCATTCGACCTCATCTTTATTGATGCCGACAAAAAAAATAATCCCCACTATCTGCAATGGGCCTTGCGCCTCTCGCACACCGGAACGGTGATCATCGCCGACAATATCGTGCGCGGTGGAGCGGTAGCCGATGCCGATTCTGCCGATCCTAATGTCGCGGGAGTGCGCGAATTTCTGCGTATGGTGGCAGAGAATCCACGCCTCGATGCCACTGCCATTCAAACCACCGGTGAAAAAGGCTGGGATGGTTTTGCGATGGCAGTCGTCATTGCAGAGCACCCTCACATCAGTTAAAAATGCCAGGCAAGGAACAGCGCATAGCTTACCTGATCCTTCTGCTGGGTCAGGGGGCTGTCAGCAGCATCACTTTCCAGACGCTGGGCCATCACCCGCGCCCCCACCTGCCATGCCGCGGTCATGTCATAATCCATCCCCACTTCCCAGCCAATTTTTTCCAGGCCAGACCCGGCATCGTAGCGGGAAAAACCGCTGCGGGAGGATTGGTGCGCCGAAACGCCATAATGGGTCTGCATATAATCGCTATTCGCCCAGCTCAGGCTCGGGCCAGTGAACAGACGCAGGTCTTCATAGGGTCGCCATGACAGATTGGCATATGACGTCAGCCGAAACCCCTGCTGATTTCCGCCTATATCCTGAGTCAGGATCACCCCGGCATTAAACAGGTCATTGCGGTAAATCGCCGAGGTAAACGCGTGCGGTGAGCGTTTGATATCGCCCATGCCACGCAGGTAGTCATCATCTGACTCCTCGCGGGGGAAGAGATCCAACCCTGCGCCAACGGCAAAGGTCCAGTGCTCGGTTCGGGCGAACTGCCAGCCCAGCGCAGTCAGGGTATCGACACCACCGAAAAAAAATGGCCCATAGTTCAGCCTGGCCACTGGCAGGAATCGGGTCTCGTTGTGCTTCGAACCGGTGTATTTGGGTTGAACACTAACGCCAGCGCCGAGAAAACCATTGAAGTTTTGAGCAGATTCATCAGCAAAAGCAGGCAACGCGGCGGTGGAAAATAGCAATATCAGCGGAAGGGGTTTCGCTGGTGTGAAACGCATGTGACTTCATCCTTATGGTGACGGTTGACCGCCAGCCATTACACCAGCCTCCTGTAACGCCTCTTTTTACCTCAGGTAAAGTTATGTAACAGCGGGATGTGCACGGTAAAGCTGGCACCGCCACCAGAACGGTTATGTACGCTAACCTCGCCGCCATGATATTGGCTGATGGAACGTACCAGCGCCAGGCCAAGTCCGGAACCGTTACCGCTGCGCGCCAGACGATAAAAAGGCTCGAAAATACGCGCCATTTCCGTCTCGGGAATCCCCGGCCCACGGTCATTCACCGTCAGTGAAAAGCCCTGATCTGGCGTGCGTCTGAGATTGACCGTCACATCGCGGCCCGCGTAGCGCAGCGCGTTTTCAATCAGGTTTCTCATTAAACGGCGCATCAGACGGGCATCAACCTGCGCCACAATGTGCTCTGCATTCAGTTCCACTTCAACGCTGGCGCACTCCTCGGCGGCCAGTGCGGTGATGTCGGTAGGCAGTAACTCACCGACAATGACGTTATCCGCCATTTCCAGTCGGCTCAGGGTGAGGATTTCCTCCACCAGCGCGTCCAGTTCCTTTACGCTGCGTTGCAATTCATTGCTCGCCTGAGAATGTTCAGCACTTAACAATGCCGAGGCCATCTGAATACGCATCAGCGGTGATCGCAGCTCGTGCGAAGCATTGGCCAGCATGGTTTTCTGCGACTGAACCAGCGTTTCGATCTGCGTCGCAGAACGATTAAAACTGGCGGCCAGCTGTCCAACCTCATCGCTGCCCGTCACCCGCACCCGCGCCGCCAGGTTGCCTTTGCCCAACGATTCCACACTATGTTGCAGTGATTCCAGCCGCGCGGTGAGTCGACGAATCACCGGAAAAGAGATCACCACCACCGCCGCAGCCAGGGCCAGCAGCATCAGGATGAAGGTCCACGGACGTTCAATACGATCAACACTGAACTGGATCACCAGCAAACGTTTATCCTGCAATTGCCAGACAAAGCGCGAGCTGTACCAGTCATCAAAGTAACCCCCGGCTTTCACCTGATGTGGGAAAGGGATCGCTGGCGAGAGTGTGCGGCTCAGCAGCGCGCCGTTGGCTGCAAATAACGCGAAGCGGGCATTGGTACGCTGCATCCAGCTATCTATCGCCGCCGACTGCGCCTCAAGCGGAGCGGATGCAGCGGGTAACGTCTGTTCCACCATGCCGCTGAACGTGGCAAAGGCGTTGAGGTGGCGATTTTCATCATCGGTCCATAACCACAACGCAATGGTGCAGAGCACCACCAGCGAAATAGCGCTGATGACAGCGAGGAAAATCTGTAAATGCATTGGCAGGTCGGTGATACGTTTCATACGCTTAGCGATCCGCTAAGGCCGAGAAAACATAACCGACACCGCGTACCGTGATGATACGTTTCGGTGTGCGTGGATCATCTTCAATCACCTGACGGATACGCCCGATATGCACATCTATCGCCCGGTCAAAACTTTCATAACTTTCACCGCGCACCGTCTGCCAGATTTGCTCACGATTCAGAACGCGTCCGGCCTGCCGTGCCAGCGAAACCAGCAAATCGAATTGCAATGATGTCAGAGCACAGGGCTGCTGGTGTAAGGTGACCGTGCGCGCAGCAATATCAATCTCCAGTTCCCCTGAGCGAATCAGGCTGGCATCGCTGGCGCGCAAGCCAGGGCGCATGCGGCGTAGCACAGCGCGCATCCGTGCCAGCAGCTCACGCGGTTCAAACGGTTTTGGCAGGTAATCATCAGCGCCGACTTCCAGCCCAATAATTCGGTCTGCCGGGTCGCCACGTCCGGTGACCATAATGATGGCGGGATCGTCGTGGCTTTCAGCACGTATCTGCCGACACAGGGCCAGCCCATCGGCATCCCCCAGCATCAGGTCTAGCAGTACCACATCAAAGCTGCGCAGTTTCATGCGCGCCTGTGCATCCGTAGCACTGGCGCTATGCATCACCTCAAATTCGTGTTGTGCCAGATAAGGCGCAATCATCTGCGCCAGACGGACATCATCCTCAATCAGCAATACAGAGGTCATGACTTTTATCTTCCAAAACAATGATGAGTAACAGACAGCGGCGTCCGCTATTAAGTTTCGTCAACGCTGGAAGAGAAGATCAGATGATCAAAATCTCAGCTGTGATCGCTCATTATAAAAACGTCGATACGCCAGGTAGACCGCAATAATAGTGGACAGGCTGGCCGTGCCAATCAACATAAAGGTCACCATGATTTGATATTTGATGGCTTTAACCGGGTCAATTCCGGCAAAGATTAGCCCCGACATCATGCCCGGCAGGCTCACCAGCCCCACGGTTTTCGCCGCATCTATGGTTGGGATCATCGCGGCGCGAATACTGTCCCGAATCAGCGTGCCTGATGCCAGCTTGATGGACGCCCCCAGACTGAGCATTTCCTGAATTTTCTGGCGGTTATCCGCGAAGCGCTGGTTAAGATTGCTGTAACACAACCCCACCGCCACCATGGCATTCCCGGCAATCATCCCGGAAATCGGGATCACCTGCATCGGCATAAATTCGATCGCGCCACTCAGCACCAGAATCACCAACGTCAACGTAGTGCCGCTGGTAATGGCGATAAACGAAATCAGGAAAGCATGATCAATATTGCGGCTACGTTTACGGGCGTTCAGCGCGGCATTGACGCAGATAAACAACACCATCAACACCGTAAGCCAGTCATTATTGATGTCGAAAATCGACTTCAGCACATAGCCGACAATGACCAACTGTACAATAGCCCGACACACGCTCCAGATGATGTCTTTACCCAGTCCCAGTTTTTCTTTCTGGCTAATCAGCAGCGCGATCATCACCAGCACCAGTGCCAGGACCAGCGAGGTATTAGTGATATTATGCTGGCTCATGGTTTTTCCTCTCCGGGGTTTCCAGGTGCAATACCCGCTGCGCCTGACGAATTTCCGCCGGGTCATGGCTGATCCACACCACAGCCATACCCTTGTCGCTGACGATCCCTTTGATCAGGTTATTAATCAGGCCCTTGTTATCTTCATCCAGTGCGCTGGTCACTTCATCCAGCAGCAAGATGTCCGGCAGAAACTGCAAATTGCGTAATAAGCCGACGCGCTGTTTTTCACCGCCGGAAAGCTGGTCAATTTTTTTATCCAGCATGTCAGCAGGCAGGTTCACTTTGGTTAAATCGGCCTCCAGCTTGCTGCGCGTGGGTTTCTGCTGCCGGATTTGCCACGGCAGCGCCAGGTTATCGAATACCGTGTTGCCAAACAGCACCGGGGTTTGAAAGCAGTAGGAAACCCGCTGTCGATACTCTTCCGGCTTGAGTGTTGCTATGTCCTGGTGGCGAAAAAAGATGCGTCCCGCGCTGGGATCCAACAGTGAGGCCATAATCTTTAGCAACGTGCTTTTGCCACTGCCTGACGGACCGGAGAGCAAAACAAAATCACCCGGGTTAAGTGTTAATGAGACCGGAGCCAATAACTCGCGGTCCTCCAGTGAGAACGTCACCCCTTGCACATCCAGCAAAGGAAAATCGGCGGCCATAATTATTTATCCACAAAAATGAGCGATTGCGTTAACGGGCCGCATTGCGGCCCTGCGCATGTTAGCAGAATTGTGAAGCCTCTGAGCTTAGGGTTCAGGGCCGTATTGCAGTAAAAGCATGCGATCGTGGCGATACACCAGATCGGGAGGGGGAATGTCGGTTGGTGTCGTCTCACCACGACCCAGCATCAGCACCACTGAAACCGTTCCTTGCTTACGGTGCGTCGCCAGCCATTGAGGGAAGTCAGCTTTGCTGACGAAACGCGACTGAGAATCGGGATAGCTCAGGCCATAGCGGACTTCACCCTGTTTATCATAGAAATACATATCGCTACGTTGCAGTGTCCACGCAATGGTCGACGCGATGCCAGGGTCGTCACTCAGGATAAAGCGACTTTCCGCCAGTTTATCCGCAACGCTTGCTACAAAGACCTGGGGTTGTTTGGTGTTCTGTACGCTTTCCGGGATCGCATTACCGACACAGAGTGCCAGTGCCAGCGGGCAAAGCGCCGCAAGCTGCCAGCCTTGACCTTTCGCCCTGAGGCTGACAAAGCCAGCCAGTCCCCATCCGGCAAAAGTCACAGCCGCCATGATCAATGCGCCCACTTCATGCTGCTGATACAGCGGGCGATGGCTGATGCCCCAGGGCGCAAACACCACCAGTAAGGCGAACAGGCTCAGTGTGCCAAACAGGATATTAATCCAGGCATTCACCCGAAGAATGCGACTCGCCTTGCCCGCCAGCCGATGCCCATAGCAGGCCATCAAAATTGCCAGCGGCGCAAAGCATGGCAGGATGTAAGTCAGCAATTTGCCTTTGGCAATGCTGAAGAACACCAGGGGGATGAGGATCCAGCACAGTAAATAAAACCCACCGGGGGCGATTTTGCGCTCCGTCCAGCCCTGACGCAATGCGCCAGGCAGCAACGCCAGCCACGGCAGGGAACCGGCAATTAAGATCGGTATGTAATACCAGAATGGCGCTTTGTGCTGGGCATCGGAGTCGGCAAAGCGCTGAATATGCTCTATCCAGAAAAAGTAGTGCCAGAAATCCGGTTGTTGCTGATTAATTGCCAGCGCCCAGGGCGCACTAAGCAGTGCGGCGCACAGTACCGTAAGCGGACCAAAGGTCAGTAACTCACGGAAACGCTGGTTGCAGATGGCCCAGGGAACAATCACCAGTACCGGTACAGCCAGTGCCAGAAACCCTTTGGTCATAAATCCCATACCACAGGCCAGACCAAACAGGATATAGCCCACCAGCCGCTGGCGCAGAGTGTCCGCGCCGACGGCATACCAGTAACTGCACATAGCGGCGACCAGCCATAGCGACAGGATCGGGTCGAGAACGGCATAGGTGCCCACGCCATAGACTAGCAATGAGGTGAGAAAGATAACGCTGGCAGTAAGGGCGATCGCCCGGTCAGCATAAAGACGGCGGGCGAGCCAGAAAACCAGCACCGCGCTAACCAGCGTGGAAAAGACAGCGCCAATACGCACGGCGAAATTGTTATGCCCAAATAACCACTGGCCAATGTTGTTGAACCAGTAGCCGGCAATCGGTTTTTCGAAATAACGTAAGTCAAAGAAGTGTGGCGTGATCCAGTTGCCGTTTTGCAGCATCTCCCGGCTAATCTCCGCATAGCGCGTTTCATCAGGCTGCCAGAGATGGCGAAATTCAAGTGGCACCAAATAATAGAGGATCAGTAACGCCAGCAGTAGCAGCGTTTTTGTTGTTGCGGTCATACGCGATTCCCTGTGAGTTTTTCACACCACACCGAATTTTCCGGCCAGCACATGTTGCCAGGCCTGCTATGCAGTAGTTTCATTAAAGTATCCAGCAATAACAATTTAGCATAAAGTGCTATATATGAAACACCGGCACAGAGAAATTTAAGAATTTATTTCCCCGTTTAATTAACTTCGGGACGAAGAAAATTTCGCAGCCATTAATTTATAGCGATTGAGAGCATAACGCCTGATTCTTAACTGAACATTAAACGGCGAATTTTCATGTCCGTTCTGTGAGCGCAAGGCTGGCTTAAGGTTAACTTAATCTTTGGCGGTAAAAATTGTCGGGTCTGATAATGAGGTTCCCTATGCAATCCATGTTCTCCCGTCCAGCCAGCGAATATGCTGCTGTTATCCTCAGCGCTGTTAGCGTTATTAGTTTTTTGATCATCTGGTTTTCACTGTAATTCTGCGGGTATTACTGGCCGGTAAAGGTCACTCTGGCCCGGCAACCTGGCACACTGCCCCGATTCTCCAGTAAAAATTGCCCTTTATGCAGCTGAACAATACGGGTGACAATACTCAGCCCTAAGCCAATGCCACCAAAACGACGGTCCATCCGGACAAACGCCCGACTCAGTTCGCCAATTTTACTTTCATCAATCCCCACCCCCTCATCTTCTACCATCAGCACCGGAGATGGCTGCTTGCTGATCCGAATAGTGATGCAGGTATCGTGTGGACTGTAGCGATGGGCATTCTCCACCAGATTCCGCAGCATCACCTTCAGTAAAGTCACATCACCGCGAACGACGACCTCCTGCGGCATATTGAGAATTAAGACCTGCTGATGCAGCGCTAACATGGTTTCAAATTCATGTTTCATTGGCTCGACGACATCCCGCACCAGCCTGACATTCTGGTAGCTACCCGATGAAAAAGATTGCCCAGCGCGCGCCAGCTGTAGCAGTTGGGTCACGCTGCTGGTCATTTGGTCGAGGCGCTGCATCAGTGGCTTAACATCGCATTGATGTGTTCTTTCCAGCAGTTCCAGATGGAGTCTGAGACCGGCCAGCGGCGTGCGGAGTTCATGGGCAACGTCCGCGGTAAACATGCGCTCCCTTTCAAGGCTGGCGCTCAGACGTGATACCAGGCGATTGATAGCATGGGTCACTGCATCAATCTCCTGCAAAGAACTGTGATAGTCCACCGAGGTCAGCTTCTCCTCTCCACGATCCTCCAGGCATTTTTGCAGTTCTGATAAAGGGCGGGTCAGGCTGGTTATCGCCTGAAAACAGAGAAATAACGCCACCAGAATCATGACAATGCTGGGAAGCGCCAGGCTGATGATGGCTTCATGGATTTCTTTTTCCATATGCTGGTGTGGGTTGTGATTATCCAGTGCGGCATTCACCAGCAGCGCGATCTGTTCTTTGCTCTCATGCCATACCCCCCACACACTGATGGTCTGACAAACAATCAGAATTAAGCCAATCACCAGCAATAACCGCCAGCGCAGGGTGCTGTTTTTGCGGGGGCGTAACAGAGGCCAGAACATGGTCAGCCTCTCGCTTCTCTGGGTTTAGTTAAAATAGCTTTAATCCAGGGTGTGAATAATATTCTCATTACCCACTGAGAGAAAATTCGGGCAGAAGAAATCGAAAATTGAATTAATATTGATGGGGAAAGAACAAATAATAACGGATTCCTTACGATCCGCTGAAATAAAGAAAAGGGCATTCTCGACTGGCCTCCTCTAATGATGAAGAGACCAGTTTCTCACCGTTACATTAGGTGATCCTTAAGTTGCTATATGATAATTTTTATTTACGTATTTTGCGGTGTATTCTGACCGTTAATGTTCTCACCCACACGCAATCCTAACTTGCGCGCCAGTTCAGCGCCGTTCATCCGCACGCCCTCCCGGGCTTGTCCTGCCACCACTTCAAGCTGCCCTTCACCGCAGGCAATCACTAGCGGATCAAGGCTTAATACGGTACCGGGTTGGTCGAATAATTTATCCGCACTGACATGGCTTTGCCAGACAACAAAACGCTGCCCATAGGCCGCGCTGTACGCTCCTGGCCAGGGGCTGGCGAGTCCACGTATCAGATTGTGAATATCCTGCGCGGCGGCCTGCCAGTTGATCTCGCCATCCTCCGGTGTACGACGCCCGAAACAGCTTGCCTGAGACTCATCCTGTTCCCGCTCTTCCAGCTGACCAGCGCACAGCGCGGGTAGCCAGAGGGCCAGCATCTTTGCGCTGGTACTAACCAGCTTGTTATGCAGGCTATGGGCATCGTCCTCAGGCAATATTCTGACTTTTTCCTGTGCCAGAATCGGGCCACAATCAGGACGATCGATCATACGAAACAGCGTGACGCCGGTCTCCGCATCGCCCTTGATTAAGACCCAATTCAGATGTGCCCTGCCACGATGCGCAGGCAGCAAAGAAGCCTGCACACCAAACGCCCCACGACGAGGGATCGCCAGAATTTCACGGCTGAGTATCTGCCGAAATGACAGGCTGAACAACATATCGGGGACCAGCGTCTGCAACAGCGCTATCCATTGCGGCTGATTGACGTCATCCGGCATATACAGCGGAATATTGCGGGCCTGTGCCATCCGGGCCACCGAGCCATGAAAATGATTTTCGCCCGGTGCATCAGCATGCGTGAACACCGCGCAGATTTCAAAACCAGCGTTTTCCAGCGCTTCCAGGCCAGCACATCCCATATCGTGGTAGGCAAAAATGACAGCTTTCATTGATTTCCTTTGTATCGGTGGTAGCGGAGGGTAAGACGCATCTCATGATAGCGGGCGAAAATTAAAATATGCTTAAACACATTACTTTTCACAGATGTCAGGATAAATCCTGCGATTTCTCATAACTCATTCATTTTGCTTGCCGGTTATGCGGCCTAATCTGAGCGTTTAAAACCAGTTTTCACTTGCCGTAACGGCACGTGATTATTATCCTCTGGCAAAAAAAGGGACTCTCATGCCAACTTCAACGAAAAAATGGTTTTTTCCGGCGTTTGCTATTCTGCTTATCATCCTCGGTGTTTATAAATTCAATGCCTCCCGCAACAAACCTGACAACATCATCACCACCACCGTTCGTCAGGGCAACATCGAAAACGTCATCGCTGCGACGGGTAAAATGGATGCCATCGAACGCGTCAACGTTGGCGCTCAGGTTTCCGGTCAGCTCAAAAAATTGTATATCCGCACTGGTGATAATGTGCACAAAGGTGAACTCATCGCCGAAATCGATGACCAACCACAACGCAGTGACCTGCGCAATGCCGAAGCAGCGCTCAGTGTCGCCAAAGCGGATTTAGAAACCAAACAAGCCACCCTGGTGCGTCAGGAGGCGCAGTTCAAACGCCTGCAACAGATGCTGAAGATGAATTTAGTGTCCCGTCAGGATTTTGATACCGGCGCTGAAGCCTGGCGTATCGCGCGCGCTGAGCAAACTGCCCAGCAGGCGCGCGTGATTCAGGCGCAGATTGAGGTGGATAAAAAACAGCTCGACCTGAGTTACACCCGCATCATGGCACCGATGGATGGCACCGTTATCGCCATCATTACCAAACAAGGGCAGACGGTAAACGCAGCGCAAAGTGCCCCAACCATTGCCAAACTGGCGCAGCTGTCCACCATGACCATCAAGGTGCAGATATCTGAAGCGGACATCAACAATATCAGACCCGGGCAGCAAGCCTGGTTTACCACCTTCTCCGACCCGGATAAACGTTACAACGCCACTTTACGCAGTATTGAGCTGGCACCTGATACGGTGATGAAGGATGACGCGCTGCTGAATAACAGCGAGAGCAATCCCACCAGCGCCACCAATGCTGCGGTGTATTACAACGCGCTGCTTGATGTGCCTAACCCCGATAATTCCCTGCGCATCGCCATGACCGCTCAGGTCAATCTGCTGCGCGACTCCGCCAATAACGCACTACTGATCCCGGTTCAGGCGCGGAAAAAAGACGCTGACGGCAAAAGTTATGTTGAAGTCGCGGATGAAAATCAGCAGCCAGTTAAGCGCTACATCACTACCGGCATTTCTGACAACGTGGATATTCAGGTACTGAGCGGGCTTCAGGTCGGTGAAAAAGTCATTCTTGCCGCCCAGGCTGCTGGCGCAGAGAAGGTGGTGATGTGAATATCATCGAGCTGAAAAATATTACCCGCACTTACGCCTTTGGCTCGCAATCTCTGAATGTACTGAAAGATATCAATCTGAGCATTGCCGCAGGGGAAATGGTAGCGATTATCGGCCCGTCCGGCTCGGGCAAATCAACGCTGCTGAATATCCTCGGCTGTCTGGATGCCGCAGATAGCGGAGAGTATCACCTCAGCGGGCAGAACATCGCCAGTCTGTCTGCCGATGCGCTGGCAAAAGTCCGGCGCGAACATATCGGATTTATTTTCCAGCGTTATCATCTGATGCCGGATCTGAATGCCCTGAGTAACGTAGAGATTCCGGCCATTTACGCCAATGTCGCCGGGAATTCCCGTCGTGCACACGCCGCTCAATTGCTGGAACGCCTCGGGTTACATGGTCGTGCGCACCATAAGCCGGGGGAACTGTCCGGCGGGCAGCAACAACGCGTCAGCATCGCCCGTGCATTAATTAATGGTGCGGAAATTATCCTGGCAGATGAACCCACCGGCGCGCTGGATTCTCATTCTGGCGAGGAAGTGTTGCGCATACTCAGCGATCTTAACCGTGATGGGCACACGGTGATCATTGTGACGCATGATATGAACGTTGCTCAGCACGCGGATCGCATCATCGAAATCCAGGACGGCTCGATTGTCGCTGACAGTGGCCGGTCCGCAGAAACTGTACATTCCCGTTATCAGCCCACTGCGGCGAAAAGCCAGAGCAAATGGCGCGGCATCGGCGATCGATTACGCGAATCATTACGTATGGCACTGCATGCGATGAATGCCCATCGTCTGCGCACCTCGCTGACCATGACGGGCATCATTTTTGGTATCGCAGCCGTAGTGACGGTTGTCGCGCTGGGGCAAGGCGCGCGGCAAAGCACGCTGGAGAGTATTCAGGGTCTGGGCACCAATGTGGTGACCATTTATGCCGGGGGGGATTTCGTTGAGGATGAAACCCATCCCACGTTAACGCTAGTGATGTCAGATGTGCAGGCCATTGCCCGACAACAATTTGTTGCAGCCGTCAGCCCGGAAATGATGTCAACCCAGCCTATTCGTTACCTGTCAAATGCCTCCAAAACCACGGTTTACGGCGTAGGTAAGGATTATTTCCGCATTCAGGGTATTAAACTCACGGAAGGGACGAATTTTTCAGACGAACTCCACGCCACTCAGGAAATCATCATTGATGAAAATACCCGGAACAAACTGTTTGGTGATCAGCCGGGCAGCGTGACCGGCAAAATGATCATTCTCGGTTCCGTTCCGGTGCGGGTGGTTGGTGTAGCCAGGTTGAATGACGGTGCCAATCCTAATCGCCTTAATGTGTGGCTGCCATGGAGCACCATGATGTATCGCATCACCGGACAGACATCACTGACCAGCTTTAGTATCAAACTGAAAGATGATATCGCCAGTGGTCCGGCGGTCGCTGCGTTGAGTGAGATACTGACTGACCGCCACCGGGGCAAAGATTTCCTGGTGTTTAACCGCGATAAGTATCGCCAGGCTATCGAAAATGCCGCTGCCACCCTGACACTGCTGATTTTGATGGTTGCCGCTATCGCGCTGACCATCGGCAGCATTGGCGTGATGAATATCATGCTTGTGTCGGTTACCGAGCGCACTCATGAAATTGGTGTCCGTATGGCAGTCGGTGCCCGACGTGGAGACATCATGCAGCAATTTATGATCGAGGCCGTGCTGGTATGTCTGGTCGGCGGGGTTTTAGGGGTAGGACTTTCACTGGCAATTGGCCCGCTGGTCAGCCTGCTGGCGGGGGGGCTGCTGACGGCCATTTACTCCTGGGAATCCGCAGCCGCGGCATTTATCTGTTCAACCGTGATCGGGATGATCTTTGGTTACCTGCCCGCACGCAAAGCCGCACGCATGGACCCGGTGACAGCACTGGCAAGCGAATAAGCAATATCCCCGGGGCGGGTAACGCCCCTTTCACCACGCCATCGGTATAGTTCACCGATTAATTTCCCTTCAAAATTGTCACTCCCGTTTAACTTATACTAAGGTTTAGGTTGCATTCATCATGCGTCTTCTGCCAGGACGCTCACGATGACCATTCTGCGAATAAGGAAATTTGCCAATGCAATCTGAAATCAACATTTTCCCTGTATGCAACCGTGAAAGGGTGTTCACTTCTATTCTTAGCGGATATAACCAGGCAATGGGAGCTATAAGAAGAATAACCAATGCGCCCACTCTCCCCCTTTCCCGAATAATTTATCAATATTTGCCTGCAAGTGAGCCATTATTAGAAAAAAAACGGGAAGACTTTGAGAATGATTCATATCCTTATAAATACTATATTGATATATTTGTCGCAATGAAGATCATGAAGTCAAAAAAAGTTAAGCGACTTCTTGTTAAATTATACCAGGAAGATGGAGATAAAAAACCATCAATCAATGAGGTGACGAATGACTTTATCGAACTGACTGGAATAGCAAGGGGCATTCAGAAAAGAGTCAATCCGCGTATTTATAAAAAACTGGTGCAGGCTTTGAAAAAAAGTGGTGCACTACGTAAGCCTCCGGAAAATGTATTGCCCCCCCCCACGCCACGCGATACCGTGTTACTTAATTTTTTCTCCTCATTCATCGCTCCGAAATTCATTACACTCCCGGTAATTAATGAAGGGGTAAAAACATTAGTGATGTCAGGTATATCTCTATTCTCGCCCACGCTTGCTGGCGCGATTAGATATATCGATACGTTTAACCCAATCAAATTTCTATTCCCGGATGAAAACCCCCACAAATTTGCACGCCGTTTATGGCGTGAAGCGATGATGAAAGATCACTTACAACAACAAGACAGGCGTAACGAGGTCCACGCTTCAGCGACTTCCCCGCGATCGTCAGGCCGCGCTGTCGCACCCGACGCCCCGTTACTCGGTGCGACCGCCGCTGCCGCGCTGGCAGTTCGAGGCCCAGGGAATACCGCAGGTATCGCCGCCGCCGCCGCGGCACTGGTAACGGGTTCTTATCTGGCGTATCGGGTTTTTCCTTATCTGGTCAGTGAAAACAAAATAATCACTGAAGAGGATGTCCCTGTTGAAAATGAAATCATAGAAGCACAGCACGATGTGCTTTATGGTCCTTTACCACTCAGCCTGAACCTGACTAATAAGACAACGCCAGAAAACAGTACTTGTATTAATACTATCAGCATCGTCAGGGGGCTATTAAATTCAGCTCAGACCGGCATCAGACTGGTAGATGAATTCAGTCAATACATTCTTGATGAGCATAGTGATCTGAATATTAAACATACGGAGAATTTACTCAGGCAGATGGGTATTACTTATCTTACTCCTTATGACCGCGATGAGATAAATGCCATATTAATAGACGTTTTTTCTGTACTGCTGACACCGGTAGGCAGGAATAATATTCTTAATCTGAATGCGCTGGTCTTTTCCGTGGGTAAACTGGTGATTAAAATTTGGCGAGAGAATGCCAGTGGATTAGAAGACAACACCATTAGCTATGCGCTTAATAAACTTCACCTGCATATATCACGAATTCTTGTCAAGACCTTAGGGCTTATTGACGAAAGTAAAACCCGCCGATTCGCTAACTACATCATTACCCTTTCTGCACCAGACTTTATACAATTTGAAAACAATGGTCTTGGTTTGGAAAAAATCATCTCGAAAAAACTTAATAACTACTGGGCATGTATGGGGGAAGAATATCCACGCAACAAGGCTCTGCGTTTTGAAGATTTTTCCCGGGCGTTGCGCAAGGGGGAGCGTTTAGTCCATTTCCTGATCAGAGGAAGGTTTTATAAGGATATATTCTCACAAGATCCTGATGGTGCCAGGTTCGAAAATTATACACGAAGCGTTAATAAGGAGACAATGGAGTATCATGAAATAGATGTCGTACTTGAACGACAACTGTTCCTGACATTAAATGACATCATTATTTATCGATTCAGCCATCTGGGCGTTGACGTTACCCAACCAATGGATTTTGACCGGGCCACATTCAAAATACATCGTCATCCTGCCAGACATCTGGATTATCCTTACCTGCAAAACTGCAAAAATTTACTTTGTGCAATCCGGAGCTTCCCTGATGGCATAAAAGTGGTTTATGACAGCATGCCAAACTCTATTCCAGGACCATTGCGGAATCATAAGTATGACGGCACCACGGTTTTTACATTAAAACCTTACCCAAAGCGTCTTGAGTTACAAACGGAATATCAGGATATTTCAACAGAAATAGAAAAAGAACATATTGAACTCTATCGACAGGTTATTACACGATCATTTTCTCTGATAACTGAGGATGATAAAATATTCATTAACGATCCCAATGTCAGGCTTTCGGTTATCAACCTTGATAATCACCGCCTGCAACGCATCCGCTTTATGCTGACACATAAAGCCTTCAAACTCATCCCGGAAATAGCACAGCGGATGTCCTATAATGTGCGCCCACATTGTCAGACAGGTGTTCTTTTTTACGCAAAACATAGCCATAGCCAGGAAACCCGCATTTTCCAGTTAAATATAGAAGCCAGCCGCATTCAACTGCAATTGCCGATAACCCGCTTAGCCGTTAATAATACCCATGACATTACAAATTTAGGAGAGAGTTTCCTTAACCAACACTATGTCTTTATGGATGGACTTCTTTTCTGGGACCCTTGCGATGACATCATTGAACCAACTACATCATGGCTCGACCCGCCAGAAAAAGTGTGGAATTTCATTTCACAATACTACCAATATTATCGTGCTAAATGGTGCACATACAGCAGACCTGATCATTATATCGTTGCATTTTTTACTGAGAAGGAGCTAGGAACGTCCGATGTTGCCATACCATTGATAATTGATTTGGCTATCGAAAACCGCAAAAATTTACTTGAGTTGCAAAAAGAAAAAATCAACACGGCAACTGAAACTGAAAGCGAAAAAGATGAAAAGAGAGGAATGTGGGGGATTATTTCAGAATATTTTCCACTGAAAGAATGTTATGAACTCGGTAAAGATGTTTTTTATAATAGAGAAGATACCATTTATACTTCTGCGTCAATTGATTGGTTACGGGCCGGCATCTGTGCGCTTGATGCCCCCTTTCCTCCAGGGGTGACTAAATCGCTTAAAGTACTCGGCAATGGTGTCAGAGCACTCTATATACTGCGGATGCAAAAAAAACACCAGTTACGCATCCTGAATGAAAAAGTAACCCTTGCTCTGACAATGCCTCATACCAGCCAACAAGATCCTCTCGCAATTTTCGAACCAGCAAGAAAGTCTCTGGAGAATGAAATAAATGATATAACGCTATCACTCAAACAAACACAGGAAAAGGTTGCCCACACATTACTCCAGCTGGCTTCTATTCCTAGTAAAACAATGCTCCCTGAGTCTAATCTATCCCCTGATCGGTCCGCACCTCTGGCCATACTTCCGGGTATTTTTGGCCGGTTAAAAAAACATGCCCGGGCGCTGTACTCAGACATGGGTGAGTTGCCTTTTCAACGCTGGAATGCACCTGAATGGGAAAATAAATATAGCATTGAAAATTTTGCATTACCGATGCCTGCCCGAGTAAATATAACATGCTTTTCCGATGGTTCTCAGTCTAAAAATATCACCCTGAATGTTTTTGATATTCATCGTAAAAGCCCAGCGTTATATGTGGAGATGTTTTTCTCAGCTTTGAGGAATCCGGATGCGCAGGAAATTATCGAAACAGCAATGGATGGTGGATGGCGGATATCAAATGATTATGACCAGATGGCCATGTTTTGCTTTCGATCCTTTACCTTCCCGGTACGGTTATTTGTTAACAGAATTTTAGAACTCAATAGCTATTACAACCTCAATCAACACAGAACGGATATTGATGCGGATTTTTTCTATGATTATTTACAAAAAAATATTAACGATAATAAAACATTATCCATTCCAGATATTGTCCTGACCCCGGAGCAGAATCTTCTTATTGAACTATCCATGAATGTAATCAATAAGACATTCAAAAGTAATATTCAGGCTTTTGAAGCCAATTATCTGTTTATGCTCGATGATAGCCTGATGAGAAAAGGCACTGACTCGTTATTACGCCTTATCGGTGAAGGAGAGGATGCGCGGGCGGAAAAAACCCTGACACAACAGGACATACACTACGAAATGGGAAGGTTCACATTATATCTGACGCGTTCTTCCGCTCAGGAGAAGTTTCATCTGGCGGTTATAGATTTCCTGATTGATTTCATCCGGCAGGCAATAGAACAAAACCCGGCGGCTATTAATTTATTTAGTACCAGCATTGAAATTTTCAATAGCCGATGTAATGAATATCGTCTTAATCACCCAACGGCTGAAGTCCCTTCACTGGCTGAATTTATCCAGACCCGATTTCAGATAATGAAACGAATAGAAGTCATTTATGAAATATTTGCCCGTATTGAATACAGCGCCAAACTGCTGGCTGAATACCCTTCAGAAGAGTGGTCTGGCGCTCAAGTCCAGACTGACTGGCTGGCCGCTTTGCAGGAATACATGTCGCCGGATATGCGCTTTCAGAATATGAGGCCATTTCTTGCCGACGTCACCCAAAGATTGTTCGCCGACTGGCAAAAAATATTACACAATGCAACGCTGGCACGTGAAACTCAAATCATTAATGCTGATGAGATGAGACCAGAATTTATTGCGTTGGTCAGAAATGCTTTCAGAGAATCCTGTCTTATTCATCACCATTTGTTATTTTGCCAGTATTACCTGGTCGATGAGGGTTGCTGGTTTACATTCCTGACTAATGATTTTATCTCGGAAACCCATTTGCGTTCCCGCCGTCAGGTGTACAGTGAGCATCCTTTTGAACCTTTACCCGTTTTCCATGACGAGGAACTGATTGATTCATTTAATGCTCAGACAAACCCCTTATTATCAGTATTGAACCAAAACGGTACAGATGTTTACCAGGCAACGCTAAACAAGATCGTACAAAATTTTATCTTTTTTTCACTACTGCCCTTCCATGACAGATTATCTGGCCATCTTCTGACCATCCCGGCAGAGGAAAAGATCACGCAAAATGACATCGCATCCATGATCGAAAAACTTATTGATGAGGACGGTGAATTACAATCTGCCGAGATTTTGGTGTTACAGCGTTATCTCCCCGCCGGGACATTAATTGACAACGATCGCTTTCTCAAACTATGTAGTGATATTTTAAATCTGGCTGATCCGGCCATTCCGAATCTCTATCTTTATGTCTTTAACCAGCTGCAAAAGGTGATGAATTTACCCTGGATAACCCTGGAACAAATTACGGATGAAAGGTTCCTCAACCAGCAATCTATTAATTATATTCAGAATTATCAAAACATTCTGCCAGACAAACAGGGGCGAATAGTCCAGGCAATCACGCGTTTTATCAAAGCAAGCGTGCGCCATCATCTGGCATTTGCCAGCGTATTAAGCAACATCGACATCGGCCTGCAAAAACTGGTGATCAACGATGCGTCAGCACAACAGCTTTGTATTGGCGCAATCATCGCTCACCAGTTGAAGGCAGATATCCTTTCTCACAAACATTTACTGAAACTCTACAACGCCGCTATGCATGATGCGGGTTTCGTTCCAGTGATCCGCTTCCCTCAACTGGCACTGCTTAGCATGTATGGCAACCATTATGCCGGAGATGCATTGCATTCACTGGCCCGTTGCCTGTCCCATGCCGCTGAGGGGCAAACCCTGGTGCTTGCCTGTGTCACTGACAGCCAGAAACTAGCGCGCGAAATGATTGAATTCAGTTTCGACTCTGCCACTGCGGAAGAGCATCAACGTTTGCTGACTCTCGCTCTCACTACCCTCAGTGACCTGCATAAGCTACTGACTCACGCCCTGCCTGCGCAGTTCGATAAGGAATTGCGCCAGGCGCGCGATCGGGGAGAACTGCAGTTTAGCTGGTATTTGACACCGGAACAGGACGTCACCGTGGCGGGGATCGGCTTTACTACCATTGACCCAAACGATAGGTTGTTATTACCCCTCGGTCTGCCGCTGCCTGCCATTGGGCCGATGCGGCAGACGCCAGTTTCACGCGACGCTGAAGGCTTAACCCGCGTCTGCTTCGGGGATAAGCGTAAAACGAGCATGCCATTCACCTTTTACGAACTGACAGCAGAATCCCGTACCTATCCCGCGAACGAAACCGTAAGCACCACACTGGCAAGTCTGGTGGAATCGTCGCTGCGCCGCCAGTTTCAGCAACTTGCACAGGCTAAAAATGCCACCGAATTTACCGCACTGCATAATCAAACCAGAGAGTGGCTGGCACGGCATATTCCCTTTTACGCTGCTAAACGCAGCATTGCCGAAGAAGTGCAGTCTGCACGCATCATTCAGCTGGCCGCCCATCCCGACATCATTAAATGGAAAAACCGTAATCTGCATAAAGCAGCTAACCAATCATCGGTTGACTTTGTCGGTCAGGCTATTTCCGGGGTGATGGGTAAATTTACTGACTGGCCGATGATCGCGAAAGCATTAAGAACGCGCTGGACAATAGATGATACCTATTCTCCTGACGCCCTCCCCGCGACAGGATTTATGGGCATCTGGTGGGACCCGATAAGTTATGTCTGTTATCTCGGTTTTAGCACTGACAATCAACGTTCCCTGTATGCCAGCCTGGCAGGTAACCGTGAGGGGTTATACTTGTTGACAGATAATTATACCCATAGCCAAATCTGGCAATCGCTGAGCCTGCGTACAGAACTTCAGCAGGAATATCAGGCATTGCATAACGGAACGCTTACGGCGCAAATTTTCTTCGAGCACCATGTGCGTGCGGCATGGCAGCAGCAACACGCAACGTCCAGCGAAAACTGGCAGCTTATACCCGGACAAACTGCATCAGAGTTGATCCGGCATAGTGTGTTATATCCCGTATCCTATTTGCAACCAGAAATCCGGCAAAACGACACCTCGTTGAAACTCACCCCCTATATTCTGCAATTTCATACCGGGGATTTGGTTTTTATTTTCAGTGATAACAGTTACCGTGAAGTTAATTATCGTTTTCTTGATTCGCAAGGCAAGCTTCAGGTATTTCCCATCGGGAGACTTAACTGGCCACGCCAGATACGAGCCGCGAATGGGGCATCTTCTGAAGCGTTATTTGGCTCCACGATGGAAAGTTTTCTTGCACAGGAACAGAGACAAAAGTTACCCGATTTCCTGCCATTACTAACCCGTCAGCAACAACAGCAGATAAAAGCAACGCTGATGAATGGGCTGGGTGCGCAGCGGGAATACATTCATTCAATCAGTAATGCCACCTCAGGTATCCCGTTTCACTTTGAATTCAGTTTAGACGGACTCCTTGAGCTGGATCAGGCCCTTAAACGTAGCGGAACCAGCCTGAATACGGAGATTCACAAACATGGATTGAATGAACGTCCCTATGCAGAACTGGATCATGAAACCTGCAATATATTTTCCTGGCGCAACGCTGATCTTTATGATGTCGTGAAATGCAACCAGACCCTGGAAACTCTGCACAAAAAAAATGAAACCCTCACCAGACTGGTATTTATCCTGCAAAATCATACCGTGCTACAAAGACATCCGGAAATCAGCACCTATGGCTGGGTAGAACAAGGCAGTAAAATACTTTCCCACGCCATTACCGCCATCGAATGGTTCAAATCCCGCAAAACACGACCTGTTGATACTGACGAGGAACAAACACGATTGCACCAGAATTGCCTGGCGCCCAATAACTTCTTTAGTCATTACGACGAGCAACCTTTCGTGACACCGGAAATATTCATGGACGAGTGGCAATATCGCCTCATTCAATCCTGGCTGCCCCGCGATTATCAGGCGTGGATTCGGACTTTTACGCAACTCCGCATGCTGGTAATGGCCATCCCTGATGAGCGTCGTGCGAGTGATAATTTTCTGCAATTGAATGAACAAAGCTGGCAAGTGCAAAAGTTGCATAAGTACGCAGGCCAATTGCAGCAATGCATCAACGGTACGCGAAACTACTGGCAGCAAGTTCATATGCCTGAAAATCTGCTGTTAATCAGACCAGAAACCTCCCCTCTGGATATTAGTTTGTCTTCAACCAAAAATGGGCTGCCGGTACGTCTGATCGTATCTGCCAGGGTGGGCGATGTGACCACCGCAGGCAAGGCGCAACCATTACGGCTCAACCCTGAACATCACACGGATATATTAATGGCAAACTCCGCGCCTGCCACCACAACGAATTCAACGGTTCGTCTCGCAGGTCTTCATGGTGAGCCGCAGCTTTTACATGAATTCGCGGCCTGGGCGAAACATCGGCTGGCCGGGCCGATATTTATGTGTGAATTTTCCGGGGCGGGTTTTCTATTTCGTTTGCAAAACAGAATTCATCAGGTGATAGCAACCGAGTCTCAGGACTGGAATGCAGCTGAACAAAAATTTTATGCTGCGACAGAAACCACACAATTCCTGAAAATGATCGATTTTGGTGGTGCTGAATGCTTCCGTTATCTCGACTTTTTTAAAAATCTCTTTGCCAGCGAAATATTGGTGATGCGCCTGATCATGCCCGACCCTGAGATGGTCTTCGGGTTAATGTGTGACTATGTCAATAGGCAGCACCCGGAACGCGCTAACGAAGACTTTTCAATGGCATGGTTTATGTTCAAAGAAACGTTTGATATTACGGCAGGGGGTGAAGAACTACGGACTCCTTATTTAATTGGCGTGTAGCAGGTGAAGCGTAATGACTATGGCCAAGGTATCCGCACCTTCTGGCTGGATGAGGCTGAACCGGAGTATCGTGCCTACGATTTTGATAACTATCGCGACCATCTTGGCCCGGTACAGGAAGCGGGCAATATTTACCCCCAGCTGTTTGCCCGCGGCTTTTATGAAGAGCTGCAAAAACAAGGCGAAACGGGGATCGTCAATCTGGTGCGATGCTCCTGGGCAGGAAGCCAGCGTTATGGTGTGCTGGCCTGGTCGGGGGATGTCCACTCCTCATTTCATGCGCTGCGTAATCAGTTTATTGCCGGGCTGAATATGGCAATGGCCGGTATTCCCTGGTGGACCACCGATATCGGTGGTTTCCAGGGCGGGCAACGGCTCACCGTTACCGCTCCGCTGAATGCCATTCCGATATTCCTGCGTGAAGGGGGAAGTGCCGATGTGCTGGACAACAAATAAAGAACAGCATTAATTGCGAGGATTTGTAGCGGTGCGATTTATCGCGCCGTTACGAAGATGTTAGCATCAAGTCATCAGCTAAAAACAGTACAGCATTTTATCACCGCGTCAAAATGTACCTTCATCGGTAAAAATCTCTTGTTTTCAATTTAAGCGACTATAGTTATGGATAAGTTGTAAAGACTCTCCTTTTTTCCCCTGTCGCTAATACCCATAGCAAATAAGGCAATTTGCCCATGAAAACTGAGACCCAATCTCCTTTCGATTCAAATTATGGTTGCTGGTTAGAGAAAACCGTCACTGTCTGCAATTTTTCCATGAAAAAAATCAAAAAAATAACAAACATCCCTTCCATTCCGGTCTCGTGTAAAATTCATCAATATTTATTGCCTCTGGTTAAATCGCTGACACCAAAAATCAACAGAGATGCAACATATTTTCGTGATGACATATACCCTTATAAAAATCATCTTTATATTTCAATCGCAGTTAAAATAATGAAAAGGAGAGATAGCCAGCAACTACTGGAAAAACTGTATGATAAACCGAATCACTACATTAAAGATTTTTTATTACTTTCAGGCGTTGCCAGGGGCATTCCCGAAGAAATCAACCAGGATATTTTTCAACAGTTGGTTTCAGTTCTGCAAAATGGGAAGGCACTGAAACAAACAGAATCCGCGGATGAAAGCGTCTTCAGTAGCATACCGCGTGATATTGTCTTGCTTAATTTTTTTTCATCGTTTATTTCCCCTAAGATTTTCACTTTGTCGGTGGTTAATGAAGGTGTTAAAGGCCTGCTTACCTCAGCAATCACAATGGTATCTCCCGGGCTTGGCAGCGCGATTACAATTCTCGATAGCTTTACACCTCTGACAATACTCTTCCCACATCGTACAAATAATATGGATCGATTACTCCGGGAGGAGATAAACAGTTACGATTTAACGCAAAAACAACTACGTCTCAATATCACCTTACTTAGAAACCTGTTCTCTTTAACGCCTGCCGCTGTACGCGATAACGTAACTTCCTATCAATATGCACCAGCCAGCACAACCGCAGTGAATACACCGCTTTTGCTCGGAACCACTGCGATAGCGATTGCACATCAATCATCATCTCCAGCGAAAATTATTGCAGGAATAACCGCTTTTGGTATGGGAAGTTCCTACGCAATTTATCACTATTTGTCTCCTCCGCAGAATTCAGATGACATCGCCAGCGAAAACGCCATTATTATTAAGATTGAGAATACTAACACTACCCACAGCGTATCCTATGGCGAAAAACCACACGGCCTGAATCAATTGAATCCAGCAGGACAAAAAGAGACTTGCTATGATATTGAACAAGCCATAAAAGAACTGATTGTTTCGAATAAGGCAGGATTAAGATTGGTTGATGAATTCTGTCATTTTATCTTCGATGAACATGGAGACCTGAATGTCAGACATGCACAAAAGTTGCTAGAAAAATGGGACATCACAAACTTTAGCCCTTATGAACGTACTGAAGTGTCTGTTTTATTAACTTATATTCTATCAGTGCTACTTACCCCTGTTGGTAAAAAAGAAGTTTTTGATTTAAATGAACTTATTTTCTCAACCGGAGAGGAGGTTAATCAAATATGGCTGAGAAATATTAATAATAAACCCCAGGAAAGCATTAACGAAGCACTCAATCAGACTCGATTGTATGTTTCAGGACAACTGGTTAAAGCATTCGGTGCAATTGATTTGAGTAAAACAGAAAAACTAATCAACTTTATCGTAATGTTATGTGCACCTGATTTAATACAATTCAAAAACCATAATAAAGGTGACCTGGGCGTTGTCTCAAAAGAAACCTATTACTACTGGAATTATCTGGGTAAAGAATATTCTGAAAATCAATACGTCTTACATGATGACTTTGACTTCGCCATAGATGAGGGAAGAAAATATGGATTCTATTTGCGCAGAAGAAAATTCTATGATGATATGCCAAAACTATCACCTATAAGAGAATTATTTGAGAACTTCACCAGTAGTATCAACAGCGATTTTATTAATTATCATGAAAACGATGTTAAACTTGAAAGGCTCATTTTCCCAACTTTTGATGATGTGATCGAAGACGCTTACCTGGAGAAAAACATTAATGTGGTTGCGTCAGTAAATTTTGATAGGGAAAGCCTGAGAATCAATTTGCAACCTTATATCGATCCACAAGGTGAAATTGAGTATTTGCGCGGGTGCAAAAATATTCGTGATGTTATTCGTAGTTTTCCTGATGGTATAGATGTATTACGGCGCCGGCTGCCAAACCTGGTGCCTCACTCGTTACGAAGTTATGCTACAGATGGCACCAACTCCTTTGTTCTGCGGCCACATCCAAAGCGAGATGAATTGAAAGATAAACATGAGAAGATGTATCAACAAGTCTACAATGAACATATGGCGCTGTATAAAAAAGTCGTTCGTATCGCGTTCGAGATGGACCCGAATTATGAATTATTCAACAATCCCCTGGTTGAAATCAGCATCGTAGAACTCGATAACCGACGCATACAAAAAGTACGCACTATGTTGATGCCAAAATCATTTAGGTTTAAAGCCAGTGTTATGTATCAAGTCGGTTATAATTCCAGGAGGTATTATCAACGCGGAGTGATTTTTATTGCTGAAAATACACAAACTAAAGAAAGAAAATTTTTCGCAATAAATATCGAGGCCAGCCGCATTTATCGACAACTCCCAATTTCCACATTAGCCATAAATAAAACTGAAGATATTGCGGGTCTGCCGAATGATTTCCTGAACAGACACTACAAATTTCACGACGGGAAACCTTTTTGGGACCCCTGTGATGAGGAGAAAGCGTTTAAAGAATCATTACTTAGCCCTCCAGAGAAAGCGTGGGATTATATTACAGAGCGACTGCAATTTGTCAAAACTAAAGTATGTAAAGCAACACGGTCTGAAAAGGAGATCATTTCTTTATTCTACGAGAAAAAGCTGGGGCGATCGGCAAACGCGGTTAAGCTGCTGCAAAAAGAAATAGCAGACATTCGTGAAAAATACTTATCTTATGAAAATGAAGAAATTGAAAGCTCAAGAGAAACAGAAAGAGAACATGATGTTAAAAAGGGAAAATGGCAGATTTTTAAGGAAAAGTTACCTTTATATAGTTGTGTTGAAATGATTGATGATATGCTCATCCCTCATGAAGACATCGTTCTGACTTCATTATTAGAGAATGTTTTTCAGGGCGTGTTATGTGCTTCAGATGCTTATCTGTTATCATCAGTAGTCAAAAAAATAACAGGTCTTGAGCATCTGATTAAAAAGGCATCTATACAAAAAATTAAAAAGATGCTGCAACTTGATGCTTTAAGACAAAACTTAAAAATATCCATCGCAATCCAGAAACCCTCCCCTGCCCTTGAACAGAGCATAAACCAATTAAGAATGGAGATAATCCATCTTGATGAAGAATTGAAATCGACGTTTGAAAAAATATTTCTAACTGGGCTAAGTCTTGCTGCCAAACCTACTGAAATATTATACCCAATATTCAGTTTTGGTAGTGGCAAAACCTTTCTATTTCCATTGGCTGCGGGCATAGGAAAAAAACAACTGAAAGAATTAAAATCTGGACTAAAATCCTATATATTTTACCCCTGGCTTAAACCATCAGCAAAGGAACTGGTGGAAAAGGAACATCACATATTGTTAATACAACAGAAAAAGAACATTACATGTTATTCTGATGATTCACAGCCACTGAATGTTACGACCAACATTTTTAACATCCATACCAACAACCCGAAACTTTATCAGACAATATTCTTTGCCATGTTGAAAAATCCAGATATTCAGACGATTATTGATGTCGCAGATGCTGGTGGGTGGAAAATACCGAACGATCATGACGAAATGGCTATGTTTTGTTTTAGAAGTTTTATCGTTCCGGTTTGGCATTATGTTGGTGAAATTATAGATCTTGAAAAACATTACAATCTTAATTCCAATAGAGTAGAATTGAACGCAGGGATGTTTTTTGATTATCTCAGTGATAATTTAACCAAGAGAAATCCGATATCAAACATTATATTAACTGCCGATCAAGACCTTCTCATAAGCCAGTTATTTAAAGCGATAAACAGTACCTTTGAAAATGACTCAGAGGCTTTTCAGTTTAATTATCTATTTATGCTTAAGCAAGTCTTTCTTAGTGAAGATCTTGAGTCTTTATTACAAATGACTGAAAACGAAAAAAAGAGAAAACATAAAACGATAGTGCAAAACATTCATTATAAACTCGGAAAAACAACCTTATATTCCACACATTCAGCTATGCAGGAAAAATTCCACATTGCGATAATTAATCACTTTTTGCAAGCCATGAATCAGACAACAAGAGAACGTCCCGCTGCAATAACGTTATTTAGCGCAAGCATCGAAATATTTAATCATCGATGCCAACAATACCGTCAACATCATCCTGGTGAGGTTGTCCCCACACTGGCTGAATTTATCAGAAATCAAATCTGGATGGAAAATGAATTTGAACGAATTTATCAATCCTTCGCACGTATAGAATACAGTGCAAGGGTGCTGGAAAATTATACGGAAGAACAATGGCTCAACGCTAATGCGCAGGCTGACTGGTTGGCAAAATTCCAGGAATATCTTTCTCCTCAAATGCGCAGCCAAAATCTTGCACTCTATCTTAAAGATGTGACTAAAAAAATCCTAACCGGCTGGCAACATGAGCAACGTAGTGCCGTTATAAAAAATAGTTTAAAAATTATTATTACCGATGATGTCAACCCAATTTTTATATCATTAGTTAAATGTGCAATGCAACAGTGTTGCGACGCTTATCCCACACTTTTATTCTGTCAATACTACCAACTTGATAACGGTAGCAGATTTACCTTCCTGACTAACGATTTTATGTCTGAACCACAACAGCGCTCCAGACGTCAGCTGCTGAGTGGGCATCCTTTTTATCCATTACCTTCTCTTAATGATGATCAACTGATTGATGTGGTGATCTCCCCATTAAAGAGCAGGCTACCCAGCCAGAAAAAAAATGAAACGATCTTATATCAACAAGAATTAAGCAACATCCTGCAAAATTTTATCTATTTTTCAGCTCTACCCTTTCATGAGCGATTATATGGTCATATTATGAGCATGCTCACGCCAGAAAGAGTGGACCCGAGCGATGCTGCGACACTGATCAATACAATTCTTGATGAGAATGGTAACCTGATTAATTATCAGCTAAAAGTTTTACAACGCTACCTCCCTTCAGGGGCCGTTATTGATGAAGCTCGTTTGCTACAATTATTAAGCGATATTTTTAAAATAACCTCACCAGATGCGCCTGATTTATATGATTATGCGTTTCGACAGCTACAAATTGTTCTCAGCTCACCGTGGATGACATTGGCACACTTAACGAATGCGAATTTTATAAAAGTTCAATCACTGAGTTTAAGTCAACAATTTCAGCAACATTTAAAAATAAACTACGGTACAACACCGCAGGCCGTCCGGCGTTATATGACTGCCGCCATCAGTCATTTTCTCGATTTTGCAACATCATTAAAAAGCGTGGATGTGGGAATGGCGAGCGTCAGGTTGAAAGATGTCTCAGCGCAAAAACTTTGCCTCGGGGCGATCATCGCTCAGGACTTGCAGTTGGAATCGGTCAGTCAAGGCGGATTGCTGAAACTCTTTAGCGTTGCAATGCAGGACGCAGGCATCATTCCTGTCACCGCTCAACAACAAATAGCGTTGCTTACTCAGCCGGGTCGCCACACTGGTGAAGATGCGCTGCACTGCCTGGCCACCTGCCTGGAACATACAGCTACTATACAGACGTACATACTTGCCTGCGTTGATGACAGCCAGACACTGGCGGCATATCTGACTGAACTTCACTTTGCTACCTCATCATCTGAGCAACAACAGCGACTGCTTTCTCTATTCAATACCGCGATACAAAGCCACCAGCGGCTACTCACTATCACCATGCCCGTGAGCAAAGAGCAACAATTAAGACAAGCACACGCCCGGGGGGAACTGCAATTTACCTGGTATCAGACTGGCGGAAAGAATGAAGATTCTGATCTCACGGTGGTGGGTATCGGATTCGATATTATAAATAATAATGAGGGGATCTTATTCCCTTATTCTCTGTCCTTTGCCGCGACAGGAATGTTCCACCAGAAACCCGCACCACTCACAGATGAAGCGTTAACTGCCATCTGTTTCGATCCCGTTATCAAGGGTATTGCTCATTTTAACCGCACCACAGTAGTGCCCGCTCCTCTGGCCAATCGGCAGAATAATGACAGCGTAATAACGACCTTATTCAACTGGATAAAATTTGAAGTGCAGGATCAATTAAAACAGCTCGCTGCGGTACAAAATGAAGCAGATTTCATCACCAAAAAAAATCGGACAGTGGCATGGCTGATGAGATATTTCCCCTTTTATATCAAGGATGATGTACTTCCAGAGCAGTTAAAGTCTGAACGCATTATCAAACTGGCGGCGCATCCGGCAGTGAATAAATGGAAAACGCGTAACCTGACCATGCCGCAAAATATGTCCTCAGTTTATTACCTCGATCAGGCCATCACCGAGGTAATGGGAAAATATACCGACTGGCCCGCTGATGCTTCTGTATTAAGAACGCGCCGGGAGATAAATCGTACCCTCTCTGCCGGTGAACTTCCAATGACTGGCTTCAGGGGAATCTGGTGGGATCCGATGCGTTATGTCTGTTATGTGGGTTTTATCAATGAAAACGAGCGTGTGCTTTACGCAAGTCTTCCTGATAATCGTGGGGTTTTATATCCACTGACAGACAGGTTTGCACATGCCAAAATCTGGGAAAAACTCAGCTTGTATAGCGAATTGCAGGCTGATTTTTCCGTATTTCGCCGTGGCCAACTTTCCGCACAGGCGTTTTTTGAGCAGTCTATTCCTGTTGCCTGGCGACGTAATACCGGAAATGCAACGGAATCCTGGCATCTGGTGAAAAATGAGGTAGCCAGCCAACTTTTGCATCAGGGGGTTTTCACACCTCATTCTTATTTACAAGCTGACACCAGACAGAACGAGAGCAACACACAATTAACCCCTTACGTGTTGCAATATCATAGCGGTAATATCGTGTTTATTTTAAGTGAAGATAATTACCAGAAAGCCAGATATGGCATTATAGATTCGCAGGGAGTTGTTCAGTCGCTCCCTGAAGAATTCACTGACTGGCCGCATCTTATTCATACATCAGACCAGATTTCATCAAAAAAGCTATTTAATGCCACCATTGAAGACTTTATGGCCCGACAACAAAGAGAGTTGTTACCGGAATTTTTCCCATTACTCAATACCACTGAGCAGCAACAACATAAATCCCTGCTATTCAGCGCACAAGCCGCAAGACAGGAGCACATACGTTTGCTTAGCAATATCACGACAAATATTCCTTTTCGCATGGCAGTCATCACCGAAGGACTGGTTGATATTGATGTCTATTTGAAACGACATGGTCGTTCTCTAAATAATGAACTTCAGCAGCGTATCCATGCGGAAGTCGAACTCAGCGACAGAAACTGGAATGTCTTTACCTGGCGTGAAGATGACCTTTATGACGAGAGGGTTTGCAACAACAGTATTAAAATTCTGGAAAAAAAGCAGGCGGTCTTCACTGCCCTCAATGAATTAGTGACTGATAATCCCTTAATCGCACTGCAAAGAACACCTTCTCTGATTTTATGGATTGAGCACAGTCGGGCATATCTGTCTCGTGCCATTGACGCAATAGAGTGGTTTAAATCACGTGGAAACCGCCCGTCGTTTTCCGATACTGCTACTTCAGCTTTACATCTGGATTCTTTGGCGAAAAACTCCTTTTTTAGCTATTTCGGTGAGCAACCTTATGTGACGCCAGAATTATTCGCAGAACCCTGGGCATTTCGTTTTGACCAACATCGCTCAACCATTCAATACTACGCATGGCAGCAGGCACTGGATCAGCTGCATCTCCTCGTGATGGGGATACCCGATAACACTCAGGTATTAAATCAGTTTCTTTCCTTACCTGAACACTTATGGCAGGCAGGACATATGCAGACCTGTGCCCGTCAGGTTCACCAGATTATCAATGGCACTTTACATTACTGGCGACAGTCTCATCAGGCACAGCAATTAGTGTTAATCAGGCCGACAGCACTTATGTCCACCCAATATAATCATCCGATCAATATGATTCTTTCTGCGGTGATGGGTCATTTGACCAATGAGGAAAAGGCTCCGCCACTGTCGCTCAGCGCTGACCAGTTTACCGATTTATTACTCGTCAATCCCGCACCACAACCCTCCAATGGATCAGCAATTCGCCTGGCTGGCATTAATAGCGCCCCCCGTACTGCCGGGGATTTTGCAGCCTGGGCTAAAAATCGTCTTGCTGGCCCGGTATTTATGAATGAACTTTCTGGACCCGCATTTTTGTTTCGATTACAAAGCAGAATCGATGCAGAAATGGTAACCGACTCAAATCAATGGGGATATGAAGAACGCGACTTCTATGCGTTATCAGACACCACCCGATTTTTGCAACTTACCGATTTTGACGTTGCAGATAAGCGCTGTTTTCTGGACTTTTTTAAAGCCTTGTTCGCCAGTGACGTGCTGGTTGCACGCCTGATTTTGCCTGATGTAGAAATGGTCTTCGGTTTGCTATGCGAATATTTCAAAACACAACACCCGGAACGCGCGACAGAGGATTTTTCCATGGCATGGTTTCTTTTCAGCAATACCTTTGGTTTGTGTACTGATGAAGACGCTACACAGCCACTCTACCTGGTCGGCGTGTAAGTTAGTCTCATCCGTCATCAGGTGCGACTGCGGTGCGATAAATCGCACCGCTATTAACATTTGGGCGACAGTTTCGCCAGCACCGTACGCCAGCTAAACGGCACCAGATCCTGATATTGCAGCTGATGCGATTTAAGCTGAGCCGGTAATTCCGCCTGCACCTGACGAATAGCCCGGCTAAGCGGCGCTTCCAGCCCGACATCCTGTAAGGTCTTCACCACTTCCTGCATCTCTTCCGCGCGCCTGACACCGTGCTCCGCAACCCGACTGATAAGATAGTCAGGCAGCGCGTCATTCCAGCCCAGCGAGGGAAAGCTGGTATGCAGCGAATTCAGCACCGCCTCTTCAACACCGTAACGTTGTGCGGCAGCCAGACACTCGGTAGTTAACGCCTCCAGACCTTTGATCATCACGCTGCGACACATCTTGATCGCGGAAACCGTACCAATCTCCTCACTGGCGGCGTGGGCCTGGCAGCCAAGTGCGGTGAGTTGCGCCGCGATAATGAGCGCCTGGCCTCCGCCAATTAATAACGGCGTGCCCAGCCGTTTGGGCGGTACCGGAGCCATAACGGCGACATCAAGATAGCTTCCCTCGCCCTGGGCCACCGCCTGCGCCGCTGCGCGTTTGGTGTCAGGCGCGACAGAATTAAAATCCAGTAAAGTTTGTCCCTGTCGCAGCAGCGCTGCGGCCTGTTGCGCCACCTGCAAGGCGTTAGCGGCGGTCACCAGCGAGAAAACCAGCGTAGCCCCTTCCAGCGCCTGCGCCAGGCTGTGCGCAGCGCGCACCCGCCATTGTCCCGCCATAGCTTTAAGTTGATCTGCCTCGGCACTGAGGAATTTGTTATCCCACACCGTTACCTGCGCACCCTGCGACGCCAGATCCTCGGCGTAGATCCGTCCGGCTTCACCAAAACCAATAATGGCGATTTTAGTCATGTTTTTCTCCCTGCCACACTGAACCCGGTACCGCTACCGTTCCGATAAACAGCAGCCGTGCAGTGCGAATCAGGCCACTGCGGGTAACATTCCCAGCGCTATCGCGTTGTAACACCACACTGAACTCCCCGCTCGGATGTTCAACGGCCAGACGCTGCTCTGCGCCTGGATTGAGTTGCGCGATCCCTTCCGTCACTGAACCGGGAATCAGGCAGGCCGTTGCCACGCTGACCGCGCCCAGCACGCCAATCGAGGCATGGCAGCGATGTGGAATAAAAGTGCGGGTGGAGAGCATTCCGCCCTGAGTCGGTTCTGCAATCAGGGTCATTTTTGGCACGGTGCGTAGTGCCACATCGCCCAGATTCATCCGCGGCCCGGCCTGTAAACGAATCGATTCCAGCCGCGCTTTTAACTCGTCGTCATTATCCAGCTGTTCACGGCTCTCCAGCCCGGTACGGCCCAGGTCAGCGGCGCGCAGTAAAACCACCGGCATGCCATTATCGATGCAGGTCACCGCCACCCCATCAAACTGGTCCCTTGCCTGCCCGGTGGGCAGCAATGCGCCACAACTGGAACCGGCAATATCCGCAAAGTTCAGGACCTGTTGAGCCGCGTAGCCCGGTACCCCATCGATACGCACATCTCCTTCATACTCCACCGCGCCATCGGGTGTTGGCAGCTGCGCCTCGGCGATTTGCCCGGTGTTGACCATAAAGATACGCACCCGCGTCTCTGCGCCTTGTATCGCCACCAGCCCTTTTTCGATGGCAAAAGGGGCCACCGCCGCCAGAATATTGCCGCAGTTCTGACCGTAATCGACCACGGCTTTATCCACATTGACCTGAGCGAACAGATACTCAACGTCAGCATCGGGACGCGTCGAGGGAGAGATGATCGCCACTTTGCTGGTCAGCGGGTCAGCCCCCCCGATGCCATCGATTTGCCGCGCATCGGGCGACCCCATCACCGCCAGCAGCACCCGATCGCGCAGCGCCGGATTGGCAGGCAGATCCTGCGCCAGAAAACAGGCGGCTTTGGAGGTGCCACCACGCATAAGTACACAGGGGATCAGCGTCTGTTTCATCGTCAGAGATTCTTCAGTTCTGCCAGCGAATCGACATAACGCAATCCTTTCGCGGCCAGTTTTTGTCGCATCTGGTAAATATCCAGCCCCAGTTCCCCCGCCGCCAGACGCTGGCGCTTGCTTTCTTCGATCTCAACCCGCTGTGCTGCCGCCTGCGCCACCGTTTTGGCATCGGCACGCGGCACAATCACCACGCCGTCATCATCCGCCACCACCAGATCACCTGGATTGACTAACTGACCGGCGCAAATCACCGGCACATTCACCGACCCCAGCGTCTCTTTCACGGTGCCCTGTGCATACACCGCCCGCGACCACACCGGAAAATGCATCTCGCGCAGCGTCTGGCTATCACGAATGCCGATATCGCCCACCAGCGCCACCACACCACGCGCCTGTAGCGAGGTTGCCAGCAAATCGCCAAAGAAGCCGTCATGGCAATCTGAAGTGGGGGCCACCAGCAGCACATCACCCGGCTGGCATTGCTCAACTGCGACATGGAACATCCAGTTATCGCCGGGGGAAACCAGCACCGTCACTGCGCTGCCCGCGATGGTGGTGCCCTGCTGCACCGGGCGAATGCGCGCATCGAGTAATCCCTGACGCTGCTGCGCTTCATGCACCGTCGCCACACCGAAGGTGGCGAACTGCGCCACCAGATCCGCGTCTGCCCGCTCGATTTGGCGTACCACCACGCCTTTCTGATTGACATGACTCATGACAAATCCTCCGTCACACGCGGGAACAGGCTTTGGTAGCCTTCTCCGTGACTGATGACGCGTGACGAGGCGATCCCCACATTGCGTTTCGCCTGTACTCCACGTTGCAGAGCCACACGGGTGTAGTATTCCCACAAATGCTCCTGACCTGCCATGCACTGAATCGCCGCGTATTTCTTCTCCCACACCGATGTGATATCCAGCAGCACATCCGGTTTCCAGTTGCATTGTTCCGGCTGATGCGGTTCGAAGCAGTAAACCGGCGGTGCACCGATAATCGGCTCACCCGGACGGTAGCCTTCGGCCTGGGCGATAATGCGCGCTTCCTGAGTCAGATTGGCAGCCAGTGGATGATCGTAGTTGTAGGGATCGGCAACCGAATGGGTGAGCACAAAATGTGGCTGCACTTTGCGGAACACATCTGCCAGCCGGAAAAGGGTCTCTTTATCGGCACGTAGCGGGTAATCACCCAGGTCGAAAAATTCAATCGATGCGCCGAGGATTTCCGCCGCTGACTGAGCTTCGCTGCGGCGATTCGCTTTGACAATGTCTTCCGTCATATTGCCTTTGCGCCACAGTTTGGCGGATTCGCCCCGCTCACCAAATGACAGGCAAACCACATGGACGTCATAGCCACGCTCGGCATGTAAGGCGATAGCGCCACCCGCGCGCCAGACAAAATCGGCAGAGTGAGCACTGACAACGAGGGCACTTTTTTTAACGGTGTTTTCCATCTTTCTATCCTGCGGTGGCTGTTTTTTTCATCCTGACATGCCACTTGCTGGCCGGATAATGCCTTTCATTGCGCGAGCTATGATTTTTATTTATGTTGTGATTTCGATCGTCACAGCAACCGGGGAAACGTCAGCAATGAAAGCCGAAGATAATGAGATTAAAATCATGCAACTACGCGCTTTTTGCATGATCGCGGAACGCGGGACGGTATCGGAAGCGGCGGAGAAATTATTTCGCACGCAATCGGCGATCACCCGATCTATCCGTGATCTTGAGCACACTTTAGCCACACCGTTGTTTGAGCGTCATGCCAGCGGCATGTTGTTGACGGAGATGGGGAAATGCGTGCTGCCACGGGCGCAGCGCGCCATCAGCGAGTTGCAGCGTATCCCGGCGACCCTGAGTCGGCTCAAACAGCGCGATCATCACCGTGACGATGCCGAACCCATCTGGTTGTTCAATGTGCGTCGCCTGCAGGTCTTTCTGCGGTTATATCGCCTGCACCATACGCAAAGCGTGGCGAATTCACTCGGCATCAGCCAGCCTGCGGTCAGTGCTGCACTGAAGGTTCTGGAGAAAGGTGCCGGAATATCCCTGTTCCAGCGCACCCCTAAAGGGATGATGCCGTCCACCGCCGCGCGGGAAATGGCCCCCTTTATCAGCCGTGCATTGAATGAGATTCGTCATATCCCGGAAGACCTGGCAGCAGCGGCCGGTATTTTACGTGGCACGGTGCATGTGGGTGCCTTGCCGCTGTGCCGCAGCACCCTGCTGCCGCTGGCGATTACCCGGCTGGTGGCAACCCATCCTGGTATCAAAATCGTCACCAATGAAAGTGCCTTCGACGCGTTAGTGACCGAACTGCGCGCCGGGGATATTGATTTCATCCTCGGCGCATTGCGTCAGGATGAGAACGTGCTGGATATTCAAAACCAGGTGTTGTTTGCCGAATCGCTGGTCTTAGTGGTACGACCGCAACATCCGCTGGCCGGACGTCAACTCAGCGCAACGGATTTACCCCCTGTGCAGTGGATCTTACCGCGCGTAAACTCACCCGCGCGCCATCTGCTGGATAGCGCTTTTCAGGCATTGGGCATCAACGTACCCACCCCGATGGTTGAAAGTGGCGATCTCGCCATCGTGCGTGGTCTGTTGCTAAATTCCGATATGGTGGCGGCGGTGTCGTCCCATCAGCTTGAGTACGAACTCACTGCCGGGATCCTGCGCCCGTTAGAATTTTCCCTGCCCAATACCCGTCGCGAGATTGGTCTAACGCTGCGCCAGGGGGCTTTACACGCGCCAGCGGCCGAGGCGCTGATCCGCTGCATCACCGATGTCGCTACTGCGCAGAATTTGTAATACCAACCTCACTAAACACCCGCCAGAACCTCTCTCATTTGTTTCTTTTTGAACAAAAAATGCATTTTCCTGCCCGGTAACTGGCTGTATCGCCGAAAGCCCCTACATTTAACATTTGTACAATGTTAATCATACATAAACACAACACGCAGAATCTGTGACGATATTTTCGAAGCTGGAAACACCTTTGTTGCAAATTTGTTCAACTTACAATTAGGAAGCAAAATGAAAAAAAGAGCCAAAACGCTGCCGGGCGTCACGCGACGGCAGGTGTTGACGTGGACGACGCTGGGCGTCGCCGCCACCGTGACGCAAGCGGCTGATGCCGTCTCTCTCAAAGGTTCACCGGGCTGGACGCCCTTCTCCGACAATCCCCCCGAATCATTTGACCAGCAAGGCTGGCTGTTCTTTACCCCGGAAGAAGCCCAGACCGTTGAAGCCATTGTGGACCGCCTGATCCCTGCCGATGAGCTCAGCATCGGCGGCAAAGAGGCGGGTTGTGCGGTGTTTATCGATCGCCAGTTGCAGGGTTTTTACGGCACCTTTGAACGGCTGTATATGGAAGGCCCTTTCCAGCAGGGTACACCGGAGCAAGGCGACCAGTCGCCACTGGTGCCACAGCAGCGCTATCGCCATGGCATTGCAGCACTGAATCGCTACGTGCAGCAAACCACGAAAAAGAACTTTGCCGAGTTGACCACTGAACAGCAGGACCAGCTGCTGGAGGCGATGGAAGCAGGCAAGGTGCAGTTCGACGGCTACGACGCGAAATCGTTTTTCCTCGACGTGTTGAATAACACCATGGAAGGCTTCTTTGCCGATCCAATTTATGGCGGCAACAAAGAGATGGTCTCCTGGAAGATGCTGGGATTCCCCGGCGCGCGTTATGACTATCGCGACTATATCGAGCGCCATAACGAGAATCTGGGACTCGAGCCCATCAGCATTGCGCAATGGAAAGCCAGGGGATAACGCATGAAAAAATTACCAAAAACCGATGTCGTGGTCATTGGCCTCGGCTGGGCAGGGTCGATTATTGCCAAAGAACTGGCCGATGAGGGGCTGGAAGTCATCGGGATTGAACGTGGTCCCTGGCGCGATACTGCGCGTGACTTCAATGTCGCCACGGTGACCGATGAATTACGTTACGTGATGCGCGAAGAACTGATGCTGCGTACCCGGCAGAACACCTGCACCATGCGTAATAACCCCTCACAAACCGCGCTGCCAATGCGCACCTGGGGTTCTTTTCATCCCGGGAACGGCACCGGCGGCGCAGGTAACCACTGGGCTGGCATCACCTTCCGTTTCCAGCCAGAAGAGTTCCGCCTCAAAAGCCATCTCACCGAACGCTACGGTGCCATCCCTGACGAGCTGGTACTGCAGGACTGGGGCACCAGCTGGGAGGAGATGGAACCGCACTATATGCAGTTCGAGCGTGTAGCCGGGACTTCCGGTTATGCCGCTAACGTCAACGGTGAAAAACGTGAGGGCGGCAACCCGTTTGAAGGTATGCGTTCCGGCGATTACCCGACAGCTCCTTTGCGCCAGCCTTACGGACCAACCCTGTTTGCCGAAGCGGCGAAGAATATGGGGTATAAAGCGTTCCCGGTTCCTTCATCACTGGTTTCCGAAGCCTATACCAACCCGTATGGCGTCACTATGGGTCCCTGCACCTTCTGTGGCTTCTGCACCAACTACGGTTGCGCCAACTATTCCAAAGCCAGCGCCATTACCACGGTACTCCCGGCGTTAATGCGTAAAGATAATTTCACCGCCTATACCAACTGCGAAGTGCTGGAAGTGCTGACCGACTCGACCGGGAAAAAAGCCACTGGCGTAACCTATGTGGACTCCTCGGGTGACACATGGGAACAGCCCGCCGACCTGGTGATCGTCGCCGCTTTCACCTTCGAAAACGTGCGCCTGATGCTGCTTTCCAATATTGGGGAAGCCTACGATCCGGTAACCAATCGCGGCACCACCGGACGCAACTATGCCTATCAAACCGCAAACGGCGTGACGTTATTTTTCGATGGCAAAAACTTTAATCCCTTTATCGGCGCAGGCGCTGTCGGCATGGGTATTGATGAGTTTAATAACGACAACTTCGACCATAGCGGTCTTGGCTTCTTTGGCGGCGGCAGCATCCGTGTGACGCCAATCGGTTCTGCCCCGATTGGTTACCGACCGGTGCCGCCAAACACCCCGAAATGGGGCTCCAAATGGAAACGTGCCGTTAAAGATAATTACCTGAGCACCATGTCTATCGGCTGTGAAGCCAGTAGCTACACCACGCGCACCAACTATCTGTCGCTCGATCCTAATTACAAGGATCCGCATGGCCGCCCGCTGCTGCGCATCACCTTTGACTTCGCTGAGAATGACCTGAAGATGGCGCAATACTGTACCGGAAAGGTGGCAGAAATCGCTAAATCGATGAATCCACGCGAGATTGTTTCCAAGCCGATGACCGGCCACTGGAACAGCGTCCCTTACCAATCATCCCATGTGGTGGGTGGTTTTGTGATGGGTGCCGATCCCAGCACCAGCTCCGTCAATAAACATTTGCAGGTCTGGAACGTGCCGAATCTGTTTGTGGTTGGCGCTTCGGCTTTTCCGCAGAACCCGGGCTACAACCCAACCGGCACCGTCGGCGCGCTGGCCTTTAAGGCAGCACATGCCATCCGTACTTACTATCTGAAACGCCCTGGGGAGATGATCACCGCATGAAGACTCTCATTTCTCTCTCAGCTGCGGCATGGTTGGTCGCGGCCAGTTTTAGCGTGCAGGCACAGCCAGAATATGACCAATACAGCCGGGGCAGCTATATCGCTACCCTCGGTGACTGTACGGCATGTCACACCTCCGACCCAAAACAACCTTTTGCCGGTGGCGTAAAACTGCAGACACCTTTCGGTACCCTGGTGGGCGCTAACATCACGCCAGATCGCGAAACGGGTATCGGCAACTGGAGCTATGACGACTTCAAACGCGCCATGACAGAAGGGATTGGTCACGGCGGAAAACGCCTGTACGGCGCGATGCCGTTTACCGCCTATACCAAAATGTCTGACAAGGATTTGCAGGATCTGTGGGCCTGGATGCAGACATTGCAGCCGGTGCATAACGAAGTGGAAACCAATCAGCTGCCCTTCCCGTTCAATATCCGTACCAGCCTGATGGTGTGGAACTGGATCAACTTCGACAAAGGCGAATTCCAGCCCAATCCGCAAAAATCGGCGCAATGGAATCGCGGTGCTTATCTGGTTGAGGGCCTCGGCCACTGTGGGACCTGCCATACGCCGAAAAACCTGATCGGGGGCGATAAAAACGGTCAGTTCCTGGGAGGCGAAGTGGTGGAAGGCTGGTATGCCCCCAATCTGAGTGCCAGCGACCATACCGGGCTGGGCAAATGGACGAAGGAAGATATCGTCAGCTATCTGCGCACCGGCGTAAATCGCTTCGACATCGCCTCCGGGCCGATGGCGGATGCGGTGCGCCACTCCACGCAGCACTGGCGTGATGAGGATTTGCAGGCCGTCGCCACTTTCCTGAAAGAAGGAGACAAAACCAGTGAGAAAGTGCCGCAACCGCTGC
This sequence comes from Pantoea sp. App145, assembly GCF_047947045.1. NCBI lineage: Bacteria > Pseudomonadati > Pseudomonadota > Gammaproteobacteria > Enterobacterales > Erwiniaceae > Pantoea > Pantoea sp. App145. Next base: position 416,699 of record NZ_CP133291.1, read on the forward strand.
CTGCCAGCGATGACCGCATGAAACTGGGTGCGCAGATCTATGAGTCAAAATGTTCGGCCTGCCACAGTCCAGGCGGGCGGGGTGAGCAGAACATCTTCCCGCAGCTGAAGGATAACCCGCTGCTCAACCAGCCAGATGCCACTTCATTGATTCGCGTGGTGGCGGCCGGTAGTCGCGGCGTAGATACCGATACGCGCCCCACCGCACCGGCAATGCCGTCGTTTGCCGGTACCCTCGGTGACGATCAGATCGCGGCGGTAGTGACCTATATCCGCAACAGCTGGGGTAACGCCGCAGCACCGGTGGATGCTGAAGCGGTGAAGAAGGTGAAAGAAAGCCTGCAGTAAGGGGGCGTCCGTGCGGTTATCAACCCTGATAACCGCACTGCCTGGAAAGCGCCAGCGCCGCACAACGCATCTTCTCCCCCAGCGTCTCAATCAGCCCCGTCTCCGCCTCGCTGCTGAGAAAACTGGTCGCAATCCCGGCGATGGCCCGGCCGGAATGGTCGTAAATCGCCGCCCCGACGCAGGTCATTGCCGCATGAATCTGCCCGTTATCAATGGAAAAATGCCGCTCACGAATGATCGCCAACTCCTGCTTAAGTTCAGCGAGATCCGGCACGCTGGTCGGGGTCATCGGTGCAGGAAAGTGCGTGGCAAAAAGCGCGGCCAGTTGATCATCGTTTAGCCGGGAAAGCAGCATCTTGCCCGTGGCGGTAAAAGGAGCAGGCAAACGCATACCAATGCGGAACGTATGCCCCAGGGGTTTATCTGAATTTCGGCAGCTGATGTAGACCACTTCATCACGGTCAAGCACAGTCAGCGTGATGGTATAGCCTTCCAGTGCCGAGTCACTGGCAAAATATTCACGAAAAAGCGAGACAATATCCATCTGTGACAGAAAACCGTCTGCCCAGCGCATCAGGTGCGGCCCGAGGCGAAATGTCCCGTCTGCGCTTCTGACCAGCAGCCCCAGCTCCGTCAGGACATTCAGTTGCCCATGCGCGGTGCTTTTCGGCAATGCCAGCTGACGCGTGATCTCTGCGGCAGTCAGCCCATCACCCGACGCCGCAACTAAATCCATTATCGTCACAGCACGACGCAGGGCGGGAACGGTGTCGATATTTTTGCGCGTTTGATCGCTTTTTGTTACGGATTCCCCTGACATACTGCGCCCTCACACTTAGTTCACTATAGTGATATTAGTTCAATATATTGAACTCATCTTATGGGGGAGTCCATGATCCAACTCAAAAATCCATCTCTGCTTCGTGACCGTTGTCTGATAAAGGGTGAATGGGTGAGCGCAGGCGATGGCGCGACCATTGACGTGAATAACCCGGCCACGGGTGAAATTATCGCCTCCGTTCCTGCGCTGGCGGCAGAGGATGCCAGCAACGCCATTGTCGCGGCTCAGGCAGCCTTTCGCAGCTGGAGCAAGCTGGCCGCCAAAGATCGCACAGCTCTGTTGCGCCGCTGGTTTGATCTGATTGTCGAAAATGCCGATGACCTCGCCGCATTGATGACCGCCGAGCAAGGCAAGCCGCTGGCGGAAGCCAAAGGCGAGGCGTTGTATGCCGCCTCGTTTGTTGAATGGTTCGCCGAAGAAGCCAAACGCGTATATGGCGAAACCATTCCGGCCCCGGCAACCAATAAACGTATTGTGGTGATCAAGCAGCCGATTGGCGTCTGTGCAGCCATTACCCCGTGGAACTTCCCGGCAGCGATGATCACGCGTAAAGCTGCGCCTGCGCTGGCAGCCGGATGCACTATGATCGTCAAACCCGCCGAACAAACGCCTCTGACGGCGCTGGCGCTGGGAGTACTTGCCCAGCAGGCGGGCATTCCGGACGGGGTTTTCCAGGTGATTACCGGGGATGCCCGTAAGCTGGGTGCGGTACTCACTGAAAGCGATACAGTGCGCAAGCTTTCCTTCACCGGCTCCACCGAAGTGGGCCGCATTCTGATGGCGCAATGTGCTCCCACCATCAAAAAACTCTCACTGGAACTTGGCGGCAATGCGCCTTTTATCGTGTTTGACGATGCCGATCTGGATGCCGCGGTGGAAGGTGCCATGGCCTCCAAATATCGCAATGCCGGGCAGACCTGTGTCTGCTCTAACCGCATTTATGTGCAGTCCGGGGTGTATGACGCCTTTGCGGAGAAGCTTGCCGCACGGGTTGCCGCTCTCAAAGTCGGCGAAGGTCATCAGGCGAATGTGATGATCGGGCCACTGATTGATGAAGCCGCCATCAGCAAGGTGACAGACCATATCGCAGATGCGCTGGCGAAGGGTGCCACCGTCATCACCGGCGGCAAACCTCATGCGCTTGGTGGCACCTTTTTCGAACCCACCGTGCTGGTCGGTGCCACGCAACAGATGAAGATTGCGCGCGAAGAGACCTTCGGACCGGTAGCCCCGCTATTCCGCTTTACTACCGAAGAAGAAGTGATTGCCATGGCTAACGACACCGAGTTTGGCCTCGCCGCTTACTTCTATACCGAAAATGTTCGCCGCACCTGGCGTGTCGCCGAAGCCCTTGAATACGGCATGGTTGGCCATAACAGTGGGCTGATTTCGAATGAAGTCGCCCCGTTCGGCGGCGTCAAGCAATCCGGCCTTGGCCGTGAAGGTTCCCATCACGGCATCGATGAATATCTGGAAATCAAATACCTGTGTTCTGAGATCGCCTGAATATCGCAACCTGGAAAAAGGAGATGAGATGACTATCAATCCATTCGAGTTTCGTACCGTACCCGCGATTGAAATGAAGTGGGGAGGCGCTCAGCAACTGGGCGCCAGCGTGGCGGCACGTTTTACCCAGCGGAATGTCGGGCTGATAACCGATGCCGGGCTGGTGAAAGCCGGACTGATCGCGCCCATCGTGGAAAATCTCACCACGGCGGGTTTTAACGTCACGGTGTTTGATGACGTGGTGGCGGATCCACCGGAAGCTATCGTGCATGCCTGTGCGGAAGTCATTAAACAGGCCGGGGCCGACATTATTATCGGCCTCGGCGGCGGTTCCTCGCTGGATATCGCCAAAATTGCCGCTGTGATGGCTGAAGGGGATCAGCCGCTGGCAGAGATGTATGGTATCGGCAAGGTGACAGGGTCACGCCTGCCGCTAGTGCTGATTCCCACTACCGCCGGAACCGGCTCCGAGGTCACCAATATCGCCATCATCACCACCGGCGAAACGACCAAAATGGGGGTGGTTGCGCCTCAACTGTATGCTGACTTTGTGTTGCTGGATGCCGAATTGACGGTGGGCCTGCCAAAAATTCATACCGCTGCTACCGGCATCGATGCCATGGTGCACGCTATCGAAGCCTATACCAGTAAGCACAAGAAAAACCCGCTGTCTGATGCGCTGGCGCGTGAGGCCCTGAGACTGCTGGGAGCCAATCTGATCAGCGCCTGTCAGGACGGCAGCAACCGCGCTGCGCGTGAAGGGATGTTGCTGGGTGCCACGTTAGCAGGCCAGGCGTTTGCCAATTCGCCGGTTGCCGCCGTGCATGCCCTCGCTTACCCGCTGGGCGGCCACTACCATGTCGCGCACGGCCTTTCCAATGCGCTGATGCTCGGACCGGTACTGCGCTACAACGCCAGTGCTGCGGCTCCGTTGTATGCCGAGTTGGCGGATGTGCTTGGCGTCGCGGGCAGTGGCGATGCGGATACCCGATCCAGTGCTTTCGTCGGGCATATGCTGCAACTGATGGAACAAAGCGGCGCACCGCGACGACTGCGCGATGTCGGCGTCACCGAGGAAAGCCTGCCCAGACTGGCTGCCGATGCCATGTTACAAACGCGCCTGCTCACCAATAACCCGGTAGAGGTTCTGGAGCAGGACGCCCTGAATCTGTATCGCGAAGCATTCTAAAAGCCTTACCCCACAACAATAAAGTACCCACGACGAACCAGAGGAATGCCCAGTATGAAAGATATACGACTCTACATGCTCCAGTCCGGCACCCTGAAATGTAAGGTGCACAATATCAAGATGAACCAGGGAGCCGGGGCAGATTATGAAATCCCCGTGCCCTTCTTTCTCATCACCCACCCTGATGGCCACACCATTATTGATGGTGGCAATGCCATCGAGGTGGCAACCGATCCCAAAGGTTACTGGGGCGGAATCTGCGATGTTTACTGGCCGGTACTTGGCGAGGATCAGGGATGTGTCGATCAGGTGAAGGCGCTGGGCATCGACCCAGCAGATGTGAAATATGTGGTGCAGTCGCACCTGCATCTCGACCATACCGGAGCTATTGGCCGCTTCCCGAACGCCCGTCATATCGTGCAGCGGGCGGAGTATGAGTATGCCTTTACGCCAGACTGGTTTGCAGCGGGTGGCTATATCCGTAATGACTTTGACCGTCCGGGGCTGAACTGGCAATTCCTCAACGGCACCGACGATGATTTTTATGACATCTACGGCGACGGCACCTTAACCACCATTTTTTCTCCCGGCCATGCCCCGGGTCATCAGTCGTTCCTGGTACGCCTGCCGAACAGCAAACCCCTGCTGTTGACTATCGATGCGGCTTATACCGTGGATCACTGGGAGCAAAAAGCACTGCCTGGCTTCCTCGCTTCAGCGGTCGATTCAGTCCGTTCCGTACAGAAGCTCAGAGCCGTTGCTGAGCGTGCTGATGCCATTGTAGTGACAGGCCATGACCCCGATGCCTGGGCTAATTTTAAAAAAGCACCGGAATACTATTCCTGAGTAAGCTGATGAAATGCAGAGGGGTGTCATACCCCTCTGCGAGTTGATTTTCATGTGCCTGCGGATAAATTAATTACCATAATATCCCCTTCTTTTTCGTCGAAACTTCCGGAATATTAACTTTAGTCCCCACCGGAAGGACGACGTTATCAGGGATCGTCTTCTTATCTGCCAGATGAGGATTGAGCTTTCTTAACGCATTAATACTTGTCTTATTTTTTGGGTATTGCGAGTTATATTCCATCATAAGATCCATCAGCGATTCGTTAGGTTTTGACACATATTCCTGGCCCGCCGTCACTTTAGTCGATGGAACCAGAAGTCTTGATGTCGCAGGACTCAGTTCACGCAGCGATGACGGTGTCTTGCGCTGGATATTTCTCAGCCAATCAGTACCATACGCGGGGACATGTGATTCTAACGGTGGGATGCCAAGTGCCTTGGTAATAGCTTTATCATTACGACTGTGACAGAAAGCGCCGATAACGGTATCACCTTTCTGCGCGCCCTTGATAATAGCTGCGATTTCCTCGTCAGTTTTCCCTGATATATCAATTACCTGCACATTTGAATTGAGCGCATTCGCTCTTACATCGCTACGATAAAAACCGCGCTCGGTAAATGTGTCATTTCTCACGCCATTGGGACTACCATGTGTTCCCGTTAAAACGATAATTTTTCCTTTTGGCGATGCGCCAGAAGTACGAATATTATAGTCGGCATCGGTAATTTCATTATGGATAATAGCGCCATTGGTCTCATGAGTGGTTAATCTAATTTCAGCACCATTTTGATTGGTCTGCGTGTAGAATTGCTGCGCATCATCGACATAGGACCGACGCGCTGCCGGGCTGTCAACATAGTGATTTATCGTCACGCCCTGATCTTTTGTCACACCGACCTGGAATGTGTCATTCATGCCTCGGCTGCTGATCGTACCGGGGGTATTAACAACAGGCGTCGCGGATGCCTGGCCATTGATTCTTGCCACATCTGACTCAGGCACCAGGTTCAGGCTTGCAGGTCTCGATGGTTTTTTAGCCAGGCTCAGTGCCATATCGGAGAAGTCATACAGAGGAAAGGCTTCGCGCAACGGTGCCTTCACCATGCCTTTAGCCGCACCTTTCATGAAAGGCGCCATACCTTTAAACATATGCAATTTAAATGCCTTCCCTTTCAGACCCAGCTCTCTGGCTTCTCTCACCAGTTGCAGTGCCTTTTTGATTCCCTTGATACTTTTAACCGTGGAGCCATAACCGAGCGTCGCGATGGCGATGCCTAAATCAACATAGGCTTCCGCTATGTCTTCGTCGGTTGGTTTATAACCGGCATCTTCCAGCCAGCGGACATAGATTTCCAGTGGTTTAAAAACAGCGAGGTTAAAATCCTTGGCCTGGCCCCAGGTGATACTCAGGGCACGATAAAATCTCTTTTGCAGTGAAAGGCTATCCCAGTCAGCAGGTTTAGTTCTACGATCAAACGAGGCGAAGTTTTTCTTCTCTTCTGCCACCTGCTTATTGGTTTCCGTTGCTTCATCAATCATCAACTGACGCATGCTTCTATTCGGATTGGTGCGCACCGGACCCGTTTCTTTGACTTTAAAATAGCGTTGATCAACATGCACCTTAATGACAGGCTTTGAGATGTCACGCCCTGCAATGGCTTGACCCAAACGATATGGTGCTAACAAGACGCTATCGACTCCACTCGCAAGAGTCGCATATGCCGAGGTTGTTTCCGGGCGTGGTAATAAATCTTCATCGACACCGGTATCTTTGAAAAATCTTTTGACCTGTTCTTCATTATCGAAAGAACTTAGATTCTCATAGCGGGAAAAAGTGTCAGCATTTATCTTTGCCAGCTTCTTGTTATTTCCCACTGTCGTCAAAGCCCAGTAATCACCGGACTTGGTCTGATACAACGATACTGTTCCCTTCTCTGTTTTATAATGGTTAAAATCTCCTTTAAGGGTTTTACCCTCGCTGAACCTGACTTCAGTAACCGGCACTTCCACCTGAAAAGTTTTGACAGCAACGGGGGAGGTCAATAAATCTGTCGGATAGACTCCCGAAGAGAGTTCCAGATAATGGATATCATCAGTAGCTTCATTTTTTGCATGATTATTTTTGTAGTCTTCAATATCAGCATAATATTCGCTATCTGTTTTATTCCAGTATTCTGAAATAGGCTGTAATTCATTCAATCCCTTATAAGAAGATGCCGGAGATGACAGGGTTTGACTAAAGGTATCAAATACATCTTCAGCTGACATTTTGACACTGACATCAGAAAGATTTTTATAAAAATCATTAGCATCCAATTTGATATGCCGATTTCCGGTCCATTCTGGCCGGTGATAGCCAATATAATTAATCAACATATGCGCATTCTCCAGATCCTGTGCTTTTTCTGGATCGGCATCTTTATTCGCTAATATCCGCAGTGCGTCCTGATAAATTTCTTTATCACGGAATCCTTCTGCCCCTTCCGGGTATTTCATCTTATAGGCGACAATAAGTGACTGCCGCATACGCTCTAATGGTTCCTCTGAGAAGGTGATGCGTTGCGATTTCAGAGCGTTAATGGCTTCATTGGTATCCTGTTCGAGAGCAGTATAAATATCGTACTCATTTTTGATCAGGTCGATTTTATTTTGTATAGCCTGGTTATACTCATAACCTTTACCAGGGTCTATCTGTTCATATTGTTTATAAAACATGTCCCGATGAGCTTGCCGGACCTCGGTGAAACTTTTTTTATCTGCAATCGCATGATTCAGCTCATTTTTAGTATCCTGTATCGTGTTCCATGCACCCCATGATGATGCAGATAGCTCACCCGATTGAATCAACTCAGGCAGTTTCTTAGGATCACCATTTGCCATATTATAATATGCAAGGGTGCGATCGAAATTTAACCTATCCTGTGTGATACGATCTTCAAGTGGAAGCGTTTTATTTGCCTGCACATAAAAATCCAAATCATCAACCACTCTTTTTGCCAGATAATCATCGCTTCTGATTATTTTGGAAACGTCACCATTGGTATTGTTTAACACGTCCTGTAATTCACCCGTACCTTCTGTACCGTCGGTTTTTACGTATACCAGGCGGGATTGTGATATGTTTGCACCATTATGTTTGAAATTCATATAGGCAACCCACTGCTCGGGTGTCATCTGCCTTGCGATAAATGTTATTTTATCGCGATGAAAATTACGCTTTGAATAACTATCGAACTCGTTTTGTACTGACGTTAATGTACCTGTTGGATAACGGACATTTAAAAATTTATTGTCTTTATTTTCCAGTGCTGTTTTAAGATCAACTGTTATCGTGTCATAGGTTGGATGCCCCTGATAAACCTCAACCTTGGTATTCACCGAGAAGGAGCCACGACTCCGGCTATTAACTGCCGCAATCTTGTCTTCGGCACTGACTTTCGTCCCCGTCCCCGTCTCCGTCGTAACACCTCTTTTACCTCTGAGTTTGCGGGGTGATGACACATCCGCCACAGCGGCATCCCCTTGCATCGCCTCGGTCTCTGCCACAGAGCGTGGCTGCTTCTGCCCCGCAGTGCGAGTATCACCCTGGGCTAAATCGGCTAATGCTTGCTTCTGCAACCTGGCGAGGTCCCATTCATACTGATCAAGCGCGACCTCTTTCGCACCTGCCGCAACGCCCTGAAGCAACATGGCTGATGGCAATTCGTTCTTGAATTCTTCCCCTATTTTTTTAAATGTCGGCATAATGCCGTCACGCTTCATCTTCGCCCCGGTCAATGCAACTTGCGCTACCGTCTTCGCACCCACGCTCACTCCCTCAGGCATCGGTACCAACGCACTGATAATCTCAGTCAACGCTGACTTAAGCAGCCAGTCATTCAGCGCATCCTTATGAATTTGCCTGACGCATTGCCCCGGCTTAACTGAGTTTTCAAGATTTTTTTTCTGGTCGTAATACTGAGCCGTGATAATGGCCAGTTTGACGACCGTCTTTATCGCCTTCGCAGTGTGTACCATCACTTCCCCACACATACTCGGCAACGTTGCACTAAACACGGCTTTAGCCGCCCCGTACGCTAAACCTGACACCATTTTACTGGGAGATTTTTCGATCAGTTGCTGTTCCCAACTCAGGAAGAATTTCATCACCTCTTCAGCCGTCTTCGGCACCACATGCATGTTTTCCCGTTGGCGATCCACTTCGGCCAGCACGCGTCGGGCAAAATCTTTTCCCTGCGGATCGGTGGGTTTGGCGAAGCAACGTCCCATCTTACGCGCCACGACGTTCACCAACGCTCGTCGATCTGCACGCTCATCTGCCGTGGCATCCGCAGGCATCATGGCTTCGAAGGCGAACAAACTTTCCGCCATCGGCCTGATAATGCGTGCGTCATTGGAAAACAGATCAAAACACTTCCCGGTAATCTTCGTCGTTGCCATTGCCACAACATTCATGGCTCCGCGCATCTCGGCCAGAGCCTGCTGAACAACACGCTGCGCATTTTTATAGTCCGCCTTATCACGCAGTGCAGCACCCGTCAGCTTCTCTCCTGCTTTTCCCCCAGGTTGAACCAATTCGTCCAAAGCCCCACTCGCCCGCGTTTGTGCTTTCTGAAAGGTTTTCACCGCCCTGGCACAACATCCACGCAGTTCATGAATATTCTTCTGCTGTGCATCCTTTGGAAAAGCATCCAGCATCCGGTCCAGATCCCTTTTCAGCCTGTCCAGCGACATCCCCAGTTTTTCCATCTCGGCGCTGGAGTTTTCCTGCTTCAGCTTCAGAGCCGCCATCTTTTCTTCCCGGTAGCCCTTTATCGTTTTCTCTGGCGCATCCTCGATTAACGGACGGTTTTTGTCGGTCGCCAGTCGCTTCACTTCGGTGTTTTTCGCTGCCGCCTCAACCGCCGCAGTCGACAAATCCTCAGTTGCATTACATACCCGGTACATAACGCTCATCGGACCGGTGATAGCCCCCCTGATTAGCTGATTAAAATCACTCTGCATCGCTTCAGTGGAATAATGAGCGCAAGCTTTCCGAACCCCCTGACAGCCTTTCACCCCCAGCCGCCACAGTGCTGACAACGAGTCTGCTGTTTTGTCATCGGTTTTACCCAGTTTGCGTGCCAGCCGGCTATGATCAAGACTGCGCAACAGGAAATCGTCCATACCTTTTGGCAGCGGTTCCTTCACGGCCTGCCGATTCACTTCCATTTGTTCCGTCAGAAGTTTTATTTCGCTGCTGAGTTTGTGGAACGCGCCACTAAATTCCCCTTTTTTCAGGCCGGGGACCTGCGCGCCAGCCAGTTTTTTTGGTGTTTCGTCAGCTTTTTTAGCGCTTTATTCAGTTCATTACTTACCGTATTTAGCGCCTTCTCTGCCAGCGCACGGACTCCTTTTTCTTCTCCTGCCGTTTGTCCCTTCTCCACCAATGACTGAATGGCATCGGCGTTTTGCAGCGCCGCTGATAGGTCACACAAGTCACCGGAAGATTGTCGCATTGCCAGTATCACGTCATCTTTGCATGCACCGGCTTCAGACAGCGCTACCGACATCTTCTGACACAGGCTATTCAGGGCCGCCGCCGACTGCGAAACCAATGGATTGCTACTGAACTGGCATGCTTTGATGACATCGTCCGCTTCCTGCTGCAGCCATTGCTGCTCGGTGCGTGTTGCCCGCAGATAATGCGGACGCTCGGCCTGAATCGCTTTTACCGTCAGGCTGCAACCTGCCTCTAAGGCATTGAAGGTGTCATCCAGTAACTTATGCAGCGACTTATCGAATGCAGCGATATTTATTGGGATATCCACTGCCCGCCACAGCGGTGCAAATTGCAACTCCGCCCACGCTCGCTGTAACTCTCTGATCGCGGTTTCTGCCCCAGCGGGCAGTACCTCCTGGTCTCCGGTGGCCTTGTACTCAGCTAACCCAATCAGTAGCGTGTCGGCCTTCTCCAGCGCCTGCGCCAGATTGCATAACGACAGTATCGAATCCCGCATAGCGACATTCTGATCGCCTATGTTCTGTGCTTTCATAAGCGCTTGCTGTTTCCCGTAATGGGTTAAAAGCTGCTTACAAATAAGATGCAGCGAAGCTCCCGCATGCTGGGCATCTGGCGTCCATTTCCGCTCTGCGAGATCCAGCGTCGTTTCCTCCAGACGCGGTACATCCACCTCCAGATAAACCCGGTTTTCCCCCAGGCGACGGAATTCCTTCAGTCGGGCGACACTCGCTTTCCAGTCCGGGAGTACCACCGGCTGTGCTACCGGCTCCTCCTCTTTAACGTGCGGGCAATTCTGTTCCAGCTTTTGCAATGCCTCAAGCAGCTTCGCCTTCTCCGGCCCGTCCAGCTGGGCGCCCGCGCCATAAAAAAGTGTCGTCAGCGGAGCAGGCATGCCATCCGGCTGAGGGACCGGGGGGAAATACCTCAGCCCGGTCTGCTCAAGCAGCCAATCGGCAACCTCTGGCGTACATAGCGCCTCGAAATGCGCACCAATGATGCGGTTTTTACACCAGTCCTCATTTCTTTTAGCGGTAAAGCCGGCGCAGTCGAGCAGCGTTGCCAATGCATTCTTATCGCATGCAGGGTAAGTCTGCTGGGTACTGTCACTTTGCGAGGAAGTGGGTTCCGTGGGGCTTATCTGATTGATTGGTTTAGTATATTGGTAAGAAACGAGCTGATTCATGGGATATCCTGAAATCGATAGTATTATTTTCAGGAAAGATTACCGGTAACATCCGATGCAAATTTTCGGAAAAATACCTGAACTATCGTCTTTAAACTTATAGAGGTGATGTGATTTCTACGATGATTCTGGTCCTGTGTTACCCATGTTGATCGCGTTGACTGTCTCAGCAGCCTGCTAAACGAAATTCATACTTAACCTTTACTTTCCCTGCGGACAACACCATCTGCGGGCTGTTTCTGCACGCGCTGAGTTTGTCAGCCAGCTCACAATATAAATTTAACTCATACCCTTAAAAGCCTTTTTTGACAGACACTGCCTGTCGCCATGCTTAAGGTGTGATCGGATTGTTAAATTTCTCTCATCATGACAATAGCCGTCTGACACGGCATAACAGAGAGCGTACCCATGAACACAAACAACCTGGTCGATATCAAAGCGTGGATCGACGCCCGGCCGATTTCGCCTTTCCAGTGGCGCGTATTATTCCTCTGTCTGGTCATTATCATGTTCGACGGTTACGATGCCGCCGCAATGGGGTTTATCGCTCCCGCGCTGATTGAACACTGGGGCATTTCCCGCGCGGCGATGGGGCCGATTCTCGGTGCTGCAATGTTTGGCGTTGCCATCGGCGCGTTAATTGCTGGCCCGCTCTCGGATCGTTTCGGTCGTAAACGCATTATTTTGTTATCGTTTCTGATGTTCTCCGCCTTCAGTCTGGTGTGCGCGTTTGCCACCACGCCACTGCAAATGGCGTTGCTGCGGTTCATCACCGGCCTCGGGCTGGGTGCGGTCATGCCTAACTGCGTGACGTTGCTGTCGGAATATATGCCGGAACGCCGCAAGGGGGTGATGATCACCCTGATGTTCAGTGGTTTTAATATCGGTTCGGGTCTGGGTGGGTTTATCGCCGCGGGTCTGCTCAGCCTGTATCACTGGCAGGCAGTGCTGATTTTTGGTGGGGTCGTTCCCCTGCTGATGCTGCCCTTCTTCGCCTGGCTGCTGCCGGAATCAGCACTGAATCTGCTGGTGCGCAAAGCACCGCGTCAGCAGATTGCCGCGCTGCTGAACCGCATGGGCGGCCATTTTAGCCACGAAAACAGCTTTGTACTGCACTCGCCACGCGTCAATGGCCATAGCCCGATTGCCCAGCTTTTCCGCCATGGTTTTGCCCGCGGCACCATCATCCTGTGGCTGACCTATTTTATGGGGCTGTTCGTGATTTACCTGCTGAACGGCTGGCTGCCGACCATTATGCGTTCTGGTGGTATTTCACTGGAGCAGGCCGCGATCCTCGCCGGGTTGTTCCAGCTCGGTGGCCCGTTAGGCGGTATCATTGTTGGCGCACTGATGGACAAACTGAACGCCAAATATGTCATTGGCGTGGTGTATCTGCTGGGCTGTCTCTGCCTGGCGGCGCAGGGCGTCTTTGGTTTCAGCGGCGTGGCGCTCGGAGCCTTCATCTTTATTATCGGCATGTGCATCAACGGTGCGCAGAACGGCTTGCAGGTCTACTCACCGGCTTACTACCCCACGGAAATTCGCGCCACCGGGGTGAGCTGGATGCATGGCATTGGCCGCACCGGGGCGATTCTCAGCTCCTCGGTGGGCGGGCTGTTGATGGGGGCGTTTCCTGACCAGTCATCCATTTTCTTCATCCTCGCCCTGCCTGCCTTGCTGGCAGCGCTGAGCATCGTTTTGCATCGCACAGTACCTCTGACCATGAAAATAAAAGGCGCCGGACTTGCCGACATCCCCGCGCTGTCACAAACCTTAAATAACCGATAAGTGGAGACATCCCATGGCGAACATCATTGGCGGCCTGGCCGTTTCTCATACCCCAACCATAGGTTTTGCTGTTGACCATGATAAACAGCATGAAGGTGCCTGGGAGCCGATTTTTGCCAGCTTCGCACCGATGCAGCAGTGGCTGGAAGAAAAGAAACCCGATGCGCTGGTCTATATCTTTAATGACCACGTCACTTCATTCTTCTTTGACCACTACTCTGCCTTTTCGCTGGGCATTGATAATCAGTATCGGGTGGCTGATGAAGGTGGCGGCCCACGCGATTTACCGCCGGTGAAAGGCGATGCCGCGCTGTCACGTCATATCGGCACCAGCCTGATGAGCGACGAATTTGATATGTCATTCTTTATGGATAAGCCACTGGATCATGGCCTGTTCTCCCCGCTTTCCGCGCTGCTGCCGTTTAAAGACGGCTGGCCGACAAAAGTGATTCCATTGCAGGTTGGCGTATTGCAATTCCCCATTCCTTCTGCACGCCGCTGTTACAAGCTGGGACAGGCATTGCGCCGGGCGATTGAAAGCTATCCCGAAGATATCAACGTCGCGATTGTCGCCACTGGCGGCCTTTCCCATCAGGTGCACGGGGAGCGCTGTGGTTTTAATAATGTGGAATGGGATCAGCAATTTATGGATTTGCTGGTTAACGATCCTGAGCGTCTGACGGAACTGACTATTGCGCAATACGCCGAACTGAGCGGTGTAGAAGGGACGGAGGAAATAATGTGGCTGGTGATGCGTGGTGCACTTTCCGCCAATGTGGTGAAAAAACATCAGGGTTACTACCTGCCCTCCATGACCGGCATCGCCACTCTGGTGCTGGAAAATCAGGCCGGTGACGCCCCGCTGGACACGATACAACAACATCGCGAAAAAATGGTGCGGGAACTGGCGGGCATCGAAAAATTGCCAGGCAGCTATCCCTTCACCCAGCAACGCAGTCTGGAGAGCCTGCGTCTCAACCGCTTCCTGCATCAGCTAATCCAGCCGGGTCCGCGCGAGCGTTTTCGTCACGATGCTGAAGCCATGTTCGATGCCGCGCAATTGAGCGCGCGCGAATGTGAAATGATTCGGCAGCGTGACTGGCGTAGCCTGATTCAATACGGTGCCAGCTTTTTCCTGCTGGAAAAAATGGGCGCGGTGATTGGGGCTTCCAATCTGGATATTTACGCGGCGATGCGGGGTATCTCACTGGAGGAATTTATGAAAACCCGCAATCAGCAGGTGACCTATTCGGTGGCGGGAAAAGAAGATCAAACCGCTAAGTAATCGCTGTGCGCGATAGAGCCGCCCCGCTTTGTCCACATTCCGGGTGCATATCCGTGGCAAAACCCTGTGGATAACCTTCTGCGGGCCACGCCCGGCGCACCTGGGCAAGAGCGCGGTCAATTATTGACCGCGCTCTGTGACATTTTTCCTTACGCAGAAAGGCTTCCGTTAGGCACGCCCAGTAAGTTGTCCCCAATGACAGGCTCATAAGCACATATATCGGGAAATGACTCCCCCTCTCTTCCTGTTTTCTCATAGTGGACCTAATGACAGTTCTTTACACTTCAGCGTCATTATTTAAATAAGAGAAGGACTCTCCTGAGGGACTCTATGATAACTAAAACCCGTATTGTTGCTGCCAGCGTGTTGGGGCTTCCGTTGATGGCATCCGCCCACATTAAATGGTTTGTTGACTATGACACCACCAAAGCTCCAGAGTCTCTTGCCCGGATTGCAGGAGCTCAGGACTTCTGGGCGCTACTCTTTCTTTCCATTGCTATCATTTTTGCTACTTCGGTACTGGATCGAAAAATCCCCTCTTTTACCGATCGCCCACAGCTCCATGGTTGGTTAGAAAAATCGCACAATGCAATACCGGAAATTATGCGCTGGGGGACCGGTGTATTTTTCCTGACTCTGGGAATATTTTACCCTCATGTTATTCTTACCCCGGAACTTATTATTGAGAATCCGTGGCTGAAATACCTGCATTTCGTCATCGCATTTACTGCCTTCTCAAAAAGATCAAGCTTTATTGCTGGTTTTGGCATCCTGTTCTTATACTGCTATGCCGTTCAGCTTTATGGCTTGTTCCATATGTTGGATTATTTTGTTTTTGTCGGTACGGGTGTTTATTTAATCACGCAGACAATATTGCCGCGAAGAGCTTACGGTACTGAGCTGGAATTGCTTCGTTTCGTACTTTGCTATTCTTTCCTCTGGGGAGGTATAGATAAATTTATGCAGCCGGCCCTTTTCTACCAGCTGCTGAACGACCATAGCTATCTGGCGATGGGGCTGAACTGGGCGTTTTTTGTTCGGGCCTGTGGTTTCGTTGAGTTATGCCTGGCATGGCATATCTATACAGGAAAAATGGCGGGCTATGCGAGCATTGGGGTGCTTGCCACCATCGTGGTGCTGGCGTTTATCCCATTTGGTTTGACGGATTTTATCGGCCACTTCCTGTTCATCATTCCACTGGTTGCCGTGTTACTGACACCGCGTAAGACCTTTATCTTCCGTTCAGCGATGACCAATACCGTTGGTTTTGTCATGATGTTGGTGGCTCTGACTCTCTTTGGTTACCTCAGTTACTACTTCCTGCATTTCCATTTATATACCCACCTCTGATTCGCTCCCTTTGCTCAAAACTCCATGGGCAGAGGGTAAGCATCATCTGGCGCTGCCGTGACTGTTTTCTGCTCATCCGTGGTGATTATCCAGGTTAGGTCAAAATATTGCGCATATAGTTATTGCAAGATCCAAAGCATTAACTTCAGGGAAATAACGAAATGAGCTGGTTTACGCCGTGGCCACAGTTATCGCGTGTACTGATTTTACTTGCCTGTCTGACATTGATTTTGTTCGGGCTGCATCTGTCCTCTCACCTTATTAACCAGGTTCTGTTGGCAATGCTGCTTTCCATCATGCTGGATCCGCTGGTCAGTTGGTTCGAGCATAAACGCATCCCGCGCATTCTCTCCTCGTTGCTGATTATCTCGGTATTGCTGCTGATCATCGTGGTGACCATTATCAAACTGACCGTGTTAACCCCGGATTTGATCCTGCTGAGCCGCCAGACGCCGCTGTTGCTGACGGCAAGATTGCAGGAGGTGACTCAGGCCCTGGATCACATCGGCATTGCCCTGGCACCGGACGAAATGCTGGCGTTTGTCGATGCCGGGGCTATCGTTCGCTGGATCACCGCTTTCCTGACTCAAATCCCCGGCGTCCTGTCATGGTGGGTGATGGTTTTTCTGATGCTGCTGTTTATGCTTTACGAGCTGCCGTTGCTGAAAAATGCGCTGCAAAAACGTGCGCAGGGCGACTCACCGGCGATTTATCTGGCGCTACAGGAAGGGATTCAGAGTGTCATTGTCTATGCCAGGGTTAAGACGCTGACAGGAATCTTCGGTGGTCTGATCGTCTGGGGTGGCGCGCAGTTACTGGGATTAAAATTCGCCTTTTTCTGGGGCGTATTGATGTTTGTTTTCAATTACGTGCCGGTGCTGGGTTCCTTTATGGCCGCCATTCCGCCCGTGGTACAAAGCTATCTCGCCTTCGATCTGGAAATTGCCCTGGTG
This sequence comes from Pantoea sp. App145, assembly GCF_047947045.1. Lineage (NCBI taxonomy): Bacteria > Pseudomonadati > Pseudomonadota > Gammaproteobacteria > Enterobacterales > Erwiniaceae > Pantoea > Pantoea sp. App145. Next base: position 433,494 of record NZ_CP133291.1, read on the forward strand.
ATAGCGGGATTTTTTGTGGTGTTAAACCTGACACTCAGTTCCGTGCTGGAGCCGCTGATGGTGGGTAAGCGGCTGGATATGTCATTAACCAGCCAGCTGCTGGCTTTTTTGTTCTGGCAGGCCATGCTGGGCATTACCGGCGCTATCCTGGCGATCCCTTTGACCTACCTGATTAAAAAAGTCCTGCTGGCCAGTTTCCGGCAACAGCAGGACGTGGCATCCGCCACACAAGCCCGCGATTAACTGCTTCGCTTTACCCACAACTCCAGCAGAGCATTCAACTCCCGGACCTCCGCTGGGGTTGCCACTGCGGCCGGATGGCCGGTGCCCCTGATGTTGTTGATGGCATTTTTCACCAGGGGATAACAGGCATTATCTGCATATTGTTCCTGTTTGAAATCATCGCTCAGTCGGGTATTTACCTGCGTAGTTTTCCTGCCATCAAGGACATCCTGGCGGTTCACATCCTTATTGGCATCCCACCTTTTTTTCATTTCCGCCGCCACTTTCACCATACCAACACGCTCATCTCCTTTAGCTCCCTGTATCGCGATTAAATTATCCGTCCCCGCATTCCTGGAACGAAAGTCGTTAATTTCCTCTGCCAGAGAATCTAATTGCTCCAGCCTGATCTGTTCGTCTGCATTTACGGCCAGTTGCATAACATCTACGTTTTCGGGAAAGCGATAATCCTGCGGTATAAAGTTCTGGGGTTGAGCGACATACTCGATACCATGGTCTTGCAGAATTTGCTGCAAGGCCTGCGCCTGGTTACCCTTAGGGTGCCAGTTGCGGGTCATTTGCGCGTCAATAGAAATGACTTTGACCACTTTCTTGCTTTGCAGACCTTCCGCCACTCCCTTCCAGCTGGTCTGAATATCAGGACGATCCAGTGAGGCCATCTGCACCTTGTTTGAACCATGATAGTTAGGTACATGGCGAATAGCGCCCGTAGGAGGCGTGATGTTCTCCTCCACCAGACGCAGCCTGCCATCAGCACTTTTCACCGCGGATAACGGTGCAGGCAGATTCGGCTGGCTTAAATCCCTCACTTTACATCCATTCGTCCCAGGCAACTCGTACTCCGCTATCCGCGTGGTATTCAATTTCAACAGATCATACGCTGGCTCCGTATCTGGCGGTGCGAACAGATCCCCATCCTCAAGCGATTGCGTTTTGCCATCTGCATCCACCCACCTGGCCCCATAAGACTTTGCCACTGTTTCAGAAAAAATCGTTTGTCCCAACGCCGTACTCAGTGCCTCTGGTGTTGCATACTCTGCCATCCCCACTCGCGGATCGACCAGGTACCAGCTGGTCTCGCCGTCCTGGTCAGCATACTTACCGATCAGCAGCGAATGTTGTTCAGTTTTCAGCTGATAGGCGGTCGCACCCACGCTCGATCTGAGTGAATCCATCACCTCGCTTTGTTTCCATGCGGTACGGGCATGTGCATCCTTGCCAATAAACAGCATCTCTTTCATTCCCAGTGCATAGGGTGCATGTGAATTAAGCAACCTGATCCGCTTATTAAACAGCGCGCTCTGGACCTGGTCGGTTTTGCTTACCACCCGGCTGATATTATCCATCATCTGGGTACCCTTGTGCTGGTGAATGGCTACCGCGATCGTATCCGTCAATCCGTCACAGCTACCGGCTCCACTACAGGCCGCTTTCATCATGTGCTGGCGCAGCGCGACCCGTTTTGCCCCCGTCATCATATTCCGTGCCATATCCATCTCATCCGTATCCAGAGCCGGAACATCACCGAGGCCCAGCTCCTGGGCCAGTTTGCGATCGGCCAGAATGCGAATCAGAGTCTCCCCAACGGTAGCTTCATCGCTGAGCCAGGAGGGTAACTCGCTGACAATACGTTCAATTTTCGCTTTGGCGTCTGCTGGGATAGTCCCCATTCCTGTACTGGATAATGTCCCCGCTTCCCTTTTGGTACGAGAGGGTGCCCCCGCCTCCTTGCTCAGCTTATGCTTAACGTCCATTATTATTTTTGTTGTGCCACGCAACACTTGGTTAGACGTTTTCACCAGGGATTTTATGGCCGCATTTTCCATCGGTACAAAGATGACTTGAGTGTCGCCCTCGCTGGCCGCTTTCATGGATGCGGGCCCTTTATAGCCGATGACTTTCACACCTAATTCATTGGCCATCGACTGCCCCGTAGACGCGACACTGCCACCCACGGCGCTGTAACAGGACATAAAGTGCATCTCCTCCAGCCCTTGAATTTTGAAACCTCTCATTTTGACCATCGCCCTGATAATATTGGCATTTTCCGCGACTAACTGGTGGTCAAAAGTGGTTCCAGGGGCACCGTGCATTGAATAGGTTATTTTGATGGGTATTGGGTCCGGCTCTCGTTTCCCCGGGGCGACATTAAATTTCTTTTCTATCGAGAGAGATGCACCTTCACCCGCGAGTTGTACAATCCTGTCAGGTAACTGATTGGTCACAAACTGCGGATTTCTGTTGGTGGGCGTGTTGCCAAGACCTCCGCGCCGCAGCGTCAAATCACCCAGGTTGGTGTGTACCAGGCCATCAATGAAATCATCGAAATTCTCCGCCACAACCATCTGTACACCGGAACCCAGGGTTCCCTCTAACTTGTCCAGACCCGCGCCGGAAAAACGGCCATTGCCATGGCTGAGCATAATTCCTTCAACCATATTAAAGTTATTGGTAAATACCACCACCTCACCCGGCGGAGTATTAATCAGCTGCTCCCGCGTCTGAATTTCAACCGAGTCCGGCACCAGCTTTTCATAAGTCATATCTTTAGCCAGCGCCTGCTTGATTAGGTGTTTATTTCCCTTCCGTTCGGCCTCCGTTATCATTCCGGATTTCTTTAACAAACCCGTAATGAATTTCTGGGGGCTATCAGAAGAACCACTTAATATCATCGACCGTGAATTTTTCTGTAATAGCGAAAATTTCGCAAAATCTTCATCATTAAGTTTGGTAAGCAGCTGCGTTTTTTTTTCAAGGCTTGCCCGATGTTTGTTCAGAAGGTTGACCAGTTTAGCTGATAGGTTGGTCTTTAGATCTTCCGGTATGGTTTCGGCTATAGCAGGCGCTTGAGCATCAGGCTGTGGCGGGCCGTCCCCTTTTTTACGCAGATTTAATACAACTTCATCATTACTCCCTTTCTCATAATGAATGGCCAGTTCTTCATTATTATAATTATCACCATAGCGCTGCCGGTAACTGTCAATTAGTTCGTTGTATATTTCACCATCGATTTTCCCCTTTTGTATTTTGTCATAAACCTCTCTCATTTGTTTAATATTACCATACGTAGCCAGTAGCGACAGCGGCGGTGAATCATCCAAATCCATTATTCTGGTGGCGGAAAGAAGATCGTCAATAACACGCTGCTTAATTTCCATTGCCGAAGATAATGCCGTGCTGAGCTGCTGCTGCATCGTATTACGTTGTTCCACAGAGAGCGCACTCCCCTCTGGCAGCAACTGTGCCTGGTCGAAGTTTTCCAGCATCAGTTTTTTCTGCGCGAAATCATAATGCAGGTTATCCAGTGTGATATCAGGATGATAAATTCCCTTACTGCTTAATTCATCGACCAGCGCGGTGATCAACTCTGTTTGCCTGGCTGGATGCAGATCGTCCAGGGAAACGATGGTTTCCAGACTTACGCTTTTATCATTCAGCAAGCGGGTGAGAGATTCCCCCGGTAAATCAGGCAACTGTGCTGAGATACGTTGTTCCCAGTTATCATAATAACGATGCAGCTGCGCGGCATCTGTGCCATACAGGCGCTGGTAAGCCGCGACGTTATTTTCCGCCTGCTTATAATACTGCTCATAAATACCATTCGGCGGAACCGGGTAATCCTGCATTACGGTGTTTTCATTCAGGCGGTAACGTTCCCCGTAACCGATACGCGCTTCCGGCGTGCGGTATGCGGTAGAAGTCGGTGCCAGTGAGTGGTTGTCATACGCTACCAGCGGAGGATTTTCATCCAGTGCACGGTAACCCGCCATATACTCATCGTAGAAACTGCTTTCCTGTTTCGCACCACGCAGAAGCCGGTGCTCACTAATATTTTCGCTGATCTGCCCCACCAGGCCGCTACGTGATGACCCACCGGCCATCTTGGTATGTGCCGCCTCGGTTTCCATTAGCGCATCGACCACCAGGGAGGTTTTATGTGAGGGAGTGAGATTGCCCCATTGCCGTTCCAGCGCGACCAGTTCTGCCTTCATCTGCTTACTGTAATTTGCCAGAATACCTTTCAGGACATTGATATTTTTTGTGGTGCTCCAGGCATGTTTCAGTTGTTTTAACAACACGGGAGCGATTTTTTCTACAGCAACATCCGTCAGTATTGAAGTCAATATAGCCAATGGTATACCTGTGAATTCCGCCTGACGCTGCATTTCGTTGTTCTGGGCCAGCGCTTTCAGGGCTTGTTCTGCCCCTGCCACACCCGCCTGCATCGCCATATGCAGCAACCAGATGGCTTTGGGTCCCAGCTTAGCAATAACAGCGATACCGCTGGCAGCCCCCGCCGTGATTAGCGACAAACCAATAGAAATCGCTGTTAATAACGTTTCACGCCACTGTTCCTCGCTCAGTTCCGCAGCAGTGTTGGTCCTATGATCCAGCGTCCGGGCAAACGAAACCGCATCCCACATGACGTTATTTTTGCTGGTTTGCTCGAGTGTCTGCCTTTTCGCGTCGTTCTGTCCAAGTTCCAGTTTGATTTCATGACCTTCTTCCGAGTACATACTCATCCAGAAGGGCAAAACCCGCTCAAGCGCTTTCTCATCGCGCCACATATTATCCAGTGCCTGCTGTAACCCCATATCGCAGCGGACTCTGTCAGGAAATTTTCGTTTTATTTCTCCCGCCATGCGTTGAAGTTCATTTAATCCTTCATGCATCTTGTCAGGTTTGTCTCCAGTGCCCGTGCCAATGCTGTAACGCACCTTGCCATACGCTTCCTCCAGCCGGGTCTGCTTCTTGAGGGTGGCATCAAAAAGCTGCTTCGAATCCAGATGTGAAGTGATAAAACTGAACAATTCCGTGTTGACATTATTGATTTTCCCCACACGTAGATTGTCCAGATCTTGCTGGCTGGCAATCACAGTCTGCCCGGTACGCTGGGAAATGATGGCTTGCTGATGGTGGTTTAATTTTACCCATATCATGTCCCCTGCTGGATAGTTGCCACCGCGTGATTTGGCAAAAAAGGTACCGTGTTCTACCGCCTCACCATGACGTAACGCTTTCAATTTTTTTAGCGTCTGCGTAACGTCCCCCCTGATGACAACCTTGCGCTCCTTAATGTCATCGATTAGCCGATCAAGACCTTCCGCAGCAACCCGGACTTTGTCATTCGCCAGAATCGTTCTGGAATCTGGATTCATGATAAAACTCAGTTTGCTTAACGCGTATTTATTGATATCCACATCAGCGACCAGCGCTTCCCGGTTTTCGAAAAGCTGTTGAGCCAGGTCTGTTCCGTTACCCGATGCAGCGGTGGTAACGGGTTCACTGGTTTTACAGCTATCGCTGACCGGTTGTGTTGTGTCTGCGGAAAGTCTCACAGCCAGGATGGTGGGTTTATGGTGGGCAATGCTATCGATGAGCTGCCTGCGAAAACCAAGATTTGCCTTAAACGATTGCCGGTAGGTCCCCAGAATCAAGCCGCTTATCGTGGTCTCAACCTGCTGTAAGGAGCTGCCATACAGGAGATCGTTTTCCATGTTGTCCGGCAGCCAGGAGGTTGCGTCAATTTCCAGCGTAATTTTCGTGTTGGGATCGGCATCAATGCCAAGGCGCTGCAATGTATCACTGACGATCTTTTTCAGCACAGGGGTGGCAGAGATGGTGCTTTCTACTGCCACCATAACCAGTTGCTGATAATTATCCCGTGCATCTATCCGCTGTTTCAGACTAGCGGAAATATACTGGATAATTTTCTGCTGCAATTCCGGGTTCGCCGCCATCTCTGTCGGCCAGCTGCTGTTGTCCGGTTTTGCGTTCAGCAATGATTCAAGTGTGGTCCTGGTGAAATCCGGATAATCCGTTTGCAGAATGCCTGCCATCTCCCCCGGCGATAAATGCAACAGGTCTGGCATCATCAGACGGGAATTTAACCCCTGACATACCTCCTGAACAATTTTCCCTCCCATTTCCCTCACGAAATCGGGCATCGGGAAATTGAAGTTCAGCAACAGGTCATTCATCTCTTCATGGGATCGCTTCTCACCTCCCATTTTGTTGTCATAGAAATGGGAGAATCGATCTATCCACCCATCACCTAACTGACCAAATACCTCTAGCAATTCGGGTGAGGGAGTGAATTCCTGCGCCCATTGCAACGTTTCCTGACGGTTTTTGACCTGGGGAGAGTGGTTGTATATCGCCTGCGCAGCCTGCATGGTCTGTTGGTGGATATGTAATTCTTTTTCGCTTTGCACCCGGTTTGACTCTACTGCCGTCTCCCTTCGGTGGGCATTCGCTATGTCGTAAGCTTTAATTCCCTGTTTTAACTCTTCACTGTACGCCGTGTACCGGGTTCCATAACGAAACGATGACTCACTGGGGTATTTGTACCACTGTTTACCTGCGGGATTTTTCAGACGATCCACCAACGAGGTGAAAGCTTTATTCCTTGTGCCCTGCAGCTCCGCCATGGGTAGAACTTCAATATAGTCACTGCTGGGATCGCCAACCTCCCCAGGAAACTCCTGGGCTAAATATTCCGCAAAGGCTTCGGGTGGCATATCCAGAGGGAAAACGCGCGGGTAAACCTCGACCAGGGTTCTCGGCTCCGTAATCGGTAACGGGACACCCGGCGGAAAAGGTTTAGCCTGCGATACACGGTGATTAATCCCCGTCAGAAGTGGCCTGAGTATATTGTACGAACCGGTCAATTCTGCCCCGTTCAGTTTTATTGAACCGCTGGTGATCTCTCCCATCATCTGAGTGGCAAAACCCGGATTTTGCCACAGCTGATCGGTAGTCAGATTTTTGAGGGTTTCGTCATTTTTCTGAATGTTCGCAACCAACTTCTGCACTGCCGGTTCGCTTTCGCGCAGACGAAACAGCAGCTGGTAATCCTGTATATAGGAGGCAAAAAGCCCATACTTCCGTAGCTCAACAGCAGAAACAGCCGTGGTATCTGTCGGGAAGCTGTAGTAATTATTGGTTTTTATCGCAGTTTCTGCAGCTGCAGCGCGTTTTAACACATCCTCAGGGGTGCCATTGAGTCCGGGTAGCGGGTAGTCGGGATATTCTCCTTTTACCAGCTGCAAAGCGATATGCTGGCGGAATTCATCCCTTTTCCACAAATTTTCGTGTACCTCGGGCGCAGCAATACCGCTCTGGAGAGTCGCCATATGGATAATCTCGGTATAGTCGGGATTATTGGGATTTCGCTCTATTTGCTCGATATCACGTTGCACAAGCTCCAGCGCGTTCTGCTGCTGAAAACGACTGCCGACGCTTCTGCACAGCTCAGTGTCAGACATACAATTTGCCTGGAAGGTCGCAATTCCACGGTTGATCACCCCCTCCGGGGAGGTTGGTGAAGGTGCGGCCGGGGTATGGGTAGAGACGGTTGACGTTGATTGTGGCAGCCCCGCCATTCCCGCAGATTCTTTGCCATCCTGGGCCACTATGCTGGCAACGCTATTTTCCCCGGCATCCCTGGCGGGTACTGTGTCAACAGGCCTAGCGTCCGCACCGGGCATGAGTGCGTTGGCGATACCGGCAGCCATTCCTAAACTCATACCAATCGGCCCTCCTCCTATCGCGAAGCCAGTTAATCCGCCTGTAAAAGCACTGGCTGCGATTTTAATGGCCTTTTCCGGTAGGGACATGGGGGAGGAACTTGCGAATGAATTTTCCTGACGCACCGTTTTCACGTTATTCAGCGCTGAGTCTGGACTCCCACCGGGGTTGTTCACCCGGTGAAGCACTGCCTGCACCATTGGCTTCGCATAGATTATTTTGCTCTCAGCCTCCGCTGCCGCCTCATCGGGAGCCGAATTTCTGGTCGGGGCTCTGTGCAACGGCGTTGTTTTTTGCACTCCGGGGCCAGGTGTTCCAGCCGCTAGCTGGGTCTGTATATAACCGGCTCTCTCGTTATTATCATGCTTGAACACCCCGGCCCAGCCATGCACTTCCCCCCTAGTTCTGATTAAGGTCTGCCCATTTTGATCGGTGACCATATGTTGCGTCATATCAATGCTTTCATACGTTTTGCAGGGAGCTACGACTTCCCCTTCTGCCGCCAGGGTGTCATCGGACGCCGCAGAACACACCGTGTGGACCGGGCTTAGCGTTTCAAAACTCTGGTCCTTTAAAACAACTGGCTGACCATTGACTCTCTGACCATTGAGGGTCTGTCCTGACAGGTTAAGGACCATGATTGAGGAATCGGGCCTGGCGGGTGTCGGACACTCAGCCTCCCGTGTCTGGTTCAATGCCTGAGGTTGCTGCGGTACAGCTTGATCCACTGCCGGAATACCCTGCTGTGTCACCACGCCCACCATATAGTTAGCCAGCTCACAGACTTTCTGCCCGACACTGCCCAAAGCACTGTGTACGCCGCGAGTCAGCAGCATTTTCAGTGCTCCCTCCAGCCGCTGGGAAAGGTCGAGGTCAATGGCTTTCGATATGCCATGTTGTTTGATGTTGCACGCCGTCTGCGCGAGATACAGCGTATTGAATATCAGCGACGCCACCGGAACTGCACCACTCTGGCCGATCATCTGCAAAGCCGGAATATTGATAACCGGCCCATTGCTGGTTACCAGCTGCATTATTGATGTAGTGCCAACCGCATCAGCCGCCCACTTTGCCGCGTCAGGCCAGTGGCTGGCGAGCTGTGCCAGCTGGCCGCGCAGCCATTGACCATCACGGCTGCCAGTGTGTATGACTTTGGCATCACGCAGTGCCACATGCAGCGTATTTTCCAGCTCGCTTTTCGTTTCCCTCAGGTTCATACCCGCGATTTTATCCAGCACTTGCTTATCGCGCGGGTCGGCTCCGACAAGCAACGCCATCACTTTCGCCGTTAACTTGCTATCCCCGCCCGGTAAAAGATGGAGATCGTTTTCAGCCCAGTCATGGATAAGCTCCTGGGCATCCGGCTCTGCCAGTCGTTCACGCAGCAGATCCAGCAGATTTCCGTCTTTTTCCGCCAGTGATTTCTCCGGACCTTTCTGGCCGGTTATTGATATCTGCACCGCTTTCAACTGCTCACGTCTCAGCCGCTCACGTTTCTGCTGTCTGAGTTTCTGCTTTTCTGTGAATCCTTTATCACCGTTGTCTCTATACAGCTCTTTTTCATCAGCCAGCATCTCCTGGCCTGGCTCACTGAGCTTCCAGCTATCGTCCTCTCTGAAGCAGATGGCAAGAGAATCCATCAGGTCCTGAGTGCAGAATTGATGTGCGTTATTAAGGCTGCCCTTAAAGGAAAAGGAATGATCTGTTTTGGGTTGTTCAGCCCCCACACCCTGATTTGGATTCAATGGCAGAGAAGATTGGGAACTCGTCGAACTCGTAGCGCGATTAGAAGGAAGCATGGGAAGTGTTCTCAATCAAAAAGGGGCAAGAGGCGCTGTTTCAGCCGGCGGCTCAGGGCATAGAAGGCATCGAGCAATTCGCCAAATCGGCTATCGCTGGCAAAGCACTGCTCATCAATCAGCGCCTTTAGTTCAAATTGCTTATCTGTACGGCCCAGTACCGGTTGCCTGGTCACGACCCAGGGCAACGGGTGCTGTAACTCTTCCAGTAATAGGGCCGCACCGGATGAAACCTGGGATTCATCCAGCCATTGCAACGGCGTGTGCAGCCAGATCCGCCCCTCCTTGAGGACAAGGTTGATGACGGGGGCGTTGTGGAACTCGAATACCACACCCGAGTCTTTTTCTATAATGAGGTTTTCGTCAGCTAACGGAGTTCCGGCCAGGGTATAACTCAGGACATGATTGATGCGATGACAGAGTAATTCGCTGTTGTTAGTCGGGTTCATAAAGGCGTCACCTTATTCAGGGTTGAAAATGATGACGTGAAAATAACCAATGCGGCAGGATCTTAATTGTGGAATCTAACGGAAACTATCGGTTTCAATACAGGGGAAGGGATATATTACAATTGCTGACAACCAGCCGGGAGCAGCTCACCAGACTTTACTTTATTAAGCGCGATCCCCCTGACCAGGATCAAAAAGTCCTGCTGGCCGGTAACCGGCAACAGCAGGACTCCGCATTATCGAACTCAGGTCAGTGATTGGGTTTTCACCCCACGCCATGATCGTGTCAGACGTTTTTCTATCTCAACCACAATAAAGATAGCGATACTGACAATCAGTGAAATAAACCAGTAATTAATCGGTAACGGACGGGTGCCGAACAGCGTATTCATCAGTGGGATATAAATGATGATCGCCTGAAGCACGATCAGCACCACCGTCACCAGCCAGATACCCTTGTTCTTCATCAACCCGCTGTCGAGGGAGAAGCCTTCCGAATTACGGCAGTTGATCATATAGGCCCACTGCGCCGTCACCAGCATTTGCAGCAGCACGGTACGAATAAATTCCGGGCTGTAGCCACGCGGTTGTAGCCAGGCTTCCAGCACAAAGGCGCTGATGGAGATTAACAAGCCGACAAAAATGACACGCCAGATGGCATATCCATCCATCACATGCGCCTTCACATTACGTGGGGGACGGCGCATGGCATTGGCTTCTGCCGGTTCAAATGCCAGACCAAAAGACAGCGTGGCGGAGGTCGCCATGTTCATCCACAGAATCTGCACCGGGGTGAGCGGCAGCAGATTCCCCATCAGGATAGCGATAATAATCAGTAAGCCCTGCGCCAGGTTGGTCGGCATGATAAACAAGATGGTTTTCTTCAGGTTGTCATATACCCGCCGCCCTTCTTTGACCGCGGCGGCAATAGTGGCGAAGTTGTCATCCGCGAGGATCATATCCGCCGACTCTTTCGTCACCTCGGTACCTTTGATCCCCATGGCGATACCGACGTTGGCCTGCTTCAGCGCTGGTGCATCGTTCACACCGTCGCCGGTCATACCGACGATTTCGCCGCTCGATTCCAGCGCTTTTACCAGGCGTAATTTATGCTCCGGGCTGGTACGAGCAAAGATGTCATAGGTTTTCGCCGCCTGCGCCAGTTCCGCGTCGTTCATATGCTCAAGTTCATAGCCGGTGACCGCTGATTTGCTGTTGCCAATACCCAGCATCTGCCCGATAGCCATTGCGGTTTCCTGATGGTCGCCGGTGATCATTTTGACGCGAATCCCCGCCTGCTGGCAATCGTGAATGGCCGAGATGGCCTCCGGACGTGGTGGATCCATCATGCAACCCAGCCCCAGCAGTACCATGCCGTTATTCAGTTCATCATGATCAAGCGAAGTGACCGGCTCTAACATCGGTTTCCACGCAGCAGCGACAGTACGTAACCCCTCACTGGCGTAGGTGGTGATCGCCGCTTCCCAGTAAGCGAGGTCCAGCGGCTCCACGCCATTGGGTGTCTGTTGCTGCTGGCAAAGCTTCAGCAGCACATCAGGTGCGCCGGTCAACACAATGTAAGCTTGTCCGTCCGCAACACAACTCACTGACATGTATTTATACAGCGAATCAAAAGGTAGTTTGCTGATCACCTCAACGGATTTTTTCTGCGCAATGCCTTTTGCCGCCAGCACTTTCATCGCACCTTCGGTGGGGCCACCGACGATCACCCAGTGCCCACTGGCATCCTGTCGCAGCTGACTTTCGTTGCAGATATCAACCGCATGCAGAAATTGCTGGAACAACGGATCAGTTGCGGCATTCAGCCCACTGGCCCCTTCCTCTGCCACAATTTCGCCTTTCGGTTCATAGCTGTTGCCGCTGACGCGCCATTTGCTTTTTGCCAGCACCACCGCTTTGACCGTCATTTCATTCATCGTCAGGGTGCCGGTTTTGTCGGAGCAAATGACCGACATCGCACCCAGCGTCTCAACGGTAGGTAATTTACGGATAATCGCCTGTACGCGCGCCATTGACTGCACGCCGAGTGAAAGGATGATCGAGATAATGGCCGGTAAGCCCTCCGGCACCGCCGCCACCGCCAGGCTGATAACCGAGAGCGCCAGTTCAGGGAAGGGAATATCACGCAGGATGTAACCGAAGATAAACAACGCAACCATCATCAGCAGGATGATGAAAAATATCGCTTTGCCGAGTTTATCAATCTGGACCAGCAGCGGGGTTTTCACCTCTTTCACAGAGCTTATCATCTCGTTGATATGCCCCAGCTCGGTGTCGCCACCGCTGGCCACCACCACGCCCGCAGCGGTGCCGGAACTGACAGTGGTGCCTGAAAACGCGAGGTTAAGGCGGTCGCCCAATGATTTTTCACCGGACAACGCATCAACATTTTTAGACACCACGGTAGATTCGCCGGTGAGAATCGCCTCCTCCACCCGCAGGTTATGCACGTCAAACAAACGCAAATCTGCCGGGATTTTATCGCCAGGACGCAGCATCACCACATCGCCGGGCACAATATCCTGGGTAGGTACGGTGATTTGTTTGCCGTCGCGCACCAGGATGGCTTCGCTGGCTAACATATTCTGGATACTTTTCAGTGATTTTTCGGCATTACTTTCCTGAATAAAGCCAATTAACGCATTGATCACTGCCACACCGATAATAACAAATGTATCCACCCAATGGCCCATCACCGCCGTGATGAGCGCTGCGGCAAACAGGATATAAATCAATACATCTTTGAAATGCGCGATAAATTTCAGCAGTGCTGACTTCTCAGGTTTTTGTGGCAGCGCATTGGGGCCGTACTTTTCCAGGCGCTCATTGGCTGCAGAAGAAGATAAGCCAGACGGTGAACTTGCTAAGTTTTGGAAAGTTTCCTCTGTAGTGCACTGATACCAGGGCTGCCCAGCTAAAACAGCACCCTTATCCTGACCTTGAACATTTTCCATATGGACCCCTAGCTATTAAGCTATTGTTAAAATGAGTTTTTCAACAAAACACACACAAACTGAGGTAATTAGATTTTTAAGACACTGACCGACACTTTCGCCTGAAAAAAAATAATCCAGCTAATGATTTGAATGAGATAAATTAAATCTAATCTATATTATCAGAATGGCAATGTTAGCTTGCCTGTATGTTCCGATTCTGGCTTTACACGTCTCTTGTCACCATCAACGGCAGAGAGAAAGGGAAATAATAATGGAAATACAGATGGTTAAGTTGGTTTTTGGCTTCGTCATCATGGCAGTTGTCGCCACCACTCTGGTAGGGCTGCTAACCTGGTTCGTGGTATCAAATATCTCCTGATAGCTTTTCTGAACTGCAACGCAAATGTAGTAATGCTTAAAATTGTTCCTTGTTAACTGATTAATCCATGGCGCGGTATTTTCGGGATGAGGGAAAAATAATGATAAAATACAAGGCAATGCTTTTTCTGCTTTGCTGTGTTCTGCTTACCGGTTGTGATGAAAAAAAAGAATCCCCACCACCGCAACCTCGTGTAATTAAGGCGTTTACCATCGCCGCTGGCAATGCTTCCAATATCCGCATATTCCCGGCACGTATTCAGGCAGGTGATAACACCGACCTCGCTTTTAAACGTGCGGGGCAAATCACGCAGCTGGATTTACGTGATGGGATGGCGGTTAAAGCCAATCAAACCCTCGCGACGCTGAATGATACTGATGCACGTCTGCGCGTGAAGGATCGGCAAAATACGTTCCAACTGGCAGAGCGGCAATATCAGCGCTTCCGTTCACTTTCCAACCGCAGCGCCGTGTCGCAGGCTGATATGGATGTGCAGAAATCCAATCGTGATGCGGCCGCCACTGCGCTAAGAATTGCTCAGGAAGAGTTGCAATTTCTCACCCTGCGCGCCCCCTTTGATGGGGTGATTGCCAGAGTTCAGGTCCGTAATCATCAGGTGGTGGCCGCAGGACAACCCATTGCCTTGCTAACCCGCGCCGATGTGTTGGATGTGATCTTCACCGTGCCGGAAAGTTTGTTTACCAGTCTCGATATCCAGAACGTCAGCTACCAGCCGGAGGTGCAATTTAACGCCCTGCCCGGCAGAACCTTCACCGCCAGCTACAAAGAACACACCACGCAAACCGATGCCGCTACCATGACCTGGCAGGTGGTACTGACCATGCCGCGTCCGGCCGATTTACCCAATGTGGCAGGGCTAAGCGGGTCGGTACGGGTCCAGTTGCATAACCTGCCAAATGCGCCAGCGCAATCACGCGTGGTGGTACCCGGTGCTGCGGTGTTCAATCCCGATCGCAGTCCCACCAATCAGCCCCATGTCTGGTTGATTGTCGGCGAGGGCAATGATTTACACGTTAAAGATCAGCAGGTCGAAGTTGGCGATGTCAGTGCCGCAGGCGTTGAGATTATTTCCGGACTCAAACCTGGCGATCGTATTGTGTCAGCAGGAACCGGCGAGCTACGCAATGGCGAAGCGATCCGCATCTGGACCCGTGAGCGGGGGTTATAATGCGGATTTTAGACAACTTTATTAATAAACCCATCCGCATCTGGATGGTCATTCTGCTGCTTGGCGTTGGCGGTATTTATGCGCTGCTCAACATTGGCCGACTCGAAGATCCCCTGTTCACCATTAAAGCCGCGGTGATTGTCACGCAATATCCCGGCGCATCGGCACAGCAGGTGGAAGAGGAGGTGACGTTACCGCTGGAGAACGCGTTACAGCGGCTCCCTTCACTCGATAACGTCACGTCCATCTCCAGTAACGGCCTGTCGCAGATCACCGTTTCGATTCATACCAGCTACCTGGCAAATCAGCTGCCACAAATCTGGGACGAACTCCGGCGGCGCGTAGGTGATGCCGCGCTTCAGTTTCCGCCGGGGGCGCATACCCCGTTTGTGAATGACGATTTTGGCGACGTCTATGGCTATTTCTTTGTGATTTATGGCAAAGATTTCACTAACGACGAACTGCGTAACTACGCCGACCAACTGCGGCGTGACCTGGTGCTGGTGCCCGGCGTGGCCAAAGTGGCAGTGGCGGGTGTGCAGCAGGAGCAAATCCGTATCGCTCTCTCCAGTACGAAAATGAGCAGCTACGGTATTACCACAGCGCGGGTGGCTGATTTGCTCAGCCGAAGCAACGTCGTCTCAAACGCCGGAAGTATCCGTATTGATGGTGAATCCATCCGTTTTAACCCCACCGGTGAATTTCAGTCGCTGGAGGATTTAGCCAACCTGCCGATATCACGCCCCGGCACCACGCAAACCCTGCATCTGCACGATATCGCCACCCTGTCGCACGGCGTGACCGACACCCCGGATAATCTCTACCATGCCGATGGGCATGAGGCGCTGGCGATTGGCGTCTCCTTTGCGCCCGGCGTTAACGTGATTAACGTCGGTGATGCGCTGACGCAAAAGCTCGACGCTTATCAGCAGGACAAACCGGCAGGCATTTCACTGAAGGTGTTTTATAACCAGGCGCAGGAAGTGAAGCAGTCGGTCGATGGATTTATCCTTAACTTCCTGATGGCACTGGCGATTGTCGTCGGAACGTTGCTGATCTTTATGGGGGTACGCAGCGGCATCGTCATCGCCGCATCGCTGGCCTTCAACGTGCTGGGTACGTTGCTGGTGATGTATTTGTTCGGGCTGGAACTGCAACGCATCTCGCTGGGCGCACTGATCATCTCGCTCAGTATGCTGGTGGACAACGCCATTGTGGTGGTGGAAGGCATTAAGATCGACCAGCAGCGCGGGAAACCGTTGCAGCAGGCCACCACGCAAATGATTCAACGCACGGCGTTGCCGCTATTGGGCGCAACGGTGATTGCCATCATCGCTTTCGCCCCGATTGGCCTGTCCCAGGACTCAACCGGCGAATACTGTAAATCCCTGTTCCAGGTGCTGCTGATCTCCCTGCTACTCAGCTGGATTACTGCACTGACGCTGACGCCAGTGTTTATAAAATGGAGCGAAGCGCGGCGTAAAGAATTAAAAATGCCGCAACAGGACGATCAGTCCCCTTACCAGGGCATTGTGTTTCGCGTCTACCGCCGCACACTGACCGCATTGATTCGCGTGCGCTGGCTGACAATTACAGTGATGGTAGCTTGCCTGGCCGCATCCTTATATGGCTTCACCTTTGTTAAACAGAACTTCTTCCCCTCCTCCAACACGCCGATATTTTTCACCGATCTCTGGCTGCCGTATGGCACCGATATCAACCATACCGCCGCGACCGCCGCGCAAATCGAGCGTTTTATTAATCAGGAAGAGGGGGTAGCGGCTACCGTCACCACCATTGGTCAGGGCGCGATGCGTTTTACCCTGACTTATGATTCCACCCGACAGTACACCAATTACGCGCAAATCATGGTGCGGGTGAAGGATGGCCGCCAGCTGGAACGTATCGCCTTAGCGACTGAGCATTATATTCAGCAGCAATATCCGCAGGTAAATGAACGCATTAAACGTATTCAGTTCGGCAGCGCCAGCGACAGCGCGATCGCCCTGCGTGTTATCGGTCCGGATCCTGATACGCTGCGCCACATTGCCAGCCAGATCGATGGCATTTTCCAGGCCGATGGCACCACGTTCCCGGTGCGTAATGACTGGCAGGAGCGTAGCAAAGTTATCCGCCCACAATACTCGGCATTGCGCGGGCAGGAACTGGGTATCGATAAACGCGATATTGATCAGGCGTTACGCATGAATTTCAGCGGAGATGCGGTGGGTATCTTCCGCGATGGCTCGCGGCTGATCCCGGTGATGTTGTATCCGGCGGATGATGAACGCCAGAATATTGATCACATTGCCAACATTCAGTTGTGGAGCAACTCATTACAACACTTTGTTCCGCTCAGCAACGTGGTGTCGGATTTCCGTCTTGAGTGGGAAGACCCGTTGATTATGCGCCGGGATCGTATGCGCGTATTAACGGTGCAAACTGACCCGGACCCCGCCCTGGGGTTCACTGCGGCGCAGGTAGTGGCGCGGGTGCAGCCACAAATCGAACAGCTGAAGTTGCCGCCCGGTTATCGCCTCGAATGGGGAGGCGAGCTGGAAAGTTCACGTGAAGCGCAAAGTGGGTTGCTGAGTTCGCTGCCGATTGGCTTCCTGGTGATGTTTGTTATCACCATCCTGATGTTCAACTCGCTGCGCGATGCGGTGGCAATCTGGATCACCGTACCGCTGGCCTTAATCGGCGTCACCTGTGGCTTCCTGCTGACCGGTATTCCGTTTGGCTTTATGGCGCTGATTGGGTTGTTGAGTCTCTCGGGAATGCTGATCCGCAATGGCATTGTCTTGCTTGAAGAAACCCGTCAGTTCCGACAGCAGAAATCGCTGCAGGACGCGATTCTGGATGCGGCGACCTCGCGTTTGCGACCGATCCTGCTGACGGCATTTACCACCGTACTGGGTCTGTTGCCATTGTTGCGCGATGTCTTTTTCCAGAGCATGGCTGTGGTGATCATTTTCGGCTTAGGTTTCGCCACGGTGCTGACTTTGCTGGTGCTGCCGGTGCTGTATCGCTGTTTCCATGCAAAGGAAGCTGTTGATGAATAACACCGGGCTTAATCTGTTGAAGACGCTGGCCTGCATGACGGCAGTGTCTTTTTTCACCCTGTATCAGAGCTATGATCGCTATAACTACAATTACAGTCTGGCCCTCAACATCCTGAGTTTTATTTCCACTATTGCCACGCCGCTCTACTTTTTACTGAGCGGCTATATCGACAGCGGGCAGAAACACAGCCCCAGCTGGCAACTGGATAAGATTCGCCGCATTTTGTTGATTTTTCTCTTCTGGTTTACCTTTTTCTGGTTCGCCGGGGTGCAGAACAAAGGCTATCTGATTCAGCCGTGGTTTATGATTTCACTGATTTTAATTTACGTGTCACACCCCCTGATTGACCGGTTAATGTTGTTTCCCGGCAGAACGGCAGCGATTATTTTTATCCTGTTACTGGCAGCATTTTTGTATGACATTCTCGCGGTATTGTGGCCGGACAACCGGGCGTTCTCACTGCTACCGCAATACCGCATCTGGACCTGGGTGCTGTATTACCTCTCCGGCCGTCTGATGGCGTTGCCGATGGTGAAACAAACGCTACAATCGGTGCGGGTGGTGCGGCTCAGCCTGCTGTTGCTGCCCGCGGTGTATCTTTTTACCTGGCTGTATGAACGTTACTACTTCATCGCCCGCTTTATCTCTACCGGCAATGATTTCGTCCTGACAGGGTCGCAGGTCTATTTTCTGGTGATCTTGATAGCCATCAGCGTTAACGGCATCACGCTGCCTGCACACTGGAAAAAACTACCGACGGTCTTCGCCACTCTGGGTAAAACCATGACCGGCGTCTATATCCTGCATTATCTGGTTTTCAATATTCTGGCGTGGGCCATCAGCATCCGATCGGTGGTGGATAAGCTATTGGTCATTGCGCTGACGGTAGCACTGGCGATGCTGATTTCGCTGGCAATGCTGCAAATTCCGGGCGTCAAAAAGCTGATTAGTTTGTAACGGGGATGGCTGGCGGCACGCCGCACAGCCAGCAGGGCCTTGTCATTCATCGAGCAGCGGAGCGAAACCGCCATAAATCATGCGCTTGCCATCAAACGGCATATTTTCGCCCATCTCTTTCATCCGCGGATCGGCCATCAGTTTTTTATTAGCCTCATCACGCACTTCTTTCGAAGGGTATTCAATCCAGCTAAACACCACCGTTTCGTCCTCTTCCGCTTTTACCGCCATGCGGAAGTCGGTGGTTTTACCGTCCGGTACATCATCAGCCCAACATTCAACGATGCGCGTCGCGCCAAACTCCTTAAACAAAGGCGCGGCTTTCGCCGCCATCGCCAGATAAGCCTCCTTGTTGTCTACCGGAACCGCCACAACAAATCCATCAACATAGGACATAGGTGATCCTCCGTCGTCAACTGCGCGACCGGTGATGATCGCGAGGTTCAGTGTACGTGAGCCAGGTAAACTGGATTTGCGTGATGGGCCGCAAAACTTCTGAATGCCTTCAATGGCGGTGAAATTACCTCAGGCATTCCACGTTTATATTCACCAGTCCCTTTAACCTGCTCAATGCGTTAAACTTTCAGTCACCTTCGTTAAGTCACACGGAATTTTATGCGTATTACCATCGAACAGGCCGATCAGCCCTTTATCCATAGCTTTTTTGGCGAGAAAATTGACAGCATTGATGCGGATTCTGCGCAGGCAAACCCGCTACGGCAGGCGCTACAGGTGGCGCGTCAGCAGGTAAACCAGGAAGCAGAGCTGAACTGGAAACGCGGTGCGATATTTCTCGTGCTGTTTATATTTCTCTACGCGGCGCTGGGTGCATCGCTCACGCTCGACCTTAGCACCAAAGACACCAGCCATAAAAGCATCGCGTACGCACTGGAAGCGGTGCCAGTCTTAATCGCTTTCTCTGGCTTTTTCCTCTCGCTGCTGTTTCTGTTCTTTACCCGCAGCAGCGCACGCCGCGCGCGCAATTGGGAACGCAGCATTGTGTTGCTGGAAAAATATACCGGCACCAATCTGAGCCAGCAGATTAATGCGATGGGTGCGCGCACCACACATTATTCCTTCTCAGCGATCATGACTTCCCTGGCGCTTTTTATCAGCCTGACCTGGGTGGTGATGTATAACTTCTTCACCTTTACCACCAGTGGCGTGATCGGCAGCGTTATCTCGCTGTTTATTACCACCATGACCTATGTGATCCTGGATATTCAGCTGTTGAAATCCGGTAAGCAGAGCGAGATTGATGAACCTCTCGTCCCTGCTGACGATGATAAAGAACAGCCGTAAGCATGAATCGCCCTTTTAGATTCAGCACGCTTCCGCTATCACCTCCACCAGGATTAAGGGACAACGCTTCACCCGGCACGCCTGGGAATACGCCAGTGAACATACCGAACACAGGTCCCGCACCTCAGACTGGTATTGATATTCGGTGAAGTAACGGAAGCGTCCACTGTCAGGCTCAGTACGCCAGAAACGTTGTGGTTCGAGAATTTCATCAAGCTGCCTGAAAGTCAGGGCTGAGGGGTTATGAAACCCCACTCTTACGCGATAGATAGTCATAAGCTGATTATTCGCACCCTGCCCGCTACCAGCCAGACGTTATTGGTTTTCAATGCGATAGACTTTGCTTATCAGCTTTCCTGTGGTGCAGGTGACATCCCGCACCACGGGCGCTAAAGTGGTTCTTTTGTTTGATTTTACGAGGGAAAATGAAACCTTTATTTGTCTACGGCACGCTATGCCCGGGCCGTTCCAATGCGCATATTCTGGAAAACATCGGCGGCGACTGGCTGGCGGGTTACGTGACTGGCACCTTCTTCGAACGTGGCTGGGGCGCGGCGGCAGATTTCCCGGGTATCGTGCTGGATAAAAACGGCCCGCGCGTGGCGGGTTATTTGTTTTTGTCAGATCAGCTGGATGTCCACTGGCCGATGCTGGATGAATTTGAAGATGGCTATGACCGGGTGGAGGTTGATGTCACGACCTCACAAGGCCAGCAGGTGACCGCGTGGGTGTATCAGTTGCAGCCGCGTAGTGAGTAACATTTTGCATGGGTCGTAAAAATTACGGTTGACGAAAATATAGACCTTATTGATAATAAAAAACGGCGGCACAGTGGGTATGACCGTGCCGCCGGAAAAACTACTTTTTACGTTTGTGGTTTATCCTGGGGGGCCGACGTTGCAGCGTTTGCCCCCTTAGTTTTTTCCACAACCGCCGGACCATAAGTCCGATCAAAACAACAACCACAATAACGGTATATTTCCCCGCCTGTGTTGCCGCCCCTGTCCAGCAGTGCTGGATCAGCGCTTCCGCATCACCCGCAAAGCCAGCCAGTTCCAGCAGTTTTAATACTAAATCGCACATCATTGTGCCCTCTTTAAAGCCGGGAAGCCCCCGACAGGGAGAGAGCGGCACAAATTTAGCGCAAATATCTTATGTTGAATGATAACGTCACGCAACTATCGATAACCTCTTAATATGTAAGTTGACTCCACTGTTGATCATCTGCTGAGGTAAGTGCCATGACCGATGAAGATAGCCGTCTGCATCCGCTGCTGCGCCACCGTGACGGGCACCATGCCCGTGTCACCTGGGAAGAACTGTTTTTCGATCTGGTTTACGTCTTTGCGGTAACGCAGCTCAGTCATTCCCTGCTGCACGACCTTAGCGCCAGCGGCATGCTGCATACGCTGATTCTGTGGTTTGCCGTCTGGCTCGGCTGGCAATACACCTGTTGGGTCACCAACTGGTTCAGCCCGGAAACCCCGCAGATCCGCGCGCTGTTATTTGTGGTGATGGCGGCGGCGCTGATCATGGCCGCCGCCCTGCCGCAAGCCTTCGGTGATAAGGCGGGTTATTTCGTTGCTGCTTACGTGATTATTCAGGCGGGACGTACGGCCTGGATTGTCTGCCTGCTTGGTCAGCACCATGCGCTGACCGCCAACTATCGTCGCATGCTGGTCTGGTTGCTTATCTCGGCGTCGTTATGGTGTGCCGGGGCGCGCAGCAATGACGGTCTGCGTACCGCATTGTGGGGATTAGCCGTGTTATGTGAGTACCTTTCACCCATGAGCGGATTTGCCTTTCCCGGCATGGGGCGATCCTCCACACGCGACTGGACCATTGAGGGAGGGCATCTCACCGAACGTTGTCAGCTGTTTGTCATCGTGGCATTGGGAGAAACGCTGCTGGCAACCGGCGGCAGCCTTGCCGCCAGTGATGAATGGACGTTTCCGGTGTTGTCGGCAATGGCGGCGACCTTTCTGTCGGCTATGGCAGTGTGGTGGCTCTACTTTGGCACCTCCGGCGAACAGGCGACTCAGGCCATCACCCATTCCACCGATCCGGGCAGGATGGGCGCGATGTTTCATTACGTCCATGTGATCCTGGTGGGCGGCATTATCGTCATGGCGGTGGGCAATGATCTGATCCAGGAAGACCCGGAACAAAGCGTCACGTTCCTGCACGGCGCGCTGATCTGCGCCGGTTCGATCATATTCCTGATTGGCAGCGCCATTTATAAACGGGTGGTCTACGGCGCCATCCCGCTGACGCATATTGTCGGGGCACTGGTGCTGTGTCTGGCTGTGGGGATTGTGCAACAACTGACGCTGGAACAGGCAGGCTGGCTCACCACCGTCATTATGCTGGTTTCCGCGTTTGCCGAATCCCGGGTACATCGCAGCCGCATGATTAAAATGAAAGGTGTATCATAGCCAGCGAATTCATTTTTAAGCCTTTATCCATGAAACTCAATTTCGATAACGACCTGACGGTGCGTAAGCTTTTTATCTTCTGCACCTATATGGAAAGCGAGAATCTGGCCCGCACGGCAGAAACTCTCGGCATTAGCACCGTCAGCGTGCATCGTGCGTTACATACGCTGGAGGAGAGTCTGCGCTGTCCGTTGTTTGCCCACAAGGGGCGCAATCTGGTGGCGTTACCTGCCGCCTGGACGTTGCTGGAATACAGCAATGAAGCGTTGCAAACTCTGAGCCAGGGGCTGGAAGAGACGCGACGCACGGCGGGTATCGGGCTGGGTCATCTGCGGATCGGCACCCTCTATTCATTGTCGCTGGATACCGTGCCGCGCCTGATTATGAATATGAAGCTGCGCCGCCCCGAGCTGGAGCTGAACCTGACGATGGGGTCGAATCAGGTGCTGACGGGCATGCTGCAAAACAATCAGCTGGACGCGATGATCATCTCGGTGACGGCAACCGAAATCGACCAGAGGGTGTTTGAGCAGGTGGGTTTGTTTCAGGATGATATCTATCTGGCGGTGCCCACTGCCGAGCAGTGCGATTCAACAGCTGATATTGATCTGCGCAACTACAGTGATAAGCCGTTTGTCTCGCTGGATGAAGGATTCGCCACCTTTACCGGCTTCCAGGAAGCTTGTCATGTCGCCGGTTTCGAACCCAATATTGTCACGCGGGTGAATGACATCTTTTCCATGCTGAGTCTGGTGCAGGCCGGGATGGGCTATTCGCTGGTGCCGGGCCGCATGCGCAAACAATACGAACACGATTTGCAGTTTCTTAAACTGGCCGAGCCGTATCAGATGCGCCAGCAAATCGCCATCGTCTTTGCCCGCAACCGCGAGCACGATCCCAACCTGCTGGCGCTGGTGGCAGAAGGTCGAATGTATGCCTTAAGCCTGCAACATAAGGCTCAGCGTCCCTCGTCCTGATGCAGGCGGGCATAGAGATGATGCACCAGTTCCATGCTGCTGCGTTCCAGCGCCAGACACTCACCCTGCGGCTGCGCGCTGCGGGTGAGCCCGGTCAGCACGCCGCCTGGCGGCATTTCAAGCACCAGCCGCACTTCGCGCTCCTCAGCCGCGACCATCGCCTCATGCCAGCGTACCTGGCGCGCCATATTCAGCGCCAGATCATCCGCAATACGTTCCGGCTGCCACAGCACACGAGCGCTGTTGCCACTCAGGTAAGCACAACGCGGACGTTGCAGGGTCACCCGTTGCATCGACGCCACCAGCTTACTCGCCGGTTCAGCCAGTAATGCGCAGTGGGAGGGTACGCTTACCGCCAGACGTCGGACACAACGCGCCCCGCGCGCGCGCGCCGCATCACCGGCGGATTGCATCGCCTGCTCGCTACCGGCGATCACAATTTGTGTTTCCGAGTTGATGTTGGCGATAAAACTGTGCTGGTTATCCACCAGCGGTTCAACCTGCTCCAGTGGCAAACCGTTGATCGCCGTCAGCCCATAGCCGTGAGGATATGCGCTTTCCATTACGTCACCACGCAGGGCAACCAGCCGCAGGGCATCAGCAAAATCCAGCGACCCAGCAATCACCGCCGCCGGATAAGCGCCAATCGACAGACCACATACCATATCCGGCTCGATGCCCTGGGCTACCAACCGTCGTGCGGCTGACACCCCGGCAATCAATAACGCCAGCTGCACTGCACGGGTGTGCTGCAACGCTTCGTGGCTATCCAGCGTCGCCAGTTCATCACCCAGTATCTCCTGCGCCAGCTGCCAGGTTTCATCGCGCGGCAACTCAGCTAACATGCCCGGCCTTTGTGCACCCTGGCCGGGGAAAGTAAATAAGGTTTTCATGGCGTCTCCTCCGCCCAGGGGTTATCCGTCAGGCGCGGCCCGCGCGCGGTTTTCAGCAATACCCGTCCGCTACGCAACCACTCATTCAGGGCAAAACCACCCTGCGGCGTTTCAATCTGGGTATCAGCGCGACAGGGCAACGCCGCCAGCGCCTGTTGCCAGCGGGCAAAATCTACGGGCTGCCGGGGTTGTGGTGCACGAATCAGCAGATCTAAATCACTGTCCCGATGCAACACCGGCAAAGTGGTTGCCAGTGCGAAGCCGGTACTGCCGGTGACGCCCCATTCCCACGACCAGGGCTGCTGGCGCAACATCACCAGCGCCTGCACCGTCGGATGGTCATTTAACTTCGCCGGGACGACCAGCATTTCGGGTGAGATGATGTGAGTGACATCATGCAGCGCGACCCAACCCGCAGCCCGCTGATGGCGTGCCTGACCACGCACGCCAACCGGAATCAGGCCATCCTTCCTCACATCACGCCGCACCACCACCGGTTGCTGGTGGTTCCACAGTTCCGCCACCCAGGGTTCTGTCACCCCAAGTAGCGCTGCATCATGGCGCAGCCAGAGGAGGTCATGTGGACGTGCGGCGAAGTTCATTTTCAGATTCCTGCGGTTAAAGAGATAAACAGCGGCAGCGACAGAATCGACAGCAGCGAGCTAAGCAACAGCACAGCTTCCGCATCCGGTGACTGCACGCCAAAACGGTTGCCAAATACCACGCCAAAGAAACCAGCAGACAGTGCAATCATCAGAATAGCAGTGACCGCGACGGTGCCGTGTAAACCGAACACCAACACAATCCCCCAGGCTATCGCTGGTTGAATCAGCAACTTAGTGACGGTAGAGCTAATCACCATCGTGTTGATTTTCAGTTTACGCGCCGAGAGGATCACCCCGGTCAGGAACAAGGCGGCAGCGGTGGCTGACAGGCCCAGCGGCTTAATCGACGCCAGCAGCAGGTCAGGCATTTTCACACCAAATGCTGACAGCACCACACCCAGCAAAGGTCCCCAGACAATCGGCTTTTTCACTGAACGCCACATCAGTACCGGCAGCATCGCCAGCGTTGAACGTTGTGTTTCACCGGCAGCACGCGCTTTCTCACGTTCGAGGATCAGCAGGCAGAACGGCGTCATCAGCACGGAGCCGCAGGCGATGGAAACCGCCACCGATAGCGAGGTAGCAGAACCTTCACCCACCACGCTGCCGAGAATCGGCAGCCCGAGCGCGGCATAGTTGGGCAGTGCGACGGTCAGCGTCAGCACGGCCGCATCCTGCGGAGACTTTTTAAACACAGCGACAGCAATGAAATACAGTGCGGCATAGGCAATCCACATCGCCAGGGTCAGCACCACAATCAGCGGCATCTGCGCAACAATACCGCTCCAGGGAGTTTGCACCGTGGCACTGAACAGCGCCGCCGGTAAGGCAAAATCCATCACAAAAATATTGAGTAACGAGACGTTCTTGTTATCGACCATCCCGGCCTTGCCAGCCCAGAAACCCAACAGCATGATGACAAAAATGGGTGC
This sequence comes from Pantoea sp. App145, assembly GCF_047947045.1. Lineage (NCBI taxonomy): Bacteria > Pseudomonadati > Pseudomonadota > Gammaproteobacteria > Enterobacterales > Erwiniaceae > Pantoea > Pantoea sp. App145. The sequence goes on from NZ_CP133291.1 coordinate 459,204, forward strand.
AAGGGCATGAAGAATCACGTAAGTCATAAATCACCTGTTATTAGAAGAGTGAATACTGACGCGATGGTGTTCATTTAACAGATGCTTCAGGTCACCGGGCGTGAGTCACACACCCGGTCCTGTCGCTATCCGGCAGGTAAGTCTTTGTTATTTTTTTATTACCAGGCGGCACGCATACGTTCGCGTACCTGCGCAGAAGCCTGGCGATTGGCAGCTACCTCACCGGAACCACGGCGTGGATCACGGCGCGCATCCTCAATCGCGGCAGCCAGCGTGTCACGCACCCGCTGGAGGTCGCTCGCGCCCGGCGCATCCGGGTCGGCAATATTCAGCAGCGAAGAAAGCAGGCCCAGGGTGGCGTAATTACTGATGTCGTAGGCCATCGGCGGCACGGTCGCCGCCAGTTTTTCCAGCGCTTCCACGGTACGCAGCGTGATGCGGGCGGCAGATTCTTTACCCATTGCGTGCACCAGCACACCGGCATCATTAAAGGCAATCAGACGATTGGCCTGATACCCGTGCGCCAGAAACGCCCCGGACATTGCCTTACCGACAATCAACCCGATGACCGGGTGTCCGGCCAGCCGGGCCTGGGCATAGGCACCCGCTGCGCCCGCCAGTGCCTGGTGAATACCAAAGGCTTCTTCACGGCGGCCATACGCCTGGCTGGGGACATCAATCACCGCAACAATCGGGCGTTTGGTCGGTTTATCGGCATCGGCGGCGATGGTCTGGTGCACCACTTTCGCCAGCGTCCAGCCTTCCAGTAACCCCACTTCCCCTTTGGCGGCTCGCGGGTAGCGATTGTGTGCATCCGGGATCACGGCGATATAGCGGACACCGGCGGCATCAGCTGCCAGCACCGAGGGGCACAGGCCCGACATTCTTTCTGCTCCGGCGGTCAGCTGGTTAAACCACAGTTCACCACGGCTGTTAATTGCGCTCATTTGTTCACCTCCGGTGCAAAGACCTGTTGAATCACGGCCGTACTGGCCTGTTGCTGCGTATCAAAGCGGGATAAACGATCCAGATAGAAGGCATAGTTATCGCTGCGATGCTGCGCCGGTACGCCCTGCGTAATCGCCGTGTCCACCGCTGCCTGCACCGCATTGATGCCATCACCCACCAGCGCTTCCACCAGCCCGCTTCGATAACGAATTTCACCGCCGGTCATGCTCCAGATAAACGGACGGTCGCGCGAGTCGTACTCTTCAATGCCGGCTTCCTGTTCGATAACCTGCGGACCGTTCAAACCCAGACGTGCTTCGCGGGTGACGATCAAATAGCTGCACAGCGCTGCGGCAATCGACATACCACCAAAACAACCCACCGTACCGGCGACGATGCCGATCACCGGGGTGTAACGCCGCAGGTCAACGATGGCCGCATGGATATCGGCAATCGCAGCCAGGCCGAGGTTGGCTTCCTGCAAGCGCACACCGCCAGTTTCGAGGCACAGAATTGCCTGAGTCGGAATGCCTTTACGGTTGTCTTCGGCAGCCAGTTCCAGTGCAGCGGCCATTTTGGCCCCGGACACTTCGCCCATGCTGCCGCCCTGGAAAGTGCCTTCGATAGCGACCACCACGGTAGGTTTACCGTTGCGGGTACCTTTCATTACCACCATGCCATCATCGGCCTGCGGTACGATGCCCTGCTTTTCCAGCCACGGCGACATCACGCCTTCGAAAGGATCGAGCAACTCGCGGGTGCTGCCTGCGTCGAGTAACGCCAGCGCCCGTTGCCGCGCCCGTAACTCAATAAAACTGCTGTCGTTACGCATGAGCGACCTCCTCAAACACCTGTTCAATACGAATACGTGCGACACCCGGTGTAGCGCCAAAGTCATGAATCACCAGCTGGCCCGCAGGCAAATCAGTGAGCTGGGACAGGCGGTTAAACAGCGCTTCCCAGCGCGCCTGACTGTTGTTCACCGACGTGGTAATCGCGATATTCAGGACGTTTTTATCGTCAGCTGTAAACAGCACCTCCATATCACCCGATCCCACAACCCCCGCCAGCGCCTTACCGCTGAGCGTGCGGCTGGACGGGTATGACAACGTTATGTGTTCCATAGCTACCTCTTATTCATTGAGTGGCAATGCGTGAGCGCCCGTCATCCGGTCAAGAAACAATGTGGCGGCCAGTAAATCGGCGGCCCCGCCCGGTGAGGCGTTGAACCCCAGCATCGCGTTATCCAGTTTTTCCAGCGCCCTGCGCCCTGCCGGTTGTGCATAGCCCCCGGCGGCCAGGACCTGACGCGCGCCGTTCTGCAGGGCGCGCAGCGCTGGCAACCCGGCCCGGTGCAATACGCAGGTATCGGTCAGAGAAGTCAGAATGGCCATCAGCGCATCAATGCGCGCCGCCGTTTCATCGGCCCCGTTACGTCGGCTGGCCTGCAACTGCGGCAGCGCCAGTCGGGTGATATGGGGAAAGCCCTGCTGTGCTTCTTCGCGTGCACCGGGAACCCGGAAGCGATGCACCACCCGTAACCCTTTGCTGAAGGTTTTCGGCGCGGCGCGATCCGGCAAGGTTGCCAGCTGAGCAGCCAGCTCACAGATGTGCTGGCTGGTACCCGCCCCTGCCTGCATGGCGCAGGCACTGACCAGCAATCCCAGTGCCCAGATGGCACCGCGATGGGTATTCACCCCGGCGGTCACCATCATCATTTGTCTCTCACCTTCACGCCCCAGTTGCCCGATGGTTTCCCGCAGAGCGATATCCGCCGGACGTTGCCAGCTTTGCTGCGCCAGCGCGTAGAAAGTCGGTGTCAGGCTGCGGGCGGATTGCTCCATCAATGCCAGCGTGAGATCGTGATGTGCACCGCTACCGCGACGATCAACCAACCCAGGCTTGGGCGTGAGGTTCACTTCTTCAATCAGGCAATCGGTCGCCACCTGCGCCAGCCATTGCAGGCCATGTTCAACCGGGGTGGGTGAGAGTCGTTTCATTACCAGCTCCGGAATTTCGCGGGCGGGTTGTACAGGCCGTCTGACCATTCAACCAGGTCAGCGACGCTACCGGCCGCCAGCAGAGAACGGGTGGCATCTGAACGACGAATACCGATATCTTCCGGGAACACCACTTTGCCGCTGCGGCGCAGTTCGGCGACGCGTTTCGCATCTACGCCCAGACCGATATCGGTGATACCCGCCACCGCCGCCACCATCGCCCGACGTTCTTCAAGGCTGGTGGCGCGATACAGGTAAGCGATACCCTCTTCCGTCAGTACGTGGGTGACGTCATCGCCATAGATCATCACCGGAGCCAGCGGCATACCGGCGCTTTTCGCCACATCAACTGCATCCAGTTTTTCCACAAAGGTCGGTTTCACCCCGGCCTGGAAGGTTTCCACCATCTGCACCACCAGCTTACGGCCACGCTGGAGCGGATCAGGCTCGTTGATCATTGCCAGCCATGCGGGTGTGGCGTGACGACGGCCATGTGGATCGTGGCCCATGTTAGGTGCGCCACCAAAGCCCGCGAGACGGCCACGGGTAACAGTGGAGGAGTTCCCTGAGCCATCAACCTGCAAGGTGGAACCGATAAACATATCGACTGCGTACTGCCCGGCAAGCTGACACATGGCGCGGTTGGAACGCATGGAACCGTCAGCACCGGTGAAGAAAATATCGGGACGAGCGCGGATGTATTCTTCCATTCCCAGTTCACCGCCGAAGCAGTGCACGCTTTCCACCCAGCCGCTTTCGATAGCGGGAATCAGCGTGGGGTGCGGGTTGAGGGTCCAGTGTTTACAGATTTTGCCTTTCAGGCCGAGTTGTTCGCCGTAGGTTGGCAGCAGCAGCTCAATCGCCGCCGTGTTGAACCCGATACCGTGATTCAGCGACTGCACCTGATGTTCGGCGTAGATGCCCTTGATGGCCATCATCGCCATCAGGATATGTTCCTGCTTGATCAGACGTGGGTCACGGGTAAATAACGGTTCGATAAAGAAGGGTTTATCTGCCACCACCACGTAGTCAATCCACGAGCCGGGTATATCAACGCGTGGCAGATCGCATTCGTCATCCACCAGTTCATTCACCTGAGCAATGACAATGCCATCGTGGAAGGCGGCGGCTTCCACCAGCGCCGGGGTATCTTCGGTGCTGGGACCGGTGTACAGGTTACCTTTACGGTCGGCTTTGTAACCGGCAATCAGCGCGACGTTGGGCGCTAAATCGACATACAGACGCGAGTACAACTCTATATAGGTATGGATGGAACCGATTTCGAGAATGTTATCTTCCAGTAACTGGGAGATACGCAAGCTCTGCGTACCGGCAAAAGAGAAATCGAGCTTACGGGCGATCCCTTTCTCAAAAATATCCAGGTGCTCACTGCGCCCAACGCTCGGCATGATCATATGCAGATTGTTGACCTTAGCAGGATTGACCTGCGCCAGCATGCGTGAGAGGAAATCGGCCTGTTTCTGGTTATTCCCCTCCAGCACCACCCGGTCACCTGGTGAAATCAACCGTTCAAGCATTTCTACCAGTTGATCGCCCGGAAGCACTTTGCCCGCTACCGGTACGGATGCCAGTCTCCGCTGTTTTTCGATGCGCCGCGTATTCCAGACACGCGGCGTATTCTGTCCTGATGACATGACTAACCTCCTGAATTAGCGAATCTCAATGATTGCTGCAACTGGATTGAGTCTGGTCTTCAGGGGCAATTTCATCAATCAAGTCCTGGGACAGATTGTTAGCCTAAGAGTAATGATTGGATGTTAAAAAGTTTGATGGGGATCAACGACATGATGATAAATTGCGCGATAACCACGCTGCTACATCCTGTTCCTGACGGCAGCAGCGTGATTTTGAACGGGGTTATCTTTGCTGCCAGAACGATTTTTGCAGCGCAAATATTTCCTCATCCAGCTCATCGATCGGACCGACCAGATGAATCGCTTTCTGCCCATGCGCAAAAACCTCACTCGCCGCCAGGCTCATGGTTGGGTTTTCCTCATGGCTGCAGGTGCATTCCAGCAAGCGCGCTTCGCTCATGCCATACACCACTCGCCCGATATTCGCCCAATAGATGGTCCCGGCACACATACAGCAGGGTTCGACTGCGGTATAAAGCGTACATTGCCACAAATACTCGGGAGAAAAATTCGTTGCAGCGTTGCGCGCCAGCGTCGATTCCGCATGGTTCACGCTATCGATATTGCATTGTGTCAGCAGCACGGTTTTATTGTCTGGTGCCACCAGTACCGCACCAAACGGATGTTTTCCCAGCGCAATCGCACGTCTGCCTACCTCATTGGATAAGCGGATAAATTCAACATCATAATCATTAAGCATGGGTGCGCTCCGTTTGCGAGGCATGGCGATTCAGTACCGCGTTCAATAACACAGCGGTGAATCCCCCCAGGAAGATTCCGCTGTCGAAGACTAACTTTAACGACGGAGGCAAGGCATGGAAAATTGCCGGAAAAGCCATCGGCACGATCCCCACCGCTATCGAGACAGCGATAATTAATATGTTCTTTTCATTATTAAAATCTGTGTTCTTTAGCTCCTGAATCCCGGCGCTGATCGTCATACCAAACATCAGAATCCCTACCCCGCCCAATACCGGGCTGGGAATGGCGGCAATGATGGCACCCAGCTTAGGAAACACGCCAAGCCCCACCAGAATGGCTCCCGCCGCAATCAGCACCAGCCGACTGGTCACTTTTGTCAGCATGATCAGCCCGGCATTTTGCGAAAATGCATTGTAGGGAAAGCTGTTCAGGCAACCTCCGAGCAGAGTGGACAACCCATCAGCGCGAATCGCATCCGCCAGACGGTGTGAGGTCGTCGGTTGGCCAATCAGTTTGTCGATTAACAGAACATTGCCGGTGGTTTCCGTCATCACAATCAGCATCGAGAGGCACATCACCAGTATCGGCGCAAAATGAAACTCAGGCAGGCCAAAGGCGAATGGCATGCTCAACCCCACCCACCCCGCACTGGAGACCGCAGAAAAATGGGTCATGCCCATCATCCAGGCCAGCGCGGAACCGCAAAACAGGCCAAAAAGAATACTGAAATTACGAATCACCCCACGCGTCATGCAGTAGAAAATCAGGGTAATGATCAAGGTTCCGGCACCGAGCAGCAGCTTATCGACGCTGGCAAAATCCGGGGCGTCAGGATTGCCGCCTCCCAGCCAAATCGCAGCGGCGGGCATTAGCGATATGCCGATTAGCGTGATCACGCAACCAATCACCACGTGAGGGAAAAACCTCACCAGTTGACTGAAAACAGGTGCAACAAGCAAGGTAAATAAGCCACAGGCAATCGCGCCACCAAATACCGAGGTAATGCCATATTGCTGGCCGACCATCAACATCGGCCCGAGTACCACAAAAGAGCACCCCTGGATCAAAGGCAGGCGCGCACCGAAACGCCCTACCCCTAGCGATTGCAAAATAGTGGCTAACCCCGATGTCAGTAAACAGGCATTAATCAATACGATGGTTTCGCTGCCCGGGAGTTTTAACACCGATGCCAGAATCAGCGGAACCGTCACGGTACCTGCATACATCACCAATACATGCTGAAATCCCAGCGTCAAAATACGCCTTAAGGTCAATGGGTTATCCGCCCGCCCGCTATTTAACACGCTTTCCATACTGCCCCCTGAGAAATGAAAACGTTGACTGAACGACCGTTCGACTATATGTAATTAAAAATGGCAACCGATAATCAGCTGCTTTCAATAAAACTGAAAGGTGAGGCATTACGTGAAGTATTCATTGGATCAACTTATGACCTTCGAACAAGTCGCGAAGTCAGGTTCATTTTCAGCAGCAGCCCGAGTAATGAAGCGCTCACAATCTTCGGTCAATATGGCGATGAGCAATCTTGAGGACGAGTTCAACCTCAGCCTTTTTGTTCGCACGCCGCGCCAGATAAGCCTGACTCCGGAAGGCAACACCTTGCGTGAATATGTCAAAACCGTTCTGGAACAATGCAATGCTCTGGAGCAGCGTGTCAGTGCCTTCAACATTGAAACTGAAGCGCATGTCAGCCTGGCAATCGAAGTTCCCTATAAGACGGTCGCCACCGTGCTATACGAATTTGCTATGCATTTCCCGCAAGTAGATATTCATGTCCGTGAACCCTTTCAGGGTGATGTGGAAGCGATGGTGCGGAAAAATGAAGTGGATGTCGGTATCTCCATGTCGCGTCCGGTGGACAGTGATGCCATTGAGTTCGCCCAGTTAGGCAAGCTTTTCATGGTGCACGTGGTCAGTTCAGAACATCCGCTCGCGAAACGTCTGCCGGTGTCATTTGCCGATTTGCACCGCTGGCGACATATCACCTTTGGCGAACAACAGAAAACCATCCCCAGCACCGAATATCTCGGCAGCCCGCTGGTCTGGCGTGTCGAGAGTTACAATGCAATGATCGATGCGGCCCTTGCCGGACTCGGCTGGGCTTCGGTTCCACGCATTTTTGTACAGCGCGAACTGGAGACAGGGGTATTAACTGAGTTACGGCAAAAGGAGTATCCGCATACGGACTGGATTGTCGGAGTAGACCTGTTGTGGTCGCGAAAAAAACGCGCCGGACGCGCCATGAGCTGGTTAATTGATCGTTTACTTAAAAATAAAATTTTCGAAAAAGATCATGCCGGAAATAGCACTACGCTTTGAGGGGAATCCACACTATTTACGACCCTACACAAGCTTGTCTGTATAATTAGTTACTTTTAGATAAAAGACTAAGACAAAACTATACAATCACTCTACATTGACGTGCAGACATGGCTATTTTTTGTTTTTAATCAACGATTTCAAAAAAATTATTACGATAAACTTCACGAAACAAAAATCCAATTTCCGTGAAAAAGATCTGCATACGCCATGCGGGGAAGTTAATTATTCTATTTATCATTGAGATACGCTACTCAACAATTAAGTAATCCGTCAAAATGCTTCATGCGGTAGAACGAAATCTCGAAAAAAACTTTAGCAAATAATGCGATTTTTTTATTGATCAAAACTTCAATTTCTCCGGAAATATCCTATACACCCCAGAATCATCCTACCTAATTAGAGTTATGTACTCTTTTAGATAAAGCCTAAATTACGAAAACTCAATAACATCTCTCATTAAATGCTTACGGCTACTTTTAAGAATTTTCCCAGGCCACAAAAACACAACCAATTTTAACCCATTGAATTGGAAGGATTAAAACCTTAGGATTGTCTCAACTCTCTTACGAAGCGGTCGAGATCAGCTTATGAAGAACATAACCAGAGAGGACATTTGCTGCGTCAGTTGTAAGTTTGGTTGTCAGCTTACAGGCGAAGCAACAGACCTACTTAACCGGTGTCCCCTACAGAAGATCGCCGTATGGCCAGGTAGAAATTACTTCATGACTAAGGGGGTACTTTCTATTGTTAGCGGCCAATACGAAAGCGTATTTTGCAGAGGGTGTGTATTTGTTGATTTTTCAGCCAGGAACCTGCGTTATTTCACCAATAGAAATTGGATAGATTATCTCAGGTTGACAAAACTGAATATTATTCTGATCTGTGACGCCCCTATGGAGGCACTCGCCCTTTATTGGAAAAGAGAAGATCAGGCAATCAGCACCGTAATCACTGGTCGGGAAAGTCTTGAAGAAATCAAGAAGTCAATTAATTACTCCTATTACGGCATAAAGGGAGGGGGAAAGTATAAAGGAAATCCGTTAACTAAAGATGAAGTCAGATTTCTCGATCTGGTCGTTAATGATCGATCACTCATTTCGATTTCCAGAGAATTGATGGTCGAGGTCAAGAAAATTTATAACATGAAAGACTCTATCCGCAGAAAAACCGGTATCAGTCTTAATAAGCTTCTTTCAAGATAATAGAGATAAAGGAACTATTCGATGGCTAACAAAGTAACGAAAACATGTTTGTCACTGATCATGAGCGCAAGTCTGGTTTCGGGTTTTGCGTATTCAGCCTCTGATAACACCATCAGTTTCCAGGGCGAAGTCACCGCTGAGACTTGCTCCGTCACAGTCAATGGCAACACCACGTCACCGGTTGTATTGATGCCAACAGTAAGTACCACTGATTTAGCAGCCAGCGGTGATACTGCCGGTGAAACCACCTTCACCATGGGCCTGACCGGTTGTACTGGCGACTCAACGGCATCAACCAGTGTATCAACCGTTTTTGTCGGTAATAACGTCAGTTCAACCGGCAACCTGACCAACACCGGAACCGCGCAAAATGTAGAAGTTCAGATTCTGGACCCGCAAGACACGGTGATTGACCTGACTGACGGATACACCGCCAGCGGCGACCTCACCCTGGCGACGGGTGAAACCGAATCCAGCGCCAACTATAGCGTTCAATATTACGCTACAGGCGTGCCTACAGCAGGTACGGTTGTCGCTTCACTCCAGTATGCAGTGAGCTATCAGTAATATTTTTTGGTGCGTATCGGTTACAGGATACGCACTTTTTCTATTTGAGAACCCAGGTATGTTTGTAAGTCGTAATCTCTCGCTATTCAAAACAGTTCTGACCCTTTTATTGTTGTCATGCTTTATTTCAGTAACGGCTGAAGCCAGCGTCACCATTCAGGGAAGTCGTATTATTTATCCGGCGAATGCTAAGTCAGTTGATGTGCAGTTAAAAAATAATGACAACCTGCCTTATGTTATGCAGACATGGTTTGATGACGGTGATATTGATTCCCGACCGGAACAGACAACTCAGACGCCGTTTATTGTCACTCCACCGGTATTTCGTATTCAACCCAAATCAGGCCAAATTGTTCGGGTGATATTCAGTGGCAATCAATCTCTGCCTCAGGATAGAGAATCGGTTTTCTGGTTTAATGTCCTGCAAATCCCACCGGCAAATCGGGCAGGCGCGACACAACAAAATGCGATGATGGTGATGTTACGCAATCGTATCAAGATCTTCTACCGCCCTGCGGCTGTCGGTAAGCCGGGCAATATTTTAGACGGGCTCAAAATTCGGCATATCAGGGACAGCAAAAAAGGCAATGGTCTTGAGATTGATAATCCACAGCCGTGGCATGCCTCACTTGTTACCGTATCGCTGAAAATTGCAGGCCAGACATTTCAAGCCCGACCGGACATGGTCGCACCATTTTCTAAACAAATATTTTGGTTTCCGGCTTCGGGTAAACACTTGCAGGGTGCGGGTGTGGCATCGCTAGCTGCTATTAATGATCAGGGAGCAAGGATAAGTGAAAATTATACGGTTGAAGTGCAGTAACGTTAAATTCACTTTTTTCGCTTTAAGTATTTCCACGTATTTGCCAGCCAAAGGTTTTTGTGATGAATATTATTTTGATTCATCACTCTTCAAAGGCTCGGCTTTTGGCCAGAATCTCGAAAAATTTAATGAGAGCAGCACGCCTGCGGGAAACTATTTGGTCGATATTTACCTTAACAACCAACTGATCAAATCTGGCGTAAAGATCAACTTTGCGGCAGATAATGCCGGGAACAAATCTGAGCCTTGTATTCCTGATTCCATCGCTAAGTTAATGCAAATCAAAGCAATGCCAGATGGCAAAAATGACGATCAATGCCATCCCCTTTCATGGTGGGTAAAAACCGGAAAGTGGGAATTTGACCAGTCCTCCCTGCGCTTGCAATTGATGATTCCAATGGCCGATCTCCAGAGGACACCCAGAGGATATATTCCAGCTGCTGAGTGGGATGATGGGATGACGGCCTTATTTATTCGCCATAACACCAACTATACCTGGACGGAAAATCCAGGTACCGGGTACAGCTACCAATATCTATGGAGTGGTATTACTGCTGGCACCAATATTGCCAACTGGCAATTTCGTCACCAGGGAAACTTACGCTACCTCCAAACCAGCAGCAGCGGCAGCAGTTATCGCTACAATGCGGTGAAAACCTGGGTCCAGCATCCACTGGAAAGCATCAATAGCCTGATGTCAATTGGGGACAACTATACCGAAAGCTCACTTTTCGGCAGCTTGTCCTTTAATGGTATCAAACTGGCGACTGATGAACGCATGTGGCCACAGGGTCGGCGTGGTTATGCGCCTGAAGTCCGGGGCGTCGCCTCCTCTAACGCACGCGTGGTGATTAAACAGTTAAACAAAGTGATCTACGAGACGACGGTTCCTCCTGGTCCATTTGTCATCAACGATCTGTATAACACACGCAGCCAGGGTGATCTGGAAGTTGAAGTGATTGAAGCGAACGGTAAAACCTCTACTTTTACCGTGCCTTACTCCTCGGTTCCGGATTCAGTCCGTCCCGGAAACTGGCACTATTCGCTCGCTCTGGGCCGGGTACGGCAATATTACTCGGTGGATAATGCGTTCTTTGAAGGGATACTGCAAAAAGGTATCAGCAACCGCTTGACCGCCACTGCGGGTTCACGGCTGGCCAAAGACTACCAGGCATGGTTGTTGGGGGGTGTGCTGGCAACCGAAGCGGGTGCGCTGGGTGTTAACACCACGTTCTCCGATGCCAAAGCCGAGCAAAATAAAAATGTCACTGGCTGGCGTGCCGAAGTCAGTTACAGCAAAACATTCCAGACAGGCACTAACCTGGTGCTGGCCGCTTACCGTTATTCCACCAGCGGGTTCAGAGACCTGGAAGATGTGCTGGGCGTGAGGCGCCAGAGCCAATCAGGCGTCAGCTACTACTCGGATACTTTGCATCAGCGCAATCGCTTATCGGCCACCCTCAGCCAGTCTTTTGATGGTCTGGGAATGGTTAGCCTGAATGCCAGCACAGCAGATTACTATAATAATCAGTCACGTATTACACAGTTGCAGATGGGATACAGCAATACCTGGAAAAAGATTAGCTATAGCTTCAATGTCGCACGGCAACGCACATCCTATAACTACGATCGCTACAATGTTAGCGTCAATGATTCCGATGATGACTCCAGCAAACAGAAATACACGGAAAATACCGTCTCTTTGAATATTTCTATTCCACTGAACTGGGGCAACAACCTGTCGTCAGTGGCATACAACTATAACCAATCGAAGGAAACCCGCTCCTCAACCGTTTCATTAACCGGTTCTGCCGGACAAAACCGCGACTTCAGCTATTCAGTCTACGCAGGTACCGATCAGGATCGTACGGACGGCAACAGCAATTCCACCACCTTTGGTGGCAGCGTTCAGCAGAATACGCGCGTGGGTAACTTCCGTGCCAATTATGGTCAGGGAAGTAACTATCGGCAGGCAGGCCTGGGGGCATCAGGAACCCTCCTGATTCATAGCGGCGGGGTCACCCTCGGCCCTTACACCAGCGATACATTTGCCTTAATCCATGCTGATGGTGCTCAAGGTGCAGCAGTGCGCAATGGTCAGGGCGCGGTAGTCGATAGCTTTGGCTACGCCATTCTGCCCTCTCTGACACCTTATCGTGCCAATACGGTCAGTCTCGATACGCTGAATATGAGTTCGGATGCAGAACTGAGTGGTGGTAGCCAACGAGTTGTGCCCTATGCCGGTGCAGTGGCGAAAATTAACTTCGCCACTATCCGAGGTAAAGCCGTGCTCATTAATCTGATGATGCGTAATGGTGAAGTTCCGCCGATGGGCGCTGAAGTTCGTGATGCTGATAATACATTAATTGGTGTTGTTGGCCAGGGCGGACAGTTATATGCCCGCGTACCCCATGATTCCGGCACATTAAAAGTGAACTGGGGCGAATCAGCCACCAGCACCTGTTACGTCAATTATCAGATTACAGGACGTGATGACGAAGGAATTATTCACCTCAATAGCTCATGCAGCAAGGAATAACCCTGTGCGTTTAAAAATTTATTTCCCCATATTATTTATTTTTTACTTTATTAGCTTCTCAATTCAGGCGAGCTGCACCAAAGTCACCAGTTCCTCTTCCTTATCTTCTGCCGCGATTGCGGCAGGATATACGGCAACGTCCTGGACAGGAGCCTGTGATACCTGCAATGGCAACATAGGCTTACCTGCGGTGATAAGCATCAATAGTGGCAGCACATTCCAGGCTTCTGGCACATTGCTGGCAAGCGCTGTCGGTAACTTCCTGACCTCGGCCAGTAATACAGCGTACACAGCCAATCAGATTTTATATCGCTGTGATGTCGCCGACGCCGATAGTTTATATGAAATGTATGCAACCAATGGCGATGACAGCTACACCGGAAAATATACCACTTCTGAAGTGGACGGGGCATATTACGATCAGGCCAAAAATGTTGCTGTGCGCATGACTAACCTCAGCACCGGAGAATATTACAGCCGTTACTGGAAGCAACGGCAATTAACATCCGATAATTGGTACTCCGATGGTACTTATATTTACATACCCGCCAGCGCCTTCAGTAATGTGCTGTATGAAATGTTTAAGATCGATTCAACGACTTATTATTATAATTCCAGCAACTATTGGCTTGATTCCAGGAGCCAGCCGAGGGGATATATTGCGTTCAAAGGTCCGGGACTGGATACCAATAGCCTTACGGTCGGTATGGATAGCGCCAGCTATTTTTATGGCTGGTATGGCAACTGGCCAGGTACCTGGAGCAGCTACAGTGACGTGACCTATGTGCGTGGCGCACTGTGCGAGGTCAAGGATTATCCTTCCGTGGTCCTTTTGCCTACGGTCAGTATCAGTACACTTTCGGCCGGTGGCAGCAGTCAGGCTCCCTTCTCAGTCAGTATTGAGTGTGAGTCAGGTGCTATTTCCAGCACCAGTACATCCTCCTCAAGCTCTGCAAATGTCGCGATGGGTTTTTTAGTTAACCAATCAAACGCTGTCACCCAGGCAACGAATCTGGGCCTGGTCACTTCTGGCGGCGGGCTAACCTGGTTGCTTGATACCAATTATGGCAGCAGCGGCGTGGCATCTGGCGTAGGAATCAAAATCTATAACAGTAACGGCACAGCAATAAATCTGCTGCCAGACCTCACCAGCACCGGAACAGGAAATACCCGTGGGTGGTATGCCTATAAAGATCTCACCACGTTGGTTTCATCAGACTCCACCAGCATCTATAGCGGGGATTTCACCGCATCTCTCGAAGCCATCGATGGGCAAACTATTACAGCAGGAACAGTCAATGCACAATTGCAAGTTGTCATCAGCTTTCAGTAAGACAATGATTTTAATAATGACGATGGCTACTTTCACTGCCTCTGCTGTAGTCAATGTTGACAAAACGAGGGTTATTTTTAACGCCTCGGCGAATATGCAGTCGATTAATTTAGTTAACAGCAGTGAAAGCCCAACCATTGTTCAGGTATGGACTGATGATGGCGACATCAATGCCTCACCAGATCAAAGCAGAACACCCGTGATAGCTTTACCGCCTGTTATGAAGATGTTTCCTGGTGAACTCCGTTCACTGCGTCTGATGTTAACATCAAGGGGGTCTATTCCTGCTGACAGAGAAAGCCTCTATTGGCTGAATATCTATCAGATACCCTCGTTGAAAAGCGATATGAGTAAAGTTGAGAAGAAGGTGGTGTTGCCCTTACGGATTCGGCTTAAGGTGTTTGTACGACCTGCAGGGCTTAATGCACCGCAGATTGCCGACCCGGCAAAAATCCAGTTTATGGCAAAAGACAGGCAGTTGATTGTAAAGAATCCGACTCCCTGGTACATGAGTATCAATGCCACCATTGGCAGTCACGATAATTTAAAAAATCTCCTTATTGAGCCCCAATCCCAGTTAGTCGTGCCACTCAGCGAGGTGTTCAAACCAGGGGAGAAAGTTAAATATGACGTGATCGATGATAATGGCAATCCGGTAAATTACTCCGCCAACATTTTGCCTTTGGTGTAACTTTGGGCTGTGCTGTGCCGAATCTGGCGCAGCACAGCGAGGGACACATCATTGCCCTCTTCTTTCTTCCTCTTAACTGCATGATTATTTCAGATGAAACGCCAGCGCTGATACATTCGGATTCATGTGCCAGCAGCGAAAATAGGCCACCGTTTTTGGCCCCTTTTATTAAGACGATTCTCAGAAACAGGCCCGAAATTTAAACAGGCAAACAACAGAAGCCTATCTTATTTTACAGCATCAATTAACACCAATAGCGCCATCGCATTAACGAAACGGATATATTTTACAAAAAAATAATCCCTTGCAGCACAGAACATTATGCCAATCCCTTCAGTTAAATCCGTAAAAAAAGCCATTTCATTTTTCTCACCGCTTGCACTAAAGGAATATTGCATTAGGATTAATTGCGTAACACACATGTGATGTGAGTTGACCGTCATGTTATTTTTTACTCATGAAGAGGATATATTATGGTTGAACATAGAGGCGGTTCAGGAAATTTCGATGAAGACAAACACAAAGCATCCGAAACAGGAAAGAAAGGCGGCCAGAACAGCGGCGGTAACTTTAAAAATGACCGTGACAGAGCGTCAGACGCAGGTAAAAAAGGCGGCCAGCATAACAATCGCGGCTCCTGATCTGCGCTAACTGATTCAGGGATGACAGGCGCTGGAGCAGGGATGCTCCGTTGGAATTTTACATTCTCTACTGGCTTTTAAAATGTCTAAATATTCACAAAAAAGAGCTTTATTCCTTCAATTCATTCCATGAACAAAGCAAACTTCTCTTTACTGCTTGTATTAACAAAATCATAAACCACATTTTAAAACATCACTTCAAATTTCCATTAAGATTATTCACTCTGGATATGAAAGAGCATGAGAACCCCGCTCATTACTGGTGACTGGTCGGCAAGCCGGTAAGAATTGCGGTTTAAACCTGGATATTCCTCAAAGCAAGAGCATCGCAATCGTGCAGGCGATGATTTTGTTAAACACCTGATGCGGAACGAAAGACTGCACTCTCGTTACCTCACAGCTATCGTCATACTCTCTGATTAAAAAACTAATCCTCACGGTCGATTTTCTTCATTTAACATTATCTTTACATCTTTCTGGCCGTTGCTAATATAGCGACGCAAAGCACACACAGCAACGTGCTGCGAACGAGAGTTTTCCTGGTTTCGAATCTGATGCATTTTAACCCGCGATTCGCGGGTTTTTTCTTTCCGTTAACATGAATGCTGGTCTTGAAAAACGTCGAACTTTCAGTTGCTACACCGAAAAGTCAGCGAGCGGTATTCGTGTTGTTAAAGATTTCCTTCGCTGCAAAGATACCGTTAAGCGCCGCCGGGAATCCGGCATAAATAGCCATCTGTTGTATGACTTCGGTAATTTCAACCGGGGTTACCCCAACATTAAGCGCTGCGCTGATATGCACTTTTAACTGCGGCAGAGCCGAGCCAAGCGCAGTCAGCATAGCAACAATAGCCAGTTCTTTAGTGCGATGATTGATCACCGTCCGGGACAAGATATCCCCGTATGAAAACTCAACCACAAACCGGGCCAGGTCAGGCGCTATCCCCATCAGGCTTTGCGTAACGTTTTTACCCGCTCCGGCACTGATCGCTTCCAGTGCCGCCATGCCAGTTGCGTAGCGGTTGTCAGAGGCAGCTTGCATTACTGGCTGAAAAGAGGAGCCACGTTCGGCTAAAACTTCTTTAGCCACCAGTATGGCGTTCCCGGCGGCAGGAAAGCCCGCAAAGACCGCACAGAGCATGATCACTTCAATAACTGCTTCAGGCTTACAGCCTGCATTAAGCGCTCCCGCAATATGATACCTGAGCTGTGGCTGCGCATTCCCCATTGCCGCAAGAGCCGCGACGGTACTCAACTGGCGGGTCTGCAAGTCAAGCTCGCTACGTGACATGATGTCGCCATAGCAAAATTCAACCGTAAAACGGGCCAGATCCGGTGCGACATCTTTTAATTGATTCAGTGGGCCATCATAGCCGGCTCCGCCAACCTGCTTTAACGTTGCCAGACCTGAATCATAGCGAGTTGATGTTGACATAGTTCTCTCCTGAAATGATTAAGTTGACGAACTCTACAACCCGCGAAAGGATGTGGCGAATACCCTTTCTGTGATACCTTTTCGGTATGAATACTTCTATCGATCTTCGCCAGTTCCGCTACTTCCTTGCAGTCAGTGAGGAGCGTAACTTCGGGCGTGCTGCCCGGCGTCTGCATATTTCTCAGCCACCGCTCAGCAGACAAATCCGGCAATTAGAAGAACAGCTGGGCGTTGAATTATTTATACGCACAGGGAGTGGTGTCACCCTGACAGCGGCAGGAGAAAAATTTCTTCCGGAAGTGAAACGCACACTGGCACAGGCAGAAAAAGCGATTGCGGCGGCCAGATCGGCACAAGACGTGACTCAGGGAAAAATCGTTATTGGCTACACCACTGTTTTTGACAGAAGCGTATTTCCCGATGTTTTTTCCCGCTTTCAGCAACGCTTTCCCCAATGGCAGCTCATCACCAAAGGCAATCACTCAATCAACCTGGTGCGGGATATCAGGAACGGCGTAATGGATGTGGCATTTATTGGTTTACATACCGATACTGCCGAGCTTGCTACAGAAGTCGTTCACCGAGAATCGATGGTGGTGGCCCTGCCTGCGCATCATGCCCTCGCGCGTAAACGCAAAGTTAGCTTCAGCGATCTCAGTTACGAGTCAATGTTTTGGTTTGAGCGTCCGCTGAATCCCGGCTTTTATGATTATTGCCAGTCATTCTTCGATAAACTCGCTTTCCGGCCAACGATGTTGCCAGAACCACCGGATCATCACATCCTGCTTGGATTGATTGCCGAAGGGAAAGGGTTCGCGCTGATTCCCTCCTCATTGAGGAATATTAAACGGCAGGGGGTGGTGTTTCGCGAACTGAAACCGGAAGCCAGCACGCTGTCAATCGGTGTTAGCGTGGCGTTTCTCAAATCCAATACATCCCCCGCCTTACAGGCATTGCTTGAGATGGTCAGAAGCGCATGATAACGCCCGCCAGCGCGGGCGAATGTTCCCGAACCCGGGATAAATCAGGCACCAAATGCGCCATCGATAGTATGCATTGCCCCGGTGACAAAACCCGCTTCCGGGCCAGCCAGCCATGCGACCATCCCTGCAACTTCTTCAGGCCGCCCATGACGCTTAATCGCCATAAACCCGTGCATCAGATCTTTTAATGGCCCTTCCGCCGGGTTTGCATCCGTATCGACGGGGCCAGGCTGCACCACATTGATCGTGATACCACGCGGGCCGAAATCACGTGCCAGCCCTCGCGCCATGCCCTGCAAGGCAGATTTACTCAGGGCGTAAGACGCCATGCCGGGTATCGGCATGCGATCGCCATTTACTGAACCCATAATGATAATGCGCCCACCTTCTGGCATCTGACGGGCTGCTTCGACAGAGGCAAAATAAGGTGCATTGATATTGATACGAAAAAGCCGTTCAACCTCGTCAGGATCCTGCTCTAACGCATCGCCGAAGGCAATGATGCCCGCATTGACCACCAGCACATCCAGCGGGCCACAGTCCCTTACGCGGGCAATCACGGCATCGCGGTCTGCGCTATCAGTCTGGAAAGGCTGGCTACCCGTTGATTCAGCAAGTTGTCTGGCGGCATCGGGCGATCCGGCATAGGTGAAGATGACGTTAGCGCC
The DNA here is from genome assembly GCF_047947045.1 of Pantoea sp. App145. NCBI lineage: Bacteria > Pseudomonadati > Pseudomonadota > Gammaproteobacteria > Enterobacterales > Erwiniaceae > Pantoea > Pantoea sp. App145. Next base: position 477,734 of record NZ_CP133291.1, read on the forward strand.
TTCAGCACAAAAACGCCGGACAATCGCCGCACCAATTCCCCGGCTGCCGCCGAGCACCAGGACAGACTTACCTTGGAAATAAGACATGGGCACTCCTTAGTGATTTCGGGTAGCCGCCATTGGCTACGATGCACTCAGTTTAGCTGACGTTTATCGCGCTATCGCCGCACGTTTCCCGACAAAGACGTAACCTGAAGTTCGCAGATGCATTTTCGTGCCAGCGAAAACTTTATCTTTCAAAATCAGTGCGCCCGGCGTAACCTATATATAAACCATATACGTTTCATATAGGCCATGTGATGGGTATCGTAAAAATCTCCGATCTGATGCACGAGAATCTGCGCGTAGCGAGCACGGCGTTAAGCCGCTCGATCAACGCTCAGGCGGAGCATTGGATGAAAATCGGCATGCTGGCCGAACTCTATCCACAATTAAGCCATCAGGAACTGACACGTCTGCTGATGCGGGTAGAAATCGATGGCGGCTCCGATCTGGCTAAGCTGCTTAACACCTCTTTACTGACACCGCAGGGAACCGCGCAATGAACGACATCAAATTGCATTCACCCCAGGAAATTGAACTGGCACGCGCTGCCGGTCATGATGCCGCCAAAGTGCTGGCAATGATCACCCCTTATGTCAAACCCGGCGTCACGACCGACGAACTGGACCGCATCTGTCACGATTTTATCGTTAACGAATTAAAGGTGATTCCGGCCAATATCGGCTATCACGGTTATACCCGTACCACCTGCACTTCCGTTAATCATGTGGTGTGCCACGGTATTCCGGGGGAGAAGAAGCTGAAAGACGGCGATATCGTTAATATCGACGTGGCGATCATCAAAGATGGCTGGTACGGCGACACCAGCCGGATGTATTTCGTTGGCACGCCGTCAGTGCGCGCCAAACGTCTGGTGGAGATCACCTATGAATCGATGGTGGCTGGCATACGCGTAGTGAAACCCGGCGCAACGCTGGGTGATATTGGCGCAGCGATCCAGCAGGTCGCGGAGAAAGCCGGTTTTTCGGTGGTGCGTGAGTATTGCGGTCACGGCGTCGGTGAAATTTATCATGGTGACCCACAAATTCTGCATTACGGTACAGCAGGAACGGGGATGCCGCTGGAAGCCGGCATGATTTTCACTATCGAACCGATGATCAATGCCGGTAAGGCGGGCACCAGCGTGTTGTCCGATGGCTGGACGGTGGTGACAAAAGATCGTTCGTTGTCAGCCCAATGGGAGCATACCGTGGCGGTGACGGAAAGCGGATTTGACCTGCTGACGCCGTGGCCGGACGGCACCGGAGAATACCCGGCCATCTGACATGTCGGACGATGGCGCTTTCCCTGCCAGTGATGTAGGGTAGCGCCATCATTTATTTCAGGGTCAGGATATTAGCGTGAAAAGTGAAAGCGCGATTTTTGCCGGTGGCTGCTTCTGGTGCACCGAGGCGATTTTTCAGTCCATCGATGGTGTAATCTCAGTGGAAAGTGGTTATATCGGCGGCCATGTGGCCTCTCCGACTTATGACCAGGTGTATAGCGATACCACCGGCCATGCTGAAGCGGTCAGAATCGTGTTTGATGCCGACATCGTCAGCTACGACGATCTGCTGGATATCCACTTCGCGACTCATGATCCAAGCCAGCCGAATATCAAAGATGGCGTTGAACGTTCCCGCTACCGTTCTTCATTGTTCCCCACCTCTGAAGTACAACGTATTGCCGCTAAACAGGGTATCGCACGCGCAGAAGCTGAAATCGGTAAGCCTCTGGTGACCACGCTTGAACCGCTAAGCGAATGGTATCCAGCCGAAGATTACCATCAGAACTTCTGGGAAAAAGAGGGCCAGGAAAATGCCTTCTGCATGATGAATATCCCCGCCAAACTGCAAAAACTGCGCAACAAGTTCCCGAAACAGGCAAAAGAAAACCCGAACTGACTTATCGCAGCGGGTTGTAGCGGCGTGATTTATCACGCGGGGTTTACGCACCGTGCACAGAATAGCGCGATAAATCGCGCCGCTACGGCTCCGTGTGGTTATTGACCTGGTCGGCGTTTCCACCTCAGCGTTAACCGTTAAAGCACAGGTTGTTTTCAACCAGCAACGGAACGCTAATTATGCATGATGACAATGGAGTAAAAATCGCCCTCTCGCCTGTGCAGATGGCGGCCGTGCTGTCGGATAAAAGTATCAGCGAAGGTGAGACGCTCAGCCACCGGGCGGCGTCATCTCATCAATCACTTCGGTAATGCGCTGAATCACCCGTTGTGCGGCACGCGACAGCTGGCGGGAAGGTGCCGTACACAGTGCCAGCGTCAGGGGGCGCAATACGCTGTTTTTCAGCGGCACAAAGTTCAACTGCTTTTCTTCCACTTCACTCATCACATCCAGTCGGCTTAACACGCAGATACCGGTGCCCTGGGCAATCAGGCTGCGGATCAGCCGAATATCGTTGCAGGCGATGATATTATCCGGTTCCAGCCCCTGCTTGCGATACAACGCAGCGACGCGTTCATGCACCACCAGCGACTCACCGGGAATGATATGGCGTTCACCACTCAGCTCACTGAGCGATAACGATGCCCGGCCACTCAGCGCATGTTCTGGTGGCAGCACCACCCCCATATCCAGTTCGACAAACGCCAGCACTTCCAGCCCGCTTTGTCCGGCGGGATCGAGAATCAGGCCAAAATCAATTTCCGCCTGGCGGATTAACTGGCTGATGGCATGGCTATTGTCTACCGTCAGCTCCAGCCGCAGCCACTGATGTTGCCGGGCGATTTCCGCCAGCGCATCGGCCACTCTGCCTCTGGTCAACGCCTGCACCAGTCCGGCGCTGACATTGCCGCGTTTCAGCCCCTGAATATCATCAAAACGCTGGCGAGTGACGCGGAACTCGCGCTGCCAGCGCATCACATCGTCATACAACAATTCACCGGCGGTCGTCATACGCAGACCATCAGGCAGACGCTCAAACAGCGGTGTACCGAAACCTTCCTCTGCCTGCAAAATCTGCCGGTTGATGGCAGATGCCGATACATGCAACTTCTCCGCCGCTTTGCGCAGACTGCCGCTGCGCGCCACCTCGGCAAAATAAACCGCGAATCGGGAAAATGGACTCATGTCTCACCTGTACTAATTTTTGCAACACATAATTGAATTAATGCTGATGGATTTGTACAGGGATAATTATCAACAATGACCAGACAAAAATGAAGTCTTTTAATGTGAGCAACCGACAGGACATCGCTATGAACACCATCACCCCACCCGCCCACTGCACTTTTGAACCTGATGACTGGTTGCGTCTGGCAAGCCAATGGCATCCGGTGGCACGTTCCTGTGACATCGCCGGTGCCCCCACCAAAGCGGTGCTGCTGGATGAGCAGCTGGTGGTGTATCGCATCAAAGGTCAGGTGGTGGTGGCACGCGATGTGTGTCCGCACCGCGGTGTGCCACTGACCCTCGGTTTTCATGATGAAGAAGGGGTGGTGTGTCCTTATCACGGCCTGCGCTTCGGTGAAGGCGGGCGTTGTAACCGTATCCCTTCCAGCCCTGGACAACCGATCCCCGCCAAACTCAACCTGATCAATTATCAGGTGGAAGAACGTTACGGGCTGATCTGGGTGTGCATGGCCCCGGACGCTGACAACCCCGCTCCGCTGCCGGTGATGCCGCACTGGGATGATGCCGGATTCCAGCAGATTAACTGCCCGGGCTTTGATGTTAACGGCTTTGCCGGTCGTCAGGTGGAAGGCTTTCTCGATGTGGCGCATTTCGCCTGGGTGCATACCGAAACCTTTGCCGACCCGGCGAACCAGACCGTTCCGCCTTATAATCCCATCGAAACCGCCTATGGTTTCGCGGTGGATTACTGGAGTTCCGTCAGTAACTTCGCCGCCGACAGCGGCCAGCAGGCGCCGGAAGGCTTCGAGTGGCTGCGTCATTTTGAGATGCACCTGCCCTTCACTGCCACGCTGACTATCCATTTTCCCGGCGAGGCGCGACTGGTAATCATGAATGCGGCGTCACCGGTTTCAGCACGTAAAACCCGCATGTTCGCCCCGATTGCCCGCAATTTTGATTTGCACATTCCGGTGGAAGATGTCCACGCCTTTAACCAGCGTGTGTTCGAAGAGGACCGGCTGATGGTGGAAACCCAAATGCCAGAACGCCTGCCGCTTGACCTGACGCTGGAGGCACATATCCCGGCAGATCGCAGCTCGATCGCCTATCGTCGCGGCCTGAAACGTATGGGCTTTGGTGAGTTTTTCCTGGTGTAATGGAGGCGATGATGAGCAACATGTTACGGGTCGTGGTTGATGGGATTTATCGCCAGGGTCGTCACAATCTGGGGATTAATCTGGTGGCAGAAAATGGGCAGCCTTTACCCTGCTGGCAGCCAGGGGCGCATATCGATGTCCATCTCCGTGAGGGGCTGGTACGGCAATATTCGCTGACCGGACACAGCGAAAACACCGGCCATTACCAGATTTGCATCGCGCGCGATAAGCAATCACGCGGTGGATCGCGCTACGTGCACGATATCCTGCGCCCTGGCCAGGTGATTGACATTTCTCCGCCACGTAACCTTTTCCCGCTCACTCTCGCTGGAAAAGTGATTCTGATGGCAGCGGGTATCGGTATTACACCGCTGTATGCCATGGCGCAGGCGCTGGAAACCGCCGGTGTCCCCTTTGTGCTCCATTACTATGTCAGGGAACGGGGTGACGAAGCTTTTTTGCCGGAATTATCCCAACCCTTTCAACACGGTTTCTGCGAAATCTGGCACAGCAGCGAAGGACGCAGTCCGCGTAATCATGTCCCGGCAGAGTTGCTGGAACCGGCAGACGATACCCATCTTTATTTGTGTGGCCCGGAAGGGTTTATGGCCCATATGCGTACCACGGCAACGCAGCACGGCTGGCATGAGGAGAATATCCATATTGAGGCCTTTAAGCCCCTGACGACTGCCCTGACGAGTGGCAACGAAGAGAGTTTTACCATCACCCTCGCCTCCAGTGGTCAGCAATGGCCGGTGCCGCCAGAAAAAACCATCGCCACGGTGTTACTGGAAAACGGCGTCGATGTTCCGCTCTCCTGCGAGATGGGTATGTGTGGTGCCTGTCTGACGCGCGTGGCCGCAGGGGAAGCCGATCATCGCGATACGGTACAATCAGACGCCGAGAAAAGCGCGGCAGAGCAATATATCGCCCTGTGCTGTTCGCGCAGTTTGTCGCGCAATCTGGTGATTGACCTTTAGAACATTTCCCACAGGTTATAGCCCACGCCAGCAAGGGCAATCAGCAGCAGAAAGCATTGGGATAACACCTCCAGCCGCCGTTGTTGTTTGCCCGTCACCCAGTGACGTACCACCAGGATATAGCAAGTCATCACGCTGAAATCGAACACCATCCACACCACTGTCAGCAGCATCAGGCTGGTGCTGACGTGAGGCGTGACGCTGATGAATTGAGGAAACAGCGCGGCGAAAAACAGAATATCTTTCGGATTCGCCACCCCGACCCAAAAACCCTGACACACCCCGCCCTGCATAACATGTTGCTGTCCTGCGGGTGATGCTGACGCGGTTAATCCCCGCCATGCGCCAAAACCGATATAACCGCATCCCACCAGCGCCGCGATGCGCAAACTTAGTATATTGATCGAAACCAATCCAACCAGCATCAGGGTTGCCAGCATAATCAGCACCAGCGACGCACCGTGTGTGCCCATCACCGTAGCAAAGGCCCGCCGTGTACCGTGGCGTGCAGCGGTGCCGGTTACCAGCGCCACCACCGGGCCTGGCGTCGCTAATAGGGTGAGAACGGTCAACATATAGGTACTGAGCAACACCAGGTTCATAAGCGACATCTGCGGAGAAAAAGGAAGCGCCAGTATCCCCTGCTCTGATCCAGTTGAAAAACGGATAAAACTGACGTTGAATATGAGTTTTACTCACAATAGAAGACGATGATGTCGCTTCCACCTCTCTATGCTCTGCGCGCCTTCGCCTGTGCGGCCCGGCTTGGGTCCTTCAGCCAGGCTGCTGCTGTGTTGCATGTCACCCCCGGAGCCATCAGCCGTCATATCCGTACGCTGGAAACCGTGTTTGGCTGTGAACTCTTCATCAGACGTGGGCCAAAGGTGGAAGTCAGCCCGACGGGAAAAATACTGGCGCTGCAATTGCAGGAGGGATTCGACAACCTTGAACGTGCCTGTGCCGCCTTCAGCCAGCAGGGTAAAGCATTGCGTCTGAAAGCACCGTCAACGCTGACCATGCGCTGGTTGCTCGATGTATTGCAGGCCTATCGTGAGCGAAACTCAACACAACCCGTGGCAATCACCAGCGTCTGGATGGAAACCGACAGTGTCGATTTCAGCAGTGAGCCTTTTGATTGCGCTATCCTGCTCGGCAACGGTGATTTTGGCCCTGATAGCGAAAGTCGGTTGTTATTTAAAGAGTGGCTGATTCCGCTATGTGCCCCGGCCCTGAAACACCAGGCGCAGCAGGATCTTGCCAACTGTGAATTAATTCATCCCACGGCCGATCGGCGCGACTGGCGACGCTGGTTGCACGCCACCGGGCACACCCCCGCCCCCAATCTCTGGCAGGGCAAGGTGTTCGACACACTGGAACAAGGCAATATGGCGGCAATCAGCGGCCACGGTATTTCGGTGGGTGACCTGATGTTGAGTCTCACGGCGGTGCGCGATGGATTGCTGACGCTGCCTTTTACACAGGCGGTGGCAACCGGTGACGGATATTATTTTGTCTGGCCCCGCGCCTGCGCGAAAACCTCTCAGACCGAAGCGTTGTGTTGCTGGCTGAAAGAACATGTCCCTGCCGAACTGCCGGAGGAAGTACAACGGTTAAACATCGGCGATTAGAACATTAGGCTGGGAATTATTTTGTAGCTATCGAAATCAACGAAAATAATTTTCGCAACAGAATTTAAATCCGACAAAACTGCAAACTTAGGATTATTCCTAGACCACGATAATTAAAATCACCGCTACAGTTACTCTTGCTTCATGAGGTAAAAGAAGCATGTACCGTTAATCGCCAAATACATCGATGAGGAATAAACAATGACACAACGTCGTGGTGGTTCAGGTAACTTTGCAGAAGATAAGCAGCGCGCGGCTGAAGCGGGTCGCAAAGGTGGTCAGATGAGTGGCGGAAACTTCCGCAATGACCCGGAACGCGCCATCGAAGCAGGCCGAAAAGGTGGAAAAATCAGCCGCCGCAAGTAACGAAAACATCCAAATATTCCATATTTACTTCTTCCTTTTGTGGGAAATTCTTTCCTGACGAACATGTTAAATGCTATCGGAGAGTTATTTTCCCACAAACACCAGGATATTCCCCGCCATCTTATACAAGCAGCCTATTTAATTTGTACAAGGATATTATCCTTGTACAAATTAAAAAAAATCCAGAACTGAATATATCTCAATTAATAAATGGACCTGACACTAACTAACCTTATAAAAAGTCGTGATTTCTTGCATTTCTGATGCTACTTTCCTGAAGCATATGTGTTTCGGTATGACGAATTATGCGAAGTGATACTTTGATGATTTGTACAGAATCACAACATCAGTCGCGATAAATCGCGCCGCTACAATTCCGCAGCGCGTTTTCGCACAGGTTTAACGATTAATGTTCTGCCATTTGCGCAGGCAGCCGCAGTGATGTGCGCTGTTTCGCCACGTCGTCAGTGGTCACCGCGGGCGCAGCATTGCCCCAGCTGTTACGCAGGTAAGTCGCTACCGCCGCCACTTGGGTATCCGAGAGTTTCCATGCAAAGGATGGCATCGCACCGCTGGTAGGATTGCCGGTGGTGACAGCCCCGCGCCCACCCTGCAACACGGTGGTGATGATTGATGATGTATCTTCAGCCATCAGCCCCGGATTCCCTGCCAGACTGCTCGCCAGGTTGGGTATGCCTTCACCATCACTGTTATGGCAGGCACTGCAGTTGGCCGAATAGACATTTTCACCCATCTTCATTTGTGCAGTATCCGCAGACAGGGGGTGCGGACGCTGCGTTGCTGAAGCCGGTACCGATTTCAGATACACCGCAATCGCCTGCAAATCCTGATTGGTCAGATGCTGAGTCGAGTTGGTCACCGCCTCAGCCATCGGACCCGATGCCACCGCAACAGGGTTGCTGCCCAGCTTCAGGTACTGCACGATTTGGTCATTGCTCCAGCCACCGATGCCGGTGTAATCATTCGGCGTGATGTCCGGTGCGTGCCACTCCGCAAGGTTGCTGCCCTGCAAATAATCGCTGGTGTCACCGCCAATCAGGTTTTTCGCAGTATGGCACGCGGCACAGTGCTCCGGCCCTTCCACCAAGTAAGCCCCACGATTCCACTCGGCGGAATGATTCGGATCCGACTGGAAACCGGCATTTTTGAAGAACAAAAGATTCCAGCCCATCATCGCCAGACGGATGTTATACGGGAAACCGAGGTGTGTTTCCGGCACCTTGTAGTGCACCGGCTGCACGGAACGCATATACATCCACAAGTCATGCATATCCTGATCGGTCAGCTTAACGTAGGCGTTATAAGGCATCGCCGGATAAAGGTTCTCACCCTGTTTGCCTTTGCCATGTCGTACCGCGCGGAAAAAATCCCGCTCGGTCCAGCTGCCAATACCGGTTTCCGCATCAGGCGTGATGTTGCTGGCGTAGATGCCACCAAATGGCGTGCTGATCGAATAACCTCCGGCCAGATGCAATTTGCTCTCCGGCATGGTGTGGCACGCCGTGCAGTCACTGGCAATCGCGACATAGCGACCACGAGCGACGGCCGCAACATCATCAGCACCTGGCGGCTGGCTGGTCAGCACATCCTGACTTGCGACATCATCCGCCGATGTGTTCCCGTTTTGCCACAGCAATGCCGCAGCCACGGCGGCGGCCACAATGACCACACCACCTGCAATCGTTGTTTTTTTCATGTCACACCTTCACCAGCGGGCCAGGGTTTTTCCAGTACTGCTCGATAATGGCTTTCGCCGTCCACAGACTGAGTGCACCAATGGTGCCGGTGGGGTTGTAGCCCGCATTGTTCGGAAAGGACGATGCCCCGAGAACAAACAGGTTATGTACATCCCAGCTCTGCTGATAACGGTTCAAAACGCTGGTTTTCGGGTCGGTGCCCATCACCGCACCACCAATGGTGTGATCGCTGGCGAAGTTATAAGGGGAATAGCTACCCGATGCCGAGTTGGTGCCAATCACCTGTTGTGCGCCCATTGCTTTACCAATTTCGACGCTTTTTTCTTCGATGAACTTCGCTGAGCGACGGTCGTTCTCGTTGTAGTCATAGGTGACGCGCAGCAGTGGATTGCCGTTGTCGTCTTTGTATTCCGGGTCGAGATCGAGGTAGTAATCTTCGTGCGAGTAACTGGTGCCCTGACCGAAAATAAAGGTGGCGTTCTGGAACGCGTGGGTATACGCCTGTTTCCACTCTTTACCCCAACGCGGCGTACCCGGTGGCAGCACATCGGCGTTACCAATCGGTCGCGCACCGCGCGCGACCACCAGAATGCCCGCACCACCGATAAAACCGAGGCCAGTATGGTCGAAGTTATCACCGTTATAATCATCAACCTGCTGTGATAACGCACCGGCCCCGATGTACTGATTAAGGTTCTCATCGGCAAAAAACAAATTGGCACCGGACACGGTCTGGAAGCTGTAGGCACGGCCCACTACGCCGGTTTTGCTCACCGGATCGTAAGGCTTACCAATTTGCGACAGCAGCAGCAGGCGCACGTTTTGCATCTGGAATGCGGACAAAATCACGATATCCGCTGGTTGCTCCCACTCTTTCTTGTTCTTGTCGATATAGGTCACGCCGGTGGCCGTTTTACCGTCGGCGGCTTTATTGACGCGTACGACGGCAGAATCCGTCAGCACGGTGAAGTTTTCACGCTGCATCAGCGCCGGAATCACACAGGCGTTGGGGCTGGATTTGGAGAAGTTGCCGCAGCCGTAATACAGGCAGTAGCCACAATAGGTGCAGGGCCCCATACGCACGCCCAGCGGATTGACATAGGCGCGCGAGGCCTGCCCGGCAGGCACCATAAATGGATTAAGACCCAGCTTCTTCGCACCATCCCGGAACAGATCGGTCAGACGCATACTTTCCAGCGCGGGTAACGGATATTCGCTGCTGCGATTGCCTTCGAACGGGTTGCCATCGGGGATGATTTCGCCATTCAGCTTGCCCGCTTTGCCCGACACCCCGGCAATCTTCTCGAAACGGTCATAGAAAGGTTCCAGTTCGTCATAAGTGACACCCCAGTCCTGCAAAATCAGACCTTCGGCGATCTGTTTTTTGCCATAGCGGGTGACAGTTTGCGTGTAAGGTTCAAAATCGAACGGGGTAAAACGCCAGGCCATCCCGGCCCAGTGGGTGCCGGACCCGCCGACGTTGTAGCCCAGTTCGTTCAGGTTCCACTCCCGCGACGGCAGCGCGGTCTGGCTGCGGTTGTTACGGAACGTGGTGGTTTCCACTGCGGGCGGCAGCAGCATACTGCGACGGGTATCCCAGCGCAGTTCATCGGTATCAATCGAAGGGGGGAAGTCAGTCGCGGTTTCAAACCACGGGCCACGTTCAATGGCAACGACATTCAAACCAGCACGGGTCAATTCTTCGGCGATCAAAGAACCACACCAACCCAGACCGACGATGACGACATCAGCTTTTGGACGGACATTATTCATGTTCAGAACTCGTTATTGCGCAGCAGGCAAAGAATTAAAGGGTGTTATCGATCAGGCTAGTGGGAATGATATTGAGCTTCTGCCCTTTCTTCGCCAGCAGGTCACGGAAGTCGTAGCGTGCGCCAGGGAAGCCAATCATCTTCCAGCTGGCCATCTCTTTATTGCCACCGTAGATCGGATCAGAAAGGAAGCCTTCGCGGACGTTTTGCAGCAGCAGTTCGAAGAACACCTTCGTCTCCACTTGCTGGCCGAGATCCAGCTTGTTGTTCTCCATAGCCTGTAAAACCCCATCCTGTTGCTCACCTGTTAGCGCCACAAACGTATTGCCGTACTGTTTTTGCGTCGCGTTATCGAGCGCCGTAAGGCCCAGACGATAGCGTTGTGCGGGAGTCAGCGGTGACTGTGGGCCTTGTTCCGGAGTGCCTTTAACAAAGCGGCCAAGACGATAGACCGCCACACCATTGCCGTAATCACCGGCCAGCTGACGATCGATAAAAATGGCGCAACCAGCGTCTTTGCCGCTGATGCTCATATCATCAGCCGGAATAAAACGTTCGGCGATAGCACCTACGGTGTCGAATTCGTGTTGCGTGAGGTATTGCAGCCCCCCTTTTTTCGGGGGTGCTGGTGGCGTTTGCACTTTGCCCGGTTCCCACGGCTGCCCGCCATTAACAACGTCGGCCTGTGCCAGCGTAGGCATCGAGGACGCCACTCCCAATGCAGTGATGGAGGTGAGAAATTCTCTGCGTTTCATATTTTCCCTGCCAATGAATTTGTCACATTGCTAACCGGGCTAAATAACAGACGTGTTTTAGCCTGGCGATAAACTTGCCATAAAGAAAAGCTGTATGAATTAAATACAGACATGCCCATTGGGCGTTTAATAATCAGAATAACAACGAGGTAATAACCTTTACATTCAAATCAAGGAATTAAATAAAATTTAACAACGTTGCAAAGGTTAATTTCTCACCCTGCATTTTGGAAGGGTTTTCTTGATGGTTTCCCATCATTGATTTTTTTAATTGCGGCAACGATAAGTTGTACAGTGCGTTTTTGTTTCGCAACATTTAGTCGCTTGCACGCGATGATCGCCTGAGCATAATACGGCGCAAAAATAAGCCCTGCTGTGATGTAAAACGCAAACTTTGCTGCCGGATGATGCAGCACAATTTTTATACTGGTGCGCTGAGGAAAAAATGAAAAAACTCACCCTGATTAAAGTGGCCGAACTGGCCGGGGTTGGGATTGCGACCGTCGACAGGGTGTTAAATGAACGAGGTGGCGTCCGGCCAGAGACAGCTCGCAAAGTGTTGCGCGCCGCGCGTCAGGCGGGTTTGCAGCGTTTGCTGCCGGAGGAATCACAGCAACCCTGGCAAATTGAGGTCTTTTTAAGCAGCAACAACACCTGGTTTTTCCGTCAGCTGGCGGAAGAATTCGCCCATATTGCCGATCGGATTGGCTATCGAAAAATAAAATTATTCCGTACGCTGGTGGCGGAATCACAACCGGAAAAACTGGCAGAAAAGATAAATAAAAGTAGTGAGTTACGCGACGGTATTATTGTCTTTGGTCACGATTATTCGGTTATTCACCAGGCATTGTCAGAGTGCCAGCAAAAATCGGTTCCGGTGATTTCACTGGCCAGTGACTTACCCGAATCTCATCGTTTATGTCATGTGGGAATAAATCAATATCAGGCCGGGCGTACTGCCGGTTTATTAATGAGCCGCAGTATGCCAACGGAAGGCGACGTCATTATGGTCAGTGGCCGTTTTGATTTTCGCGCCCATATTCAACGTATTTCCGGTTTCCGTGATGCCATCAGTCAACGCGCCCCGTGGCTGCGGCTGCGTGAAGTGCTGGCCGGTGAAGATGAACGCCACAAAATACGCGCTCTGTTACACCAGACATTGCAGCAATCAAACAAGGTGGTCGGCTTATATAATTCCGGCGACAGCAATAGCGATATCAGCGAACTGCTGCACCTGCATGGTCTGGCTGGTCACTGCTGCTATATCACCCATGAGCTGTATGATGTGACCCACCGTTTATTACAGGAAGACGTGCTGGCCTATACCCTCGACCAGAACGCACGCCAGCATGCTGAACTGGCCACACAGCTGCTGCTGCGTCATCTTGAGCAAGGCTACCAGCCTGATATATATCAGGATGGCAGCGTAGAACTAAGGATTGTCACCGCCGAAAACCTCCCGCACAATCGGTAAAACTCTGCACAGACGATTTATCAGGCTTAAACAGCAAAAGGAGCGACAACGATGGCAGCACGGGAACATCATTATCAGGTGACGGTTCGCTGGACCGGCAATCGCGGTGACGGCACCGCCAGTTACACTGCTTATGACCGCAATGGCGAGCTGCTGGCAAACGGCAAGCCCACCATGCCGCTGAGTGCCGATCCCGCCTTTCGTGGTGATGCCACACGCTGGAACCCGGAAGAATTGCTGCTGGCGGCAGCCTCAGCCTGCCATAAATTGTGGTATCTGCATCTGTGTGCGGACGCAGGGATCATCGTTGAGGGTTATGAGGATGCAGCGGAAGGGACAATGGTGGAAGGTACGCGCGGTCGGTTTACGCAAATCACCTTAAAACCGCGCATCACCTTGCGCAATCCGGCAGATGCTGACCGCGCGCGGGAGCTGCATCATCAGGCTCATGAAGCCTGTTATGTTGCCAACTCCTTTAACTTTCCAGTGAACTGCGAACCCCGCTTCGATTAAGTTTCAGGCCGCGCCAGCCAGCGCGGGTTGCCACAAGCGTACCCCGTTCCGTCCGGCGCGTTTCACCTGATATAAAGCTTCATCGGCGTGACGCAACCAGTAGCCGAGCGATTCCGCGCTGGCGGCACCCGCAATGCCAATGCTCACCGAGCAACTGAAATCGGCTGATGCCGGCAACCGCAGCTGCGCAATTTTTTCTTTTAAACGCTCCGCCAGTGCCACCACCGATTCGTCGCAGGCATGGTGCACAATCACCCCTAACTCATCGCCGCCAAAACGGGCCGGGATGTCCTGCAGCCCAACATAATTGCGCAACAACGCTGAGATCTCAGCCAGCAGAAAGTCGCCCGCTTCATGTCCCCAGGTATCATTGACCGCCTTAAAATTATCGACATCGATCAGCAGCAGATAGGCGGAACTGTCACCCCGACGCGTACTGAGGAATTCACTCTCCAGTCGCCGTTCGAACAAGCGCCGATTGGGGATTTCCAGACCCGGATCCATCAGCGCGATGCGCTCCAGTTCGCGGTTACGTTTACGTAATTGCCAGGTCAGATTGTAGGAAGCTACGCTCAGCGCCAGCATATACACCGTTGCCAGAGGCAGCGTTAGCCAGACTGTCTGGGTACTGAACGCCCAATGGAAACCTTTGCCATCGAACAACCACACCACCATAAAGGTGCAAAAGAATGCCTGAAGGGCCGCCAGCAGTTGTGCACCACCGCCAGCGGCATAGCGGTCCGATGCCAGCACCGCCATGATGACAAATGACGGCATCGGGCTCATCCCCATCAGCGCCACCCAGATGCCACCGAAGGCGGCATCCAGAGTCAGATTTCGTCTCTCTGTCGCGGTAGAATCTTCTGCCCGTAACGCGAGGCGATAAGCTATCCAGGGCCAGATGAACGCGTTGGTAAACAGCAAACCACAGAATGCCAAGCCGCGATTCATTTCCATCAGAACCGAGAGGATCGGGAAGAAACACAGGATCGTGCCAAGCTGGCGCATCAGGAACATGCGACGGACGAAGCGAACAGACCGTCGCTTCAGGTGGTTATCATCAGGTGAGTAGTAATTCATTCACGGGAAATATCAGATCGTCAAGAAATCCAGTTTATCGGAAAAGCACGAATCCGAGCGGACTTTTTCAGATTTTTTCCCTTGCGCATAAGTAACAGAATAAATTTCTGACGATATGCGAGTAAAACCAGCATCGCAGGCCATACAGGCGGCCTGCGATGCCTTTTTTATTTAGCGGGCAGTTCCCTGTAAACGGAACTGTGCCACCAGACGTTCCAGCATAACCGCCTGTTCTTCCAGCGAGTTAGCCGAAACCGATGAAGCGCTCACCAGAGAAGCGTTTTGCTGGGTGGTGGTATCCAGTTCACCCACCGCGCGGGCAATCTGTTCAATACCGCGACTCTGCTCATCCGAGGCTGCCGAAATCTCTTCCATGATTTCATTGACGCGCGCAATGCTGCTGAGAATGTGATCCATGGTTTCACCGGCGCGTGCCACCTGCTGATGACCATTGCTGATGCGGCTGACCGATTCACTGATCAACTGTTCGATGTCTTTTGCGGCCTGCGAGCTACGCTGCGATAAGTTACGCACCTCACTTGCTACCACCGCAAAGCCACGACCCTGTTCACCGGCGCGCGCCGCTTCAACCGCCGCGTTCAGTGCCAGGATATTGGTCTGGAAAGCGATGCTGTTGATGACGGCGGTAATATCGGCGATTTTCTTCGAACTTTCCGAAATCTCGCCCATGGTACTCACCACATCCCGCACCGCGACGCCGCCCTGATTGGCATTGCGGGTGGCCTCCGCGGCAATCTGGCTGGCCTGACGGGCGTTTTCAGCATTGTTTTTCACCGTCGCGGTGAGCTGTTCCATGCTGGCAGCCGTTTCGACCACCGCCGCCGCCTGCTGCTCAGTACGCGAAGACAGATCAAGGTTGCCCTGATTGATGGCGCTGGCCGCGTGCGACACGCTGTTAACGCTGCTTAATACATCGCCAATCATGCTGCGCAACCGTTCGTTCATTCTCCCCATCGCCGACGTCAGCTTGCCGAGTTCATCATGCCGATCGGTGGCAAACTGCGAGCTGAGATCGCCATTGGCAATGCGCTCCGCCAGTTCAAGGTTATGAAAGACCGGCTGAGTAATCTGACGGATAATGTACCAGGCTACCAGCACACCAAACAGAATCGCCAGCCCACCAATCAGCAATAACAGCGCAGAAGAGCCGTTAGCCAGTTCATCATTGCGTGCTTTCACGATGGTGATGATTTGTTTGATCGCCGCACTGCTTTTATCACCCGCGACTTTCACACCATCTTCCGCGCTACGCAGTTGCGTATAAGCCTGTGCTGACTGCAGGCTGAGATCTTTAAAACGCTCGGTGTCCTGCCACAGCGCGTTAAATCCACCCTGCTGTTCCGGCGGTAATTGCGCCAGCAGCGCTTTCATCCCTTGTTCCGCCTGGCTGAAATGGGTTTCCAGCGTTTTGCGCAACGGTTCGCTCACGTTAAACCGCAGCGCCAGCGCTTCTTCGCGCACGTTGCTGATGGCGAACAACTGGTCATAGATTTGGTTGGTGAGTTCCGGGGTGGCAACCGGGGTACGGATCAGTTGCGTGTAGCGTGAGGTGGTGTCCCGCTGGCTGATGCTATCAAGCTGCGCACGCAGGCTATTGAGTTGCTGTGTTGCCTGGGTCATCGCCCCAATGCGTTGCTGAAAACTCGCCAGCTGGGTACTGATGTCGTTGATGATTTCCGTGCCGCCATCTGCCCAGCTAAGTTTTTTGGCTTCATCGGTCAGTTGCTGTGCATGCGTGACATACTTCGCCATCACCGCGCCTGACGCATCATCGCCATAGAGATATTTAAGGCGGTTAATTTTCGCCTGGAAGACCTCAATGTTGATGTCATAAATCAGGTTGGTTTTCTGATAGATATTATGGATTTCATTAAAGCGCTGCACACTCAGCCCGGAGGCAAGCGCCACCAGCAGCAGCACGATGCCGAATCCCGCCGACAATTTTCTGGTGATGCGCACGTTCCGCAATCGCGATACCAATCCCATGTTTCCCACTCCTGCGTTTTTCGTTTTTGTTAAGTTTGCTGCTGGAGTTATCGGAGGAATTGCGGAATTGTTTATTGTCTGCCGCATAAAAAAGCGCGATAAATCGCGCCGCTACCGATCGCATCAAACCGGAGCGGCACGATTTATCGTGCAATGATTTCCGTCACCCTTGCCAGCGGCGGAAAATCAGGCTGGCATTAACCCCGCCAAAGCCAAATCCATTGGAGAGTACGTACTCCATCGGCATCGGGCGAGCCGTCAACGCCACTAAATCGAGGCCGGTAGCCGCCTCGTCGGGCTGATGCAGATTCAGTGTTGGCGGTGCCAGCTGGTCGCGCAGCGCCAGGATGCTGAAAATCGCCTCAACGCCGCCTGCTGCACCCAGCAGATGCCCGGTCGCGGATTTGGTTGAAGTGATCGCCACTGGATTGTCGGCAAAAACGGAACGAATGGCGGCCAGTTCGCCTTTATCACCCACCTGCGTTGAAGTGGCGTGGGCGTTGATATGCTGGATAGCGTCAGGGGTGATCCCTGCCTGACGAATCGCCGTCTCCATCGCCCGGCGAGCACCGCTGCCATCTTCCGGTCCGGCCGTCAGATGGTAGGCATCAGCACTGGTGCCATAACCCACCACCTCCGCCAGCGGCGTAGCACCGCGCTCCAGCGCATGATCGAGCGATTCAATCACCAGCAAGCCCGCCCCTTCACCCATCACAAAACCGTCGCGTTGCTGGTCAAAAGGACGTGAGGCGCTGGTGGGTTGATCGTTAAAGCCACTGGAGAGCGCTTTCGCCGCCGCAAAACCGCCAAGGCTGACGCGATGGATTGCCGCCTCGCTTCCACCACACAAGGCAATATCCGCCTCGCCACTGCGAATCATCCGCGCGGCATCACCGATCGCCTGCGCACCGGCGGCACAGGCGGTGACGGGCGCGCCAATCGGACCGCGAAAGCCATGCGCAATCGAAACATGACCGGCCGCCAGATTGGCAAGGAATGATGGCACGGTGAACGGTGATAAACGGCGTGGGCCGCGATTGTTGGTGGTTTCTACTGCCGCCGCGATTTCGTTAAAGCCGCCGATACCGGTCGCAATGATGGTCGCGGTACGCTCACGCAGCGCCTCCAGCTGCGGGAACCAGTTGGCCTGCGTCAGAGCTTCCTGAGCCGCAACCAGCGCGAATTCGATAAAGCGATCCATTTTTTTGCGCTCTTTGGCCGGGATAACCGCCAGCGGGTCGAAACCATGTTGCGGATCCTGTTCAACCGAAGGCACCTGGCCCGCCACTTTGCAGGGAATATCCTGCGCAATAGCTTCAGGTAGCGGGCTGATGCCGGACTGTCCTTTCACCAGGTTACGCCAGACATGTTCCACACCACATCCCAACGGGCTGACAATACCCATGCCAGTCACGACGATGCGCTTTAATGAGATATCCATATGATCTCCGGATAGTGAGACTTAAGTTTTTGGCACTTTCATAAACGGCACCAGTAAGGCGGCGATAAAAAACCCGATCATGATCAGCCAGAAAGCATCCGCGAAAGCCTGGGTTTTGGCTTCGCGGAGCGTAAGTGCCGCAAGATTTTTCAGCGCGGCGGTCTGTGCAGCATCGGGGCTGAAGCCCTGTTTTATCAGTGCTGCGGTGGAAGATTGCATAAATTCGCCCAACGACAGGCTGGCGCTATTGAGATGGTCCGCGAGGCGACTGTAATGCAGGTTTGTTCGATCATTAAGTATAGTGCCGCACAACGCGATGCCGATGGCGCCGCCCAGGTTACGCATCAGATTGAACAACCCGGATGCCAGTTTGAGACGTGGCGGCGGCAAGCTGCCGAGGGTGAGCGTCACCGTCGGTGCCACCGCGAACTGCTGGGCCATGCCGCGAAAGGCCTGCGGCAACAACAGTTGTTGCGCGCCCCAGTCGTGGGTAATGGGCACAAAACTGTACATCGACACACCAAAAGCAATCAGCCCCGCTGCCAGCAGCCAGCGCAAATCAACCCGGTTGGCTAACCAGGAATAAAGCGGGATAGAAAGCACCTGAAACAGGCCGGTAGAGAAGATAGCCAGCCCAATTTGCAATGCGCTATAGCCGCGCACCGTGCCGAGAAACAGTGGCGTCAGATAGATGGTGGCAAAAATGCCGACCCCGGCCATAAAGGAAAAATAGCAGCCGAGGGTAAAGGTGCGGTCTTTTAACGCGTATAAATCCATCACCGGTTGCTTATGACGCAGCGTGCGCACAATAAACAGCACCCCGCAAATCAGCGCCAGCCAGCCGGTGATGGTCAGGGTACTGTCGTCAAACCAGCCCCAGCGCGGGCCTTCTTCCAGCGTGTATTCCAGACATCCCAGCGACACCGCCAGCAGAACAATGCTGAGATAGTCGGCACCGCGCAACAGCGAGGTATCCGGTGAGTCAATGTTCACCAGCGCGGGTACGGCGAACGTGATGTAGATGCCCGGCAGGATGTTGATAAAGAACAGCCAGTGCCAGTTAAAATTCTCGGTGATCCAGCCGCCGACAGTAGGGCCAAGGGTAGGTGCCAGAGATGCCAGACCGCCGATGGTGGCGGCGGCGATCACCCGCTGTTTTCCCTGAAAGAACGCAAACGCCGTGGTGAACACCAGCGGAATCATCGAACCACCTGCCAGCCCCTGCAACGCACGGAAGGCAATCATGCTTTGAATATTCCACGCCCAGCCGCATAACACGCTCATCAGGGTAAAACCTGCTGCTGAGGCGGCGAATAGCCAGCGCGTAGACATCACCCGTGCCAGCCAGCCGGAAAGCGGGATGATGATGATCTCTGCAATCAGGTAGCTGGTCTGCACCCAGACGGTTTCGTCATCTCCTGCCGACAACCCCCCGCCGATATCCCGTAACGAAGCGGAGACGATCTGAATATCCAGCAAGGCGATAAACATCCCCAGACACATGGTGGCAAAGGCAATCACCTTCTGGCTGACCGGCATCTGCAATGTCGGAATGGCAGGCAGAGCAGTCTGGTTGCTCATGGCAATGGCTTCTCATCAACCGTTACCGTGACTGACAGCCCAGGGCGCAGCAGGCCGAGATTCGCTGCATCGCCCTCCAGCGCGATACGCACCGGTACGCGCTGAACAATTTTGGTGAAATTGCCGGTGGCATTTTCCGCTGGCAGGATACTGAAACGCGAACCGGTAGCCGGAGACAGGCTGACAACATGGCCGGTAAAAGTACGCCCCGGTAATACATCGGCAACGATCTGCGCCTTTTGCCCCGCCTGTAAATGTGCCAGCTGGTTTTCTTTAAAATTGGCATCCACCCATAATCCCTGCGCGGGCACCAGCGACAACAATTGCGTACCGCTGGTGACATAAGCTCCCGACCAGGCGCGCCGGTTGCCGATCACGCCGTCAAAAGGCGCTCGTATCTCGGTGTAGCTCAGGTTGAGTTTTGCCATCTCCAGCCCCGCCTGCGCCTGGACCAGCGCCGCCTGAGTCTGCTTTTCACGCGCATCCAGCACCATCAACTGACGTTCTGCCACATTTTTGTCGGCGCGCGCCTTCCCTTCCTGGGCCACCGCCTGGTGATAATCAGCCTGCGCATATTCGCGGGTCTGTGCTGAAACGATAGAATTCAGCGCCAGCGCACCATAACGTCGGCTGTCTCCGGCGGTTTTCTCCGTCACCGCCTGAGCGGCATTCACCGCCGCAGACGACCCGACAATGGTCGCCAGCTGCAATTCACGTGTGGCGGCGATATCAGCCAGGGCGGCCTGTTGCGCATCCACCTCGCCGCTGGCCTGCATCAGCGCGGCCTGATAATCACGCGCGTCGAGCCGCACCAGCAGCTCGCCTTTTTTCACTCGCATGTTGTCCTGCACCGCAATATCCTGCACGTAGCCCGCCACTTTGGCGGAGATGGCGCTAATATCGCCGCCAACATAGGCATCATCGGTTGACTCGATAAAGCGACCTGATTGCCACCACCACAGGCCGTAACCGGATGCCAGCACCACCGCTGCGACGGCCACCACCGGGATCACCACGCGTCTGTTCATGGCTGTACGCCTTTTTGCGTCTGCGGCATAAACTTCAGCGCAGCCTCACCCGCGCGTTTTTTCTGCAAATACTCGTAGCGATAGTGGAGGATGGGTGCCGCTGCGGGGGCGGGGATCATGCTGTATTTATCTGACGTGACTGGCTGGCCGGTTGCACTATCCACCATAATCGCCTGCACCGGGCGTTGAGTGGCGGTTTCCACCAGCTGCATCTGACGCCCTTCCGGTGAAAAATGGCGGCTACCCCATTCGGCCAGCGCCAGCATCACCGGCCGGAAATCCCGTCCCCGCTCGGTGAGATGGTATTCGTAGCGCGGCGGCGTGCTGCTGTAGCACACCTTTTCCAGCAGACCATCATCCACTAGCTCTTTCAGGCGACGGGAAAGGATGTTGGGCGCAATGTCAGCGCTTTTCTGGAACTCATCAAAACGGGTAAATCCAGCCAGGGCATCGCGCAGGATGATCATGCTCCAGCTGTCACCAATCCTCCCGAGGCTGCGCGCAATCGGACATGGGGTCTGGCAAAGCGGTTCGTTTTTCATGGTGCTGACTCAGATAAGGTCTTAATGCGCACAGATTTCCATAGTGACTTTCAAAATGCAAGTCACTACAGTATCGACAGCTCAAAGTGGATAACGACTGTACAAAACGTCGCGGCGCAATTTATTGCGCGTCTTTTGGCCTGGAAAACGCTGAACACTGCGCGATAAATCGCGCCACTACGGGATCAAAGCGGAAATTAAGGTTTCGGAGCGGGTCCGACTGATTCGCGCATGATCAGGCTGGCATTGAAACTTTTGCGCTGGCCGATCTCGCCGCCGTCCAGCATCGAAACCAGCTGTGCAATGGTTTGCTGCACCATCTCCGTCACCGGGATTTTCATGCTGGATAAGGACGGGATGGTGTAAGGTGCCAGGGGGATATCATCAAACCCCACCACGGAAACCTGTTCAGGAATGGCGATGCTGGCCGCAGCAAGTTGTTTCATGGCCCCCACGGCCATTTCATCGTTGCTGGCGATAATCGCCGTGAAGCGGCAACCGCCCGCCAGCAAGGCTTCCACCGCTGCCATCCCGCTGTGCGCATTCCACTTACCGGGGATAATCAGTGCGTCCTGCACCGGAATCTGATGTTCAGCCAGCGCCGCTTTATAACCTGACAGGCGCTCCAGCCCGGTGGGAGAATCGAGTGATCCGGTGATAAAGGCGATATCACGATGCCCGAGCGCCACCAGCTGGTTTACCGCCTGCATACAGTTGGCTTTCTGATCGGAATAAATGCAAAAACTATGGTGCTGCCGCAGGCGACGATTGATCACCAGAATCGGTTGTTTATGCTGAGAAATGATCTCATCCATCTCATCGATGGAGAGAAAACGCGGGTAAATGATGATGCCATCACAACGCAAATCCAGCAGAAACTGAATCGCCGCCCGCTCCTCCGCCGCGCTGTGTTTACCGTCGGCGAGAATTAACTGACGCCCCTGCTGTTCCAGCAGGCGTGCAGAATGGGACATCAGCTCGCTAAAGTAGCTGCCGCTATACAAGGTATTGGTGATCACCAGGCCGATGGTCTGGGTCGATTTAACCGCCAGATTGCGCGCCAGCAGGTTGGGGCGAAAGTCAGTCTCAGCAATCGCCCGCAGCACCCGTTCACGTTTTTCCTGGCTGACATAGCCATTTCCCGACAACACGCGCGACACCGTGGCCTTCGACACACCGGCTTTTTCAGCCACTTCAAGAATGGTTGTCATGGTTTTCTCATCTTATTCAAGACGTTTCGCAGTCTACCTAACATGCTCATTGATTGGGAAATTTTTCGCATGTCCGGCTTTGACACGCAATCGCCATTAAGTGATTCAGTTCACAATGTCATAAATCAAATTTTAAATATCTTGCCAGGTTAAAAATACAATTTCATTATTTTGTGAAACCGGTTTCTCATGGCGAGAAACTGAGCAATCGTTCCGCCTCTGTCCCTACAACGGATGTGCGACCGGCCAGCAAGTGACCTTTTGATAAGAGACGAAAAATCCATGTCGAAGAATTATGCCGAAGTCTCCCGCGCCATAGTCCAGGCGTTAGGTGGGCTGGAGAATATCGAAGCCGTTACGCATTGCATGACCCGCCTGCGCTTTGTGGTCAAAGACGGTAATCAAATCAACAACCCGGTATTGAAGGCCATCCCCGGCGTGATGGGGGTGGTGCATAACGATGCGCAATGCCAGGTGATCATCGGCAATAACGTCGGTCTGGCCTATCAGGAAGTGTTAAAGCTTGGTACGCCAGGAGCAACCGCCGCCGCGACATCGGTGAAACGAAAAATCACGCTGAAAAGTATCGGCGCAGGTATCCTTGACGCGCTGGTGGGCACCATGTCACCCCTGATTCCTGCCATCATTGGCGGATCGATGGTGAAGCTGCTCGCCATGGTCCTGAATATGTTCGGTGTGTTCGCCGAAGGGTCATCAACGTTAGTGATTCTCAACGTGATTGGCGATGGCGCGTTCTTCTTCCTGCCGGTGATGGTGGCCGCCTCAGCCGCGCTGAAGTTCAAAACCAATATGTCGCTGGCGATTGCCATCGCCGGGGTGCTGATCCATCCCAATTTTATTGACCTGATGGCCAAAGCGGCACAGGGGCAACACGTTGAATTTGCATATATTCCGGTGACCGCCGTCAAATACACCTACACCGTTATTCCGGCGCTGGTGATGACGTGGATCCTGTCGCATATCGAACGCATCGTCGATCGTATCACCCCGGCGGTGACGAAAAATTTCCTTAAACCGATGCTGATTGTGTTGATTGCTGCACCGATCGCCATTGTGCTGATTGGCCCGCTGGGTATCTGGATCGGCAGCGGCATCTCCGCGCTGGTTTATACCATCCACGGTTATCTCGGCTGGCTGTCGGTGGCCATTATGGGTGCGCTGTGGCCGCTGCTGGTGATGACGGGCATGCACCGGGTATTTACCCCGACCATCATCCAGACCATCGCCGAAACCGGTAAAGAGGGGATGGTGATGCCTTCGGAAATTGGTGCCAACCTTTCCCTCGGCGGCTCCTCACTGGCAGTCGCCTTCAAAACCAAAAACCCGGAACTGCGCCAGACGGCACTGGCCGCCGCCGCGTCAGCGATTGTCGCCGGTATCTCTGAACCGGCCCTATATGGTGTGGCGGTACGCCTCAAGCGTCCGCTGATCGCCAGCCTGATCAGTGGTTTTATCTGCGGGGCAGTGGCCGGGATTGGTGGCCTTGCCAGCCATTCCATGGCTTCCCCCGGCTTGTTCACCAGCGTGCAGTTTTTTGATCCCAATAATCCGATGAGTATTGTCTGGGTCGGTGCCGTGATGGTGCTGTCGGTGGTGCTCTCATTTATTTTGACCCTGATGCTGGGCTTTGAAGACATTCCGGTGGAAAAAACCGCCGCTGCAACCCCGGCAACGGCACCTGAAATCGTAAAACCCGTAAACGCCAATTAATTGAGGCTATTCATGTCTGAACTGACATTTCCAGCAGGATTTTTATGGGGCGGCGCTTTGGCCGCTAATCAGTCTGAAGGGGGCTACCTGGAAGGCGGTAAGGGATTAACCACTGTTGATATGATCCCACATGGTCAGCACCGTATGCCGGTGAAACTGGGCCTTGAACAGCGTTTTACCTTACGTGATGACGAATATTATCCCAGCCACAACGCCATCGATTTCTATCATCGCTACAAAGAAGATATCGCGCTGATGGCAGAGATGGGTTTTACCGTGTTTCGGACTTCCATCGCCTGGAGCCGCCTCTATCCGAATGGCGATGAGTTGCAGCCCAATCCTGCGGGTATCGCTTTTTACCGCGATGTATTCAGCGAATGTAAAAAATACGGTATCGAACCGCTGGTGACCCTGTGCCATTTTGATGTCCCGATGCATCTGGTGACCGAGTACGGCTCATGGCGCAATCGTAAAATGATTGAGTTCTTTGCCCGCTACGCACGCACCTGTTTTGAAGCCTTTGATGGCCTGGTGAAGTACTGGCTGACATTTAATGAGATCAATATCCTGCTGCACAGCCCCTTTTCCGGTGCCGGGCTGGTGTTCGAAAGCGGGGAAAACCCCGAGCAGGTTAAATACCAGGCGGCACACCATGAGCTGGTCGCCAGTGCCCTGGTGACGCGCATTGCCCATGAGGTCAACCCGCAAAACCAGGTCGGTTGCATGCTGGCGGGTGGCAATTTCTATCCGTGGTCGAGCAAGCCGGAAGATGTCTGGGCGGCGCTGGAAAAAGATCGTGAAAACCTGTTCTTTATCGATGTTCAGGCGCGTGGTGCCTACCCCTCCTATTCCGCACGGGTGTTCCGCGAGAAAGGTGTGAAGATCGAGATGGAGGAAGGCGATAGCGAGATCCTGAAAAACACCGTGGATTTTGTTTCCTTCAGTTACTACGCTTCGCGCTGTGCCTCAGCGGAGATGAATGAACAAAACAGCAGCGCGGCAAACGTGGTGAAATCGCTGACCAATCCGCACATTAAACGCAGCGACTGGGGATGGGGTATCGACCCACTTGGGCTGCGAATCACCATGAATACGATGTACGACCGCTACCAGAAGCCCTTGTTTCTGGTGGAAAACGGGCTGGGCGCGCGTGATGAGTTAACCGCTGATGGCGAAATCAATGATGATTACCGTATCAGCTATCTCAAAGAACATATTTATGCCATGGCGCAGGCGATTGATGATGGTATCCCGGTCATCGGTTATACCACCTGGGGATGCATTGACCTGGTGGCCGCCTCGACGGGTGAAATGAGTAAACGCTATGGTTTTGTCTACGTTGACCGCGATGACCATGGGCAAGGCACCCTGAATCGCACGCGCAAGAAATCGTTCTGGTGGTATAAAAAAGTCATCGCCAGCAACGGGCGGGATCTGAACTAATCCCTCGCTTTGTTTGGCGATTTCAGCCTGAAATCCCTGCCCTGACGGCAGGGATTTTGCCGTATTACCAGCGCGTTGCCTGCATATCAATGACAAAGCGATACTTTACGTCACCCTGCAACATACGTGTAAACGCCGCTTCAATCTGTTCACCAGCAATCAGTTCGATATCCGCCGTGATGTTGTGCTCACCGCAGAAATCCAGCATCTCCTGGGTTTCTTTGATGCTGCCAATCGACGAGCCGCTGATACTCAGGCGACGGAACACCATCGGCGTCACATTGGGTGACGGGTGCGGCTGATCGGGAATGCCCACCAGCACCAATTTGCCATTGGTTTTCAGCGTGGCGAGATAAGGATCGAGGTCGTGTGGGGCGGCCACACAATCAACAATCATATCCAGCGAGGTCTGGCAGACCGCCATCTGCGCCGCATCACGCGATACCACCACCTGCTTCGCCCCTAAGCGGCGTGCATCAGCACCTTTCTCCGGCGACGTGGTGAAAAGCGTCACTTCCGCCCCCAGGGCCGTCGCCAGTTTCACTGCCATATGGCCTAAGCCACCCAAACCGACCACACCGACGCGGTCTCCCGCTTTGACGTTGAAATGACGCAGCGGCGACCAGACCGTCACGCCAGCACATAACAGCGGAGCAACCCCCGCCAGCGCCAGCTGCGGTGGCACTGCCACCACAAAATGCTGATCGACCACCACATGCTGCGCATAACCGCCCCAGGTGCGGTCGCCAGTATATTTATCGATGCCGTTATACGTCGCGGTAAAGCCGGCTTCGCAATATTGTTCTTCCTGCTGCTGGCAAAAATGGCACTCGCGGCAGGAGTCAACCATCACGCCCACACCGACGACGTCGCCCACTTTAAAACGGGTGACATCGGCACCGGTTGCCATCACGCGCCCGACAATCTCGTGCCCTGGCACCAGGGGATAGTGGCTGACACCCCATTCGTTACGGGCCATATGCAGATCTGAGTGGCACACGCCGCAGTACAGAATCTCGATTTGGACATCCCGTGGCTGCACGCTACGCAGCGCGATCTGGCCGGATGACAAAGGTTGTGTGGCATGGGGTGCGACTAACGCGTTGATTTTCATTGCGCCTCCGAAAGCTTACTGGCAATGGCTGAGTGAAGGCGGCAGACTATAGTGAAGATGGTTCAATATTGGTAGTAGTCACCATTTGGTGACCATAAAGCGAGAAACTGACTATGCCTGCCTGGGTTGATGGCAAACTGATGTTCTACGCGGATTCTCCGCCGCGTCGTCTGATGGATCTTTTTTCACTTAAATGGAGCAGCATGGTGCTGCATGCGTTGTATCACTGGCCGGGACATCGCGCCCGTACCGGCGAATTACAGCGCAGTTTGCAGGGGATTTCGAAGAAGATGCTGTTTCAGACCTTAAAAGAACTGGAGCAGCGTGGTTTGATCGCCCGCCATGTCTATGAAGTGATCCCGCCAAAGGTGGATTATCGCCTGACGCCCCTCGGCATGACCTTTGCCGCGCCGATTGAGCAGATGTATCAATGGGGCCTGGAGAATCAGGCAGCGCTGGATGAGATGGCCACGCATTATCAGGCCGCTATGGACGAGCCATCAGCCGCGTCATACAGGCATGATCCTGTTCCCGATGCGGATTAAAAACCACCAGGCTGAGTCCAGGTTTGCCCTCTACCGCGAAGGTGCTGTACTCCAGTTCCAGCACCCCTTCGTCCGGTAGCCACAGCTGCTTGATACCTTCGCCATGCTGGCTGACTTCCTGCGATTGCCACAAACGGCGGAAGGTTTCGCTCATGGTGCACAGCTCCTCCACCAGCGCTCGCACATGAACGCTGGCACCGGTGCGCGCCACATCAGCGCGGAAATTCGCCACCAGCCCCCGTGCAACGCTCTCCCATTCGGGTAAGCGCTTTTTCATCTGCTCATCGCGAAATATCATCAACAGGATATTGCGTTGTGCAGGCGGCAACTGGGCGTAATCAACAAAGACTTTCGTCGCAGCCCGGTTCCAGGCCACCACCTGCCACTCGGCGGTTTTCACCAGCGCCGGTGTCACGGGCATACTGTCGAGCACCCGTTGCAGCGAAGGTGAGACCGTGACGCCCGCCTGCCAGGTGACACCGGGCAGGCGGTTCTGCGCCAGCAGAAACAGATGGTCACGCTCCGCCGCACTCAGTTCCAGCGCATGTGCCAGCCGCTCCAGCACCACTTCTGATGGCGCCCCCCCTCTGCCCTGCTCCAGCCAGGTGTACCAGGTGGTGCTGACGCAGGCGCGGATCGCGACTTCTTCCCGCCGTAAACCGGGTGTGCGGCGACGCTGCATCGGGTAGCCCAGCCGGGCCGCATCCAGCCGCTGGCGGCGTTCACGCAGATAATTGCCCAACAGATTGTCGTCTTGCATCGTCATGGTTTTATCCTGTTAGTCCCGATACCCGTATAAGCTCACGACTTTTCGTCGCGCCGCAGGCTTTTATCATAGTGCCTGTTACCAGTCAGTGAGGAGCACGATTATGCGAATTTTTGTGACCGGGGCGAGCGGCTTTGTCGGCTCAGCCATTGTGAAAAAACTCCACGCGCGTGGATATCAGGTGCTGGGTCTGGCGCGCAGCGACGCATCAGCAGAAAAGCTACAGCTACAAGGCGTGACGGTGATACGCGGCGACCTGGAAGATATCGCCAGCCTGCGCGCGGCAGTGCAGCAGAGTGACGGCGTGATCCATGCCGGTTATATCCATGATTTCAGCCGTATGGATCATGCTGCGGCGGTCGATCAACGCGCCATTCTGGCGATGGGAGAAGAACTGGCAGGCTCAAATCGCCCGCTGATTGTCACCTCCGGCACCGCGCTGGTGGCACCAGGGCGTATGGCAACCGAGCAGGACCCACCGGCAGCGGGCGCGCATCCCCGTTCTGACTCCAACGTCGCCGCGCTGGCGCTGGCGGATAAAGGTGTGCGCGTGGCGTTAGTGCGCCTGCCCCCCACGGTGCATGGCGCAGGGGATCACGGTTTTGTGCCCATTCTAATCAACCTGGCGAAAGAAAAAGGGGCTGCGGTTTATGTTGAATCAGGCGAGAACCGCTGGCCTGCGGTGAATCGCTTTGATGCTGCCGAACTGTTTTGCCTGGCGGCTGAAAAGGCCGAAGCCGGTACGATTTTGCATGCGGTGCAAGAGGAAGGCATAGCCTTCCGGCAGATTGCCGAAACCATTGCCAGCGGGTTATCGCTGCCGGTGAAAAGCCTGACGATGGATGAAGCGCAAAGCTGGCTGGGCTGGATGGCGCGGTTTGCTGCCATCGATAATCTGGCTTCCAGCGAATGGACGCGTAAAACGTTTAACTGGCAGCCGAACGGGCCGGGATTATTGCAGGATATGCGCGAGACGGATTATTTTCGTTAACCGAAATGGCGCGATTTATCGCGCCATCAGGTGAAAATCAGGCAAACGGAAATTCACGCGCCAGCAGGCGGGCAATCACATTCAACACGCCGTCGTCATTGTTGCTTTCAGTTTTGTAACTTGCCACAGCACTGACCTGCGGGGCGGCGTTCGCCATCGCGAAGCTGTAACACGCCTGACGCAGCATTTCGAGGTCATTGGCGCTGTCACCAATCGCCAGCACTTCACAATCATCGATACCCCATTTCTCCTGTAACAAGGCGATGCCGTGCGCCTTATGGCATCCGGGGATAATCAGATCAACAAAACCGAAACCGCTGGAAACCGGATGCATAATATTTTCAATCGCATTCAGTTCTGAGTGCAGGCGTTCCAGCAATGCATCCACCCCTTCGTGTGCCAGATTGAGGGAGAATTTAAAGATGGTGTCATCGATGTCGTAGAGATTGTCGCGCTTTTCCAGCCGATGATAATGGTTAGCCAGCATCGCCATCACCTCATCCGGCATTGAGGTATGGACATAGGCACCGTTACGACCACACACCACGGTGCTGATTTCCGGTTCTTTCGCCAGAATGTCGAGCACCTGACGCACCGCCTCGGGAGCCAGTTCGCCACAGAAAATCTCTTCGTTGCTGTCTGATACCCAGGCACCGTTTTCCGCCACAAAGGCGATTTCATTTTTGATTTCGGGAAAATAGCGCAGCAGCTGGTAATACTGATTGCCACTGGCGACCACGAAGCGGATGCCTTTGTCTTTTAACAACGCGTACTGGCGCAGAAAGCGCTGCTTGTTGTACTGCTTGTTGTCATCCAGAAAAGTGCCATCCATATCCACCGCAATCATTTTCACTGCCATATTACTCTCCCGTATCAGAGTGCCGTCGAATCCGTCCGGCGAAAAGGTTTTATAAAGCTTACTCGTGGTGTGGGTTCTTGAGAATGCGAATTCGCGCTTTCAGAGCTTTCCAGCCCTCTTTTCGTGCATTTCGTGCATTTTTGCCCCTTTCCCCGCGATCCAGGCACAGAACATGGTTGCCATCTCGCTGGCATAAGCCTGGATTTCTGCCGGGGAGCGTGGCGTTTCCGAAAAATGCTTGCCTACATTCCCCAGCGTGCTGTTAATCAGATCCGCCGCCCGTGCGCATTCATCATCAGGCAAATGCGGCAACATCTCACGCAGAAAATGGCTGACGATATGCTCACCCGCAGCACGCGCCTCATGGACTTCGGGTGCGTCGCGATACAGCGGTGCCGCGTCGTTAAGCGCAGTGCGCATCGCCGCTTCTTCACATTCGGACTGTAAAAAAGCCAGCGTCAGGTCGTGTAATCGCTGCTCTCCGCTTCGTTGCGGGTTGCGTAAAATATCGCCCAGCAGGCTACCGGTACGTTGCCATTCTTCGCTTTGCAGGCGAAACAGAATCGCCGCTTTGTTGGGAAAATATTGATACAGCGATCCAATGCTGACGCCAGCACGTTCCGCTACTCGCGCGGTAGTAAAGCGAGTCGCACCTTCCTGCGCCAGAACCTGAGTAGCCGCCTCCAGAATAGCCGCAACCAGCTCGCTGGAGCGTGCCTGCCTTGGCTTTTTCCTCTCTGAAATCCGTAAGTTACGACCTTGTCCCATGACGTTGTCCCGAACGCGAATAGTGAAATGCGATGAATTCATCGTATTCTTATCGCACAACGAAATCTACCTCTTACTATGGGAAAATCTGATGAATACCTTAACTTCTGCACCACTCGCGCCGCTGCTGGCTTACCTGTTTGAACTGGCGGAAAACACCACCCCAGTCAGCAATAGCAGCCTCGCAGCGCTCTCGGGGGATGAGCAAATCCGCCTGATGCAAAGCAAAACCGAATATCGCCAGCTTTATGCTCAACTGAAGGATATGCCGCTGGCAGTATCGCGTGAAACCGGACGGTTG
Source organism: Pantoea sp. App145 (assembly GCF_047947045.1). NCBI lineage: Bacteria > Pseudomonadati > Pseudomonadota > Gammaproteobacteria > Enterobacterales > Erwiniaceae > Pantoea > Pantoea sp. App145. Next base: position 508,639 of record NZ_CP133291.1, read on the forward strand.
CTATATATGCTAGCGCGTAGCTGCAAGGCGCAGCATATCGTGGAGTTTGGTACCTCGTTTGGTATCTCGACGCTGCATCTGGCGGCCGCAGTGCGCGATAACGGGGGCGGGAAAATCATCGCCAGCGAGTTCGAGCTGTCTAAAGTCGCGCTGGCGCGCAATCATTTTGCCGATGCGGGCGTCAGCGACCTGATTGAACTGCGCGCCGGTGATGCGTTGCAAACGCTGGCGACGGATTTGCCAGCATCGATCGATATGCTGTTGCTGGATGGGGCAAAAGGGCTTTACCCGGAAATTCTGCGCCTGGTCGAACCTCAGTTGCGCCCCGGGGCGCTGATCATTGCCGACAATGCTGATTACAGTCCGGAATATCTGGCCCGCGTCCGGGCCGCCGACAGTGGTTACCTCTCCCTGCCGTTTGGTGAGGATGTGGAAGTCTCGGTATTTACAATGAGAAGCCCGACATCGTCTGCAGCGCAATGTTAATGAACTCCACCAGCGCCCTGACCCGCTGCGGGATAAACCTCGCATCAGGAAAAACGGCATACAAATAGCGATCCGGCAGGCGATAGTCTGGCAAGATGTGCACCAGCCTGCCCGAATCCAGTGCCGCCGCGCTAAGCGGCAGTTGCAGGCCCCCGATGCCAATACCCGCTTCTATGGCCTGCATCAGCACCTGGCTGGTGTTGGCCCTGAATACGGTATTCACCGCCAGGGAACATATCCCCTCGCTGCCGATTAGCGTTAACGGCGCATCTCTGGCGATCCCCCGGAAACGCACATGTGGCAACGCCGTCAGCTGCGTAACATCATTAACCGGCGTGGCCCTGATAAATGCCGGAGCCGCCACCAGTACCGTTTCTACCCGCGCCAGTGAACGCGCTGCCATGGTTGTCGGCGGCTGTTCCGCCAGACGCAGCGCGACATCAACCCCTTCAACGACCACATCCGATAAGCGATCGTCGAGCGCGATATCCAGCCTGATCCCCGGATGCTCCCGCTGGAAATTGAGTAAATAAGGCAGGAAAAGCTGACCGATCCCACTGGGCAACTGCATATGCAGATTTCCCTGCAACTGTTGCTGTGCCGGGCGCAGCTGGGTTTCAATCTCATCCATGGCCTCCATCAACGGCAATATCTGCTGCAGATATTGCCTCCCCGCCTCGGTCAGCGTCATCGAGCGGGTGGTGCGTCTAAGCAACACCACACCCAGTTCCGCTTCTAATGCGGCGATTTGCTGACTTATCGCCGATTGTTTAAGACCTGCCTGCCGCGCCGCTGCCGAGAACGAACCGGCTTCCGCGACGCGGATAAAGGTGATGATGGCATTGAGTTTGTTGTTCATTTATTAAATTTCATGATAAGTGCTATCGAATAGATGGGATATAAACACAAAAAATAATAGATGAGAATGCAGCCACAACCTCATGCGGAGACGGTCAAATGCATCATTCATCACACAACAAGGTGGCCCTGGTGGCAGGGGCAAGCGGGATTGTCGGCAGCCAGCTGGTTAACACCCTGCTGGAGCAGCAGTGGCAGGTGATTGGACTGACGCGTCAGCAGGCGCGACAAAATCAACCGATTCCCTATGTCAGCGTTGATCTGCTGGATAGCACCGGGAGTGCGGCGGCGCTGGCACCGCTGACTAACGTCACCCACATTTTTTATAGCGCCTGGCTCGATGCTGCGGACTGGTCAGCGATGGTCGAACCGAATGTGCGGATGCTACGCAACCTGGTACAAGGCGTTGAGGCGCATGCCCCACTGCAACACGTTAGCCTGATGCAGGGCTATAAGGTTTATGGTGCACATCTTGGCCGTTTTAAAACCCCGGCGCGTGAAAGCGATCCCGGTGTACCAGGCGCGGAGTTCAATGCAGCACAGCTGTCATGGTTGTCAGCATGCCAGCAGGGGAAAAACTGGCACTGGAGTGCCCTGCGCCCAGGCGTGGTGGGTAGCGCGGTACCGGGTAATATGATGAATCTGGCACTCAGCATCGCGGTTTACGCGTCATTATGTCAGGCAGCGGGGTTGCCGTTACGGTTTCCGGGGTGTGAACTGAGCTGGCAAAGTATGGTGGATCATACCGATGCCCGCTTACTGGCTTCGGCCAGCGTCTGGGCGGCCGAAGCCCCGGCGGCACACAACCAGGCGTTTAATGTTAATAACGGCGATCTCTGGCGCTGGAGTGAACTCTGGCCAGCCATTGCCCGCTGGTTTGAACTTGACTGTGCCCCGGCGGTCGCGTTGTCGTTCCAGCAGCTGTTCCGCGACTTCCGGGATCACTGGCAGGCGCTGGCACAACAGCACGCGTTGCAGCAGGCGGATATCCTGCAACTCAACGACGGTCGTTTCGCTGATTTCGTTTTTGGCTGGGATTACGACATGTTTGGCGACGGCAGCAAATTACGTCGTGCCGGTTTCAGTCAGTACCGCGCCACTGACCAGATGTTTTTTGATCTGTTCAGCGCATTTCGCCAGGCGAGGCTGATTCCTTAACTTCTGATTCGTAGAAGAAATTACACAGCAGCTGCCAGAGATAGCTGGCAGCCGGGGTGAAACGATGATCGGCACTGCGCAACAAATGGCTCTGGCTTTCGCGGGCAATACGATGATCCAGGGGAATCGCCCTGAGTTCCTGCTGGCGTAACACTTGCGGGATGGCCTGCTCGGTCATAAACGCAATGCCCAACCCGGCCTGACACAGCGACAACGCACTGGAAAACAGGTTGCAACAATAGGCGGGGGCCAGCACCTGCCCTTCGCTTTTGAAGATGGCGCTGAGATAACGTTGCAGGCCAAAGTTTTCACTCATGGTGATCAATCGGTGCTGGGTCAGTTCAGCAATGCTGATTTTGCTATATCCGGCAATCGGATGGTCCGGACGCACAATGGCGCAAATGGGTCCACGACGAAAACTGTGGGACTTCAGTCCCGGCGGCCCGGCAGTGCCAAAACCGACCGCCATATCCACTTCGCCGCGCATGATCAGATCCACGGTGCTTTGCATATCACCCGAGCTGATATCGACAAACACACCCGGCCAGGCGACGGAAAACTCCTTCAATACGTTGTTGACCACCTCTTCCACGATGCCCTGCCCCACCCGCAATGTCACCGAGCCACCGCGCATATGCCGCATATCGCGCAACTGCCGTTCCAGCAGTTTGCGCCGTTGGCTGGTCTGCGCGTAATCATCCGCCAGTAACTTACCAGCTTCCGTTAACACCACATTACGGCCACGTCGTTCCAGCAAGGGTAATTGCAGGCTACGTTCCAGCAATGATAACTGACGACTGACGACCGAAGGGTTGATGCCCAGCGCATCGGCGGCACGCCGTATCCCGCCATGCATCCCGACTTCATATAAATAACTTATCGCTTTCTCCGGATAAGTGGCCGTTGTCATAAGTTGTTCCTATCTGTTGCTCTCAGAGCAACAATTCTAGCATTCCCACCTCATTTTTATACGCAGAGTTTTCTGCGCATACTGCCGTCTGGACTAAGGCAGGAAACTATAAATGAACAACATAAAAAATTACTTACAACAGCATGCTGATGACATTCTGGGTGATATCAAACGGCTGGTACAGGCGGAATCACCGTCATTAGATAAGGCTGCGGTGGACCGTTGTGGCGAAGTGCTGCAAAGCATTTTCCAGCAGCGCCTGGGCATTGATGCGCAGGTGGATCAGCAGACGGAATATGGCAATCATCTGCGTTTTTCACTCGGAAACGAGGGGCCGCAAACCACCCTGATTGGTCATTTCGACACGGTCTGGGATCACGGTGATTTAGCCTTACGCGAAGAGGATGGCAAACTTTACGGCCCTGGCGTGCTGGATATGAAAGCGGGCCTGGTACAGGCCATCTGGGCGGTGCGCGCCCTGCAACAGCTGGGTTTATTAAGCGGCCAGCGCATTGTGTTCCTGTGCAACAGTGATGAAGAGGTGGGTAGCCCCAGCTCCAGTGACTGGATTGGCCGCAACGCCGCAGGATCACAGCAGGTGCTGGTGGTGGAACCCGCGGTAGCAGGCAGCAACGACCTGAAAGTTGCGCGTAAAGGCACCGGACGTTATGACGTGGTGATTACCGGCCAGGCGGCGCATGCCGGCAACAATCCTGAAGAAGGCATCAGTGCGGTGCAGGAGATGGCGCATCAAATCCACTTCCTCCATGCATTGAATGCACCGGAACGCGGGACCACGGTCAACGTGGGCATCGCCAATGGCGGTAGCCGGATCAATGTGGTAGCCGACCATGCTGAACTGGGCATTGATACCCGTGTCACCAGTGAAGCCGAAGCCCAGCGCATCCATGATGCTATCACCCAACTGCAACCGGTGCTGCCGGGCATTGTGTTGTCCGTTACGGGCGAACAGGGCCGTCCGCCGATGCGCCAGACTCCGGCATCACAGCAGATGCTGCAACACGCGCAGCAGATCGCACAACAGCTCGGATTTGCCGTTGAGGGTAAATCCGTCGGCGGCGGCAGCGACGGCAACTTCACGGCGGCGCTGGGTCTGCCCACCCTTGATGGTCTCGGTGCCACCGGCGCGGGCATTCACGCACGCCATGAACACATCATCGTTGCCAATATTGTCCCGCGTGCCGCACTGGTGGCAGGCATGGTGCTTGGCAACCGTGCAGCAGGGGATGCGGTATGAGCCAGGTAAATCTCGCGAAGCCAGCAGTGGCACCTGTCGCCCGCCCCGTCGGGCAAAGTCCGTATCTGCTGCTGTTTATTATGCTGGTGGTGGCCGCTGTTGCCACCTGGCTGATCCCGGCAGGCGCATTCGATTATGTCACCCGTGAGGGGATTAAGTTTGCGGTGAAAGGCAGCCTGCATGCGGTGCCACAGTCCGGTGTCTATCCGCTGGAGATTTTTACCGCCATCGCTGAAGGCATGGTAAAAGCCGCGCCGATTATCTTTTTGATTCTGTTTACCGGCGGTGTGCTGGCGGTGGTGGAATCCACCGGGGCGATTAAAACAGCGCTGAACTCGCTGGCCCGCAGTACCAGTCTGAGTGATACCCGCATCATCCTGATCTTTGGTGTAATTTTCGCCATTCTCGGTACCACTGGCGCGGTAATCAATGCGGTCGTGGCCTTCGTGCCGATTGGTCTGCTGGTAGCGCGTTCGCTGGGGCTGTCGCCGATCCTTGGAGCATCGCTGGTGTACCTCTCCTGTGCTGCCGGGTTTAACGTCTCGGTATTAGGCCCGGCCACCACTGGCCTGACGCAACATCTGGCTCAGCTGCCGATTTTTTCCGGCATGCTGCTGCGCGGCATAACCTTTCTGTTGTTTGCGCTGAGCGCCATTGCTTACCTGATCTGGTCGGTACGTAAAGCGCGTCGCGAAGGTCATCTGCGCCCGCAACAGGCTGAAGAACAGGATGCAACGCTTGTCGTCACCGGTCGCCATAAGCTGATTCTGATCACCTGCGCCCTGGCGCTGATTATTTTCATCAGCGGTGCCGTGCGGCTGCACTGGGGCACCAATGAAATGTCCGCCATGTTTATCCTGCTGGCCATTGTGGTGGGGCTGATTGGCCGCATGTCCGGGACGGATATCGCCAATACTTTCCTTTCCGGCTGTTCTGGCCTGGTGAAAGGTGGCTTTATTGTCGGCCTGGCGGGCGCAGTGTCGCTGGTGCTGCAACAGGGCCATGTGCTCGATCCTATTGTTGGCTTCCTCACCGACCTGCTGGCACCGGTGCCGCAAAAGCTCGCGGCGATTGGCATGTTTATCAGCGCAGCGTTGATTCACTTTGGCATCTCATCCGGCTCTGGCGAATCGGCGGTGCTGATCCCAATCTTTTCTCCGCTGGGCGATAACCTGGGCCTGACACGTCAGGTCACGGTGCAAACCGTGTTGCTGGGTGAAGGCATTGTGAACTGTATCAGCCCCACCTCCGGCGTACTGATGGCAGTGCTGGCGACCGCCGGTATTCCTTTCGGTAAATGGCTGCGTTTTATCGCGCCGCTGATCGCCGTGTGGTTCAGTATCTGCGTGGTGATGCTGTTGATCGGCGTGTCGATTAAGTGGGGGCCTTTCTAAGCCCGAAACGACGTAAACGCAACCTCCTGACACGGCGCGATTTTTCGCGCCGTTTTCTTTTGAGCAAAATTTCCCCTGGGTATCTGTGAGCGATCGCAACATTTTGATGTTGCGCTTTTGTTACTTCCGCTTAATATTACGAATGAAAGTTAATTAAGATTCATTCGAAACACACCGAACCGACCAGGAGTTGCTATGAACACCTCTTTTACCTCAGTGACCCTACCTGACGATCACAAAGCAAAAATCCGGCTGCTGAAACAACAGCTGAGAGCGCAAATTGGCGACGTTGAAGGCTTATTCCTTCAGGTGAAAGCCAAAATCACCCAGGCCATTGCCGAAGCAAAGGAAGATGAAGCACAGCGGGGAACAGCCTGGCCGGTGGTGAGCTGGCGTGATATCGCGGAAAAAAATATCTCTCAGGAGCAAATCGACTTTATTAAGCGTCGCGGCTGCGTGGTGGTGAAGCAAAACTTCGCCCGTGACGAAGCCCTGGCCTGGGATAAAGCGATGCTGGATTACCTTGAACTGAATGATTTTGACAACATCTATCGTGGCCCCGGCGATACCTTCTTCGGCAGTCTGGAAGCCTCGCGACCAGAAATTTATCCCATCTACTGGTCCAAATCGCAGATGGAAGCTCGCCAGAGCGAAGGGATCTCCCTGACGCAGTCCTTCCTGAATCGGTTATGGAAATTTAATAGCGGTGGTGTGACCTGGTTCGATCCTGACGTCAGCATTATCTATCCCGACCGTATCCGTCGCCGCCTGCCGGGTACCACCTCGAAAGGGCTGGGCGCGCATACTGATTCCGGTGCACTGGAACGCTGGTTGTTGCCCGCTTATCAGCAGGTATTCCGCAACATCTTCAATAACCAGTTTGCTGACTACGCCCCCTGGGATGCCGCGCACCGTACCGAAGTGGATGAATATGATGTCGCCAATACCACTAAATGTTCGGCTTTCCGCACATTCCAGGGCTGGACCGCGCTTTCAGATATGGAAGCGGGCCAGGGCTTGTTGCATGTGGTGCCGGTGCCTGAAGCCATGGCGTATGTGCTGTTGCGCCCGTTGCTCAGTGATGTGCCGGAAGATGAACTCTGTGGTGTGGCACCCGGCAAAGTACTGCCGATTTCGCAGCAATGGCACCCGGATCTGATCGCTGGTTTATCTTCCATTCCGCCGTTGCAGGCAGGTGACTCGGTGTGGTGGCATTGCGATGTGATCCATTCCGTCGCTCCCGTTGAATCACAACAGGGCTGGGGCAATGTGATGTATATTCCCGCAGCCCCGTTATGTGACAAAAATCTGCGTTACGCGGAAAAAGTCGCCAATGCGCTGGATTTCGGCATCTCTCCCCCTGACTTCCCGCGTGAAGATTATGAGCGTGACTGGCAGGATCGCTTCACCACTGCGGATCTGAATGCCATTGGCAAACGTAGCCTGGGGCTTGCCTGATGAAATCTGCCCGGTGGTCCATCGTTCGCCACCGGGCGCACTGCTTTCTGCTAGACTGGCGAGGTTTACCCTAACCGTGCCACCTAAAAACGCTATGAATACCCGACACGAACAGATCATCCAGCTGGTGAACGAGCGCGGCAGCGTGAGCGTGAGCGAGCTTTCGCAGTTGACCGGCGTTTCCGAAGTGACCATCCGCCAGGACCTCAACGCACTGGAGCGCGAAAATTTCCTGCGCCGCGTGCATGGCTCAGCCGTGGCCCCCGACAGCGATGATGTCGGTTCGCGCATGCGTACCCGCTATAAAATCAAGCAGGCGATTGCCGAACACGCTGCGTCGCTGGTTAATGATGGCGAAGCCATTTTCATTGAGGGCGGCAGCACCAACGCGTTGCTGGCGCGTTGCCTTGCCAGCCGCAAAGATCTGACCATCATCACCGTGAGCCACTACATCGCCCAACTGCTGCGGGATTCGCAGTGTGAAGTGATTATCCTCGGGGGTCAGTACCAGAAAAGCAGTGAATCGATGGTGGGATCGCTGACCCGCTTCTGCCTGCAGCACATCAATTTCCATAAAGCCTTTCTCGGCGTCGATGGCTGGCACCCGGATACCGGTTTTACCGGTCGGGATATGATGCGATGCGATGTGATCAATGCGGTAATGGCCAAACAGACTTACACCATCGCCGTGACCGACTCCTCCAAATTTGGCGTGATCCATCCCTATCCCAGCGCACCGGAACACCCGTTTGATGCCGTGATTACCGATGACGGCATTCCCGCCACTGCACGCGAGCAACTGACGGAAACCGGGGTGCGGTTAGAGCTGGTCGCCCAGCCTAAGTAACGTTATAACGCACAAATTGATCGTTGCCGGTTACGCTGATAAGCGCATGATGTCTTCCTTTGGCATGAAACCAGGATAAACCCATGAGCAAATTGTTTAGCCCAATCAAACTGGGTGCGCTTCAGTTAGATAACCGCATCGTGATTGCCCCGATGTGCCAGTATTCGGCACAACAGGGATGCGCCACGGCATGGCACCGTATCCATTTAGGCCAGCTGGCATTCTCCGGCGCAGGGTTGTTGATCATCGAAGCTACGGCGGTAGAACCGGAAGGCCGTATTTCGCCCCAGGATCTCGGCCTGTGGGATGACACCACGGAGCACGCCCTGCAAACCGTGGTTAACGATATTCGCCAGTATGCAGATATTCGTCTCGGCATTCAGCTGGGCCATGCCGGACGCAAAGCGTCTACCTTCGCCCCATGGCAAGGCGGCACACAGATTCCGCTGGAGCAGCAAGGCTGGCAGACCGTTGCGCCCTCCGCTATCCCGATGCATGAAGGTGAGCGCCCACCCACCGCGCTGACCCATGCAGACCTCGAACGTATCAAACTCGCTTTTGTTGCCAGCGCACAACGCGCGGTGCGTATTGGTTTTGAATTGATCGAGCTGCATGCCGCCCATGGCTATCTGCTGCATCAGTTCCTGTCACCGCTTGCCAACCAGCGTGATGATGAGTATGGCGGCAGCCTGGAAAACCGTATGCGCTTCCCGCTTGAAGTGTTAGCAGCGGTACGCGCTGCCGTGCCGGAGCATGTCGCGGTGGGCGTGCGAATTTCCGCGACTGACTGGGTTGAAGGCGGCTGGGATGTGGCGCAGTCTGCTGAGTTCTGTCAGAAAATCGAAGCGCTGGGCTCGGCCTATGTTCATGTCTCCAGCGGTGGCCTTTCTGCACAGCAGAAAATCACCGTATCAGCCGGTTATCAGGTGCCCTTCGCCCGTGAGCTGCGCAAAATCACCCGCATGCCGGTCATCGCGGTGGGGCTGATTACCGAAGCGCGCATGGCCGAAGACCTGTTGCAGGAAGGCGATGCCGATTTGGTGGCGCTGGCGCGAGGTATCCTCTACGACCCACGCTGGCCCTGGCATGCCGCAGCCGAATTGGGAGCCAGTGTCCATGTGCCGCCACAGTATCTGCGCTCTGAACCGCACGGGGTTAAGGGCAGTATTAAGTCCCGATAACGTTAACGTTCCTGCGCCCATACGTAGCAGCGCGATTTATCGCGCTGCTACTCATGACTTTCTTCAGAACGGTATAAATGCGTTCGTCATTTGACTGCGACACATTAAAGCGCAAAAACCGATCGCAAGTGCCGGACTGGCTAAAGGTGTTGCCGGGGGCCAGTACCACCCCCTGAGACAAACAGGCGCGCGAGACGTCCGCAGCATTCATCCCTTCCGGCAGTTCACACCAGAGAAATAACCCGCTTTGCGGCACCAGCCACGGCCGGATGCCCAACTGCCCGAGCCGTGAGATGACCTCTGCCCGATTATCCGCCAGACGCTGCTTAATTGCCTCGATATGCCGTCGATAGCCACTGTCCTTCAAAATATTCAACAGCACATCGGCCGCCAGCTGACCGCTGCTAAAGCCAGTGGCGATTTTAAGATCGGTGAGTTTATCCACCCACGCGGGTTTAGCGGCAATAAAGCCACAACGTACCGATGCGGAGACCGTCTTAGAGAAGCTGCCGATCAGCATGACCCGCGACAGGCCATCGAGCGCGGCCAGACGCGGTGCCGTGCTGCTTTCCAGATCAGCGAAAATATCGTCCTCGACAATCACCAGATCCGAATCTTCGGCCATTTTCAGTAGCCGATGTGCCGTCGTCGGGGAAAGCGTGGCACCGGTCGGATTGTGGATGCCGGAATTGGTGATATACAGACGCGGAGCGTGCAGTGTCAGTGCCTGCTGGAACGCATCGAGGTCCGGCCCCTGTGCCGTCCAGGGCACGCCAATCACGTTAACCCGCTGCGCTCTGAGCAGCGCATGGAAGTTGAAATAACAGGGATCATCCACCAGCACGCTATCGCCCGGTTCGAGGAAAAAGCGGCAGATCAGATCGATGGCATGGGTGCCGGAATCCGCCAGCAACAGTTGTTCAGGTTTCACCGACATGCCATAGCCCGCCAGACGTCGGGTCAGCAGTTGTCGCAATTCCGGGTTGCCTGCGGGTGTGGCGTAATCGGCCAGCAAGGCGCTTTCGCTACGCGCCGCTTTGCGTAACGCGCGGCGAATTCCCTCTTCATACATCCAGTCGGGTGGCAGCCAGCCACAGCCGGGTTTCAGCATGTCCGACGTCGCTTCAAGTGCCTGCCGGGTAATCCACAACGGATCGATGTCGCGCTCCAACTGCGGCCCGAGCTGCGCAAGATCCAGCGGCGCAATCGGCCCGGAAACAAAGAAGCCCGCCCCCGGACGCGAGACAATGATATTTTCCGCTTCCAGCCGATCATATGCCTCCACCACAGTGGAAACGGACACGCCTGCCGACTGCGCTCTGGCACGCACCGAAGGCAAGCGACTGCCCGGCGTCAGCGCCCTGGACGCGATCTGCTGACGAATATCATCCATCAATTGTTCGATGCGGGTTGCCATATCGTCCCCTGCTGTACTGCCCTGATGACCAGTACAGTTCTTTGAAATCGTACTGGATTGTATCTGGCCTGACCGTCGTTGTCAGTGGTTTACTGCGCAACATTCAGTAAGGAGACGATGATGAAAATTGTATTAAATGGCTGGGTCAGTGGTTTTATTGGTGTGATGATTTTTGCCGGTTCGCTGCCCGCCACCCGTGCCGCCATCACCGGTTTTAACCCGCTGTTTCTCACCTGCGCGCGTGCCACCATTGCCGCCCTGCTGGGGAGCTTATTATTACTGGCGCTGCGCCAGAGATGCCCTGCCCATGGCGATATTCCGGCACTGGCGATTACCGCACTGGGCGTCGTTGTGGGCTTTCCACTGCTCACCGGCCTGGCTGTGCAGCATATTTCATCAGCGCGTTCGATTGTGTTCCTTGGCTTGCTGCCGATGTCCACGGCAATTTTTGCGGTGCTGCGCGGTGGTGAACGGCCCCGCCCGCTGTTCTGGTTATTTTCACTGACAGGCGGAATCATCATCTCCGGTTATGCACTGAGCGGCACGGCGAGCACCATGATGACGGGTGATAGCCTGATGATCGGAGCCATCATCTTATGCGGGCTGGGATATGCTGAAGGGGCAAAACTCTCGCGGCGTCTCGGTGGCTGGCAGGTCATCAGCTGGGCGCTGATTCTTTCCGTTCCGGTTATGTTACCGATCGCCGTTTTCACTCGTCCGGTAACCTTTGCCAACATTGCGATGTCTGCCTGGCTGGGGTTCGCCTACGTCTCAATCTTCAGCATGTTGATCGGCTTTATCTTCTGGTATCACGGGTTGGCAAAGGGAGGCATTGCGGCGGTAGGACAATTGCAGTTGATACAACCGTTTATGGGATTTGCGCTGGCGGCCTTGCTGCTGCACGAATCGGTCAGCTGGGCCATGCTGATGGTGGCGTCCGCCACCCTTGTATGCGTATTCGGTGCTAAACGCTTTGCGGGTTGAGACTCGTCTGTAACGGCGCGATTTATCGCGCCGTTACCAATCCGTGTCGGTTATTTATTTTCCGGGTAACTCAGCGTGATCGCATCGTCAGGGAAGGTGGTGAAATCTTTAATAATGGTATGGAAATCAGCGACCGGATTGAGATCGCTAAATTGCTGTGGGTAGAGATCTTTCGCCAGAATTTCCATACCGATGATGTTGTACGGATGGTTATAGAAGTGGTGATAAACCCCGTACACACGGCCCTGTTTCACCGGTTCGATCTGCGACAGACCGGTACGGCTCAGCAGTTTCTGGAAGGTGACACCCACATCTTTGGGATCCACACCGTAACCAAACGGCAGCACATTGGTATTCGGACGCTTTGAACCGGTCATGATGTAGACATCCGGCTTCATGGCGATAATTTTTTCCAGTGCGACAAAACCAGAGCTACCTGGCAGCAACGCGGAACCGATATTCTTGCCACCCACGGCTTCAACCAGACCACCCCAGCCATTATGACCGTGAGTAAAACAGCAATTGTCACTGTTACCCGCAATCGGCTCGATAAATACCGTGGGTTTCTTGTTAATTTTATCAATCGTCTGCGTCAGCTTTTCCATATGCTGATGATAGAAATCAGTATAGGCTTTGGCCTGCGCTTCGCGGTTCAGCACTTTACCCAGCAGAGTAACAGACGGCGCGGTGTTCTGAGCGGGGTGCAGTTCGTAATCGACGAACACCACCGGAATATGCAGGTTGTTAAGCGTATCCAGCACACCCGATTGCTTCAGCGCCGGTTTGGCGCGCAGCTGCGCAATCATCAAATCTGGCTTTTGCGCCAGTACACTTTCCAGATTGACCTGTCCCTGATCGTTGAACCCCATATCAACGATTTTCGTCGCTTCCGGCCAGCGTCCTTTCAGCATGTCCCAGGTCTGGGTGTCTTGCTTTTTCGGCAGGTTATTCCAGGCTACCACGCGTTTGAATGGGTCATCACGGTCCAGTAACGCCAGCGTCAGGACATCACGACCATCCTGCAAAATAATGTGCTGCGGTTCTTTGTTGATGGTCTGAGTATGACCATCCATATCAGTAATGCTCACTGGATAGGTGGTGGCCGAAGCCGCCGTTGAAGCCAGTAACCCCATAGCCAGTAACAAGCGCGTTTTCATCGCAAACTCCGTGATAAAAAGAATAGTTATTATTATCAATAACCTTAACACAACTTTAAAAGACAAAAAATAAACTGTACTTCAATCAGTTGTGTCGGAGTGTGTAGAAAACGCGAAGGAGTTCAGGTGAAATCAGACAGTCTTTGCCCGGAAACGATCAGTTCCTGCAACAGCATCTGGCGACGCTCCTCAGGGGTATCACGGCTCACCATAAAGCAGATCGCCGCCACCGCTTGTCCGCTACGCGAGCGAATCGGAGCGGCCATACAACAGGTGAAACTCTCCGACAGGCCCTCTGTCAGACAATACCCCAGCTGCCCGGCACGGTGGATGTCAGTCAAAAACGCCTGTTTATCGAGGATTTGTCCATTCGCCAACTGATAGTCTTCTTCCGGGATCAGATCGAGAATCGCGCGATCGGACCAGTTACTCAGCAGCAAACGTCCCGTGGCTGTCCAGGTGATGGGCACGCGCACACCGATGTCCGAGGTGATTTTGAACGGATGCGCATTACTTTCCGACAACACCACGGTGTACTTATCCCCTTCCAGCATACAGAGCTGCACGGTTTCGCCATGACGCGCGACGATTTCTACCATTAACTGATGAGCACGGCGGATGAGATCGTTATGCGCCATGTAGTCTGCACCGTAGTAGTGCATTTCCCGACCAAAGAAAACCGCGCCATCGGCATCCAGTTCCACCAGACCCGCTTCACTCAGCAGGCTGACTAACTCATAAACGCTGGAACGGGGTGCGCCGGTGGCATCGATCAAATCACGCATCGCCATCGGCTGCCGGGCGATATGCAGCTGGCGAAAAATGTCGATAACCCGGTCAACGCCGCGCGCCCGTGATGGCTTTTCATCCGGCATAAGCAAATTCTCCTCAGGCAATAATGCGGTGGCTGAACTGCGCCAAAAAGAAAAGCATCATACACCCAGCGCTGACGTTAACCCATCCCTGTTAATTAATATTTTATTTTCTGTCTTTATATTTTTCTGTTCTATTTTGGGGCCTCATTTTAGCGTATGCCGTTTGCTGTATTTCTTAAAACCACGATAAAGGTCACATTCCGATTAAGAAAACTTCAGCTTCATTTTTTTATTTTGCGATCGCGACAACATCACAAAAAATTAAATCCACCCACACATATTGCAAAAGCAAAAATCCTGTGCAAATCTTGCCCTATCCGATATTGCAGATACATGTCTGATATACCGGACAACTCAGTAAGGAGTTGTCCTGATTAAAAAGGAGCAGAGTTGCATGACGATCAAGCGTTATGGCATTGAGGGTGGCACCGGCACCGGCGGCCAGAAACTGCCGTTCGCACGGGCGGTAGAAGCTGATGGCTGGCTGTATATCTCCGGCCAGACACCGATGCGCGATGGTGAAGTGGTGGAAGGCGGCATCATCGAACAGACCCGGCTGGCGTTCGAAAACTGCCTGTCTATCATGCGGGAAGCCGGTTACCGGGTGGAAGATGTGGTGCATGTCACTGCGGTATTAACTGACGCCCGCTACTTCAGTTCATTTAATAAAGTATTCAGTGAGATATTTAGCGGGAACCCTCCCGCGCGTATTTGTAGCGTGCAGGATTTAGTTGTCGACTGCAAAGTTGAAGTCGATATGAAATGTTTTCGTACCGATCGTAAATAACATCACCTCACCAACAACAGTCTGAATTTTTTATTTTTTGCCCACACCAGGGTGTGTCGTTAATAAGTCATGTTTTTTCATGTTGTCTCCATTAAATAAGAGAGCATAAAAAATGAATGCAATTTCGTTGAAGATGAGCGCCAGAATGGTCGCAGGTGCGCTGGTTATGCTGGCCGTGGCTGGCTGTACCCCCACCGAGGAGAAAAAAGAGGCGGGTGCGGCACCACAATCCGCGCTGCAAACCGTATTACAACGCGGCACCCTGCGCGTCGGTGACTGTCTGAGCTTCGCACCTTTCGGCTTTTACGATAAGGACGGCAATCCCGATGGCTATGACGTCGATTTAGCCAAAGCGCTGGCGAAAGAGATGGGCGTCAAGCTGGAAATGGTCAATACCACCAGCGCCAACCGCATCCCCAACCTGCAAACCAATAAAGTGGACGTGGTGTTCTGCAACTTCACCCGCAATCTGGAACGCGCCAAAGAGATCGGTTTCACTAACCCGTATGTGGTAGCGAGTGAAGCGATGCTGGTACGCAAAGAGAGTGGCATCAAATCCGCCCACGACATGGCCGGTAAAACCATCGCGACCGTCAAAGGTTCAACCAACGGTGACGAAGTACGCAGCATGGGTATCGACGTGAAAATTCAGGAATACGACTCTTCACAGGCAGCGATTCTCGCCGTGAAACAGGGCCAGGCGGATGCGATGATCGAGGATAACAACTTCCTTGCGTATCAGGCCAAACTCGATCCGACGCTGACCGTCACCAACGAAGCGCTGGTACCGCTGGAATACAACGCCTTTGGGGTGAAACAGGGCGATCAGGTATGGCTCAACTATCTGAACGAATTCCTGTTTGAAATCAATGCTTCCGGTGAGAATGCCACGCTGTACCAGAAATGGTTTGGCAGCAAACCGCGTTACCCGCTGAACCCGCAATTCTGATTGTCTGCGGCGCAGCGCTGCATGCTGCGCCGTCAGAAGGAGTAGGCCCATGAGTTATCAATGGTTAACCCTGTGGAATTATGGCGAAACTTTTCTGGCCGCCGCCTGGCTGACCCTCCAGGTCACCCTGCTGGCTTTTGTGCTGGCCGTGGCGCTGGGACTGCTGGCAGCACTGGCGAAAGCCTCGACGCTGGCACCGGTGCGCTGGGTAAGCCACTGTTATGTTGAATTTATCCGTAATACGCCCGTACTGCTGCAAATCTTTATTATCTTTTTCGGGCTGCCCTCTCTCGGCATCACCATGAGCGCCTTTACCGCCGGTGTGCTGGCGCTGGGTATCAACGTTGGTGCGTATCTGTCGGAGACTTTTCGCGCCGGGATTCAGTCCGTGCCGAAAGGACAGCTGGAGGCGGCGTGGATTCTGGGCATTCCGCGTCGTCAGGTGTTTCTCAGCGTAGTGCTGCCCCAGGCCGCGCGCGCTGTATGGCCAGCGATTATCAATAACCTGATTCAGTTGCTACTCGGCACGTCGTTGCTATCGGCAATTGCCTTGCCAGAGCTGACCGGCACAGCAACGGTGATCAACGCCCGTACCCTGCTCTATATCCAGACTTTCAGCGTAGTGACGGTGGTGTATTTGCTGCTCAGCAACCTGTTTTCCTGGCTCGGCAATCTGGCAGGACGACGGATGTTTCATCCGCCGCTGGTGACCCAGGTAAAAAAGTCCGCCTGGTGGTGGGCAAGAAAATGGCTGACTAACCCACTGAAACGGGAGAACGCGCTATGAGCGACCTGATCATCAGTTCTTTACCGCTGCTGTTAAAAGGGCTGGGTATCACCCTGCTCCTGTCGGTGGCAGCGATTGTTGGCAGCACCTTACTCGGTCTGCTCGCGGCCGTGCTGCGAACCAGCCGATTACCGGTCGCGCGCCAGGTTGCCGTGCTGTATACCGAGCTGTTCCGTGGCACACCGGTGCTGATCACCCTGATGTTTATTTACTTTGGCGTGGCGTATTTCGGCTATGAAATTAACCTGTTTGCCGCCGGAATTCTCGGCCTGAGCATTTATCAGGGCGCGTATATTGCCGAAGTTTTTCGTGCCGGGATCGAAGCCGTGCCAAAAGGACAATGGGAAGTGTCATGGATCCTCGGCCTGTCGAAACGCCAGACCTTTCTTAGCGTGGTCCTGCCGCAGACGCGCGGCATCGTGCTACCGCCACTGGTAGGCCAGTACCTTTCCCTGATTAAAGACACCTCAATTGTCAGCATGATCGGCATGTCGGAACTGATGCATCAAGGTCAGGCGATTGTTGACCGCATCGGCCAGCCGGTAGTGGTGTATGGCCTGGTGGCCGTGCTGTACTTCGTTGTGTGCTTTCCACTTTCCCGTTGGGTTCAACATCATCAAACCAGGAGCCAGTTATCATGAGCAAATCCGCCATTACGCTGAGCCGTATTACTAAATCCTTTGGTGCCACCCAGGTACTGAAAGAGATCAGCCTTGATGTCTCGCCCGGCGAAGTGCTGGTGTTGATTGGTGCATCGGGTTCGGGGAAAAGTACCGTGCTGCGCATTATGAGCGGGCTGGAAACTGCCGACGGTGGCGAGATCTGGGTCAATCAGGTGCCATTGCACGATCGCAAACGCAGCCGGGAAATCTGTGGTCACGTTGGCATGGTGTTCCAGCAGTTCAATCTGTTTCCGCATAAAACGGCGCTGGGTAACGTGACGCTGGCGTTGATCAAAGCGCAGAAACTCTCCGCAGCGGAAGCCAATAAACGCGGCATGGCGGCACTGACGCGCGTCGGTCTGGCTGAGCGCGCACATCACTATCCAGCGCAGCTGTCCGGTGGACAGCAACAACGCGTGGCAATTGCCCGTGCGCTGGCGGTTGAACCTAAAATTATGTTTTTTGATGAAGCCACGTCAGCTCTCGACCCGGAGTTAGTGGGCGAGGTGATGGAAGTGATGCGCAGCCTGGCACGTGAAGGCATGACCATGGTGGTGGTGACCCACGAGATGGGTTTTGCCCGCAAAACGGCTGACCGCGTGGTATTTATGGACCAGGGCGTGATTGCCGAACAGGGATCGCCAGAGCAGATTTTCGTCCATCCACAAAACCCGCGCACGCAGCAGTTTTTAGCACGCGTACTTGAACATTGATCGGGGGCGTTATGTCGATTCAATTTCCTCTGGTAGCGGATGGCAAGCTGGATGCACAACAACACGCACCGCGATTCAAATCGGTCGCCGGTGCGGGTGACGCGCCGTTGCCGATTGGCACCGCCGTGCTCAGCAGTGAACAGGTGTTTTCACCGTTGCTGCTGATGAAGCAATCGGCGCTGGAAAACAACCTGCGCCAGTTGGCTGATTTCTGCCGTGAACAGGGCGTGATGCTGGCGGCACATGGCAAAACGTCAATGTCGCCCGCCATTCTGCGCCGCGCCATTACCGAGGGGGGAGCCTGGGGACTCAGTGCCGCCACCCCAGCACAGGTACGCGCGCTGCGTCAGTTTGGTATTCGCAACGTCTTTCTCGCCAATCAGCTGGTCGATCCTGCCGGTATCCGCTGGATTGGTGAATGGCAAAAACAGCATCCCGACCACGGTTTTCTCTGCTACGTAGATTCACTACAGGGAGTACGCTTGCTGGAACAGCACCTCGGTGACAGCCAGATTGCGGTACTGCTGGAGATGTCGGTCAGTGGCGGGCGCACCGGTTGCCGTACCCAGGCCACTGCGCTGGAGATTGCGACAGCAATCGCTGCCAGCCCTGCCCTGCAATTGGTGGGTGTCGCAGGCTATGAGGGCGCATTGGGGGCGGGTCGCGATAGCGCCGGTATCGCCCGGGTACATGACTATTGTCAGATGCTGATCGCCACTGCCGCACGGCTGGCGGAAAAACAGCTGTTCGCGAGCGACCACATTATTCTCAGCGCCGGTGGCGGAGCCTGGTTTGATGTAGTCACCGCCTGTTTTACCGAAGCGCAGCTGCCATTCCCCGTTACCCCGCTGATTCGTTCCGGTGCTTATATGGCGCACGATAACGGGTTATATGCGCGTATCAATCCCTTCTCGCAACCGGGTGCCACGCATCACTTTAATGCCGCGCTGGAGATCTGGGGTCGTGTGTTATCACGCCCGGAGCCGGGACTGGCATTTGTGGATTTCGGCCGCCGCGATGTGCCGTTCGATCAGGATTTGCCGAACCCGATGTGGGTACGTGATGCCGATGGCAGTACACCTCGTGCGGCTGGCGCGATGCGTATCAGCGAAGTGAACGATCAACATGCGTATTTGCTGCTGCCGGAAGCAGACGAATTAAAGGTGGGTGACTGGGTTGGTTGTGGGATTTCGCATCCCTGCACCGCTTTCGATAAATGGCGCTATCTGCCGCTGGTGGATGATGATTATTGCGTCACAGATTCACTGGAAACAGCATTCTGAGTCATATGTCGCCAATGGCGGCCCTTGATTTATGAACGCCATTTATAGGGGCTAACGACCGAAAAAAGTCCATTCCACCGCCCACCAGGCGCTATGCTTTTTAGTTCTCCATCGTCACAGGAAAGATAAAAATGCAAAGCGTCCTGTTAAATAACGGCGTCAGTATGCCGATGCTGGGATTCGGCGTTTACCAGATTACCGACCCGGCAGAGTGTGAAAAATCAGTGCTGGATGCCATTGAGGTCGGCTATCGTCTCATCGACACCGCAGCGGCCTATCTGAATGAAACCCAGGTCGGAAACGCTATCCGCCGAAGTGGGATCAAACGTGAAGAACTGTTTATCACCACCAAGCTGTGGTTGCAGGACACCAGCTACGAAGGGGCTAAAGCCCAGTTCGAACGTTCTCTTAACCGCCTCCAGCTTGATTACGTGGATTTGTATCTAATCCACCAGCCGTATGGCGATGTGCATGGTGCCTGGCGCGCGATGGAAGAATTATCGGAGCAGGGCAAAATCCGCGCCATCGGCGTGAGCAATTTCCACCCGGACCGACTGGCAGACCTGATCGCCTACAACCGTATCGTTCCGGCAGTGAATCAGATTGAGGTCAACCCCTTCCACCAGCAGCTGCATCCTGTTGCGTGGATGCAAAGCCGCCAGATTCAACCGCAGGCATGGGCACCTTTCGCTGAGGGACGTAATAACCTGTTCGAAAATCCCCTGCTCACCGATATCGGTAAGCGTTATGGCAAATCGGTCGGGCAAGTGATTTTGCGCTGGTTATGGCAACGCGGCGTGGTGTCGCTGGCTAAATCCGTGCGCAAACAACGGATGCAGGAAAACTTTTCCATCGAAGATTTCGCGCTCAATGCGGAAGAGATGTTGTTAATCACCGCGATGGATAGCGGCACCAGCGCCTTCTTCTCGCACCGCGACCCCGCTCGCGTTGAGGCGATCACCAAACACAAGCTGGATATTTAAGCCGGGTGGCCAGAGGTTCGCCTCATTATAGTTAATGAACTTATATCTGAGATTCATAAATGCTTCGAGATGAGCTGGGAATCAACCGCGCTGTATTACCGCATTATCAATGAGCAGGTGGAACAGGATATGATCGCCTCGCGTATTGGCCCCGAGCTGCGCCTGGCGGTGGTGGGAACACCCAACTTTCTCTGGCGTTTCAGGTATTTTTACAGACCTTACGCCAGAGAAATGAGGCAGCAGAAAAGCAGCGCAGGGAAAAGCGCTTACGCTGAAAGCGCCAGCTTCACCGCATCCTGCGCATGAATCAGCGTGGTATCGAACAACGGCACTGTCGCATCTTCCGGTTTGACCAGCAGGGTGATTTCGGTACAACCGAGAATGATAGCTTCAGCGCCATCAGCCACCAGCTGCGCGATAATCTCGCGATACTGCGCCCGCGATTCATCGCGAATCACACCGAGACACAATTCCTGATAGATGATGTCGTGTACCACTTTGCGTTGCGCAGCGGCGGGCACCAGTACCTCGATGCCGTACTGCTGTTGCAGGCGACCTTTATAGAAATCCTGTTCCATAGTGAATGCTGTTGCCAGCAACCCCACGCGTTTTACCCCTGAGTGACGAATACGCTCCGCCGTGGCGTCAGCAATGTGCAGCAGTGGAATCTGCACCGCCTCCGTGATCTGATGAGCCACTTTATGCATGGTATTGGTACAAAGCACGATGAAATCCGCTCCACCCTGCTCCAGACTGACGGCGGCAGCGGCCAGCATCTCTCCGGCTTTTTCCCATTCTCCGGCCATCTGCATTTTCTCGATTTCCTGAAAATCGACGCTGTACATCAAGCTACGCGCAGAGTGCAATCCACCCAGTTGCTGCTTCACCTGCTCATTGATAATGCGGTAATACAGCGCGGTTGATTCCCAGCTCATCCCACCAATCAGACCGATCAGTTTCATTGTGCGTCCTTTGTTTTGTCCGGCCATCGTGCCGTCGGAAATAACGATAACCGAATATTAAATAAATGGAACAGCGGGACAAACAGAGCGCGATCCTGTAACGCCCCCGCCTCCAGTCCCAGCAACAAACGGTTCAGCTCCAGCAACAATGCCGCTTGCGGCTGGGTTTGCAGCGACTTCAGACGCTGTTTCAGGAACAGACTCAGCTCGTGAAACATCGCTCCACTATCAATGTTATGCGCTGCCAGTAAGGTCTGATGACGTGTATAGAAGTCATAGCAATTAGCTCCCAGCCAGGCTTCAGCAATCAGGTTTCCCCCCGCCACCAGGTCCGGCACCGGATCAACGCGTTTACGTGGCAGGATCACATTCACCTTATCCAGCGTGCGTGCCACAAATTGCTGACGCATCGACAGGGTTACGCCATTAAGCCGCATCGCCGAAAGAAATTGCAGCAGCTCGCGGATACCTTTCCGCATCGCGCGTTTCGCCGTCCACGATGGCCGTTTATTACGGATCAAGGCGGTAATCACCACCCCAAAGACGATACCCAGCATGGTGGAGAGCACAGCGTTCACTATAAGCAGCAGATCAGGTTTGAAATGATGGCTCATGCCGATAAAACCGGGTATCTGCGTCGCGACGATCAGGCCAATCAGGTTAGTGGAAGGATTGGCGATCACCAATCCCAGTGCCAGCAAACCTGGGGCCAGACAAAGGATCAACGCTTCAAAGGTGATGGCCTGTGGGATAAGAAACACGATGTACATCAGACTGATGGCTACCGCAATGATCACCCCTTTCAGGAACAACTTCATGGGGGCGATCGGGCTATCCATTCCGGCAAAGAATGAACACAGCACCGCCGCCATCATCGGCGCGGTCGAACCATCCACCCAGCCACTGCCGATCCAGAACAGACAGGTGGCAAAAGTGGCGATAAACGCGGTAAAGGATGAGAGCAGCAACAAACCTTTGTCGATATGCCGATGGGTACGAGCCACGGTTTTTCCGGGTTTCACCGTTGGTGTCCACTCACTCACACGCTCGCTGACGCTGTGGTAAGCATGGGCGATGCGCACAAAGTTCAGCAACCGTTCCAGCAATCCGAGCAATAAAATGCTCTCCTCGCTGTTCAACCTGCCCTCTTCCCATGCCTGCTTCAGTTGATCCTGCGCCGCCACCAGATTGGCATGCACCGGTTGATCGTCATCACCATTCAGCCACAGCAGGAATTGCTGAAACGCCTGCGCAACATATTCGGGGAAAAGAATGTTCTGTTGTGCCAGCAGGTTAAGCCGCGACTCAATGGCTGTCAGCGTCGGAATCAGATAAGAGAGATGTTGATATTGCACGCTGACCAGACGCACCAGACGACGCGCGGAGTCTCCTTCATAGACACAATGGGTAATCAGCGTTTCCACATTCAGCGGGTAGTTCGCCATCTGAATCAGGATGCCTTCCCGTTCAACCGTCTTCTCGGCTGGCATCGCGGTTACCAGCTCACGGCACAGATTGCGTGCGTTCTGATACCACTGGCTGACGCTCTGCTCCAGCAGATGACGCATCGACACCGGCATAATCAGGCGATGCACCAGGCTGCTGCACACAATCGCCACCGTGATTTCTTCAATACGTGAGATGACGGTGTAAGTAATCGACGCCGGTGACGTCACATCGGGGAACCCCATGATGGCTGCGCTATATCCCGCCAGCATAAATACATAACTTTTCGGCGTGCGGTCGTGCAACGACAGATAGAGGCAGACCGCCACCCACAGCGAGATTGCGAGGCTGAATAGCATCGGATCCTGCACCGTAGCCGGGTAGATCAGCAGCGTGAACAGGCCACCCAACAGCGTACCAAAGAAACGGAAGATCGATTTCGACACCGTTGAAGCGGAGTAGAGCTGGGAAGCAACGTACACTGTAGTCAGCGACCAGGCCGGTTTATCGAGATTGAGTTCCAGAGCAATGTAAAAAGCCAGAAAGGCAGCAAGACAGGTTTTGGCAGAAAACAACACTGCGCTTTGAGAAAACCACTTCATAAAGCTTAAAAGACCTTGAGCAGGCAGGGAGGAACTCTATCCTGGCAGAAGCCTCTGTGGTTGGCATTTTGATTTGTTATACAAATTATTACCGTGCTAATTATATGGGCATCTATGGAAATTCCGCGCAACATTTTTCCCGCTTTACTGATTACAGTGAATGTGAACAAATCAGCAAATAAAGTTATAAGCGATCAAAAATAGTTATTTATTGGTTATATATGCGCTTTGCTATGGTGGTGAAAAAACCACGAGAGAACAACGATGAAACGTAAAACGCATGTATTAAGCACGCTGGCGTTAAGCCTTGGGCTGCTCTCCGCACACAGCTTCGCGGCGAATCCGCAAACCGTCACTATCGGTTATCAGAAAGCCAATATCTTCGCGCTGCTGAAATACCGTGGCTCGCTGGATGACACCTTTAAAAAAGAAGGGATTAACGTTCGCTGGGTCGAATTTCCTGCCGGACCACAAATGCTGGAAGGACTGAACGTCGGCAGTATCGATCTCGCCGCTACCGGGGATGCGCCACCGGCCTTCGCTCAGGCGGCTAAAGCGGATTTGGTCTACCTCGCGCATTCACCGGCTAATCCGAAAACGGAAGCAATCGTGGTACCCAACGATTCACCAATCAAAAGCGTGGCCGATCTCAAAGGCAAACGCGTTGGTCTGAATAAAGGCTCGGACGTCAATTATCTGCTGGTGAAAGCGCTGGAAGAAGCCGGGCTAAGCTACAAAGATATCAAACCGGTTTATCTGCCTCCCGCCGATGCCCGTGCTGCGTTCCAGAAAGGTGCGATTGATGCCTGGGTGATCTGGGATCCGTTCCTCGCCGAAGTGGAAGCGCATACCGGCGCACGTCAGGTGCGCAATGCCGAAGGCCTGGTACCACATTACACCTTCTATCTCGCCAGCCGTCATTTTGCGGAAACGTATCCACAAGCGGCGCAACAGGTGGTAGATGAGCTGAGTAAGCTTAGCGACTGGGCTAACCAGCACCAGGATGATGCCGCTGCGATTCTGTCAAAATCAACCGGGCTGGATAAAGCTATCTGGCAAACCACGCTGGCACGCCTGCCCTATGGCGCGCAACGCATGACACCGCAGGTATTTGCTGAACAGCAGGCTCTGGCGGATAGTTTTACCCGTGTCGGCCTGCTGCCGGTGAAGGTGGACGTACGCAGCGCAACCTGGTCGCTGGATAAAAAAGCAACCCAATAATTTGCACATACCTTAGCTGCGCAATTTATCGCGCGGTATTTTCCAACACCGCGCGCGGAATTGCGTGATAAATCACGCCGCTACACCCCGCCGATTTGCCAGATGGCTGTCGGTGGTGTGCCATTCACCTTCCAGTCGCCAATATCGCGTGCTTTGTAGATCACCGGATTGTGGGAAGCCACGGTACGGGCGTTACGCCAGTGGCGGTCCAGCGCTTTGCTCAGACGGGTATCGGACGCCCCCAGCGCATTGAACAATTCTGTCGCGGCACGGGGCACCAGTTCACTGGCAATCACCTGCGCCTGTCCGGCTTCGGCTTCCGCCTCTGCATTGACGGCGTTGATGTAATCCTCATCAGCGCTGATATGCGCTTCATATGCTGATTGCAGTGAATGTGCCGCGCGGATCACCGTCGCCTCCACGGCAAAGGCCAGGCTGGTCACTTCACCGACCACCTGCAACACCTGCACATCCTGACGTGACGCGCTGCCGTTGCTGTGGCTGTAAATCCTCTGGCGAGCCGCCACCCCCTGTGCCGCATCCCGCGCGGTCGCACGGGCAATACCGGCCAGCGTCGCCAGCAATACATGTTGATAGAACGCGGTTTGATAGCGGAAGCGCTCGGCAAAATCGAACACATGCTGCTGCTCAACATAGGCGTTCTCAAAACGCGTGGTGCCGCTGCCGGTTAAGCGCTGCCCGAAACCATCCCAGTCATCTTCACGACTCACGCCGGGTTGATGGGTGCTGACCAGGGCAATCACATCGCCCTGGTTGTCATTGCGCCGTGCATAGACATCAATCCAGTCGGCAAACAGGGTACCGGTGCTGTAAAACTTCTCGCCGTTGAGCGTCCAGCCTTTTTCATTCGGCGTGACGCGGGTAACAACATCACCCAGTTTAACCGTGCCAATTTCCGTCCACCCGCTGCCCACCAGCTCGCCATCGATAAAACGGCGGAACCAGCCATCACGTTCCTGACTATCCGGCTGATTCAGTCGATCTTCGACAAAGGCAAAATGTGCGCGCAGCGCCTGTGGCAGATTGGAATCCGCTTCGGCCAGTTCGGTCAGCAACTGGAACAGCTGCGGGAGTGATGCCCCCCAGCCACCTTTTTCACGTGGGATACGTACCGTGCCAAAACCCGCCTCTTTCAACCATTGCAGGGGGGCATCCGGTAGCGTGCGGTGACGTTCGCGGTCGGCAGCACCCGTCGCGATGCGGGCAAACACCGGGCGGAAATGGGCGGCAAGCTGGGTGTAATCAGTGCCTGTGGCAAGTAAGGTCATAGTTTACTCCTGAGGAGAAAGGTCATCGATATCGTGACGGGTTGGCTCATGGCGCACCGCCAGCAGAAAGAAGATCGGGATAAGCGCGCTGAGTGACACCACCCAGAACATGTTGGTACCGAGCGCCGATTGCAGCATCGGCAGAATAAACAGCGCGAGAGCGCTACCAATGCCAGACAACGCGCGACTGAAACCAACGCCGGTGGCACGAATCGATGTGGGATAAGACAACGCCGGATAGACCATCAACTGCGCCCCCGGACCAAAACCTTCGGCAAACAGCCACAAACCCAACATCAGCACGGCAAACACGATGCCCGCGACCGCCTCGGGATGACCAATCAACGCCAGCGCAATCAGGGCGAAGAATTGCAGGGCAAATCCAGCGATCGCCACATGACGCGACGGATACTTCCACGCCAGACGCATGCCCAGCAGGCCGCCGGTGAAGGCGAACAATGCATTCAGGCCGAGCGAGGCCGAAATAGTTTCAAATACGCCTGCGCCGAGAAATTGCGCCAGAATCGACGGCAGGAAGAAAGCAATCGCGGTGTATTCAAACGAGATGCAGATGTTCATCACCCCAGCCACGATGGTGCGTTCACGCCACGGTTTTTGAAACAATACGCGGAAACTCACCTTTGGCGCGGCTGATGCCGGAGGCGCTTCTGGTTCCGCTTCATGGGCATGGATGCCGTAAGAATCACGCAGGATACGTACCGCCGATTTCAGGTCACCCTGATTGGCCGCCCACAGTGGGGATTCGTTCATAAATTTGCTGCGCACCGCAATGATCAGCAAGGCAGGTACTGCGCCAAACAACAGCGAAGCACGCCACAGCCAGTCGAGGTGTTCTTTCGGTAACAGGAAATAGAGACCGAAGATCAGCAGGAAGCAAAGTGTCGATGCGGCATACCACATCGGACACCAGGCGGCGAGCCGGGCGGCTTTGTTGCCTTTCCCGGCGAATTTGGAAAATTCCGCCAGGTACGACATCGCCACGGGCAAATCAATCCCCACGCCAATGCCCATCAGGAAGCGTGCACCAATCAGTACCCAGACATTGGGTGCCAGCCCGGCAGCAATGGCCGACACCACGAAGAACAGCATGTCGGCCATAAATACCGAGTAGCGGCCATATTTATCGGTCAGCCAGCCGCCAATCAGGTTACCGACGATGGTCCCGACCATGATCGATGAGGTCACCAGCCCGGTAATAAAAGGAGAGATCTGGAATTCGCGCACCACGTCATCAATACCGTATGACAGCGTAGTGAGATCATAGGCGTCGAGGAAGACGCCACCAAGCGCAAGAAACACAATCATGCGGGCATAGTTGTTTTTCTCACTGCGGGTGTTGATCAGCCGCGCGACATCGCTGACCGAACGAACCGGCTCTGAAACCGGCAAGGTGTTTTCTAAAGGGATGGTACTCATAACGCCTCACGATGTTTTTAGTTATGCAGGTGAGGTTGTTATAGGCGTTAAATCCAGCGATGCAAAACAACAAATATGGATATTAATTTGTTATATATCAATAACATAAACAAATAAAAAACACAAAAGCCCGGTCACGCCTCGCGTGACCGGGTAAGTCGGATAAAATGTGGGTTTAGTCAGCGGATACCGGCACCAAAACACCTTTTACCAGTGGATCATTGGTAGTTTTTAACCATTGTTGTAAGCGGGGGTCAGAAAACGCTTTTTTCAGCTTTTCGATATTCTCCTGCGACAGATACGGCGTGCCGATCACCAGCTGCGAGGCAAAAGTCCGTGGTGCGGGCGGGAACAAAATCCCTTTGTCGCGTGGCACTTTACCGGCATCAAACTGCGATACATAACCAATTGCGGCGTCAACGGAGTTCAGCGCACGCGGCATCGTCAGCAAATCCAGCTCTTTGAACACAAAATTATGCGGATTGCCGGTGATGTTTTTCAGTTTTGCCGTACGGGGCTCGACATTCGGGTCGAGAGTGATCAACCCCTGGCGTGCCAACAGCCACAGCGCCTGCCCCTGGTTCGCCCCATCATCCGGCACGACAATGGTGGCACCCTGTGGCAAGTCTTCTACCGAGCGATAACGATCCGAATAGATACCAAATGCCCACTGGAACAACGGCAGCGCAGGCGTCAGGGCAAAATTATTCGCATCCACCACCTGCTTCAGCCACCATTGGTGCTGGTAAACCGTGGCGGCGTATTGTCCCTCGGCCACTGCCCGATCGGCCTGTACCGGGTCCTGAACCCCTACCGCCTCCAGCTTCAAACCATAATCTGGCGCGATATGGTCGTTCACAAACTCAATCAGCTTCTGCTCGCCTGCCATCGCCGGTTCATAGTGAATTTTTAACGTGGAGCCAAACACTACTGCTTGTGGTTGCTGGCTACGCCAGAACCATGTCGCCGCCGCGCCAGCAATGACCACTATAATCAGTAGCAGCCACGGCCAGCGGCGGGTTTTACGTAACTCAAATTCCTGTGTTGTCATAGCGATGTCCCCTGAGGATGGCGTAATGCGGTAACCAGGCGGTCACCGAGAAATTGAATCGTTTGAATAAAGGAGATCAGCACCACGATGGTGGCAATCATGATGTGGTTATCAAAACGCTGGTAGCCGTACACCACCGCCAGATAGCCAATCCCGCCTGCGCCGATGGTGCCGGCAATCGCGGAATACTCGATCATGGAAATCAGGTTGAGGGTGATGGCGGCGACGATGGCTGGCAGGGCTTCACTCAGCTGCGCCTGGCGAATGATCTGCCAGCGCGAACCACCGCATACCAGGCCCACGGCCGTCACTTCTCCCGGCAATTCACGCAGCGCGTTATCCACCAGGCGGCCAAAAAATGGGATACCCGCCGCGATCATCGGCACCACCGCCGCCGGAATGCCGATGGTGGTGCCAGTGAGCCAGAAGGTGAATGGGATAATCGCTGCCATCAGTACCAGAAAAGGCAACGAACGCCCCATATTGACGATCCAGCTCAGTACCCGATTTACACCACGATGGGGAAACAGCCCCCGCGCGGAGGTGTTAAACAGCACCCCCCCTACAACCCCGCCGCAGGTTACGACAAACAACATCACGATACCGACCATTAACGCGGTTTCACCGATGGCAGGCAGCATCAGCGCCGGGATCTCGTTCCACGGGGTATCCTGACTCATCACCGAGACGCTCATACCGCCTCCTTCAGCATCGTTACACCCGCGACCACGCTGGCACTCAACCCCAGCTGTTCCAGTTGGTTGAGTAGATGCGATAGCGACACACGCTCACGCTGGAAATGCACACCAACCTGCAATCGTCCCAGCTGCAGGCCATTAACCTGCTCAACGTGCGCCCCCAACAGATCGATACGCAGCGCGAATTGCTGGCTCAGCCGCGATATCCAGTCACTGGCGACCGGCACATCGGTGCGATAGCTGAGTTGCAGTACCAGTTCTGATGACGCGGGCTGTGGAGCCAGCGGCAACAACTGCTGTGCCAGGCGCGAATCAGGCTGCGCCAGCAATTGTTTCACCACGCCGTAATGCACAATCTGCCCGTCACGAATCTCCGCGACGGCGTCTGCCGCACGGCGCACCGCGTCCATCTCATGGGTGATTAATACGATTGCCAGACGATATTCATCACGTAGCCTGCGCAGCAGGTCGAGAATGGTGACGGTGGCTTCCGGGTCAAGGCCGGATGTCGCTTCATCGGCCAGTAATACCGAGGGACGCAACGCCAGCGCACGGGCGATACCAATGCGCTGACGCTGTCCACCGGAAAGCTGCCCGGGAAAAGCGCGGGCTTTATGACTCAGTCCGACGTTTTCCAGCAACTCCCCTACCCGTGCGGCGATATCGCGTTCAACCACCCCGAGATAACGCAGTGGCAGCGCGACGTTTTCCCACGCTGATTTACGCTGCAATAATGCGGAAGACTGAAACACTGTCCCGATGGCACGTCGTTCACGCCGCAGCACCTCACCACTCAGACGTGAAAGATCGTGACCATTAACGCGGATGCTACCCGCACTCGGCTGTTCCAGCAGGCTGATGCATTTCGCCAGCGTCGATTTCCCTGCGCCACTTGGCCCGACCACCGCCGTGATGTTGCCGGGCTGGACTTCAAGGCTGATCGACTTCAGTACCTCGGTCACCCGGCCATCGGGGGCGCGATAGCGCTTACTCAGCGCGTCGATTTCGATCATATGACCTCCTGCGGTACAGACTGCACGCGGTAACCGGCCCCGGGATGCGGTGCCTGCAACTGTGGCCCCGCAGCGAACAATTTTTCACGCAGTGTGCCGCTGGCGTAGTCCTGCTTATATGCGCCACGTTTTTGCAGCTCAGGGATCAGCAGCTCCACCACATCCTCGAAGGTTTCGTGAGTCAGCGCATACGCCAGGTTAAAGCCATCGACGTCAGTTTCTTCCACCCAGCTTTGCAGTTCATCGGCTACCGTTACCGCACTGCCGACCAGCAGTGGGCCAAAGCCACCAATGCCAACCCACTCCGCCAGCGCGGCAACCGTCCACTGGCGATTGGGGTCAGCCGTTGAGAAAGTTTCAACCGCCGACTGGATGGCGTTGGTGTGCAGATACTTCAGCACCTGATCCGGTTGGTACTGACCGAAGTCGATACCGGTCCAGCCTGATACCAGCGCCAGCGCACCTTCGTAGCTCACCCAATTTTTGTATTCCTGCCATTTCGCCTGCGCCGCTTTATCGGTTTCACCGACAATCACCGTTTGCAGGTTAAAGATCAGAATGCTGCGCGGATCGCGCCCCGCTTCTGCCGCGCGACGACGAATGTCCGCCACGGTTTTCTTCAGTAGCACTTTGGAGGGTGCAGCCACGAATACGCATTCAGCGTGTTCCGCCGCAAATTGCTTGCCCCGGCTGGAAGCCCCTGCCTGATACAATACCGGCGTGCGTTGTGGAGAGGGTTCGCAAAGGTGAATGCCCGGCACGCTAAAGAAGGTGCCCTGGTGGTTGATAGGATGAATTTTGCGTGGGTCGCTGAAGATACGCCGTTCGCGGTCACGCAGCACCGCGTCCGCTTCCCAGCTGCCTTCCAGCAGTTTATAAACAACCTGCAAATACTCGTCGGCATAGTCGTAACGGCTGTCGTGATCGGTTTGCGCTTTATGACCGATATTGCGCGCGCCACTCTCCAGGTACGACGTGACAATATTCCAGCCGATACGCCCTTTGGTCAGATGATCGAGTGTCGAGAGACGGCGGGCAAACGGATAAGGGTGTTCAAACGACAACGATGCCGTCAGCCCAAACCCCAGATGCTCGGTCACCAGCGCCATCGGCGTAATCAACGCCAGCGGATCGTTCACTGGAACCTGTGTCGCCTGGCGAATGGCCGCATCACCATTACCGTTAAGGACATCGTAAACACCCAGCACATCGGCGATAAACAGCCCATCGAATTTTCCGCGCTCCAGCAGGCGGGCTAAATCGACCCAATATTCCAGGTCTTTATATTGCCAGGAACGGTCACGCGGGTGCGCCCACAGGCCCGGCGACTGGTGTCCGACACAGTTCATATCAAAAGCATTCAGGCGAATTTCACGTTGCGATGGCATAGCAATCTCCATAGCGAGGCCGTGATCGCTGTGCGACCCGGCGTTCGTCAGTTAATTTTTTGGGAAATGTTGGGGAATTAAGGGGCGAAAGGGGGACATCGCTCCGCGTGAGTGAGTGGCAGCGATGCCAGAATCTGGCGTGCGACGTCAGCGGCATGATCAGCCACCTGCGGCAAGCCCATCAGCTCACCAAAGCGCGCGCGGGCTGCCGGGCCGACAACGAACAACCCGGCGTTCGGCTGGCCGGATTGCGTCAGCGTATGGGAGTGGCGATCGACATCAATGCCAAATCCCAGCGCATCGGCGCGAATGATGCCCTGTTGACAGAGCGACTTTAGCAACGGCTGGCTGGCGGTCAATGCCTCATGGCCGGGGCCGGTCGTGACAATCAGATGATCGAGTTGGTGATTTTCCGTCGCGCCATGGCGCGTACGCAGCTGAATTCTCAGTTGCTTCTCGCCGGCATCGATTCTGATCAGGCGTGCGGCTAACACGCGCAGGCTGCCCACCTGCTGGCGTTCAGTTATGGCCGCCGCCACCTGTGGCGCGATGCGGTAACGATGGACATCCCACCATGAACGCAGATGACGCACAAAACGTTGCTGCTCCCGTAGCGGCAAGGACTGCCAGATATCCTGTCCCTGCACGCGCACTTCATCCAGCACGCGCTGCCACGGCAATTGTTGTTCGGCGGCACGTGCGACTTCCGCACGGATATGGTGTAGCCACTGCCGTACGCTCGGTTGCTGCTGCGGAGCAAGCGTCCACTCCGGCCAGTCTCCGCTCAGATTGGCACGCGACAGTTGCCCACGACGTGAGAACGCCAGCAACGGCCCGTGATGCTGACGCGTTGCCAGCGATGCCACCACATCCGCCATACTCAGGCCGGTACCGATAATCGCGATCGAGGCATTCACGGCAATGTTATCCAGCACTCCCGGTAGCCAGGGATTGGCAATCAATGCCGGATGTGCCGCAAAAGGGAGTAAGGCGCGTGGCAGTGCCGGTGGCGGATGGCTGATCGCCAATGCCAGTACATCGCCTTGTAGCGCTTTCCCGTTGCTCAGCAGCAGTCGCTCCCCTTCCCAGGCGATGGCGCTGGCCTGAATGTGCTGCAATGCCACCTGTGGATGTTGTAAGGCTGCCTGCGCAAATTGCTCCGCCAGATAGCGACCAAACATCCCACGTTGTGGGTAAACCGCGCCATCAGCGCAATGCGCTACTGAATCCAGTGAACATTCGGGTTGCTGACGATACCAGCGGTCGAAAGCGCCCTGCTCGTCACCGCTCAGTTGCATACGCGCAGCGGGTACGTTGATGCGATGCGCAGGCTCCCGGGTCGAATAAGCCACGCCAGCGCCGAGGCTGTCTCTTGGTTCAACCACTGTCACGCGCAGGGGCGTCGTCGCAGTTCGGGCAAGATGAATCGCAAGCGCCGTACCACTGAACCCGCCTCCAACGATAATCACATGCGGTGTCTGCATCGCCTTGTCCCCATTGCCTGTATGCATTTCCTATATAACTTTATTAAAAAATGAACATTCGGGTGAATTTATTTAGTTATATAGACCATAGCGAAAACCATGCCAGCTTCGCAATTTCGATAAATTACCATTTATCAGTAGGTTATTGTCTGGTGCTGCTATCTGGCCTATTGCAATCGCAACCGTACCACAACAGCATTTGTTGCATTTGCAACTCGTTATGCTTTTTTCCTGCTGTTCATAGTGAACGTGCCTGGTTAGCGTGTGGTTATGCTTCGCTAAGGATACACACCATGCTGACAACCTATGCTGATTTCAATGATTCACCCCGTCTGGTTGATCCCGCATCACGCGCTTTCCAGTCGTTGCTTGATAAGTTTGCGCCGACTGATGCTACGGTGCTGATTGTCGGCGAGACCGGTACCGGAAAAGAAGTGGTTGCGCGCTATCTACATCATAACAGCGCACGCCGTCATGGCCCTTTTCTCGCCGTCAACTGCGGCGCATTAGCTGAGAGCCTTGCCGAGGCGGAGTTATTCGGGCATGAGAAAGGCGCGTTTACCGGCGCGACCCAGGCGCATCCGGGTTGGTTTGAATCAGCTCAGGGTGGCACACTGCTGCTGGATGAGATTGGCGAACTCAGTTTGCCATTGCAGGTTAAACTTCTCCGCGTATTGCAGGAACGCGAGTTTACGCGTGTCGGTTCGCGTAAACCCATCAAAGTGGATGTCAGGGTAATTGCAGCCACACACGTTGACCTCGCCCAGGCAATTCGTGAACGCCGTTTTCGTGAGGATTTATTTTATCGTCTCAATATTGCTGTAGTCCCGTTACCCCCCTTGCGTCAGCGGCGCGAAGACATCCCGGTGCTGGCTCAGCATTTCCTTAACCTGTATTCACGACGCCTCGGTCGTCCGGCAAGGCGGTTGTCATCCGAGGCGCTCGAAGCGTTACTCGAATACAGCTGGCCCGGCAATATCCGTGAACTCGAGAATACATTGCATAACGCGGTTTTGCTTAGCCGGGAGGAAATCCTTACTCCCGCACAACTGCGACTTGCCGGTTACAGTGAACACCGCTTTGCTGATGTACCAGATTCGTCACTTGATAGCTTTTTACGTCAGCATTTAGCCAATGAGCCACATCAGTTGTTTGACCGGGTGATCAATAGCCTGATCAACAGCGCACTTGAATTGACTGATAACAATCAGACCCAGGCCGCCACGTTATTAGGTATTAGTCGCCATACCTTACGCACTCATTTGGCCAATCAGGGCGTGATTAAAGGCCGTCGCAAATCCCTTTCTGCTCCCCAGATATCTTCCCTGATGTCTCCGTCTGGTGAGCGCGAACTTCGTATTGGTTACCAAAAATTTGGCAATCTTGGCGTGTTAAAAGCCCGCCAGAGCCTTGAACAGTGCTTTGCAAAGCAGGGGGTAAATGTACTTTGGAGTGAGTTCCCCGCGGGCCCCCAGTTACTTTACGCCTTGCAGAACAATGAAATTGATTTCGGCACAACCGGGGAGGTTCCCCCGATCTTTGCGCAATCCAGCGGTAATGCGGTGACTTACATCGCCTGGGAACCCCCTGCGCCGAGCAGCGTTGGCATCGTTGTCCCCATCGAAAGCGACATCACCACACTGGCCGATTTGCGCGGTAAACGCATTTCTGTCAATAAAGGCTCCAATGTTCATTGGTTGTTGTTGCAGTTGCTGGATGAAGCGGGGATTGGTCTTGATGAGATAAAAGTGGTTTACGCTCCGCCAAAATATCCGTTAACCGTAAGCGATTATCTTGCTGTAGATGCCTGGATGATGTGGGACCCATTACTTAGCGCGGCAGAAAGTAACCCCACATTACGTATTATCGCCAATGGAGAAGGGCGCGTTCGGAATCATCAATTCTATCTGGCTCGCCGTGATTACGTGCAGCAGCACGATGACATTGTGCACCAGCTGGTGGAGGCCTTGCAGCAGACCGGGCAGTTTATCGATAGTCACAGACAGGAATCTGCCAAGCTGCTGTCCCAGGAATTGGGTCTCGAAATTCACTCGGTTGAGCGTGCTTTATCGCGTCGCAGTCACCAGACCCGAGCTATGGCTTTTGAAGTTATCAGAGAACAGCAGACGATTGCCGATCGTTTCTATGCGCTGGGTTTAATTAATAAACCGGTTCGGGTCAGAGATGCTGTCTGGCAATTCTCTTCTACATTACGTTTGCTGGCTTGACTTGAGGCTCATAGCAAATTGCTGTGTGATGAAAGTTATCCACTTTTTCTGT
The DNA here is from genome assembly GCF_047947045.1 of Pantoea sp. App145. Classification (NCBI taxonomy): domain Bacteria; kingdom Pseudomonadati; phylum Pseudomonadota; class Gammaproteobacteria; order Enterobacterales; family Erwiniaceae; genus Pantoea; species Pantoea sp. App145. Next base: position 543,657 of record NZ_CP133291.1, read on the forward strand.
GGATAAATCGTTGCATATCATCTGGCTAATTTTGGCCAGTATTTATTATGGCGTCTCGACAGGGTGCATAAATGTGGCGATTTCACCCTGAAATCTTTTTCTAAAAGTCATTATATTCATAGAGATAGGCGTGAAATCGGCGTGGCGAGCTTTATAATTTCCCGAGCAGTGCAGATCCAGACAATCTTAATTTAATGGATTGTTGCCTTCACACCGGGATGGTTAATTTGCCGTCACCGGTTGTGTTCAGTGATGGGAAGGATTGTCCGTGATGAGTGAAATCATGGCGATTTCAGCCTGAAATTTTAGACCTCATTACTGATATTTCATGCAGTTAGCGGTGAAATTACGCTGGCGAAGGAAAAGGAGGCAAAAAAAACCGCCCGAAGGCGGCATTGCTTATTGATTGAGGTATTTGTTCAGGGTCTCGTTAATCACCCGATCCAACTCGTCCTGAAGTTCTTTTGACTGTCGATTAAATTCATAGCTGAACATGCGACCACGCGTCTTTTTACGTGCAAAGCGGTCTTTGTCAGCAAAGGTCCAGAGTGCGGTGGCGACGACTTTATCTTTAGCGGGTGACTGCACCAGTGTCTGGCTGCCATTACGCACCAGACGCAAAATACCGTTCTTCACTTCATCTTCCGCTAATCCGTCTCTGGCACAAACAGTATCAACATCCATACCAATGGCATCAATCAACGCATCAACCGTCTGCCCTGTCTCCTGCAACTTTTCATAAGCCTGCAACAGAGATTTATAATCGGGATAGGTCAGCTCTGAGTGGTTAGGGAATAACGTGATGAGATCGGCAGGCACACTGGCCGCCTGCAATGCGCGTGTCACTTTGGCCTGGGAAAGACCTTCGCTCTGGGCAATCTCTTTTTGCGACAAACCACCATCTTTCAGCGCCAGCAGGCGCATGCCTACCTCACGCAGGTTGTGTTCACGGGCAGTCTGAATATCCTGTGCAAGACGACGGGCTTCTTCTGCCGTAATTGAAGCATCGGTAACCAGAACATCAAGACCCGTTTTACAATGCAGCGCAGCAGCACGGCGGCGTGAACCATCGAGAATCTCGATACGGTCATCACGCTTGACGCCAATGGCCGGAAAGAACTGCTGGAGTTTGATGGTACGGATAATGTCGCGCAGTGATTCGGGTGTCAGACCCGATTGGTCACGGCCGTTGGTTTCCATCACGACAAAGGTTTTATCTTCGATATCTTTTGCAGCAATGTGCTCCAGTGTGAACTGGGCGCGTTTACCTGTGGACAGGATAAAAGTCTGGGTATGGCCTTCTGATGTTTCTTCTGTTTGCAGCGGTGTCTGGCTAAAAGTTCTGCCAATCGTTATGCGTTTTGCGCTCATAGTAACCTCAGTTCAGGCGAATAAATTCAATGCGATCAAACACGGCTTTGGCAAAATCCTCCGCAGCCGAACGCGCATTCTTCAGGGCTTCACTGCTACCTACGTAGGTAGAAGGGTTGGCCGAAATGACTGTGTCGAATGATTCTCCGCAGCGCTCAAAACCATCAAGCCTCGGTAAGGCGGCATCCAGCATGTCACCGCCAAAAATCTCTTTAGCAAGGCTGTGGCAGAGCTTGTGGTCCGCTTTGTTGGAGAGCTTCGACATAAATCCAATATTGCCCTGTAAACGACAACTTGCGCCGGATTCTTCAATGATGCCAATCAGCTCTGGCAGACGCGTCAGATACTTCAGGGTGGAGTGAAAATCGACCTGTGCCGGAGGTACTGGCGTCATCAGCAAGTCAGACGCGGCAATGGCGTTTTTCAGGAATGCGTCGAGATGAGGGCCACTGTCGATAAAGATGAAGTCATAGTCTTTCTTCAGCTTGGCGATAACATTATCGTGCAATACAGAATGGACATTGTGCTGGGGCAAATGCTCGGCACAAAGCTCATCCCAGCGTGAAGCGATAAACGCATCATCGATGGACGCAGGCAGCACATCCACACCAGGAATAATGGAAGGCACGATAAATTCGTTGAGCAATTCTTCGCGACTGACATTCTGCAACATCGCCTGTGCAGCGGTGGCTTCAACTAATCCCACCGAACGCTCATGATTGAGGAACATGGTAGCGGAAGATTGCGGGTCAAGATCGATAACCAGAATGCGTAAATCTTCAAATAACAGGTGTGGATGTGCGCGCAGCGCGTGGGCCAGCGAAACAGTAGATACCGTTTTCGACACACCACCTTTCAGGTTACCCACAAATAATGTGAATGCATCACCGTGACGATCGCGGTACTTGGGCACACCACGATGATGATAGATGTCGATAATGTTCTGAATCGACATTGCATATTTGGTTGAGCTACCGGCGGCACGCTTATCAAACGGATAACCGTTTTCTTCCATCTCATTCACAGCATAATCGACACTGGCGCGAGTCAGCTTGGGTAACTTTGCCAGTGCCGCTTTAGCGTAAACCTGGTAAAAAGTATTTTCCTGCAACTCTTCTTTTTGTGCCTGAATCTGTTCCGTCAGGCTCATGAGCATTTTCTCAGAACGTTGAGCGACCTTCAGAACCTGCTTTTCATCGTTAGCCATAGTTGCTCCACACATGTAGGATTTATGACTTTATACCGAAATCCTGCACATCAGGCAAATCTATCTCATTTACTCAGAAACAACTGATGTGAACGAAACACCTTGTCCAAGAGGATGTTATTACAAACATTCACTGTAATCAGTGCTGCAATCCTGAGCTGCCAAATGAAATGAATAAAAGATGAGCTGATCATTTTTCGAGCTTATCTGCAAAGATTCACTGTAATCAGTAATGTCGTGGGTAAAAGTACGGAGCAGGGTGCAGGGTGCAGGGTGCAGGGTGCAGGGGAGACAGATTCACTGTAGTCAGCAAGCTTTACAAGCAACGCAGGCATAAACTCACTGTAATCAGCAAAAGATTCACTGTAATCAGCAGCCCGCACGAAACATTCACTGTAATCAGTAACCGTCTCCCACGCGGATAAGCTAACGAAAGCCTGTTTAACACCGATTGAAGGGACCACTATCATTCACTGTAATCAGTAAAAGATAACTCTATCCTGGATTTCATCAAACATTCACTGTAATCAGCAGTCGAAATTTGTGAAACCCATAATCGTTCACTGTAGTCAGTAAGCCAAATTTCCCGGCATCACCAAACGTTCACTATAGTGAGCAGACTTGGCTATATAACTCGCAACCATTCACTATAGTCAGTACGAAGTGTCATCAGATCGGCAATCATTCACTATAGTCAGTCGCTGCTTTCATACTCTGAGCAATCATCGTCTGTCCCTGACTGATGCTTTTACCGCGATATAGGGCAGGGGAACATGAAAACATTCACTGTAGTCGGCAAGATTGAGAGTGCGTTTAAGGGGATTCTCCATGCGTTACGTACCTCAGGCCAAATCAGTAACATTCACTGTAATCAGTGGAGGGTATGCAGACGGAGTGCGTCAGGAGTTCGCCGGGATCAGGAACTGGCATGAGCTCAACATGCGTATCAGGCGTTCACTGTAATCAGTAAGCGGTATCCATGATGAAGAAGTTAAACATTCACTGTAATCAGTAGAGGATGATGAACAGAAGGGGTGATGTTCACTGTAATCAGCAATGGACCACACGAAGTCGATGATGGGTAATAAGCAACGATATCCCAAATTCACTGTAATCAGTAAGGGGTAGTGTTAACTCCTGAGCCGAACATTCACTGTAATCAGTAATGGGTCACACACAAACCCGCTGACGATGTTCACTGTAATCAGTAGAAAAGAACACCGGCAGCCGCTGACATCTGTGTCTCAGCTGCAGAAACAGAACGTTCACTGTAATCAGTGACACCGTGACGTTAGCTGCGGATGGTTTAATTCATGCTATCAGTCGCCAATCATGCGTTCACTGTAGTCAGTAACCGGGGTAAATATTCACTGTAATCGGCAAACGTGACCAACCCTGTCACTTTTTTGTTCCTGAAAATACGTGAGATGCTGATTACAGTGAACACAATGGCTCACAAATAAGTAAGACATTTAAGATCATATACATAAAACAAAACATCCACTGTAATCAGTAAGTTCATCACAACCTAAGCATTCACTGTAATCAGTGGGGACGTATGAGTTGATAGCATTCACTGTAATCAGCAACCCCCCCTCTGATACTTATCTTTTAACCATGAAGACAATAAATGTAAGCACTCACTATCAATGTATAGCAATGATTACTGTCTCTGACACCAATAATATTGATTATGGTTTTGTGATCACAGGCAGGAATGCCGATTACAGTGAACGTTACTGATTGCAGTGAATCTTATGGGCGCTAGCTGATTACAGTGAATGTCAGAAGGGAGGGAAGTGTCACTTTTCGGCTAAAAGTGACACTGCAACGCGTGATGTACTGATTACAGTGAACATGATGACTTAGTCATCAAAATCCAGATCGTCGAGTGCATCAATGCTCTCGAGATTGCTGATCCCATCCAGTTTTGGTGTCCGGCTGTGGATAATAAAAAACACAGAACGTCCACGTTTCACTTCTGAATAGTCGAGATAGCCAATCTCTTTTAATTGCTCCATGGCACGACGTACCACATGGTTCTGGGTGGTGGTTTTCGAACCCAGATTGAGGCGCATACGCAAACGTGCCAATGAGATAGGAGCAGGGTTTGTTGGCAGGCTCTCCAGATAGGTATAAAGCGCCTGAGCAGATTCCTTACGCTTAAGCCGCGAGATAGCGCGGAGTTGCAGTAAAACCTTGTGGTCAAAGTTATACAACTCGAACAGCTTAGGATCCGCCTGAATCCGCACTACGTCCTTTTCCCGATCGTAATAGGCCGATTGTACCAGGTGGGTATGGTAGGCTTTGCCGTTACCTTCAAAGGAGAGGGTATTGGTCGCGATACGGCGTAATGACGCATCTAAACGCTTACGTAAGGCTGCAGAAGAGTTTGCCGAGGGGATCCCGCACATTTTTACGAAATCGATAAACGGCAGCGTTACCGTGTCGCCTTTCGATGGATAACGGGAGAATGACTGAATGATCCCGGCCCAGGTTTTGAAATCATTATCCATATCCAGCCTTGCGCCGGTAATGGTAATCTTTTCATAGCCTTCAGCTTTCACCAGTGAAAGGTTTTTCAGCTCTTTAGTGGCATCGGTTGAAGCCATCGCGCCTGATTTACCACGCGCGGTGGATTTCAGTGTCGGAACAAACAGTCCCAGGCGCATCAAGGCGACCGGTTGTACGGTGTTATTTTTATTAGGGTGTAGCTGAATAACTTCACCGCTGTTTTTTGTCACCGACAGAAAAGGTTCAAGTAACGCCTTGTTTTCACTCTCTTTATCTGCCATAGCCTGAGATCTTCATTCTGTGGATGAAAAGGGTCGGTTTCTGATTACAGTGAACATTAACACTGTTTATAGTGAACATTCTACAGCTTACAGTGAATATAATGCTGATTACAGTGAACACTTTGCTGATTATAGTGAACACGATCACCCTTTCAGCCCTTGGCCGGTGCGGCCTGCGACGATCGGGGATCTCTTTGGATCTCTTTTAGATCTCTCTATGATCTTTCTTAGAGATCTAATCACTGTATAACTGGATAACTCTTTGAAAAACGCAGTCAGAACGTGGAATAAAGCACGATCGGAAATAAAACACCGGCAACGACATATTCAGGATCCTGACATTAGCCGCACGCAAGTTAAACCCCATCTGCTTCTCATAGTGAGAACAACTTTGTCATTAATATTCATTTTTCAATAATCCAGCTGCAGCGTAAGGTAAGCTTCATTGACGACACAAACTCACGATGAAGGTTGTTATGACTGAAAATGTAATCTCACGTAACCCCACCAATGGTGAAACCCTAGCGACATATCCGCTGCAAACGCCTGCTGAACTGGAAAACGCACTGCAACAAAGTGCACAGGCTTTCAACCAGTGGCGTAACAGAACATTGGATCAGCGAGTGCTGGTTCTGCGCCAATTAGCAGAACAGATCCGTCAGCGTCAGGATGAGCTGGCCACCATGGCGACTCTGGAAATGGGTAAACCTGTTGCTCAGGCACGCGCTGAAGTACTGAAATGCGCCAACCTGTGTGACTGGTATGCTGAACATGGCCCGGCGATGCTGGCCGACAAACCGACGCTGGTGGAAAATCAGCAGGCATGGCAGGCATTTCGTCCGCTTGGCGTGATCCTGGCGGTCATGCCGTGGAACTTCCCATACTGGCAGGTACTGCGTGGAGCAGTAAGCATGTTGCTGGCAGGAAATACTTACCTGCTGAAACATGCCCCCAGCGTAATGGGTTGTGCCAACCTGATTACCAGCCTCTTTGATGCGACCGACCTGCCCAAAGGCGCTTTTAACGTCATCAATGTTGATAACGATGGCGTCTCGGTAGCGATAAAAGATCCGCGCGTTGCTGCAGTTGCCGTTACCGGCAGCGTGCGTGCAGGAGGCGCAATTGCCGCACAGGCGGGTGCTGTACTGAAGAAAACCGTGCTGGAACTGGGTGGTGCCGATCCTTTTATCGTTCTCGCTGATGCAGATCTGGACGCTGCAGTGGCTTCAGCGGTCACAGGACGCTACCAGAACACCGGACAGGTATGCATGGCGGCCAAACGGTTCATCATTGAAGAAAGCGTCTCTCAAGCCTTTGAGGCGCGTTTTAGCGCAGCGGTGCAAGCACTGAAAATCGGTGATCCGCTGGATGAAGCAACCTACATTGGTCCGATGGCGCGTTACGATCTGCGTGATGAACTGGATAAGCAGGTGCAGCAGAGCATTGCAGAGGGTGCGCGTCTGGTCATCGGTGGTCATAAGATCGAAGGTGTGGGTAACTACTATGCGCCGACGATCCTGGCAGATGTGACACCGACAATGACGGCATTCCAGCAGGAGATCTTTGGCCCGGTTGCCGCGATCACCATTGCTCGTAATGCAGAGCATGCCTTAGAGCTGGCAAACAACAGCGAGTTTGGCCTCAGCGCCACCGTCTGGAGCGGTAATGAAGCAGTCGCTAGTGAACTGGCCAGCAAACTGGAAACCGGCGCAGTCTTCATCAACGGCAACGGTGCTTCCGATCCACGTGTAGCGATTGGCGGCGTGAAGAAAAGTGGTTATGGCCGCGAGTTATCCAGCTTTGGTGTTTACGAGTTCTGTAATATCCAGACGGTATGGAAAAATCGTCGCTAACTTAACCGGGGCACGTGATACTACGTGCCCTTACTTAGCAACCGTCAATGCATATGAACACACCGGGCATCATCATCCTTGCTGCGGGCCTGGGGGCACGGTTTACCCGTGCCGGAGGGCAGGGCAATAAACTGCTGGCACCACAGGAAAACCGGCAACCTCTGCTGGCGCTGACGTTGCAACAGGCACAGGCTTCCGGCTTGCCTTTGCTGCTGGTAACACGTCCTGAATATCACGCGATCCTTGCACTTGCGGAGCAATACCGGGTTCCTGCTATCACCGTTGCCAGTGAAGGCAGTGGCGAAAGCATTGCGGCGGCAGTACGGGAAACGCGAGCCTGGTCAGGCTGGCTGATTCAACCGGGTGATATGGCATGGGTAACGGCACAGGATCATCAACGCGTAGCGAGTCTACTTACCGCAGGAGCGCAACAGGTGCGTCTGTGTTGGGATCAACTGCCTGGGCACCCGGTAGGCTTTGCGGCACGTTATGGTGAGGCACTGAGTCAGCTTAGTGGTGATAATGGCGCACGCGCCTTGCTGGATCCGACGATTCTGCAAAAAATCGGTGCGCACGCCGGGGTGATTCGTGATGCGGATCTTCCCGGTACTACAAACCATTCCTGACACGAACAATATCTGCCAGCGTCGCGAGGGCGATTTCTCCCGGCGTTTTGCTGCCAATCGGCAAACCGATCGGCGCATGAATCCGTGCCAGCGCCTGTTCGGGTAATCCCCCCAGTTCTGCCAGGCGCTGAAAACGGCGCTGGCTATTCTTCGCCGACCCCATGGCACCAATATAAAACGCTGGTGTATTGACCGCTTCCATCAGCGTCAAATCATCGACGCGTGGATCATGGGTAAGACAAAGGATCGCTGTTCCCGCCGAAGCACCCGATTTTTCCAGATATCGCGCCGGATGCTGGCGAAAACAATGCAAATTATCAGCAGGTTGTACGGCTGCGCATAACTGGTCGAATTCGGCATCGCGATGTTCACACACTACCACGCGGAAACCGAGCATCAGCGCCAGACGAATACAATCGTTCGCCACCGCTGAATAACCCGCGATAAACACCGTGGTCACGGCACCAACCGGCAATACCGCACTGTTATCGTCATAGCGCAGCAATGTTTGCGGCGTACCAGGAGCCAGAATCTGCCATTCATGCTCGACCCCCAGCGTGATATAGCGCGTCAGCAACGAGCCACCACTGAGCGCGGTCTGCATGGCACTCAGTAACGCCAGCGAGCGTTCCTGTGGCGCAATACATTCCACCAGCACATCCAGGATGCCGCCGCAGGGCAGCTGTACCGGAGGTGCCAGTCCTTCGGCTCCGTAACGCACCTGTTCACTTGGCTGCGAATACGCTCCCTGTTGCAGCCGCATCAGGAAATCCTCCTCAATGCAGCCGCCCGAAAGTGACCCCACCCAGTTGCCTTGCGCGTCAGCCACCAGCATGGCGCCGGGTGAGCGGGGGGCAGACCCCCAGCTATGCAGCACGGTACATAGCCAGATGGTCTTGTCCTGTTGCAGCCACTGCAATGCCTGGTCGATAACGCGTTGATCGAGTGACAACATAAACTTCCTCCGCGTTAGTGGCTGCTGGGATTAGCGCGTACCTGCGCCACTTTTTCCGTTAAGTCAGTCCAGGCTGGCTGGTCCGGGGCATAACGCTGGCGCAGATAGGCCGCAATATCCGCCACCTGTTTATCCGACAAACTGGCAGCAAAGCCCGGCATATAACCGAGTGCATCGGTTGCGGGCTTGTCGATGCCATGCAGCACCACCTGCAACAGATTATCGGGTGTCGCGCTGGTCAGGCTGCTGCTGTTGGCCATAGCCGGACTCACGCCAAACAGCTTCGGTCCACCTTCGCTGGCGCTGTGACACGCCTGACACGCACCTTTGAACAATCGTTCCCCGGCAGCAGTGTTCCATGCCGGTTTGATTAACGGCTGCGGCACAGGCTCAGGCATGGCTGTCTGACCATTAATATCCGCCAGATAACCCGCCATCGCCCGCACATCCGCTTCCGGCAGCGTAGCCAGATGGCTTACCACCGGTGCCATTGGCCCGGCAGCAACCCCATGTTTATCGTCATAACCATTCCGCAGATAGTTATAGAGCGAATCCGCTGTCCAGGGTTGTGGCGCTTTGCTGAGCTGATTCAGTGCTGGCGCTTCCCAGCCATCAACCCAGCCACCCGCGAGGAACTGGTCGCCGGATTTTTCCGCTCCCATCAGGTTACGCGGGGAGTGGCAGGCACCACAGTGACCGGCCCCGTTGACCAGATAGGCCCCGCGATTCCATTCGGCGCTTTTAGCCGGATCGTTCTGATATTCACCACTGCGCAGATACAGCGTATTCCAGCCCGCCATCAGGAAACGCATATTGAACGGGAACCGCATGTCATTGGGCGGCGGCGTCTGTTCAACGGCAGGCTGCGACATCAGGTACGCATACAATGCCTGCATATCTTCTTCGCTTAACTGGCGGAAAGAGGTGTAGGGAAACGCCGGATAGAGATGATGACCGTCACGGCTGATGCCCTGGCGCATAGCGCGATCGAAGGCGGTAAAAGACCAGCTACCAATGCCCGTTTGTTTATCCGGGGTGATATTGGTGGTGTAGAGGGCACCAAACGGCGTATCCATCTTCAGGCCACCGGCGTTGGTGGCTCCGCCCTCGGTGGTGTGGCACACCGCGCAATCACCGGCAGCGGCCACCTGACGACCGCGCTCCAGCATCTCCATTGACCAGCTACCCGCCTGCGGTGGGGTGACCGGCGCGATAGCGGCACGCCAGGGCAGGGCATTGGTGGCGATGCCGATCGCTGCACCGAGTAAACCCGCCGCACCACCAAAGGCCCATTTACGGCGGCGGGTGGATTTTTTGCGTTGCGGCGCGGGCAATGCGGGTTCGGGTTGCGGGTCCGGTCCGTTCAGTGCCTGGCGCAGTTTGTCCGAGGTGATGGGCAACTCGCGAAAGCGGATCCCGGTGGCGTCAAACACCGCGTTGGCTATGGCGGCCGCGCTGGGAACCGAAGCGGATTCCCCGGCACCGAGCGGAGGCTCATACGGGCGTGGCATCATCATCACATCGATATCCGGCACTTCCGGGAAAGTGAGGATCGGATAACCCCCCCATTCCTGGCTGGCGATCATATTGCTTTCAATCGTCACCTGTTCTTTCAGCACACGGCTGGTGGACTGGATAACGTTGCCGTGGATCTGGTGCTTCACCCCGGCAGGATTAACCATCATGCCCGCATCGTGACCAACGGTTATGCGCGTCACGGCAATTTCGCCGCTCTGCTTATCGATAGCCACATCGGCCACCCAGGCGGCCCAGGCCGCGCCAAAGCCGGGGAATTTACTGTGGATATAACGCGCATAGGCGAAGCCGCGACCGCGTAACACGCCGGGTTCGCTGGTGTTTTGCATCGGTTCGGTACGTGGCGTCCAGCCTGCACGGTCGGCGGTGGAGCGGATCAACTCAGCGGCGCGTTCATCCTGGATATAACGCAGCCGGTATTCGACCGGATCGACGCCTGCCGCGTGCGCCAGTTCATCCATATAGGATTCGTGGGCGAAGGTATTTGGCAATGCCGACACGCCACGCATCCATGATGCGCGCACAGTCGGAGCCATATCCTCGATGGTGACGCGCATATGCGGAAAGTCGTAAGGTGGGATCGAGGTGCGATCGCCCATCTCGTACGCCAGTGCTACCGGGTCAACGCGTCCGGTCAGCAACAGCGCCAGGGTGGGGGCACCGTTGGAAGGGTAGGAAGTGGTGAAGTCGTAAACATGCGGGTTACCCTCAGCATCGAGGCCGCCATCCACATCCATCAACTGGGCAGTGCCTTTCGGCTCCCAGACGTGTTCCTGCGCGCGCGTCAGCTGCACGCGCACCGGCTTACCGACGGCACGGGAAAGCAGTGCGGCATCCGCTGCCACATCATCCGCGCAGTTGCGACCATAACAACCGGCCGCCTCCATGCGGTTCACCTCGATATCACTTTCCGGGATTTCGAACAGCCAGGCGAGGTCAGCACGCAGCAGATGAGGATTCTGGGTACCGCTCCAGACCTGCAAACCCACCTCGTCATAAGCAGCCACCGCACAAGACGGGCCAATCGAGCCATGCAGCTGATACGGCCAGACGTAGTTGCGGGTAAAGCGCTGCGTAACGTTCTCCAGCGCCGTATCAACCTCGCCGGTATCATGCACCACACGCGAGGTGCGGGGGTTATCGCGAATCGCTTTCTCGATGTCACGCATATCCGGCAGCATATGCTCCCAGGGCTTCCAGCGAACTTTCAGGGTTTCCATCGCGACGATGGCCTGATCTTCGCGTTCCGCCACCACGCCAACAAAGTCAGCGATTTGCACCACTTTGACGATACCGTCGAGATGGGCAATGGAACTGTCATCAATGCTTAGCAGCGAAGTGCCAACAAACTGTCCGGTGTCATACCCGGCATAGGGCGGGCGGATCACCCGACCATGTAGCATCCCCGGCAGGCGCATATCATGCACCCAGGTCAGTTCGCCGGTGGCTTTGGCTGGGATATCGACACGCTGTGAGCTGGTGCCGACTAAGCGATATTCACTGGCGGGCTTTAGCGGCACATCGTCAGCAATAGGTAACTGGCAGCGCTGCCCGTTGACCAGCTGCGCGAAGCTCAGGGTGGTGCCATCTGCCAGGCGAAACTCCCCGGCATCCAGGGTTAATGCATCAGCCGTGACCTGCAAACGCGCTGCTGCCTGCCGGGTCAGCCACTGGCGCGCAACGGCGGCGGCTTTACGCAACGGAACGGCGGAAATCTGTAAGGTGGCGCTGGCAATGGTCGCTCCCTGATTTGGGACGCGGAGCGTATCGCCCAGCACCATCTGCACCTGATCCATGCGCAGATTCAGTTCTTCCGCAACGATTTGCGTCAACGCGGTTTTCACCCCAGTGCCGAGATCAACATGGCCGTTAAACGCCCAGACGTTGCCCGCACCATCAATGGCAAGAAACAACGCCAGTTCTTTCGGTTTCAGGCTCGGCGTTTGTCCTTTTGGCACCAGGCCAGGCGGGGGCTGAATCTCATCAACGATCAGCAACACATTATTGGCATCCAGCAACTGCTGCTGGGTGGGGACAGCGGCATGACTCATTGCTGTGCCTCCGCCTGCTGTAAACAGAGTTGTACCGCACGTTTCACCGCACAGAGGATTTCCTGATGGGTGCCGCAGCGACACAGGTTGCCACTCAGTGCGGAGCGGATTTGCTGGTCACTGGGGCAGGGGAGATCGCGCAACAGCGCGGCGGTGGTCATGATCATGCCATTCAGGCAATAGCCGCATTGTGCGGCCTGTTCATCAATAAACGCCTGTTGCACCGGATGCAGCGAGTCACGGCTTCCCAACCCTTCAAGGGTGGTCACCGCGCGCTGCCGCACGCCATACGCCGGAATGACGCAGGAACGTGCCGCAACGCCATCGATCATCACGGTGCAGGCACCGCATTCGCCGAGACCGCAGCCATACTTCGGACCGTTAAGCGACAATTCATTACGCAATACCAGTAATAACGAGGTATCGCGGTAGCTGGTAACTTCCCTTTCTTCGCCATTAACCTTCAATGAATAACAGCGTAAACCTGCAGGTGAAACCGGTGTGGCAGACTGTTGTGCCATCATTTTCATTATTGACCGCCTTACCGAGGCGGCTCACTCGCCCCGGGTTATGGCTGGCTCGTGTCGTCCAGCATTTTCCTGAGCAGATAAACCAGCGCGACTCGTTCGGCTGGGTTTAACTGCCCATACGTCATTTCAGTGATGCGAACCGCGTTATCGGTGGTGTGCTGAATCAGCGTCTGTCCGGACTCGGTCAGCATCACAATTACTTTGCGCTTGTCAGTCGGATCGGGACCGAGGCTGACCAGATCGCGGGCTTTTAAGCGTTCAACCACGCCGCGAATGGTGGCCTGATCGACAGCGGTGTAACGTACCAGGTCGTTCTGCGCACTGGGACCGTGGTCGCGCAGCGCACAGAGGGTAATAAATTGCACCGCCGTAATCTGTGAATCACCCACATGTTGCTGAAAAATCGCCACATGACGCTGGTAAACTTTGCGCAGCAGATGGCCAACCTGTTGGGTGTAGTCGTAATTGTCTTCCGCTGAGGAAGTATGGTCGTGTGACATAAAAAGGTCCTTTTTCCCGGATACTGCCAGGCAGTGTAATGCATTGTCACTGCGCTGACAGCCGCTCCCTGCGCAAGATTAACGCGCGCGTGAGGCTTCCGGTGCCACCACTTCGCCTTCGGCCACCACCAGCAGATCGTCAACTTTGATATCGCAATGGCGCAGAGCGATATCCATATGGCAAGGCGTTTTGCGTTTGCCGCCGACTTCGGTGTTCGGCCCGGTGGAGAACAGGAAATTGCCGTAAAATGCGCGGGCATCCATGCACATGCCATCGTTTTTGTCGTGCAGCCCCATCGCTGTCCACTGCGCACGCGGCTGCAATCCCCAGCCAATATGCGAAATGCCGTACACTTCCGGATCGTTGAAGTAGCCCATGTAATCGCGCAGATATTCCGCTTCAAAGCCACCGTGGATCTTCGTCACAAAACCTTTTTCAATTTCCAGCGTGATACGTTCACGGGCATAGGATTTGAACGGCAGCAGGATGTCGCCCACCTCCAGTACCAGCACCCCTTCCGCCTGATCTTCATTCGGCCAGGTGAACAGGAAACCGCTCGGCCAGTGGTCCCAGCGGCCGGGTTCATCGGCATAACCGTATTCTGTCACCGTCGGGTACTGCCCCAGCGGTGCACGAAAATCGCTACCCGCCTGCGATTTCACCGTCATCATGCGCGCTTTCTCCAGCACCGCCGCAGCGGCCAGCACACGCGTTTTGTCCTCTTCGGTTGGCAACATTCGTGCCAACACTTCCGGCGGTTCAACAGCCAGCAGGATACGCGTACCGGTTTTCAGGATTTGCTCCTGCTCTGGCGAGTGCAGCAGCATCATGGTATCGACAATCAGGTCCGCCGCTTCCAGCGCTCGCTGGGCCGCGATGTTGCCGGTCAGCGCGGTATCACCGCAGTAGGCGGTCATATCGTTACCCATCGCTGTGGGGTGGTTAAACGACGGCAGTTCAACGCAATACACTTTTGCGCCCAATCGTAGTGCAGCGTCGGTCGCAGCCTGCACAGTGCGTGCATCAGAATAGTGACTTTTCAGAATAGCGACGCTCTGGGTGGCATCGACTTTCGACAGACGTAATACCTGCTCAAACATCTGTCCTAACTGACTCTGATTTACAGCCATTGTGGGTTCCTCTCAGGTTAGATGCCAGATGATATCTGGTGGTTAAAAATTCATCTTTTTATAGCGAATACGCTCGATATATTTGTTATAGACGTGTTGCGAAGAAGAGTGCAAGCATTTCTTTTTGTCATAAGAAAAGCCTATTTAACGCAGTACCAATGCTGTGATTAACATCATGACATGCAGTTTTCACCACAATAATCATTGCAATTCACAAAAAAATAACGCCAATAATTATAGTGTACACACTCAATAATTTGAGCCGGAGTCGAAACGGATACCGCAGGTGTACCTTCAAATCAGCGTGAGTTTTGAGAGGAAAATATGAGCAATATGAAACGCATCGCCATCGTCGGCGCAGGCCTTGGCGGCCTCGCAGCGGGTTCGCTGTTACAAAAAGCGGGCTTCAATGTGCAGGTTTATGAACAGAGTCCGGCGTTTTCCCGTCTCGGGGCAGGTATCCATATGGGGCCGAACGTCCTCAAGGTGTTCCGCCGTATGGGGATCGAGCAGCAGCTGGAAGATCTGGCGTCACATCCGGACTTCTGGTTCAGCCGCGACGGTGAAACCGGGGAGTACCTGTCACGCATTCCGCTGGGGGAGTTTGCCCGCAAAGAGTACGGCGCGGCTTATGTCACGGTGCATCGCGGGGATTTGCAGGCGATGCAGATGACCAGCCTGGAGCCAGGTACGGTGCACTTCGGCAAGTGCCTCAGCAGCGTTGAAGACAGCGGCAGCGATGTGGTGTTGCGTTTCCAGGACGGCAGCGAAGAACGTGCCGATATCGTGATTGGTGCCGACGGCATCAACTCAAAACTGCGTGAACACCTGCTTGGCGCAGAAGCGCCGACCTACAGCGGCTGGGTGGCGCACCGCGCGCTGATCCGTGGCGAACAGCTGCGCAAATACAACCTCAATTTCGAAGATTGCGTGAAGTGGTGGTCGGAAGATCGTCACCTGATGGTTTACTACACCACCAAATCACGCGATGAGTATTACTACGTTTCCGGGGTGCCGCATCCGGCGTGGGATTTCAAAGGCAGCTTTGTCGACAGCAGCCAGCAGGAGATGCTGGACACCTTCGGCCATTACCATCCGGTGGTGCAGGCGCTGATCGAATGCAGTGAAAACGTCACCAAATGGCCACTGCTGAATCGCCAGCCGCTGCCGGTGTGGAGTGAAGGGCGCATCGTATTGCTGGGTGACGCCTGCCATCCGATGAAGCCGCATATGGCGCAGGGTGCGGCGATGGCGATCGAAGATGCGGCGATGCTGGCTCGCTGCCTGACTGAAACCGGTCTGGAGGATTACAGCACCGCGTTCCGTCTGTATGAAGTCAACCGTAAAGAACGTGCTTCACGCGTACAATCCGTCTCCAACGCCAACACCTTCCTGCGTACTCAGGAAGATCCGGCCTGGGTTTACGGCTATGACGTCTTTGCCGCACCGCTGAAAAGCGAGGGGGCGTGATGAGCACGTTTATCAGTGGTGGACAGGTGCAGGCGAACGGCATTCGCCAGCATTACCTGCGCTACGGTGGTAAAGGCCCGACGCTGATTCTGGTGCCTGGCATCACCAGCCCGGCCATTACCTGGGGTTTTGTCGCAGAGGTATTGGGTCAGCAGTTTGATACCTGGGTGCTGGATGTGCGCGGGCGTGGCTTATCCAGCAGCGGTGAAGGGCTTGATTACGGTACCGAAAGCTGTGCCGATGATATCAACGCCTTTGCCAGCGCGCTGGGTCTGACGCAGTACCATCTGGTCGGTCATTCCATGGGGGCGCGTTTTATTATGCGCGCGGCCGTCAAGCAGCCTGATGGCGTGTTATCGCTGTCGCTGATTGATCCGCCGGTATCGGGACCGGGGCGTCGTCTCTATCCCGGGCAGTGGCCGTGGTATCAGGACTCGATCCGCGAGGCGGAGCAGGGCATGGACGCGGAAGCGATGAAGAAATATTGTCCGACCTGGACCGAAGAACAACGTCAGCTACGGGCGGAATGGCTGCATACCTGTTATGAACCGGCGATTCGTCGTGCCTATGACGATTTTCATCAACTCGATATCCATCAATATTTCCGTCAATTGCCCGCCAAAACCCTGCTGATGGTGGCAGGCAAGGGCGGGGTGATCCTGCCGGAAGATGAGGCAGAGATCCGCGAACTGCTGCCAACCATCGAGATTGTTCACGTTGAAAACGCCGGGCATATGATCCCGTGGGATGATTTTCCTGGCTTCTTTGCCGCCTTTGGTTCTTTCCTCGGCGCAACCCTGCAACCGGAGGCCCAGCCATGAGCCGTCAATATCGTATCGGCCAGATTGTGCCGAGTTCAAACATCACCATGGAAACGGAAATCCCGGCCATGTTACAGGCGCGTCAACTGATTCGCCCGGAGCGTTTTACTTTTCATTCCAGCCGTATGCGCATGAAACACGTCAATAAAGATGAGCTGGCGGCGATGGATAAGGAGTCGGACCGTTGCGCGCTGGAACTGTCGGACGCACAGGTTGATGTGCTCGGCTATGCCTGTCTGGTGGCGATCATGGCGATGGGTCCGGGTTATCACCGCCAGTCACAGCAACGTCTGACGGCTGTTACGCGGGAAAACGATGCGCTGGCCCCGGTGATCACTAGCGCCGGTGCGCTGGTGGATGCGCTGCACATCATGGGTGCGAAAAAAATCGCGCTGGTGGCACCTTATATGAAGCCGCTGACTGAGCTGGTGGTGGATTACATTCAGCGCGAAGGCGTTGAAGTCAAAGTCTGGCGAGCGCTGGAAATTGCCGATAATCTCGCGGTCGCCCGTCACGATCCCAGCAATTTGCCGGGCATTGTTGCTGATATGCCGCTTGATGACGTGGATGTTGTGGTGCTGTCGGCCTGTGTACAAATGCCTTCCCTGCCAGCGGTTGCCAAAGTGGAAGCGCAAACCGGTAAACCGGTGATCACCGCCGCGATCGCCACCACCTACGCGATGCTCAAGGCGCTGGAGCTGGAACCGGTGGTACCCGGAGCCGGTGCGTTGCTGTCCGGAGCCTGGTAAGGAGAAACGTGATGACACAAAGCGCCAGTGACAATTACGCCGGTGTCTGGGGCAACCGTATTGGTTTTGGCAAGCGTCCCGCGCTGCTGATGATCGATTTTCTGCAAGGCTACACCACCGAGGGCGCGCCTTTATTTGCGCCGGGCGTGGTGGAGGCGGTGCGGGAATCAGAAGCACTGCTGGCGACGGCGCGCCGTTGCGGCATTCCGGTGATCCATACCCAGATTCGTTATCATCCACAGCACCAGCGTGACGGCGGTATCTGGGTGCAGAAAGCGCCGGTGATGCGCGACATGGTGGAAGGCAATCCGCTGGCGGCGTTCTGCCCGGAAGTGCTGCCGTTGCCGGAGGAAGTGGTGATCACCAAGCAATATGCCAGCGCTTTCTTTGGCACCGCACTGGCATCGCTGCTGGTGACGGAAGGCATCGATACCCTGATCATCGCCGGTTGTTCCACCAGCGGCTGCGTACGCGCCAGCGCCGTGGACGCTCTGCAATACGGCTTTCGTGCCATGGTGGTACGTGAATGCGTCGGCGATCGCCACGCAGCCCCGCATGAAGCCAACCTGTTTGACATCGACAGTAAGTACGGCGATGTGGTGTCCAAAGCCACCACGCTGGAATATCTCGGACAGTTCAGCGCCCGTTAAGGGCGCTTATTCACCTGCACGGAGTGCGCACAAAGAACAGGTTTCGCTGGTAAGCGAAACGCATAACAACATGCCCATCAGGGTTTATTGCGCCCGGAGAAAATCATGACTGTTGCTACAACCCGTCCTGCTGTGCTGGCAGCCGAGGACACTGCCGCGATTTACCGCAAGATCACCTGGAAACTGATTCCTTTTCTCTGTTTGTGTTACCTGGCAGCCTATCTGGACCGTATCAATATTGGTCTGGCGAAGCTGCAAATGGCGAGCGATCTGTCGCTGAGCGAAACCGCGTTTGGCCTGGGGGCCGGGCTGTTTTTTGTCGGTTATATTCTGTTTGAAGTGCCGAGCAACCTGATTCTGCAACGTGTTGGCGCAAAGATCTGGATTGCGCGCATCATGATCACCTGGGGTTTACTCTCCACCGCGACGCTGCTGGTGCAGACGCCGATGCAATTCTACATTGTGCGTTTTTTACTTGGCGCGGCAGAAGCCGGTTTCCTGCCGGGGGTGTTGTTCTATCTCACCAAATGGTTCCCCTCGTGGCGTCGCAGCCGCATCATCGCGCTGTTTATGATTGGTCTGCCGCTCTCCAGTTTGATTGGTGGGCCGCTTTCCGGCTGGATCATGGGCAATTTTCATGAGGTTTACGGCCTGCGCGGCTGGCAGTGGTTGTTCCTGCTGGAAGGTATCCCGAGCGTGTTGCTGGGTGTGATGACTTTCTGGCTGCTACCGAACAGCGTGGAAAGCGCCAGCTGGCTTAGCGAAGATGAAAAACAGGCGGTGCAGCGTGAACTGGCCACTGACGAAGGTGAAGCGAAAGGGGTAAAACACCGTTTGCGCGATGGCCTGCTGAATATCCGCGTGGTGATGCTGGGTGGGATCGACTTCTCCATTCTGCTGAGCGCCTATGCGATGGGCTTCTGGATGCCGACCTTTATTAAAAACGCCGGAACCACCGATATCGCGACGATTGGTTACCTGACGGCGATCCCCAGCCTGGCGGCACTGATCGGTATGCTGGTGATTGGCAGCAGCTCAGACCGGATGCGTGAACGCCGCTGGCATATCATCGTGCCGTTTATTGTTGGCGCAGCGGCGATGGGAGCCAGTACCTTTTTCTCCCATAACGTGATGATGACGGTGCTGCTGTTCTCCGTGGCGCAGGCGATGATCATTGGTGCCGTGCCGGTATTCTTCAGCCTGCCAGCCACCTTCCTGAAAGGCACGGCGGCTGCGGCAGGCTTTGCGCTTGCCTGTTCCATCGCCAACATTGCTGGACTGGTCAGTAACTCAGTGATGGGTATTGCGCTGGATCTCACCGGCAGCGGCAACGGCGCGCTGTGGTTCTTCGCGGTTTGTCTGTTGCTGAGCTGCCTGCTGGTCATCGCCTTACCGGCGAAACTGGTTAACCGTTAATTCCCCTTCTGCGAAAACCTGCGCGATAAATCGCGCCGCTACGGGCCAGTGCGTATCTGTAGCGGCGCGATTTATCGCGCATTTTTTGTCTGTTAACCATCGGTTAAAATTATGTGGTGTAGGTCAAACTATCAGCTAATGGTATTATAAAGGTATTGTCACTGGTGTTAGATTGGTTCTACCAACACCGGGGAGTGAGTTCGATGAAAAATACAATGCCAAAACTGTCGTTCATGATGTTTCTCGAATGGTTTATCTGGGGGGCATGGTTTGTGCCGCTCTGGGCCTTTCTTAGCAAAAACGGTTTTACGCCGATGGAGATTGCCTGGTGCTATGCCTGCACCTCCATCGCTGCCATTCTGTCACCGATCCTGGTGGGCTCACTGGCCGACCGCTTCTTCCAGGCGCAGAAGGTGCTGGCGCTGCTGATGATAGCCGGGGCGATCCTGATGTTCTTCGCCGCGCAGCAGACGCACTTTGCCAGCTTCTTCCCGCTGCTGCTGCTTTACGCGCTGACCTATATGCCGACCATCGCCTTAACCAACAGCATTGCCTTCTCTCATGTCGGCGATGTGGAGCGTGATTACCCCCGCGTGCGCGTGATGGGCACCATTGGCTGGATCGCGTCCGGTATCGCCTGTGGTTTCCTGCCGCCGCTGCTTGGTTTCGGCGATATCTCGGCGAGCAACGTGCCCTTGCTGATCACCGCCGCCAGTTCGCTGGTACTGGGGGTTTTCGCGTTGATGCTGCCTGCTACCGAACCTAAGAGCACCGGTAAGTTCAGCCTGCGCGTAGCGCTCGGCCTCGATGCGCTACATCTGCTGAAAGATCGCAGCTTCCTCGTATTCTTCGTTTGTTCGTTCCTGTTCAGCATGCCGCTGGCCTTCTATTACATCTTCGCCGAAGGCTACCTGACAGAAGTGGGGCTGCCACACGCAACTGGCTGGATGACGCTCGGCCAGGTTTCGGAAATCTTTTTCCTGCTGGCGCTGCCGTTCTTTATCAAGCGTTTCGGCATCGGCAAAGTGCTGCTGCTGGGGCTGGTGACCGCTGCCTTACGCTATGTGTTCTTTGTGTTTGGCGGCGATCAGAACCTGCTGACTTACGGCCTGCTGTTTATGGGCATCCTGCTGCACGGCGTCAGCTATGACTTCTACTTCATCACCGCCTACATTTACGTGGACAAGAAAGCGCCAGTGGCGATGCGTAACGCGGCACAGGGGCTGATCACGCTGGCCTGTCAGGGTATCGGCAGCCTGCTGGGCTACCGCCTCGGGGGTTATCTGATGCAGGAGATGTTTGCTTACGACAAACCGCAAAATGGTCTGACATTTAACTGGGCCGGGATGTGGATGTTCGGTAGCGTGATGATTGTGATTATCACCCTCGCATTTATCACGCTGTTCCGCGATGGCAAAAAACGCAGTGAAGAATTAACCGCTTTTGATACTTCAGCAACCGCTGAAAGCCATAAATAAGAGAAGTGAAGATGACAATGACACACCAGGAAAAACGGATTTTGGGCGCCTTTTATGGTCAGGCACTGGGCGATGCGATGGGTATGCCGTCGGAACTCTGGCCGCGTTCGCGCGTGAAACAGCATTTTGGCTGGATCGATCGCTTTCTGCCCGGTCCGGCGGAGAATAATGCCGCCTGCTATTTTGGCCGGGCGGCCTTTACCGACGACACCTCCATGGCGCTGGCGCTGGCTGACGCCATCATCACCCATGATGGTGACATCAACGCGGAAACCATCGGTGCCAATATTTTGCGCTGGGCAGAAGCGTTCGATGCCTTCAATAAAAATGTGCTGGGGCCGACGTCAAAAATCGCGCTCAATGCACTGAAGGCCGGCACACCGGTGGCACAGCTGGAAAATAACGGCATGACCAACGGTGCGGCGATGCGCGTTTCACCGCTGGGCTGCCTGTTACCGGCGCGCGACCTGGCTGGCTTTATTGATGCGGTGGCGCTGGCTTCCAGCCCCACGCACAAGTCCGACGTGGCGATTGCCGGTGCCACGGCGATTGCCTGGGCCGTCTCGCGGGCGATTGATGGTGCGAGCTGGGCAACCATTCGCGATGAGTTGCCGTCCATTGCCCGCGCTGCACAGGAGAAGCGTGTGACCACTTTCAGTGCGTCAATTGCCGCACGTATCGAGCTGGCATTGCAGGTGGTGGCGCAGGGCAGGGGCATCGAATCAACCATGCAGCAGATTTATGATCTGGTGGGCACCGGTACCAGCACTATCGAATCGGTGCCGGCCGCCATTGCCATGGTGGAACTGGCCGCCTGCGATCCCAACCGGTGTGCCATTCTCTGCGCCAATCTGGGCGGCGATACCGACACCATTGGCGCGATGGCAGTGGCGATTTGTGGGGCATTGCAGGGGATTGAGGCGATCGATCCGGCATTAAAAGCCGAACTTGATGCGGCCAATAACCTCGATTTCACCCGCTACAGCAGCGCGTTCAGCCGCTTCCGTCAGCAGCGTGAGGCCGCCTATGCTGACGCCTGATTGCCTTGCCCGGCTGACAGCTCGTCTGCCGGTCTGCGTCATCGGTGCGGCGGTGGTTGACGTGATTGCCGATGCTTATTCGCTGCCGCATCGTGGCAGCGATATTGAGTTGCAGCAACAGGGCGTCAATGTGGGGGGATGCGCCCTGAACGTGGCGATTGCCTTGCATCGGCTTGACGTCCCATCGGTCAATGCCTTGCCACTCGGCAAGGGGGTATGGGCAGGGATTGTGCGCCAGAAGCTGGCAGAATATGGCATCGAAAGTGTGCTCGAAACCGCGTCCGGTGATAACGGCTGGTGCCTGGCGCTGGTGGAACCGGACGGAGAACGTACCTTTCTTTCGGTCAGCGGCGTAGAAAATCAGTGGGATGCGGCGCTACTTGACGCCTTACCACAGCCGGAAAATCGCTGGATCTATCTGTCGGGGTATCAGCTCACCAGCAAAAGCGGCGAGGTGTTGATCGCGTGGCTGGAGCGTCAGACAGCACCTTATCAGCTGCTGGTGGACTTTGGCCCACGCCTGGCGGATATCGCGGATGCCGATTTTGCGCGCATCATGGCGCTGAAACCACTGATTACAGTGAACAGGCAGGAGGCGGAGCTGTTGTGGTTGGAGCGTCTCGGTGCGACGGAAAGTTTTGATGCACAAAGCCTGCTGACGCGCTGGCAGAAACGGTTCGGCAGCGCGATGGTGGTGCGGCTCGACAGTGATGGTGCGGGCTATAACGATGGCGAGACGCAGGGCTGGATTCCGGCGCTGAACACCACCGTGGTGGACACCATTGGTGCAGGCGACAGTCATGCAGGCGGTTTACTGGCCGGTCTGGCTTCCGGCTGGACACTGGCTGACAGCGTTGCGCTCGGCAATGCGGTGGCATCCTATGTCGTGTCGCAGCGCGGCGGTGATTGTGCGCCGGACCGCGCTGCGCTGGTGACTTACTGGCAGCAGCGGCTTACTCAGCAATAAACACGTACATATCGCTGCGGCAGTAGCTGATGCTGTACTCCAGCGGATTACCTTGCGCGTCGAGTGCCAGCTGCTTAATCACCAGCACCGGCACATTGGCGGGCAGGGCGATTTGCTGTTGCAACGCTTCATCCGGCATACGTGCGCTGACGCGGCTCTGCGATTTTACCGGCAGAATTTGCTGCTCACGAAAGTAATCGTACAGCGAGATGCCGATATCATCCGCATCGGCAATCAACTGCGTCGATACCCACGATTCCTCCACGGACACCGCCTGCTGATCGACATAGCGAATGCGCTTCAGCTGCCAGACATCGCTGCCGCTGCTAAGGCCCAATTTCTCTGCAATCTCGGCGGTGCAACGAATTTTGCTTTTGTTGATCCACACGGTATCGGGCTTTTTGCCACGCAACACCGCCTGCTGCGAGAGCCCCTTCGGTTCTTTGAGTGAATACTCGAACTGGCTGCAAATTTGCGTGCCATAACCGCGTGAGCGAAATACCACGCCCTCTTTTTCCAGCTCGTCCATTGCTTTACGCACCGTAATGCGCGAGATCCCCAGCGACTGGCTGAACTCGCGCTCACCTGGCAGGATCTCCTCATGGACCAGCACGCCCTCACGCACGGCATCTTTAATCGCGGAAGCAAAGCGCTTGTATAGAGGCGTACGGCTCTCATCCGCCAGGATGGAGGCAAGCCGGGCAAACAGGGAGGTGTGTTGATTGGTCATACTCAATCCAGAAAACGGCAGATCGAGCTATGATACTGAAAATTCGATGGCTGCGAAGCGGATTTGCGCTGCTACTGGGTCATTTTGGTGCGGTTTTCTCTGACAGGCAGACAAGCCGCACCTGAAGTTTTATGAATATGAATCATTGAGGGCCATTATTATCGCTCATGACCGGTAATTCATCTGCGGATTTATCTTTCCATTTATCGCCGGAGTTTGAGCAATTCGAATCGTGATTCTGCCCGATTTGCAGACAGACTGCTGAAGAATAATTTCCGTAAATCGGGGAGTTATTCTGACAACCTCCTGTAAGGAATACCATAGATGCAGCAATCGCTAAAAATAAGGTTGGTTTCATATCATACCTGGCTTATGTATTCAGGTTAACGGGAATAAAAATGATAGGGATGGATGGTCTTATTAATAAATTATTTCCGTAGTGGATTTAATTATTTTGATATGATTATTTTCTAATGTCTCAATAATGGGTGTGTCTTTTGTTATTTCCCTGGTGTGATGCAATGATTATTGCAAAATTCTATTTATCTTATTGTAACTAATATAAGGTGTTATTCCGTAAATGCTACTTCCTTAAAAGGGTTAGTCTGCATATCCTGGATATCAGTCTGGATTTGACGAACAATGTTAATGTCCGTCTGCCATGTGAAAGCCATTAATCTGCCTGAAGAACATGAGTTGCTGGCTGCCGCTGCGGCAGATGGCACGGTTGAGATGTCGGTGCGTGGGCGCGTTTACTTTAGCGATGGCCTGCTAAAAACCTATCTGGTCCGCACGATCAATCCGAGTAAGAAATGGGGAAAACGCTGGCAAACGTGTTACGCACGATCTACATCACGTTGAGCTGATTTCAGAAGGCGGGGAGGTCTACAACGTAGATAATATCCGCGTAGTCACACCTAAATACCATGTCGAAATTCATAAAGGTCAATGAGGAGTTCAAATGGAACGTAAGGAAAAGTTTGAAGATCATGGCCGGGATGAAACGTTCAGTCCGGCCATTCTTTCAAGGAAATTAAATCACTGGCTGGTCGTCAACTCTCTGCTGGTTGCCGGGAAACCATGATTTCCGGCACGAAGCGCGATGGTGAACGCCGTCAACAATAGAACGATCAACGCCCAGGGAAAGGACCGGCTACCGACATGTTCCAGCAATAATCCCCCTACCAGACCACCCAGCGCGATAGCGCCGTTCCAGGTCACCACGTTCATAGAAAGCGCGACATCAGCATGTTCACCCGCCGCGTCCGCCAGTGCCGTTTGCAACAGGGTCGCTGCGCCACCAAACGTCAGGCCCCAGACGCCGATCCCGACCAGCATCACCGCCGGGGATGCTGCTCCGATAGCAAACACCAACGCCACAGCGGCAAACACCGCCAGAGACAGCAACACAGCATTGCGCAGGTGGCTGTCGATAATCCGGCCCGTGATATAAATCCCGCCCAATGCCGCCAGGCCAAATATCAGCAGGACCACATCAACCCTCGGGGCTAAACCCGCAGGCGTGATAAACGGGGCGATATAGGTATATAGAATGTTGTGCGCCAGCATCCAGGTAAGCACCACGGCAAGTACCGAACGGACCCCTGGAATCAACAACACCGCACCGATACGCATTTTTTGCGTGGCTGAGCTGCCCGGATAATCCGGCACCGCCAGCAGGATCCAGCCAATCAACAGCACTGACAACCCCGACATCACCGCAAACGTCAGACGCCATCCCAAAAACGCCCCCATCCAGGTACCCGCCGGTACGCCCAGCGACAGCGCAATCGGCGTGCCGACCATCGCCAGCGCTAAAGCCCGTCCCTGCAAAGAGGGCACCACCATTTTGCGTGCATAGCCAGCCAGCAGGCTCCAGGCGAGTCCGGCGGATGCTCCGGCAAGGAAACGGGCAATCATGATCACTGTAATGCTGCCAGAGATGGCGGTCAGCGTATTAAAAAGCAGAAACCCCCCGACGGTGCTGAGCAATACCAGGCGACGTGACCAGGTGCGGGTCACGATGGTCAGCGGGATGGCTGCCAGCAGGGAACCCGCCGCGTATGCGGTAACCATCTGTCCGGCCAGCGAGGGGGATATATGAAGCCCTCTGCTTATCTCCGGCAGCAGCCCGGCGGGGATGGTTTCGGTCAGAATGCAGATAAAACCCGTCATGGCCAGCGCCAGCAGGGCAAGGATGGGCAGGTGCTGGGCCGGTTCAGCCCGATGTTTTTTCTTCATAAATACAGCCTTAGCGGTGATTAATTAATGTATCGATCGATACATATATTGGGATGTAGTTACGGCGATTGTCAATAAATTATGTATCGATTAGTATGTATGTAGTGGAGGAGAGAAGATGAGAACAGGCCGACCAAGACAGTTTGACCGCGACGAAGCGGTGATTCATGCCATGCACCTATTCTGGGAAAATGGTTACGAGTCCACCTCGCTTGCCCAGCTCAAGGCCGCGATTGGCAAAGGGATCACTGCGCCAAGTTTCTATGCTGCCTTTGGTTCCAAAGAGGCGCTTTTTAAAGAAGCGGTGGGTTGTTATCTGCAAACCCATGCGCAGGTCACGGAATCATTGTGGGACGCGGAATTACCGCCGCGCGAGGCTCTGGAAACGGCGCTGATTAGCTCCGCCCGCATGCAATATGAACCCGACCATCCGCGCGGTTGCATGGTGGCATTGAGCGTGATGTCCTCATGTTCGGAGGAGAACCGTCATGTGCTGCAACCGCTGAAGGATTCACGGCAACGCACCAGTGAAGGGATAAAAAATTGCTTTCAGCGTGGAATCCGTGAGGGGGAATTAAGGGATGAAGAAGAGACGTTAGCGCTAGCGGTAAGTTTCAATAGCTTTCTGCTGGGGATATCGACGCTGGCGCGCGATGATGTTCCGCTGGCTGAAACGGAACGAGCCATCACGCAGATGATGAAACTGTGGGATGCGGCCAGCATCTGACGCAACATAGTGCCTGCCCGTATCAGAAAACGGACAGGCAGTTCAGCGTCAGTTAACGCTCGTCAAAGGGGATACCGCCCTTCGATTTCATGTGCAACGGGGTTTCTACAATCGACACCACAACCGCGTTCTTGTCGATCTCAAAAGATTCCGACACGGCAGTGGTGATGGCTTTCAGCAGTTTCTTTTTCTGTTCAACAGAGCGGCCTTCCGCGGCATAAACGACAACTTCTGGCATAACGTCTTCTCCTGTAAGGGTAATTTCCGTCATTCAGCATACTCCTGACATGAGCAGAAAGACGTAGCCAATTGTTGCTTTCTGTACCTTTATGCTTCCACCGGGTCACGTTCGAACCATTCCGGTACCGGATCGGGCAATTTCACCCAGTTTGCCGGGCCTTCAGCCATCTCTGCTGGTGTCAGCAGGGCGTGATCCAGCGCGCTCCGCACCTGGTCTTCATCCATCTCAATCCCGATAAATACCAGTTCCTGACGTGCATCGCCGATGCCTTCCTGCCAGTGCTGGGCAATAAACGCCAGCGATTCGCTATCCTGCGGCCAGCGTTCGCGTGGGATGCTGGCCCACCAGTGACCGGCATAGCCCTGACGCGCCACGGCTCCGGCCTGCGACCACATCGCCGCATATTCCGGTCGGCTGGCGAGCCAGAAGTAACCTTTCGAGCGTATAACTCCATCCAGCTGGTGGTTCACGGCATGCCAGAAGCGCTGCGGATGGAAGGGACGGCGTGCGCGATAGACAAAACTGCGGATGCCATATTCTTCGGTTTCGGGCTGATGTTCGCCGCGTAATTCCTGCAACCAGCCGGGGGCCTGAGAAGCGGCATCAAAATCAAAGCGGCCGGTTTCCAGCACTTCACTCAGTGACACCTGACCAAACCGGGCAAACACAATGTGCGCGCGAGGGTTGAGGGATTGCAGCATGGCAAACAGCGTTTGCTGATCGTCCGCGTCGATTAAATCGGTTTTATTCACCACCAGCACATCACAAAACTCGATCTGATCGACCAGCAAATCGACGACCGAGCGTTCATCAGCCTCACCCAGTGATTCGCCTCGTGCCTGCAACGAATCGGTTGAGCGGTAGTCGCGCAGGAAATTAAAACCATCCACCACGGTGACCATGGTATCGAGCCGGGCAAATCGTGACAGGCTCTGGCCGTCTTCATCCTCAAAAGTGAAGGTTTCTGCCACCGGCAGCGGCTCGGAAATACCGGTGGATTCAATCACCAGTTGGTCAAAACGACCTTCCTGGGCCAGACGTTTCACTTCCAGCAGCAAATCTTCACGCAGCGTGCAGCAAATGCAGCCATTACTCATTTCCACCAGCTTCTCATCGGTGCGCGACAGCTCTGCACCACCGTCACGTACCAGCGCTGCATCAATGTTCACCTCTGACATATCATTGACGATCACCGCGACGCGGCGGCCTTCCCGGTTGTTAAGAATATGGTTGAGTAGCGTGGTTTTGCCCGCGCCAAGAAAACCAGAAAGAACGGTAACGGGGAGACGTGAGTCTGAATCGAGCGGCATAGCATTTCCTCTGAATCATGAATTGTTATGTTATAACATAACAATAATAACCCAGAGATGACAAGGGATATTATTCAGGTGGACCAAAGGGAAGGGGGAGACGCCGGGAAACGACCCGGCGATGACGGGTTTAGAGCAAACCCCAGTAGGCACCAAATTCCGGCAGGATATGACCCTGTAAAGCCACCAGCGCACTGTCGTAATCATTGTTGCGCAGGGCGGTCACAATGGCGACGTGCTGATTCCAGGAGCGGTGCATATGCTCGTCATTGCTGCCGAGATAGTTACGGATGGTCGCCATGCGCGATGAAATCAGCGTGTAGGCCTGCTCCAGATAAGGGTTCTGGCACCAGGTAAACAGCGCCTGATGGAACAGGTTATCAAGCCGGATATATTCCACAGTGGAGCCGTTGTTAATGCAGAATTCCATGTTATCGAGAATCGCCGAAATCTCCTGCACCAGCTGCTTCGGATTTTTTTTCAGCGCCAGCTCCATCGCCTTCGATTCGACATAAAAGCGAAACTCCAGCAGATCCTTAAATTCCAGATCGTTGAGGCTAAACACAAAGGTGCCGCTCTTCGGTTTAATCTGCACCAGACCTTCGCTCTGCAAACGTCGTAAGGCATCACGTACCGGGGCTTTGCTTGCCGCTAAGCGGGTGGCGAGGGCCGATTCTGAAAGCTTACCGCCCATTGGCAGCGAGCCATTAACGATCATGTCCTTGATTCGTTTGTACACCACATCTTTCAGAAGATCCTGCGCCATAGTTTTACTGTCTGCTCCACCACTAATCGGAGCAGTATGTATACCAGAAATGAAGCCATTCGGACATGAGGTAAATCCCGCTCTGCGCAGCCCGATTAACGCTTAACCATCTGTCCGCCATCCGCATTA
The DNA here is from genome assembly GCF_047947045.1 of Pantoea sp. App145. Taxonomy (NCBI): domain Bacteria; kingdom Pseudomonadati; phylum Pseudomonadota; class Gammaproteobacteria; order Enterobacterales; family Erwiniaceae; genus Pantoea; species Pantoea sp. App145. The sequence goes on from NZ_CP133291.1 coordinate 572,947, forward strand.
TGCCGTCGTCCGGCGGCCGCTAACTCAGGACCATAATTCGCCACCAGCACCGAGAACGTTTCCTGCGCTTTGATGCGATACAGTTCCTCTGAGGGGTGAATACAGTCTGGCGATAGCAGCGATTGCCAGTCTTTCATCTGCAAAATACGTTGATATTGCCTGACCAGCGGCACCGATTCCGCGTGTGCCACCGCATCAAGTTTGCTGACATAAGGCGCGATATGCCATTTCACTCCGCCGCCGCAAATCGGATGGGGCTCCTGAAGAATCACTTCTTTTCCTGCTGCGCGGGCAATATTCACTAATTGCGTCATTACCGTAGTGTATTTATCCGGGCTGACACGATAATCCGGCTCAATATCCCGAAAATGAAAATGACGTGCATCGTTAGTCGCAAAATTTAGCAAAATGATCCGGGCAGGCGATTTTTCCATCTCCTCACGCCAGCTTTTATTGTTTTTATAGAAATACTTTCCATTTAACAGGTCCATCGCTTGCGATGACGAAGCACCTTTATTGACCACAGAAATACCATCGCCGTATTTTTCTTTGAGGAATTGGTTGATTAGGCCTATTTCATTATTTTTTATGAAAACAGGATGGATTTTGCCATTTTCCCGGACTGCCATTGCTCCCTGGGTGCTGGAACCACCGTAAGCTTCAATAATAAAATTATTATTGGTAGTGCCAGTGGCAGAAATCGCTGGGGTGAGTGCTGTACTTAACGAGAAAAACATTCCGATGTGAAACGAGTATGGCTTCATGACGGATGCGCCTTTAGTCACGGGAGATGAAAGAATCTAAGATTGTGAGTATATATGCCATATGACAGCAGCTAAAGTGCCATCAGAGCAATCCTAAAGAAATAAAAAATAAAACGAACTGGGGTGCAATTAATGTAAAGTGTTTATTTTGTTTTAAATCAGCATGTTGATTGTTTTTTTCTGTTGAATTGTAAGGTGGTTTTATTTTTCTTTTGGTTAAAAAATCATTACATTGCCTTTATATTTTCATTGCGAAATATCTATAAATGAAGTGATCGTTAAAGGATGGAAAAAATAGCATCACACCCGATAAATCATTCGCTTAATGAGTGGATTCCCATCCCAACAGGTGCCAGATAATATCGGGGTGTCTCATTTTATCTAGTGTGTTTGTTTTCCTCTGTATTAACGATGTTACATGATTTTAATTATATGCAATAGCGATTTTCTTAAATTGTGTAAACGAACTGTCAATGAGAGAGTGAAATGTTAGCATTATTTTGAGTGAGGTCATTTCCCCTTTAAATAATTCATTACTGAAGGTGCGAACGTGAATACACAATCATTTCTCTCTGGCCGAAATATCGGTCTCGACCTGCTGCGCGCAGGATTAATTCTGGAAGGTGTGCTCTTACATGCTTCAAGAAGTCTGCCTGGTGAAAATGGCTGGTATTATGTCGCGCAGCGCGATCCATCCGAGTTATTTACTGCTTTTCTGAGCATGTTTCATACATTCAGAATGGAAGTGTTTTTCTTTCTTTCGGGAATGTTTGCAGCATTAATTGTATTACGCAAAGGGCAAAAGATTTTCCTTGAGAATCGCCGCAAACGGGTACTTACGCCACTGATCACGGCCTGGTTGCTTATTCCCCCGCTAATGTATGTGATTGCCGGACAAATGAAAGGTACGCCCTTATCCCTGACGGGCTGGTTACACAGTTATTTATGGATGCATCACCTGTGGTTTCTGGTTTCACTGTCGGTCATGTCAATGGTGATTCCGGGGCGCTTTTATCAACTCGCCTCGCGGCAATTGGGCAAATTATCGCTGCCAATGCTGCTGGCGACCCTGATCCTGTTGGCCAATGCCTGTTTTTTTCTCAAGTTTCTGGTTAAAGGGCAGGGTGAGTTTATTGAATTGATCCCGGTTACCGCGCGTTTTCTGGTTTATTACGCTGCTGGCTATGCGCTGTATGTCAACAGAGAGAAAATTGTGGCATATGCGGATTGCTGGCTGCTCAATAAGTGGTTGATCGCGGCTATCGCGCTGGCTACCTGGCTGGGATTCTATGTGATTGCGCATCAGCATATTGCCAGCGCTGTGAAGTATCTTCCGGTACTGATGGGCAGTGTGTTGTCGGTTGTGCTTTCTTACTGGCTGGTGTTTACCTTCGAGCGTTTGCCGCTGAAAGAAAACCGTTTACTGACAGGGGTAGTGGATTCCGCTCTGGTCATCTATCTGTTGCATTATCCGGTGGTGATTACCTTCTCGTGGCTGATGGATGTCTGGCTGCCGGCCAACCTGTCGATCATCTATGTGCTGATTAACTGCGCCATCGGGATTGCGGTGAGTACCCTGTGTTATTGGCTGATAAAACGCTCACGCTTTACCTCAATGTTATTTGGGCTGAAACCGAAGGTGAAGAAAGTCGTGATGCCAGTTGAGGTCAGTTTGTAGCGAAAATGCCAGCCTGCGACGCTCAGGGGCAGGCTGGCACAGTTAACGTGTCGCGTGGAGAAACGTATCCACCTGAGCGCGTCCTGGGATGGAGGCTACAGCACCATAGCCAGTGGTGGTCAGTGCGGCAGCGGCGTTGGCATCGGCATCCTGTAATCCGGTCAGCAAACGTGCCTCATCGAGGCTTGGCAGGCTCGCAGCGCTGACGGCAAAGTTTGAGGTGTCACCGCCATATCCGCTCAGATAACTGACCGGCTGTTGTGCCCCGGGTAACTGGCTGAATTCGTAGAGCGGTTCACCGAAGGAGAGAATATCCAGATCTTTCATTTTAAAGGTCCTGTCAGGCGGCCACGGCGGGGGGCCGCAGCCGCTTACACGGTTAAATGCGGCCGTATTTGGCCAGCCCTTCACGCAGCGATCCTGACTGGATAATCAGTTTGGCCTGTTCCAGCTCGCGCTGGTCGATGGATTTGGACAGTTCCAGCACTGCTGCAACCTGGGCCTGCGGCACACACACCACGCCATCGACATCACCGACAATCAAATCACCCGGGTGAATCGCCACCTCGCCCAGGGTTAAGGTGACGTTGGCGTCCAGAGTTTTGAAGCGACCCAGCGTGGTGCCAGGGGTCACGGTTTTGGCAAACACCGGGAAATCGTAATCACGGCGGATCTCGGTTAAGTCGCGCACGCCACCCATCAACACTGCGCCTTCATGTTTATTCGCCACCGCGCCCGCGGTCATCAGGCCACCCCAGACGGCGACGTTCTCCAGTGCCGGGCTGCCGCCAATCACAATCACGGAACCGGCTTCTGACTCATCAATCGCATCCAGCGCGTGCTGAGGCGGTAATTTTTCATCGGTGACATCTTCGAGGATGGTCACCGCCGGGCCGACAATTTTTTTGTCGTTGATACGGTTCTTCACCTCAAACGGCAGGAACATGGTTTTACCCACAATCTGGTCGCAGGCATCCGCAATCGAAGCGGTGGAAAAAATCGCACGGTAACCTTCAATAATCTCTTGGCTGTACATCTTCTCTTCCTCTTGGCAGGGCGGGTGCTTATCGATTCACCCAATTCAGGGGTTTGTTGCCTTCAAAGACACGCAACACTTCCTGCGCGGCTTTGCGTTGCAGTTCAATCACTGATTCCTCAGTGAACCAGGCGGTATGGTCGGTACAAATCACCTCAGATAAGGTCAGAAGCGGATGGTCGGCACGGATCGGTTCCTGCTCAAACACATCAAGCCCGGCAGCAAACAGCTGACGATTTTGCAGAGCCTGGAACAGGGCAGTTTCATCGATCAGGCCGCCGCGTGAGGTGTTTACCAGCACGCTGGTGGGTTTCATCATCGCCAGTTGTTGCGCGCCGATCAGATGGCGGGTTTGCTCTGACAATGGGACATGCAGGGAGATGAAGTCGGCTTCACGGCACAATGTTTCCAGCGAGACGCTGACCACCCCGGCATCTTCAGCGGCCTGCGTATCCAGCAGCGGATCGCACACCAGCAGCGAACGGAAACCGATGCCGCGAGCTTTAGCCGCAAGGCAGCGGGCGATACGGCCAAAGCCCACCACGCCCAGCACTTTGCCGCTCATGCGGAACATGGGTTCAGCCTGGCCGATGTTCCACTGGCCCTGATGAACCTGCTGATTGCGCGAGGTAATACGCCGTGTGGCGGCCAGCAGTAAGGCCAGCGCGTGTTCGGCGACGTCTTCTGATCCGTAATCCGGCACGTTGGCGACATAAATCCCTTTTTCTTTCGCCGCGACGAGATCGACGTTATCCACCCCAACGCCGTAGCGCACTACTGCCTGGCATTTATCGAGAACGGCGATCATGCCGCTGTCGAGGCGTGCTTCACGCAGCATCACGGCATCGGCATCCCGCAACTGTTCCAGCAGCGCATCCCGCGCGGTATTGGCAGGGATCACCACAAACTGCGGATGAAAGGCGGCGAGAATGGCTTCTTCTTCACGGTAATGCACGTAACCCGGCTCGAGAACCACAATCTTTTTCATGACAACCTTCTTAATCTGACATGTTAGTTTTGGTCGATGTTGACGATATCTATCCGTATCAGCAATGTTAAAGTCTGATATTAGTGATATTTGTCACGTTTTATTGATTTAATCTGAAATGTTAGATTAGTGTCCTGGCATCGGAGCAGCACTCGGTTCGCGCTGACGTTGCAGCCATTTGATGAGCATCATGGTGCAGATCCCCCCCACCAGCATGACGATGCTGAGATAGACCATCGGCGCGGTGGCGCTTTGCATTTGATCGCGTACCAGCGGGATAGTGTTTTGCGCGAAGAAACCACCGAGGTTTGCCAGCGAATTAATGATGGCGATACCCGCAGCCGCTGAAGCACCGGAAAGGAATTTGGTCAGATTCCAGAAGCAGGGTTGGATGGCGAACACCGATAACACCACGCCGCAGATAAAGGCAAAACTGATGACCGGCTGGCTGGCAAACCACACCGAACCAATCAGGCAGGCGGCAGAGGTAAACATCGGCAGCGCGACATTGATAAACGGGTTATTGGTACGTTCCGGCTTTTGCGTCAGCCAGCGCAGCATAATCATCACCATCGCCCAGGGGATCATATTGACGAATCCGTTGGTCATATCGGAAACGCCGAAGGATTTCACGATGGTAGGCATCCAGTAGCTGATGCCATAAGCGCCGAAGCAGATAAAGCCATACACCAGCGCCAGTGCCAGCACGCGTTTATCGGTCAGCGACTTGAACAACGTATCGACAGATTTATCCGTTTCCTGACGGCGTTCGTCCTCCAGCCGTTGCGACAACCATTGTTTTTGTTCGGCTGACAGGAACGTGGCGTGCGCCGGACTCATCGGGAACCAAAACAGCACCGGAACGATGAGCACAATCGCCAGCAGGCCGGTGATCAGGAACAGCCATTGCCAGCCTTCGTAACCCATAATGCCGTGCATGCTGAGCAGCGCACCGTTGAGCGGGGCACCAATCATATTGGCGAACATGCTGGCGGTGACGAGGAAACCGACGATACGCGGACGGTATTTAATCGGGAACCACTGTGTTGAGTAATAAATCAGGCCGGGATAGAAACTGGCTTCCGCCAGCCCGAGAACAAAACGCAGGCTGTAGAACATGGTCAGGCTTTGTGTGAAGGCGAGGGCAATAGTGATGATGCCCCAGGCCGCGAGGCTGAGGGCAAACCAACGTTTGGCACCGACCTTCGACAGGATCAGGTTGCCTGGTACGCTAAAAACCAGATAACCGATAAAGAACAGCGAGGCACCGAGGCCAAAAGCTGACTCACTCCAGCCGAGGCTGCTGACCATCTGCAACTTGGCGAAACTGATATTTTGGCGATCGATATAGGCCACCACGTACATCGCCACCATCAGTGGCACCAGCATGGTGATAATTCTGCGGATAGTGATGTGCTCAATGTCGTTCACGGCATTGCGCGTTTTACTCTCTGTCAAAGTACTCATGGCTGCTTTCCTGATTCTTATACGATTGAATGACAGCGTGAGAAGCCGCGAAAAGAAAACGCTCGATCCCTGGTGGGGGGGATGCCGAGCGAGGTTGAGGTAATGCCTCGCCAGCTGTTTACGTTAACTTCGCGCTGAATGTCACTGGGTGTTTAATCTGACATGTCACAAATCTATCAGTCGGCAGGAATAAAGTTAGGTGTATGTTAGTTCTTTGCTAAATCGATCACAAAAAGTGCAGCAGATAGCGATTTAATGTGATGGCTGTCACGGGTAATGGGGTTTTTAGCACAATTATTGCAATCAGGGGTAAAATAATAAAAAACAAAACTAACATGTTAGTTGTTTAAGTCATTTATATTTATAGAGATAGCTTTGATCTGATGCTTAACTTGTGGCGCGAAGCAAAGCACGAAAAGCGCTAAAAGCAGCCAGAACAGAGGTGACGATCACATATCATTTCCGCTGATAACCGCCATAACAGCAGCTGATGACAGCCGTGGATTTTGTGAAGTAACGGGCAAAATCATTAAATCGTCCCTTTACCCGATAAAAGAGGATGCTAGATTCTGACATGTCAGAAATCGACAGATAACCACAATAAAACCATCCTTCAGGGGTAAAATTATGTTCTATGCATCTTCCTCATATCCGCTAAAAAAGCTTTCTACACTGCTGTTGTTGCTGACGGCGGGCGGGGTCGGATTACCTGCCATGGCGGAGACACAACCCAAACTGGATGTGGTCGCTGAGTGGAATCGTCTGCCTTATGACCTGAGCGACCCTGCTGCCGCTGCGGCATGGCAAAAAAACGACACCAAAGCGATGCTGCATGGCGTCAAAGTTGATGCGCACGGCAACCTGTATGTCAGCACTGCGCGCTGGGGCGGCCCGGAAGTGCCGGCTACGTTGTCAAAGCTGGTGAAAAAGGATGGGCAATGGATGCTGAAGCCGTTCCCCAGCGAAGCGATGAACGATGTGCATAATCCGCAGGGTTTAAAGGCGGTGCTGGGATTTGAGATCGATCGTCATAATGTGATGTGGATTCTCGATCAGGGCCACATTGCCGGTGCGCCGAATAAACCCGGTGATGAAAAGCTGGTCGCGTGGGATTTGAATAAAAACAAAGAAGTGGCGCGTTACACCTTCACTAACGATCAAGTCGATTTTACCTGTTCATTCCTCAATGATGTGGCGGTAGATAATGACACTGGCGTGGTTTATATCACCGATTCCGGCATTATGTGCCATCCGCTGAAAGGTGGTTTGCTGGTGTACAAAATGAAAACCGGCGAGGCGAAACGGGTACTTTCTGCGCCTGAATGGGTTAATGACCAGCCCGGTTTTACCTTCAGTATTCACGGTGAAAAAGTGCTGAAGGATAAAGACGGTAAAGCCAATCCGATGCTGACCGGTGCCGACGGTATTGCGTTGTCCGGTGATAAGAAAACCCTTTACTGGACCAATCTGACGGGCAATCGTCTGATGAAAGTGCCCACCGCCGTGCTGCGCAACTTCAATAACAGCGAAGCGCAGATCGAGCAGGCGATCAAAGTGGATACGGTATTACCGTCGAATACCGACGGCATCACTGCGGATCGCCAGGGCAATCTGTATCTTACCGCGCTGATGCTCAATGGCCTGATGAAACGTGATGTGAAAACCGGCAAAGTCACCCCCCTGGTGACCAGCGACGCCATCGCCTGGCCGGATACCATCGGCTGGGGACCGCATGGCGACCTTTACTTTGTCAGTAACCACCTCAACAGCTGGGTAGGGGGTGAGATGAATTTTACTCATCCGCCGGTACCCAATTTCCGTATTTATAAGGTCCGTGTCGGTGGTGAACCGTACACCGCGAAATAATTGTTCAGCGGCGGAGTATCACTCCGCCGTTTAACTCTCCTGAGGTTAGTTATTTCGGGCGTCGTCGAGTGCATCCTCGGCATCGGCCAGTTTCTGACGCAGTTCTTTTACTTCACGTTCCCGGCGGCGAATTTCTTCTGCATTACCATTACGCGAAGCCGAATTACGGCAATGTCTTTTCACTTCGGTGATGGCGCGTTCCAGCCCGGCAATTTCATGCCTGTTGTTATATTCCTGCGCATAACCCATCTGGCGCTGCAGTGCTGCTTCTCTTTGTTCACAGCTTGGGGTTTGCTCTGAGGCATGGCTGGCGACAGTGAATGCCACCAGCGGCAGAGTTAAAAACATTTTCATCGACAAATATTCTCTCCATAGGAATGATCCAGATATCTCCGGTGTTAATTTACCTGGCACTTAATCTTCAGACTTTCAGTTTTGGTCTGTTTCTTCTGTTTATTGACAGCCGGGATAATTAGCAACCTCACTGAGCATCTGATCAAAATTCGAGAGTTCAGGTAGATACCTGATAATCCCGGTAGGCTGTTACCGGTAATCTTCCCTGATTATTTTTTGACTTTCTTTGAATCAGGGACTCCCATGGTTAACAACGTAAACAGCAACCACGCACTGTCATTTGCCCCGGCGTTCGACATCCCCTCCTCATCCGCACCGCAAAGCGCGTTGCCCTATCCGCCATGCGAAAAGTCCATTCTCAGCACGCTGAACAGCAGCATCAGCCATGCCTCGGAAAGCAACTTTGACTGGACAGATAACCACTTTATCAGCGAGACCTTTGACGCGATTTGTACGCCCGAGGTTACGGACTGGCTGCAGGCCGAGACAGGCCTGGATTACAGGCCGCCTGTTCATCAGGAAGACGACGGTCCGGTTCCGCTGAGGTCACGGTTTTACGGACAGGCGGAAACGTTAACGCCGGCAGAGAGGGAAAAACTGGTCGGCGCGCTGCAGAAGCTGGAGAAAAATTGCCGGATGCCGGAGGAAAAACCGGAGGAGGCGGTGTTACCTGAGATGGAGAACTGGAAAGCGGGGCTGGAGAAGCTGAAAGAATTCCGTCGCCTGGGGAAAAACCGCGAACATCTTACGGTGGATATACCGCGTCTGCAGGAGAAAGCGGTGGATCTGGCGGAGCGGGAATGGATGCCGGATACGCGCCATGCCGGGGCATCACTGCAACTGCTGTGTCAGGAAGTGTCGTCACACAAACTGGATACCGGTGACCAGAAAGTGGCGATGTTTAATGCGGTGCATACGCTGTGCAAACTGGCGGAGGCGCTGGAAAAGGCGGATACGTTGCTGGCCGGGGTGGCGGAGTACAGGCAGAGCGGGGACCCTCTGGCACTGTCTGTCAGGCCGGAAGAGATACGGCGTGATTTGCAGCGCGCGCGGGAAGAGACTCATTTTGCGTCTCTCTGGAACGGGGTGGCGAAGACGACAGACAAAGCGTCATGGCAGGACCAGGAATCGCTGCATACACGGCTGCTCCAGACGTTTGAAGCGCTGGAAAGCGGGTGCCGGAGAGCGGAGCAGGCGATAGAGGATACGCGGCCGGTCTATCTGAAGGAGATGCGGGCGGAGCAGGCGTGGCTGCGGGAAGAAGCGGGCGCGATGATGGAGGCATGCCAGTCCAGCAGCCATCCTCTGATTAGGCAGACGGCAGAGGCCCTGGATCAGCTGTGCCACCTGACGGCAAATGCCATGTCCGAGCCGGGCGGTTATAAGGACTGGGTCATCACCGCGTTGCGCAAGTCGGCGGGCGACCTGTGCGACCTGTCGGCGGCGCTGCGGAATGCAGCAGCCATCCGGCCACTGGTGCTTGAAGAGGTAACAGGCGGCAAGGAGGTGCGCGCGCTGACAGAAAAAGCACTGAACACCGTCATGAATGAGCTGAAGAACGTGCAGGAAAAGCTGGAAAAACACCAGAAGCGCCTGGGAAACGTCCCGTTCTCCGGAATGAATAAGTCAGAGATACCTGCCGCGCTGAATACACTGAAAAACAGGGTGAGTGCGCTGGCGAAGCTGATGGACACAGAGCGGCAGGCGATGAAGGCACCGTTGCCGGAGAATCCGGCGGATTTCATGCTGCGTGCGCTGGATCACAGCAGGGCGGCGCGCTGGATGGGTGAAAAGGATGATACGACGACGGACGTGCTGTCGGCGCTGGGGCACATGGCGGGTAAAGGGGCGCGTGGCGTGCAGAATGGCTTTGCGCATTACCGCCGTGGTGCAAAGCGAAGCGAGTTTAACGTGCTGATGCGGGGAGCCGCGCGGGGTCCGCTCGGCATGATGTTAAGGGTGTGCCGTGCCACCGAGAAGCTGGCGTTTGCCGCGCTGGAGGCGTCGGAGAAGAAGCCGGACGTGGTGCGCCTGCATACCGACAGAAACAGGAAGATAAAACAGGATAAACCGGCGCAGAAGGTGGAGACGTACCGTAAGGAGAAAATGGACGCGCTGAAAGAAGCACAAAAGACAGCAGAAGGTGAGATAGAAAAGCTGGCGCTGGTGCACGGGCGCCTGAACAGCGATTTGGACCAGATGTCGCTGGCATTTTCCTCTCGGAAAAAAAATAAAAATATCAGCAGGATGCGCGCCAGGTGCAGCCAGTCAATGGAGGACTGCCAGCGGGCGGCCCGGCAGATCCGCGCGGCGATGGACGATCTGGTCAATCCGGGAGAAAAGGCCGGGAGCGCGGTGCCAGCGACGGCACTTCAGGACAAAGCGGCCTATGAAAGGGCAAGGCGAGTCATCACGGACGGGCTGGCAGTGATGCGCAAAGCGATGGGGAAGTTTGAGGTGGAGGTGGCGCTGATCACCGATAAATGTTTTGACCTGTTCTCAAACGACGCACGCATTGTCAGATCCTGCGCTGAGATAGTGGATATGTGCGGAGCGGGGATGCTGCCGGAGAACCCGACGGCAGAGGATTATGCAGAGTCTGATCGTGTGATGCGCAGGATGGCCACTGAAATGGGACGCCAGCTTCCCAAGCCCCAGGACCCGGAGGGAAGCGATTTTGCCGAACGGGTGCTGCAGGAGGTCAGGTTTCGTCGGGAAGATACGGCGGTGCAGGCACAGACGCCAGAAGACGTGATGAAGTTTGTGCGCAGCTGGGAACAGAAACTGGTGAGTAAAGCCAGCGGTAAAATGGTCGCGGGAATTATCAGCCGCGCGGGGAGAATGCTGGCGCGCCAGGCGCTACCGGAGCTGTTTGGCGGGGCGATCCACATAGCGAAATTCGCAAAGGCGGTATATAAGGCGTCAATCATACTCTCCACCTACTATGAGACGCGTAAGAATCTCGAAAACACGCTGAAGCCGGGCGACCACCTGCTGGCAGCGGATAAGGATACTGTGCGGGATACGATGATAAAGTCAATGACGGAGATGATTTTCGACACCCTCGTGCCGTCAGCGTCAGATATCAAGCTGGTTGCCAATACGGTTATCACCGGGGTGGCGAACAGGCGTGACGGCATATCAAAGGTAGCGGACCAGGTGTTAAAGGATGCGAAAGAAGAAGGGGCAATAACGTTACTTCTTGAGGGCTTCATGACAGGTGCAACACGGGTCGTGGAAGAGGGTGTGAAGCTTCTGAGCGCTGCGCTGGAGGATACCCCGGCCAGCCCGGCTGCGCCGGCGGAAATGAAAATGACCGGTGTGCAGGATACGAAGGTAAGAGCGGTGCAGGGCAGCTCCCGTGTGCAGGGCGCTGCCAGGTTAACGCAGGATGAACCGACAGAGGAAACAAAACAGCCGGTAAAGAGCAGGCGAAAACGCGAGGCATCGCCTGATATAGAACAGGCACCGGCCGATGTGGTGCAGCCACCGGTAAATGCTGCACCGGAAGCGGCAGATGAAGACAGCCGGGTGAGTGCCAGTCAGAGGACGTCCGTCGGTCGTACCGGGCCTGCCAAATTCTCGATGACCGATAAAGAATATAACGATACGCTAATCGGTATTGAAGCCAGGCAAAGTACCAGCACGAAAGAATTTATTGAACGTGATATCCAGAAAATAATTGATAAATACCCGGACGCTCATGGGAAAATCACTTCACCTTATAGTTGGGTCAAAATTCAAGTCCCGCATGGGTTGGGTAATAAAGTTTCTAAGGTCCGTGTTATTGATATCTACATCGGAAATGTACACCCGAAAGCTCATGTATTATGGGAGGGGTCTGATGGCGGGAGGGATGCCACCGGTACCTCACAGGCTTTCCGTGAAGAACTGTTCGGCCAAATGGAAAGTCATATTGACCCCAGTCGACCCAAGCACATAATCCCCAGGTACACAGCCACGAACGACCCGAGCCTGAAGCCCAGGCCACACTCGGCAAGACTGTTGCGTGAAAAGTGGGACGATAATATGAAAACCCAGCGGAAGAATAAACCGAAGATAGCCGCCCAATATAAAAATTTGTTTAAATTTGGCTTCAGTAATGCCCAAACTTCGGCAGATCCCGCTTTATCACCAGAAGCCCAGGACGCAGTGAATAGATTTCTCGGCGGTGATAATCGTCATGTCATTACACTAAGTTATAACGGTCAGCCCGTGCCGGACATGATTGCAATCGAGGTCAACGCAGCGGGAGATAATAGTAATGAAAGAAAACTATTAATAATGGATTATGAAGGTAACCTGAAACAGGTCACTGTTAAGCGAGCTGGTGTCATTTTTGATGGTGAAAATCGGCATATTTTCGAGCCCGATGCGGAAATGCAAGCCTTTATATCTAAGAACCAGCCGCAGGCCGATAAGGAAACGGTTAAGGCGAAACCAGGAAAACATGTAGCAATGATGTATTCCGGTAATGACTTTGGTGACAAGCTTGCTGAAACTCATCTGAATTCCCAGGAAAAGGAGTTCAAGCGTGTGGTGCCGGACCCGGGGATTGCCTCACTTAATGATCTTATAGATGATTCTTTCGAAATGTTATCTGTGGGGTTAGCGCCTATAGCGAAAACGACTTTACAGGGAGTATTTATCTCCGGGGGGCTGACATTAGTTAAGGGATTTTTAAAATATCATTTAAACCGTGATGATCCAGAAGCACAAAAGAATATCAGCGTAGATACAGGGAGAGAATTAGCCTCGAATGCCTTTACTAACGCAGTGGGTGGCGGACTGATTAATAGGGCGACTAAATTTTCTCAGAATGCACAAAATATTTTGGTAGTACCCAACTCGGTAGGGATTACAACAAAAAAACTGGCAGACGGAGCTACCGAGATCGTTGCTGAGGCCAGTCGCCGGCTGGGTTATACTACCACTGAACGGTCAGGGGCCGAATTGCATAAGGAGAGTTCGGATGCGGAAAACAGAGATAAATGGCAACGGGCTTTGGATGATATAGATAATGGATTTAACCATGTCGGCAATCATTCATTATCGGCTGAGACAATAACATTTCTCCGCGAACAGGGGATTGATATTGATAGGTTAATTAAGTTGCATAGCGCAGGGAATTCATTTGCGAATGCGACAACAGAGGGGGTTACGGATTATAGTCAGGTAAAATATGACTATCAAGGCGTCAATGACATCTATGGGAAGGCAAATGCAAAATATAAGCAATGGGAGCAATCACAAAGGCTAGAGCGTATAGATAATCAGTTAAAGAAACTGCAGGAGAGTTTATCAGGTTCTGAAACCGTAACTATCCCTTTTTCTTTATTGCAGGATTTACGTGAGGCGGGAGTACGGATTGACGAGTTTCTGCAAGGTAACGCGCCCTATCGTTACAATGTGCCCAATATGAAATACGAAGTGCCATCTGAGGCGTCAGAACTTGATCAGACTCAAGCTAAACGATTGAGATTTATTGTTAAAGTCCATTCTCTGGATGAAAAAGATATTGAAGGTGGTGTTAAGATTCTCAGGGAAATAAGGGATTCCATGGCAGAGGGGGAACGGGTTTATATTCCTGAGAAATTAATATCTATGCTGAAGATGCCCGGTTCAAATGCTCAGTTATATGTCAGAGATCACGGCAATGTAGGACCTGCATTGATGGCAGCATCGCGAAAAGGATTTGCATCTCCAATGACAAATTTGAATATGGGCGATTATACCATGGGCAGAAAGGAGGTCGACAAGCTTATCGATATGTTCTGGGGGCAGTCTGTGACCGGACAACGAGCGGCTTATAATGATTTAATTACACACATTAATGATATTGAGGTAGCGGAGAAACCAGCGGGGATCAGCCCGGCAGACGCAGATGCAGATGTTAAAAGGCATAGCTTGCCTACCAAGTTTATTGAAGCAGTGAGGAAGGATGAGCGTTTTGATATTGATGGTTATCTGGCCAGAAATGCACAATATTCACCTACGGATGGACGGATGTTACTGAGCCAGAATCAGTTAAATCAATTAGCCGCTGAGCTGTATGCCACATTAGGCGCAAAGGATCGCAATGAAATTGATTTACTGAGTACCTCAGAGCGTATTGAGAGTAATCATAAAGCATCAGCAGCGAACTGGAAAAGTGCTCAGGAGGATCTGGAAGGTATTATGAATGGTAGCAAAAGACCACTAAGTAAAAAGACAATCAATTTCCTGAAGGCCAATGGCATTAATATTGAAAACTTACTTGTTGGAAATGGAACCCTGGACTCTGTGATTGCAGCGAAGGATGAAGCTAATGACAACATTAATTCTGAGTTAATCGTGTTAGACAAAAAAGGGGCTACCGTAATCAGGAAAAAAATTGACCATCCACTGAGGGTATCAAAGATTCCTGAGAAACTGGAACAACTTGAAGCGCTGAAGGCAACACTGGGAGATGAGGAGACGGTTAATTTACCTGAGAGTTTGAGAGTTTTTCTGAAGGACAGTTCATTAATTGATGACAATGATCCCTATATAAAGAATCTTAAAACAACCCCGGTATCCGAGGCAGAACTGGAATGGATGATATGGGCGTTGAAAGCGGAGGAAGAACTTTCAGAAACCCACGACCACGAAGCGGCTTCTCCTTCTAAAACCGCTGCATTTATGTCAAAACTGGAAGATTCAACATTTGAAGAAGTTCAGATCATGTTATCGCCTCATTTAATAGAACGGTTGAGAGCTCATGGTGTTGATATTGATAATTATCTGCAAAAGAACGGTGATCCAGATATAGCAAAAGAAATGGCGGAACAAAGAGGCGAACCGGGCAATCTGCGTTCACAGGATATTCTGGTCAGTAAAAGTCAGATAGAAGAACTCAGACTACAGCTACTTGCTTTGCAACAAGCTCCGACGGTTGTGGAGTCTCCGACTCCGCCAGCAGAAAACACCGCTGATACGCAGGTAACAACATAATGTTGTCCCTGTGACTCAATTCTGCTCCGACAGCTGCACCGCCA
This sequence comes from Pantoea sp. App145, assembly GCF_047947045.1. Lineage (NCBI taxonomy): Bacteria > Pseudomonadati > Pseudomonadota > Gammaproteobacteria > Enterobacterales > Erwiniaceae > Pantoea > Pantoea sp. App145. The sequence goes on from NZ_CP133291.1 coordinate 588,116, forward strand.
TGGTATTGGGCTCCAGCGCTTCAAACAGGTGCGGCTCGTCAGCGGGATAGCAAATGTAGTCGCCGGGGCCGAGCAGCACCGGTGCATCGCTCGGGCCAACCAGGGCGCGTCCCTGGGCGATGATCACATGTTCCACCGAGCCGGGCGGATGCGGCTTTGACGCACGTGCTGCGCCGGGTTGGCTGGTGATCAGATAAAGATCGCGACGCCCGCCTGGCGGGCAACTCGCCAGCAGTGCTGCCTGATAATCCGCCAGTTCGGCAGAGATCACCATCCCTTCACCTTTACGAATCACCTGTAACCGCTTCACTTCCGGCTCCATCAGGCGCGCAAAAGGAATATTCAGCGCCACGCACAATGACCACAGCGTCTCAATACTGGGATTGCCATTGCCTGCTTCCAACTGTGACAGGGTCGATTTCGCCACTCCGGCGCGACGAGCGACCTCAGTCAATGAAAGACCGGCGCGCTGGCGTTCACGCACCAGCCCGGCAGCAATAATATCAATCGGCGGGGTCACAGCTACTCCTGTTCGATATAAAGAACAAATTGTTCATCTTGTAAAACGGTGTTGAGGCGTTCATTATAACGGCTTTCCTGTTCGATATGAGATCAAATTGTTATGCGTCTGGGAGCAGTACCTCTGGATAAAGGGGTGATAAAAGCGATTTTTCTCGTTTGTCTGGCCGATGGAATCGTCGGTCTTTCTTATGGCTCGCTGGCGGCAGCGGACGGTTTTCCGCTCTGGGTGCCGATCGCGCTATCCACCCTGGTGCTGGCGGGGGCATCCGAATTTCTCTTTATTGGTATTGTCGCCGGTGGCGGCAGTCCGTTCACCGCTGCGGCCGCCGGGTTGCTCGTCAACGCGCGGCATTTACCGTTTGGCATCGCGGTTAAAGATTTGGTCGGGCAGGGCAGTCGTGCACTGTTTGGCTGTCATATCATGAATGATGAAAGTGTGGTGTTTGGCATTTCGCAACCGAAGCTGGCCCAGCGCCGTGCCGCCTACTGGATCTGCGGCTTGGGTATTTTTGCCATCTGGCCATTGAGCGTGATCAGCGGTGCGGTGATTGGTCGCTTTATCCCGGATGTGTCGGCGATTGGTCTGGACGCCGTGTTTCCCGCCATTCTGATTGCGCTGATTTTCCCGGCACTGCGCCAGCGACGCACGCGCTTTCCGGCTTCGCTCGGAGCATTGCTCTCGGTACTGGCTACGCCGTTTGTTCCTGCCGGGATGCCGGTGCTGTTTTCTTTATTAGGTTTGCTGAGCTGGCGGGAGCGTAAATAATGGAAAATGGCTTAATCATTGCGGGTATTGCGCTGCTGGCGAGCGGAACGTATCTGATCCGTTTTGCCGGATTTCGTCTCGGCAGCCGCATGCAGATGTCCGAACGCGCGCGCAGCATGTTGTCCGATGCCGCCACCGTGTTGCTGCTGTCAGTGGCTGTCACCACCGCACTGTTTGAAGGCACCCACTTCGCGGGCGTTGCCCGTATCGCAGGTGTGTTGTTTGCCGTCTTCCTTGCCTGGCGCAGAGCACCGCTGATTGTGGTGATCATCGGGGCGGCGTTAATGACGGCAATCCTGCGTTACCTTGGCGTCTCCTGATCGCGCCAGGTCTGCGCACGCAATTCATACACCAGGCTGGCGGGAGCGCCGGGAATGTCCTCAACCCGGTCATAACAGCGTAAACCCGCCTTTTCCAGCACCTGCTGAGAAGCCAGATGATCTTCGCGCACCGCCGCATCCACTACCGGTAGCTGGCAGTGATCAAAAGCGTAGGCAATCACCGTGCGGGCAAATTCAGTGGCGTAACCGTTGCCCCATGCCTCTTTTGCCAGCCGGTAGCCAAGATTATTCACCGGCTTGCCGGCAAACTCCCGCACCGTCAAGCCACCAAACCCCAACACTTGTTCAGATCGCTCGCGCAGACAAATCGCCCAATTGCCAAACGGATAGGATTGCCAGTGCGCCAGCCAGCGTGTTAACACTTCTTCTGTAAAGGTGAGATCAGGAAAAGGGCCGGTTGGATTAAACATGTTGGTGCCGGGATCGCCATAAATGGCGAACAGGGTATGCAGATCGCGCATTTCAACCGGGCGCAAAAACAGCCGTGCCGAGAACAGTTGCATGTAACTCACCTTAATTATCTTCCTGATCGCGTTTCTGGATTATAAGCACAGCAGGAGAAACCATGACACCTCGTTTAGCTCGTCCTGATGAAGCTGCCGCGCTGTGGCGTATTCGTAACCTCGCGATTCGCCACGGTTGCCAGGCCGTGTATCCCGCCGATGTGATTGCCGCCTGGACCCCCGACGCATTGCCAGAGGGATACTTTGAAGCCATCCGCGGCAATCCTTTCTTTGTGGTTGAAGACCCTTTGCATGGCGTTGCCGCCACCGGTTTTCTTGATCTGGCGAATGGCAGCGTTGAAGCCATTTTCACGCTGCCATCCTGCCACGGCAAAGGTTATGCCAGTGCCATTATGCAGGCGATTGTGCAGGAAGCACGTCAGCGTGGTTTTCGCCAGCTGACGCTGGCAGCAACCCCCAACGCCTGGGCATTCTATTTGCGTCACGGATTTAGCGTGGTGAAAGAAAGCCTGTATCACTCGGCGCTGGCCGGTGCGGCTTTACCCTGTGTTGAGATGAAATATGACCTTTAAGACTATGATTACAGGACATCAGCAAAAGAAGGATCTGGATAAGATGGTGATTAACTGCGTGGTCTATCGCCACGGCAAGCGTGAAGAGAATGTCAACATTGCCGACATCAGTGAGGTGCTGAAAGAAGACAACACCTTTGTCTGGCTGGGATTATATCAGCCAGATGCCGCCTTTATGCAGACGCTGCAACAGGAGTTCAGCCTGCATGAGCTGGCGATTGAAGATGCGCTGGTGGCGCATCAGCGCCCGAAAATTGAGCAGTATGGCGAGTCGGTGTTTGTGGTGGTTAAAACCGCGCATCTTGACGGCCAGCAACGTATTACCTTTGGTGAAACGCACTTCTTCCTCGGCAAAAACTTTCTGATCACTGTGCGCCACGGTTCTACCGATGGCTATGGCGGCATCCGCGCGCGTGCAGAAAAAAACCAGGCGATGATGAGCGAAGGGCCAGGCTACGCCATGTATTGCATCCTCGACTGTATCGTTGATAACTACGCCAAAATTACCGCCAGCCTGAGTAAGCGCATCAGCGAAATGGAAGACCAGATGTTCACCACCCGTTTTCATCGCGATACGCTGGAAGAGGTTTATCATCTGCGGCGCGAGTTGCTGTCGCTGCGCAATGCGGCGATGCCGGTCACCGAAATTTGCCCACAGCTGGTGCGCTTCCACGAAAATCTGATCCCAAAAAATCTGCGCGCTTATCTGCGTGATGTGCAGGACCATGCGCATCACGTGATGATCGATGCCGAAGATATGCGCGAAATGCTCACCAGCGCTATGCAGGTGAACCTGGCGCTGGTATCGGTGCAGCAAAGTGAGGTGAACAAGAAGCTGGCCGGATGGGGTGCGGTGCTGATTGTGCCTACCATCATTTTTAGTATGTATGGCATGAACTTCTCTGATATGCCGGAGCTGCATACCCACTTCGGTTATCCGATAGCGCTACTGGTGACCTTTATGATCTGTGGTTTTATGTGGTGGCGACTGAAACGTTCTGGCTGGCTGTAATCGGGCGCGGCGATTTTTTGGTCAAACGATTTTGTTATCACTGTGCGCGGAAAGGGGCAACTTGTGGGTTGTCGCACGTTCCGCGCGTTCATCGTTCGATCAGCGCAAAAAACTGCTGACCCTACCAGCAACGGTTATTCCGGTAGTTAAATATTCAACCTTGTGTCATTTTCATGACATTTTATGCTCTCTCCCATCATCACGCTTTCCTATCACTCACTTCGGATAAATACAACATATCCCACATTAACAACATGAACCGGTCTTGCATCTCTCCACAGCTATGCCACTATCAGCTCAACAGTTGGTCGGATGGATAGAGCGTGAACATGCAGGTTATGCCGGATTTACTGAGCGCGGCGGCACAGATTCGTCAGGGCGAGTGCAGCAGTGTGGCATTGGTGGAGTTTTGTTTGCAGCAGATAAAAAACCACAATCCCACATTGAATGCCTTCGGTGATGTCTATTACCAGCAGGCATTAGCAGAAGCGGAGATCTGCGACCGTGAAAGCCAGCAGGGAAAATTGCGCGGTCCGCTGCATGGTGTGCCATTCGGTATTAAAGATCTGTTTTCCACTGCCGGATTGCGGACCTGCAAAGGCTCCCTCACCGCAGTGGATAATGTCCCGGATAGCGACGCGCCGATTATTGCGCGCTTAAAAGCAGCGGGGGCGATCATTATCGGTAAAACCGCCACCACTGAATTTGGCTGGACCGGCTCCAGTTATTCTCGCGTCTATGGTCATGGTCGTAACCCGTGGGATCCGTCACTGACCAGCGGCGGCTCCAGCTCTGGTTCGGCAATCAGCGTGGCGGCGCGTATGGTGCCTGCGGCACTGGGGTCGGATGGCGGTGGCTCGGTACGTATTCCCGGTGCGTTTTGCGGCATTTTTGCCCTTAAGGCATCGCTGGGTCGTATTCCCACCTGGCCGTGGTCCGCGACGGAGATGCTCAGCCATGCCGGGCCGATGACCCGCACGGTGCGTGACAGCGCGCTGCTGTTTGATCTGCTCTCCGGCCCGGATGCACGCGATCATCAGGCGTTACCGGCGAAAACCGAAAGCTGGCTGGAACGTTGCGATGCACCACTGCCGCCCCTGCGCGTGCACTACAGCCCGACGCTGTTTAATACGCCCGTCGATGCCCGCATTGCTGCCTGTGTTGAGCAGGCCGTTGAGCAGATGGTACATGCGCTGCCGATCACGCTGACCGTTAAACCGCTCAGCTGGCAAAGTCCGTTCGACACTTTCGATACCTTGTGGAGCGGGGGCCGCGGTATCGCTTATGGCGCGGCACTCCGGCAGCAACTTGACCAGCTGGACCCCGGCTTCGCTGCCTTAATCGAACGGGCGCAACGTATCGGTCTGGCTGATTACCTGAACGCGCAAAAGCAGCGCGCTGTATTTGCCAGCCAGGTCCACGCGCTGTTTGACGAGGTGGATTTACTGATTACGCCCACGCTGCCGATTCTGCCCTTTGCCGCCGACCGCCACGTCCCGCAAGGGCAACCGGAGGGGGACAGTGGCGTGGAATGGGCGCGCTGGACGCCGTTTACCTGGCCTTTCAATCTGAGCGGCAATCCGGCTGCGACGGTACCGTGCGGCTTCACCCCGGAGGGTTTGCCGGTGGGATTACAGGTGATCGGACGTCGTTATGCCGAAGGGGATGTATTGCAGTTCTGCGCGGCACTGGAAGCATTAATGCCGTGGGATCAGCATCAGCCAGTGTTGTAGCGGCGCGATTTATCGCGCAAAACCACGCCAGGGTACAGGTATACTGCGGTTTTCCCCGCAGAAACAGAAGGGTAAGTATGATCAATCAGCCGCGACTCGATGAGATCAAACGGGTACTGAGTCACGATAAACGTGTGCGCGTCACCGAACTGGCGCAGAAGTTTGTGGTATCGGAAGAGACCATCCGCCGCGATTTAAAGTATCTGGAAGAGCAGGGAGTGCTGCGTCGGGTGCACGGTGGCGCAATTTTGCCCGTACCCAGCGAAGAGCAGCCGCTGCAAATTCGCAGCCGCATCAAACCACGCGCCAAAGTGCGTATGGGGCAACTGGCGAGTGAACTGGTTGAGGAGGGGATGGCATTGTTCCTCGATACCGGCACTTCGACACTGGCGCTGGCGCAGCAGCTGACGCGTTTTGCGCGACTGAAGATTATTACTAATTCACTGGATATTGCCACGCTGCTGACGCAGCAGAGCGAGAATGCTGTGACGCTAACACCAGGGCGCGTCCGGCGAAACGATAACGCACTGATTGGCCCCCATACGCTGGATTTTGCCCGGCAGTTTCACTACGACATCGCCTTTATGGGTATTGGCGCGGTGGATCGGGACAACGGCTTTATGGACTACGAGGAGCCGGAGGCGTTATTACGGCGCGTGCTGAGCACGCATTGCCGCCAGAGTGTGATTCTGGCGGATGAAGGCAAATTTGGACTGCGTACCTTTGTTAATACGCTGCCGTTCAGCGCGGTCGATACCTTAGTGACCAATGCGCCGCCACCGGCAGCTTTTGTAGCGAGTCTGGAGAACGCACATGTCAACATCCTCCATCCCGGCACTGCCGCGGATGACCTCACGCGACTATCAGGCATTTGATGCGCTGTTTGCCACCAGTAGCCGCATTGGTGCCACGGCAGCAGGCGGTTTGCATCGTCTGACGGCCAGCGCCGAAGATCAACAGGTGCGCGATGCCTTTTGTACCTGGCTGACCCAACAGGGTTTTGACGTAAAGATTGATGAAATCGGTAATATTTTTGGTCTGATGACGCTGCGCCCGGAAGCCCCCTGGCTGCTATGTGGATCGCATCTCGACAGCCAGCCGCTCGGTGGTCGTTTCGATGGTGCTTACGGCGTCACCGGTGCAGCCGCCACGCTTGCCGCACTGGCGCGACAGTTGCGGGACCATCCCGCTGATGCGCAATGCAACCTGGCGGTGGTCAACTGGACCAATGAAGAAGGCGCGCGTTTTCAGCCGAGCCTGATTGGCAGCTCGGTCTTCACTAAAGCGGTAACGCTGGATGAGGCGCTGGCCTGTACCGATGCTGATGGCATTACGCTGGCTACCGCGCTGGCAGAAATTGGCTATCGTGGTGAAACGTTACCCGCCTTGCCGTTGCGCGCTTACCTCGAACTGCATGTGGAGCAGGGGCCGCACCTTGAGCTTCAGGGCAAACAAATTGGCGTGGTGACAGAAACCTGGGCGGCACTGAAATGGCAGGTGACGTTTCGCGGTGAGCAAAACCATACCGGCCCGGCATTGATGAGTCGCCGTCGCGATGCGTTGCTGGCGGCGGCACAGACCATTGTTGCGGTGCGTGCTGAGGCCGATCGTCACGGAGAAATTCTGCACACCTCGGTGGGGCGTCTCGAAACCACCCCTAATTCTCCCAACGTGGTGACGTCTGAAGCCACGGTGTACATCGAATTTCGCTCTGCTGATGAGGCTTTGTTGCATCAATTACGCGACAGCTTCAGCCAGCAGATGCAATCGATTGCTCAGGCTACTTCTACTGATGTCAGCCTCGATCGGGCGCAATTCCGTGCCCGGCAACAGCTGGATGCCGGGCTGGTACAACGCGCGCTACAGCAGGCAGATCGCCTTGGCCTGAGCGCCATGCCGCTGCGTAGTGTCGCCGGGCATGATGCTATCAGCCTGAGTTATCACTGCCCCAGCGCGCTGCTGTTTGTGCCGAGTGCGGGCGGGTTATCCCATAACGAACGTGAATTTACCGCCACTGAGGATCTGCATCGTGGGTTGGATCTGCTGATGGCGCTTTTGAGTGATCTCATCCTGCAACCCGTTCCGGAGGAAACCGCATGATGACGCGCTTAGAACAGGTTCTGGAAGCGTGGCAACCCGGCCAGCGCTTTGTTGTCGAACCGGGTTGCGCCGGGGTGGCATCACCACATCGTCTGGCGACGGAGTGGGCAGGATTCCGGCTGGAGAGCGCCGGGCAGCACTTTTACGCCAAAGTGTTATACGACGATCAACGCACGCTGCTGGATGTCCGCCGTAGTGCTGAAATCAGTCGCCAGGCCGGTGAGCTGGGTATTGCCCCTGCGTTGTGTCATGCCGATGAACAGGCTGGGGTGCTGATCTTCGCGGCGCTGGATGCCGATTTTCGCTGGGCCAAACTGGCCAGCTTTAGCGACCCGGCACAGTTCGACGCCCTGACACGCACCCTTGACCGATTACACGATGCCGCGTTACCGCTGCCACAGCGTACGCGTCAGCAGGACATGCTGCGACTGCGCCAGCAAATCGGGCAGGCGAACATTGCCTTGCCGCAAGAGATGGTATGGCTCGGTGAATGCGTGGATCTGGCCTGGCAGGCGCTGCTGGCTGCGCCATTTACGCCGGTGCTGATTCACGGCGACCCGATTGCCAGCAACTGGATGGTCAACAGCAAGGGTGACTGGCGTTTGCTGGATTTCGATTACGCCGCGCAGGGGGATGCCTGGCACGATATCGCCACCTTAATTCATGAACAATTACCCACTGACGATCGCTGGCGCGATGCGATCCGCGCCTGGCGCGGTGAATGCAGCGAAGCTGATGTGGCGCGCTGCCGCCTGTACGCGCTGGTGGATGATTACCACTGGACGTTGTGGGGAATGCTGAACGGCCACACCAGCGCGCGCGGGCTGGAGTTCGCCAAGCTCGGCCAGTGGATGTTGCTGCGCTGCCGTCAGAGCGCGCGCGATCCCCGATTCGAACGTTGGTTAACCCTGACAGCGGAGCAATCCCGATGAGTAAACAACCCGGACAAGCCGAAAGCTGGCAGGAGCAGCGTCTTGAGCAGGCGATTGCTGCGATGCCTGGCTGGCAAAACAAAACCATCCACTATCGCCCGGTACACGGGGGAATCTCGAACGCGAACTGGCATGTGGCGGTTGCTGGCGCGCCCACGGCTTACTTCGTCAAAATTCCCGGTGAAGGCACCGAGCGGTTTATAAATCGAGACACCGCACACGAGGCCAGCGTCAAGGCGGCACAAACCGGTTATGGCGTGCCGGTGGTGGCTTATTTGCGCGAGTTAGGCGTGGAGATATTCGAGTTTATTGACGGCTGGCGTGCTTCATCCAACCTCGATTTTCAACAACCGGCTATTCGCCACCGTGCGTTGCATGCGCTGAAAAGCTTTAATGACCAGCCGCGACTGACCGAGAACAAAACCGTGTTCGATATGCTGAATGAACATATTGAACAGGTACAGGGGCTTAAAGCTCCCTTTTCGGCGGATGCCGTCTGGCTGCATAAGCAGGCGCAACGTGCGCAGCAGGCGCTGGAAGCGGCGGGACTGGATAGCGTGCCCTGCATGAATGACACGCTGGCGGGGAATTTTATGCTGAATGCCAGTGATGAAATTCGTCTGGTTGATTTCGAGTATGCCTCGAATAATGACCGGTGTTATGAACTGGCGTTATGGTTTGGCGAAATGTTTTTTACACCACAAATTGAACTTGAATTGCTGGAGGATTATTTCGGTAAAGTGGATAACGCGATATTTGCCCGTGTACAGATCCACAAATATCTGGCGGATATGAAGTGGTCAACCTGGGCGATTATTCAACATCAGGTAGCGGATATTGATTTTGATTTCTCGAAATATGGTCGCTGGAAAGAATTGCGCGCCCGCAGTGTATTAAATCATCCCGACTGGGAAAACTGGTTACGCGCATTGTAAGTTTTATCGAATTACACCACAGGGGAAAGGCTGTCTGACAGCAGGTAAAGGAGTGCGAACACCATCATTCTAAATTCCGGAGGGGGTTATGAGTACCATGATCATGGCGCAACAATTGCGCGATCGCATTCGTATTAAAAATAAAATCTTTGCCATCTATCTGCTGGCTTTATTACTGCTGGCGCTCTGTCCACCGTTATATTTAAGTGTCAGTGGTAGTGGGGCGTTATTTCTGGGTATTCCGTTGCCGATTATTTACTGGCTGGCTATTGCGGTATTTCTTGGCGTCGGATTATGGGTGATGTATCTCGCTGAATGTGCATTTGGCGAAATTCCCGCGGATGAGGAAGTATCATGAAAATTAGCGCCGCAGAACCGCATTATTTAATTACCTTTGGCATGATCGGTTTATTTCTGGCGATCATGATTGCCGTACTCTATGCCACCAACCGTAAAAGCACCTCGTTCTCTGACTATGCGGTCGGCGGGCGCTCTTACGGTCCCTGGTATATCGCCATGAGTTACACCAACTCCTGGTGGCCGGGGGCGACCTTTACCGCGTTTTTTGCGCTCTCTGTCAGCGGCGTGATTGGCTTCTACGGCGCGGTGTACTCCACGCTCGGCGTCACTGCGATGTATCTGATGGCACGCCGCGCCTGGAAATGGGGTCAGCACTTTAACCTGACCACGCAGCCCGATTTGCTGGGGATGCGCTACAACAGCCCGGCTGTGAAACGTGTGGCATCGATCATTGGCATCATCTGCGTGTTTCCGTGGGTAGTGATGGGCATTCAGGCACTGGCATTGCTGGTGGAATTTGCCAGCTTTGGTCGCTGGGGCGTCACCACCTGCCTGATCGCGGGGGTACTGCTGATTCTGGTACGCCAGTACTGGACGGTGAGCATGGGGATGCGCGGGTTAATCATGACCGATATGTACCAGGGTATTATCGCTTACGGCCTGGGCGCGCTGGTGTGTGTGGTGCTGTTGTTCAACGGCGATCACAGCTTCGGCCAGCTATCGTCGCTGCCGCCAGCCATGTTACAGATTCCGGGTGCCGAAGGTTCGCATTACGGTTCGTGGTATATGTTCAGCCTGATTTTCACCGGCGTGGTGGGGTCGATGTGCTGGCCGATGAGCTTCCAGCGTATCTACACCGCCAGCGGTATCAAGGCGGTGAAGAAGGGCACGTTACTGACCATTCTGCTGGTGGGCGGTTTCTACGCCATTCTGATGTTGTTTGCTACGGCGGTCAGCCAGGATCCGAATGTACAGGCCAACCCACAGAACGGTTTCTTCACCGCCTTGTTTGATCAGGGTGGCCCGTGGCTGCTGGCGTTAGCGTTGGTGATTGTGCTGGCGGCGAGCATCGGCCATGTCGATGGATGTGTGCAGGTATGCGGCACGCAATTCGCCAATGACCTTGCCACCTGGAACAAACCGCGCAGCGATCGTCAGTTAACGGTGCTGGCGAAATCGGGCATGGTGGTGTTTATTGTCGCGGCAGCGCTGCTGGCGTATTTCACTTTTAACTATTCACGTTTGCAGTTGCTGGCACAGATTTCTTACCAGGGGATTATCCAGCTGGCGGTGCCGCTGTTCTTTGGCATTTTCAGTCGCTTTGGCAATAAGCAGGGCGCACTGCTCGGCATGATGACCGGCATTATCATTGCCATCGTGCTGACGGTTTTCTTCCCTGATGACATTCCGGCTCTCGGCTCGCTGACCAGCGGTATTGTCGGTCTGGCAGGTAACCTGCTGGTGTTTGTCGCCTGCGGCGTACTGGTGCCGGTGGATGCCAAAGAGAAAGCACGAGTTGAAGCGTTGTTTGCGCTGGCGGAGCGCCCCACGCAGCCACTGGGAAAACCGGTGCTGAATTAACGCGGATGTAAAAAAGCCCCATTTATTGGGGCTTTTAATCAGATAGCGAAGACATCCGGACCCTTTATCGCAATGGTATTGAGTACGCGAAGCGCTGCACCATTGGGTTTTTTCTCACCTCGTTCCCATTTTGAAATGGTCACAACTGACATATTCACGTACAACGCCAGCATGGCCTGGCTTAAGTGGAAACGGTCACGTAAGGAGCGTATTTCTTCGCCATTCATATCCTGAACAACTGGCAGACTGGCACGAAGTTCTCGCAGTTGGACGCGGGCATCGATATGTTTTACCAGGTCATCAGAAACCACGCCGATTTCGTTGAAATCGTGAGCAATTTCCTGCAAGTCTTTAAGATGATTCACCATCACACTTAACCTCTCCCATTTTCCCTATACGTTTACGTACTCGCACTGAATCGCGCCGCTACAGAATGTGCTTTACAGAGTGGCCTTAAACTCTCTTCACTTCTTTTGCTTATAAGAACTATGATACTGAGTATTATAGTTATATGAGATTAATTTAAATTTAGTGAACCTGGACCAGATGCATCTTCCCCCAAATAAGTCCATGATAAGTCGATGATTCCCAACAGGAGCTGATAATGGCGATGTCCACCCCTTTCAATATTGGTCTGCTGCTTTTCCCCTCTCTGACGCAACTCGACCTGACCGGTCCGTGGGAAGTCTTCGTGCGGATGCCTGGCGTTAATAACTACCTGGTGTGGAAAGATCGCCAGCCGGTGATGTCCGACCGGGGTTTAGCCATCATGCCGACGGCGACGTTTGCGGATTGCCCACCGCTGGATCTGATCTGTATCCCCGGTGGTCCGGGCCAAATTGCGCTGATGGAAGATGACGAAACGCTGGATTTTGTGCGGCGCATGGCGGAACAGGCGCAGTGGGTGACCTCGGTCTGTACCGGTTCGCTGGTGCTGGGTGCGGCGGGATTGTTGCAGGGTTATCGCGCCACTTCCCATTGGGGATCGCTCGATCAATTGAGCTTGTTTGGGGCAGCGCCGGTGCAGGAGCGGGTGGTGCGCGACCGTAACCGCATCACCGGTGCCGGGGTGACTTCCGGCATCGATTTTGCGCTGACGGTGGCGGAAGAATTGCTGGGCCGGGCAGCGGCGGAAAATATTCAGTTGCAGATGGAGTACGACCCGGCCCCGCCGTTCCACAGCGGTTCACCGCGCAGCGCTTCAGCAGAGAGACTCACTGAAGCGCAGCAGCAGATCGCGGAATTTATCGCCCGCCGTCGGGTGGCGAGCGAAAAAGCGGCCGGGCGGCTTAAGCGTTAAGTAGCTGGCCCAGCTCCAGCTTCAGGCAGCGATCGGCGAGGTGAAAATAGCGATCGTCATGGGTTATCACCAGCACGGTTTTGCCACGCGCTTTCAGCGCGGGCAGCAGCTGGTGATAAAACACCTCGCGAAACGCCGGGTCCTGATCGGCTGCCCATTCGTCAAACAGATAAAATGGCCGATCTTCCAGCCACGCTACCAGCAACGCCAGCCGTTTGCGCTGTCCGGTAGAAAGCGCCAGCGTGGAGAACACCCCATTCTGTAACGTGACTTTGTGGTTAAGCTGCAAGGCTTCCAGTAGCTGTTGTGCTTCATCATTCCAGCGTGCGGCATCAATCCCCTGCAGATCGTCGAACAGGTGGAAATCGTTGAATACCGCCGAGAACAACTGCCGATAGCGCGCGCGGCTGGCATCGGTGATGGCAACACCATCCAGCAGCAACTCGCCACCATCAGGTTGATATAAGCCGGTAATCAGCCGGGCCAGTGTGGTTTTGCCGCTGCCATTACCGCCGGTGAGATACACCAGTTCACCCGCGGTAAACTGCAACGAAATCGGTCCGACCTGAAAACCCTGCGCTGCGCCATGATGGTAGGTCAGATCGCGTAGCTCCAGTCGCTGAAATTCCTGCGGGGCGGCGTCGATGTGGGTTTGCTCGGGCGGCAATTGCAGCTGCATCGCATTGATGCGCTTTAGGGCAACCTGGGTCATGGTCAGCGAGGGCAGGGTGGATAGCGCGCTTTCAATCGGCACAATCATATAAAGAAACACCATGGCGAAACCCGACAACACCGCACCGTGCAAGTCCAGCACGCGGGTCAGCAGAAACATCACCACACCGATAAACGCGAAGAAAAAAACGCTGGCCCAGATATTCGCCAGGGAATACAACACATAACCGCGCGTGCGCTCGACGCGTACTTTCTCAATAGTGGTGAACAATCGATTATGCAGAAACGCCTGCTTGCGCGCGGCGTGCAGTCGTAACTCCTTGGCCCCGCTGAATAGCGCGTTGACATCGCCGGTCAGGGTTTCTTCCCGCTGGCGCGACTGGCGCATCAGTTGCAACGCGCGGCGATGCACCCAGCTGTAGCCGAGGGAGCCAATCAGCACGGTAACAATCGCAATCCCCATCACGGTGACAGACAGATAACCCAGATAGGCCATGCAGCCCATGATTACCGCCAGCGACATGACAAAAGCCGGGAGCGAAACGAAAAAGATCACTACCTGATCCAGGTCCTGGGTCAGGATGCTGAGTGCGCGCGGCATGCCGTGCAGCTCCAGATCGGCATAGCGCGCATCCGCCACCTGCTGCACCAGCATGCGTCGCAGCTGGGCTTTACTGCGCTGGCCCATCGCCATAAACAGCGACTGACTGAGCGTTCGCGTGCCGAGCATCAGCAGCGCCAGCAGACCAAATTGCCACGCCAGTTGCAGGCGCTGCGCATCCGTGGCGTTCAGCCCCTGGTTGATTAAGGCCAGCAGCGCCGCGTTACTTAAACCGCCCACTACGCTACAGCCCAGCGCCACAAAAAATAGCGCACCGGTGGTGCGCAGTAACATCAGGTAAATCGCCACCTCATCTCCTATGAGTTTGTACTATTCAACGGACGCCACAGCAGTAGCGCCAGCCACGGGCCGCCGATCAGCGTTGCCATCAGTCCGGCCGGAATTTGTCGTGGATAAAGTAGATTGCTGCCTGCCCAGTCAGCCAGCATCATCAGCACTGCTGCAATCAGCACCGCCAGTATCAGTTGCCCGAGCGGACGTCGTGCGCCCAGCTGCCGGGCCAGCTGTGGCCCAAGCAGGCCGATAAAGGACAAAGGGCCGACGATCAACGTTGCCACGCCGGTCATCGCCGCCGCCAGCACCATCAGCAGCAGGCGCGCCTGTGTGACGTTAAGTCCCAGTGAGGACGATACCTTATGCAGCGGTAACAGCAGCAATGCGCGGCGCAATAGCGGGGTCAGCGCCAGCAACAGCAGCGCCAGCATCAGCGCAATTGCCGCGGTACTGGCATTGACGTAGTAGGTTGAACCGGTCATCAGCTGACGCAGCATCGCTGCCGCCATGCCGTTGTTGCTCATTACGATAGCGGCGACTGACTGAAACAGCGCGGTGATAGCCAGGCCACTTAATAACATGCGTTGCGGATTGAGAGCGTAATGGCGCGCCTGCCACAGCGTGAGCGCCAGCGTCAGCAACGCGCCGATGGCGCTACTGGCCAGCATCAGCATGATGCCACCCAGCGGCCAGAGCAACAGTTGTACGGTGATACCCAGTGAGGCGCCAGCGCCAATGCCCAGTAATTCCGGGCTGGCCATCGGGTTACGGCTGACCCGCTGGATGATCACGCCAGCCGCCGCCAGCAGCACGCCTGCCGACAGTGCTGCCAGCAGACGTGGCAGACGGAACGGCAGCAGGGCATGGAGTTCAGCCAGCGAGTTCCAGTGCCAGCCGTGAATGCCACGCGCAAAATCGAGCGACACCGCCAGCAGCAGAAAAAACAGCGCGATCACCGGCAGCAGGATTATGCGATGGGTGGGAAAGGGTGCCTGAGAAGGTTCACTGACGTCGGGTTGAAAGATATGACGCAGCCGGGGTAAAAACCACAACAGCAACGGTCCACCCGCCAGCGCTGTCATCATACCGGTTGGCAGCAGCAAACCACCGATGCCGTTCAGACGGCTGACGCCCTGATCGGTCAGCCACAGCAACCCGGCCGCCAGCAACGGCGACCAAATCAGTTTCTGGCGCAGATGTTTTGCGCCCGCCAGCATGGCAAGATGCGGGGCGGCGAGGCCAATAAAACCAATCACCCCGACCACGCTGATCACCAGGCTGCTGATCACCAGCGCTGACAGCAGTGCGATGCCCCGCACCAGCCCGGCGGGCATGCCTATTGAATGGGTTACCCGCTCATCCAGCGCCAGCAGCCGCAGAGGCCGCAGGATCAGCAGTACCGGCAAGGCGGCCAGCAGCACTCGCGGCAAGAGCCACCAAAACGGGCTGGCATTTTGCTGGGTTAGGGCACCACCGCCCCAGATAAATACCGCCGCCAGCGAACGGTCATAGATGATCGTCAGCAGCAGATTGACGGAGCCACAGTACAGATTGACCAGCATGCCCGCCAGCGTCAGTGCCAGCGGGGTAAAACCCTGACGCAAACTCAGCAGAAACACCACGGCAAAGGCCAGCAATGCGCCGCTCAGCGCGATCCATTCACGTCCGGCCAGCAGCCACGCCGGGCCAGCCAGGGAAGCGAGCGACAGCGCCAGCGTGGCACCGGAAGCGATGCCCAGTGTCAAGGGCTCCGCCAGTGGATTGCGCAGCGCCTGCTGCATCACCACCCCGGTAAAACCCAGCGCCAGCCCGCACAGCAACGCCATCCCCTGACGCGGTAACCACATCTGGCTAAAAATCTGCTGCGCCAGGCTGGGATTGGCTGAGCCGTGCAGCACCTGCCAGATATCTGGCCATGCCAGCTGCTGGCTGAGTTGTTGCAGGCTGAGGAGCATCGCTGTGGCGAACAGCAGGGTACAGAGCAGGGCAGGATGGCGTGTCATCATGCGTTTGCCTCCTGTAACGCGCTGACCAGGCTCTCGGCAAAACGTACCGCCGTCAGCACACCGCCCTCGGTGGATAATCCATCGGGCATTACCAGCAACCGGTGACCACCGCGCGTCAGGGTCTGCCACAGCGGGGAGTTAATGACCGGTGTCAGGTCCACCTCCGGCCAGGAAGGCAACAGTACCAGCCAGCCGGGCGGCATTTGTGCCAGTTGTTCCAGCTCCAGCGTTGCCATGCCCTGTGGGCCGACGGCGAAGGGGGGACGATGATCCAGCCCCAGCAATCTCAGCATGTCGTTAAACAAACTCCCCGGGCCGAGCGCCAGCACATGCAGCGTATCCAGCGGATGCAGCAGGTAGATGGGCCGTGGCTGAAATTGTGCGGCTCGTTGCCGGGCCTGGTCGAGCCGTTGCAGCAGGGTTGTCATCACCTGGTCCGCCCGGGGACCCTCTCCCGCCAGCTGTGCCATAGCACGCAAATTCTGCTGCGCCTGCTGCCAGGGATGGGGGCTATAAATTGGGAAGTAATGCAACGGTGCGATGCGTGACAACTGCGCTTCGGCCATACGATGTGCGGGGGTGACCAGCAACTGGCTGGGGTGCAGTTCAAACAGGGTTTCATAGTTGGGTTGAAACAACAGGCCAACATCGGTCACCTGGGAGGGCAACGGCGGCTGGCTGAACAAGCGGCGATACCAATCTGGCGCGGCGACACCCACCGGCGTGACGCCGAGCAGCAGCGCCATTTCGGTTAATCCCCAGTCGAGGATCACCCAACGTGGCCGGGTTGCGGCCAGCAACGGAAACGAAAACAGGGCAGCGCCTGCCAGCGCGCCCTGGATTACCTGCCGACGGCTAATTACCACTGATAACTCACCGTGGCGATCAATTGCCGCCGCAGGCCAAAGTGGCAACCGAGATCGTTACAGTTGCTGATGTACTGTTTATCGGTCAGGTTTTGCAGATTCAGCGCCAGCTGCCAGTCTTGCCAGCGGTAACGCATCATCGCGTCATAAATCATCACCGCCGGTACTTTCAGGCTGTTGTCGGTGGTGGCGTAGTTGGTACCAACGTAGCGTCCGCCACCGCCGATGGTGACGCCATCAAGCATCCCCGGTAAGGCGTATTCGGTCCACAGGCTGGCAGTCTGCCGGGCGATCGCTACCGGCTGTTTACCCTCGGTATCATCGTTAGCCGAGATCACTTTCGGGTTGGTCAGCGCGTACGAGGCATTGACCAGCCAGCGTGACGTGATGTTCGCTTTCGCATCCAGTTCGAATCCCTGAGAGCGGATCTCGCCGGTTTGCACCGAATAATTAGCATGCTCCGGGTCGGCGGTCAGGACATTGGTCTGACGCAGGTCGTAGAGCGCAGCGCTGAACAACGCATTAAAGCCATTCGGTTGATACTTGATTCCCACTTCCGACTGTTTGCCTTTGGTCGGCTTAAAGGGATCGCCCGCCCAGGAGGTGCCGGACTGCGGCTGGAACGAGGTGCCATAGCTGATATATGGCGCAATACCATTGTCAAAGTGGTACATCAGACCGGCGCGACCGGTAGTGGCGTAGTCGTTCAGCTCGGTGCGGGTATCGGTGACCCAGTTCTGTGCGCGGCTTTGCGCTTTGTCATAACGTCCGCCGAGATTGAGGATCCAGTGGTTCCACTTCATGCTGTCCTGGAGGTAAAAACCCAGCTGGGTCATAAAGGAACGACTGTGGTTATCAATCGACGGGCTTGCAACCGGCGTACTGTAATCCGGGTTGAGATAGCTGATATCAGACGCGGTGCCGTAGCCGCTGTTCTGACGTAAATCGTCGTGCACATAATCCATGCCCACCGTCACCGCATGGTTAACCGGGCCGGAATACAGATTGCCTTGCAGGTTAGTATCGACATCAAACGCATTGAAGGATTCGATCACGCGCATGCTGTCACGGCTTACCGTCGCTGAGCCATCAACCACGGTATTGGTCGGGTAGACCATCTGGTAATCGCTGCTGGTGTGCAGATAACGCAGGTTCTGGTGCAGGCTCCAGCTGTCATCGAACTTATGCATAAAGTCATAGCCGATGCTGGCCTGCTCGCGGCGATAGTAATCAAAGCCCGGCTGGCCGCCGTAGAAGCTGTCGGAGTAATTGCCCTGTGCGAGGTGGATTAAGCTGCCTTCCAGCGGCAGCTGGTTATAAAACCCGGCGTAGGGATCTTTGCGGAACTGCCCGAGCAGCGTCAGACGCGTGTCGTCATTGGGCTGCCAGGTCAGCGCCGGGGCGATATCATAGTGTTTATATTTGGTGTAATCGACCTGGGTGTCGTTGCGAGACCAGGTGCCGGTAATACGGCCCAGCCAGTGTTCGTCATTATCCAGCGCGCCGGAGAGATCCAGCCCGGTTTCAAACAGATTATGGCTACCGGTGCTGACAAAAATCTGGTGGATAGGTTCGGCAGTGGGGCGTTTGCTCACCAGGTTAACCACGCCGCCCGGGCTAGCCTGACCAAAGGTCACCGAGTCCGGGCCTTTAACCACTTCGACGCGATCCAGCAGGAAAGTATCGAAATTCGGACGCGACCAGTAAGTCACCGTAGGGAGACGCAGGCCATCCAGGAACTCGTCAGCCGCGAAACCACGAATGTAGATATCATCGAAGCGGTAATCAGCGCCACCGCCTTCGGAGCCGATGCCGCTGTTATAACGCAACGCCTGGGCCACGTTCAGTGCACCCTGGGAAGCCATCTGCGCCTGAGTGATCACCGAGATGCTTTGTGGCGTTTCGATTAACGTGCGGCTGCTTTTGGTGGCAGAATCCGCTTTTTTCGCCACCTGGTTCCAGCTGTCGGCATCGCTGCCATCGGTATCCACGTTATTGGCGGTGACGGTCAGCGTATTGTCATGCGAATTATTATTGTTATCTGCCGCCAATGCTGGTGTGCTGCTGAACAGCACCAGCAATAAGGCGTTCAGTGGTGTGCGTTGAAAAGTGCGATGACGCAAGATTTTTATCCCCGATATAGTCCAACGGCCCTAAATAGTGATACAAATGATAATCATTACTATTTTATTTGATAGCGCCGCGCTGGCGGCTTCGCGCGATTGATTGGTTCAATAACGCAAAGCGGACAGCAATCGGCAATCTGACAGGATTGGATGTGATGGTGTTGAACAAACCACGGCTAACCGATGCCAGCCCGACCTTACCCTTATTAACCACGCGGGAAATGCATTATCACGCGGGGCGTGAGGAGCGCTGGCATGCCCATGAAGTGGCGCAGCTGGTGCTCTGTTTGCAGGGGGTGATGCGGGTGCAGACGCACAGCGCATCATGGACATTAACACCGGGCAGGGCGCTGTGGCTGCCGGGGACTTTACCTCATGCGTTAACGGCACTGAGCGATATTCGTAGCCTGAGTCTGTATCTGGAACCGGTGGTGGCTCGCGCCTTCTGGCCGGAAGCTCGCAGCATGATGATTTCGCCCTTGCTCCAGGCGTTAATGCAGACGCTGGTGGAGATGGAACAACAATCTAACCCCGATCCGCTGCGGGTGGAACTGATTACACCGTTGCTGCTGGATGAAATCCATCGCGCACCCGAGGGGCCGGTCTGTGTGCTGCCGTTACCTGCCGATCGTCGTCTGATGAACATTTGCCAGCAGTTGCTGCAAACTCCGGCCAGTAGTGACACGCTGGAAGAGTGGGGCCATCGCGTCGGGGCCAGCTCGCGTACCCTGGCGCGTCTGTTCCGCGATCAAACCGGTATTACCTTTACGCAATGGCGGCAGCAATTGCGATTATCAGAAGCGCTGGTGCAACTGGCACAGGGACAACCGGTACTGCGCATTGCCAGCCAGCTCGGCTATCAAAGTCCCAGCGCGTTTATCTCCATGTTCCGCCGTTTGCTGGGTGATACGCCACAGCGTTTTTTGCGGATTTCAGGGTGAAATCGCCAGCCTGATGATCACCGATGCCCGCCTGTAGTGGGGCATCGGGCGATGGTATCCGTGCTAATTTCGCCCGTTGATCTTCCCTGTTTCTCAACGCCCGTTCAAAACTATACTGCGTTGGAAAAGCCATTTTTACATAGCATGCGGGACACGCTGATGAGTTGGTGGAGTCCCGATTCTACTTCTGCGGCAGCACTGGTTGCCGGAAGGCGTAACAGGGCTAACAGCGCAGTCTTATCGGCATCCGTTGCCAGCACCACCGGGCTGGAATAGTTAAGTTGCAGGACTCTTTGCAAATCATCTACCGTGTTCGGCAATAGCCCAACAGGACAACACATCTCCAGCGTATGGTCTGACTCATTGAAGTAAATGGTCAGTTCCTCATCAACGATTAAAACCGGGTCATCACCGTCTATTTCCAACCCGAGAGCGTCATAAAGACTATAAATAATATTCGACATAATTCCTCAGCTACAAACCAGTTTTGATAGCCCTTGTGTTGCTTTCAATACCTGGTTGTTTCCAATACGCTCATTAAATGACAGATTCATCCCGGGAAGAGGTAAGGACTTAATGACTTTATTACCTGCAACACTGGTGTTATACACCTGAACCTCTGCATTACCACCATTAACCAGGACGTTCTGAAATAATTCCTTATCTGCTTTACTTTGCAGGCGACCCGGTTGACTTAAGGGTTTTCCCTGATGCTGACTTATAATTTCCCTTTTGATTTCTGCATCCAGCATGCCTGTTCTGTCCTTGCCACTTTTACAGTTCCAGCACGGTACAGCACCAATTTCATATGCCAGCATGGCGATGCGTTGTGCTGCCTTGTAGGGCTCACCTCCATCATGATGGTGGGATTTTTTAATAAAGATATCCCTGAGCTGCTGGCTAAGTTCCCGTACTTTTTCTCCATTCTCAGGGTTGGTTTTCAGATATTCGCCGACCATACCTTGAGGTTGCTTAGTGAATTTCAGTTCAGGACCAAATAGTTGCTTCAGTGCCTGATCATTATATTTATCTGAGGCAGTCCAGCCCAGTTTGAACTTCAGTGCCATTTCGTTAACCCCCAGACTGAATGCAACAACCTTCAGATTGACCTTTATCTGTTTTAATTCGCCCTGTTCATCCCTGATGGTAAGACTCAGAGGCGTTTGTTGGGTCAATGCTTGCCAGGCATGCATTTGGTCAGCGACCATACCATCCTCTTTTCCTGGCTTGCTTGCGGTGGCGAGTGAGGTGGAAACCAGGTTCAAAGGAATTACCTGGCCGGAGAGTGCGCGCTGTAACAAATCTGGTTTTGCATATAAAGCTGCAGTTAACACTTCCTTTGCCCGAGTGATGGCTCCGGCCTGACGAGCAGGATCGCTCTTTTTCAATCCGTAGGGTGAGAGAATACCGTGGCGGATGCCGTTAAATAACGTCTCAGGGCGACCATTCTTATCGGGAGCCGTAATTTCCGACATCCATAAATTGGTGGCGTGTTGGGTATCAGTAGTGGATGCGCTGCAAACACCTTTATCCAGATAGGATTGCTGGAAGATATCATGGGTGCCAGTCTTCATTTTCCCGGCAGGAGTCAGGGTGCTGGTATAATTATGGCCGCCGTGTGCAATATTTGTGTTTATTTTGTCCCAGTTCTTGCTGTTACGTATTTTTATTGCCGCTGCTTTGAATTCTTTTTTTATGATGCTTTTAACGTCTTTCAGGGGCACTCGATGTTTATTACTGAATGCAGTTGAAATATTATCGATGAGTTTGCCATTTAATTTTTTTGAGGTGTTTATTTGTTCTTTATTGGCTATATCAATGCCTGAATCTGTCGTTTTTAAAAGCCCAGGCATCAATTGCAACGTGCTTTTATTGAGTTTCAATTTATCCATGACAAATTCTGCAATTTTCAATTGATCAGTCTGGAAAGCTAAAAGCGCATTGACCGAACGGGCAGGCGGGGAAATATCACCCCCCGCTTCTGGACAGATTGGAGTGGCAAGGTAGGGGTTTGCTGCATTACCGCTGGTAAAAGGCAGCGGATCCTGCGAGGCCCGACTTGGCTGGATTTGTTCTGTGTTCAAATCATATGTTCTAAGTTCTGCATGTGCTATTGAAGCCCGAATCACATTAATCTCCTGATAGTAAAACAAAATTTATGAAGCCGTCTTACTAACAACGTGCATCAAATAAACCCAGTTTACTGAATCAGGTGAATGGCTTTTATGAATTACCGCATACGCTTATGGTTTTGGTACAACAGCCAGATTGCCTAAATATCCAGCAATCGTTCGTTCAGTAACAAAATCAGAAATACTGATGATCCGCAGTCGATTATGAATGTTATGACTGCTTCATTTCCCGCATATGGATTTTTATCCTGCTTTCGCAGGGGATTAGCAAAATATCACGAAAATTCAGCAAGTAACCCGCGAGATTGCGCGTTGCATTCTGCCTGGGGCTGTGAATAAATACGGAGACTTTCTTCATAAAAATGCCATAAAGGCCGGGCGCAAGCCTGAAAAAGATCACCGCAACCATGAAAGACCATCAAGCCACTTTGGCCCGGGAAATCAGTGCCAGAAGCGAAAGCCTGGAAGCACATCTCATCAATATCCGTCGTGATATTCACGCCCATCCTGAACTGGGTTTCGATACTCACCGTACCGCGAAAATCGTTGAGCAGGAGTTGTTAGCTCTCGGCCTGACGCCGAAAACCGGCGTAGGGAAAACCGGTGTGATGCTGGACATTGTCGGTGCTCATCCCGGTAAAACCGTATTATTGCGTGCCGATATGGATGCGCTGCCGATTCACGAGCAAACCGGGTTGCCGTTCAGCAGCAATTATCCGGGCAAAATGCATGCCTGCGGCCATGATATTCATACCGCGACGTTGCTGGGCGTGGCATCCATCCTGCCGCATTATCGTGACCAGCTGCATGGCACGGTACGCCTGATTTTTCAGCCTGCGGAAGAAACGCCGGAAAGTGGTGCGGAAGCGATGATCGCCGATGGTGCGGCCGATGGCGTCGATCTGGCGATTACGCTGCATAACAAGCCGGAACTGGCGGCCGGTGAAATCGGCCTGACACGCGGGGCCAGCACGGCCTCCAGCGATGAGTTTGATTTGGTGGTGCACGGCACCTCAACCCATGCGGCACGCCCGCATATGGGTACCGATCCGATCATTGCGGCGGTGCATCTGATCACCCAGTTGCAAACTATTGTTTCCCGTGAACTCGATCCGGCTAACTCGGCGGTCCTGACTGTTGGCCATATCCACGGTGGCACCACGCACAATATCATTTCTGATAGCTGCCTGATTCAGGGCACGGTGCGGGCGAAGTCCCCGGCGGCACGCGCACATATCGAGACGGCGTTTAAACGTATTTGCGCGGGGGTGGCGCTGGCGCTGAATACGCGTATCGAGGTCAATTATCAGCGCGGTGTACCACCACTGATGAATGACGATGCGCTGATTGACCAACTGGAAACCATCCTGTCGCATCAGTTCGGTAAAGCGATTATCGCTAAACCCAGTGCCAGCTTTGGCGCTGAGGATTTCTCGCTGTTTACCGAACGGGCACCGGGATGCCAGATCCATATTGGTTCCGGCGCGCCAGGACGCGACGATCACCTGCACAACTCGGATTATCAGCCCGACGAGCGCAGTATCCATGCAGGCACTCAGGCGTTAGCCCGTTTAGCCATCGATTTACTCTCCAGCAATCAATAACAAATCCTGAGGTTTTATGATGATGCGTAAAGGGCTTTTCACCGCTTCCGTTGGCATGCTGCTGCTTGCCACTTCTGCTCTGGTCCAGGCGAAAGATTTTGGCACCCTGAAATTTGCCACCGAAGCGGCTTATCCTCCGTTCAACCAATCCACGCCAAGCGGTAAAATTGTCGGTTATGAGCCGGATATGGTGGCAGAACTGGCAAAACGCGTTGGCTTCAAATACGAGCTGGTGGCACAGAAATGGTCAGGCATGATCCCCGGCCTGGTGGATGGCAAATACGATGCGGTGGTCGATGCGGTAACCGTCACGCCGAAGCGTGAAGAAGTAGTGGATTTCACCCATCAATACACTGTCAGCGTGTCGGGCTTTGTCACCCTGAAAGGCAGTGCGCTGGATACCCTGCCAGGTAACAACGAAGTGGTGCAGGCCGGTGATGAAGCGGGTATGACCAAAGCCATCGACGCGCTGAAAGCGAAGTTCAAAGGCAAAACCATTGCGGTGCAGGTTGCCACCATCCAGGCTGACTTCCTTAACAAATATCTGTCTGATGTGGCGACCATCCGCACCTATCAGGGTGGCCCTGAAACCTTCGCCGATCTGCTGAATGGCCGCGTTGATGCGGTGATGGCGTCACGTACTAACCTCAATGCCTATGTGAAAAAACATGCGGATACCGTGAACAGCACCGGCTATGGTTTTGTTGGTGGTGTGCTGGGCCAGGGTTCAGCGATTGCGCTGCGTAAAAACAATCCGGAGCTGAAAGCCGCGCTGGATGCTGCGCTGGTCTCAATGATCAAAGACGGTACGCTGAAACAGCTTTCTATTAAGTGGTTCGGCGAGAACGTCGCACCTGCGGAGTAATGCCTGACGCTTATGACTATCGACTGGCAACTGTTAGGATTCGGTGACGAAGGGTGGGGCGGCGTGCTGCTTAATGCCGCTACCGTCACCGTGACCGTTTCACTCTGCGCCTGGCTGCTGGGCGCAATTCTTGGCAGCCTGTTGTGCTGGATGCAGATTGGTGGCTCGCGCTGGCAACAACGGCTGGCGGGTGGCTACATCACTTTGTTTCGCGGTGTGCCGGAACTGTTGGTGATCTACCTGTTTTACTTTGGTGGCCGTCAGGTGGTGGGCTTCTTTGGCGCACTGCTCGATTTACCGGGGCCGTTCGATGTGAACGGCTTTGTCGCCGGGGCGATCGCCATTGGCCTGATCTCAGGAGCTTATCAAAGCGGCGTGTTCCGTGGGGCTTACCACGCCATCCCGAAAGGGACGCTGGAAGCTGCTACTGTGACTGGCATGGGGCGTTTGATGCTGTTTCGCCGCATGATTGTGCCGCAGGCACTGAAAACCGCGTTACCCGGTATGGGGAACCAGTGGCAATCAGTGATTAAGGAGTCGGCGCTGGTTTCAGTGACCGGCCTGGTAGAAACCATGAACCAGATTTCTACCGCCTCCAATTCAACGCAAATGCCGTTCTTCTTCTACAGCGTGGGTGCGGTGATTTACCTGATCATCACCACCTGTTCCGATTTTGTCTTCCGTTATGTGGAAAAAGTGGCCATGCGCGGGCAACAACGCGCCCGGTTGTAAGGAGGCCCGATGGATTTTTCCTTTTTGCAGCACACGCTGGTGGCGCTGCTGCGCGGATTACCGCTCACGCTGAATCTTGCCGTCCTGTCATTACTTGGTGGTGGCATGCTGGCGTTGTTGCTGAATTTGCTGCGACAAAATCGTGTGGGCAGCTATGTCGCACGCTTTTACGTCTGGCTGTTTCGTGGTACGCCGCTGTTGATTCAGATTTTCATGATCTATTACGGACTCGGCAGCTTACCGGCGGTGCGCGAGAGCCTCTTCTGGCCGCTGCTGCGTGATCCTTACTGGTGTGGCCTGATCGCCCTGATTCTTAATGATGCAGCGTACACCTCGGAAATTCTGCGCGGCGGCCTGAATGCGGTGAGCGTGCAATCGCTGGAAGCGGCGAAGGTGTGCGGCATGTCGCGCTTTACCACGCTGCGCCGTATCACGTTGCCGATTGCCGTGCGTCAGGCGTTACCCGCCTACAGCAATGAAATCATCTCGATGATTAAATCAACGTCGCTGGTCAGCACCATCAGTCTGATGGAGATGACCGGCATTGCCGATTCGATTGTGTCCGAGACCTTCCGCGCGCTGGAGGTATTTATCAGCGCGGCGATTATCTACCTGCTGCTGACCGTGCTGGTGAGCAAAGGTGTGGCGCTGCTGGAGCGCCGTTTGTCCCCTTATTACGCTGGAGCACGTTAATGAGCAAACCGACTATCGCCCTGAGCCATCTCAGAAAAAGTTACGGTGGCCATGAAGTGCTGCACGACATCAGCCTGACAGCACAGGATGGCGATGTGATTTCGCTGATCGGTGCCAGTGGTTCGGGCAAAAGTACCCTGCTGCGCTGCATCCCGTTCCTCGAAATTCCCCAGGGGGGCGAGATCGCGGTAGGTGACGAAGTGGTCACCATCGATAATCCGCATGAAAAGCTGAATCGCGAGCAGCGTAACCGCATCAAGCTGATGCGGATGCAGCTGGGTTTTGTGTTCCAGAGCTTTAATCTGTGGCCGCATAAAACCGTGTTGCAGAACATCATGGAAGCCCCGGTGCATGTACAAAAGCGCAGCTATAAAGAGGCGCTGGAAGAGGCCGAAGCGCTGTTGCATAAAGTGGGTTTGTATGAAAAACGCAACGCCTGGCCGTCACAGCTTTCGGGCGGACAACAGCAACGTGTGGCGATTGCCCGCGCGCTGGCGCAGCAGCCGAAGGCGATTCTGTTCGATGAACCGACTTCGGCGCTGGACCCGGAACTGGTGGGGGAAGTGCTGCGCGTGATCCGCGGGCTGGCGGAGGAGGGGCGTACCATGATTATCGTGACGCACGAGATGGGTTTTGCCCGCGACGTTTCCAATAAAGCGGTGTTTTTGCATCAGGGTAAAATCGAAGAGTCAGGCTCACCACAGCAGGTGTTCAGCGACCCGATTTCGCCGCGCTGTAAGGCCTTTGTCAGCAGCCATTTGCAACGCAACAGCTAGTCCGCCTCACTTGAGTGTAAGTAGATTTTACACGATGCCTTAGAAATATCTGATTTCGCACTGGTGTGGTGCAAAAAGCAAGACCACGCCAGTGCTGGAGTCAGATAATTATCCTCCCGATGTGCCTGACGTTCGCAGGATCTGCTGTTTTTTAACCTGGTGCTATTCACACAAATCCCCGACGGAATGCGGCTTTATGGCTGATTTTCGCCGGTGGAGATGTGGCCGTACGCAGACTATTATCAGCGCTCGCATGACGTTTTAGCTGCGGGGTAAATTGATGATTGCGACGGTCTGGTTAGTGGAAGACGACGTATCCGTGAGCGAATCTCTTGGGTTCCTGTTGAGGGCTTTGGATTATCAGGTGGGGGATTTTATCGATCTTGCTGATTTCGAGGCCGGCACCCAGGATGTCAGGCCGCTACGGGGGTGTCTGCTGCTGGATGTACCCTTACCGGATATTAGCGGGCAAAACTGGCTGGCGGAACATAACCAACTTCATCCATTGTTGCCGGTGATTATTATGGCCGACCAGGGCACACCGGAAGAATATCGCCAGGATGCTTTTGCTTTTTTTATCAAACCGCTCGATATGGAACCTTTACTGGAAAGTATTAAACAGGCGATGGAGGAGAGTGCGCGGCGCGTCGAGCGCTGGCACTCGGGGTAACGAATTTAAACCAGTGCGACTTTCCCCTGCTGCAAGCGGCGCGAGGTGACAAAGCACAGCAGCGGTACCGGTAAAGTAAACAACAACAATAGCCATAACAGCACATACACGGCGTCAACGCCGTCATTTTGCAGGTTGTTGTAGAGTTGCACCGGCATCCCCTGGGGGAAGTAGGCAAAGATCATCACGATACCGAATTCGCCCATAGCACGTACCCAGGCCAGGGCGGTAGCAGAAGCCAGACCCGGTGCCGCCAGCGGCACTGACAATCGCCAGAAACGTTGCCAGGGAGGTGCGCCGAGGGTGCGACCGGCTTCAAGAATTTCTTTCGGCACGCCAGCGAAGGCGGAACGTGCGGCAGTGACAAAGTAAGGCAACGCGCCATACCATTGCGCCAGCACAAAGGCTGCCGGGTTATTCACCAGCGTCATGCCGAACCGTCCCAGTAACTCGCCGGGCAGACTGTAAGGCCCATAGGCACTCACCAGCAAAATCCCCATCGCCAGCGGTGGCGTGAGCAGCGGGATCAACACCAGCAATTCCACGATCAGGCGCGCTTTTCCCCGCGCCTGTGACAGCCACCAGGCCACCGGTAATCCGCTGAGAAAAATCAGCAACAGCGCCACCCCTCCCAGCGCGAGGGAGGTGGCGATGGCATGGCTATCGCCCCATGCCAGCCGCAGATGTTGCCAGTGCGTCACGCCAATCAGCGTGACGAACGGGACAGCCAGCAGCAACAGGGCCGGAAGTGAGAGCCACAACGCGGTGGACTGGCGTTTTCTCATGGCTGGTATAGCACGCCACCTTTCGGTGCCGCATAGCCGTTCTGTTTCAACAGCGCCTGGCCCGGCTGGCTCAGCATAAAGTCAACGAAGGCTTTACCGGCAGCGGTGCCGTTTGGCGCGTTTTTCAGCACGGCAGCGTAATACACCATCGGTTGAGTATGCAGGGTTTTTTCCTCGCCTTTGCTGTCTTTCACCTGGAAACTGACCGTGTCATACCACTGTTTTGCCTGATCCGGGTTGCTCAGGTTGATTTCATCCGGCAGCGCGATATAAGGCAGATGGGCGGAGATCACTTCACTTTCGTAACCGGCCGCAGCATCAACCTGGCCACTCTCAAGGCGCGCCAGCAGGCCACCTTCCAGATGGGTTTGTGCCGGGTTTTGTACCCCGCCCATGATTTTTTCGGCGATGCCCGGCTGGTGGTAATACTTCTCAGCCAGCAGCAGGGTAAAGACAATGTTCTGGCCTTTCGGATCGTTAATTGGGTCGGTGCGGCCAAATTTCAGCCCTGGCGTTGCCAGCACTTTCAGCCAGCTGGCATCGCTGCCTTTGGCCTGAGCAAACTGCTGCGCGTATTTCCCTTTCGGACTGTAGGCGATCACCATGCTGGTGCTGGCAACCGGCACCGCGGTATCGATCAGTCCGGCATCTTTCAGGATCTGCATCGGCCCTGGGGTGATGGAAACAAACACATCGGCAGTGATTTTCTTACTCGCCAGCAGGCGAGCCATGCCGTAAGCCCCCTGGCCTTGCCCCTGGTAATTACCGTTATTTTCTTTAGCAAACGCTGGACCTAACGCCTGGTCCATGACTTTGCCCATCGAACCGGCATAGGTCACACGGATGTCAGTATTTGCCAGGGCATTAAGACTGAGACTCGCGCCTGCGGTGAGCAGTAACGCGCTAAGCAGTTTATGTTGCATTCCATTTCTCGCTATATAATTAGGTAAATAACGATTAACAGGATAAGCATAACGAAGCAAGGAGTAAACTATTGCGAAATATAGCGAAAGGCCCGACGACGCGGGCCTCGGGAGTCAGGCAAGAATCCGTTTTGCCCAGGATTCGATCTCATCACCACTGCCAATATCCCCCTGCACCAGCCCATTGACAATAAAGGTGGGTGACACGTGGATACCGTTCTGGCGTGAATATTTGCAATGCCATTTGATTTCATTCTGCAATTCGGCACGGTCAAAAGGCTCGCGTGCATTGACACCGCTGTATTGCTCCAGACGATCGAGGAGCTGGTTCGGCGTGGTATCCATATTGGGGCCGCGGGCGTGATCGGTGAACTCGAACTCTTCGCGGTGATCGGCCACTGCTTTCAGCACCGCTTTGGCGGCGGCTTTGCCTGCGGGCAGGGTAGACGCGGCAAGAATGTAGCGCACAATCAGGCCGGAATACATATGCCACGGCTGTGATTGCAAACGGATTTTCAGCGTCATCTTCTCTTCGCCGACCAGGTTTAATAACGCATCGAACTTATTAAATGCGCGCACCGAAAACGGGCAGGTTGGTTCGAGAAACACTTCAAACACCTTCGGGCCGTGGCCCCAGACCAGTGGATCGGCATGCAATGCGGTTGACTGACTCATCGTGACTCCCTGTGTAGAGAAAAAGTTTTCCTACTTTGACAAAGCGTTGCTGCGGCGACCAGCACAAGCTCAGGCTTTTTTGTTACAAAGCCATTCCCGGATGACATAATCCGTGCCAGATAAAAATCAGTTTACAGATCCGCGAGCTACGAAATTGTCAGGCGCGATGCCCTTTGCCAGCTAAATAACCAACTATAGTTATCCTACATTTTGATTGTTTCAGGCGCTGCGGCCGCCGCGCCTTTTTTATTCATTTGCCCGGAGCTGAGAGAGATAAAAAAGAGGTTAATTGTGCTTGCCGAAATTTCCTGGAAAATCATCCATCAGGTTATCAATCAAACGATTGCGGAGATGGTGGATGAGCAGCAGACGCTGGATGTGTTGACCCTGCGTGGGCGGTTAAGGGAAATGGCCGAAAACGAGAGCGATGAAGAGATGGTGCTATGTTACTGGCAGGCGATGAAAGTGCTGACGCACCTGCCGCCGACGGTGACAGCCAGTCAGTTGATTGAGGCGGCGCGTAACGCCTTTCGTAGCCCGATTAATCATGACCCGCTTTAACGCTGCTTCGCAGCAGGTGCTAACATAATCGTATGATTATTCAGCATAATAATGGGACATGATTTGATAAACTTCTGTCGTCAGAGACCAACCACTGAGGACAGCAATGAAAATTACGAGCTATGCCGCCATGCAGGCGGGTGAGGCGCTGGTGCCTTACGAATACGAGGCCGGTCCATTGGCTGCCGAGGATGTGCAGGTAGAGGTAGATTACTGTGGCGTCTGCCACTCTGATCTGTCGATGATTGATAATGAATGGGGCGGCTCAACCTATCCGCTGATTGCCGGTCACGAAGTGATTGGGCGCGTGGTGGCGCTGGGGGACGCGGCACAGAATAAAGGGCTGAGTCTCGGCCAGCGTGTCGGTATCGGCTGGACAGCCAAAAGCTGCCAGCACTGTGATGCCTGTATCACCGGTGACCAGGTCAACTGCGAAAACGGTAAGGTCTCCACCATCAATAACCACGGTGGATTCGCCAGCCATCTGCGCGCTAACTGGCAATGGGTGATCCCGTTGCCGGAATCGCTTGATATTGCCACTGCCGGTCCGTTGCTGTGTGGCGGTATCACGGTGTTTAAACCGTTGCTGATGAACAACATCACCGCGACCAGCCGCGTTGGGGTGATTGGTATCGGTGGCCTCGGTCATATGGCGATCAAACTGTTGCGCGCGATGGGGGCGGAAGTCACCGCGTTCAGTTCGTCTGCCGGTAAAACCGAATCGATTCTGGCGATGGGCGCTGACCGTGTGGTCAACAGCCGTGACCCGGAGGCGCTGAATGCGCTGGCAGGACAGTTTGATTTGATTATCAGCACCGTGGCGGTGGATCTCGACTGGAAACCCTATTACCAGGCACTGGCGCGTCAGGGCAAGTTCCACACCGTGGGTGCGGTGATGAAGCCATTTGAAGTTCCGGCATTTAGCCTGATTGTTGGCGATCGTGCGGTTACGGGTTCTTCCACCGGTTCACCGGGTCAGCTGCGTGCGTTGCTGAAACTGGCATCACGCGTTGATATCGCGCCGACCGTGGAAGAATTTCCAATGTCGAAAGTGAATGACGCGCTCGATCATGTCCGTGCCGGTAAAGCGCATTATCGCGTGGTGCTGAAGGCAGATTTCTGACGCCGGGTATTTAATGATCACGGCGCGATGGCTCGCGCCGTGAGTTAAGGTTTACCCCTGTGAATCATCCTTTTCGCCGAGGAAAAAGTACCACAGCGGAATCGACATCAACGCGGTAAACACCGTGGTGTAGAGCGCGATCATAAAGCCCTGAGTCAGATACATGGTCAGTGACCAGCTGCTGAACGGGATACCATATTGTTCAATCACGCCACCGATAATCGCATTACTCATCACTGTGCCGACAATCAGCGCCAGCGCACACAGCCCATACAGGAAGTGACGCATCTCCTTGCGTTTCACGGCAAATCGGGCGCGAATAATGCCAAGCGGCGATTGCTGCGCGGCCAGCAGCACCTGCGCATCAACCGGTGCGCGTTGCTGAGCACGGAAGCGCAGGATATCGACCAGCAAAAACGCCAGCAGACTCACGCCCATTACTGGCAGCGCATAACCGAGCGCCAGTGCCAGCAGCAAACAGGCCCCTTTGGCATAGTGTGGCAACGCCACCCAGGCGGCGGTCAGAGTCTGAGTCGGACTGGCTTCTGCCTGCTGTGGACGACGCAGCCACCACATGCGATAACCCAACACAATCATGGTGCATAAACCCAGACCGAAGGCCGCCAGCAGCAGCTGATTTGCCAGGCCGAACAACACCCCCATGTGCGCATCCACACCCCAGCGTGTCAGCTTCGCCACCAGCGGGAAACGATCGAAATACACATGATCGACGATGGTGAAATCCTGTGGATTCACTGACACGGCATCCACCTGAGTCGGCCAGCTGCGATCGATTTCGCTTACCGTCCATGCCTTATCAGCATTTTTCGGCTGACGTAACTCCAGTTTGGTTGCCGAGATTCCGGCAGCTCGCGCTGCGTGCAACGCGCGATCCCAGTCGCCATCGGCGACATTGACCGGGCCATGTTGTACCGGCATCGCCATCGTCGACATATCCATGCCCGGCATACTTTGATGGTCGGCATGGGGGTCGGCGGCCATCGCAGGTTCATCGTGGTTGAGCGCGGTGTTGACCTGTGGCGTCAGCCAGTTCAGTTCGGTGCGCCAGCGATCAATATTGCCACCTGCCCATTGCGACCAGGTCAGTCCGGTGACGGAGAAAAACAGTAAGCCCAGCAGCAGCGTCAGGCCAAGGGTGATGTGCCAGTGACGGCTAAAGGCAAAGCGTCCACGTGACGTTTTTGCCTTGCGGCGTGGACGCGTCCCCAGCCACAGCAGTACACCGCCGAGCGCTGCCACCCACAGCCAGGAAGCTGCCAGCTCGCTGTAGTTGCGGCCAAAGTCCCCCAACAACAGGCTGCTGTGCAGCAGGTCGATGGTCATGCGCAGTGGCAGCACGCCACTGGTGCCATAGACCGTCATATCGCCTTTCACCTGTAAGGTGTAGGGATCGATAAATACCGAACGTGACTGCGAAGCACCGAGGGAGGGATCGCTGAACTGCACACGCGTGGTATCGCTGGCACCCGGTGCCGGGCGAACGGCATAGATACGTTGTTTCTCACCAGCATAAGCGCGTGCAGCGGCGATTTGTGCCGACAAGGGTTGTGCGTGGTCGCCAGGCTGAACACTTAACGCGTCTTTATACAGCACGTTTTCCAGCTGGGGTGTCAGCACATACAGCGTGCCGCTCAGCGCAGCGATAAAGATAAAAGGGGCGACAAACAGGCCGATATAGAAATGTAAGCGGCGTAGCAAATTAAGCACCGCGCCGCGCGGTGCTACAGAGTGAACAGCAGACAAAGCCGTCTTCCTTGCGATAAAAGAATGCTCAAGCGTCATCCAGCGGGATGCGCTACCGATTGAATCATGTCAGCAGGAGAGAAGGGCAGGCGGTGCGCGCGGTCGGTGGGTTGCGACTTGACGACGGGTCACCGGCGCGATGACGCAGGGCAGCGGTGGGGCGCGGGAAATTACCAGCATCAGCCAGATGAAGGGGATAAACACCCACATCATCAACGGCACATGCACCAGCAAATCACAGTAGCCACAGGCGAATTCGCCATCGTCCATCATATGATGATCCATGCCCGGCATCGCCATATCCGGCATGGCATCGTGATGCATAGGCATGTCGGCCATCATGCTTTGCATGTGGTTCTGACGTTCCAGCAACGTTTTCGATACCACCGGCGCAACAAACAGCAACAACACCGCCAGGATGGCGATGCAGGCAGTCAGGCGCTGGCGAATTGCAGACGAAAACATCATGGCGGAAACGGAGGTTACTGATTAAATTGGGCGGAAGTGTAACGCGATTACCTGTGATGGGTTAAAAAAACTGAAGGCATTGAAGAAATAATTCGCATCTTTTGAAAAAAATCACGTAACACTCAGCTTTTGTTAACCTTAATGCAACCTGACAAGATCAATAGAGAAACATTAAAGCGGAGAAGCAATGAAGATTGTCACCCTTGACGGCGATACCCTGCCGCGTGCGCCACAACGTCCCCAATGGTGTACCGACTGGCAGTATCGCGCCACCACCTCGCTGGCGGAACTGGTCCATGTACTGCATGATGCGGAGATGGTGATCACCAACAAGGTGCCGTTGCGCGCTGATACGCTGCGCCAGCTGCCCGCCTTACGTTACGTCTGCGTGGCAGCTACCGGTTATGACTGCATCGATCTGGCGGCCTGTCGCGAGCGGGGCATTGTCGTCAGCAACGTACCGGGCTACTCCACGCGCAGCGTGGCGGAAGGGGTGATTGCGGCATTATTTGCCCTGCGACGTCATCTGGTGGACTACGTCAACAGCACGCGTAGCGCCTGGCCTGCCTCGTCGCATTTTTGCGTGCATCGTCAGCCGATCCAGGACATCTATGGCGCGACCCTGGGGATCATCGGAAAAGGCGATATTGGCCGCGCCGTCGGCGAGATGGCTCAGGCGCTGGGGATGAAAGTGTTATATGCCGACCGCAAAGGCAGCAGCGTCTTGCGTGATGGGTATGTGCCGTTTGAGCAGGTACTGGCGCAAAGCGATGTGCTGACGCTACATTGCCCGCTGACGCCAGACACAAAGCAGCTGATCAATTTATCCGCGCTGGCGCAGATGAAGCCTTCCGCCCTGCTGATCAACACTGCGCGTGGCGGTCTGATCAACGAAACCGAGCTGGCCCACGCCCTGCGTCAGGGGGTGATTGCCGGGGCGGCGCTGGATGTGCTGACCAGTGAACCACCCGCTGCCGATCATTCGCTATTACAGGCTGATGTACCTAACCTGATGCTGACACCGCATATCGCCTGGGCCAGCCAGCAGGGGGTTGCCAACCTGTTGCGCGGTATTGAGAGCAACCTCGCCGGATTCTGGCAGGGCACTGCGCAAAATGTGGTGAGTTAAGCGCGCGATTAAAAAATCGATCGTCCCAGCCGTTCCGTCAGCATCTCCAGCATCACCGTACCGGCCAGTGAGTTGCCCGAGCTATCCAGCGCGGGCGACCACACCGCGATACTCATTTCTCCGGGGATGACCGCGATAATGCCGCCGCCAACGCCGGATTTTGCTGGCATTCCCACACGCCAGGCAAACTCGCCCGCACCGTCGTACATGCCGCTGGTCATCATCAGCGCGTTGACCTGACGTGCATGACGCGGTGAAATCACCGTGATCTCATCACCGAGGCTGCGCCCATGATTCGCCAGGTAGAAGAAAGTGCGGGCCAGTTCGGTGCAGCTCATCGCCATCGCGCAGTAGTGGAAATAGGTTTCCATCACTTTGCTAACATCGTTGTGGAAATTGCCGAAGGATTTCATCAGCCAGGCAATGGCGGCGTTCCGTGCCGAGTGTTCATATTCGGAGCGGGCCACTACCCGGTCATAATTGATGCCATTGCGCTGCGCCAGGCGGCGCACAATCTCCAGCATGCGCTGACGCGGTGCCGTGAGTCGGCTTTCCAGCAGGTCGCACATCACCAGCGCCCCGGCGTTGATGAAGGGATTGCGCGGTTTGCCCTGTTCCAGCTCCAGTTGCAGCAGCGAATTAAACGCCTGGCCGGAGGGCTCTTTGCCGACGCGCTGCCAGATTTCCGGCTCGTCATATAACGTCAGCGCCAGGGTCAGCGACAGCACTTTCGAGATCGACTGAATGGAAAAACGGGTATCGGCGTCTCCCGCCTGATAACAGGTGCCATCAGCGACATAAATTGCGATGCCTGCCTGATCGGGTGATACCCCCGCCAGCGCGGGGATATAGTCCGCCACTTTTCCCTGCCGGGTCAGCGGACGAACCTGTTCGATAATCTCTTCAAGCAATGCGTTACTGAGTTCAGACACTTTTATGCTCCGTGCATAGCCATTCTGGCCGGGGATGATCGTGACTTGCCGCTTGCGCGTCAATCAGTGACACAAAAAACTGTGAGCAATCAGGGTGAAGCCTGCGTTACAGTGCATTGATTATGCACCGATGATGAGACATCACCATGTTAACCAATCTGTTGCAGGCCTTCCCTGCGGTGGCCCAGGCAGGCAGTGCTGAAACCTTCGAGCAACTTTTGCAACGTCCCAATCTGCGTATCGAACGTATTGTTTCAACCGGCCAGGCCAGCCCGCCGGATTTTTGGTACTGCCAGACGCAGGGCGAATGGGTGTTGGTCGTGCAGGGAGAGGCCGGTTTGCAGCTTGAGGATGAAGCCGAACGGCGATTACGTCCCGGTGATTTTGTTGATATCCCTCCCGGCTGCCGTCATCGTGTGAACTGGACGGCGGCGGACCAGCCAACGGTGTGGCTGGCGATTCACTACGGTGAGTTGCCCGATACAGAAGAACAATAAATTTAAAGATAGAGGATGGCATGTCTGTTACACAACATTCTGCGCAGCCGGAAACGGTGATGCGCGCGGGGCGTTTTCTGTTGCTGCAACGCTTGATGCGGCGCGATAAAACTCCGGTTGCTCTGCTATTACTGGCGGCGCTGGTTGGTATTTTGACCGGTCTGGTGGCGGTAGCCTTTGATAAATCAGTGAACTTTATTTTTCATTCACGGCTGAACTGGCTGGCTGATCAGGCGAGTAATCCGCTGCTAAATGTGCTGTGTGCTTTCTTTGCGGCCGCCCTGCTGGGTGCGCTGGGCTACTGGCTGGTACGACGCTTTGCGCCAGAAGCGGGGGGATCGGGCATCCCGGAAATTGAGGGCGCGCTGGAAGAACTCAGGCCGGTGCGCTGGTGGCGCGTATTGCCGGTAAAGTTTATCGGCGGGATGGGCGCGCTCGGGTCGGGCATGGTGCTGGGGCGTGAAGGTCCGACGGTGCAGATCGGTGGCAATATTGGGCGTATGTGTACCGATATGTTCGGGGTGCGCTCGTCAGAAGCGCGTCATACCTTGCTCGCAACCGGTGCGGCGGCCGGGCTTTCTGCCGCGTTCAACGCACCGCTGGCGGGGATTCTGTTTATCATCGAGGAAATGCGTCCACAGTTCCGCTACAGCCTGATTTCTATTAAAGCGGTGTTCGTCGGTGTGATTATGTCGAGCATCGTGTTCCGCCTGTTTAACGGCAATGAAGCGATTATCAACATTGGTCAGCTTAAAGATGCACCGACGTCCACCTTATGGCTGTATCTGCTGCTCGGCATCCTGTTTGGCGGCTGCGGCGTGGCGTTTAATCGCCTGATTTTCTGGACCCAGGATCAGTTCCAGCGGCTGCATCACGGACGTACCGCGCCCTGGGTGTTGTGGGGCAGTTTGCTGGCTGGTATTTGTGGTGTGCTGGGATGGATACTGC
Organism: Pantoea sp. App145; assembly: GCF_047947045.1. Classification (NCBI taxonomy): domain Bacteria; kingdom Pseudomonadati; phylum Pseudomonadota; class Gammaproteobacteria; order Enterobacterales; family Erwiniaceae; genus Pantoea; species Pantoea sp. App145. The sequence goes on from NZ_CP133291.1 coordinate 625,457, forward strand.
CGGAAGCCATCAGCGGCGGCATCACGCTGATCCCGGATTTCTCTGCCGGACATTTCACCGCGCTGGGATTATTTGCCCTGTTCGCGTTACGCGTGGTGATCACCATCTGCTGTTTTGCCTCTGGCGCACCCGGCGGAATTTTTGCGCCGATGCTGACACTGGGTACCCTGCTTGGTACCTGTTTTGGTCAGCTTTGCGCGCATTGGTTTCCTGGTTATCAGCTGGAAGCGGCGACGTTTGCCGTCGCCGGAATGGGAGCGCTGTTTGCCGCCTCGGTGCGAGCACCGCTGACGGGCATCGTGCTGGTACTGGAGATGACCAATAACTATCAGCTGATCCTGCCGATGATCATCACCTGCCTTGGGGCCACGCTGGCGGCGCAATTCTTTGGTGGCAAACCGCTGTATTCGTCGTTGTTGGCGCGCACGCTGGCGAAAGCCCAGCGCCGCGAAAATGCGACGTAGCGGCTGTCGTTCAGGGCCGCTTACCCACGCTGTGGGTAAGCGTGGTCCATTTACGCGCCTGCTCGCTCAGGCTGAAACCGAGGCCGTGGCGGTCAGAAATCAGCATGCGCCCATCACGCAGTTCCAGCTGTTCATTGAATAGCGGATTGAGCCACTCAAAATGTTCCAGCCAGGGTTCAATCGGGTAGGCGGCCGCCAGATGGATATGAATCTCCATGGCGAAATGCGGGGCCAGCTTGCGGCCGTGACGGGCCGCCAGATCCATAATCTTCAGAAACGGTGTGATACCGCCGACGCGTGGCGCATCGGGCTGAACGAAGTCGCTGGCGTTGCCAAGGATCAGTTGTTCATGCTCGCGGAAGCTGGTGAGCATCTCACCGGTGGCAATCGGGGTATCCAGCGCTGCGGTCAGAGCCGCGTGCCCCTCAACATCGTAAGCATCCAGGGGTTCCTCAATCCACACCAGATTGAATTGTTCCATTTTGCGGCCCATGCGAATGGCGGTTTCACGATCCCATTGCTGGTTGGCATCGACCATCAGCGGGAAATCATCGCCCAGCGTCTGACGTACCGCTGCCAGGCGACGCAGGTCTTCTTTGGTGTCAGGCTGGCCGACTTTGATTTTAATGCCGCCGATGCCGTTCTCGCGTGAAATGGCGACGTTCTTCAGCACCTGATCGAGTGGGGTATGCAGGAAGCCGCCCGAGGTGTTGTAGCACTGCACCGAATCGCGATGCGCCCCGAGTAGTTTCGCCAGCGGCAGGCGGGCGCGTCGTGCTTTCATATCCCACAATGCAATGTCGAAGGGTGAAATAGCCTGCACGGCCATGCCACTGCGACCCACTGATGCGCCTGCCCACAGCAGTTTGGTATAGATTTTATCGATATCGTTAGGATCTTCTCCGAGTAACGCATCGGCGATTTCGCAGGCGTGAGCATAAATACCCTGGCCTCCGGCACGTTTGGAATAGCTGAAACCGATACCCTCAAAGCCATCACGCGTGGCGATTTCCGCCACAATGATCGCTACTTCGGTCAGTGGCTTCTGGCGTCCGGTCAACACCTTGGCATCGCTCACTGGCGTCGCCAGCGGCAGAAAGGCCAGCGATAAATTGACCCAGACGATACGGTCGCCACTTTCGGCAGCGGTGGCGGCACCCTGCGCTTTGGCATAAGTCACTGCGGCGGAATTAACACCTGACATGCGAGTCTCCTGTTAAAATGATTGCGCTAACATTTTTGCTTCGAAAGGACTATGCGCCAGGATGTTAGTTCGTTAATGTTCACATGATCACATTTTCGGCATTGCGAAGAAAAAAATGATAGCCCTAACATTTACCGGGGAACGCCGTTTTACGTTATGCTAGCCGCTGGTTTTCTCCAGGCTAAGTGGCAATGAAACAACGCAATCTGGCGCGCAAAGGTGCGCCGACGCTGGAAGATGTGGCCCGGGTGGCCGGTATTTCACCGATGACAGTCAGCCGTGCGCTCAATTCGCCCCAGCAGGTCCGGCCCGCTACGGTAGAGAAGGTGCTGGCCGCCGTACAGGCCACCGGCTATATCCCGAACGCACAGGCGGGTAGCCTCGCCACCAATCGCAGCCGTTTGATTGCCGTGGTGGTGCCGCAAATTAACAACAACATGTTTGTTGATACCATTCAGAGCCTCAATGACACCCTCAGCGCGCAGGGTTATCACATGCTGTTGTGCGTGACCGGCTATGAGGCCGAGACTGAGGCGGAAACCGTTGCCACGTTGCTATCGCGTCGGCCCGATGGGGTGGTGCTGACCGGTATCCATCACAGCAGCCAGCTGAAGAAGGTGTTGTTGCAAGCCGATGTGCCGGTGGTGGAGATTTGGGATATGACACCGACCCCCATCGATATGCTGGTAGGCTTTTCTCATGAAAAAGTCGGCGCATGCGTAGCGGCCTATCTGGCGCAGCGCGGGTATCAGCGACCGGCGTTGATCTGGACTGACGATCAGCGTGCATTGCAGCGTAAGCAGGGTTTGCTGGAGGCATTAAAAGCGCAAGGCATCGCTCTGCTTGTCGATGCACCGGTCGCGCTGCCCGCGCTGATGACGCGTGGTCGTGAAGCCTGCGCTGAGGTATTGGCGGCCCATCCCACGGCAGATGTACTGGTATGCAGTTCCGATACCCTGGCGCAGGGTGCGCTGATGGAAGCGCAGGCGCGCGGCCTGGTGGTTCCCAGACAGCTGGCGGTAATTGGTTTTGGCGATCTCGATTTTGCCGCCGCTAATTTTCCGGCGATTTCTACGGTGCGTATCGATCGTCAGGCGATGGGCAGGCTGGCGGCACAGCAACTGCTGAGCCGTTTGCAGGGCGAAGCAGTGACTACGCCAATTATCGATATGGGTTTTACCATGATTTCCCGTGATTCGGGCTAAGGCACGTGATCCTCATCACTGGTGAAAAATATTTTCCATGTTATAAATTGTGGAAATTTTATTTCATTTGGAGAGGAAACCTTTATGTCATCATCGCTTAGCCTTGAAACCCTGTTGCAACAGGAAGCGGAACACCGTCTGCCGCAGTTTGACTTCGATCTGGCCTGGCAAATCGGTCAGAGCATCCAGCAGCGTGGCCGTGAAGCGCAGGCACCCATCTCGATTGAAGTCTATGCTTTTGGTCAGGTGCTGTTTCTGGCGGCGTTGCCAGGATCCTGTCCGGATAATCTGGAGTGGATGCGACGCAAAAGGAATACCGTATTGCGTCATGGTCACTCTTCAATGTATGTGGGGCTGCTTAACGAGCAGAAGGGTGAGAGGATGGATCGGCAGGCTTTTATCAGCCAGGCGGATTACACCGATCACGGTGGTTCTTTCCCGCTGCTCAATCCTCAGGGCGCGATTCTCGGCGCTGTCAGCGTCAGCGGTTTACCTTCTGAAGATGACCACGCGTTAGCGCTATGGGGGATTGCCCAGCTGCTGCGCTGAAAATAGGTCCAGAGATCCGGTATAGGCAGTGTAAGGCATGGCCGGATAGAGGAAGCCATGCTCACGGCTTCAGGTGAGAGCGTCGTATATGCAATTCTCCCTGCGTCCAGACGCCACCCGGGGTGGCACGATCGTCAATCAGCCGGTTTAAGGCTTCTTCAATTAACAAATCAATGCGCTGGTTATAGGTGGTGAGTTGCCAGCCGGGGAGGGCGGCTTCCTCGATACCATCAAAACCCACTACCGCCATATGTTTATTGCCAGCGCCCTCGCGCAAGGCTTCCAGCGCACCCAGCGCCAGCGCATCGTTCTCACAGAACAACGCGTCAATGCGATCGGCAGGCGCGTGGGCATTGAGATACTCCGTCAGCACCGTATAGCTGCGCTCCTGGGCGTAGCCACCGGCCGTCAGCATCACTTCCAGCGTTAACCCCGCCTCCGTCAGCGCCAGCTGTAAACCATCAAGACGCTGCAAATGGTTGTTGCTGGTTTCTGGCCCATGCATATAACCAAAGCGTGTATATCCCTGTGCCAGCAATAGTTCGCCCAGCTGTTTACCTGCGCGCAGATCATCGATTTTCACCACATCGATGCCCGGCACATCATTGTTGCGGCACAGCTGCACCAGCGGGATATGGTGCAGTTCCTGCGCGATGCCCACCAGTTCTTCCGTCAGTACCGTGCCGAGGAACAGCAAACCATCAACCTGCAATTGATCCGCTAGCATCATCACCGATTTATGATTCTCGCTATTGGTGATGTTGAGCAGCAGGGCCATGTAGCCGCGTTTCTGCAACTGGTTGGTTACCGTATCAATCAACAGTAGCGAATGCGGATTCCTCATCTCATCAATCACGACCCCAATAATGTGCGTCTTCTTTTGCGACAGGCTGCGCGCCAACAGGTTAGGGCGGTAGCCCAGCTCAGTTGCCACGGCCAGCACGCGTTCACGCGCTTTGTCGGAGATTGACGCACCTGGCGTAAAGGCACGCGATACCGTCCATTTCGACACGCCCGCCTGGCGTGCAACATCGCTGGCGGTGGCTTTGTGGGGTTTTGCGATGGGTTTGCTCATAGCACCTGCATATCAGAGTTGGCGAAAGATCCCTGCATTGAACGTGAAACCCAAGCGAAAATAAACACCCAAAGCGCGTTTGTGCGTCGAAACCTGTCGCGAAATAACCCTGTTTTTATGATGTTGCGATTATGTTTTATCTTTGCACCCGATTGCAATGTTTTTTTGCAATCGGGTGCAAATGATTAACATTTTGTGATCGCTTCCGCTGATTTACATTTTGCCGGATTGACTAAATTTTCGCTGTGGACGACATTTTCGCCAGTACCTCCCCTGAAGATATGACTGTCCGTCTCTTTTTTTTACTTATTTTGCACCCGGGTGCAAAAGAGTGGAAATCAGCAGTGTCGCTCTTTCGGTCGGATCATAACACCATGACCCTACAGGAAATGACCATGAAGACTGTGAAAACGATAGTTCTGATATTATGTGCACTGGCTATCGCCAGTGTGCAGGCTAAAACCTGGCAGGTGGGCGTTGCATTGGCCAATTTCGACCTCAATTTCGTCTCGATTCTACGTACCCAGATGGTACATGAGCTGGATAGCTCAGGCATGAAAGGGCAGTTCTCCGATGCCAAAGGCGATGTGGCCCTCCAGGTTCAGCAGGTGGATGATTTTATTAACCAGGGCGTTGACGCCATTATTCTCAACCCGGTAGATACCCAGGGGGTAAGGCCGATGATGGAGGCGGCCAGACGCGCCAATATTCCACTGATCTTTGTGAATCGTAAACCGGAGGTGAAGCTGGCTGGGCAGATGGCGTATGTCGGTTCCGATTCGGCTCTCAGCGGTAAGATGGAGATGGAAGCGTTGGCGCAACGCATGAACTACAAAGGCAATGTCGCCATCATCATGGGTGCGTTGTCGAATGAAGAGGCGCGTGAACGCACCCGCGCGGTGGAAGAGGTGATTGCTGCGCACAAGGATATGAAGGTGGTGGAAAAGCAGACCGCCAAATGGCAGCGCAACGAGGCGGTGGATGTGGTGTCCAGCTGGTTACTCAACGGTACGCCGATCGATGCCATTGCCGCCAACAACGATGAAATGGCGATTGGGGCCATTATGGCGCTGAAGCAGGCGAAAAAGGAACACGTACTGGTGGCGGGCATTGATGGCACGCCGGACGGTCTGCAATTTATTAAAAGCGGTGACATGGCGGTGACCATCTTCCAGGACGCGAAAGGACAGGCCACCGGTGCGGTGCAGGTCACCAGGGCGATGCTGGATAAACAGAAAACCGCCCCCTACAACTGGATTCCGTATGCCACGGTGACCCAGGCCAATTACCTGCAGTTTGAACAGAAAAACCAGAAATGAACCCTTACCTCTGACCTCAATTGCACCCGAGTGCAAATAATTAAGGAATGGCTATGCAAAATGGTGAAAAGAAGATCCCTCGTCCTTTACGCTGGGCAATGATTGGTGGCGGGCGTTTAAGCCAGGTGGGCTATAAACATCGCTCCGGCGCGCTGCGCGATAACACCGCTTATCAGCTGGTGGCCAGTGCGTTCGATATTGATGCGGAACGTGGCCGTGATTTTGGCGTCAACCTCGGAATGAACGCCGAACGTTGCTACAACAACTATCAGCAGCTGCTGGCAGAAGAGGCGCAGCGTGATGATGGCGTTGAAGTGGTGACCATCGCCACCCCTAACGGCACGCATTATGAGATCACCAAAGCAGCACTTAATGCCGGGATTCATGTTATCTGCGAGAAACCGCTGTTTTTCACAACTGAGGAAGCACAGGAAATTAAGGCCCTGGCGGCAGCGAAGGGGTTGATTGTCGGTGTCACTTATGGTTTCTCCGGCCATCCTTTACTGATGCAAATGCGGGCGATGATCGCCAAAGGCGATATTGGCGAAGTACGCATGGTCGAACTGCAATACACCCACGGCTTTAGTGCCAGCGATAGCGCCGACAAATTCAGTGATGCGCAAAAATGGCGTGTTGACCCGAAAATTGCCGGGCCTTCTTTCGTGCTGGGCGACATCTCTACCCATACTTTCTATATCTCGCAACTGGTGCTGCCGCAGCTGCATATCCAATCGCTGTTATGCGATCGCCAGAGCTTTATCCCGTCGCGCGCCCCGCTGGAAGATAACGCGCTGGTGTTGATGCATTACGACAACGGTGCCGTGGGCCGCATGTGGGCGTCATCGATCAACGCCGGTTCGATGGATAGCCAGAGCATTCGCGTGATTGGTTCGCGCGCCAGCCTGGAGTGGAGTGACTACAACCCTGGCGAGCTGAAATATGAAGTACAGGGACAGCCGAACCAGATACTTCATCACGGTATGCCGTATCTCGATGACAGCGCGCTGGCGGATGAACGCCTGGGTGCGCTGCACACCGAAGGGTTGGCGGAGTCATGGGCCAATATCTACCTCAAATTTGCCATTGCCATCAGCGCCACGCAGCGCGGCGATCAGCAAACCCTCGACAGCTTGATCTATCCCGATATTAACGCCGGTCTGGAAGGGGTGCGCTGGATCGAAAACTGTGTCCGTTCGGCGGATAACGGTGCCTGCTGGGTCAACTATCAATAAGGAACCCTCATGAGACTCTCTTTTTGTACTGATAGCCTCGGGCATCTGCCGTTTGCAGCGATGCTGGATAAATTGCTTGAATTGGGCGTGTATGGCGTTGAAATGACCACCGGGGGCTGGTCATCGGCACCGCATCTGCGCACGGAAGAACTGCTCGCCAACGCCAGTCAACGTCGGCAGCTGCTCCAGGCGCTGGAAAGCCGTGGTATGACGATCGCGGCGTTGAATGTATCGGGTAATCCGCTGGATGTTGGCGAGCTGGGGCAGCGTCATAAACGGGACACCGAACAGGCACTGGCGCTGGCCGGTGAGCTGGGCGTGGAGAAAATCGTGATGATGAGCGGCCTGCCGCCCGCCAGTCCTCACGACACCATCCCAAACTGGATCACTTACACGGTAAGCTGGCCGCCAACGCTGAAAAATTGCCTCGATTATCAGTGGAATGAAGTAGCGATTCCCTACTGGCTGGGGCTGGTAGAGCAGGCGAAAGCCAGCGGTGTTGCACGTTTCGCGCTGGAGAACTTTAGTTCGATGCTGGTGTGGAACCCTGAAACCTTGTTCCGTTTGCGCGATGCCGTCGGGCCGATGGTCGGTTTAAACCTCGATCCCAGCCATCTGTTATGGATGGGAGGTGACCCGATTGCAGCGGCGCGGGCGCTTGGCACGGCGATTCACCACGTGCACGGTAAAGATGTGCGACTGGAACGCGGGCTGGTGAATATCAACGGGCTGCTGGAAACCAAACCGGTGGAGGATGTTGCCAATCGGGCCTGGAACTATGTTGCGGTGGGCTGCGGCCAGGATCTGCAATGGTGGAAGGCGTTCTTCTCGGTGGTGCGTATGGTGGGCTACAACGATTGGGTCTCACTGGAAATGGAGGATCTCACCATGTCGGTGGAGGCAGGTGTCACCTCGTCAATCGCCGCCCTGCAACAATCCATCAGTCAGTAAATTCATTAACACGGCGGGCGATAGCTCGCCGTGTTCTGTACATCCCGCCGCGCCTGCCCGATACTTCGTATTTATACGTACTATTGAGAGACAGCTTATGACCAGACATCCACCGCGCGCAGAGATTCGCCTGGAAAACGTGCTGGCGGCGCTGGGCAACCCGATGCGGATGACGGTGGTCAGCATCCTTGCTGATGGTGGTGAGCATACCTGCGGTTCGTTGTTGCAGGGCGTGTCGAAATCCACGCTAACCCACCACTGGCGCGTGTTGCGCGACAGTGGTGTGATCTGGCAGCGGCCCTCCGGGCGTGAAAACCTGTTGTCACTGCGCCGGGAAGATTTGAATGCCCGTTTCCCCGGGTTGGTGGAGGCTTTGCTGGCGGCAGCCGAGCAGGATGCACTCACGCGCGCCACCCTCGCTGATTTTCATCCCTGAAGCAGGTTGCATTTGCCACAGAGTGGCAACAATCGCTGTTGCGCGAGCTGGAACGACAGGAAGCGCAAGCTGCGGTACTGGCCTGATCAGAGATGGCGCGCCCGGCCTGCCAGGGGGGCCATCACCATTTGTATCGCGGCAATCACCACCAGCAATGTCAGCGGCAGCAGCCAGTTGCCGCTGACGTCGTGCAACATGCCAAAGCACAGCGGCCCCAGCGCTGCCAGACCATATCCTACGCATTGTGCCATCCCCGATAGCTTCGATGCCTGGCGATGATCCTGGGTACGGAGATTAAATAACGCGAGGCAAATCACCATTGATGCACCCGCACCCAGGCCCGCCAGTACCAGCCACAGCAGGGCCAGCGACGGAGCCAGCAGTAAGCCCGTTACCGCAATAAAAATCGCCAGCGAAGCTGCAAAGCCAATGGCACGTTGATCGCGGAATTTTTTCAGCGCGCTCATACAGGCCAGGTTGGCGACAATCGCCACAATTTGATAGACGAACAACATTCCACCGGCTTCCAGCTGGCTGATACCGTTGTCCTGCGCAAAGGGGGTGAACCAGCCAATCAGGGTGTAAAAGGTCAGCGACTGGCAGGCCATAAATAACGACACCTGCCAGCCGATGGTGGAACGCCACGGTGAGCGTGTCAGGGATTGGGCTGATGCGGTATGAGGATGTGCTGCGTTTTTTTTCAGGAGTGGCAGCCAGGCCAGCAGCGCGACGATAGCGGGGACTAACCAGACGCCCAGGGCCAGATGCCAGCCTGCACCAGTGAGTTGCGCCAGTGGCACCGCCACGCCTGATGCGATGCTGGCGGTGATCGCCATGGTGGTGGCATAAAGGCCGATATAACGCGCGGTGTGAGCGGTGAAGTCGCGCTTGATGAGGGGTGGCAGTAAGACGTTGGCGGCGGCGATACCGGCGCTGAGCAACAGCGTACCGGCCCATAACGCGTTTTCACTGCCGCTGATACGCAGCAGCGAGCCCAGCGTAATCAACAGCAGCGCCCCCCATAAACTGCGCTCCAGTCCGAAACGGTTGCCCAGCCAGGCCGCGGGTGGGGCGAGAGTGGCAAACATCAGCAGCGGCAGGAAATTCAGCACGCCTGCGGCGCTGGCACTCAGGCCAAAGGTCAGGCGAATATTTTCCAGCACCGGCCCGGTGGCGGTGATCGGCGTGCGCAGGTTGGCCGCAGTCAATAGCAGCAGGAACAGGAAAAAGCCGGAACGGCGCAGGGCAGGGTTTGCAGAGAAAATAGTCTGGGTCAATTTTTCGCACCATAGAAAAAGGCAGAACAATTCTGCTCATGGTGCGTTGGTTGACGTTAACGCTTACGCAACGGCAGGTTGCCGTTGGGAGTCGGTGATACTAACGAGGCCGGAAGGGGATGTAAAGGATCATCTTAAACGTAAATGGCGGGCCTGCACCCGCCAGCGGCCATGATTATTTGGCCAGTAACGGCGGGATGGAGGGCACTTCCGGCGCATTGTCGATATCACTTTGCGTCATACGGAAGGCTTCCGGGTAATGCTCGCGCTGAGTACGTCGGGCGGGTTCGGTATCGCGCCAGGTGTACAGGCAGTGCTGGCACTGGAATACCGTCCAGACTCCTTTCACCGGAGATGTTGCCATCGTTTCAATATGTTTGTCAGCACAACGTGGACAGATCATTTGTGGCTCCTTATTTGCGATTCGCCAGTAAGACGGTAAGTTTTTCCACCCATGCGGCGGTTTCCGGCAGATCTTTCACCGGCTGGCTGTAATGACCACGGGTATCCGGCGCAACCGGCGTTGTGGCGTCGATAATCAGTTTGTCAGTGATACCCGCAGGGCTGGAGCCGGGGTCCAGTTCCAGTACCGACATATTTGGCAACTGAACCAAATCACCGGCCGGGTTAACTTTTGATGACAGCGCCCACATCACCTGGGGCAGGTTGAACGGGTCCACATCTTCATCAACCATAATCACCATTTTGACGTAGCCCAGCCCATGGGGGGTGGTCATGGCGCGTAGCCCTACCGCGCGGGCAAAGCCGCCGTAACGTTTTTTGGTGGAGATGATGGCGAGCAGGCCGTGGGTGTACATGGCGTTCACCGCCTGCACTTCCGGGAAATCGGCCTTCAGTTGTTGATAAAGCGGTACGCAGGTCGCCGGTCCCATCAGGTAATCAATTTCTGTCCACGGCATACCCAGATACAGCGATTCGAAGATCGGTTTGCTGCGATAAGAAACCTTGTCGATGCGTACCACCGTCATGTTACGCCCACCAGAATAGTGGCCGGTAAATTCGCCAAACGGACCTTCAATCTCCCGTTTACGTCCTTCAATCACCCCTTCCAGAATGACTTCTGAACCCCAGGGGACGTCGAAGCCGGTCAACGGGGCAGTGGCGATGGGATAGGGGCTTTCGCGCAACGCGCCTGCCATCTCATATTCAGACTGGTCATAGCGTAATGGTGTGGCACCCATCAGGGTAATAATCGGGTCGTTCCCCAGGGTGATGGCAATCGGCAAGTCTTCGCCACGTTCTTCGGCTTTATGCAGATGCAGGGCAATGTCGTGCATTGGCACCGGCTGTAAACCCAGTTTACGTTTGCCTTTGACCTCCATGCGATAGATGCCGACGTTCTGTTTGCCAAAGTGGTCGGGATCAAGCGGATCGCGTGAAACGACACAGGCTTTGTCCAGATAGAAGCCGCCATCACCGTCGTTCAGTCGAAACAGCGGCAAAATATCGAACAGGTTGATGTCGTCGCCATTCACGGTGTTTTCCGACCAGGGGGCATTTTCCCGACGCTCCGGAGCGACCGGGAAGTGGTCCCAGCGGCGAATAAATTCGTCTATCTGTTGTTTGACTGGCGTATTAGCGGGTAATCCGAGCGAAATCGCATGGTTTTGCCAGGAACCAATGGTGTTCATGACCACGTGCGCGTGGTTGAAACCTTTTATATTGGTGAATGAAATCGCAGGCGCGCCTTCGCCAATCCGCCCGGTGGCATTGGCAGCAGCGGCGATATCAGGTTCTGCCTGAACTTCTTCTTCAATATTCAGTAGCTGCCCTTGTTCATCAAGGGCTTGCAGAAAACTACGCAGGTCATCAAAGGCCATTCTTAACTCTCCTGTTTCAGGACATCTTGTGAATTGGTTGCGCGTAAACCCTGCCAGCGGCGGGCTTTGGGAAACTCAATGCCAAACTGATCGAGCACGCGCGCTACGATGTGGTTAGTGACGTCATCAATGGTTTCGGGATGGTTATAAAAAGCGGGCATCGGTGGCACCATCGCGACGCCGAGGCGGGAAAGGGCCAGCATATTTTCGAGGTGAATGGTGCTGAGCGGGGTTTCACGAGGCACCAGCACCAGCTTACGACCTTCTTTGAGCACCACATCGGCAGCACGTCCTACCAGGCCCTCGGCATAACCGGAACGGATACCGGCCAGCGTTTTCATGCTGCAGGGGATAATGATCATCCCATCGGTGCGAAAAGAACCGGAAGAGATGGAAGCGGCCTGATCCGCCGGGCTATGCACGACATCTGCCATCTCAGCAACATCGCGTGCGCTATAGCGGGTTTCCAGTTCAATGGTGGTTTTTGCCCATTTGCTCATCACCAGATGGGTTTCCACCTCTTTGATGGGTTGTAGTGCCTGGAGCAGTGCAACACCCAGGGGAGCACCGGTGGCTCCGGTCATGCCAACAATCAGTCTCATAGCATCCTCTGAGAATATTGTTCGTATACGAACGTTATGATTAAACTAACAGCCACAATGGGAGCTGTGCAAGCGTTTGGGGTAAAAAAAATTCGTATACGAATTTTATGTTCAAAACCGGATGAGTTAAGCGGATTGGCGCTACCAGCACTTGTTGCATTACAATCAATCGCTTAAGCAACTTCATTTCAGCCGCAGGCGACATCATGCAAAAAGAATTGGGTAATGTATTTTTTCATTTGATGCGGGAACTGCTTCAGGAGCACACCGCTTTATGGCAGAAATCGCTGCCGGAATTGACCAAACAACAATATGCGGTGTTGTGTGCAGTTGAGGAACAACCGGGGATTGAGCAACTCGATCTCACCGAGGCCGCGTTGAGTACCAAGGCCACCCTGGCAGAATTACTGGTGCGGATGGAGAAGAAAAACCTGATTGAACGGCAGCAGGGCACCAGTGACCGACGCCGCCGGTTTATTTTCCTGACCTCAGAAGGAAAAAAAGCATTAAGTGAAGCCCGGCCGATTGCGGAGCAGGTAGATACTTTTTTTCTTTCCCGGCTCGGAGAACAGCAGCAAAGCGACGTGGTGATATTGCTGAAAACGATGCTGGGAAAGGGAGAACGAGGTTAATTATAAAATTCAGCAGCGTTATCAATATGAAACGATTTTGTTTCTTCGGGTAATTTCGCGACTACCTTCACTATTTCGGATCTAAATGCTTGCTGGAATAAGCGAATTTGAGGGAAGGTTATTACAGGAATAAGAACCAGGCGCAATAAGGATGGCCTGAATAACTTTCATCTTCAGTCAGCAGGGTATTTATATTATGCCAGATAATAATGCCATCGTGCCAGTGACCGGGCGCGGGTTTATGCAGTCTTCAGCGCAAACGCGTCAACTTCCTGTTTCCAGAATGACAGGTGCAGTTAATCAGATTTTCCCTTCGGGTACGGCAATATCCTCATCGTTACCACAGCGAGGAAGAATTTATTCTGATACTACTATTGCGAAGCCGGTAAATATATTACCCAGGAATTCAATGCTTCGGGATGGAACGCTCCTTTCTGAGCAAAAAATATCCCGGAATCATTTTTTAACTAAAGATAAGAACACCGCTCCTGATGGCCGTAAACCGTCAACAGTCAGCGCTATTCTGGCTGCAAATTCGCAAGGACATCAACGTGGTTTGGGAAAGGTGAAATCCATCAGAATAAGCGCGCAACCGACTCATGAATGGTCGTCAGCATTCGATAAGTCACGGAAACAGTTATCTCGCATTAACATCAGCGATGTTAATGGAGTAATATCTCAGCATCCACCAGTCGAGGGGATTAGAGAAAACGACACCCTGAAAATGCAGTACATGAATAGCGGATCCAGCACATCGCAACAGCAACCATCCCGCGTTGCAGACACACCACCGGCAAGTGTTGCCACAGCGAAATTTCCTTACCGAGGCGAGGGTGATCCGTGTGAAATTTATGCGCAACAACAACAGCGCATGGTGATTTTGACCCGTGGTGCGGGTGTGTACGCGCAATTGCCTAATTTGCGACCCGCGCTGGAATTAGTGAATAAAGTTGTGGGTGAAGTTTTCAGGAAAATAAAAAACCCGGAGTATGTTGGAGAAGTGATGGATACGATTGCATTTTGCACGGGTATCCGTCCTGAAAGGGTTAACTTTGCTATCTATCGCGACTTCTTAGCGCAGGTGCAATCGATGTTGCGCCAGGCCGCCACTTACCTGCCGGGTGAAATCAATGAAAACCAATTCGCAATTGTGGAAACTCCGCCCGGCAGTATTATGGCTGCTGCCACCATACCGCAGGATCCACATAACAGAATATGGTTTGCCCAAAATCAATCGACATCCAGCATTGCTGAGTTTTTCAAGAATGTGGTCCATGAAGTGGGTCATATGTTCACAACTGAAAATCCGGCCTTTGATTTTATCTATCTTATGCCGCAGGGATGTAATGAGCAGGAGATTTGTGATGTCGATGAATTGCAAAAAGCGTTGATTAATGAAGTGGCACGTATTGGGCATAATCTTCACGTCCGGGAAGCTTATTTTAATAATACAATGAAAATGCTCAGGGGTAGCTATCCTGAACTACCTTTGAGAAATATCTTTAACGCCACCACTTCTACGGAGGCGGCAGAGTCTGTGGAGAATAATGACTTGCTGCGTTATGTGTTAGTCAGCAGAACCTCTGATTTATTAAGTATGCTGGTAATGAAACTTGGCTATGATAAGTTTCTTAAAGGATTGCCACCACAGGCGCGTTCAACGGCTGATCCTGCATCGGTTATGGCTAAAATAGAAGAGATTAAAGACAGAACATCGATTAACCTGCATCTGAATACCATTTGTAATGTTATGAGCGATATTACAACGGACTTCAGGGCTGCCAATGGAATAATGAAAAAACTGGCTAGCATCGCGTTGCCTTATCCTGTCGAAACGGCGCAATGGTTAACATTAATGGGGGGGGAGCTTCCCAGGATGATGGATCGGCTTTATCGCAATGAGTCAAAAAACTCTGCACATGTGTTAGGCACGATTAACTGCATCTTAACCTGGTTGATGGAGCGAGGTAATTTGCCCGCGACCTATGTCAAAACCTGTATTCTGCCCATTCCCTATACTTATGATTTTTATAACGCTAAAAATAATGAAGAAATATGGAAAGATAAGCTGATTCATTGTTGGGTCGATTTATTGCGTAGTTATCTTAGACGGTCTTCACCCATCCCACGCCAGGGTGACATCGAACACCTGGTCAGGATACTCATCAGAAAGTCGATGCACTACAGAAATATCCCCGGATCTGTGGCGTTTTATAAAATGCTGGCAATCGAACTGGTACAACGTATGAATTGGTTCAATCAGGCAACTAAAAATCAGCCGGCCGGGAACGATGAACCAAGAAGTAAAAAGGTAAAAGTGACTCCGGAACAACCGGATAGCCGCCTGGCGAATCTGGCAATAAAACAGGGCTGGTATGTTTCTATCGAAGATGAAAATGGAGAATTTCTGCGTGGCTTCAATCCAACAGGAGCAAGTATTGCAACCCGGCAAGATTTCGATGCGCAGTTAGATGCCCCCATTATGCGTGGAACCGTCAGAGTCTTGTGTATTTTGAGAGAATGGCAGGAAAACGAACAGGTTTATTATCATGGTACAAGGCCAGATGGCACATCTATCCGCTGTGAAAATGATGAAAACAACTTAAGCCGGGCAGCAATGGCTTCTTATCTCGGGGAACAACCCACAGAAGAGGAAGTGACCATGCTGGCTAGAGATTTAGCGGCCGGGGAAGACAACCTCTGACAGAAATCTGGGCTATTTTGAGTAAGGATACTGACCCGTTAACAAAGAAGGACGGATGATGCTCTGGTTATTGAATACGCTAATCCTGCTTTCCACCGTGGTGTTGATGGAGGTGGTTGCCGCGCTGGCACATAAATACATCATGCACGGCTGGGGATGGGGCTGGCATTTGTCGCATCATGAGCCGCACGACAACAAATTTGAACTCAACGATCTCTATGCACTGGCGTTTGCCCTGCTGGCGATAGTGCTGATCCTGTTTGGCGTGCAGGGGCTATGGCCGATGCAGTGGATTGGCGCGGGTATGACGGTATACGGTGCGCTGTATTTTATGGTGCATGATGGTCTGGTTCATCAGCGCTGGCCGTTCCGTTATATTCCGCGCCGCGGCTATCTCAAACGTCTGTATATGGCGCACCGCATGCATCATGCGGTGCGTGGACGCGAAGGCTGTGTCTCCTTTGGCTTTTTATATGCGCCGCCGTTACCTAAGCTACAGGCAGCGTTGCGTCAGCGACAGGGACGAAAAAACCACCTCAAATGATTACAACGCTGCCGTTATTGTCCTGGTCGTTGCCATAGCCCCGCCGGGCGGGCCGCAGGCGAAACCAGCCGCGATCGGATTGCCAGCCCGGCCCCCCTGAGCAGTAACGCCAGTTTCTCCCCATGGCTGGTATGCTGGCGCGAATCCCACGCCTGCGCGCCTGCCTGCAACACTTTCATGCCAATTTCACGATATACGCCGTGAGCAGTGGCGATCGCCCAGGCTGAACGCAGCGGTAACCCCGCTAACCCGGCGTGCGCTGACTGATAATAAGGTTCTGCTGCCGTCACCAGGCGTGCGGCGAGTGTGGCAATCGCCGCACGATGTTGCATATCGGCCAGATTATCGCTGCGCAAACCCAGCGGTTGCAGCCACTCCTCGGGCAGATAACAGCGGCCATTGCGTGCATCCTCGACGATATCGCGTGCGATATTGGTCAGCTGGAAAGCCAGCCCTAAATCACAGGCGTGATCCAATACCTTTTCATCACGCACGCCCATGACCTGCGCCATCATTAAACCCACTACTCCCGCGACGTGATAGCAATAACGCAGGGTGTCGTCGAAGCTCAGGTAGCGCTGGTGACGTGCGTCCATCGCAAAACCTTCGAGGTGATCAAAGGCCAGTTGCGCTGGGATCCGGTGCATCAGTGCGACCTCCTGAAAGGCGGCAAACGCCGGTTCTGCCATGCTGGCACCGCTGTAGGCCCGGCGTGTTTCCAGTTGCAGATGCGCCATGCGTGCCAGCGCATCATCGATAGCATGCTGCGATCCAGGCGCTCCCAGAGTCTGACCATCAATAACGTCATCGCAATGACGACACCAGGCATACAGCATCAGTGTGCTGCGGCGCGTTGAGGCATCGAACAGTTTGGCGGCAGTCGCGAAGCTTTTTGAGCCAGCAGCCATGGTATGGGTGGCGTGCGCCATTAACGGCATACTCATCCGGCAAGATCCTCCAGCATCAGTTGCGCAGTGGCTTTCGCCGAACCAATCACCCCGGGAACTCCGGCACCGGGATGCGTGCCTGCGCCAACCAGATATAAATTGTGAATCGCGGCATCGCGATTGTGTGGACGAAACCAGGCGCTCTGCGTCAGGATCGGCTCCAGCGAAAACGCCGACCCCTGATGGGCGTGCAGCGTGTCGCGAAAATCAACAGGTGTGAACATGCGTTCGGTGACCAGCTGCGAACGTAAGCCCGGCATCTGGTGCTGCTCCAGATAAGCAAAGATACGATCGCGCAAACGTGGGCCTTCCTGTTGCCAGTCAATATCCGCTGTGCCCAAATGTGGCACGGGAGCCAGTACATAAAAACTGCCGCAACCCGGTGGCGCGAGGTGCGGATCGCTGGAGCAGGGGGCATGCAGATACAGCGAAAAATCCTGTGAAAGCTGGTTGCTGTGAAAAATATCATCAATCAATCCGCGATAGCGTGGGCCGAAACACACTGTGTGATGTGCCAGCTGCGGATGAGGCTGATTCAGACCAAAATACAGCACAAACAGTGAGTTACTCATACGTTTGCGTTTCAGCGCCACCGCGCGTTTTGCCGCTGCGGGGTGATGCGCCAGCAGGCTGGCATAGGTATGGACCACATCGGCGTTTGAAGCCACCGCAGCGGCGGCAAAATGTCGGCCATCAACCAGCTGCACGCCATGAATGCGATCGCCCTCAGTTTCAAGCCTGCGCACCTGGGCATTCAGCAGTAGCTCGCCACCAAGGTCCTGCAATAACTTCACCATGCCGTTGATCAGCGCGCCGGTGCCACCACGCGGAAACCACACACCCCATTCACGCTCCAGCGCATGGATTAAGGTATAAATCGACGATGTGGCAAACGGATTACCACCCACCAGCAGCGAGTGAAAAGAAAAGGCCTGACGCAAATGGTCATCCTGCACAAACTTCGCCACCATGCTGTAAACGCTGCGCCACGCCTGCAAACGACCAAGCTGCGGCGCGGCGCGCAGCATAGCGCGCAGCGATAAAAAGGGTACGGTGCCGAGTTTCAGATAGCCCTCATTAAACACATCGCGTGAATAGGCAAGGAACTGACGATATCCGGCCACATCCTGCGGGTTAAAGGTGGCGATCTGCTGTTCCAGCTGTGACTGGTTGTTGTCGTAATCCAGCGTGCGGCCATCTTCCCAGCACAGACGGTAAAAAGGCGTCACCGGCAATAGCTCGACATAATCACGCATGGATTTACCCGCCAGCGTGAACAGCGCCTCGATTGCGGTGGGATCGGTAATCACCGTGGGCCCGGCATCGAAGGTAAATCCCTGATCCTGCCAGACATAGGCACGTCCACCGGGCTTATCACGCTGCTCCAGCACCGTGGTCGGGATGCCGGCTGCCTGTAAACGGATCGCCAGCGCCAGGCCGCCAAAGCCTGCGCCAACCACGTATGTGCGTTTCATGGTTTCTTCCCTGTTTGCGGTTGTGTCGTCAGCAGCGCGCGCAACGCGGCACCAGGTGGGACCGGGGGTTTACCACAAACAATGCGCGCCTTATCGATGAGGGTCAGCTGTCCGGCATAAAATCGGCCAATTAATCCGGCATTCAGCTGGTAAAAACGCTGCATCACCCGCCAGCGCTGATCGGACTGACCAGCAAGAAACAGCATGCGATTCAGCAGACGGAAAAAGCGTTGTTCACGCCACTGTCGCCGGGCAAAGGTTTCGATATGCTGGCTGAGTGTCGCGGCATCGGTGGGCAGCAGGCTGGAAATATGTTCCGCCAGTGTTACCGCCGTGGGTAATGAATAGCCGGTGGTGGCGTGGAATAATCCGGCGCGCAGACCGCTGCAGGGTTGTCCACGTTGCTGTTGCCAGAAAGCGTCAATATCTCCGCTCAGGGTGATGGGCAAAGCGCCGCGTTCCTCGCGTATCAGCAGGCTCAGGTGCCAGCGCTGCTGCCGGGCATAATCGGCGATATTTTGCCGGGCCACTTCCTGCGCCAGCAGAGGGGTGTCGATATAGTGGGTATCCTCAATCAACAGCCGGTCGCTGCTGAGTGGCAGGGTGTAGACAAACCGGTAACCCTGATGCTGTGGCACCGTGGCATCCATCAATATCGGTTGCGTCAACCCATGCGGCTGCGCCAGCTGCCATTCCTGGCCGACAAACACCTGATAGCCGAGGGACAGATGCGGGGAATATTGCACGCCACGGCCGTCAATCACTACTGGAGCCTGCCACTGACGGCCATCCGCCAGAGTGACGCTGTTGGGGATAATCTGTTGCACGGCACAGCCGGTGCATAAATCATCGCCGAATGTGGCACGCAGCTGGCGGGCAAAAGTGGCCGAAGAGATAGAGAAATAATCACCGGGCAGGCTGCGTTGCAACGCCGGGAAACGCACCTGATAACCCGACCAGCGTGAGGTGATGAGTGGCGCGATCCAGCGCTGCTGGTCGGCATGTAAATCGTCCTGATGAAACGACCAGGTATGGTTGCCGCCCGCCTGCGGCTGGCTCTCCAGCAGCAGACATTTCAGCGTGGGATGTTGCTGACGCAACCGCAGGGCGATCAACCCATTTGCCAGCCCGGCACCCACCAGAATCACATCATAGCGGCTGGTCAGTTGAACCTCGCCAGCTGTTGATTAAACAGGGCGTGCATATACTGGCGGGTGGCCATACCGCGATGACAGGCACAGGCCAGGTGGGCATCGGCGCTGCGCAAATGGTCACGTAAGCGGCGCTCGGCACCTTCTGCGCCCAGCATCGCTACCAGCGTGGATTTGCCCTGGTCCTGGTGGCGATCTTTACCGGTGTGCTGGCCGCCATCGGTGAGGTCATCAAGCAACTGAAAGGCCTGACCTAAATCCTGCGCAAAGAAACTCAACTTGAGTCGTACCGATGGCGAAGCGTTGGCGGCGATTGCTGCCATTTGCAGCGTGGCGCGAAATAACACGCTGGTTTTGAGTTCATTGGTGAGTTCGATGTCTGCGGTGCTGCGTGCGTGTGCACCATCATGCAGATCCTGAAATTGCCCCTGCACCAGTCCCTGCAAACCGACTGCCGAGGAGAGTTCGGCAATGGCGGCGGATTTATGTTTTGCTGCCAGGCCGGGTGCCAGTGCGATCACTTCGAAAGCGCGACTGAGTAAGGCTACCGCTGCGAGGATCGCCACATTCTCGCCAAATTCGCGGTGCACGGTGGGGCGGCCCCGACGCATCTGGGCATTATCCATCGAGGGGATGTCATCAAGGATCAACGAGGCGGCATGTACCATCTCCACTGCACAAGCCAGATCCAGCAGGCCGGGTTGTTGCGTATCACAACCCATATCATGCGCAGCCAGCAACAGCAGCAGGGGACGAATGCGTTTACCGGGAGCGAGCGTGCCTGCCCGCATGGCTGCCCGTACCCGATCAGCCTGCTGTCCGCCGGGCAGCAGCTGCTCAAGGTGTGACTGCAACCGCTGTTGCAGGCGGTGCAATTCGCTGTACGAGTTGGCAAGGGTATCGACACGGGCGGTCATAGCATGTTCCAAAGGTTGTTAAGTCTTTGTGGTTTTTTTAACCGTAGACCGCACAGGAAGAGTTCGCCAGATAAGCGAAGCGATTTGTATAGAGACTCTGCTTATGGCTGGCCCCAAATAGCACATTGGCTAACGTGATCGCTGCGACGAAATACGTAACCACTCGCCGTAACATAACGTTAATCCGTTAGTCTGAGGATCAACCCATTTTTATCGCGGAAAGAAAAATGCCAACCACACAACCTGAAATCCTTATTATTCAGCCGTTGATGCCGCAGCTGGATGAAAAGCTGACGCAACATTTTCACTGCCATCGTTTATATGAACATGCTGACCCGGCGTTATTTTTGCAGCGTCAGGGACAATCAATCGAGGCAATTGTCACCCGAGGTGATGTTGGGGTGGAAAATGCGCTTGTGGCGCAATTACCCGCTTGTAAAGCGATTGCCGTTTTTGGTGTTGGTACCGATCGTATCGATCTCGCCAATGCCGCATCCCGCCAGATTCAGGTGAGTATCACCAAAGATATTCTGACTGAAGATGTGGCGGATCTGGCGCTGGGGCTGACGCTGGCCTTTTCCCGTAAATTGCTGCATTACGATCAGTTTGCCCGCTCCGGGCAGTGGGAAGTGCAGGTTCCGGCGCTTTCCAGCAAAGTCAGTGGTAAAAAGTTAGGCATCGCCGGGCTTGGCGCGATTGGTCTGGCCATCGCCCGTCGTGCAGAAGCCTTTGGCATGGAGGTGGCTTACACCGCCCGCAGTGCCAAAGCGGTGAACTATCGCCGTTGTGACAATATTGAACAACTGGCGGCATTCAGTGACTTTCTGGTGTTGGCCTTGCCGGGCAGTGCGGAGAATCAGCATATCGTCGATAAAACGGTGCTGAAAGCACTTGGCGCTGAGGGCGTGCTGATCAATGTGGCGCGTGGCAATGTGGTGAATGAAGCCGATCTGATTACGGCGTTACAGCAGGGAACAATTAAAGGCGCGGCACTGGATGTTTATCCGCAGGAGCCAGTTATTAACCCGGCACTTTGTGCGCTGGATAATGTGATATTAATGCCACATATTGCCAGTGCTACTTATGAAACGCGGGAACAGATGGCGAATAATGTACTGGAGAATTTGTTGTCTTATTTCGCCACCGGAAAAATTGTCACTCCGGTATAATATTATTATCTGACTTCAGAAGAAAAACTTATATCTTTTCAATCAATGTGGCTGGCGGGAATTTCCTTTCCGCTGGCAGCGATTGATTATGATATGGTTGATTTTTTTTCAGGGAGCCAGATATGACAGCACAAAAAATTGCAGTAATGGGTGGCGGCGTCATCGGCATGGCGGTGGCGCGTGCGCTGGCCTTGCTGGGCGCGCAGGTGACCATTTTCGAGCAGCAGCATATTGGCGCAGGCACCAGCAGCACCTCATTTGCCTGGCTGAACTCCAATGGCAAACAGCCGGAGAGTTATCACCAGCTCAATGTGTTGTCGATGGAAGAACACGTTAAATTGCAGCTGTCGCATCCTTCTGCTTTGCGCTGGCTGGAAACCTGTGGCACCTGGGAGTGGGCCTCGGAGGTCGGTCAGACCGAACTCCAGCAGCGTGCCGCACGGCTGCAATCCATGGGCTACCCGGCTCGGGAAGTCACGCTGAGTGAATTGCAGCGCGCAATCCCGGAACTGCGCAGTACGGCGGTCAGCGGCAGCCTGTGGCATTTCCCTGCTGAATCACTCCTTTATCCCGCGCTTTATCTGGCCCGGTTATGGGCAGATGCCCGTGCCGCCGGTGCGATCTTACACCAGCATTGCCAGGTGACGGATGTGCAGGAGAGCGCCAGTCAGGTCAGTTTACAGCTGGAGAATGGTGAGCACTGGCATGGCGATCGGCTGGTGGTAGCGACCGGGCGCTGGTCCGCTGAATTTCTGACACATCTCGGCCTGCAACTGGCGCTGACGGATGCCAGCCAGCCCAATAAAATCGGCTGTAGCTTCCTCGCGCGTACTGCGCCGCAGCCCTTATCGCTGGGCACCAACCTGATTTCACCGCAGTTAAATGTTCGTCCGGACGGTGGCGGACGTTTGCTGTTACAGGCACTGGATCTGGATGACCTGGCCGATCCCGCCGCGCCTCCCGCGACCGATAGCGATGTTGCCCGCCAGATGCAGGCACGCTACCGCGAATTGTTTGATGACGCCGGTTCGCTGCAAATCGAGCAGATTGTAGTGGGACAGCGTGCACGTCCGGCCGATGGCTTACCGGCGCTGGGATTTGTCACCCCGCATCAGCGGGTGTACCTGGCGGTGATGCACAGCGGGATGACGTTGTCGCCACTGATTGGCCGCCTGGTGGCAGAGGAGTTAATCAGCGACAGCCCCAGCGCTTTATTAACGGATTTCCGCCCGCAGCGTTTGCTGGGAAAAACGGCGGCGGACTTCCCGACACCGGTGCATTATTTCCCGGCCGCTCAGTAATAATGTTCCGAATATCTCATTTGTGAAATTTTTGTGTTGTTTGATGATGTATTTTTGCTACCGTTGCTAATAATGCATCATCAACAACTTAACCTGTTTCACGGAGGGGATATGAAAGTCGGATTAGTGGGTTACGGCACGGGTGGTCAGAACTTCCATGCACCATTTATTTCAGCTGTTGAAGGAT
The DNA here is from genome assembly GCF_047947045.1 of Pantoea sp. App145. NCBI lineage: Bacteria > Pseudomonadati > Pseudomonadota > Gammaproteobacteria > Enterobacterales > Erwiniaceae > Pantoea > Pantoea sp. App145. The sequence continues at coordinate 648,639 of NZ_CP133291.1, forward strand.
TGGAACTGGCGGGTATAGTGGCGCGCGCCCCTGCCACTATCGCTAAAGTCAGGGCTGATTTTCCGGATGTCCCCATTTACCCCAGCCTGACGGCGTTGCTGGCTGCGGGGGTGGATATTGTCACCATCACGACACCACCGCAAACGCGGCGTGAACTGGTGCTGGAAGCGATTGCCGCGGGTGTGGCAGTGATTGCCGATAAGCCCTTTGCCCCGGACGCGAAGACTGGACGCGAACTGGCCGCTGCGGCGCGCGCGCGCGGCGTGGTGCTCGGTGTCTATCACAATCGCCGTTTTGATGCGGATATGCAGACGCTGCGCCAGCTGATTGAACAACAAAAGGTTGGCAAGTTATGGCGCTTGCATAACCGTATGGATCTCGACGAACCACACACGCTGGAAGGCGGGGAAACGGGTGGATTGCTGCGCGATATGGGCAGCCATCTGGTGGACCAGGCAATGTGGCTGATGGGGCCGGTGGTCTCGGTGCTGGCGCATCTGGATATCGTTGATCGCCCCGAAGGGCCGACGGATGCCAGCTTTGTGCTGACATTAACCCATAGCAGCGGCGCGCATTCTTATATCTCCTCCAGTAAAATCAATCATCTGTCGATGCGTGAGCTACGTTTATACGGTGACAAAGGCAGTTATGTCGCCCAGGGTTCAGATGTGCAGGCGCGTGAGATCTATGCCGGTAAGCGTCCGCTGGATGACCTGGCCGGGTGGGGATTCGAACCCCCGGAGCACTGGGGCACGCTGCATACCGCGGCGGGTGCTGAAAAGATCCCGTCGGCGCAGGGGGCCTGGCATGATTATTACGCCGCGTTTGCGGCGGCGGTGCAAAACGGCAGTGCTCCGCCGGTGACGACAGAGCAGGCGATTAGCGTGCTGGAAGTGCTGGATGCGGCGTTTGTTAGCGCGCGTGAAGGGCGGATTGTTAATCTGCACCCGTAACTTGCCAGCAACGTACCGATCGTTCCCCCTCGATCACCCGCAGCGTTTGCGGTTGCCCACATGCTTCCTTCGCCTGTGGGCAGCGATCGCGGAAATAGCAACCCGCAGGCAGAATACGGTTGCCGGGCAGGTCGGTTTTGCGTAAGGCAATATGCTCCGCGAGGGGTTGGTGAATATCAGGCACCGAAGCCAGCAGCAACTGGGTATAAGGATGCTGCGGCTCCGACAGCACCTGTTCTGCCTTCCCCAGCTCGACAATTTGCCCGAGATACATCACCGCCACACGGTCGCTCATATGGCGTACCACCGACACGTTATGCGAGATCAGCACATAAGTCAGGTTGCGTTGTTGTTGCAGCGTGACCAGCAGATTGAGGATCTGGGCCTGTACCGAAATATCCAGCGCCGATGTTGGTTCATCCAGCACGATGATATCCGGGCTGGAGGAGAGGGCCCGGGCGATGGCGATACGTTGACGTTGTCCGCCCGAAAAAGCATGCGGCAGGCGATCAAGATATTCCACGCGAATCCCCACCAGCTGCGCCAGTTCTGCCGCCAGCTGTCGCCTGGCTGACTCTTTCAGACGCTGCTGAATCCATACCGGCTCGGTGATAATGCGCCACACCGGCAGGCGTGGATCCAGCGAGGATAGCGGGTCCTGAAACACCATCTGCATGGTGCTCGCAGCCTGCCCGGTTCGCTGGCACTGCCCTTGCTGAGGTTGCAGCATCCCCATCAGCAACTGGGCGAGGGTGCTTTTGCCACAGCCCGATTCGCCGACAATCCCCAGGGTTTCACCGCGCTTGAGTTGCAGATCGAGACCATTCAGCGCATGGGCCTGTTCCGTCACACGGCCCAGCCAGTTACGGCGTAACGGGAAATTGACGTGCACATCGCGCAGTTCCAGCAGCATCTCAGACATAAGCATTCTCCTGTTGCGGATACCAGCAGGCGGTAAACTGACTGGCGTTGCCGCAGGGTTGCAGCGTGGGGATTTCAGCGCAACGCGGCCCGGCAGCGAAACAGCGATCGCGGAAGGCGCAACCGGTGGGTAAATGCGCCAGATTGGGCACGGTGCCGGGGATCGCGGGCAGTGTTGATCGTGGGACGCGCTGTTCCGGTGCGCACTGCAATAACCCCTGGGTATAGGGATGAACCGGGTGCTGAATCAGATCCTGAGTCGCCCCGCGCTCAATCACGCTACCGGCATACATCACATACAAGCGATCGCATAACTGCGACACCACCGCCATATCATGGCTGATAAACAGCACCGAGGTGCCGCTGGTACGCGCTTTCTGCTTCAGCAGGCGCAGCACCTGAAGCTGCACCGTCACATCCAGCGCGGTGGTCGGTTCATCGGCGATGATCAGCGTCGGGTCGCAGGAGAAAGCCAGAGCAATCATCACGCGCTGACGCATGCCGCCGGAGAGTTCAAACGGATAACGTTTCATCACCTGCGCGGCATCGGGGATTTGCATCTCCTCCAGCAGGCTGATGGCTTTTTCCTCTGCCGCCTTGCGCGTCAAGGCCTGGTGATGACGGATCACCTCAATAATTTGCCGACCAATGCGCCGGGTCGGGTTGAGTGCCGTCATTGGCTCCTGAAAAATCATCGCCACGCGCGAGCCGCGCCACTGACGCAGCTGTTTCTCGCTGGCGCGTAATACATCCTCCCCGAGCAACGTGACCTCGCCCTGCGGCACACGATAACGTCCCTCTGGCAGCAGGCGCATGGCCAGCATTGCGGTAACCGATTTCCCGGAACCTGACTCGCCTACCACCCCGACAATCTCGCCACGCCCTACGTTGAGAGAAACATGATTCAGTGCGTGAACTTCACCCTGATAGATCGGGAAACTTAACTGCACATCGCGTATTTCCAGTACCGGAGCCACCATCAGTGTTGTCCTCCCGTTTTCGGGTCGAGCAGGTCGCGCAGGCCGTCACCAAACAGGTTAAAGCCAACCGCAGTGATCAGGATGGCTGCACCAGGGAAGGTGCAGTACCACCATTGATCCAGCACGTAATTACGACCTACCGCCACCATCGCCCCCCATTCGGCGGTAGGTTGCTGTGCGCCAAGGCCGATAAAACCCAGCGTTGCCGCCATCAGGATCGCGCTGCCGATATCCAGCGATGCCTGTACGATTAACGGTGGCAGGGCGTTACGCAGGATATGCCAGCTGATCAGATGCCAGCGTGAAGCACCAAAGGTGCGTGCGGCCTGCACATAGGTAAACTGGCGTACGATCAGCGTTTGTCCGCGTGCCAGTCGCACGTAAAACGGGATGCGTACGATAGCAATCGCCAGCATGGCATTCACCAGGCTCGGGCCTAATGCGGCAGCCAGCGCCATGGTCAGTACCAGCGATGGAATCGATAACATGATATCCATCAGTCGCATGATCAGCGCATCACCGCGCCCGCCGAGCACGCCGGAAAAGCAGCCCAGCAGCGAACCAATCCCTCCGGCAATCACCACCACCATCAATCCCGCCACCATCGATTGCTGGCTGCCGACCAGCACGCGGCTGAACAGATCGCGCCCCACTTCATCGGTGCCAAACCAATGCAGCGCGGAGGGTGCCTGCAGCCTGGCCGTGAGGTCCAGCGCGTTGGGGTCAAAGGGTGCCAGCCACGGCGACAGCACCAGCAGTAATAACATCAGCAGCATAATCAGCCCGCCCACTAAGGTCAGCGGACTTTGGCGTAGCAGCCAGAAGGTGCGTTTCAGGCTGGCTTGCCAGGCTTTGCTGCTGCGGACGCGCGGTTCAACTTCCGTCATCATCATGCGTCACCTCCACGACCGATGCGTGGGTCGATCCACAGGTAGATCAGGTCCACTGCCAGATTGACCAGCACATAAACAAAAGACACCACCACGGCAAAACCCATCACTGCCGGGAAATCGAGTGCCTGGATGGAGGCCACCACCCACGCGCCCATGCCGGGCCAGGAAAATACCGTTTCGGTCAGCACGGCACCGTATAACAGGTCACCCAGCGCCAGACCCAGTACCGTGACTGAGGGGATCAGCGCATTTGGCAATGCATAACGCAGGATAATAACCCGGTTCGGTAAACCGCTGGCGCGCGCGGTGCGGATATAGTCTTCGCTGAGTTGTTCCAGCATCGCGCCACGAATCTGGCGCGCGACAATGCCAAGATGAACAAAGGCCAGTGTCAGCGAGGGCAGAATCAGATGCTGCACCGCATTGAAAAACACCTCACTGTCGCCTGCTAGTAGGGCATCGATAGTGTAAAAGCCGGTGACACGCGCAGGCGGATCAAGCCAGTCATCCAGTCGTCCGCCCCCGGGGAGCAGTTGCAGATGGCCGTAGAACAGCACGATCACCCCCAGTCCGAGCCAGAAGGCCGGGGTCGAGATGCCGGTGATCGCCAACAGACGGACCAGATGGTCCAGCCAGCGATTGCGATACACCGCCGACAGCACGCCGAGCGGAATGCCAATCAGCAGCGCCAGCAACAACGCGCAGCAGGCCAGTTCCAGCGTGGCGGGGAAAAAGGTGCGCATCTCCTCCAGCACAGGACGACCGGTGCGGATCGAGGTGCCAAGATCGCCATGCAGTAAGGCCATCACATAGCGTCCGAACTGCACCCATAACGGTTGATCCAGCCCGAGTTGCTGGCGGATATGCTGCACAATCGCTTCACTGGCGCGGTCTCCGGCCAGCAGGCGCGCCGGATCGCCCGGTATCAGGTGCGAGATAATAAAGGTGATCACGCACACCCCAGCGACCACCAGGACAAGTCCCCAGCAGCGCTGGCGCAAAATTTGCCAAAGTGTCATCGGCGCTCCCTGACGGCGTCGGGACCGACGCCGTACGTTGAGTTGTTTACTTACTCATGCTGGCGATGTTGAACACCTGTTCCAGCATTGGGTTAAAGACATAACCTTTTACCTGCTTGTTCATCGCCAGCTGGTAGTTCTTCTGGAACAAATAAACGTAGGCGGCTTCGTCGATGACGATCTTCTCGGCCTGCTGATAATCTTTGGTACGGGCCTTTTGGTCGGTGGTTGCCAGCGCGCTTTTCATCAGCTTGTCCACTTCGGCGTTTTCATAGAAGGAACGGTTGCCCGGCAGGCCTTTCTTATCCGACTCGAACCAGTAGTTCATAAACATGTAGGGGTCGGCGAAATCCGGGCTCCAGTTACCGATGGCGATGTCGTAATCCCCTTTGCCAACGCGCTCGCGCATGGTGGCGTTCGCCAGTTTTTCCAACTTCACGTTGACGCCAATCTTGCTCAGGCTGGCCTGGGTCGAGAGGGCAATCGGCTCCCAGTTGGGATCGTTATCCGAATAGAGGAAAGTCAGGCTGGTGGGTTTCTGCGGTACTTTGTCCAGCGCGGCTTTGGCTTTTGCTTCGTCCATGCTGTATTGCATGGCGGAGGCATCGTAACCCCACATCCCTTCAGGAATCGGGCCGCGCATCTGTTTGCCGTAGCCGCTGAGGATGCCTTTTACCATGCCCTGATAATCAGTTGCCCAGGAGATGGCGCGACGCAGATCGACCTGGCTCATCGGCCCCTTACCGTTGTTGAGGTAGAGGTAAGTCACGCGCAGCGAGGGATATTCCGCCACCTCGACTTTGCCTTCCTGTTTCAGGGCGGTGAGTTGATCGACCGGCAGCGAATCGGCGATATCGATATCGCCGCGCGAGAGTTGCAGACGGCGCGAGGCGCTTTCACCAATAATTTTTACCGATACGCGTTTAAACGCCGGTTTGGCTCCGGCGTAATACGGGTTCGGCACCAGCACCAGCTGCTGGCCTTTCTGCCAGCTTTTCAGCATAAACGGGCCGGAACCGGCGGTATGCTCCGCCAGATAAGCACGCGCATCATCATCAGGGTGCGCTTTCAACACCGCCGGGTTAATGATCGAGGCACCATCATTCGCCAGGGTATACAGGAACGGGGCGAAGGGTTGGCTGAGGGTAAACGTCACCGTGTGTGGATCGACTACGTCGATTTTCAGGTCAGCCGGATAAGCCTCTGCCGGGCCTTGTTTGATTTTTAGCAGACGTTCAAACGAGGCTTTTACCGCATCAGCGGTGACGGCGCTGCCATCATCAAATTTGGCGTTATCTTTGAGTTTGAAAGTCCAGGTTTTCTGGTCTGCTGAGGCCTGCCAGCTGGCGGCCAAATCCCCTTCGACTTCGGTAGACCCTTTGCCATCCACCGTTTTGTAGCGCACCAGACGCTGATAGGCCGGGTAGGTGACGGTCCAGTCGTTATTATCGATGGTGACCGCCGGATCGAGGGTTTGCGGATCGGCGGCTTTGCCGATCACCAGCATATCTTTTGGCACCGCCGCCTGCACGGCAGCAGGTAAAGCCAGTGCCAGCGCGCTGGTCAAAAGGGCCGGGCGTAACAGCGAACGGAACAGGTGTGTCGTCTTCATCGCAAAGCTCCAGTTAACATTAAAGAAAGGTGTTGTCGTAACAGGAAAAACGATCGTCCAGCAGCGGGTAACGCAGCGCATCTGGTAGTTCGAAATGCCACCATTCGCTGCTCATGCCAACAAAGCCGCCGCCAAACATAATCGCGTTGAGTAACAAACGATTACGTTGTGCGGCAACCGGCACGGAAGGATGGTACTGATGAGAACGTTCATGCATCTCATCAAAGCCCGCACCCATATCGAGGATCTGCCCCTGTGGGTCCATCAGCGTGAGGTCAATGGCGACGCCACGACTGTGATTGGAACCGAGGGTGAGATCGGCAACATATTGCGGGTCGGGACAGGCTTGCCACAGCATCGCCTGCGCCTGGCGCGGACGGTAAGCGTCATAGACGCGCAGTTGCAGACCGGCCAGCGCGGCAATGGCGAGGCTTTTTTCCAGCGCGGCAACGGCGTCGGGATGCAGCAGGCAGCGCGCTTCGCGGTAGATGGGGCGTCCGGTGATGTTATCGTCCGTGGCGTATTTCAGATCGATCAGCAACTCTGGAAAATGCTGCGCGAGATCGACCAGTTCACAATTGTCAGACATAGCAATCCTTAACGTTCAAATTGACCAAATTCCTGCTGCAACTGGCGATTGGTCGCCAGGCGAGTGGCAAGGCCATCGCCCAGTTGATCGACCACACCCGAGAGCAGCAGATTAAACAGGCAGGAGATCGGTGCCAGCGAATCCCAGAAGTGGCCGGTATCGGTTTTCACCTGCAATAAATCCAGCGGATAGTCACGCGCCCACGGGCACCAGATGTCGGTGATTAACGCCAGTCCCACCTGTTGTTCGCTGGCGACGCGACAGTACTGGCGTGCGATGGCGGAGTAGGCACGCGTATCGGTAATCACCACATAGGGGCGTTCAAAACCAGAGTTGAGTGATTCCACCCAGCTGCCAGACAGCCCCTCGGCGTAGCTGACGCGTGGACGCAAATATTCCAGATGACTGAAAAAGGCGTTGGCGATACCACGCGTGGACTGAATGCCGAGAACAAACACCGCATCGGCGTGGGTGAGTTGCTGCACCACGCGCTGGAAGACTTCGCTCTGCGCCAGTTGATAAACGTGCTGGATGGCATCCAGCTCCAAATCCAGCGACTGTTGCGAACGACGCGGTAAATGATTTTGCTGCTGCCAGGCGTCAAGGCGCTCGTTCATGCCCCAGGCCTGATAAGGGATAGCAGGCAGGTCGCGCAGGCTTTTTTTCACATCGTCGAGGTTGCGATAACCGAGTTTGCGCAGATAGCGGCCCACGGTAATGCCGGTTGTGCCGGTGGCACGGGCGATGCTGTCCGCCGTTTCAAACGGAATCTGCGCGCTGTGCGTCAGCAGCCAGCTGGCAATGCGCCGGGCGCTGGGCGTTTGCTGGCTGAAACTGGCTTCAATGCGGGCGATCAATTCGGGTTTTGCAGTCATCGCGGCCTCCGTGTTAGCGGGCTGTCATCGGCTGACATCCTGTTAGTTGAATAACAATGCAGAACGCGTGCCAAAGCCGCAGAACGCAGAAAACCTGCGTAATGACGCGGTGCGAGTTAACAACAGATCAACATTTGTGCAGCGTAGTTCACTTTTGGTGCAACACGGCAGGAGGTGAAGATGATTCTGTGCGGCGGGTCAGACATTTTTTACAGAGCTCACCTCAAAGGGCGAATTGGTTATTTTTTGTTCCGAATTAAATTCTATTCTGACGCAAATCAATAAAACTTATATCTGATGGCTCAACCATGGAGATCAAATCACAGATGAGAGGAGGTTATGATGCGTAACTCAGTCATGACGTTGCCGGAAATGGCACGCTATCTGGGGGTTCCGCCAGCGACTTTAGCGCGGGCGATTTGCAATCGCGGTACGCTGGAGAGACTCCCGCTACCAGAAGCGGTAGACGAAGATGTGCCCCTGTCGCGCCGTTGCTGGTTTCCGCATGACGTAAGGCAATTCCGCCATGCGTTGCAACGGGCAAAACATGGAGGCTAGTCACGCGCAAACATACTCCCGAGTGTTGGGAGCGGGGTGAGGTAATGGTTGATGTGACCTCACCCTGAAAGCGCCTGAAACCTGCCGATGACAAATCTCTGAAATTCACAACACTTCCCCTGCCTGATTTTTTCCTGACTATTTCCCGGACACCTGTACTTTCGTCCTTTCCACTGACAAAACATTGAGTCGGCCAGGGACCGCTGTGTCGTGAGTCCCGGCTGTGGCATGACGCCAGAAACGCAAAAGGAAACCGATCATGATGGATTTGAAACAGCCAGGCCTCTGTATCCTCGCGGGAAATTCGCGCGTTAGTCGGGATAATTACGGAAACATCGTCGTTCAGGCACAACTGCGGGCATTTGACGCGGCCTTACACCTGGCAAAGCAGGCGTTGGATAGCGGCAAACCGCTGCCAGCTCTTTCTGTTGCCTTCGATCACCAGGGTATTTTTCGTCTCCAGTTCCTGGCAGAAAATCTCACCAACAGCCAAAAACGGCATCCCCGGCTAAGTCATCTGCATCCATCAATCCAGCACATTTTTTTGCCCGTAGCGCAAAAATACCGCATCCCGCTCAGCGCTATCCAGGCGATACATGAGGATTCCGCCCGGCAACATCTGACACATACTCTGGCCACCCAGCAATTGCCGGAAAGGCTTGTCCGCAGGATGCGCAGTGGGTCAGCTGACGTGCCTGAATCAAGCCAAAAACTCACCTGCGCCGCCATTACCACAGAATATTTCGCGCGGGCTGCTGATAACGGTTACGGTCAGGATTCGCGTTTGGAAGTGTTCTTTGAGCCTTGTGTCTGGTCCGAAAGCCTGGCGTATGTGCGTGGACTCCAGCTCAGCCATCTGCTGGGCGTATCCGCCAGCATTCGCCTTAATCTGGTGGATGTGTCCGGCCTCATTAGTCAGGGAGAGTGGATCAGCCCCCGCCCCCTGGAACAGGAAATGCCGTCAATCCCACATGCATGAATAAGGAGATCAGCATGTATCACGCGTCCCAACCTATTTATCTGGATAACAACGCTACCACGGCTCTGGACCCTCAGGTGTTGCAAGCCATGATGCCCTGGCTCACCCACAATTACGGCAATGCGGCCAGCACCAGCCATTGCTATGGCTGGGAGGCTCGCCAGGTCGTAGAGCAGGCCAGGGCGGTTATCGCCAGCACGCTAAATGCCGCCAGCCCGGCCGATATCATTTTCACCTCAGGGGCTACGGAGGCGATCAACCTGGCGCTGGCCGGATTGCAATTTCAGCCAGGCAAAGGGCACATCATTACCTCGCTGATAGAGCATAAAGCGGTGCTGGATTGTTGCGAACGTCTCGCTGCTCGCGGGATGACGGTGACTCATCTTCAGCCGCAACCAGACGGCATCATTAACCCTGACGCCCTGATGAAGGCGATCAGACCCGATACCGCGCTGGTTTCGATCATGGCGGCGAATAATGAAATCGGCACGTTGCAAAATATCACGGCAATCGGTGCATTGTGTCATGAACGGGGCATTCTGTTTCACACCGACACGACCCAGGCGTTTGGCAAAATTGCGCTTGATGTGCAGCGTATGCACATCAGTCTGGCCGCTGTTTCTGCTCACAAAATATACGGACCGAAAGGTATCGGTGCACTCTACATCAATACGGCAGATGCGCGTTTGCAACTCTCACCGTTGATTGTCGGCGGTGGGCATGAATGGGGATTGCGTTCCGGCACGCTGAATGTGCCGGGGATCGTCGGTTTTGGCTATGCAGCAAAGCTGGCAATGGATTATTTACCCGCAGAGTCGGAACGACTACGCAATTTACGCAACCAGCTGAAACACAACCTTGTCGAAACGATCCCGGATACGCAGGTCAATGGTCATCCCGATGCCTGTTTACCTGGTTTGCTTAACATTGCTTTCTCTGGCGTTGATGCCAGCTCGCTGCTGCTTGAACTGCCAGACATTGCCCTGTCTTCCGGATCAGCCTGCACATCCGCCCGCCAGGCCCCGTCTCATGTACTTCAGGCTATCGGGACCAGCAATGCGCAGATACAGGCCAGTGTGCGTATCGGTATCGGGCGATTTAATAACGAAGATGAAATAGTTTATGTCGGCCAGCGCCTGGCGCAGGCGGTGAAAACACTGAGGTCAATGGCTCCGCTGTCATCCACCAGCGCGGCAACGCAGGGAGGAGCCTGAACATGCGACGCACCTCTCTGCCGTTTATCCTGCTGGGAACGATGTTTACCGCCGGGGGATACGGCGGCACTTTCCTGATTTCTGCCTGGTTCCGTGCCCAGGGGGGCAGTGATATCGATACCGGTAAAGCCCTCAGCCTGGCATTGGTCGGCACCTTGCTGGGTGTCCCCCTGGTCGGCTGGTGTGCTGGAAAAATTGATGCGGCCAGACTGGCCGCAGTAGCCTCACTGGTGCTGGCCGGGGGTTATGCGTTGTTGGCTAACCTGCGCGGTATCGACCCTGATTATCTGCCCCGACTGGCGACGTTGCTGATGGGGCTGGGATGGGGCATGTTTTACCTGGCCGCGCCGCTGGCGTTATCGGAACGCCTGAGTGACGCGGAACGTGGAACGGGTTTTACGCTGTTTAGCGCTTTCCAGATGACCGGAATTTGCGGGAGTCCGGTGTTGCTGGGAGCTGGCATGGTGTACGCGGGGTTATCGCTGCAAACTACGTTTCTTTGTGTCGCCGCGATGGGTGGCGTGGCGTGCCTGCTGCTGCTGACCTTTGGTCGCAGAGAGCCGCGACCAGGCGTTGAGCGGGCTTTGCGACCCTGGGTGCGGAAGTTGCCAGCGCTGGTGGCGGGAGCCGCATTGCGCCCGGTGATCATGGTCGGTCTCGGAGGGGCGGTGTTCTCCGGAATGATGGCGTTTCAGGTGTCTCTGACGGCAGGAACCCGCGTCAGCGCGGGGACTTTTTTCACTATACATGCGGTGACCGCCGTAGTCGCCCGTCTGCTGCTGGTGCGACGTTTGCCCACCTGGCCACGCTTGCCACTGATGGTGGGGTTGCTGGGGTGCCTGATTGCGGGGTTGATTTGTCTGCTGGGGCTGGCAATCCATCCCGCATTCCAGATTGCGGCCGGGATGTTGACCGGTGCCGGTTATGGTCTGCTCTATCCGGTGATTCAGACCTGGGCGGTTAACGACTCACCACCGACGGATCGCCACGCCGCCCTGACGTGGTTTGTCGTGTCATATTTTGTCGGCATATTTGGTTTTCCGGCTTTCGGCGGCTGGCTGCTGGTGACCGCAGGCAAAAGCGCGTTTGTCTGGTCGCTGGTGCTGCTGGCGCTGCTGGAACTTGTGGTCGCGGTGGTGAGAAAACCGCGACCAGGGCGCATGCTAACCCTGAGCGATTAACTGCTGCAATGACGCCGCGCTGGCGGCATCGTCAGGCACATAAACCAGTAAACGGTCACCGTTGCGTGAGGCCGACCACCAGTTGTTCTGGCGCAACGTCATTTCACCTACGCTGGCGCGGTGAAAACGCTTCACGCGATTTTCCACTTTACCCAATTCATAACGCTGCCAGGTCCGGCCAAACTCGTCGGAACTGGCGAGCAGGCGAGCAAGAAAACTTTCCCAGTGGGGATCGCCAAGATGCTCGCCCATTTGTCCGCGAAACATCGCCACCATTTGCGGCATCACTTCTTCCCAGTCCGCCATGGCAGCACGCCAGCCAGGATGATTGAACGCCAGCCAGATACAGTTGCGATCTTCCAGGGGGATCTCCGCCATCTGCACCCCCATCAACTTACACCAGGCGGCGTTATAACCCAGAATATCGAAACGCGGTGTTTCGATGATTGCCGGTAACTGGATAGCATCCAGCATTTGCTGATTGTGTTCGGCTATTTTGCAGCAGGCGGCAACCTCGCGCACCGAGGGGAGAATGTGCCCGGCGAGGGAGAACAGATGCTGCGTTTCCACATCATTACATTGCAACGCTGTGGCGATGGCGGTGAGGGTTTTCGGGGAAGCCTTGATATCGCGTCCCTGTTCCAGCCAGGTGTACCAGGTAACACCCACATCGGCCAGCTGGGCCACTTCTTCCCGACGTAAACCCGGCGTCCGACGATGGCGCATGCGCGGCAATCCCAGCCGGTTCGGATCGAGGCTTTCCCGGCGTGTGCGCAGAAAAGTGCCGAGTAATTTACGGTTGTGATTGGCGGTGTTGCTGGCCAGTTGCGCGGTAATCATCAGCGGAACTCCTGACAAGACGGGTAGTATTTATACCATGATAAACAAGCACTGGTACCCGTTTAATGGTTGGGTAATGCTATGCTCCACTGCACACAAAAACAAGGGCAAAACCGATGCATACATCGCAACTTCAACGAGCAGGATTGGTGGTCCTGCTTTCCGGGCAGCTTCTGCCTATGATCGACTTTTCCATCGTCAACGTTGCGCTTGACGCCATGGCGCATAGCCTGCGCGCCACGCCAATTGAACTGGCGCTGATTGTGGCAGTTTACGGCATTGCCTTCGCCATCTGTCTGGCGATGGGTGGCCGTCTGGGGGATAACTATGGTCGCCGTCGGGTCTTCCTGGCGGGCGTCTGGACCTTTGGCATTGCCTCACTGCTGTGTGGTATCGCCAACAATGTAGGCATGCTGATGTTCGCCCGCGCGTTACAGGGGGTGGGTGCTGCATTTATCGTGCCGCAAATCCTCGCCACCTTACACGTCACCCTGAAGGGGCGGGCGCATGCGCGTGCCATTGGTCTGTATGGGGGTATCGGCGGGCTGGCGTTTATTGTCGGCCAGGTGCTGGGGGGGTTTCTGATCAAGGCGGACATCGGCGGTTATGGCTGGCGCAGCGTGTTTCTGATCAACCTGCCGATTTGCCTCTTTGTGCTGCTGACCGCACGGCGTTTTGTGCCGGAGACGCACAATAACCAGCGCGTCGCCATTGACGTCAACGGTACGCTGCTGCTGGCAGGGGCAGTCGGGTGTCTGATGCTGGCCCTGGCGCTGGGGCCGGTGCTGCACTGGTCATGGCCGTGCATGCTGCTGCTGGCGTTGTTCCCGTTGTTTCTGCATCGCCTGCGTCAAAGTTCATTGCGCCTCGAAGCCGCACAGGGTGCGCCACTGCTACCGCCTTCGCTGATGCGTCTGCCGGGGGTGCGTTTTGGTTTAACTATGGCGGTGCTGTTCTTCTCCTGCTGGAGTGGTTTTATGTTTGCGGTGGCGCTTACGCTGCAATCCGGTCTGGGGCTAAGCGCTTTCCAGTCAGGTAACGCCTTTATCGCGCTGGGGATCGCCTATTTTATCGGTTCGTTGCAAAGCACACGCATGGTCGAAAGGCGCGGTAAACGCGTCACGTTATTGACCGGTTGCACCATCCAGATGCTGGGGCTGCTGGCGCTGATCGCCACTCTGCAATACGCCTGGCCAAACGTGGGCGTGGTCACGCTAATCCCGTCAACCGTACTGATTGGCTTTGGACAATCGTTTATTGTCAGCACCTTTTATCGTATTGGCATGACCGGCGTGCCGCATCATCAGGCTGGCGCGGGGAGCGCGATGCTGTCAACGGTGCAACAGTCGGCGCTGGGGTTAGGGCCAATGTTGCTGGGGAGCATATTTACCCAGCTCTATCTGCATGGCAATCATCTGTCGGCGATTACCGGCACCCTGATTGTCGAGTGGGTATTAATGGCGGTGCTGGTAGTGTTAACCAGCATCAACCGTCGCTCCTTCCAGACGGCGGCGGCGGAAGGTTAATTGTTTACCTGGCGTAATTCTTCTGATGTGATTTAAGCAGCGGATTTTCAGCTTATTGTAAAATAAACGAAAATCGGCCTGTCGCAATGAATTTACCATAGGCTTTGCGGTCTTTTTTCCGGAACATAACGCCACTACCGATGGGCTGAACCATGTGTTCAGCCCATTTTTTGTGGTGCGGGAATCAAGGCATTCGCAACAGGCACAGGAATAGCGGCAGGCTCATAGCAGATGAAAAAGATGTTAACCGGGTTACTTTTCATGGTAACCACCACTGCCTTTGGTGCAGATGATTTCACCCTCAGGGATATTCATTTTGATGGATTACAGCGTGTCGCACCGGGTGCGGCGATGCTGAGCATGCCGCTGCGCGTCGGCGACCGTGTCAATGATGACGACATCAAAAATACCATTCGTGCCCTGTTTGCTACCGGCAACTTTGAAGATGTGCAGGTGTTGCGTGACGGCGACACGTTGCTGATTAAGGTGAAAGAACGTCCGGCGATTGCCAGCATCTCATTCTCCGGCAACAAAGCGATTAAAGAAGATCAGCTGAAACAGAATCTGGATGCGACCGGTGTCCGCGTGGGTGAAGCGCTGGACCGCACCATGCTCTCGTCGATTGAAAAGGGGCTGGAAGATTTTTACTACAGCGTCGGAAAATATACCGCCAGCGTCAAGGCGGTGGTCACGCCGCTGCCACGTAACCGCGTCGATCTAAAATTTATCTTTACTGAAGGTGTCTCGGCGAAAATTCAGCAGATCAATATTGTCGGCAATCATGCCTTTTCCGATGATGAGCTGATATCGCGCTTCCAGTTACGCGATGACGTCCCGTGGTGGAATTTCATTGCCGACCAGAAATATCAGAAAGAAAAACTCTCCGGCGATCTGGAAACGCTGCGCAGTTTTTATCTCGATCGTGGTTATGCGCGTTTTAATATTGATTCCACTCAGGTCAGTTTAACGCCCGATCGCAAAGGGATTTATATCACCGTTAATATTAACGAAGGCGATGTCTATCATGTCAGCAGCGTGGTGGTGAACGGCGATTTAGCCGGGCATTCTGCTGAGATTGAAAAACTGGCGCAAATCCCGAAAGGGGGTTTGTACAGCGGCGCGCAGATTACCCAGAATGAAAATGCCATCAAGAGCCTGCTCGGCCGTTATGGCTATGCTTTCCCGCAGGTCAGTACCCAGCCAGAAATTAACGATGCGGACAAAACGGTAAAATTGCACGTCAATGTTGAAGCCGGCAATCGTTTCTACGTGCGTAAAGTACGCTTTGAAGGTAATGACACCTCAAAAGATTCGGTGCTGCGCCGCGAAATGCGTCAGATGGAAGGTTCATGGCTGGCAAATAATCTGGTGGATCAGGGTAAAGAACGCCTCAACCGTACCGGCTATTTCGAAACGGTGGATGTCGATACCGAGCGCGTGCCAGGCACCCCGGATCAGGTTGACGTGGTGTACAAGGTCAAAGAGCGTAACACCGGCACCTTCAACATTGGTGTCGGTTATGGTACCGACAGCGGCGTGAGCTTCCAGCTGGGTGTCAGCCAGGATAACTGGATGGGCACCGGGAATACCGTCGGCTTCAGCGGCACCAAAAATGATTACCAGACCTATGTTGAAGTTTCGGCAACCAATCCGTATTTCACCGTGGATGGTGTCAGCCTCGGTGGCAAATTGTTCTACAACGATTATAAAGCCGATGATGATGACCTTTCTGAATATACGCTGAAAAGTTTAGGTGCGGGCACCACCTTAAGTTTCCCGATTAGCGAACATAACAGCATCAATACCGGATTCGATTATGTCTATAACCGCGTCAGCAATATGGCTCCTCAGGTGTCGATGTGGCGTTATCTGGGTTCCGTCGGTGTGCATCCAAAAGTGATCGAAACCGATGACGACGATGATGATGATTATGCAACCAGCTCCAATACTTTCAGCGCCAATGACGTTTTCTGGAACGTGGGCTGGGGTTATAACACCCTTGACCGTGGTTTCTTCCCGACGTCCGGTGTCAGCGCAGGCTTCAACACCAAAGTGACGGTGCCGGGATCAACCAACAGTTATTACAAAAGCACCCTCACGGCCAATGCCTATTTCCCGCTCAGCAGCGATCATCGTTGGGTGTTGATGGGACGGACGAAGGCGGGTTACGCAGATGGCCTGGGTGGCAAAGAAGTGCCGTTTTATGACAACTTCTATGCGGGCGGCTCCAGTTCGGTGCGTGGTTTCTCTTCCAACACCATCGGTCCGAAAGCCGCGTATTACAGTTGTAGCGGCAGCGAAAGCAGCTATAGCGATTGTGCGGTGAAAAAATCGGATGACGCGGTAGGCGGTAACGCGATGGCCATCGCCAGTGCCGAGTTGATCGTGCCTACGCCGTTTGTGAGTGAACGTTATGAAAGCTCTCTGCGGACTTCGGTATTCGTTGATGCGGGTACAGTGTGGGATACCAAATGGGAAAATACCGCTGCGACACGCGCTGCGGGTATTCCTGATTATGGCAATCCAGACAATATTCGTGTTTCCAGCGGTTTGGCATTGCAATGGCAGTCACCACTGGGTCCGCTAGTGTTCTCTTATGCTGTGCCGATCAAGAAATATGAAGGCGATAAGTCTGAGCAGTTCCAGTTTAATATTGGTAAGACATGGTAACTGTCGTCAGTCTGTTAAATAGTGAAAAGGCTTTTACATTTTCTTTAAACAGAGAAGACAGACGAAAGCTGATGAAAAGGTAAAATAGTAAATCGTGCAATGCTCAGGGAAAGAGGGTTCGCGAAAACATCGTTGTTATGCGTTTTTAATTAACTGAATTTTATTTCGCCACCCTCAATATGAGGGTGGCTTTTTTATTTTCAGCGATTGGATTCGTTTAAACGATAGCCCGTTTCACTATCAAAAAGATGTATTTTCTCGCTATTAAAGCCAAGCATCAGCGCATCACCGCTGCTGGCGGCATGGCGTCCGGCAATCTGCATATGCAGCGCGTGCCCATGCCAGTCGAGGTGCAGCAGGGTAGATTCACCGGTGATCTCCACCACGTTAACCTGTGCCGGTGCACCATTACTGACTTCGCGCAGGTCATGCGGGCGTATACCAATGGTGACAATGTCACCGTCACGTTCACGTGCCACACCATGCCAGCGCTCGGGTAACGGCTGCCATAAATCCTGACATTGCACACCCGGCACGCCGTCGTGCGCAATCAGCTGCGCCGGTAACAGGTTCATCGGTGGCGAACCAATAAAACGCGCCA
>NZ_CP133292.1:0-399597 GCF_047947045.1 Pantoea sp. App145
AAGGTATCGATCTGGGCGGTTCTCTGGCTGACGCCTGGGATAAAATGCAGGCTGCGGGTGTTAAGCGAGTTAACTCGTCTGAGATCACTGCGGTCGTTCGCGCGTAAATCACAAAAGGTAGCGAATGGCTTCGCTACCTTCCGTTTTGACTATTTTTGTTCAGCGCTTTTCTGCTGTTTATTTGCCATATGGTGACCAACAACGCATCCAACTGCCGCGCCAATAACGGCATGATGTTTGAGGTGCCCCACCGCTGCACCGACGGCGGCCCCTTTAAGGCATCCTTTTGCCTGTGCCTGGGAAGTCACGGACATCAGCAGGCTCAGAGTGACGACCAGAATCGAGATTTTACGCATGTATTTTCAGTCCACAGGAAATGAGTGACAACTTGGGATTTCAGAATATCCCCTCTAACCACAATGATGAATAAACGGGTTAAGGCAGTGAACAGGAAAACTGTAACTCTTTGATTCGCTATGTTTCCTGGTGAACAATGAGGGGCACAGTGTTTAATTTTATTGGGTGATTTTATTCGAGCTATACAGTTTGTTGTAACTAATAAGGAAGGCTGTTCTTTCAAATCCGTGACTATTTATTTGACGGCTGTCTCACAATCTTTTCTCAACTTCTTCCCGGCTCTGCCGATAGTTAAAACAGCATAGACTTTTACAGGTCAGTCTTAGCTCGCTTCGAAAAACACCAGGTTGGTCAGGACAACACTATCCCGGCCTGCACAGCGATGTGCAGAAGAGACATCCGTCATGTCCGGCAGGGAAAAATCATGCAGCACGCCGTGAAAGTTACGCCCCAGCAGGCGTAGCCAGAGAAGGCTCTGCATACGTCTTATTCAACGGAATAGCGATAACCTCCTGGGGTGTCTTATGTTTGGTGTGAAAAAATCGAGCCTTGCTCTGCATTTCTCCAAAGATGGCAACGTAGTAAAGGACATTAATGCGATCAAACAGCATGTGGCATGGATTGAGTTTTTGCCTGATGGCGAAATACTCAGCGCCAACCCGCAGTTTCTTGAGGTTACCGGCTACAGCCTGAGCGAAATTCAGGGGAAACATCACCGGATTTTCTGTAGCCCGGTTTACAGCCAGTCGTCGGACTATCGCACCTTCTGGCAGACGCTGGCTTCAGGTGAATCGGTCACCGGCATTTTTGAACGCTTCAATAAGCAGCAGCAACGGTTCTATCTCAGTGCCACTTACTTTCCGGTCAGCGACGATAAAGGCAAAGTCTATAAGGTGATTAAAGTCGCCACCGACATCACCGCACGACATCAGGAACTGGAGCAAAAAGAAGCCGTCATCACCGCGCTAGACCGCTCGATGGCGGTGATTGAATTCACACCCGACGGCCACATTATCGGCGCCAACAACAATTTTCTCACCCACATGGGTTATCAGCTGTCCGCGATTGTCGGCAAGCACCATCGCATCTTCTGCTATGACAACTTTTATCGCGAGAATCCGGATTTCTGGCACAAGATCAGCAAAGGTCAGCACTTTGTCGGTCGTTTTGAGCGCAAAACTGCCAGCGGTGAACGTATCTGGCTCGAAGCCAGTTACAACCCGGTCTATGATGTGGACGGTAAAGTACACAAAGTCATCAAAATTGCCTCGGATATCACCAGCCGCGTTGAAGCCGCAAAACGGGTGGCGGATATCGCCGTGACCACCTCGGAACAAACCTCGCAAATCACCCATAACGCCAATGAAGTGCTGGATGAGACAGTCCGTAACTCGGGGCTGGTGGCGCAGCAGGTCAATGCCGCCACCGAGATCGGTGCGCAGCTTAATGCCTCAGCCAAAAGCATCAGTGAAGTGGTGGAGTCGATTAACCTGATAGCCTCACAAACCAACATTCTGGCGCTAAACGCGGCGATTGAATCGGCACGGGCTGGCGAAGCCGGGCGCGGGTTTAGTGTGGTCGCAGGCGAGGTACGACGACTGGCGGCCTCAACTTCAACGGCCACCAAAAAGATCACTGAAGTGGTGGAAGAGAATGCGCGCCTGATCCAGCAAATGTATCAACAGCTGGATGAGGTCAAACATTTTGTGGTGACCGAGCAGGATAAAATCAGCGACCTCTCGCGCAGCCTGCGTGAAATAAACCGCGGCGTGCACGAATTTGTTAATGTCATCCATCGTCTGGATGTGTGATTATTTATCAGGACGGGAGCCGAATAGCTCCCCCCCCCCCTTCTGTCCTGTCAATGCAACATGGAATGACCTGCTTTGAACCCATCAGATTCAAACACAACTCAACCGCCATTAGGGCCAATTGCAACCATACAAGGCACACTGGAGCGTTCCGCCCATGCCAGTATCAGGGGATACCTGACCCAGATGCTCTACGCTGTCCATGAATGGTTAAGCCTGGCGGAGAATGAAGTACTGGTGGTTGAAGGACGGGAAGACGTTGATCGTTTCTTGATCGGGGACGACGGATGTATTCATGAGGTTAGCGAAACACAACTTAAGGATCTGGCAGAGGCGATCAATATCCGTTCGGAAGAAGTGTGGGAATCCATTTTTAATTTTCTGGTTTCCTGGCACTTCCATCGCAGCAATGGTCGCGAGGTGAAATTACTGTTTGCTGCCACATCCCAACTGTTGAAGCAACGAACGGCGGCCACCACTGGTATTCGCCAGACCGACGCTGGCCAGCAACTGGATTTCGAAATTGAGGTCATTCCCGTCTGGCAAAACCTCGCCAGGCGTGAGGCGTCCGGGCAAACGCAGGACGTATCGCGGCTGACATCAGCGGTACGTGCCCTGTTTACCCGCCATTTATCCACTTCTCTTCCCGGTGAAAATGAAGAAAAGCTAACGGCCCAGGCCCGGCACGCCAGAGCCGTTCAGCAGGCAATATGCTGGCTGGATGAGCGGAACGAGTGGCAGCGCTTTTTTCTCGCGGTCTCCTAGAAAACTGAAATCGAGGGTGTGGCCGCCAGCATGGACAACCTGGAAAGCACGCTGGCTTCACGTACTGACACCCAGGCCCTCCCGGCATCGGAACTTGCCAGAGCTCTGACGTATCAGGTCCTGCTGGCCGCATCAAAAGCTGACGTGACCAGCCGATGTTTGACACGGGCACTGCTCACGGAATTTGTCACCAACAGCGCAACGTCATTGCATAGCTGGGCGACGCGCGTAGGGTTGGTTCACCTTACCAGCTGGCAATCGTTGCTCAGTGAGACGGTGGAGCAGCATGGCGAGCAACTCACCCGGCTTGAAGAATCGCTATCAACACTGCTGCCAAATGAAGATGCGGACTGGAAAAGTATCGCCGAATTTTCACGGCTTTCCCGCCGCAGAATTTGTATGGATATCAACCATTATCAGATGCCACGCCAGCCAGCGCGTCAGTCTCTCCAGGATGCGCTGGGGGAAAGCAGAACGGTGGTGTTGCTGGGAAGTTCCGGCGCGGGTAAATCGGCGCTGGTCAGACGACACACGCAAATGTTGGAAGATGCCGGTGGATTAACGTTGTGGATTGGCGGTTCCTGGCTTGAACGGTTGGACCTGTCTGCACTGCAACGAGATATCGGGATCAGGCAGCCGCTGGCATCCGTGTTAAAAGCGCATCCGGGGCCAGTGACGGTTGTTATTGATGGTGTTGCCCGCTTTCATGGCAATGAGATCATTGCCATGATTGCCGATTTAAGAGACATGCTCACCCCAGAACAACCCCAACTGGCATGCCAGTTTATCATTACCTGTCAAACCTCTGATTGGGAAGGAGTATCAGCTAAGTTGCGACAGGCGCGAGTGGAGATCTCCGGCTGGAAAATCATTGAGTGCCCCACCCCCGATCAGACTGAGTTAGACGAGCTATTGAAGGTTATCCCGGCGGTTGAACATATCATTCACGATCCCCGCCTGACCTCAATTTGCCAGAACCTGAAGATACTTGACCTGATCGCGCGAAATAGTGAGAACGGCAATCCGGTCGTATGTGATGCTCTGCTCGGAGAAAGCCAGGTTGCCGCATGGTTCTGGGACACCGAGATTACCTATGGTCAGCGTGCTCAGGGGCGCGGTCGTCTGTTAATGAATCTGGCAACCAAAATGGCTGATTCGCTTTGTACAGCGGTTTCCGTGACTGACGACGTGCTGAACGATGCAGCAAGTCTTGATGAAGTGGTGAATCATCAGTTGCTGGCGGTTGAAAATAACCGCAGCGTGGTTTTTGCCCACGACCTGTTTGGCGACTGGGCGAGGCTGGCAATGCTTAAGTCTCAGGGCAGAGAGCTGATCGCCTTCTTAACCCCCCGCTTATCCTCGCCTTTATGGCACAGGGCTGTCCGCCTGCTGGGTTGCGATCTACTGGAAAGCTCAGACACACACAGCGAATGGCAAAAACTGTTGCGGCAACTCAAAGAGACCGCTGGCGAATCGGCGGCCGACTTATTGCTGGAATCGCTTTTTTTTAGCAGCAACGCGGCCGCCAATCTCAAGGTGGTAGCAGAGCTTCTCCTCAATGGGGAAGATCCTCTGCTGGAACGATTACTGGCCCGCTTCCTGGCCTTTGCCACACAACCGGATCCGATGATAGTTGCGGCAGGACGCCGTATGAACCTCGACGATCATCAGGTGGCTGCCCGCTTCCGTCTGCCTGTGCCACTCTGGTGGCCTCCGGTGCTGTCTTTCTTATATGAATACGCCGAGCGCGTGGTGCCACTTGCCCCCTCGCAGATCACCCGCATTACTCGCATGTGGCAACAGTTCACCCAGCATGACGGCATGCTGCGCCAGGAAATCAGTGAACTGGCATTACGGTTAGGATGTTATGCGATTGAACAGAGGAGACTGACATCCTCTGACAAACGCGCCATGTTCACCGTCGCACTCGCCGCCGCAGCCGAATTGCCTGATAAAACTGCGCAGCTGGCGCTGTTTCTTGCTGAACGAACCACCGCGCTGCGGTATGACAGACAATATACCGTTCAGTTACCTTTCTCGGATGAAGCCATGGAGTTGACAGCGCTTGAGGATGGCCCCTGTAATCCGGTAGATGATGATTTCCGTTACGTGGTTATGGATGGTGTGGCATTGTTACCGCTGATAGTTTCCCGGCCGGTCATTGCCCGGGAAGTGGTACTGGCCTGCCTTTATGTCTCTGAACAGGAAAAACTACAGCGCAACGGCAGGAATGAAGAATGGCGCTATGACCTGATACATGATTATCAGAACACCAGTCCGTACTGGGGAAATGGCCCCTTCCGTTTCTTTCTGGAGATCAATTTTGAAGAAGGTCTGGTGTTAATTAGCCGTCTGGTGAATACCCTGGCCCACCGCTGGTGTATCAGACGCGCAGCAGAAGATAGCGCAGACATTGACTCAGCACTTTTTGGCCTGAATACCTCACTGCAACTCGATGCCGAACTGTTTGGCGTGAGTAAAACTCTGTGGGGAAATGGTCGCATCCTGGGTTGGTCAGCCCGTTTAGGTAGTCCATTACCCGAATGCGTTATGACTACGGCACTGATGGCGCTGGAAAAATTTCTCTACGATAAAATGGCTAACGATGGAGATGTAGAGCCTTTCCTCCGCGCGGTATGGCAAAGCGCAGAATCAGTCCCCTTTTTGCAGCTATTCATTGATGTGGGTAAAAAGCACCCTGCTTTATTTACTGATGCGTTGATGCCGTTATTAACGTTGCCGGAACTGTTTAACTGGACGCTACGCACAGAGCTTCGGGGACGCGCACATCTGGATTTCCCCTCGATTTATATGAATGCGGGCCAGATAAAAAATCAGCGTGACTTTAATCATCTGCCGCATCGCAATGTCAAGCTACAGCACCCCCTGGCCTTGTCTTTATACCTTGAGAACCAGAAGGTTCGCGCTTGCCTTGATGGCAAAACAGCACAATGGCAAAAAAAGGTGGAGAACATGCCCGAGGGGGAAGAACGGGAGATGTATACCGATCTTATCGATTGCTTTACGGCTGCTCATTACCAAAAGGAAAAAGGGGACGATGGGCAGGTGTACTGGAAAAGAGTGGCAACGCAAAAGCAACGTGAGATGCCTGCACAGTACCGGTCAATTCAGCGTTTTGGAGAACTGACCCGGTTCACGTTTCAATGCCAGACTCTGCGCAAAAACATCAAAAACTTAACTGAATCAGACATTTTAGTCATCGCTGGACACCTGAAATCATTTATCGAGCCGTTATGGCGAGAGGATATGGCCAGTGAATATCATGCCGAAACAGCGGATTTTGCAGAGATCACCGCATCGGCTGCTGCCCTGGCGGGAGGGATTGACGTTATCCTCAGTTATTACGATGAACACAGCGAACCCGATGCCTCTTTGCTGATCTGGTGTCGGAATACCTTGCTGGATCTGGTGCGTTCTCCTCCGCCAGACAGTGAGATTGACACCCATACCAGTGTGTCTGACTGGTGCTGGGATGTCTCGGCTGCAAAGGCTGCGATGGCATTATGGCAAGCAGACCAGGATGATACGGAACTGCGCTTTCTGGTTGCTCGGGCGACGTTCTCATTCCACAACGAAGCTGTTAAGCAATTATCAGAGGCAGCCACACGTTTAGGGCCAGCGTTTTATCCTGACATCTTAAGGTTGCGCAGACTGGTTTTTGAAGCTGCCTGGTTTCGCGCCCGTAATAAGCGCAGAAAATGGATACAATATTTGCCGGCCGCACCTGATAAGACGTTTTTCACCGGTGAGGACGATAAAGTCAATCTTTGGTTCCGCGCTATTCTTTCCGCGTTTATCGAAGGCAACCTGGAATACCCCACCGCGGACTGGCAAGGTATGGATACCTCGGCTTACCTTGCAGTTTATGATGATGATTTTAATCAATTGGGTTACAACCTGGCCCCGGATTTTGAACTGATATGGGACGCACATAAAACCACCTGCTCCCTGGATGAGACACTCTCCCCGGATGAGCGACATTACAGAATCAACTTTCTGTTTAACGCACTCAAATCCCGCGTTGAGGTGATCAACTCGCTACCCGAAAAACCAGCGTCAGATGCAGCCTTGCTGCAATCCGCTGAGATCGACCTGATCAATCAGATAGCTTCAGCCTGTTTACAGCTAAAGCCTGATGAACAGCCCGATCACTGCTGGGCGCTACTATTAAGTCTTCCCCTGTCCTGCGCATCGTGGTGCGAGTATTTCCTGTCAGGTCTCTACAGGCATGGGCTCACTGACAAAATATCACGGGGAAAACTTGGGCCGTTAATTGGCCGCTACAACAACATGGTGGCGGCCCTACCCGAGGATAAAAAATGGCGCAACCATCATGACATCTGGCAATCGTTAAGCGGAATAAAAGGCTCACTGCTTCACTGCTGGACGCGTGACTGCGCCGACATCGCACCGCTGGTATGGAACAATGTCCGCAGGTACTGCGAGGATGAAAAAGCTGATGTGCAATATCTCACTGCAGTAACAGGCTGGCTGGAGACCCCGGCGGCTGATGCCCTTCGAATAGAGGGGTTGCATCTTTTGCTTAAATTGCCGGAAGCGGCAGACGCCACCTGGCATGGGCAAGACAAGGAGGATGCCAAAGACCGTCTGGCCGAATTGCTGCAGCAAATCTGGCGCACATCCGAAGATGATATTTGCAGCAATGTTCGTTACAAGACAGATTTTATGTCACTGCTGCAATGGCTGGCAGACCATCAGCATCCCATCGGGCTGGAATTAACAGGTAATATTGGCAACCTCTGAGGCTTCAGAGGTTTAAATCAGCAAACATTTCAACGAAAGGCATGATCACCGAGGCATCGTGACTGGCGTGCTGATACAACAGCCAGGTGCGGCTTTTCAACGTCTCCCCCGCCACCTGCAGCGGCTGGCACCACAGCCGTTCTGACAGAGGTTGATAGCTCGATACAATGGCATAACCCAGACCACGCTCCACCATCGCGAGGCACACTTCCAGCTTATCCACCTGCATTGCCACGCGCGGTGCCAGCGTGAAATTGGCGTTCCACCAGCGCTCAATCAGATGAGTGATATGCCCACCATGATTGATACGAATTTGTGGCAGCTGCGGCAATAATCGCAGGTCGAGTGGCTGCTGGCTGACCAGCCAGTAATCATCAATATCCACCAGCCGCTTACCGTCTCGCCAATGATAATCATCTTTCACCAGTGCGGCATGTACTTCGTCACGCTGGAGTTTTTGATACATCTCTTCGCTTAAGCCACTGACCAGATTGACGCGGATGCCGCTATGCAGTTCGCTGAACCGCGCCAGGATCTCAGGCAACCGATAGGCAGCAAAGTTGCTGGTAACACCAATGCGCAGCTCGCCCTGACGTGGCTGGCTGAGGCTGTGCAGCGTCTGCCGCAGCTGCTGCGATTCCTGCAACATCTTATCGGCGTGCTGCGCCAGATAACGTCCCTGGGCGCTGAAAATCAGGCTGCGACCGCTTTCTTCAAACAGCTGCACATTGAGTTTGCGCTCAATCTGCTTCAGCCGATAACTCAGCGCGGGCTGTGAGGTATACAGCTGCTGCGCTGCGCGCGTGATGTTCTGGTGCTGCCAGACAGTAAAAATGATCAGCCAGTCTTTCTCGTTCATCTCTGCTTTCCTGTTTTCTCCCATCCATAAAATATTTTTTGTGTTGATGACGCAAGCAATAAAAAAGCTCAATTGGGCTTTTGTGATAAAGCGGGGTATATCTGAATAACAGGATTTAATTCAATAAATTAGATGCACCAACTTGGTGTTTATGGAGTCTGCACTGCACCATGACTGAGCAAAAGCAAAAAATTATTTATGCTGTAGAGGCGATCCGCGCGGCGATGAGCACGCTGGCGCGTGAGATTCACGGCGATCCGGAGCTGAGTTTCAATGAACATCGTGCGGCACAGCGGTTACAGGCACCGCTGGCGGCGGCGGGCTTTACGCTGACGCAGCCACTGGCGGGTCTGGACACCGCCTTTTGCGCCCGTTTCGATACCGGTCGCCCCGGTCCCCGTCTGGTATTGCTGGCGGAATATGACGCCCTGGCCGAACTGGGCCATGCCTGCGGTCATAACCTGATCGGCAGCGCCTCAGTGGCAGCAGCACTGGCGCTGGTGAACAGTGGCACGCTGACCCACGGTAGCCTGGAGGTGATGGGCACCCCGGCAGAGGAAGAAGGCGGCGGCAAAATTATCATGGCCAACGCCGGGCTGTTCGACAGCGCAGACGCGGTGATGATGTTCCACCCCAGAGAGAAAAATATGGTGACCCGAGGCGCGCTGGCCTGCGTTGACGCCGTGTTTAAGTTTTATGGTAAAGCGGCGCATGCCGCCTCTGCCCCCCATTTGGGTATCAGTGCGCTGGACGGCGTGATTCAGACCTTTGTTGGAGTGAATGCGTTGCGTCAGTTCTTTACCGATGACGTCCGTGTGCACGGCATCATCACTCATGGCGGCAGCGCGACCAATATCGTTCCAGCCTATGCCGAAGCGAAATTTCTGCTGCGCGCGGCCACCATGGGCGGCCTGCAGATTGTCCGGCAGAAAGTGTTTGCGGCAGCAGCAGCGGCAGCGGCAATGAGCGGCGCACGGCTGGAGATTGAAGAAGGGCTGACCTATGCCGAACGCAATAACAATCTGGCGCTGGCCGGGCTGTTTCAGCACAACCTGGAGCAGCTGGGACTGACTACCGAAGCGCCGCCAGAACGTGGCGGCGTGGGTTCATCGGATATCGGCAATGTCAGCCAAATCACAGCCGCCATCCACCCTTACCTGCGTATTGGCGATGTAGTGCCACATACACCCGAATTTGCTGCCGCAGCCGGGTCAGATGCCGGTATGGAAGCTATGCTGAATGCCGCCAAAGCCATGGCGATGACGGCGCTCGATTTACTCGACCCTGCGGCCTTGCAGGCGGTACGTGATGAATTCACCGCCTGGCGTTCTGTTCACTATCCTGCTGGAGAATCCCAATGAAGTCTGCTGTAACCCTGTTAGCGATGATGACGATGGCGCTGAGTGCGCAGGCGTGGTCAGCCGGTGAAACCCTGCGCGTGGGCGCAGACCTGAGTTATCCCCCGTTCCAGTACCGTGATGCGTCAGGGACACCAACCGGTTTTGAAATCGACATCACCAATGCGGTTTGTAAAGCGGCACAGGTGAAGTGTGAATATGTGGTAAGCAGTTTCGATGCCGAAATTCCGTCACTGATGGCACGCAAGGTGGATTTTATCTCGCCACTGGGTGCTACGGCGAAACGCCAGAAATCGATTGATTTCAGCGATTTTATCTACCATATCCCCACTAAACTGGTGGCGCATAAAGGCAGTAACTTGCAGCCTGACGTCGCCTCGTTGCAGGGCAAGCGTATCGCTGTACAACAAGGGTCAATCCAGGAGATGTACGCCAATAAATACTGGGCACCTAAAGGGGTAGATATCGTGATGTACCCCGATCAGGATGTGATCTATCAGGACCTGGCGGCAGGCCGTCTTGATGGTGCGCTGAGTCCCGGCGTGGCGGTAACTTACGGTTTCCTCAACAAACCGGAAGGCAAAGATTTCGCGCTGATCGGCCCGGAAGTGCGGGATGACCTGCTGTTCAGCATCGGCTCAGCTTATGGCGTGCGTAAAGGTGATGAGAAGATGCAGCAGCTGCTTAACGCCGGGCTGGCTAAAGTGATGGCCGATGGCACCTGGGAAAAGGTGAAGCAGCATTACTTTGGCAATCTGGAGATGAAAGTGACGCGCACGGAGCCGGTGAATGCAGCCCAGTGAGTGGCAAATCATCATGCGGCAATTGCTGGATGCGTTTGCCTCACTGCACCGGCTTTCCGGCAGTGAGGATGCCGAGCGCGGCGCAGAGGTGCTGTGCGCGCTGCTGGAGCAACACGGCATTCCCTTCACCCGTGAAAGCTGTGCGCTGTGGCTGAGTGATCCGCTCTCCGCCAGCCTGACTCTGCCAGACTATCCTGCCATGCAGTTTCAGGCCAAAACCCGCTCGTTCTCCGCCAGCTGCCCTGAGGGTTGCGAAGCAGAACTGTTCTATGATCGCCAGTCGATGTCATTTGTCACCGATAAGGCTTCTGCCGCGTGGGCCGCATCGGTCCGCGGCAAACTGGTGGTAGCCGATCAGGGCTTTGAAGATTATGTGCAACGGCTGATGCAGGCGGGGGCCGCGGGGCTGATTCATATCTGGGGATCCGCCGAAACTGCGCTGCATGAGGAGACGGTCGGGCCGATCTGGGGCACACCCGTACCGGATGATGCCGTGCGTTATCCCACTATCCCGGTCATCACTATTAATCAGCCACAGGGACAGGCGCTGCTCAGCCACTTACAGCAGCAACCCGTGCGGGCGAGGATCACCACAGAAGTCCATGAACACGTTGCACGCTGTTCATTGCCGGTGGTGGACATTCCCGGTCGCAGCGATGAGTTTGTGCTGCTCTCGTCTCACTACGACTCATGGCACCAGGGACTCACCGACAACGCTACGGGTAACGCGCTTTGTCTGGCGATGGCCCTGGCGTTTTCCCGCTCACCGCAGCCGCTACAGCGCGGTTTGCGCATTGCCTGGTGGCCGGGGCATTCGAATGCCCGTTATGGCGGTTCGGCATGGTATGCCGACAGTCATCGCGCAGCGTTGCTGCGTCATGCCGTGGCACATATCAATGTTGACTCTCCCGGTTGTGTCGATGGCAGTGAGCTGGTGATCAACGCCAGCGGTGCCGAATCTCCCACATGGCTAAATCAGGCGCTGTATGCGGTGACAGGTAAACCCGCTGAGCGTATTACGCCGCTCGGAAAAGGTGCCGATCAATCCTTCTGGGGCGTCAGCATCCCACTGCACTTCGCGCTGCGTGAAACCCCTCTGGTGCGCACCACCCTGTCGCCCGGCAGCGGTGGCGGCTGGTGGTGGCATACAGAAGAAGACACGCAGGATAAGGTTGATGAAGCTCTGCTATTGCGTGATGCGCAGATTCATTATCACTGGTTGCAGCAGCTGCTCCGTGAGGATGTGCTGCCGACAGACCCGCAGCATTACCTGCAACAGCTGAGTGATGCACTGGCGCAGCTACAAAGTGCTGTCGATCCGGCGTTTTCCCTGCAAACCTGGGCGACATGGCTCGATGCTTTGCTGCGCGAATGTGCCTCATCACATCACCCGTCGAGCCAGCAGGCTGCGATTACCCTCTGGCATCGCCTGCGTTATCGCGCCAGCGATGATTACCATCCGGACCTGAGTTATCACGGTGGCGCCTTTCCCGGAATGCAATTGCTGAGTGGTCACAGACGTGAGAACTGCAGCGACCGCTACTGGCTGATGCTGGAGACGCAATATATGCGCCAACTGGCGCGCGGTGAGGAATTGCTGAAGGAAAGCCTGACGGTTTTACAGGCGGGCAGACAATGATGTTTCCTGCCCGCCGCGCAATGCGGCGGGAGGAGAAAACTGTCGCGGGCGTCTACAGTTATTCTATCGTGCCATCGCTAAGTCACTCACATCATGACTTTTTCTTTCAGAAATTATTATCACGCCCGCTCACGCCTGCTGATCGCGATGCTGGCTGGCGTGGTGTGCTATTTTGCCCTTCCTGCTCAACTGGGGTATCTGCAACGCCTGCTAATCGGCTGGAATGTGCTGGCATGGCTCTATCTGTTTTTTATGTGGTTTCGCATGTTGCGTACCGGGGTGGAAGATATCCCGCATATCGCCAGGATGCAGGATGAGAGCGCAGGGCTGGTGCTGGGCCTGGTAACTCTCGGCTGCCTGGTCAGTATCCTGGCGATCCTGCTGGAACTGCCATCGCTCAAGCATCTCTCCGGGACACCCCGTGCGATGCATTTACTGCTGACCGGCGCAACGCTGGTGGTCTCCTGGGCCTTGCTGCCCACCGCCTTCGCCATGCATTACGCCCATCATCACTACCTGCGCCGTAGTAAAGACGTCACCCCGATGATCTTCCCGGAAAAACCGCAGGAACCCGGCTACTGGGATTTCCTCTATTTTTCCTTCACCATCGCCGTGGCTTCACAAACCGCCGATGTGGCAACCGGAACCACCGACATGCGGCAAATCGCGTTGCTGCAGTCAGTGATTTCCTTTGTTTTCAATCTGGCGATTCTGGGCTTATCGGTGAACGTCGGGGCGGGTTTACTCAGCTAAACAGACTTTTGCGTAAATGGCCCGCATATCCTCATCACTCACGACATCCGGGCGGCTAAAAAACAGACTGACAACGCGCGCAAATTCTTCCAATGTCTGCGTCTGCTGTTTGGCCCTCTCACATCCGTGGATGGTCAGATGCTGATTAAACAAATTGTACTGCTCACCTTTCAGCAAACCCGCCATCACCAGGTTATGGCAAAACAGCGAGCTTTCATGCGTCGCCACAAAATGGTTGGCAACCAGAATATCCGGGAATTCGCACTGGCGTTCTTCGAACACGTACATTAGTTTTTTACCTGCTTCGCCGCCGAGGGAGAGTAACCACTGGTCACTGTTGATACGCTCCAGCACCAGTCCATCCTGTTCGCCCTCTTCCAGCCGCAGCGGCGCAGTCAGGCTAACGCTGCCAAATCCCACATCAGCAAGATATTTGCTACCGTTCAGCGTGACGATCAGCAACATATGCGTCTGCGGCCTGACCTCCGGTTGCGCCAGCCCCCATACCACTCGCGCAAGATGCGGCGTCACCGCAAAACCCACCTCCTCCAGAATCTGTTTAAACAGCAAGTTGTGTTCGAAACAGTAACCACCGCGTCGGTTTATCAGCAGTTTTTCGGCGATAGCGGCCAGCTCCACACTGACCGGTCGATTGAGCAGCACGTCGATATTTTCAAACGGAATGGTTTGCGGCCAGGCTCGGTGCAAAAGCTGCAATGTCTGAAGCTCCGGTAAAAACGGCCCGGCGATACCTGCTGCTCGGGCGAATAACTCAAGGTTGTCTGGGTGAGCCATAGTTTTTTTCCTGATGATGAATCTAGCTATGCTAACGTGATTTTCTGTAGTGATGTTGATTCTGGTGCGATTAGCGTGCGGATGGTTTAGAACGGTCTGAGAGTATTCAACAACAATTCATTTCAGGGGAGAAAGATATGGATGGCGATTTACTGGCTTTAGCCGCAACAGGTGGCGCACTGTTATTAGGTGCTATGAGTCCCGGACCCAGCTTTTTGCTGGTTGCCAGGACAGCAGTGGCTTCCTCCCGCCGTGCCGGGCTGTTCGTTTCAGCGGGGATGGGTGTCGGTTCGATACTCTTTGCGCTGGTAGCGCTGGCGGGACTGCATACGGTGCTGACGCTGGTTCCGTCACTGTATACCACCCTGAAGATTGCGGGCGGCTGTTATCTTTTATGGCTGGCATTGAATATGTTTCGTCCGGGGAAGACGTCTTCAGCAGAACTAACCCAGGCAGCCCCCATCAGTGCAGGTAGGGCGTTTGGTGTTGGCCTAATCACCCAGATAAGTAACCCACACACCGCACTGGTTTTTGCCAGTATCTTTACCGCAACCCTCAGCGCACATATTTCACTGTCGATGTATATCGCACTGCCCATCATGGCCTTCGTTATCGATGCCGGCTGGTATGTGGTCGTCGCACTGGCGCTCTCCACCGAAAGGCCGCGCCGGATCTATATGAAATATCGCAGATTCATCGATAAGACCAGCGGGGCCATTATGGCCACACTGGGCGTGCGGTTGTTACTCAAATAATTATATCAGGGTGGGATGCAAGCTGTGGCATGCCGCATCAGCTTGCATCAAAAATGACATACAGTTTGCGCATCGGCGTTTCCATCACCCAGGTGCCTTCGGTATCTGCCGCAAAGAAAAATGTGTCTCCTGGCGTAAAGGTTAATGTCTCCTCACCGTCTGGCGTGAATGAACCGTTACCGTCAAGGAAATGCATAATCTCCGCCTGTTTGACTGAACGTCGATAGCTGCCAGCGCTACAGGCAAATATTCCCGTATCGATATCCTCTTTTCCGGGAATCACTTTCTGTAATCCTAATAACTGCACGGCGGAAGCCCCTTCTAACCCTGCAACCGTTCCCCAGGGTTCTAAAACCTTGATGGCAGCCGGCTGTGCTAATTTTTGTACTTTCATAACCATTTCTCCGGGTAAAAGAATGCGAACATGCGCTCCAGATTAGGTGATGGACTGAAAACATTAATGATTTTATTGGCCTGCGCTTAATACATTTATGTGGCAATCAGCCGGAGTTTGGCAGAAACTGCTGAGGGTAAGCTAAACAGCTAACATCTTGACTTTAATTCGGATCATCAGAGAATGTTTCTCTTCGCGCGATTCCCGAAAAGCACTGGAGCTCATCATCGCCACTTTCGTTAAAAAGTTAGGCTACGTGGTTGCCGGCGCGCTTTTGCTGGCCAGTTGTTCTTCAGAACCACCGAAATCGCTGGTTACGCCGTTTCCTTCGGTAGCGAAACACCCCCTGCCAGCACAGCACCCCGTAGCGAGCCAGCAACCGGTGCGCGGCGTCTGGCTGGCGACGGTCTCCCGTCTCGACTGGCCGCCCGTCAACTCCGTGAATGCCAGCAGCGCTGCCAGCCGCATTAGCCAGCAACAGCAGGCGCTGACTGACAAGCTGGATAAACTGAAAAGCCTTGGCATCAATACCGTTTTCTTCCAGGTGAAACCCGATGGCACCGCGTTGTGGCCATCAAAAATTTTGCCATGGTCAGATATGCTGACCGGCAAAATTGGTGCCGATCCCGGCTATGACCCTCTGCAATTTATGCTGGATGAAGCGCACAAACGCGGCATGAAAGTCCACGCGTGGTTCAATCCCTATCGGGTCTCTGTCAATACCAAAGCCTCAACCGTAGCAGAACTCAACGCGACACTGTCACTTAATCCTGCCAGCGTATTTGTGCTGCACCGTGACTGGATCCGCACCGCAGGCGATCGTTTTGTGCTGGACCCCGGCATTCCGGCAGTCAGAGACTGGATCACCAGTATCGTCGCCGAAGTGGTTTCCCGTTATCCGGTTGATGGTGTGCAGTTTGATGACTATTTCTATGCGGAATCGGCTGGCTCCACTCTTAACGACAGCCAGACCTTCAGAACCTATGGTCAGGGATTTGCTTCCAAAGCGGACTGGCGGCGTCACAATACGCAGCAACTGATTGAGCAGG
The DNA here is from genome assembly GCF_047947045.1 of Pantoea sp. App145. Taxonomy (NCBI): domain Bacteria; kingdom Pseudomonadati; phylum Pseudomonadota; class Gammaproteobacteria; order Enterobacterales; family Erwiniaceae; genus Pantoea; species Pantoea sp. App145. The sequence continues at coordinate 16,124 of NZ_CP133292.1, forward strand.
TATCGCGTACCATCAAACAACTGAAGCCCGGTGTGGAGTTTGGTGTCAGCCCGGCAGGCGTGTGGCGCAATCTTTCCCATGACCCGGCAGGCTCCGACACACGTGGCGCGGCAGCCTATGACGAAGCCTATGCCGATACCCGCCGCTGGGTGCAGATGGGATTGCTGGATTATATCGCCCCGCAAATTTACTGGCCCTTCTCCCGTCAGGCTGCCCGTTATGATGTGCTGGCAAACTGGTGGGCAAATGTGGTGAAACCCACCCATACCCGGCTGTACATCGGCGTCGCCTTCTACAAAGTCGGGGAGCCGTCAAAAAATGAACCCGACTGGACAGTCAATGGCGGTGTGCCAGAGCTGAAAAAACAACTCGATTTGAATGAATCCGTGCCACAGATTAGTGGCACGATTCTGTTTCGGGAAAACTATCTGAACCAGCCGCAGACACAGGAGGCGGTCAATTATCTGCGCAGTCGCTGGGGGAGCTAACGGTAAGAGGGCCAACCGTACGAAAACAAACACCTGGCCCTCTGATCCATTTAAAACATACCTGCAATTTCACCCATCAGCTTCAGGTCATCTTTGGAAATAGTCGTTGGGTGATTACTGTCATCGTTCAAAGAGACATAATAGTCATTGCTTTGGAGCAATATCTTCGCCGTCAGTGGCGAAGTGTCGGTTAATAACACATTTGAAAATAACTTTTCCATCCGCGCCTGTACATTACCTGCGCCAGCAAGATTAACTGGCCGACGGTTCATATAGAGTAAAGCACTTTTCTTTGCCTTCTCTTCATCCTTGAATATTTTAACGCGAGTCTCATTAAAAAATGTCGTGAGCTTGACTCTCGCTTTCGCCATTTTCTTCATAGCATCCAGCAATTTTTTATTCGTTGCGACCTGGCGATCAGAAAGTAAGTTGCGCACCGCCAGCGCGCAGCCGCTTGATATTCCCAGCACACCAATGGCTCCCAGCGTATAACGCACATAGATATTGCTCATCAATGCTTCACCAGCCTGAGCGGCGGCTGTTGTGGCAAAAAGGGAACCGGCTCCCGAGAAAGCACCAATGACAGACACAACCTGGGCAGCCATAGAGTAATTACTTTTTTGTGTCTCGTCATACACGTTGCCACCGTATCCCTTGATTGAGGTTGAATAATTCTGGAAAACCTCCTGATTATTATCCAGGGTGCTACCCGCCATATTCCTCAGGCCTATGCTCTCCTCCTCATCCCGATGCGGAGCATAATCTTCCTCCTCAAGTCTGCGCTGGCTGGCAAGCTGTAACTTCATGAATTCATTCATGATACCAGAATCAGTATCACTTTCGAACTGTGCCAGAGTTTCGCTATCCAATTCATTAACAAAGGTGAGAATAACCCGCAGATCCTCCTGACTAAGCAGGCTCCCCTTTAATACCGACTCGACTTCCAGCGTTGGGTCTGCCATAGCATCTCCTCGTGGTTAAATTATATTTCTTTATTTTGTTTTATATCCCAACCGGATTGGGTTTCAGCGCCTTTAGTGCCTTGTTCAGTCTGTTCCCAATAATGCAGAGTCACTTTAGCCGCCTGGAAGCGATAGTTAACAACAATCGTGTCGGTGTGGCCTACACCAGCAAATTCGACCAGCGTCACCAGCACCTCTTCCAGAACGATACGGGAATATTCCACCTGAGAGCCGCCGGCTTTACATATGGAAATTTCAACTTTATTAACATGCTTACCGCTGGAACAGAATTTTAAAATGGAGGGTGTGGATTTATCGATAAGTGCCTGGATTTGCAAATCGCGGTAATTGACCTTACCACTCCCGCCACCACCGCCTACCGCCATGTTACCTTGCTGAGATGCTCCCCAGGTAAATGACAATACATCTGTCCAGTTCTTATGATTTGAATCGTTTGACTCGCCGGTTACGCCTTCAACCTTTAAAAAAGTATCTATTGCCATTTTATATTCCCTCAGGAGGTTTGAGATAATTTTCGTGATTAATAAGTAACCTTAACGTATTTTTGTTTCAATATTTTTAACTGGATCTGATAAATTCCAGGAACATTCTTAAAAACGTGATCAGGGGGAGATACCCGGTCGGGCAGAACGTAGATTCAGGCTGAAAAACGGTCTGAAAAAGACCCATTGATGATGCCGTTTGCGATTGATGGGTAATGTCAGGCTGCGCATCCTGATTATCACCACACAAAAACGGCTTTGAGATCCTGGAGAGGTGGGGCGTTTTTAATTTGTGGCTAAGTATTCAAACAAAATACGTCTTCAGCAAAATCGCCGTACCGTCATCGATCGCCTTTAACACCACCTGTTCAGCAGCCGCAACATCCTGCGATTGTATCGCCTCCAGCAGGCGATCGTAGTTGTGGCCTTTCACCATTTCCGTTGATTGCGGGTACAGGTAATTCAGGCAGGGACCGATCTGTACCCAGAGCTGTTCAATCAGCCCCACCAGCGTAGGCATTTGCGCGAAACCATACAGCGTAAAACGAAAAGCACGGTTCGCCTCCAGCGCAGCCTCCACTTCCCCGTTCAGCTTGGCCTGCATAAAGCGATTACAGAGTTTTTTCAGTTCGGTGAGCTGTTTTTTATTGATATTGGGCACAGCCATCCTCACCGCTAAGCCTTCCAGTTGCTTACGTATCAGTGTGATTTCCTGATAACGCGACAACGGCATATCCGGTACCAGAAACGCCGCTGCCGGCGTGGCTTTGAGCGCACCGGCAGAAACCAGGCGTAACAAGGCCTCACGTACCGGGGTGATGCTGGTCCCCAGTTGTGCCGCGAGATCACGGGTAACAAGGCGGGCGCCGGGTTTCAGTTTGCCGACAATCAGGGCGCTACGCAGGGTGGCTTCAACCTGGGCTGTCAGGCTCAGCCGCTGTGCTTTTTCCATCTCAATCATGCGTCTTGTCCTTTCCCGGATTCTGCAAATGGTAAGAAATTTAAATGTTTTGTTGCCATCAATGCTCGCTATAGGATATATCATGTATTACAAAACAAGCGAAGCACAGATTCCTGGCAGCACCACTCTTTTCACTACGTTACCGAATGCATTTTGGGATGAAGTTTATGAGACTACCTGCAGTGAAGTTTGCTACTACAGCATTGTTGTTTGCCCTGTTGCCCACCACTCTGCAGGCAGCAGAACTCACCATTGCCCAGCCCGCATCGGCGACGGCGATGGACCCCGGCTTTCTCAAAGAAGCGGCCACCCTCGTAGATAACATCTTCGATACCCTGGTTCGCCGTGCCGACGACATGTCGCTGCAACCCGGTCTGGCCACTGACTGGAAAGCCATCAATGACACCACCTGGCAATTTAACCTGCGCAAAGGGGTGAATTTTACCGATGGCGAACCAGTGAATGCTGAGGCGGTGAAATTCTCCATCGACCGTATTCTGGATCCGGCCAACCATGCCCCGACCATCTCCTACATCCGCACGATCAAGTCGGTTGAAGTGGTCAATGATTATCAGGTGCTGATCCATACTAACGGCCCGGATCCGCTGCTGCCAACGCGTATGAGTCGTTATCCGGCCTATATCGTTCCCCCCGCTTATGTGAAAAAAGTGGGTGCCAGCGAGTTCGCGCGCAAACCGATCGGCAGCGGAGCCTACAAGCTTGATACCTTCATCCCGGATGAAAAAGTGGTGATGGTCGCCAACGATGCGTACTGGCGTGGCAAACCCTCGATTGATCGCGTCACCTGGCGTCCGATTCCGGAAGCGACCTCGCGCATTACCGCGCTGCTGACCGGTGAAGTGCAGCTGGTGGAAAGTGTTCCGGCTGACCTGGTCCCGGCACTGAAAAACCGTCCTGGCGTACAGCTTGAGCAAGTGAAAGGCGGCGGGCTGACCATCTATCTTGGTCTGAAAGACAGCGAAAAACCGCTTAACGACGTCCGTGTGCGTCAGGCCCTGTCGCTGGCGCTGAATCGTCAGGCTTACACCCAGCAATTGCTGCACGGGTACGGCACACCAACCGGCACCATGGCGGGTGCCAATGACTTTGGTTATCTGGCCGTGCTGGCCACGGTGCAGGATGTGGCGAAAGCCAAATCGCTGCTGGCGCAGGCAGGTTATCCGAATGGTTTTACCCTGCGCTTCCAGGCTCCGCGTCGCTATATCGCCAGCGCCGATGTGGCGCAGGCCATCGTGCAGGATCTCAGCGCCATTGGCGTAAAAGCGCAGCTGGAAGTGCCAGAGTGGTCGGTCTATACCCAGCAGGTTGCAGCACAGAAACAGGCTCCGATGTATATGCTGGCCTGGGGTTCAACCCAGACGCTGGACGCCGATGCCGCGCTGTTCCCGATTCTGCACAGCGGCGAACCCTACTCCACAGTTAACGATCCTGAGCTGGATAAGCTGCTGGACCAGAGCCGCCAGACGGTTGATGCCGATAAACGCAAAAAACTGCTGGAGCAGATTCAGCAGCGTGTCGCCGAGCAGCAGCCACTGATTCCGCTCTATCGTGAAGATACCCTGTATGCGCACAGCGACAAGCTGACGTTTAAAGGGCGCGTCGATGCGCGTATCCCGCTGTACGATCTGAGGCTGAAATGATTACGCCAGCGGCAGCGTTACAACGTCGCCCACGCCGGATTTTTTACGGTGACGCCGTGATCGGCAGCCTGCTGCTGATCGTGGTGATTGTGGCTGCGTTGATTTCCCCCTGGCTGCCGCTGCCTGATCCCTTAACTAATCAGCTGGCCGACATGTTTTTGCCACCCGGTAGTCCCGGCCACTGGCTGGGCACCGATCAGTTAGGACGTGATTTGTTATCGCGCATTCTGGCCGGTACCCGCCTTTCATTGCTGGTGGTGGTACTGGCGGCGGCCATTGGTGCCGTAGCGGGGGTCGCACTGGGCATGATCGCCGGTTATGCCGGTGGCTGGGTTGATGCCCTGATTATGCGCCTGATTGATATTCAGCTGGCGGTGCCGTTTATTCTGCTGATTTTGCTGGTGATTGCGCTAATGGGAACATCCACCACCAACATCATCGTGATCATGGGGGTGACCAGCTGGGCGATCTATGCGCGTGTGGCCCGTGCCAAAACGCTGGAAATCCGCGAGCTGGAGTACATCCAGGCGGCGAAGGCGATGGGGTTCTCGCCGCTGCGCATCCTGCTGCGCCATATTCTCCCGAACCTGCTCACCCCACTGGTGGTGCTGCTGACGCTGGATATTCCGCGTCTGATTGTACTGGAAGCGTCGGTCGGTTTTCTCGGTATGGGCATTCAGCCGCCAACCCCCACGCTGGGTAATCTGATTGGCGAAGGCCGTTCCTATATGTTGCTGGCGCAATGGCTGGTGCTGTATCCCGGCCTGGTGATTGCCGCGCTGGTGATTGGCTGCAACCTGCTGGGCGATGCGCTACTGCGCCGCACCCACACGAGGCTTGACTAAAATGCTGAACATTTTAATCAACCGCCTCGGTCAGTCGGTGCTGGTGCTGCTGGGGGTATCGCTGCTGATTTTCTTCAGCCTGCATCTGACCGGTGATCCGGCAGCGTTAATGATGCCGCCGGGTTCCAGCCAGCAGGAAATCGCTCACTTTCGTCACAGCATGGGCTTCGACCGTCCGCTGCTGTGGCAGTACGGTCATTACCTGAGCGGCGTGCTACAGGGTGATTTCGGTGAATCGCTGCGCTACAGCCAGCCCGTGCTGGCGCTGATTGGCGAGCGGTTGCCCGCCACCGCCCTGCTGGCTGTCAGTGCGCTGGCCTGGAGCTCGTTACTCGGTCTGCTGCTGGGCATCGTCAGCGCCCTGCGACCACACAGCTTCTGGGATTTGCTTTGCCGCCTGGTGGCCTTTAGCGGCCAGGCCGTGCCAGTGTTCTGGCTGGGACTGCTGATGATCTTATTCTTCAGCCTTCATCTGCAATGGCTGCCCTCCAGTGGCTACGGCAGCTTTTCCGCGCTGATTATGCCCGCTATCAGCCTGGGGGCGTTTTATATGAGCGCCGTCGCGCGTCTGACCCGCGCCAGTCTGCTGGATGTGCTGCAACAGGATTATATCCGCACCGCACGTGCTAAAGGGCTGAGCGCCTGGCGCATCGTGGTACGACATGGGTTGCGCAATGCGTTGATTCCGGTGATTACCGTGCAGGGCATGTACTTTGCCTCGCTACTGGGTGGTGCGCTGGTGACTGAGATTATCTTTGCCTGGCCGGGAATTGGTCGTCTGGCGATTCAGGCGATTCAGAACCGCGACTTCCCGCTGGTGCAGGCCATCGTGCTGCTGGCCGCGCTGGTGTTTGTGGTGATCAATTTGCTGATCGACCTGCTGTATCTGGTGCTTAACCCGAGGATCCGCCTGTGAGCCGACTTACCGCCACCTTAGACCTGCTGAGTGAGTTAACGCGCTGGCCAAGCGTGGCGGGTCAGCTTGCGGCACAGCGCGGTCTTGCCGCCTGGCTGGAAAGCTGGATGGTGGAGCAGCTGCACGCGACGGCCATCTATCCGGTTAACGCGCAACCTGCCGAGACACCCCCGGTGGTGCATGTGCGTATCGATACCGGTGCCAGCAAAACAGTCGTGCTCTACAACATGTACGACGTGATGCCTGCTAATGACGCAGGCTGGGATGTGCCCCCGTTCACGGGTGGCGTTTGCCACTGGGACGAGCTGGGCGATGTCTTTGTCGGACGTGGTGCCGAGAATAATAAGGGGCCGGTCGCGGCGATGCTGATCCTGCTGCGCGAACTGTTGCAGGACAATCAACTCGCTTTCAACCTGGAAATCCTGCTGGAAGGTGAAGAGGAGATCGGCAGTGGCACGCTGCGGCGTTACCTCGCGCAGCAACCCTGTCCCGTTGCGCCTGCCGAGGCGGTGCTGTTTCCGTCACTTTGTGAATATGGTGGCGGCGCGCCCCGCGTCTATCTTGGCTTTACCGGTCTCGCTAACGGACGCTTAAGCGTCACCGGTGGTGACTGGGGTGGCCCGGCTGAAGCCATTCATGCCAGCAATGCTGGCTGGATTGCCAACCCTGCCTGGCGTATGGTGCAGGCGCTGGATGCCATCGCACCCGCCAGCCAGAGCGGCGTGCTCGGCTATATCGCACCTGATGATGAAGCTACCGGGTTGCTGACCACCCTGGCGCAGTCATTCAGTATTGATGACGAATTACGCTTCCGCCGCAGTCAGCGCCTGATGATTGCAGGTGACACCGTCACCTGCCTGCAAACGTTGCTGGGCAGCGCAGTGCTGACGCTGGCCGAGTTACACAGCGATCCCACCGGCGGACGTGGGGTCATCCCTTATCGCGCCAGTGCCGAACTGGCCTTCCGCATCCCGCCTGATTTTGATCAGGACGCGATGATTAGCGCCGCGCAACAACGTCTTACGCAACCGGATCTCTCCGGCACCACGCTTGAGTTATTGGATCGCTATCCCGGTACCCGCTTCCGCCGCCATGCGCGCGGTGTCGATGAGTTGATTGCCAGCTATCAGACGCTGGGAGCGGACCCGCAAATCTGGCCGTGGGCACCGGGATGCGCCCCCGCCTACGCCTTCGCCGCCATTGCGCCCGCCTTTCTGATTGGCGGGCTGGGCCATGGCGGCAACGCCCATGCCGTTAACGAGTTTGTCACGCTGACCGGACTGGAACGCTTCCAGCAGTCACTGAGCCTGTGGCTCACCGCATTCAATGATCCGGCCTTTGGCCGGGTCGCGCCACACCAGGGAAACACCAGAGAAGTACCAAAACAAAATATTACAGGTAACAACCATGAAGAAAGTCGATGATTTTAAACGCGTTCCGTTGGGGTTCTTCCCAACGCCGCTCGAGCCGCTACCCCGGCTCGGGGAGGCGTTGGGGATTTCTTTAACGATCAAACGTGATGATTACAGTGGCTTCGGCGGCGGCGGCAATAAAGTCCGCAAGCTGGAGTACCTGATGGCAGAAGCCTGCCAGGCGGGCGTCAACGTGGTAATCACCACCGGCGGACATCAGTCAAACCACGCCCGAATGGTCGCAGCGGCGGCGCGTAAGTTTGGTATGCGTCCGGTGCTGGTCCTGCGTGGCAATCCCCCTGCCAGCTGGCAGGGCAATCTGCTGCTCGACAAGCTATTCGGTGCCGAGGTGCAGTTTCTCGACCCGGATGGCTATTTCAGCCAGATCGAAGGGGCGATGCAGGCCCACGCCGATGCGGCTACCGCACGCGGCGAAAAGCCGATGATCATCCCACTGGGTGGTGCGACGCCGCTCGGCGCGCTGGGTTATGTGCGTGCAGTTGAAGAAATCAGCGCACAACTGGCGGAACGCGACGAGCCGGCACCGGATTTTATCATTGCCCCTACCGGTTCCGGCGGCACCCTCGCCGGGTTGCACGTCGGCACACGTCGCTACTGGCCGCAAACGCAGGTTATCGGCATCAGCGTCAGTGCCAAAGCGGAGTGGTTCCAGCCACGAATTTCAGGTATGGCGCAGGATTGTGCCGATCTTCTGCAATGGCCACAACGCTGGCAACCGGAAGACATCTGGATTGAGGACAGCTACGTCGGTGAGGCTTACGGTATCCCATCTGCGGGCGGTATCGATGCCATTTATCAACTGGCACAGCAGGAAGGCGTGTTGCTCGATCCGGTCTATACCGGTAAAGCGATGCACGGATTACTGTCGCTGGTTGAACAGGGTCGCATCCCGCCGGGTTCCCGCGTGACTTTCGTGCACTGCGGCGGATCCCCGGCACTGTATCCCTTCGCCGATCGGCTGCTGGAGCGGTAAATGCGCGTGCTGGATGAAGCCACGGTCGCACTGCTGGGTGGTGACGATCCCGCGCTGGCACTGGCGGATGTCCGGGCGGTGATCGGGTTAATGCGTTCCGGCGAGGCACAAATGCCTGCCGAGAATCATATTGACCTCGCCACTCCGCTCGGTAAAGCCTACGCACTCCCCGCCAGGGTTGGCGGACATTTTAATGCTGCGGGCGTGAAGTGGACTGCACATCGCCCGCAACGCCCTGATGCGTTACCCGCCGCGCTGGCGGTGACGCTGATCAACGATGCCCTGACCGGCGTCCCCCGTGGTCTGCTGGCCAGTGGTGCATTAACGGCCGCGCGCACTGCTGCGGTGACCGCGCTGGCACTGCAATATGCTGCTCCGCGCCCGGTGCAACGCGTATTGCTGCTGGGAGCAGGTCTGCACGCACAGGCGCATCTGCGCATGTTGCAACATCTTTTCCCGGCGATCACGCAGATCGGCATGTGGAATCGCACGCCAGAAAAAGTGGCTGGCTGCTCCGCGATTACACCAGAACCCGATCTCGCTGCCGCATTGGCTCGCCCCTATGACACGGTGATTACCTGCACCAGTGCCGCACAACCGATCGTCGATACCTGTGCAGTACAACCTGGCCGGTTGATCGTTCAGGTGGGTTATCACGAAGTCAGTTTTGCCGCGATCAAGGCCAGCAGCCAGGTGGTTGTTGATGCCTGGGGGGATTTTGCCGAGCGTAGTGCCAAAAGCCTGTTTCAGATGTACCGCGCAGGTGAGTTTGCCGCACAGGATGTGGCCGCCACACTGGAAACGCTGGTGATCGATGGCTGGCGACCTGCTGCCGATGACAGCGTGTATTTCTCCTCTTTCGGGTTGAATGTGTTTGATATCGCCCTTGCCGCCCGCGTACTGGCGGCCGCAGAGCAACAGCAACTGGGAACGCTACACCCCCTGTTTAACGGAGTCGCGGATGATCATTAAAGCCAGCGAGCTGGGCATGAGAAAGTCGCGTGGGGAACATTTCCTGCTAATTGATGTACGCGATGCGGGGCAGTGGCAAGCCGCCACGCTACCCGATGCTCAGCACTGCAACGTTTACGACTACTTTATTGCAGATTGCACGCCGGAGGGGCTGGAGAAAATGGCCGCCGACGCTGCGGCAGCACTCCAGCCTTTGTTTGCGGCTGATCCGACCGCAACGCCGGTATTTTTCGAACAGCAGGTCGGGATGCGCTCGCCTCGCGGAGCCTGGTTCGCCTGGCTGCTGGGCCGGGATGACGCATTAATTCTTGATGGCGGTGTCGATGCCTGGGTAGCGGCAGGCTATGGTCTGCAACCCGGCGAAGGATTAAGTTACACCGTCACGCAGCAGGCATCTTCGCCTGCGGTCATTTGGGACCGGCGCTGGGCCAGTAGCCGTCAGCAGGTTATCGCCGCTGATGGCAAAAAAATCATTAACGTTGATGCACGTCGCCCGACTGAATTTGATGGCAGCTTTGTGCATGAATGTTGTCATCGTGCCGGACGTATTCCGCACTCAGTGCTGCTGTTCTGGGAAGATGTGCTGGAGAATGGCCACTTTCTGCCTGTTGCTGAGATTGCACGGCGAGCGGAAGCTGCCGGTCTGCCACGCGATGCGCAATTGCAGGTTTATTGCCATCGCGGCGCGCGTGCAGCGACTATTCTGGCGGCGCTCAAAATGGCCGGTTATGACACTGTCGCCATTTATGTCGGTTCCTGGCATGAATGGGCAGAACACGACGAGCTCCCCCTGCTTCCCTGAATTCCCGTGAAAGGCGATCGGCGTCGATTTTTTCCCGTCCTGACCAGGATGTAATAGGTTCGCTATCTGGAGCCTGGCATTCATGGAGGAAAACATGCCGATTGTCTCATCTTCATCCGGTCCGCAGCGGCTGAATATCGCGCCTGCTGCGCAGCCAGTAAACCGCCCCACCCGTATCGTGCAAATACACAATACACGCCAATATTTGTCTTCTCATCACCACGAATCAGTCATCACCACCAAAGCGGGTGAAGCGGTGCTGAAAACGCTGCAATCCTCCATCAGCGATTATCCTTATCGCCCCGGAAAACCACATTCCCCGCACTTAGAAAGTGTGCTGGAAAACATCGTTAGCGCCATTCTCGCGTCAGATGAAACATCGGAGGCTGGCGTTCCGCCATTTACTGCGGCTGATATTGCCACTGAAGCGATGTTTATCCGCGCAATGGACCGTGCATATCAAACGGGCGCAGAGTGGGTAGAGAAATTAAAAAGGGTGTTAGACGAAGCAGGCACACCAACGCTCACGACGGAGAACAATTACAATGTACTGCGGGTGATCGTGGCGAAGAACCCGCTCTGTCGGCTGCTGTTAGCCGTTGACCATCCCGGATTCAGGCAGGAAATCACCCAGGCAACCTCACCCGCGATGCTTCAGAGTGAGCATCCAGCCTCGCAAGCCGATCATCCCCGTTTACAGCATATGCAGCATGAAATAACCACAACGCGGATCCGATTAGCCGAAGCTGAAAATCAGCGAACCCGCATAGTTGGCGAATACATTGATAAAGCTGAACAGGAATTTCTGGCGAAATTGACCCTCGGTATCAGGGTCAGCATGCGGGATGTTGACGACATTCTTGCACATAACCACCATCTCGATGAGACAGACATCTGTATCCTGCAGCGACGACTGACCATTATTGTGCGAATTGAAGAAACGGTGCAGGCCGTCATCCGCCAGGATATTGAAAAAAATGAAGACCCGTTCCTGGAATGGGCCTTGTTCGCATCGAGTTACGATATTGATAAAGTCTTTCAGGCAGAAGCGGTGCAACAATTACAGCTGAGCGATGAAGAATACCAGAAACAACGCGCCAGATTGGCACTGATGCAAATACAAACCTATCGTGATGACCAGCTCAATAGCATTTTTTACCGGGAGGCAACTTGTCATGTCACTCCCCCGGTGGCACCGCTGTCACAACGACGCTGACCGCCCGGCCAGTGCCTGCTGAATGTTGGGAGCTGCTGCCAGTAGCTGACGGGTATAACTCTCCTGAGGATCTCCGACCACACTGGCAGTCGCACCCGCCTCCACAATTCGCCCGTGGTACATCACCACCACCCGATCACAAAGCTGCTGCACCGCACTGAGATCGTGGCTGATAAACAATACCGACAAACCCAGCTTTTCCCGTAACTCGCTGAACAGCGCAAGCACCTGGCCGCGCACCGAGAGATCAAGCGCGGCTACGGCTTCATCCGCCACCAGCAGTTTTGGCTCCATCGCCAGTGCGCGAGCAATGGCGATGCGCTGACGCTGACCACCGGAAAATGCACCAGGCAGGCGGCTGGCATGTTCCGGTTTTAACCCCACCAAATCCAGCAACTCATTAACGCGCGCATCGATACCTTTACCGTGACGTAATTGCCAGACGCGCAGCGGTTCGGCGATCTGTTCCCCGACAGCGATTTTTGGATTCAGGCTGGCATAAGGGTCCTGGAAAATGATCTGCGCGTGACGGCGCAGGGTACTGAGCTGCCGCCCCTGTAGCCGCTGGCCCTGAAATTGTACCTCTCCACTGTCAGCTTCTATCAGGCCTATCGCCGCGCTGCCCAAGGTGGTTTTGCCCGATCCTGACTCACCAATCAGACCGACGATTTCCCCCTGCTGGATTTGCAAACTGGTGGGATGCAGCACCGTCTGGCGTTTGGCTGGCCACAGCGGCAACCGACCTGGTATCGGGTAGCTTTTACAAATGTTGTTGAGCACCAGCAGTGGCGTCTGGCTCTCACGAACGGGAACCACCGGGGGAAGATGAGACAGTGAAGCGTTAATCAGTTTACGCGTATAGGGATGCGCTGGCGTGCCGAGAGTGCTGACCACATCCCCCTGCTCAACCAGACGCCCCTGTTGCATCACGCAGACCCGATGCGCATAGCGTGCAACGACGGAGAGATCGTGGGTAATCAGCAACATACCCATCCCCATTTCCTGCTGCAATTCCTGCAACAGCGACAGGATTTGTACCTGAATAGTGACGTCAAGCGCGGTGGTGGGTTCATCAGCAATCAGCACGTCAGGTTGTCCGCTGATGGCACTGGCAATCATCACACGCTGGCGCATACCACCCGAGAGCTGATGAATATATTGCCGCGCCCGCTGCTGAGGATTGACGATGCCCACCCGATCGAGCAGAGCTATCGCTTCACGTTGCGCCTGCTTCCAGCTGAACTGACGATGGCGCACCAGCACCTCAGCAATCTGCTCACCGATGCGCAGCGTTGGGTTCATGCTGGTCATCGGTTCCTGAAATACGGTAGCGATACGGCAACCACGCAGCGAGGCAATGCGTCGCGCATCCAGCACTTCGTCCTGAAAACGCAACGTTCCTGCGGTTTGCAGGACGTTTGCAGGCAGCAGGTTCATTAACGCCAGCGAGGTGAGCGTCTTGCCGGAACCCGATTCCCCCACCAGCGCCAGAATTTCCCGCTGGTCGAGATGGAAAGACACATCATCCACCAGCACGCGGTGGTCATGCGTTGCCAGACTGAGGTGTTCTACAGAGAGCAGACGCGTGGCTGCATTCATAAGGCAATAGATCCGAAAAAGCAGAAAGATACAGGATATATCCTGAGTGAAAAGCCAACAAGAACGTTAGGTTATGACGGGAGGATTATGGATATAAAGGAAGACACCCGCGAAGGGATTTTCCCCATTCTGGCATTGTCATGGGCATTCCGACAAATGAACGTGGTGCACAGCAAGGATGGAGGCCCGGGCCTGTTTCGCTATCAGTTAAACCCTTTCCCGGCATAGAAAATCACTATCCATCTGATTTTTAATCAATAACCAGTCATCCTGTCATGCTATTACATCATCGCGTTACTCATTAGCAGAATTGTAGTATCAGGTGGCACAGCGTAGACTTGCGGCGGGTGCTTGAGACTTTCTGTCTTAAGCATGGCTGACGGCAGAAAGAGAAAAGCCCCAGGAGATTTTCATCAACCTGAGGCCGCTCTTTATGCTTCGCAACATAAAGGTAGCCTCTTACGCGCCGCAAGGCAAGAAGGAGAAGCAACCATGAAGCAGTTTACGGCGATGCTATTCGCTTCCTTTATGATCATGGCGGTGACCGCCGCCATACTGGGCTCGCGCAAGGATCTCTGTGAGATACGCTTCCGCACCCGCTTCATGGAGGTGGCTGTTTCAATGGCCTGTGAATCTATCAGGTAAGGGTCACCACGGCGGGAGTCATCCCGCCGTTCCGGTTGTTGTCAGGCACGGGCTCTCAGGCACCCTTCTTCCCCGCCCGGTTCCCCACTCAATTTCACCTTTCCGTCAAATATCGCTTTTCACGGGAAATAGCCTTTACCGCTGATTTAACAGGATAAATGCCTGGAGTCGCAGTGTGATTACTTCCACGCGTTACTCATTAGCAGAATTGTAGTATCAGGCGGCACAGCGTAGACTTGCGGCGGGTGCTTGAGACTTTCTGTCTTAAGCATGGCTGACGGCAGAAAGAGAAAAGCCCCAAGAGATTTTCCATCAACCTGAGGCCCCCTTATGCTCGCAACATAAAGGTAGCCTCTTACGCGCCGCAAGGCAAGAAGGAGAAGCAACCATGAAACAGTTTACGGCGATGCTATTCGCCTCCTTTATGATCATGGCGGTGACCGCCGTCATACTGGGCTCGCGCAAGGATCTCTGTGAGATACGCTTCCGCCCCCACTTCATGGAGGTGGCTGTTTCAATGGCCTGTGAATCTATCAGGTAAGGGTCACCACGGCGGGAGTCATCCCGCCGTTCCGGTTGTTGTCAGGCACGGGCTCTCAGGCACCCTTCTTTTCACGCCCACTTCAGGCTGTCAGTCCTGTGGTTAACCGTAAACACTCAGAGAGGCAAGAATTCGGGTAAAGTAATCATCCGCGCGTTTCTGGGCCAGCTTACCGTCGCGGGCTTCCAGTGCTTCTACCAGCGGCGTCAGCTCGCGCAGCGTCTGCTCGCGCACAATCTCATTAACCGCCGAGTGCAGTGAATGTTGTCCGTCATACTGCACCGCACGCCGGTCAGCGATTACGTTATCGAAAATCTGGATCAGAAAGCGGTTGCGAGTGGCAGCAAACATCGCCTGGTGTACCGCATAGATATGTTCTTTATACAGCAGCCACTCCTGAGCCTCGCGAATGCCCTGCAAATGGTGGCGCATTTTGGTGAAATCTTCCTCTGTCGCACGCGCCGTGACCAGCTGCATCATCATCGGTTCAAACAGCAGGCGACCTTCAAGGATTTCGCTATAGGTCGGGACTTCTTTATGCCAGGCGGCCACCGGCCGATCGGCATCATTGAGTTGGTTTTGCAGGTTATCGGATAAGTAAGATCCGCTGCCGACTTTACGCGTTACCAACCCCTGGGTAGACATCATGGCCAGCACGTTACGAATGGTGCTGCGGGAAGTATCAAAGCGGCGCGCCAGCTCACGCTCATTGGGCAACTTATCACCCGCTTTCAGATCCCCATCGCGGATGGCCTGCATTATGGAACGATAAACGCTTACCGCAGCGGTTTTGTCGTGACCGACAATACGCTGTGAGATGTCATCAGTGCTGTTCATCCGGCGACTCCTGAAAATACCTGTAAATGGCTGACCAATTTGGTCAGCTGGCGGCGATTATAGCCTGAGATTGACGTCTCGGCGAGCAACGTTTTAGACCAGAGTCAGGTCATTATTTCCAGCCAGATCCTTTACTTATCATGCCACCCTGCTGTCCTCCGGCTTTAACGTGAACCGTCTCACAAATCGGCCATACATCTTACTTATTGGTTAACCATAATGGTTGACCATTAAAAACCAGCGTGTTCATAATGCCGAAAAAACACACTCAGGGCAAAAAATGAACACATCCATCGCAGCGCCATTCTCTCCCGCTGAATGTCGCTTAAGCGGCCATCTGCTGGCGTTGGGCATTGAATTACCACCGGTACCGACCCCGGTGGCAAATTTTGTCACCTGGCGGCTGTTTGGCAATTTTCTTTATCTCTCCGGACAGGGGCCACTGGAAGCCAATGGTCATCTTTATACCGGCAAAGTTGGCAGTGAGGTCAGCGTAGAAGATGCCTACTACCACGCGCGCCTGACTGGCCTGAATTTACTGGCGGTGGCGCGTCAGGCAACCGGCGATCTCGGAGCCGTCAAAAGCGTGGTCAAGCTACTGGGCTGGGTCAATGCCCATGAGGTATTCAAACAGCATCCACAAGTGATCAATGGCTGTTCCGATCTCTTTGTACAGGTGTTTGGTGAGCAGATTGGCCGTGGCGCACGTTCCGCCATTGGCGCCGGTTCGCTGCCACAAAACCAGACGGTGGAGATTGAAGCGATTTTCGAACTGGAGGAGGGGGTTGCCGATGGATTACGTCTTTGATTTCGTCGCCCTGCAACCCTATTGCGATGTACTGGCAAAAGGACTGCTGGAAACCGCCATCTATGCCCTGTTATCGATCCTGTTCGGTCTGACACTGGGGGCAATATGCGCCCTGACGCTGGTCTACGCCCGGCGTGGCTGGCGGCGTGTGGTGCGCTGTTATGTGGAATTTTTCCGCAATACGCCATCGCTGGTACAGCTGTTTCTGATCTACTTCGGCCTGCCCAGCCTCGGGCTGCATCTTTCGCCACCGGTGGCGGGCATTATCGCCCTGTCGCTGTATTGCGGGGCTTATATGACGGAGATTTTACGTGCTGGTTTTCTCTCTCTGCCACGCGGCTTAACTGAGGCGGGTGAAGCGCTGGGTCTGTCAAAGCGACAAATCATCACCCATGTACTGACGCTACCGGCGATGCAGAACGTTTTCCCGGCGCTGGCCAGCCAGATGGTGCTGACGCTGATTGGCACCAGCCTGATTTCCCAGATTGGCGTGGAAGAGATCTTCCACAGCGGCAGTTTCGTCGATTCACGTACCTTTCGCAGCTTTGAAATTTATCTGCTGATTTGCGGCCTCTATTTTTTCGCCGTCAGTCTGATGAAAGTGCTGCTGCGTATCCTGTGGTATCGCTTTCAGGCGCGGAGGTAAGCATGCGCGGTATTTCTCTTCATGATATCTGGATGATCATCAGCGCTCTGCGCTGGACGCTGTTGCTGGCACTCGCCACCTTTGCCTGCGGTGCGGTGATCGGGTTGCTGATCGCTTTAGCGCGCACTTCCCACCAGCGCTGGCTCCAGGGTATCGCCTGGTTTTATGTCGAACTGATTCAGGGCATTCCGCTGCTGGGCATGTTGTTCCTGCTGTTTTTCGGTACGCCAATGTTTCTCGGTATTGATGTCAGTTCCTTTACCGCCGCCCTGATCGCTTTTTCATTGTCAGCAGGCGCATTTCTCGGGGAAATCTGGCGCGGAAGCATCATGGCGGTGCCGAAAGGACAGTGGGAAGCCGCGCTGTCGCTGGGGGTCTCGCGGCTGCAAATGCTGCGTACCGTCATCCTGCCGCAGGCGTTTCGTCTATCACTGCCTCCCACCGTGGGCTTCTCGGTGCAGCTAATCAAAAACACCTCACTGGCTGCGCTGGTGGGTTTCGTAGAGCTGACCCGATCCGGTCAGATTGTCAGTGGTTCAACTCTGCAACCACTGGTGGTCTACCTGCTGGTAGCGCTCTGTTATTTCGCGCTTTGTTTTCCGCTGGCGCGACTTTCCCTTCAACTGGAGGCACGTTTCCATGTCGCTGGTCGTCATTGATGCAGTCAGGAAAAGCTTTGGGCAAAACGAAGTTCTGCGGGGTATCACCACCACTGTCGAACGTGGCGATATCGTTACCATTATTGGCA
Organism: Pantoea sp. App145; assembly: GCF_047947045.1. NCBI lineage: Bacteria > Pseudomonadati > Pseudomonadota > Gammaproteobacteria > Enterobacterales > Erwiniaceae > Pantoea > Pantoea sp. App145. The sequence continues at coordinate 33,680 of NZ_CP133292.1, forward strand.
AAAGTGGTTCCGGCAAAAGCACCCTGCTGCGCTGTATTAACGGGCTGGAGCAACCGGACAGCGGCACCATCCACGTGGGAGGACTGCAGGTTGGCGGCAGCGCTGCCGAGCTGCAAAAACTCCGCCAGAACGTAGGCATGGTATTCCAGAGTTTTAACCTGTTTCCCCACCTGACGGCGGCGGAGAACGTGACGCTGGCACCCCTATTGACCCGACGCATAACCAAAGCGGAAGCCCCGGCGCTGGCAAAACGTCTGCTGGAGCAGGTCGGGCTGGGACAGAAGCGCGATGCTTTCCCCTCTTCCTTGTCAGGGGGGCAGCAGCAGCGTGTCGCCATTGCCCGTGCGCTGGCGATGTCGCCTGAAGTGATGTTGTTTGATGAGGCCACCTCAGCACTTGACCCGGAATTGGTGGGTGAAGTGCTGCGGGTCATGGAAGACCTGGCAAAAGAAGGCATGACGATGATTGCCGTCACCCATGAAATGGCCTTTGCCCGCAAAGTGTCCAGCAAGGTGATTTTTATGCATCAGGGCGAGGTATGGGAAAGCGGGCAGCCCGCCGAGGTGTTTGGTGCCCCCCGCACCCCGGAATTACAACGCTTTGTGCAAACCCCAGCTTAACTACACCGGAGAAAACACATGAAAATGATGGGCAAAACCCTGGCGCTGATCGCGCTCTGTACCCTGCCGCTGCTGGCGCAGGCCAGTTCGCTGGATGACATCAAATCCCGTGGTGTACTGCGTGTCGCTACCACCGTTGATGCCGCCCCCTGGGGCTTCACTGATGCCGCCGGTAAACCCACCGGGCTGGATGTGGAACTGGCGCAGAAGCTGGCCGACAACATGGGCGTCAAACTGCAATTGCAGCAGGTCACCGGAGCCAACCGCATTCCTTACCTGATGTCGCGCAAAGTGGATGTGCTGATAGCCGCGCTTGGCTCCAGCCCGGAACGCGCGAAGCTGGTGAATTTTTCTGAACCTTATGCGGCGGTTTACCTCGGCGTGTATGGCGGTGACAGCGTAAAAAAAGTCGATAAGCTGAGCGATCTCGGCAATGCCACCATCGCCGTACCTAAGGGTTCCACGCCTGATCTGACGCTGAGTGACCAAAACCCGCAGGGCAACTATCTGCGGCTGGAAGATACCGCCTCCGCCGTCAGCGCATTTTTGGCGGGTCAGGCACCGATGTTTGCCGAAAACAACCTGATTGCGCAAAAGGTGGCGCAGGAGAACCCGTCGAAGCATATCGCGCTGAAATACCTGCTGCGTAAAAGCCCGGCTTATATCGCCATTCGCCCAGGTCAGCCCGAGCTGATGGCGGCGATTAATCAGTTTATCGATAAAAGCACCCAGGACGGGGAACTGCCTGCATTGCGCCAGAAATGGTTTAACGATGCACAAAACGATCTGAAGGCGGAGTAGTCAGCATGTCCACAGTATTCAGTGAAATCGATTTTCATCGCCAGGGTAAGCAGGTGGGTTTCGCCCATTTACCCCTTTCAGCCCATACCGACGCCTGGGGCACCATTGCCATGCCACTGACGGTGATCGCCAATGGCAGCGGCCCGACGGTGTTGATTACCGGCGGTATTCACGGCGACGAGTATGAAGGTCCGATCATTATTAATGAACTGATCCGCAACCTGACGCCGGAGCAGGTACAGGGGCGTCTGATCCTGCTGCCCTGCGCCAATACCCCGGCGCTGCGTGCCTCAATGCGCGTCAGTCCGCTCGACAACAAAAACCTGGCGCGCGTCTTCCCGGGTAACCCGTGGGGCACGCCGACCGAACAGATTGCCGCCTGGATCCACGATGCCATCTTCCCACTGTGCGATTTCTATATCGATCTGCACAGCGGTGGCAGCTCGTTGTTTATCGAAGAGAGCGCGCAGGTAGTGGTCACTGAAGAACTCGATCCTCAGGTGCGTGAACGCAGTGAAGCGATGGCGCGTGCCTTTGGTGCCACGCTGACGGTCGTCACCAACAATATGGGTGATCCCCGTACCAGCTGTGGCGCAGCTGCCAATCTGGGCTTACCGGCGATAGCGGCGGAAATGGGCTGGAACGGCAGTGTCTCCCCGCGCGGCGTCCGGCGTACCCGCGCTGCGGTGACACGCGTACTGAACCATCTGGGCGTGATCAGCACGGAAAGGGTTCCTGCGGAGCCATCACGCCAGGTGTTTATCCCTGCGGGTGGCAATCTGCTCTCCCCCGGGGATGGCTGGTTTGAGCCGTTACATGATATCGGCGATGAAGTCAGTGCCGGTGAACTGGCCGGCTGGCTGCATCGCCTGACCGAACCGCACGCGCAACCCCAGGCGGTGCATTTCCCCCAGGGCGGACGTATCTATTCACAGCGCACCTTTGGTGCTACCGCACAAGGCAACAGTCTGGCGGTGCTGGTGCAGGACCTGAACGCGAAGGAGCAGGCATGAGCGAAAATATTACCCTGAATGACTACCAGGCAGCGCTGGATCGTGTGCGTTCCTGGGTGCGCAAAACGCCACTGGTCGAGGCGGCACCGTGGCAACCGGTGCCCGGTATTGAGCTGCGCCTGAAAGCAGAATGCTCACAGGTTACAGGTTCCTTTAAGGCACGCGGCGCATTTAACCGCGTGCTTAACCTGCCACAAGCGGTACGCAATCAGGGACTGGCCACCGCATCGGGCGGTAACTTCGGTGCGGCCGTTGCCTGGGTTGGTCAGCAACTGGAACTCCCCACGGATGTCTTCGTGATGAACACCAGCACCGAACTGACGCGCCAGCGCATCGAAAGCTACGGTGCGAAGCTGACAGTGGAAGGTGATTTCTGGGATCAGAGCTGGGATGCGGCAGGTGCCCGTATTCAGGAAACGGGTGGCGCGTTACTCCATCCCTATGCTGACCGCGACGTGGTTATCGGCCAGGGAACCATGGCGCTGGAGATCCTTGAACAATGGCCTGAAGTAGAGACGCTGGTGGTGTCCATTGGTGGTGGGGGATTGATTGCCGGGGTGGCACAGGCGGCGAAATTACTGAAGCCCGGCATTCGTATTATCGGCGTAGAAGCGGCGGGCTGTCCGATGATGTGGACCTGCCGTCAGCAGCAGCGCATCGTGAAACTGGAACAGGTCAAAACCATCGTCCCGATCCTCGCGGCACGTTCGACGGAAGCCATCAACTTTGCGCTGGTGCAAGAGTATGTCGATGAGATCGTGCTGGTGCCGGAAGACCAGGTCGAAGCCTCTGCCCGTGAGGTCTGGGGGGCGACTGGCCTGGCGATCGAGCTGGGGGCCGCCACCGCTGTTGCTGCGGTCACCCGACAGCTGTTTACCCTCAAACCCGATGAAAAAATCGCGGTGGTACTGTGCGGCAGTGGCACTAACGGCATGTAAGATTAAAGGGTTTATTTGAAGCTCTTATTGGCGTTAATTACCACTAAGGGCTTTATTTAAAGCCACTAAATCACCCCCCTCCTTTTACTTCTCTGTGTTATAATAAAAGCCATAAATGAAACCCCTATATCCACAATAAGGCACCAGGAGCTTTATCTATGGCCCTTAATCTCTATTCTGAAGCAAGGCTATTGTCCGAGCTTGGGCAGCGATTAAAAAACCAACGCCTGCGCCGTAATATGCTGCAAAAGGAACTGGCAGAAAAAGCGGGCATCTCCGTCTCCGCACTGAAAAACCTGGAAAACGACGGTAAAGCCACCCTGGAAAACTTTATGAAAGTGGTGTTTGCCCTGCGACTGGAAAAAGAGATGACCCAGCTGTTTTCCGCCCCAGCGCTCAGCATCGCACAGGTTGAGGCCCTCAGGGAACCCACGCGTCAACGCGCGACACAACGCAAGGTGAAAGGAAATTGACAGGTCATTATCAACCTCTTCAGCGGCTTGAAGTGATTTATCAGGGATGGGGGGAAGAGTGGCCGCTGGGTATTCTGGCTGCAGCCAGTGGTCGCGGTCAGTGGCTGTTTGAATATTCACAGGAAAGCATTCAGCGCGGCATCGAATTCTCTCCGCTGCTGCATCCACCGACCAGCACCACCTATGCCGACTTTGAACGTCATCAGGAAGGTGTACCTGGCTTTATCGCCGATTCATTGCCAGATGGATGGGGCCGCTTACTGCTGGACCGTTTGCTGCGCCGTAATAACATCGAACCTGCCGCGTTATCGGCGCTTGATCGCCTTGCGCTGCTGGGTAACAACACCATGGGGGCCCTGACCTACCGGCCGCTGATCAACATGCCAGAACAGGATAAATCCCGGCAAAATATCGATGACCTGGTGATCCTGGCTCAGGAAATTCAGATTGAAGTCACTGGTCAGCATTCCGACGTACTGCCAGAACTGGTTCGACTCGGTGGCTCACCCCATGGCGCACGGCCAAAAGTGTTGGTCGAATTTGATCCGGCCACGGGTCATGTTGCGGCTACGCCATTCACTGGCAGTCATCCCTGGCTGATTAAATTCCCGGCAGCGCAGGAAGAGACATGGGTATGTGCGCTTGAAGAGGTGTATGCACGCATGGCACGCCTCGCTGGCATCGATTTTCCTGACAGCCAGTGGTTCGATCTCGGGGCAGGTTTATCTGCTTTCGGCGTGAAGCGTTTTGATCGCGTGGCGGGAATGCGGGTGCCGGTACTGAGCATGGCAGGTGCACTACAGGCGGATTTCCGGCTTCCCTGCCTTGATTACAGCGACATACTTCAGGCGACAGGCATGATTACCCGCTCAGTGCTGGAGCGGAACATTCAGGCGCGCAGGATGGTGTTCAACGTCATCATGAATAACCAGGATGATCACGCCAAAAACTTTGCCTTTATCCTTAATCAACATGGCGAGTGGCAGGTATCACCCGCCTATGACCTGACCTTACAAATGGGACCTGGCGGCCAGCATCAGACATCCGTGGCAGGTTACGGCCGAAACATCAGTCGGAAAGCCTTAGTAAAAGCCGCTGCATCGGCAGATATTTCCGGCAAAAGCCTTAACCTGATCATTCAGGAAGTGACCGATGTTGCTGCATCCTTTATTAAGGTGGCGCAGGAACTGGGAGATGCCATTCCTGCCAGTGTGATCAAAGCCAGCGCAGAAAAAATACACGCTAACATTCGGGCGCTGGACGCATGACACACGGATTGCAGTTAACGACTCCCCGGCTGATCTGTGCACAGATAGAGCAGCAGGATTGGGCATTCTTTCACCGCTTGCTGGTCTCACCGGAAGTGCAATTTTACGTTGCCGATGTCAAACCCGAAGAGGAGATTCGCGCGGCTTTTGCGGCGCGGTTGCCAGTGTGGTCCACACAGAGCTCGCACTGGCTCTGTCTGGTGGTACGGGAACGGGAAACCGGCGTGAGACTCGGCGTTACCGGTTATATCCGGCAGGACAATGACTGCGCCGAAGTCGGCTTTCTGTTCGCGCCCGAAGCGCAGGGCAATGGGTACGCACGGGAATCATTGCAGGTCGTTTGCGATTTTGCCTTTGGTGCGGGAGGAATCAAGCGGCTGGTCGCCACCGTCACTGCCGGAAATCTCCCTTCCCGTCGTTTGCTGGAAAAAACAGGTTTTGTCCTCGAAAAAGAAATCCCCGAAAGCTACTGGCTGAGGAATACATGGCATAGCGACTGGCTGTTTGCTTTGCCACGCGAGGATTACCGGCCCTCCCCCTGATTACCCAAGTTCGGCCAGCAGCCAGGCCACAGCCAGCAAATCGGCACTACCGCCCGGGCTTAAACGGCGCGCCATCAAAGCCTGATCCATCTGGCGCAGGGCGGCGTTGTCCCAACCGGTTGCCAGCAGCGTCGCCGCATAATCCTGCACATAACGTAACCCTGCCATCCCCCCCCGTGATAGCAGATTACTGTCCGGGTTAGACACCATCAGACGCAGCAAGGCATGTTGTAACCGCCGCTCGCCCTGTTCATGATGCCAGAACGGCAGCACCGCGTTGCGTACCGTGGCGAAACCGCTCTCCACCTCACCCCGTGCGCCCGTCAGACCATAGTCACGAAACTGCCGTTCCCCGGCTGTGCACCGCTGTTTACGATTAACCAGTTCACGCGCCACCAGCCCACAGCAAATTTCACTGACCTGACGACAAAGCGCGTCAGCACTCACTCTGCGTCTTTGTCCCTGCAAACGCCCGGCGGCGAAACACAGCAGCCCAAGGGAGAAGATGCCTCCTTTGTGTGTATTCACCCCGCCAGTGGCGGCAAGCATCGCCTGCTCGCAGGCCATGCCCGCCGGACGCAGCAGAGACAACTGTTCAGCGACGGGCTGTTGTGCATGCTCCGATCCCAGGCGGGAGAAAACCGCCAGCCACGGCGTGATGGCCGTAATGCTGGTTAACATCAGTCCATGATCCATGTCCTGGTGCGAACCACTATTGGCGCGATCCACCAGCCCTGGTTTCGGGGTTAAATTCAGCTCAACAAGCAGCGCCTGCGCCGCCAGGCCAGGCACGTCTGGCGCTTCGGCTTTAGTCGCGAGCAAACCAGCCATCAATCATGTTCTCCACACGAGATACCACCTCTTCAGGCGAGTGGCGACGTGAACGTGCGCAGCCATGCGCGGGTTCGTCGCACACCAGACAACGGCGGGTGTGTAAATCCAGCGACTGCCGTCCTATCTGCCCCTGCTGCGGACAAAACACATCAAAATCCCACAACCTGCCGAGGGGGAAAGTCTGTTCCAGTTCGACGCACTGCGCCTTAATCTCCACCGCCGGATGTTCCACACACCATAACGCTTCCGGGCCGGTCTCCAGCCATAAGACCTGATGGGCCATCACCGGCCAGCGATGCTGCCACAGCAACTGATCACAGGCCTGCAATGCCACCCCCATGGTGTTGCGATAACGGATACTGTCTTTCACCGCACCTGGCGTTACCAGGGTCAGAGAAATAATAGGTTGTTGATAGCGAGTGAGCCAGTCAGTCTGCCGCGCCGCGCGAGCCTCTTTCGCCGCCAGTAGCGCTGCAAGACTGACGCCCGCTCGCACGGGCGTCATGGTTGTCATCGTTATTCCTCCTTCACCTGGCGGACAACATCAATCACGCTACCGTCACGATAACGGATCACCCCGACAATACGGTCGGTAAAGGCAATCGGTTTGGGTTCACCGGTCAGGGCGACCGCTCGCTGATAGAGTGCTGCGATATCGACCAGTTTCATCCCTGCCGCCAGTAATCGCTCGCGGATTTCCGGGCGCGCAGGATTCACGGTGATACCGTGATCCGTCACCAGCACATCGATACTCTCTCCGGGTGTCAGCCGGGTGGTGACGTGTTTGACCACCGTGGGAATACGGCTGCGCAGCAACGGTGCGACCACGATCGTCAGATTGGCCGCTGCGGCCACATCGCAGTGGCCACCGGAGGCACCGCTCATCACGCCATCGGAACCGGTAATCACGTTGACGTTAAAATCGACGTCAATTTCCAGCGCGCTGAGAATCACCACATCCAGCTGATCGCAGCTGGCCGCTTTTCCGCCGGGATTGGCATACACGTCGGTGGAGATCTCAACATGGTTCGGGTTACGCCGCAGCGACGCGGCTGCTTCGCTGTCGAAGCACTGGGTATCAAGCAGTTTTTCGATCAGCCCTTTTTCATGCAGATCGACCAGGCTGCCGGTGATGCCGCCAAGGGCAAAACGCGCTTTGACGCCATGACGCGCCATTTTTTCTTCCATGAAACGGGTCGCAGCGGTGGCGGCAGCGCCTGAACCGGTCTGCATTGAAAAGCCATCGCGGAAATAACCGGAATGTTCGATCACATCAGCGGCATAGCGGGCAATCATCAGTTCACGCGGATTACTGGTGACACGCGCCGCCCCGACACTGATTTTCGCCGGATCACCTACGCTGGCAACCTGGACAATCAAGTCCACCTGCTCCTGTCCGAGGCTGGCGGGCATATTGGGAAAGGGCACCAGCTCTTCCGTCAGCAGCACCACTTTTTTGGCGAAACGGGCATCGACCATCGCATAACCAAGCGACCCGCACGCGGAACGCCCCTCGCTGCCATTAGCATTGCCAAACTCATCGCTGCAAGGCACGCCGAGAAAAGCGACATCAATGCTCAGTTCGCCGTCCTGCAACAGTTTCACCCGACCACCGTGGGAGTGGATCTGTACCGGCTCAGTCATCAGCCCATGAGAAATGGCTTCCGCCAGTTTGCCGCGCATACCGGAAGTAAAGATGCGTGTAATGACGCCGCTCTGGATATGTTCGATCAGTGCATCATTGCAGGTCATCAGCGAGCTGGAGGCCAGCGTCAGATTTTTAAATCCAAGTCGCGCCAGTGCCGCCACCACATTGTTGATGACCTGGTCACCCTCACGAAAGGCATGATGGAAGGAAATGGTCATGCCGTCCTGCAAACCGCTGCGTGCGATAGCGTCATCCAGCGAGCTGCATAATTTACGGCAGTGTTTGGCATGGATATCCGCCAGCCACGGCGTTGCCTCATGAGCACCTTCAAAAGGTTTTAATGCACGCAGATGGGGAAAATTAACGTGAAGAAGTTCAGTCTGGTTCATGGTTTTGTCCTTAACGACGCACGCCGGACGCAGCCGCACGTTCCAGCACCATCTGCGCATGATTAATAATGGGGGCGTCGATCATTTTGCCGTTCAGCGACACCACGCCGAGGCCATTGCGGTCCCCTTCCTCTGCCGCCTCGATGACGCGCTCAGCGTGATCCACCTCCTGCTGGGTCGGGGCATAGGCGTTATGCAGCAAATCAATCTGACGCGGGTTGATCAGCGACTTGCCGTTAAAACCCATTTTGCGGATCAGCTCAACTTCGCGCAGAAAACCGGCTTCGTCATTCACGTCTGACCACACCACATCAAAGGCATCGATACCGGTGGCGCGGGCGGCATGCAACACGGCGCAGCGTGCATAGAACAACTCGGTGCCGTCACCGCGTTCGGTTTGCATATCCATCACATAGTCGAACGCCGCCAGTGCAATGCCGATCAGACGCTGGGAGCTGCGCGCAATCGCCACGGCGTTAATCACCCCTATGGCCGATTCAATCGCCGCCATCACGCGTGTGGAACCTATCGGGCGCCCGCAGGCCAGTTCGATACGTTCGAGGTGGCGCTCCAGTTCATAGATATCTTCCGGGGTATCGGTTTTCGGCAGGCGCACCACATCAACCCCGGCACGCACCACTGCTTCCAGATCAGGTAAACCAAACGGCGTGTGCAGCGGGTTGATGCGTACCACCGTTTCAATGTCCTGGTACATCGGATGCTGCAACGCGTGGAACACCAGCAAACGTGCGGTATCTTTTTCCCTGAGCGACACCGCATCTTCCAGGTCGAACATGATCGAATCAGGCCGATAGATAAAGGCAGTGGAGAGCATGGCGGCATTGGCACCGGGCAGAAACAACATGCTACGACGCAGTTTTTTCATTGCAGCTTCCCCCAGTCGATCTCCGTCTCATCAGCGGCACGCAACACGGCGCTTTGCAGACGGGCGCGGATCACGCAATCCAGCGCACCCTTGTCCTCGATAATGACCAGGCCCTGCCAGACTTGCATTTCCCGCAAGGTGGCGTGCACGACCTGGCGAATCTGATCGCCAAATTGCTTAATCACATCGCTGTGAATCACCACTTCAAGGTCGCCCCCGCTGGGGGCTATTTTTACCATCAGGTCGCTGGACTCCATGGTTCCCGCCAGCGCCTCCCTCACAATTTTCATATTTATATTCCTGATTTTTAAGCAACTTCCGCGCTGTAATGGGATGTAAGATGCGCGAAAGTGGTATCCGGTACCATTTCCCGAATACGGGAAAACTGGTGTGTTTTAAGTAAGCGACGGACTTCTGACGCCGAAATGGCATTGCCCGTGGTTTTGATACGGGGGATTTCCACCACCTCCACCTTGTCGGCCAGCAGCTGATGCATGGTGTGGTTGTACTGGCGGGTAATCTCGCAAAAGGGTTCGCTGCCGATAAAGCGCTGGGTAATCCCCAGGGCTGGGGCAATATGGTTGCGGAACAGCAGCAGGTCGATCTCACTCCACGCCTGCTGTACCTTGCCGGTCTCTTTCAGGAAATAGGCCGGAAAGGTGGCGCGGGAGATGATGTACTGCGAACCCGGATGCACGGTGATATTGGGCAGATGGGCAACGCCGGCCTGCACCATGTGCAAACGTGCACTAAAGGGAAAGAACGAGGCATCTTCGCGTACCACAAACACATGCAGCCAGTCGCAGCGCGCGGCCGCCTGTTCCACCAGATAACGGTGTCCCAGCGTGAAAGGATTGGCGTTCATGACAATCGCGCCAATACGCTGCCCGGCAACACGGCTGGCCTGCAGGGTACGGCAGTAGCGCTGGATGCCTGAAGGCGTGTTCTCCATCAGGATGGCGTTCTGGCCGCTTTGTACCACCGGCCAGAACCCGTTGTGCTGAAACCGTTCCCGATTGCAGGGGCGCGTACACAGAAACAGATGAAAATGCCCGCGTGCCAGCGCCAGATGCTCCACTTCTGCCAGCAGCCGCGCGCTAAGATTTTCGCCGCGCCACTGTTCATCAATGGCGACGCATTTGATGACATTAGCGGCAAGGCCGGCACAGCCCACCAGCCGATCGTCTGCCCAGGCTTCAACGAAAGTGGTGATATCGCTATCCATGCCTAATCCGCTATCCGCCAACAGTGCGCGGATGTTTTCGCGCCGTCGGGGGTTACTGCTGACTTCCGCAATGCGGAAGTCGATGGAGGGTCGTGGTTGCATAATTCCGCCTTCGCCTCAGTGCGTCGCCGTCAGCACATGAGCTGGCGCATCCATAATCACATTGCTGAGATGACCGATATTTTCGATCTCCACTTCGATGCGATCGCCTGCCTGCATAAACAGCGGCGGATTGCGTTTCTTACCCACACCGCCCGGCGAGCCGGTGATGATCACGTCACCGGCATGCAGACAGGTAAAGGTACTGATGTATTCGATAAGCTCGGCGACTTTGTGGATCATGCTGGCGGTGTTGTCATCCTGTACCATGCGGCCATTCAGCCAGGTGCGGATCGCCAGCCGATGCGGATCCGGGATTTCATCCGCAGTGGTCATCCATGGGCCAAAGGCACCGGTCTGACGCCAGTTTTTCCCGGCAGTAAACCAGGTGTGCTGCCAGTCACGCGCAGAACCATCCATATAACAGCTGTAGCCCGCGACATGCTTCAGCGCATCTTCACGCGCGATATCCTCACCGCTCTGACCGATAATCACCGCCAGCTCGCCTTCATAGTCGAACTCACTGGAGTGACGCGGTTTTAGTACCGGCGCGTTATGGGCGGTTTGCGAGTCGGCAAAACGGACAAACAGCGTCGGTGCCGGATTGTGCTGATCAAACTCTTTGCGTTTTTCGGCGTAGTTCATGCCAACGCAGAGGATTTTGCCGGGGTTATCAATCACCGGTAGCAATTCGAGATCGTCGAAACGCAGATCCGGTGTTTCATTGTTCAGCTGCTGTGCTTCATGCAGCGCGTCGGCCGCGAGCAACGATTTTAAATCCGCGTAGCGGTCACCAAGACGACGACCCAAATCGATCACACCGTCATCGTGGACAATGCCGTAGCTACGCTTTCCCTGGTGGACAAAGCTTGCAAGTTTCATAGTTGTACCTGTCATGCATAAATTAGCTGAGGAAATTGCCGAGGATGAGCAGCGACACCGACACGTTGATCGCGCCGCCAATACGGGTCGCAATCTGCGCAAAAGGCATCAGGCTCATGCGGTTACCCGCAGTGAGGATGGCAACATCCCCTGTCCCACCCTGGCCGCTCTGGCAGCAGGAGACGATGGCCACATCGATAGGATGCATGCCGATCTTTTTACCCACGAAGAAGCCGGTGGCGACCAGCGCAGACACGGTGCTGACAATCACCAGCAGGTTATTGATGGTGAAGGCGTGGACCAGTTCTTCCCACGGCGTAATCGCCACACCCACGGCAAACAGGATGGGATAGGTGACCGAGGTCTGGAAGAATTTGTAGACCACCTGCGATCCTTCCAGCAGGCGTGGTGACACACCGTGTGCCAGTTTGATCAACACCGCGACAAACAACATGCCGACCGGCGCTGGCAGGCCAATCAGTTTGTGGCCGAGCATCCCGATCATGTACAGCAGCACCGCGAGCAACGCACCTGCGGCGATGGTAGTCACATCGGTGGTCAACCCGGTTTTACCCGCAGCCACCGCTGGCGCTTTCTCGTCGCTATTGGCGCGGTTCGGCATCAACTGGCCTTCGCCGGTCAGATGCGGGTAACGTTTACCGAGCTGGTTGAGGCAGCCGGAGATGATGATTGCCGTCAGGCCACCCAGCATCACCATCGGCAATACCCGACCAAGCGCCACGCCCTGATCCATATGCAACAAGGTGGCATAACCAATCGACAGCGGAATCGCCCCTTCGCCCACGCCACCGGCCATGATCGGCAGAATGATAAAGAAGAAGATCTGGAACGGTTCCATGCCAAGCATCAGGCCAACGCCCATGCCCACCAGCATGCCGACAATCTCACCGCATAACATCGGGAAGAAAATGCGCAGGAAGCCCTGAATCAGGGTGGTGCGATTCATACTCATGATGCTGCCAACAATGATGCAGCAGATGTACAGATAAAGGATGTTGGTGGATTTGTAGAATTTGGTGGTGGATTCCACCACCACGTCAGGCAGCAGGCCATAGTAGACCATTGCCGAAGGAATAAAGGTGGCACAAATCGCGGCGGCACCGAGTTTGCCAACAATCGGCAGACGTTTGCCAAATTCACCGCAGGCGAAACCGAAAAATGCCAGCGTCGCGACCATCACCACGATATCGCTGGGTAGTTTGCCGCCGAGACAATCGACAGCAATTAACGCCCCGGCCAGCAGAAATAATGGCAATGGAATGATGCCGATTTTCCAGGTATCCATAATATGCCACCACCGGTCCTTCAGTGATTTTTTTTGAATCGCCAGTGATTCCGAGGTAACAGAAAACGAATCGTCAGTTGTGCTCATAATTAAGCCCCTTGGTTATTTTGTGCCCTCAGGGTAAAGCGTTAATGGCGCAGGATATGTGAGGGAATGCATAATAAAAGCGGAGTTTTAATGGCACCTATGGTTTTTATGGTTTCTTTTATTTTCTGTGATTGATACCTGAATTATTGGCGTGGTTTTAATGGTTTTTATATCCAGAGGTACAAGTTAATAACATTTCCCAAAATGAGTATTTAACATGCCATTTTTTTGCACAACCTCCTGCTGTGCAAGGGATCACAAGTTTCCAGTAAACTACGCGCAATGGTGATAAAAAATGGTACATTGACCCTTTGCTGGCTGTGGTGCGTGCCGTTATGAAGCTATCCTTCCAAATCAAACTTTTTATTTCTCTGGTTCTGTTCTTTTCCGGTCTTTTTGTTCTGCTCGGAATTTATTATTACCAGGACGTCAGCCGTCAGCTTTATCAGGAAATGAGCACCAGAGCAAAAATACAGGCGGAAGAAATCGCGATTATTCCGAATTTGCGGAAAGCGGTAGCGGAAAAAGATATTCCGGCGATTAATCAGTTTATGCATCAGGTGGTGTTGCATACCGACGCCAGCTTTATTGTGGTGGGGGATAATAGGGGCATTCATCTATTTCACTCCGCGCATGGCGAGGTGGTCGGTAAAAAGCTGGTCGGTGGCGACAATGACGCGGTATTACGCGGAATCAGTACCACCACCATTCGTAAAGGAGGGCTGGGTGTTTCCCTGCGCAGCAAAGCGCCGATCTTTGACGATAACCATCAGGTGATCGGGATTATCTCGGTGGGTTATCTCACCAGCTATCTCGACACCATTACGCTGAGTAAAGTGATCAATATCTTTATCGCGGCGGTGTTACTGCTGGCAGCGCTGTTTATCTTTTCCTGGTTTTTCACCAGCGGGATTAAAAAGCAGATTTTCTCGCTGGAACCGCGGGAAATTGGCCTGCTGGTGCGCCAGCAGAAAGCGATGATGGAATCCATCTATGAAGGGGTGATTGCCATCGACAGCGAGTTACGCATCGAGGTGATCAACCAGGCAGCACGTAAACTGTTAGGTTTAAGCCAGCCAACCCGCATGCTGCGCGGACATAATATCGGCGAAGTGATTGCCCCGGTCCCCTTTTTCAATCGCGAGGCGATACTGGAAAACGATACCCACGACGAGATTTGCCGCTTCAATCAGCTAACGGTACTCGCCAGCCGGGTACGGATTATGCTGGAGGATGAATTGCAGGGCTGGGTCATCACCTTTCGCGATCGCAACGAGATAGATAGCCTCAGTGCCCAGCTCAGCCAGGTGAAACGCTATGTCGATAACCTGCGCATTATGCGTCATGAACAGTTAAACCGTATGACCACCCTCTCCGGCCTGCTGCATATGGGACGTTATGACGAAGCGGTACGCTATATCCAGGCCCAGTCAGAACATGCGCAGGAACTGCTGGACTTTATCTCTGCGCGCTTTAACTCGCCGACCCTGTGCGGCCTGCTGCTGGGGAAAGCGGCGCGTGCGCGTGAAAAAGGCGTGGAGTTGGCATTTGATCCGCTGTGCCTGCTGGAGCGTCCCTGCCGTCTGCTGGGAGAAGCCGAGCTGATCTCCATCATCGGCAACCTGCTGGATAACGCCATAGAAGCCACACAGCGCTCCCCTCTGCCGCACGAACCGGTGGAGGTGCTGATCCTGCTCAACGAGCGGGAATTGATTATTGAAGTGGCGGATCGGGGTATCGGTATCAACCCGGCCATCCGGGAACATATTTTTGAACGCGGGATCACCACCAAACGCAGTGGCGATCATGGTATTGGCCTGTATTTAATCGCCAGCTATGTCACGCAGGTGGGCGGGTCGATTGAAGTTTCCGACAATGCACCGCACGGCACGATTTTTTCGTTATTTATTCCTGAAACGGGCGACCAGGCGCGTCCCGTATCCACTCTGGAAGAACCGTATTATGCAACCTGAACTGATAGACGTATTGATTGTTGAAGATGAACACACGCTGGCGCAGTTGCATGCCGAACTGATCAGTGAACATCCCTGCCTGCGGCTGGTGGGGGTTGCCTCGTCACTTGCTGAAGCCCAGCTTCTGCTGCAAAGCAAGCAGCCACAACTGGTTTTGCTCGACAATTATCTGCCGGATGGTAAAGGCATCACGCTGATCGGCGATCCGCTGGTGCAGCGCGCGAACTGCTCGGTGATTTTTATCACTGCCGCCAGCGATATGGACACCTGTAGTCAGGCGATCCGCAATGGTGCCTTCGACTATATTCTCAAACCGGTTTCCTGGAAGCGTTTGAGCCAGTCGCTGGAGCGTTTTGTACAATTCGCTGAACAGCAGCGTGTCTGGAAGATTGTCGATCAGCAGAACGTCGATTCGCTGTATCAACTTCAGGCGAAAAATTACCGTCAGAATAATAGCAACAAAGGCATCGAAGAGAAGACGCTGGCGCTGGTGCAAAACATGTTTGCCGACGCCGCGCAGCGCTGTTTTTCCGTGGATGAAGTGGTGAACGAAACCGGGCTGAGTAAAACCACTATCCGACGCTATCTGGAGCACTGCGTGGATGCGGGCTTTCTGGCAGTTGAAATGCAGTACGGCAAGATTGGACACCCGAGAAGGATGTATCGCTGGGGCGGGTGATCAAGGCGTGACAGACGTCACGCCTTACCCCTGCGTTACGGTTTGTCAGTCACTTCGATATAAGGCGTGTTACCCAGCGGTTTGACATCCTCTGTGGTGCTGACGCTGTCTGATAAGCCGATACGAAAAATACCGCCCTCCGGGTGCCAGCTGCGGATTATTTTGGCGTCAACGGTTCTATTGGCTCCTGCCTTTATTTTCTGATAACCACCAAATTTGCCCCACTGGCCTGTCGCCGGATTTTTTATCTGAGTAAAGAGCCATGAATCACGGTCCGCAGGGGCGTTAACCGTGACGCGAAACCCTTTTTCAGCCTCTGCTACTGTCATGGTGTTTGGCGCCATTTCATCCAGCAGAACATCACCCTGTAGCGGAAGATAGCTTGTATGCATATAAGATACTGGCCCAGCAATCTGATTATTATCCGCTGCGTGTGTCACACCCAGCGACCATCGCTGAAATTTCTTTTGCCATGGATAAGACGGTGATGACAATTTGTCAGGAGAAATATAAACGTTGCCTGTGTCCGGCATACTTTCTGTTACCGGGATTTTTGCAGCAATATGACTCAGTTCTGACTTTCCGTCCCCAGCCATCAAGATAATCCAGCGTTCAGGCTTTTCCGGACCACGATCAGAGACATCATAATGAATATACATGCCCTCTTTGGTGAGGGTATTTCCTTCCTGAAAATACTGCGTGGTGGCCATATCTGGCAGTGGGCATAACTTTGCAGGCACCGTCTCTGAAGAGTCCGTTGTTTCGCAGTTGCCTTTGGGCACCACCCGGGCCAGGTTGGTCACTGCGGCTGCCACTTCTTCAGGGTTTTCTTTCCATGACGGCTCCTGAAAGTTTGGGTTGTCCTCACAACGCTGCAGCTGCTTTTTAATGTAATAACATGCCTGCTTAATAAATCTCCCTTTTACGCCACCTGGGAAAGAAATCTCTGATTCATAGCTCCCGGCTTCACCGCCAATGGATAACTGCTGATTAATTCCGCCAGGTGCATGAATTTCATATACCCAGCCTTCACTTCCCGGACGAGAAATATCAATAAAGTAGATTGCCGTTTTTAAATTTTCTGTGGTACTGACGAAGACCGAACGAAATGAATATTCTTTATGGCAACGCCAGTCATGATCGCGTTCTGCTTCGGGATACCCTCGGGTCACGCCTTTCGGCACCATCCCGTTTTTGAATGCATCCAGTCCTTCATTATTGGTATCGCCACGCCATAAAATATTATGTTCATTTCTCCATATTAATTCAGGTTGTTTCTCTGACGCGCGGGTGAAATGAATATTCTCGCGACAGTCAGGATAATAACCAGACGAATCCCAGGCATAGGCTACTGGTGTTGTTGAAAATAAACAGAGATGATGAGTAGTGTTTTTTTGACATGTTTTTAATTTCCATTTAAAAAACATTCTGATTTTATGTATTAATTTCCATCGACTTCCATGCGACAGAGTATTCTGTATCTATCTAAAAATCATTGTCTTATATCATTTCACCAACGAATTTCCACGATTTCAACTGCGGGCTAATCATCGTGATGAACGCACATCAACGCCCCGCTCAGCGGTTCTGGTACCACCGCCACATTAACCTGAAATACGCGTTTAAGTATCTCCGGTTGCAACACCTGCGTCGGCGTTCCCTGGGTGACCAGCGCACCTTCCGCCAGCAGCACCAGTTGGTCACAATAGCGGCTGGCCTGATTGAGGTCGTGCAACACGGTCACCACGGTTTTACCCTGCGCCTTTAGCTCCCCCATCAGCTTCATCAGCTCGATTTGATGATTGATGTCCAGCCAGGTGGTGGGTTCATCCAGCAGGATAACCGGCGTATCCTGCGCCAGCAGCATCGCCAGAAACACCCGCTGACGCTGGCCGCCCGATAAATCGCTAACGCGCTGCTGCGCCAGCGGAGCAATCCCCATGCGTTCCATCGCCGCCTGCACCTGTTCCCTGTCCTGCGCCGACAACCGCCCCCACAACGGTAGCCAGGGATGACGGCCATAAGCCACCAGCTCCGCCACGCTGACCCCTTCCGGCGTCAGATGCTGCTGTGGCAGCAGCGCCAGATGCCGGGCCAGCTGACGAGAAGAAAAACGCGCCAGCGGCTGCTCACCGATAAACACCTGTCCCTCATCGGGTGCCAGCAGCCGCGCCAGGGTTTTTAATAGCGTCGATTTACCGCAGCCATTAGGTCCAAGTAGCGCGGTAATTTGCCCGGAGGCAAAGCTGACGCTGACATCCTGAAGCACGCGTTTTCCCGCGTAGCCCGCAGCCAGATTCTCAACCCTCAGTTGCATCTATCGTGTCCTGATTAACAGCCAGAAAAACCACGGAGCGCCGATCAGCGCGGTGATGACACCGGCGGGCAACTCCATCGGTGGAGACAGGGTGCGCGCCAGCACATCGGCCAGCAGTAACACCAGCGCCCCGAGTAAGGCAGAAAACGGCAGCAGGCGGGCATGACGCCCCCCGACCAGACGGCGCGCCAGATGTGGCACCACCAGGCTGATAAAGCTGATCGGTCCGCATACCGCCACCGCCAGCGCCGCCAGTGCTACGCCGAGCAGCAGCACGCCACGCTGGAAGGGGCGTAAAGCCACCCCGAGGGTCGCCGCACGTTCATCCCCCAGCGCCAGCAGATCAAGATCGCGACAAACGCTCAGGCTGATAAGCAGCAAGAGGGGCAGCGGTAACGCCAGCAGCACCATCTGCCAGTCGCGTCCCCACAGGCTGCCTGTCAGCCACAGCAGTGCGGTGTTGATATCCTGCGGACGCGACAGCAACAGATAATCGGTGACGCTGGCAAAACAGGCCGCAAGTGCGACACCCACCACTGCCAGCCGCAGCGGTGACGAGGTGCCGGTCAGCCAGCGCAGCAATATCAACGCGCAACAGCCCCCGGCAAACGACACCAACGGCAGCCATAGCAGCGGAAAAGCGGGAAACAACAGCAGCGCCACCAGCGAGGCCAGGCTGGCGGCATGATTGACGCCGAGGATATCGGGCGATGCCAGCGGATTGCGGATCACCCCCTGCACAAGCACGCCGGACACCGCCAGCGCCGCCCCCACCATCAGCGCCAGCACCACCCGTGGCAACCGGTATTCCATCACCACAAAATGTGCCTCGTTAGTGGGTTGCCACGTCGTCCAGAGCGTTGACCAGGCGAAGGACTGCACGCCCAGTTTCAGGCTGATAATCGCGCCAACCGCCAGCCCAATCAGCATCAGCGGCAGCAGATAACGCGTGGACATCATCGTTGCCTCCTTGCCAGCCAGACAAAACAGGGAGCACCCACCAGCGCCAGCACCACCCCGGCAGGCAGTTCACCGGGCCAGCCCAGCCCACGCGCAGCAATGTCGGCGACCAGCAGCAAGGTTGCGCCAAGCAGCATCGCCATCGGTAGCATGATGCGCAGATCGTGGCCGATCCACGCGCGCGCCAGATGCGGCACCAGCAAACCAATAAAGCCCAGCGGCCCTGCTACGCTGACGCATGCCCCCACCAGTAACAACAGCGCGATGCTCAGCCCAACTCGCAGCACAACGATATTGACGCCGAGGCTATGCGCCGCGCTGTCGCCCATCGTCAGCAGGTTCAGGGCACGCGTCTGGGTCAGCACCAGCGGGATGATTACCACCATCACCGGCAGCAATTGCCACACTTCCTGCCAGCGCACCTGGGCAATACCCCCCGCCAGCCAGGTCAGAATGCCGTATGCGTGATCCTCCGCCAGCAGCAACACGATGCGCGTCATCGCCATGCAGAATGCCGATAACGCGATACCGGCGAGGATCAGCCGCTGCCGGTCATGGCTGCGCGCCGCCAGCGTCACGCAGACCCAGCTCAGCCCACCGCCACCGGCGGCGATCACTGTCAGCGGATAGCCCTCCAGTTGCACCGGGGCAAAGGCTGACACCAGCACAATGGCCAGCGCCGCGCCGCTGTTGATTCCCAGCACCGACGGCGAAGCCAGCGGATTATGCGTCAGCGCCTGCAACAGGCCGCCCGCCAGCGCCAGTGCGGCCCCCAGCAGCACCGCCACCAGCGCGCGTGGCAAGCGCAGATTAAATACCAGCGCCTCGCCGATACTGGCAGGCTGGCCCGGCCATAACGCGTGCAAGGCCGACTGCGGTGCGATTGGCACCGCAGAGAAGCTGGTCAGACTGAACCAGAAGGCGCACAGCAATAACGCCACGGTGAAAAGCCAGCGTGTCATGGTGCAAATAACGTGACGGCGTCACGCGAAATCTTTTCCGCCGCGAACAATCCGCGCATGCGCGCCCAACTGTTGCTATCGACCTCGCGGACATGATGTTGCTGTGCGGCTTTCAGCATCGTCCACAGCGGATCAGCCTGCCAGCGCTTCACGATACTCTCCTGCCGATAGTGCGCCACCAGTAACCAGTCGGGGTTTTGCGCCAGCAGGGTTTCCAGGCCGATCGGCGTCATCGGTGCGCCATTAATCGGCTCCGTCACCTGCAATCCCAGCGCGCTCAGCACCCCGCCGGTGTAACTGTCACGCGAATGCAGCGTGAACTGATTTTCACGCGACGTGCCGAACATCACCCGGGTTCCCTGCGGCAGCTGTGCAGCGGCGGTAGCCATTCGCTGCCGATGTAACGCCAGCCGTTGCTCCATCTCCGCTTGTTTACCCACCACCGCACCGATGATGGCCGCAGACTGCAAATTTTCCTGGTACGTTTCATTGCGCGATTTAAGGAGCAGCACTGGCGCAATACGCTGCAATGCATTGTAGATACCGGCATGACGGCCGCTATCGGCGATGATCAGATCAGGATGCAGTCTGCTGATCGCCTCCAGGCTGGGCTGCCCGCGTAGCCCGACGGATTGCCAGGGCTGGAGGTGCGCCCGCACCTCCTCCAGTAAACGTTGCGGATCGTTATCGTCAGCAATGCCAACCGGGCTGAGATCCACCGCAGCCAGCGCATCGGCAAACGACAGTTCAAGTACCACAATCCGTTGTGGTACCTGCGCCAGAGTAAAAGTGCCGTGCTGATCCTGCACCGTCACCGCGCTGGCTGACCCCATCAACGCCAGCAGCAAAAACAGAACACGCATGGTAATGTCTCCCGTCAGAATTTCAGTGCACCCTGCACATAGAAGGTACGCGGCTGCCCGGCATCAATGCCTTTGTTGTTATCGTCGTAGGAGCGAGTGAAGTAGTCCTGGTCAAACAGGTTTTTCACCCCGACAGCGAGATTCAGATTGGCGAGGCTGGGGCCGAAATCATAACTGGCACGCGCGCCCCACAGCATAAAACCGGGAATACAACCGGTGCTGCCATCGGCGCTTTCCTGCACGGTGTTGGCGTTATCCGCGTACTGGCTCGACTGGAATTCGCTGTTGAGGTTAAAAGTCCAGCTGCCGGGATGGTAATCCACCCCGAGGGTGCCTTTCTGACGCGGAGAGAACGGCACCTGGTTGCCATAGGTGTCGCCTTTTTCGCGAATTTCAGCGTTCACATAGGCGTAGCTGGCGTAAACCGACACCTCTTCCAGCTGCGGCGTCAGCTCTCCGAGGTTGTAGCGCACCTGGCTCTCCAGCCCGGTATGGCGCGTCTTACCGCGCGCGGTGACGGTATCGTTGGTCTGGTTCGAGTCGTACTGGTTATTAAAGTTGATCAGGAACAGGCCCACTTCGGCCGTCAGCCCGCCATCGTCGTAACGGGTGCCCAGTTCCCAGGTGCGGGCTTTTTCCGGTTCAACGTTGCCGCTTTCCACCGCTTTGCCAATCTGGCTGTACTGCACGGTGCCGAAGGAACCTTCGGTGTTGGCATACAGGTTCCAGCTGTCGGTGAGGTGGTACAGCACGTTCAGCGCCGGTAGCGGCGCGTTATAGCTGACATCCTGGCGCGTGCCGCGAATCGCATTGCGCTGGAACGACTCGATATGTTCAAAACGCATCCCCGGCGTGATGGTCCAGTTGCCGATATCAATACGGTCATCCAGATACCAGGCATGGGCTTCTGTGCCGGAACGGGTGTCGCGGTCATAAGGGCTGGCGGTAGATGGCAACTCACCGCTGGCAGTTGGGGTGTAGTAACGCATCTCGTGCCCGGATTCGCTGACATAGCGATAACCGACACCCACTTCATGCGCGGTCGGACCGAGGTTAAAACTCTGACTGTAGCGTGGCTCAATACCCCGTACCCAATACTCACGAGGTGACAGTGTCACACGCGTTCCCTGCTCCAGATAACCGCTGCGCAGCGTATGGGTATAGAAACCGAGGATATTAAACTTATGCTGCTGATCTGGCAGGAACTGATAACCGAGGCTGGCCAGCTGACGGCGGCCCCAGAAGCGGTCATAAGGACGCGTTGATTGCCAGCGATCCGCATCATAATCGGCGCGGCTCAACCCGCCCGGCATATCCGCTTCGCCGTCGTAATATTGCAGCAGGCTGGTGAAGGTATGCACTTCGTTTGGGGCATACTGGCTTTTCAGCATGACATCGTCGATGCGGGTCGCACTGTGTTCACGCCAGTCGCTGCCACGGGTACCTGAGTAAAGGATCGCGCTGCCGAAACCGTTGTCCGCCGTGCCACCCACCAGCAGGTTATGCGTCTCTTTTGGGTTGTTCTGTGAAGATGTCGGGCTGAGCTGCCCTTCAACCCCCGCTTCAATACCGAAATCTTTGGGAATGGCGCGCGTTACGAAGTTAACCACCCCGCCCACGCTTTGCGGCCCATAACGCACCGCTCCGCCGCCACGCACCACATCCACCGCATCCATATTGCCGAGCGAGATCGGGGCCAGCGATAGCTGCGGCTGACCGTATGGCGCAAACGGCACCGGGATGCCATCCATCAGCACTGTAGATCGGCTGGCAAGGCGCGGGTTCAGGCCGCGAATGCCAAAGTTCATCGCCAGATCATGGCTGCCGGTACCGTTGTTTTCCGGGGCATTGACGCCCGGAATACGGTTGAGCACTTCACGCATGGTGGTCGCACCGTTTTTGGCAAAATCGGCACGGCGAATCACGTCACGCGCACCCGGGTGTTCAAACACGTCGCTTTCGCGCGCTTCACCCAGCCAGTCACCGACTACGGTCAGGCTCTGCTCAGTCGGTTGCGGTTTTACCGTCCACAGATTGCTACCAAGCGCACTGGCTTCCAGCTGCGACCCCTGCAACAGTGCCGCCAGCCCCTCATTTACCGCATAATCGCCCTGTAATCCCGCGCTTTGCTTACCACGCGTCAGGCTGGCATCCATCGATAAGGTAATGCCCGCAGTTGCTGCAAACTGATTTAACACGCTATCCAGCGGACCGGCGGCGATATTGTAATGCGTGGTGGCAGGCGCTGCGGCCACCACCATTCCCGAGGTGAAAAGTAAGGCAGGAAGCAGGCTGAAGCGGATTGCCGTCACCAGCGGTAACACCCGCAGCGCATGTGGACGTGAAGCGGTCATAACATCTCCAAAGATGATAATTTTTGTGGTTTTCAGAGATAAGTCGTATGACCGGGGTAAAAGGGACAATGACGGTGAAAAAAAATTTAACGACGCTGAACCGTGGCCCAGTAGCGGGTAATGCGATGTACCGCAATCGGCAGGGTTTGCTCCAGCGCGTGCAGCGCCTGGTCGCTCTCGCGTAACGGAAAGGTGCCGCTGACGCGCAGGCTGGCGGCGGCCGGATCGCAGCGCAGCACACCCTGACGATAACGCGCCAGCTGGGTAATCACTTCACCCAGCGGCCGATCGCTGACACTGAGCCAACCGTGGATCCAGCCCGGTTCTGGCTGTGCATCCGTGCTAATCGCACCGTAGTGGTCGGCCGAGAAACGCAGCATCTGCCCCTGCTGCACGGTAACACTCTGCTGCGGAGCGCTGATAAGACGCACCGCCACTGCGTGCTGGCTGACGCGTAACAGCGTGGCATCGTCCTGCTGCTGTACGCTAAAAGCGGTACCGAGTGCGGTCAGTTGTCCCTGTCGGGTGTAGACCCGAAACGGACGCTGCTGCGCATCTTTGCCGGTGGTGATAGCGAGGGTGCCGGTGAGTAACTCGATGCGTCGCTCACTGGCGCTGAAGGTGACATTGGCCGCTGAAGCCGTATCGAGTGTCAGCAGGCTGCCATCCGCCAGCTGATGCTGCCGAATCTCGCCGCGTGCCGTACGATAATCTGCGCGCAGCCCCGTTACGTAATCAGTCCGCCACAGCTGCCATCCCGCGCCCACACCCACCGCCAGCAGCAAGCCTTTCAGCACATGACGGCGTGTCATTTGTGAATCGCGCAGCGCTTTGCTGGCAACCTCGCCCGGCATCCCCTGCATTTGCTGGCGCAGGTTCTCCACCTGTTGCCATGCCCATTGATGATCCTGATGCGCATCGACCCAGCGTTGCCATTTTAATTCCTGCTGCGGGCTGACTCGTTCACCGCTCAGCACCGCATACCAGTGCGATGCGCTGCGCAGCGCTTCCCGTTGCGCATTCGACAGCGGCGCGCTCATGTCACAGCCCCTGCTCAAGACGGAACAACAGGCAATGCTCGGTGGCTTTCGCCATGTATTTTTTCACCGAACTGACCGACACCGTCAGCTGTACGGCGATCTCGGCATAGGTCAGGTTATCCAGCTGCGACAGCAAAAAAGCCTGACGCGCTTTGAAGCCCAGCCCGTCCAGCATGCGGTCGATCAATTGCAGGATTTCCAGCTGGCTTTGCTGTACTTCCGGTGACGGGGCGACAGCTTCCGGCAGCTGGCTGAGTAATTCGAGATAGGCTTTTTCCAGCGCGTTGCGGCGAAAACGATCCACCATCACGCGCTTCGCCAGCGTACAAAGGAAGGATTTGGCATCACGGATGTCGGCCAGATGGCCGCCGGACATCACCCGTAGAAAGGTGTCCTGAGTGACATCATCCGCATCAAAGGCCGAACGCAGCTTGCCCGTCAGCCAGTGCCTGAGCCAGCGATGGTTGTTGGCATAGAACAGCGCCAGAGACGGCGCAGCAGAGGATTCAGCAGCAGGCAACATGATGTCAAAGTATGTCAAAAGGTGAAAAGTGTAATGATACTAACTGCGAATGGTTATCATTACAACCATTCCAGTAACGGCACGGATCGTACTACCGCCTTGAACATCAACCACCAGGTGCGCATCAATGCGCCCCCTACGCTTGCAGGGTCGGTATTTATGTCGACGCAGGGATCCGTCGCGGCGCGATTTATCGCGCCAGGTTGTGCCACCACCGTGAGCGGTTGTGATGCGGTCTCGCTCCACGGGAATTTGACGTGGTGTCACAATGTGATACTATTTGCGCATGAACAAACGACACCAAAAAACGCTGTCAGATGTGTTCGCCCGACCCGTAAGCGGTTCGATAAAATGGAGCGATATTGAATCGCTTTTTATTGCCTTGGGTGCGGAAGTTCATGAAAGGGAAGGCTCAAGGATTGCGGTTCTACTGAAAGGACAAAAGAAAATCTTTCACAGGCCACATCCGAGACCTACCACTGACAAGGGGGCGGTTAACTCCATTCGGATATGGCTGGATAGTTTAGGAATCAGACCATGAATAATACACTCAAAATAGACGGCCATGTTGCCGTTATCACTTTTGATCCAGAGATAGAAATGTTTCGCGGGGAGTTTGTCGGCCTGAACGGTGGGGCTGATTTCTACGCTTACAGCGTGGAGGAACTCAAAAAAGAAGGTTCTGTATCACTGGCTGTTTTTCTGGATGAATGCCAGAAAGACGGGATTGAACCTTACAAAACTTTCAGCGGCAAGGTTACGACCCGTCTGACACCAGAACGGCATCAGGCGCTTGCAGTTACCGCTCAGGCTCATGGTGTGTCTATTAACGAATTACTCAATGAAGGTGTTGATCTCGTTATACAGAAGCATTCTTAAGGAAGATTCAGAATGCCTAAGCATCACTTGTTACAATGCAGCAGCTACAAACCCGGGTAAGTGTCCAGGATGATAAAACCTCGGATTAACTGGCTGCTATTACCCCAATCGACCGGCGTTCAATTAATTCCGCACTGAACCGGGGTAACGGATCAAGCACCTCGCCACGAATTTCCGCAATCAGCCTGCGTGCCGCTTCGCGTCCCATTTCATATACCGGCTGCGCGACTACCGTGAGCGGCGGCGATACAATCTCGCTCCACGGGAAATTGTCGTACATCACAAACGACAGCTGCTGCGGAATACGCAGACCCCGGCGCATCACTTCGCGCAGCAGTGACATCGCCACCACGCTGTCGGAGGCGATCAGCGCGGTAGGCGGTTGTTCGCGTTGCCACAGCCTTGCGACGATTTGCCGGATTTGTTCATCGCTGTCGGCATTGACCTGCACCAGCGTCGGGTCAAATGGCAGCCCGGCGGCAGCAAACGCCCGCATCATGCCACCGACACGCTGTGCGACCGGCGTCAAACCAAAGTCACTGAGCTGCGTAAACTCCCCTGCCAGCATCATGCTGGTGACGTATGCCACCTGACGATGCCCGGCAGCGATCAATGCCTGCGTTGCCTGCTGCGCAACATCGGTGAAATCACAGCAAATCGCTTCCACGTTCAGATCAATGACGGCGCGATCGAATAACTTCAACGCGCGCCCTTCCGCCAGCACCTGCATCAGGTGAGCGTTTTTATCCCGCTCCGAGCAACAGGGGGTAACGATGATGCCATCCACCTGTTTTTCCAGCATCACCCGCACCGCGTCCTGTTCCGCCTGCCACTTCTCGTCACTGTTGCTCAGCAGTAACTGATAACCCGCCTGCCGGGTGACGTCCGCCATACCGCGCAGCGCCAGGCCAAAGTGTGGGTTCTCAATATCACCAACGATCACGCCGATGGTGTTGGAACGTCCGGTATTCATGCTGCGAGCCAGTTCATTGGGGCGATAACCGAGCGCTGCGGCTGCGCTACTGACGCGGGTCTGCACCTCTTCGCTCACCGCACCATAGCCACCCAGCGCGCGTGCAGCCTGCGCTTTTGATACTTTTGCTGCTCGCGCGACATCGGCCACGGTTGGCGCTTTAGAACGCACTTTCTGGTTGGTCATAATTAATTCGAATCACAGGTTGATGACAGGAAGATTGACGATGAAAAACGTGTGTGCTTAAACTCATTGTAACTCCCTGAGACCGGTCTCACAATCACTGTTGCTCAGGAAGCTACTTGCGTTGAGACCGGTCTCAAAAACATTACATCCTCCGGCTCAACAGTCTCTGATGTTTAAACCTGCAAAAACGGACGAGCTATGAAATCGCATAAACACCTGCACGCCCTGTTCGGCGCTGCCATCGCCCTGTGTTCGCTTTCCTTCCCATTGTTTGCTGCCAGTAATGACAACCCGTATGGCCTGCTGACGCCGGGTCAGCTGCGCGTCGCCAGCGTCGGCGATTCCAAACCTTATACCTTCACCGACGCCAGCGGGCAGTTCACCGGGTTCGATGTGGAGTTCTTTAAGAACGTGGCCCACCGTATGGGTATCGACAAGGTGGATTTTGTTGGACAGGATTTCTCCGCCATCCTGCCCGCCGTCGCCAACGGCCAGTTTGATGCGGGCGTGGCGGCAATCGGTATCACCCCGGCACGGGAAAAAACTGTCGATTTCTCCACCGGTTATCTCGCTGGTTATCTGACGGTGCTGACACGCAGCGACAGTGGCGTCACTGACGTTGCCACGCTGGCGAAACATCGCCTTGGGGTGATCCAGGGGACGTTACAGGAGAACTATGCCGTGGAGCACTTTACCCAGACCGATATCGTGCGTTTCCCGGATAACAACACCGCGGTATCGGCGATGAATAACGGCACGCTGGATGCGGTGTTCCTCGATTACGAAGCGGCGAAAAGCTATGCCGAACGCTTCAAGCTGGTCTCGGCTGCCGATATTCCCTCTTTCAACGCCCCCGCTGGCGTTGCCATCGCCAAAGACAAACCGGCATTTAAAGCCGCTCTGGATAAAGCTATCAAAGCGGCCATGCAGGATGGCACCTGGAAACAGCTCTACCAGAAATGGTTTCCCGGTTCACCGATGCCAAAACAGTACCTGCCTGGCGGCCAGTAACGCGGCTCAGGGTTTGTCTTTTCACCGGTGATGAGCGTGCTCATCACCCGCACTGAATGGAGACGGCGATGGACATGCTGACAATTCTTTCCCGTACCTTCTTTGATGTTCCATCGATGATCGAAGTGTTGCCGCAGTTGCTGACTACCGGCCTGGTCAACACGCTGATCATCTCCGTGGCGGCGACCGTGCTCGGTACGTTGCTCGGACTGGCACTGGCGCTGCTGGGGATTTCATCCTCGCGCTGGCTGCGTCTGCCCGCGCGTATGTATACCGATCTGTTTCGCGGATTGCCGTCAATTCTGACTATTCTGCTGATCGGTCAGGGATTAGCGCGTTTCAGTTACCAGCTGTTTGGCCCCTCACCTTACCCGCTGGGTATTTTTGCTCTTAGCCTGATCGCCAGCGCTTATATGGGTGAGATTTTCCGCTCCGGCATCCAGAGCGTGGAACGCGGACAGATGGAAGCCTGCCGGGCGCTGGGTATGAGCTATAGCCGGGCCATGCGGCTGGTGGTGATCCCCCAGGGCATCCGTCGCGTGCTTCCCGCTATCGTTAACCAGTTCATCGCCATCATCAAAGATTCCTCGCTGGTTTATCTGCTGGGATTGATGACCAACCAGCGTGAGCTGTTTCGCGTCGGTCAGGATGCGGCGGTACTGACCGGTAACCTGTCGCCGCTGATGCTGGCCGGGGTGTTCTATCTGATCATCACCGTACCGCTGACACATATGGTGAACTACGTTGACGTGCGTTACCGCACCGGACGCCGCCGCCTCACCGCGCCGCAGAGCGGGTTGAAAGAGGTGGAGGAGGTACAGAAACCCACCAACAAAGCACTGCTGGAAAGCGCAGGAGGCCATCATGACTGATACGAGCTGGAAAGGGGCCAGCCTGGAGCTGCGCGATTTGTCGCTGGCTTACGGGCCGATTGAGGTTTTGCGGCGGGTATCACTCAGCGTCGCACCGGGCACCACCACCTGCATCATCGGGCCGTCGGGCTCCGGTAAATCCACCCTACTGCGCGGCATCAACCGGCTGCACGAACCGAAATCCGGCGATGTGTTGCTGGCCGGGCGTTCGGTGCTGCGCGAAAAGCCAGATGCCCTGCGTCTGCGCATCGGCATGGTATTTCAGCATTTCAACCTGTTCCCCGACCATAGCGCGCTGGAGAACGTCGCGCTGGCACCGTGGAAAGTGAAAGGGTTGCCGAAGTCTCAGGCGATGACGATCGCGCGCCAGCGGCTGGAAGAGGTAGGACTCGGCCAACGTGCCGATCATCATCCGCGCGACCTCTCCGGTGGCCAGCAGCAGCGAGTGGCCATTGCCCGCGCACTGGCGATGGACCCTGAGGTGATGCTGTTTGACGAAGCCACCTCGGCGCTCGACCCGGAACTGGTGAAGGGTGTGCTGACCCTGATGGCCGACTTGTGTCGTCGTGGCATGACGATGGTGGTGGTGACCCATGAGATGGGGTTTGCCCGCAAGGTCGCCGACCAGGTGGTGTTTATGGACGAAGGCGAGATTATCGAGGTCGGCACCCCTGCCGCACTGTTCGATGACCCCCAGTCGCCGCGTCTGCAACGTTTTCTTTCTGAAGTGCTGTAAACAAGGAACCAAAGATGGCTGTAGAAAATCAGGCTCGTGTAGTGGTGTTGGGAGGCGGCGTGCTGGGGGTTTCCAGCGCGCTGCAGCTGGCAAAGCGCGGTGCGGCAGTCACGCTGGTGACGGAGGCTGAGCTGTGCTCCGGCGCTTCCGGTCGTTCGCTATCGTGGCTGAACTCCTCCGGTGAGCGTTCAAAACCTTACCATGCGCTGCGTATGGCGGGCATTGATCGTTACCGGACGCTGTTTGCCGACGATCCTTCCCGTGACTGGCTGCGCTTTGATGGTGGGCTATTCTGGACCGCCGCCACCCCCACCACCCTGCACGCCCGCCATGAGTATGAAAACGCGCACGGTTATGATTCACACCTGCGCAGCCGTGACACGGTAACGGAGCTACAGATCGATCCCGCCGCGCTAAGCGGTGAGGCAATCTTTAATCCGGGTGAAGGCTGGGTAAGCCTGCCGCATCTGATCGAACATCTGGCACAGCAACTACGCGCGCTCGGTGGAGAAATTATTGAGTTTGCCGGACAAGCCGAAGTCATAACCGCCGAGGGCCGCGCCTGTGGCGTGCGCTGGGAGAAGGGCGAATTGCCCGCCGACAAGGTGCTGGTGGCCTGCGGCCCTTCCACCCCGGCAGTGGTGGCCCCGCTCGGCGTCACCATCCCCAACGGTTCGCCGCTGTCGATGCTGGTGATCACCCAACCCGCTGAGCAAAAACTCACAGCGGTGCTGAATACGCCACGCGCCGCAGTGCGCCCTAATCCGGGGAATTCGCTGGCGCTGGATCACGACTGGTACGAGAACGATATCCAGCCACTGCCCGACGGTGGTTTTACTATCGATGAGAAGGTGGTGAACCAGCTGGTGCAGGAAGCCGATAAGCTGCTGCTGAACAATGCCCCTTTGCAGGCACAGAGCTGGAAGATGGGCTACAAACCGATTCCCGGCGACGGCGAGCCGGTGCTGGGGGAGTTGCAGCAGGTGCCGGGTTGTTTTGTCGCCTTTACCCATTCCGGCGCCACGCTGGCGTTAATTGTCGGTGAATTACTGGCACAGGAGATGATCACCGGAACGAAACACCCGATGCTGGCGACCTTCCGGCCTGAGCGGTTTGGCTAAGACGTCCACCCCGTAGCGGCGCGATTTATCGCGCATCTTTGGCAGCATCTGCGGGAGAAAACCCGCGCGATAAATCGCGTCGCTACGCTATTTGCATTACGCTTAAAACGTGATCTGCATCTCATTTAAAGCCTGGAGGAAAGGATGAATGATTTATCACGTCGCCACTTTATGCGCGTCATGTCCGGTCTGGCACTGACCGCCCCAGCCCTGTTTAACCGCTACGCCACCGCCGCTCCCACAGCGCAAAATGTGCAGTTGCTGCGCCTGGAACGTAATGGCTGGGTGCCGAACAATCCCCATCTTCCGGTGATTATTTACCAAAACGTTTTGCCGAAAGCGGCTGAAATGACCTCGCCCACCGAATCCTTATTTGAGAAAAACAGTTGGCCGCCACAATGGGTCGCCTCGATTTTTACCTTCCATCACTATCACAGCACCGCGCATGAGGTGCTGGGATGTGTCAGCGGTAACGCAAAAGTGATGCTGGGTGGCCCAGGTGGCCATGTGATTAACATGGCTGCGGGTGATGTGGCGTTGCTGCCCGCAGGCACCGGGCATTTTAACGACGGCAGCAGCGATGATTTCCAGGTGGTGGGGGCCTATCCTCCCCACCAGCAATGGGATATCTGCCGTGCCGCCCCGACGCCAGAGATGCTGCAACGTATCAGCCAACTGCCGTTCCCGGACAGCGATCCGGTGGCCGGTCAAACCGGTCCGCTGCCCCACAGCTGGCAGCAGGCATAGACGCTTATCGATGGCGGCGCAGCCAGATCAGTTTGTAAGCCGCCGGGATGATAAATAGCGACAGCAGCGGCGCGGTGATCATGCCGCCAATCATCGGTGCCGCAATGCGGCTCATCACTTCGGAACCCGCCCCGCTGCCCCACAGAATCGGCAGCAGACCGGCAATAATCACCGCCACCGTCATCGCTTTGGGCCGCACACGCAGCACCGCGCCGTGATACAGCGCCTCATCCAGTTTCTGCGGTGTGACGGTCTCAGGGCATGACAGCGCGGGTTCATTTTCAATCGCGTGCCGCAAATACATCAGCATCACCACACCAAACTCGGCAGCGACCCCGGCCAGGGCGATAAATCCGGTACCGGTGGCGACCGACAGATGAAATCCCTGCCAGTAGAGAAACCAGATGCCACCCACCAGCGCGAAAGGCAGGCTCATCAGAATCAGCAGCGCCTCATCTACGCGGCGAAACGCCAGATACAGCAGGATAAAGATAATCATCAGCGTCATCGGCACCATCAGCTTCAGCTTTTTATTGGCATGTTCCAGCAGTTCGAACTGCCCGGAAAACGCCACGCTGGTGCCAGGCCTGAGCGTCACCTTGTCTGCGATCGCCGTTTTCAGGTCATTGACTACCGATACCATGTCACGACCACGGGCATCGATATAAATCCAGCTGGTCGGACGGGCATTCTCGGTTTTCAGCATGCTGGGACCTGACACCACACGGACGTCAGCCACATCGCTCAGGGTGATCTGCTGCTTCATCGGCGTGAGTATCGGCAACTGACGCAGTGCTTCCGGGCTGTCGCGCAGCCCCTGCGGGTAGCGAATATTGATCGGGTAACGCGCCACGCCTTCCACGGTTTCGCCGACCGTGGTGCCACCAATCGCCGATGACACGAACAGCTGGACATCCCCCACCGTCATACCGTAACGCGCCGCCTTCTCCCGGTTGATATCCACATCAATATAGCGTCCACCCTGCAGACGCTCCGCCAGCGCCGAAACCACGCCAGGTACAGTTTTCGCGACTTCTTCTATGCGCTGGGCGGTGATATCGATATCCGCCAGTACGCTGCCTGAGACCTTTATCCCAATCGGGCTTTTAATCCCGGTGGAGAGCATATCGATACGGTTGCGGATCGGTGGAACCCATAGATTGGCCAGCCCCGGCAGCCGCACCCTGGCATCCAGTTCGTCGATAATTTTATCGAGCGTCATGCCAGGCCGCCACTCGGCTTCGGGCTTCAGCTGGATGGTGGTTTCTACCATCTCCAGCGGTGCTGCATCGGTCGCGGTTTCCGCTTTGCCCGTTTTGCCAAACACCGAGGCCACTTCCGGTACGGTTTTGATCAGTTTGTCCGTGGTCTGCAATAATGCCGCCGCCTGCCCTGGCGAGACGCCCGGCAAGGTTGAGGGCATATACAGCAGATCCCCCTCATTGATTTTTGGCAGGAACTCGCCACCCACCTGACTCAGCGGCCACCACACCGTGAAGATCGACAGCGCCGCCACCAGTAAGGTCAGCTTCGGCCAGTGCAGCACCTTCAGTAGCAACGGGTGATAAATCCTGATCAGCCAACGATTAAGCGGGTTGTGGCTTTCCGCCGGGATTTTCCCACGGATCCACCATCCCATCAGGATGGGGATCACGATAATCGCCAGCACGGCAGCACCCGCCATCGACCAGGTTTTGGTAAACGCCAGCGGGCCAAACAGCCGCCCTTCCTGGCCTTCCAGCGTGAAGATAGGAATAAACGACAGGGTGATAATCAGCAGGCTGATAAACAGCGCCGGACCAACTTCTACCGCCGCATCGGTGATCACCTGCCAGCGGCTATCGTTGTCGATGCGTTCATCAGGATGTTGATGTTGCCACTCCTCCAGCCGTTTATGGGCATTTTCAATCATCACGATTGCCGCATCCACCATTGCCCCGACGGCAATGGCGATGCCACCGAGCGACATGATATTGGCGTTCAGCCCCTGGAAATGCATCACAATGAAAGCAATACACAACCCCAGCGGCAGCGAGATAATCGCCACCAGCGCCGAACGCACATGCCAGAGAAACAGCGCACAAACCAGCGCGACCACCACAAATTCTTCCAGCAACTTGTGGCTGAGGTTAGCAATCGCCCGATCGATAAGCTGGCTGCGGTCATAGGTGGTCACCACTTCAACCCCCTGCGGCAGGCTCTTTTTCAGGCTATTGAGTTTGTCCCGCACCGCAGTGATCACCTCACGGGCGTTTTTGCCTGAGCGCAGGATAATCACCCCACCGGCCACCTCGCCTTCACCGTTGAGCTCGGCAATGCCACGCCGCATTTCCGGTCCAATCTGCACGCGGGCGACATCGCGCAGAGTGATCGGCACGCCGTTGCTGCCGGTTTTCAGCACGATGTTATTAAAATCATCCAGGGTCTGCAGATAGCCGCTGGCCCGCACCATATATTCCGCTTCAGCGATTTCTACGGAGGATCCGCCCGCCTCCTGATTGGAGGATGCCATGGCGGATTTCACCTCCGCCAGACTGATGCCGTACTGCGCCAGCTGCAGCGGGTTGACCTGAATCTGGTACTGCTTCACCACTCCCCCCACCGAGGCCACTTCTGCCACGTCAGGGATGGTTTTCAGTTCATATTTCAGAAACCAGTCCTGCAATGAACGCAGCTCCGCCAGATCGTGCTTACCGCTGTGATCCACCAGCGCATACTCAAAGATCCAGCCCACCCCGGTGGCATCGGGGCCGATTTCGGAACTGACCCCGGCCGGTAATTTACCCTGCACCTGGTTGAGGTACTCCAGCACGCGAGAGCGCGCCCAGTAAAGGTCGGTGCCGTCAGCAAAAATCACATAGACATAGGAATCACCAAACTGCGAGAAGCCGCGTACCGTTTTAGCACCCGGCACGGAAAGCATGGTGGTGGTGAGCGGGTAAGTGACCTGATTTTCCACAATCTGCGGTGCCTGGCCGGGATAGCTGGTTTTAATGATCACCTGCACATCGGAGAGGTCCGGCAGGGCATCAACCGGGGTGTTGATGATGGTCCAGGCCCCCCAGACGCTGAGAAACAGTGCCCCCATCATCACCAGAAAACGGTTAGCGACCGAGCGCCGGATAATCCATGCAATCATCGTCGTTCCCTCAGTGATCGGAATGCGCGTTGTCGGCCTGACGCATCCGCGCCAGCGCCCCGGTAATATTGGCTTCCGAGTCGATCAGGAACAGCCCGTTGACCACCACTGACTCCCCTTCGCTTAGCCCTGCCGCCACACCACTCTGGCGCTGCGATTCCGCCAGTATGCGGATGGCTTTGGGTGCAAAACGTCCCTCGCTGTCCACGGCAATCACGCGCTGCTCATCACCGGTATCAATCACCGCCTGAGACGGGATCAGCAGCATCTCCTCACTCTGGCTGTTCAGATGCAGATACGCATTCATACCGGGTTTCAGCAATTCATCGCGATTCGCCACCTGGAGACGCACCTGCAACGTGCGGGTGGTCTGGTCAACGCTCGGCAGAATGCTCCATTTTTCGATATTGAAGCTGTGACCCGGGTATGCCGGCACTGAAATCGACAGGTGCGATCGATCGCTGAGCAATCCGGCGATCGACTCTGGCACCGCAGCGCTGATCCACACCGGGTCCATGCCCTGAATCTGGGCCACCACTTTATCTTTGGAGATATTCATTCCGCTGCGCAGGTCAAATGCGGTGATCACCCCATCGATTGGGGCTTTGATGGTGAAGCGGGTCTGTACCGTGCGGGAACTGCGCAGACGCTGAATATCCTCTTCCGGCATCCCGGCAAGACGCAGCCGTTCAAGAATACCTTTCACCTGGGTAGTCGATCCCCCGGTGCCTGACAGCAACAGATATTCGCTCTGCGCCTCCACCCACTCCGGGATGGTGATATCGATCAACGGTGTGCCCTTGCTGACTTTGTCGCCAACAGTCAATGGGTAGACTTTTTCGACAAAACCCTCCGAACGAGCCTGCACAATCACGAACTGGTAATCGTTAAAACTGACGTTGGCCGGAATGGTCTGGCTATATTGCAATCGCCCTTTGCTGACCTTGATGGTCTTCAGACCGAGGTTCTGTACCAGCACCGGATCGATACGCATGCCCTGGCTATTGTCCGCCTCGCCTTCATCCGCGTATTTGGGTATCAGGTCCATATCCATAAACGGTGATTTACCCGGTTTATCAAATTTGGTATCGGGTTTCATCGGGTCATACCAGAATAAAACTTTGCGTTCTGGCGCTGACTTTTTATTGGCAGAAGGCAGATAATGGAAAGCCGCTGTCGTAATCAGCCCTCCGATTATCAGGCTGCTGACCATCACCGCCGCGTATTTTAATTTTAACGATGCCATAATTGTTCCTGACAACCATCCGTTAATTAAGAGTGACCGACTTTTATTTCCTGAAGCAGTGAGATATTCCCCTGCTGAATAAAAGAAAAGTTAACCGGGCTACCCACTTTTAACGCGTTGATGCTGTCGTCCTGAGTGGTAAAGGTAAAACGCATGGTCATGGCTGGCCAGCCAAGCGCCGGGATCGCCTGATGATCAATAGTGATTTTTTTATTTGCTAAATCAATCTTTTTAATCACCCCCGTGGCGTTAATCACCGGCTGCTGAACCGCCATCTCCGCATGTGACATCATGCTCTGATGCTGCTCACTGGCCTGTGCACCCGCGGCAATCAGTGCCGGAAAAATACCGAATAAAACCACTTTGATTAACTGATGCATAATATTGACTCCTGAAAAATGTAATGGAAGGATTATTCCGTCCAGCCGCCCCCCAGGGCAGTGAACAGATTGATCTCATTGACCTGCCGGGAATATTGCAAATCAAATAACGTTTGCCGGGTGCTGAATAATGAGCGCTCAGCATCCAGCACTTCGATATAACTCACCGCACCGCTGGCATAGAATCCGCGTGCGCGTTGCAGCGTAATTTGCAGGGAAGCAAGGTAACGCTGCTGCGCCGCAATTTGGTTGCTGAGGCTGTCGCGCAGCGCGAGCGCATCGGCGACGTCCTTAAACGCGTTTTGAATTTTTTGCTCGTAATTCACCACCGATTGCTGCTGGCGCACTTCAGCAAGCGTCAGGCTGGCCTGGTTACGACCGGCATTAAAAATCGGGATGTCGATTTTTGGCACAAAATTCCACATGCCGCTGCCTGCGGAAAACAGATTTGACAGGTCATCGCTGCTGCCCGACAAGCCGCTGGTCAGGCTAATCGACGGATAGAACGCAGCTCTGGCCGCACCAATATTGGCATTGGCCGCCATCAGCTGGTGTTCCGCCTCCATCAGATCCGGACGCTGACGCAGGATTTCCGAGGAAAGCCCGGCGGGTAGCCTGACCGGGTTAAGATCCCCCGCCACGCGGCGTTGATCATTCGGCAGTCCCTGCCAGCTGCCCACCACCAGCTGTAACGCATTGTTCGCCTGCGCCAGTTGTCCTTCCCGGCTGGCAATCTCCGCGCGGGTGCTTTCAATCAGGCCATGCGCCTGTTCCACCGCCAGCACATTGCTGCTGCCGGTAATCAGCTGCTGCTCCACAAAGGTATAAGATTGCTGATAATTCTGTAATGTCTCCCGGGCAATACGTAGCTGTGCCACTGCTAGCCGCTGACTAAAGTAGCTCTGAGCAACGCTGGAAATCAGCAGGATATGTACCGCACGCTGAGCAGCCTCACTGGCAAAGTAGTTTTGCCGGTCGGCTTCGCTCAGATTTTTCAATCTGCCGAAAAAATCCAGCTCAAAGCTCAGATCCAGCCCGGCCTGAAACTGTTTTTCCGTCAGGTCACCACGCTTCAGGCCACCGCTGTAACTCGCTTCAGTCGCAGCGTTCAGCTGCGGGTAGCGATCGGCATTGGTTACCCGGTACTGCGCGCGTGCTTCCTGCACTTTCAATGCCGCCATCCGCAGATCACGGTTATTGCGTAGCGCCACATCAATGAACTGCCTTGCCTGAGGATCGGCAAAAAAGGTGCGCCAGCCGGTATCCTGATAGCCTGCGGTAACCGGCACCAGTGTGTTGCGGGAGAGAGAAAATTGTTGTGGAACCGGGAGTTCAGGGGGCTGATATTCGGGGGCCAGCGAGACACATCCCGCCAGCAAAAGCACCGTACCCACCACCCATAATATTAATTTGACCATATCGCTAACCGCCAGGGCCTGCCTGCCCATTGTTTCCAGATGATGACGGCGGACACTGTAACGAAGCGACTCTGTTGGCAGCGTGACCCAACAATGACAAAGCTGTCATTTTCGACTGAAGTCGTTGATATCGTCCTTTGGCCCACTAGAATGGCACCCGGTGAGGTGATGGGTGAGAAAATGAAGATACTGATTGTTGAAGACGAGGTGAAAACAGGGGAATACCTTAGCAAAGGGTTGACCGAGGCGGGGTTTGTGGTTGATCGCGCCGACAACGGTCTCACCGGTTACCATCTGGCGATGACCGCTGAGTACGATTTGATCGTACTGGACATTATGCTGCCCGATGTCAACGGCTGGGATATCGTGCGCATGTTGCGTGCCGCCAGTAAAGGGATGCCGATTCTGTTGCTGACCGCGCTGGGCACCATTGAACATCGCGTCAAAGGGCTGGAGCTGGGTGCCGATGATTATCTGGTCAAACCCTTTGCCTTTGCCGAGTTGCTGGCGCGTGTCAGAACGCTGCTGCGCCGCGGGGCCAATATTATTCCTGAGAGCCAGTTCCAGCTGGCGGATCTCAGCTTTGACCTGGTGTCACGTAAAGTGAGCCGCGCGGGTACCCGCATCACCCTGACCAGCAAAGAATTCACCTTGCTGGAATTCTTTATCCGTCATCGCGGTGAGGTCCTGCCCCGTTCGCTGATCGCCTCACAGGTGTGGGATATGAATTTTGACAGCGATACCAATGCCATCGATGTTGCGGTTAAACGGCTGCGGGCAAAAATCGATAATGACTTCTCCCCCAAACTGATCCAGACCGTACGCGGCGTCGGTTATGTGCTTGAGGTGCCGGATGAAGATTAAGCGGCTGCGCCGTCCTGTGTCGCTTGAAATCCGGCTTACCTTCTTTATCAGCCTCGCCACCATCATTGCCTTCACCACCGCAGCCTGGATTATGCTGCATTCAGTCCAGAATCACTTTGCCGAACAGGACGTGACCAACCTTAAGCAAATCAACAGCACGCTGACAGCCATCCTGAAAAGTCCCGGCGAGACAGAACAGCAAAAAGTGGCGAAAATCGACTCCATTCTCGACAGCTACCGTTATATCTCGGTGATGCTGCTCAGCCCGGAAAATCAGGTTTTATATCGCTCGGCAGACGGACCAGACCTGATGCCGCTGGTCCACAGCACAGAAGTTGATTCCGGGGAGGTATTTTTGTGGTCAGACCCGATGGGCGCGCATGCTGCCCACAACGGCAATCGCAGCTACCGGGTGATGGCCACTGCCGTCAGTTCACCGTACAACGGGCACACCAGCACTGATCGGCTGCTGATCGCACTGTCGATCGATTTCCACCTGCACTACCTGGATGCGCTGAAACATAATCTGTTAATCATCGCCTCAGCCATTAGCCTGTTGATTATCCTGATCGTGTTGTTTGCGGTTCACCAGGGTTATCTGCCGTTACGCAACGTCAGCCAGCAAATAAACAACATCACCTCAAAAAATCTGGATGTTCGGCTGGAACCGGATAACGTACCGATTGAGCTGCAACAGTTGGTGATGTCCTTCAACCATATGATTGAACGTATTGAAGATGTCTTCACCCGCCAGGCCAATTTCTCCGCCGATATCGCCCATGAAATCAGAACCCCCATCACCAATCTGGTGACGCAGACGGAAATTGCCCTCAGCCAGCCGCGTACGGTGAAAGAACTGGAGGATGTCCTGTATTCCAGCCTGGAAGAGTACAATCGGATGGCGAAAATGGTCAGCGATATGCTGTTTCTGGCTCAGGCGGATAATAATCAGCTGATCCCGGAACGCATCCCGCTCGATCTGCGCACTGAAACCATCAAGGTGTTTGAGTTTTTTGAAGCCTGGGCGGAAGAACAGCAAATAAGGCTGACGCTGGGGGGCGACGCGGCGCTGGTTCAGGGTGATCCACTGATGCTGCGTCGCGTTATCAACAACTTACTTTCCAACGCCATTCGTCATACCCCTGCGGGTGAGTCGGTTACCGTTCATCTCCAGCAGCGCGATGCCTGGGTGGAGCTGAGGGTTGAAAATCCAGGCGTACCTATTGCGCCGATGCATCTGGCACGCCTTTTTGACCGGTTTTATCGTGTTGACCCGTCACGCCAGAGAAAAGGCGAAGGCAGCGGCATTGGGCTGGCCATCGTTAAATCAATCGTCACAGCACATCAGGGGGAGATTCACGTCGCCTCTGATGCGGTGTCCACCCGATTTACGTTGTTGCTGCCCCGGATTCAGAGCTGAGCAAAAACCAGTCGTGGGATCTGGCCTGTAGCGCCGCGACGGGACAATGCTATTGCTCACCAATTTCCCATGCAGGGAAATTCTTTTGAATCATTGCCCCTGCTGCGCTGGCATGGACATGATGTTTATGTTTAGCGAAATCAAAGCCCGGATATTCCGACATCACTCCGCCCTCTTTTTCTTTTATGACGATCATATCGTCCAGGATTGTTTTTCCCTCATCCTCCGTTAATCTGTTTTCCGTAATCAGATTGATAACTTCAGCGGCAAAAACACCCGCTATCTTACCGGTATTGGCGCGCAACAAAGTTCGGCCAAAGAGCGTCACTTCGAACCAGGCATATCCCACATCTTCAACCACTTTATCGCTGAGTTGCTTAATCATCTCCTGTTTATCCAACAGACCTGCCCGCAATGCTTCCTTGATAAAGGAAAAATAGTTAGTCAGCAGATGGCAGTCTTTATCTGGTAAGCCCGCCAGGAAACTTATAATGGTTTTTCCCGACTCACCTTTTATTGTCAGGAATTCAACCCGTTCATTTGCCGGAACATGTCTGAGAAAGAATACAAAATGGTTAAGTGACATCCCTGTAAGGGCCGCATAGAAGATTTCCGGTTGCGAAATGCGTGTTTTAACAGTCAGGAAAGCATTGCGAATATCCCTTTGATCTTTTCTTTCATGCAAAAGAGAAAAATGGCTGCCATCCCAGCGCCCCGGGACAGCCGTAAAGTATGATAAGGTATTAGCCGGTTCATCGGTCACAAACTCGATGCTATCCCCTTTATTAAGGAAGGAAAAGATATCGCATTTTCGTATTTCTGCTATCTCCTCCAGCTCAGTGGAAAAGTACCCTGTGGTGTGCGTCGGGTCGTAAACCACTATCTGGCAGAGGCTGTTGTGGCAGGAAAGCACAGCCGCCATGGTATGGTGCATCGCAACGGTGAATTCATGCAGATTTTCCTTAATCATATGCGGGCGAGAGTAAATGAGAAAGGGTTTAATAAAAACCTTATCACTCTGCATCTTACGCAATTCCGAATAAAAAAATTCGCCCCACAACTGATAATCAACCAGATGATTTTCCTGTCCGTAAGCAAGAATCGCTAGTGTTCTTTCCTGGGTGTTTTCAGATATTTTATTCGCAATGGATCCTGCATCTTGCGTCGATAAACTCAGCGATTTTATGATCTGTGCAACATCAGGTGTATTTGCCAGAAATACATCAATAAAATTCATGGCAAAATTATTGCATTTTACCGGGGTGGCTGAGTTTAAAAAAAACGCCGAGTCATCATTAAACTTTGCTTTAACGATATCCAACCGGGAAATTATCGGCTGAGGTGAGTTCGTATAAAGGGAAGGTTTATCATTGACATTTTTAACGCTGATGGCAGGGAAACTAAAATCATCTTCCGCTACCTCGTCAATAACCTCCAGCAAAGTACATCTGGCGATAGATTCTATCGGCATATTCACTCCTTGATTTTGAGGAAATCCATTG
The DNA here is from genome assembly GCF_047947045.1 of Pantoea sp. App145. Classification (NCBI taxonomy): domain Bacteria; kingdom Pseudomonadati; phylum Pseudomonadota; class Gammaproteobacteria; order Enterobacterales; family Erwiniaceae; genus Pantoea; species Pantoea sp. App145. Next base: position 74,856 of record NZ_CP133292.1, read on the forward strand.
CCAGAACCTTACTGCTTACCTCCATGACATGCTAAATATTCCTGTCGTTATCAGGGTAAAATCAGGAGTCGTCGCAGCACGATGTCGTCCACATCGCACCGCGACGGTCATTGCTCCTTACGCCATGGTTTTCAGCATATGTTGTGCCAGGCGCAGGCTCAGTGCCGCACCGGTCAGTGTCGGGTTCATACAGGATGCTGAAGGCATCACGCTGGTCCCGGCAATCCACATATTCGGATGGTCATGGGTACGGCAATCGCTGTCCACCACCGAGTTTTTCGGATCGTCGCCCATAATGGTGGTGCCCATAATGTGCTGGCGATCCTGATACTTGGTATCGATCGACAAAATTTCCGCGTTCAGCAGTTCGGCGAACTTATGGAAATCCTTGATGCCCTCGTCCTTACCCGCATGCCAGTAATCCGTGACACTGTAATAAATCTCCGGTAACGGAATACCAATCGCATCCTTTTTGGTTTTGCTCGGCGTCACACGGTTTTCAGGCAGCGGCAGCGTTTCAAAGTCGATAGCGAAGTTCAGCGAACGCGCCGACTGGCGGCGAATCTCTTCATCGAGTTTTGACCCCAGCACCCCTTTGGCGATCAGCGACGCGGTGTAATCGGCGGTCGGCACGGTGTTACGCACTTTGATCTTGTAGCTGGGGAAATCCTTGCGGAACGCCCCATCACGATTATTCAGATACACCAGCAGCTCGGTCGGTCCCTGTCCTGGCCACACATCTTCCGACATCATCACATTCATACTGATGCCGGTATGCCCCATCAGGTTACGTCCTACCTGATCGGAAGAGTTGGCGATACCGTTGGGATATTTTTCCGAGGTGGACATCAGCAACAGCTTCGGTGATTCAATGCCGTAGGCCGCCAGCACAAAATAATCGGCGGTTAAGTGATGTTCCGAACCGTCCGGTTTTTTGTACCAGATACCGGTAATCTTACCGTCGTCTCCGGCTTCGATACGGTACACCACCGCGTTATCCAGCAGTTTCGCACCCAGCCGTTCGGCTTCATCGATATGCATCGAACCGTCGTACTTCGCGGCAATCGGACAAACCGGGTTACAGTTGTTGTTACCAGCGCACATCGGGCGTTTACCCCACGGCTTAGTCGCGCGGCCGTTCGGCTCCAGCACCGGGTTATAGCCGCCCTTGCCGAGCATTTCTGTCAGCCGGTCAAACATATAACTAGTGGGCAGACCGGGCATCGGGAACGATGTGGAACGCGGTGGCCAGGCTTTACCGCCCTGACCGCTTTCGTCCTGGCCATCCATGCCGGACACGCCCAGCTCATGTTCTGCTTTGCCGTACCAGGGTTCCAGCTCGTCATAGCCGAACGGCCAGTCACGTCCGCGACCGTACAGCGTGTTGAGTTTGAAATCATTGGGGATCATGCGCCACAGCGCCGAACCAAAGTGCCAGGTGGTGCCGCCCACCACGCGCAGATATTTGGTGGAATATTTCACCGGCCCAATCTGTTGCAGATAATCACCGTAGGTGGAGGGGATATGCGGCGGATTCGGATAAGGCGAGCCGACGCCCTGCAATTTGATGTTGGTTAACGACATCTTGAAGGGCGAGTTACGAAAGCGCTCAACAATTTCCTGCCTTGAGACGCGTGGACCGGCCTCAAGAATGATCACCGATTTACCCGCTTTCGCCAGTTGGGTGGCAATCAGTCCGCCCATTACGCCAGAGCCGATGATGATGACATCGGCATCTTTATTTTGTGCACTCATGCGCGTTCTCCTGCTGTTGCCACTTTACCCGGTTCTGTTACCGCCCAGAAAAAAGGTCCGCCGCCGTAGGTCGGCACCACCAGTACGTCACGCGTGGGCAGATACATCAGTGCATCGGCGTAGGCGATCAGCTCCAGATCGCTGCCATCTCCCACCACTCCGGAATACCAGGCGGAGATGATGGTGCGTGCGGTTTGCCAGTCGGCATTATCCTGGCTGGTCGCAGCAAGGAAGTCGTCAACATGAGAAAAATGCTGCTGTTGCAGCAGGGTATGCAATGCATCCAGCTTTTGACTAAATTGTGCATCATGCTTTGTCAGCGCGGCATAGTAGCGCTGGCCGAGGATCGGGCTGACCGAACGGCTGACCAGGAAGCTGGAAATTGCCATAAACGGATTGTCGGCCATCAATTCTGCCGCCCGTCCGCGTGCCGGGAAAATCGTGTTGCACATTGCGCCCAGTGAAAGAATACCCATGCCCTGCAGCAACCGACGCCTTGAGAGCGAAATGTTATGCGCCATGATGTTTTCTCCTGCGCGAAATCGAAACAGCCAGCACAATAATGATCAGGACAACCACGGCACCACCCCAGGTCAGCGGCTGTGCCAGCTTCGCAATCAGCGGAGGTTCGCCGCCGTTACGGATGGTTTTCACCTGTTCAGGTGTGACGTTGAGTTGCGCATTGCCAAAATTTTTCAGCACGTAATTGCTGACATCGGCAATCTGCTGATCGGTCAGACGATCGGTAAAGTAAGCCTCTGGGCCAAAGCCAGGCATATCCACCGGCTTGCCGTTAACCGTGCGATGCACGCCATAAACAATGGTGGCGATCAGGTTATCGGCCTGCGGTGCGCCGGTGGCGGTGTTGTGGAACAGTGAAGGATAGACAGCGTTGCCTGCACCATCCGGCTGATGGCAGTTGGCACAGGTGCTGCTGTACACCGCCCAGCCCGGATCAGGGTTTGGCAAGGCGCGCAGCGCAGCTTCATTGACCGCCGGCTTACCCTGGGTATCGCGTGCCGGAAGGCCAGGCTGGCTGACAGCCGGGATCTGGCGCAGGTAAGCCACCATCGCGTTGATATCATCATCCGACAGATATTGCAGGCTATGCTCAATCGCTTCGGCCATCGGACCTGCCGCCTGCGCTTTGCCTGCCACATGGCCGGTTTTCAGGTATTGCGCGATTTCGGCATCGCTCCAGTTACCAATGCCCGCTTCACGATCCGGGGTGATATTCGGCGCGTACCAGCTGCCGAGGCTGCCGCCAGACAGTGCCTTGTCGTTATTCTGCCCCATCAGCGCATTACGTGGCGTATGGCAGGTATCGCAGTGTGCCAGCGCATTCACCAGATAATCACCGCGATTGACGACCGCCGATTTACCCGCATCCGGGGTAAAACGCTGGTCATTAGCGAACAATAAATTCCACACCATCATGCTGGCGCGAATATTAAACGGGAACGGCAAATCAGTTTGTGCAGGAACCTTATCGTCCGGTTTCACTCCGTGCATAAAATAAGCATATAACGCATGAATATCGTCATCGCTAATTTTGGCATAGGAAGTATAGGGCATCGCTGGATAAAGATGCTGCCCCTGTTTATTAACGCCTTCTCTTACCGCCTTAGCAAAATCCGCCTCGCTATAATTACCAATTCCTGCGATTTTTGATGGCGTGATATTGCTGGAAACGATATTCCCCAGTGGTGAGGAAATAATATATCCCCCACCCATTTCTGCACCATGATCGGGTGCGGTATGGCAGGCTCCACAGTCTGCTGCAATAGCCAGATACTTGCCTTTCGCAATAAGCGCCGCAGAGTCGGTCGCATTTTCAGCATGGGCTGAAAATGTGGCAGACAGCAGAATGCTCAACGCGAAAGGCAGACAACCCCGTCTAACCTTTCTTGCCTTCATTTTAATTGCTTCCGGTAAATAATAATTAGAATTGTTGAAATAATGCGCACATCCCGACAGGTATTCCCTGCCGGGATACACAATAACAGACTTTTGATTACGTTATTTATACACGATCGAAACAAACCTAAACGAAACTACAACAACTCATAATCATTGAACACAATATTTTGATCGCTGGCTGCGGTGATATCGACTTTACCGGGTGAGGTCAGAAACGCATCGCCGGCATGAACCCACAGTTCCTTAACCCGGTTGGGATGGGCATGATCGGCCAGCAGTATCCGCCCTTCGGTGAAGAACACCCGGACGCCCGGGCCGTGCTGCACATACTCGCCAGTGCTTTCCCCGGGTTTCAGCGTCACCTTCCAGCCTTTCACCGTGGGTTTATCCAGTACCGGTTGAAACGCGTCACTGGCGGGACGGGTTGCGCCACCAAAATGTTGTGGTCCGGGAATATTGATCTCAAACGCCACCTGATGATTGACGTTATTCCCGGTGTTGGTGACTTTATCGGTTTCGGATTTACCCTGATGGGCACCAAATTTGACATTGCCGCTTTTCATTTCGGTGTTATTCACCGGTTTATCCGGATATTCGATTTTCACCGTACTGCCTTCGATATGCGTATTGACATAATCGAGGTGTTGTTCATGAAATAAGGTGCTTTGTCCCGGCTGGATAAGCACGCGCATCACGGTGACATATTTGTTTTCCAGGATAACGTGATGCAGTGGTTCAAGATGGGTAGCGACGACTTTTTCCGCCGCATAAGTCGGCATTCCCGCGCTGAAGGCAGCAGAAAATAAAGCCGCATACAGCAGCACCGGACGAATGGTAGCCATAAGAACTCCTTGTTTAACGCATGAGAATATTAATAACCGGACATAACTTATTTATTCGACGATAGTCACCCAATTCGCACCGGCACCGGTCGGAACGCGCTCAATTAAAGACAGCTTACCGCTTTGCTGATCGATGGAATAAATCGCGACCTTATCCGATTTCTGTCCGGACTCGATTAAATAGTGACCGCTATTATCAATAGCAAAGCCACGCGGCTGAGTTTCGGTTTGCGTGCTGTTAATCAATTGCAGTCGGCCATCTTCTGGCGATACCCGAAATGCGGTGATATGGCTGCTGGTCCGTTCGGTGGAATACAGGAAACGGCCATCGGGGGTGATATGGATATCTGCCTGCCACAGACGCGGTTTTGCCGATTTGGGCAGATCGTCGTCACCGGTTAATGGGCGCGCCTCGCCGCGCTGCATATCGCGGGCGATGGCCGGATCGAGTGACGGCGTGGCCTCATGCTCGGTCATGGTACCGTCACCATTCAGCGTCAGGCGCGAGATATTACCTGCCATCTCGGTCAGCAGATACATGTTTTGCTGTCCGGCCCGATCGCGCTGGGGCGCAAAGACAAAATGGCGTGGGCCGGTGGCGGCTTCGCGCTGGATATTCACAAAAGCGGGAGAATTAGCACTGACCTTGCCGCTGGCCGCGTCAAAGCGGAACTGCAACAGCTGATCTGCCCCCAGCAGTGGGACAAACAGGAAGCGGTTGCTGGGGTCGGTCTGGATTGCATGGGCACGTTTGCCGGTGTGCACCACCTGCACCGGGGCGCTTTCCACCTTACCATCCGCCGCGATGCGGTTGATGCTGAACAGATCGCCGCCATAAGATGACGACAGCAAAAAGCGACCGGTTTTATCCAGTGCCACATAAGCCATCGCTTCCGGCAGCGGCGTATCGGCGAAATGGCTGAGTTTGCCATCCGCCGCAATACGCCATGCCGAGACGTGATAAGGCTTGCTGCGTACCGAGACATACAGCGTCTTTTTATCGTGCGATACCACCATCGGCATACTTTTCAGGCCGGTCGGGTACTCGCCTATCGGTTGCAGGTGATGGTGAGCCTTATCCAGTTGATACGCCGTGACGGTGCCGCTGTCACCATTCGAGACATAGACGTAGCTCGGTGTTTCCTGTGCCATCAGTGATGTAGCAAAAAGCATCATACCTGCCGCCATTAACGTTTTTTTCATCGTCTTCTCTTTATATCGTCTGCTCGTTGTAGGGTACAGCGTGAGTTACCAGCGGGTACTGAAGTGCGCGCACAGCTCCTGCACTGCCGCATCGGCCAGCGCGGCGGGTTTATCCGGGCAGTTCAGCCACAGGCGCGCGGTTTCTTCCAGCTCCTCCAGAGCAAAGCTGGCAGCCGAAACCGATGCACCCCAGATAACCGGGCCAAGGCGTTCCAGCATCACCCCGCGCACCTCATTCGCCAGTCCGGCCACCTGCTCTGCCACCGCCGGATGGCCGGGACGCTGGTAGCCGATGAGCGGTATGCGCCCCACTTTCATTACCTGATAGGGCGTCAGCGGCGGCAGAATGCTGTCGCGCTGCCATACCCCAGCCAGCGTCAGCTGCACCAGATGGGTCGAATGGGTATGCACCACTCCCTGCGCTTCGGGATTGCGGTCATAAATCTGGCGATGCAGCAGCAGGGTTTTCGATGGTTTATCACCGGACACCCACTCACCCTCCAGACTGACTTTGGCAATGCGCGCAGGCTCCAGGTGACCGAGGCAGGCATCGGTGGGGGTGATCAGCCAGCCATCTTCCAGCCGGGCACTGATGTTCCCCGCCGTTCCGGTGGTGTAGCCACGGTTGAACAGGTCAGCACCGACCTGGACAATCTCCTCACGGATCTGATTTTCACTTTTCATAACAGCTCTCCTTTTTTGCTGGCGGTTGTCACAACATCAACGTCGTCAGCAGGGGTGAGTTTGAGGGGTTCGATTTTGCCCATGATAAACATGAAGTTAACGGCACCGAGCAAACAGATACCGCCCGCCACCAGCAATGGCACCACGAAAGATCCGTGGCTCAGCGTCAGCATCAGGCCGGTAAAGGAGGCCGTGACAATCCCGGCGAGATTACCGGCGAAGTTCTGGATACCACCGAGCGTGGCCACATAACCGGAAGCCGGTGCCACATCGGCAGGTAAGGTCCAGATATTGGCGGCGGTGAATGCCAGACCGGCATAGGTCAGCGAGAACAGCGTCAGGATCACCGCGATGCTGTCGGTAAAGGCAGCGAAAGCAATCACCGACGACAGCAGCATCCCGGCAATCAGGCAGGTTTTGCGTGCGGTGGTGAGGCTGAAGCCTTTGCGGTACAACCAGTCGGATACCACGCCGCCTAACAGGCTGCCGGGGATACCCATTAGCGCCGGGATCGCGCCGAGCGTCCCCAGTTCTTTCAGCGAGAAGCCGTGTGCCATGGTCAGGTAAGTCGGGAACCAGGTGACAAAGAAATAGGTGGCGAAGTTCATGCAGAAGAAGCCAATCATCATGCCCCACACCGTGCGGTAGCGGAACAGCGCGCCGATTTTCACACTGGCATTGGCGCTCACTGTCGGTGCGGCGCGATCTTCCAGCAGGTTCTGCCGTTCAGAATCGTTCAGCCCCTTCATATCCTCCGGTTCACGGTAGAACGCCAGCCAGATCACCACCCACACCAAACCCAGCGCCCCGGTGACCACAAAGGAGGTTTCCCAGTCCCAGGTACTGATCAGCCAGGCCACCAGCGGCAACGCCAGCGCACTCCCGGCACGCGGACCCGCATCAAAAATGCCACTGGCGGTAGCACGTTCTTTCTTCGCAAACCAGTTGTAGACCACCTTGGCGCAACCCGGATAACCACCGGATTCGCCCACACCTAACATCAGGCGAGCCGCAAAAAGCGAGGTGAAACCTTTACCAAAGGCGGTAAACACGGTAAATAGCGACCACCAGCCCACGGCCAGCGCCAGCCCGACGCGGGTACCCAGTTTGTCGATAATGCGACCCGCCGGGATTTGCAGCAGGGCGTAAGTCCAGAAAAAGGCTCCGAGGATCAGCCCCATGCTGACATCATCCAGCCCGAGATCGGCTTTGATATGCGGCGCAGCGATCGCGAGGTTGATACGGTCGATATAGTTAATGGCGATGGCGAAAAAGCAGAACACGATCATCAGCCAGCGAATACGTGGATATCTGCGCATGGTGAATTCCTTTATGATTTATTTATGAGTAACAAGAGGTTCTGCTGCCGCACGGCGGTCATCAGAGGCTGTTTGTTTACCAAATGGGGTGAGAAGTCATAAAACCGTTAATTAAACGTGAGCAGGCCACCCCAACCTGATAACATGAGGTAAAAAGTAAGCGATTACAAAATGGAGTAAAGCCAAAAGTAAGCGCTTTCAAAATTGCAGGGCGTTTGTCTGCGAATTTTGTGGACAAGCTCACTGTTTCAACAGGAGTGACTTGATGAGTGAAAAGCAGAATGGATCTGGACGCGTCTCGCTGGAGGATGTCGCACGCCTGTCTGGCGTCTCCACCGCGACCGTATCACGCGTACTGAACGGCAGCGATACCGTCAAAGCCAAAAGCCGGGCAGCGGTGGAAAAGGCGTGTGAAGAACTGGGATATGTGATTAACCGCGCCGCACGCACGCTGGCTTCGCGCCGCAGCATGACGATTGGTGCCGTGGTGCCGACGCTGGCCACCGAAACCTTCTCGCGCCCGCTGGCGGCGTTTCAGCAGTTAATCCACGACGCGGGTTATACGCTGCTGCTGGCCAACTCCAATTTCGACCCTGATACCGAGCTGAAAGAAGTTAACAAACTGATTGAATACGGCATTGATGGCCTGATGCTGGTGGGCCATACCCATCATCCGAAGTTATGGGAACGCATCAACGCGCAGGATCTGCCCTGCGTGCAAACTTTTTCCCTGGATAGCGAGAAGCCCTGCGTAGGGTATGACAGTGAAGGAGCCGCCCAGACCATTGCCAGCCATCTGCTGGCGCTGGGACATACCCGCTTCGGGGTGATTGTCGGCACACCGCCCTCGAACGATCGTATTTCCGATCGTCTGTACGGCACACGTAAAGCGCTGGCAGCACAGGGCCTGGCCTTGCCGGAAAGCCATCTGATTGATAATGCCTATAGCATGAACGATGCGCGCAAAGCGGTTTTCCGTCTGCTGGACAGCCCGGAACCGCCCACCGCCATCATCTGTGGTAACGATCTGCTGGCTTTTGGTGCGATGCGCGCCGCCAGCGAGCGCTATCTGCGCATTCCTAACGACATCTCCATCGTCGGTTTCAACGATTACGAATACGCCGAGCATCTGGAACATCCGCTGACCACTATGCGCGTCGATCTGGCGTCGATTGGCACCCACGCGGCGGAATACCTGCTGGCAACGCTGAATAATCAGCCGGCACAACGGCATACGCTGATCAAAACGGAACTGATTGTGCGGGGCAGCAGCGGCTCCGTGCCCCGCCTGGAACGTTAACTGCGGCTCACCAGCCCAAAATGGCTGAAAACATCCGTCACCGCCGGTGTTTTCAGCCAGGCCAGCAATATCTCTGCCGCCTCGCGCTGTTGCACCGTTGCCAGCAGCGCCGCTGACAGCGAGATAGGTTGCTGTACTTCCGCTGGCAGCGGCCCGACGATCTCAATCCCCTCCACCATCAGCAGCTCGCTGATTTGCTGTACGGCCACATCCGCCTTCTCGTTCACCAGTTGTTCGGCGGTAAACCCCGCCGGGATTACCGTGCCCGTGGCGCGGAGTGCGTCGTCAATGCCCAGCGTCTTCAGCAGGCCGGAAAAATAAATGCCGCTGGCCCCGGCTTCTGACCACGCCACCGAACGTGCCGCCAGCAGCGACTGCACCAGCGCCTGGGTATCATGAATTGGCGGTTTTGGCGCCCCCGCCAGCACTGCCAGCCCGATCGGCGAATCCACCAGCTCGATGCGGCTTGCCGTTTCCGCCCGTGCGGATTGGGTTAAGCGGTCCAGCGTCTCCACCGTGGCGATCACCACATCCGCCGCCTGCCCGGCGTTGATCTGCTGCTCAATCACGGTGCTCGGATGCCAGCGGAACTGAAGCGCGATCTGCGGATACGCCGCCTGCCATAAACGGGCAAGCCGCTCGAACGGCGCACTCAGCGCCAGCGCACTGTAGATGTGCAAGGTCACCATCATCCCTCCTCACGGGCAAATAACGGGGCGCGACGCAGCAATGACTTGTCCAGCTGATCCGGACGTGTCACGCCAATGAGCGCCATATCGCGATCAATTTCATCCCGCAGAATATGCATGCCATGTTCAATACCCGCCTGTGCGCCAATCACTGCGCCATACAGCCAGGGACGGCCAAGAAAGACAAAATCCGCGCCGAGAGCCATGGCTTTCATCACGTCAGTGCCACGCCGGATACCGCTGTCGATAATCACCTTCATATCCCCTTTGGCGGCGGCGATTTCCGCCAGGGTGTGCAGCGGCGGCACGGTATGATCGAGCTGGCGGCCACCGTGGTTGGAGAGGATGACCGCATCCGCACCAAGGTCGCGGGCGATAAAGGCATCGTCCGGCGACATCAAGCCTTTGATCACCAGATTGCCGCGCCATTTTTTGCGGATCGCTTCGACATGCTTCCAGCTCAGTTTGTCACGGGCGTTGGTGTTACGCACTTTGCTGGACATCATCGGTGGCCCACGTTCAGCATCGGTATTTTCAAAATGCGGTGCGCCATGGCGCAGAAATGTCTGGGCCACGGTGCCCAACAGCCAGCGCGGGCTTAACGCGCTCTGCCACATCACTTTTGGGGTGAGTTTGATCGGCATACTGAAGCCGCTGCGGGTGTTGTGCTCGCGATTGCCAAGCATCGGGGTATCGCCGGTGACCACCAGCGTCTGGTAACCGGCGCGTGCAACGCGGTCCACCAGCCGATCAATACGTGGCTGATCTCCGCCCAGATACGCCTGAAACCAGGCATTGGGGTTCTCAGCGATCACATCTTCCAGTGGGATCAGCGACGATGCGCTGAGAATCATCGGCACGTTCATCGCGCGGGCAGCACGTGCCAGCATGATATCGGCACGATAGCTGACAAACGAGGCACCACCCAGCGGCGCAACACCAAACGGATGGGACCAGTTATGGCCGAGCAGGCTGACGCTCTGGTCGCGTCCCGAGACGTCACGAAACATGCGCGGCACAAAAACATACTGCTGATACGCCTCATAACAGGCCGCGATACCGCGTCCGGTTTCTACCCCACCCGCCACGTACTGATAAATCATATTCGGTAAGCGCTTGCGCGCGTGCCGTTCGAAATCTTCCAGTGCCAGCAGGTCGCGGAAGGGTCGTGGCACTGTATTGGCCGGACGGGTCTGCGCCTGTGGGGTTACCACCGCATCTAACGATGTCGTCTCTCCATGTGTTGTCATATTGCGCTCTCAGCGTGTAAGCGATTTCAAATTGCGCACTCAGGTGAATGCATCCCACGTTAATCCTGACAGGAATTGAGTTTTTTTATGTGATCGCTGTCACCTTGCGAGTAATTTTGTAAGCCCTTACATTTTCATGTCGCGCAAGTTATGGTGTTGTAGCACCTCAGCGCAACTCTTCCGCGACGGGAATAAAAGATGACAACACGAATTGTTTTACTGCACGCGACACCGGTAGCCATGGCACCGGTGCAGAACGCGTTTAAAGATAACTGGCCTGAAGCCGAAGTGGTGAACCTGCTTGATGACGGCCTGACCCTTGACCGGTCGAAAGAAGATCAGTTGTCACCTGCCCTGACCGATCGCTTCGTCACCCTCGGGCGCTACGGCTACGCCATGCAGGCACAGGGGATTCTGGTGACCTGTTCCGCATTCGGCCCGGCGATCGATGCCCTGGCGGCCAGCATGCCGGTTCCGGTGCTGAAACCTAACGAAGCGATGTTTGAAGCCGCACTGCAACAGGGCCAGCGCATTGGCATGCTGGCAACGTTCGGACCGTCACTCGGCACCATGACGCAGGAGTTCGACCACTACGCGTCATTAATCGGCTCGACGGCGACACTGGAGAGCGTGTTGGTACCCGATGCCATCGACCTGCTGCGTAAAGGCGATGTCGCCAGCCATAACCGCCTGGTGGCCGCCGCCGCTCCTCAGCTCAGCCATTGCGATGTGATTATGCTGGCGCACTTCTCCACCTCGCAGGCGGCGGAAGCGGTCCGCCGCCAGGTTACGGTTCCGGTACTGACGGCACCCCATGCGGCGGTCGATAAGATGAAGTTGCAGGTAACAGGAGCGGCATCATGTTAATTGGGGTGATTGCAGATGATTTTACCGGTGCCAGCGATATCGCCGTGACCTTCACCAAAGGTCTGCCGGGTGAAGGCGGGCTGCGCACCACGCAATATCTTGGCCTGCAACAACAACCGGCATCACCGGATGTTGAGGTCGGTGTGGTGGCGCTGAAATCTCGCTCGCTACCCGCCGCAGAGGCGGTGCAACAGTCACTGGCCGCCTGCAATTGGCTGCTGGATCAGGGCTGCGAGCAGATCGTGTTTAAATATTGCTCCACCTTTGATTCTACCGATGAAGGCAATATCGGTCCGGTGCTGGATGCGCTGGCCGCCAGGCTGGACGCGCAGCGCGTGATTGTCTGCCCGGCGTTTCCGGCCATGGGCCGCACCCTGTATCAGGGGCATTTGTTTGTCCGTGACCGCCTGCTGAATGAGTCCGGCATGGAACATCATCCCCTCACCCCAATGACCGATGCCGATATCCGCCGGGTGCTGGCCCGTCAGGCGAAAACCCCGGTAGGTTTTATCAGCTGGCAGCAGGTAGTCCAGGGTAGCGAAGCGATTCGTCAGGCGCTGCATAACGGCGATCCGGCGCTGCTGGTGACCGATGCGATCACCGATCATGATTTAACGCTGATCGGTATCGCCGCTGCCGGGTCACGCCTGGTCAGTGGCGGTTCCGGTATCGCCACCGCTTTGGCTCATAACTTTATTCAGGCGGGCAAAGCCCAGGGAAGCCAGACGGAACCCCCTTCTCTGCCAGGACCGGGCGCGATTCTGGTGGGCAGCTGTTCGGGAGCCACCCTTGGGCAGATAGCGGAGCATCAGCGCCACTGGGCGGTGCGGCCAATCGCCCTTGATGCCGTGATGGCGGGCCGCGTGGGGCCGGATGACCTGGTGGCCTTTATAAGCGCCAACCTGGATAAATACCCGCTGGTTTATTCTTCCGGCGATCCCGACACCATCAAAAGCGCGCAGCAACGCTATGGTCAGCACGCAATATCGGCTGCGCTGGATCAGCTGTTTGGTGAAACCGCTAAAAAACTGGTTCATGCAACCGGAATACAACGCCTGGTGGTGGGTGGTGGCGAAACCTCGGGCGCGGTGGTTAGCGCGCTTAATCTCGGCCAACTGCGGGTCGGTGCTGAAATCGATCCTGGCGTCCCGGCGTTATTCTCCGGCGGAGAAAAACCACTGGCGCTGGCGCTGAAATCCGGCAACTTTGGCCGGGTGAGTTTTTTCCAGCATGCGCTGGACAGGCTGGCTGGGAAAGAGTTGATTTGAGATCAAGCATACAAAAAACCCGCTCACCGGGTTTTTTGGCTTTAAAGCATTGTTAAACTCCCCTCGCAAAAATAACCGATAAGCGACATGAGTCGCCCTGAACTTTCTTGAATTGAGAGGTCTATATGGCACTTCATAACTTCACACTGACCTTGCCCGATGCGACTTCTGAAACCGAGGGATTGGAAGATACACTGTTTATCGCAGGATGTAGTGATGCCCTGGTTTACTTCAATGGCACATCTGTCTATCTGGAATTCGATCGTGAATCAGACTCGTTAAATAAAGCGATAACAACGGCTATTCGTGATGTAGAAGGTGCTGGATTCAAAGCACAGCTTGAAACAGTGAGTAGTTAAATCCGCCAGCAGATAGATTTTTCTCATATGATTTCAGACTGTTTTTAATATTTATCGAAACCATTAACTAAAATTACTACTCCAGACTTCCCGCCAGCCCGCGTCTTCTCTGTCGATCACAATAAACAACAAGGATCTTTTTTGACAAAACTGACATTAAAGATCCTCGCCAACGTTTGAACTTTCTCACAACAATAAATGATGAATTTGTGCTGCAGCCGTTGAAACGTTGTAATTCACATCAACTTAGCATTAAAATTGTCTCACTACTTACAGGATGTTTCGCAGAGAAAGTTAAAACTAACACTCAACGTACTTTATTCTACGGCGAGGTTGTGTTGTACTCTCGGCACAGAAATGTAAGGATAGCGTCTCTACCTATAATTGCGTTGTATAAATTAACATAACCTCATTTTATTCGTTCAACGACACAGATTTTTTTGGGAGAAGTCCATGAGTGATTCACTTAAGGCATTAAATAACATTCGTACTCTGCGCGCCCAGGCGCGTGAATTTCCGCTCAGCGAGCTGGAAGAAATGCTGGAGAAGCTCATCATTATCGTGACTGAACGTCGCGATGAGAGCCAGGCAGAAGAAGCCGCCGTACGTGAGAAAGCGGAAAAACTGGCGAAGTATCGTGACCTGCTGCTGGGTGACGGTATCGACCCGAACGAATTATTAGGTGCATTGCAGGCAGCGGGTAAAACCCGTAGCAAACGCGCGCCGCGTCCAGCGAAGTATAAATATACTGACGAAGACGGTCTGGAGAAAAACTGGACGGGTCAGGGCCGTACCCCTGCGGTGATTAAAGCCGCTATCGAAAGTGGTAAATCCCTGGACGACTTCCTGATCTAATTGCCGGTCACGTCGATCCTTAAATGATAAAATGTGGGCCGCCCAGCCCACATTACTTTTTTCCCTTGGCTGATTAGGATTATTACCTGCTTTACTCGCGCTGGCGCACATTGTAATGTTTCGGTTAGTGAAAGATTGAAGTATGACCGGTATAAACATAAATAGTCGGTGACCCCCCATGCACGCGCTGCTTACTTCTCTTAGGTTCCCCTCACCTTTTGACCAGGTTAAATCGTTAAGCCCATTTCAGGCCGATATCATAAAAACTATTGCCCTGGCAGCGATGTTAGCTGATCACATCAACACCATTTTATTAAATGGTCGCAGCGCGTTACTCTCGGCCATCGGCCATATTGCCTTTCCTTTATTTACCATTATCTGGGCCGCCAATCTGCCGGATGACGCCGTACGTCTGCGTCAGCGCGCCAGACGTCTCTGGTTATGGGCAATGGCAACCCAGCCGTTATTCTGGCTGGCGTTTATGATGAAAGGTCAATCCTGGCTGGCACTGAATATTTTGTTTGCCTATGCCGGTTGTACGCAGATGCTGAGCTGGGCGTCCCGCTGGGGAGTCAATGGCGCTATGGCCGGGCTGGCGGTGCTGCTGATGCTGGCGTGGCCACTGACACCGGCAAGCTATGGCATTCCCGGTGTGGTATTTTGCCTGCTGTGTATGGCCGCCCGCTGCATCAGTGCCGTGGCGGAAAGCCGGTTGTTTTTATTGCTGGTGCTGGCGGCGCTGGCCTGGCTGAATACGCCGGGCAGCGGCTATGAGAACACCTTCATGTATGATCTGCTACCCACGCTGGCGGTGCCGTTGCTGATTATCGCGGCAGTGGCCGCCCTGCCGCATATCTCGGCCACGCGACTATGGCCGCGGCGCTTCTTCTATCATGCTTATGCCGGACACCTTACCCTGCTCGGCGTGCTGGCGGTGATGCCGGTACGCGTTTAACGGCTGATCTCGCCACCGTACCCCGTCACCGTCAATGACTCCGCAGTGATATCCACTATCGCAAAAGGTGCAGCATCAGGGCCATCCAGCATCCCCTTCAGGGTGATAAATTCCGTATTACCGCTACGGGCATAACCACCGCGATGATCATGTCCGGCGAAACACGCGCGCACGCCGTAATCACTGAACAACTGCGCCAGCTGGGTGCCATTCCAAAGGATATGTTTCTTATGCGGTGCGAGAGGATAATGACCAAACACCACCACCTGCTCGCCACAGGCCTGCGCATCCTGCAATTGTTGTTCAATCCACTGCCACTGCTGGCTGCCTACTGCGCCATTCCACGGCTGCGCCTGGGGCTGTTCACGCGCCATTAAATCGGCCAGCCATAATTCGGCCTGCTGGCGTTCCTCACCCTGACAATAAAAGCTGATGTCATTACCGTCGTAAAACACAAAGCGCCAGCCCTGCAACAGGAAAGCGTAATAACTTTTCGGCAACGCCGCAGCGTCTTTGAGATGTCCGATGATGGTCTGGGCATCATGGTTACCTATTACCACCGCATGGGGGTGTTGCAGCGCCTGATAGAGCGGCAGCAACCTGGCATAGCTTTCCCAATCACGATCAACCAAATCGCCCAGCGTCACCACAAAATCCAGCGGCTGTTGGTTAAGTTGATCAATCACGCCAGGCAGTTTGTGCAACGCGTGACGATAGTAAAGGTTATTTTCGCAGTCCGTATCCACGTCGGCATACTGCGGATCGGCAATCAAACCAAAACGCAACCGGGTGGGATCCTGCATAGCCGGACGTAAGGCGGGCAGTTGATAAAGCTGACTGACGTCACCCAATAATTCACGCTGCTGCTGCGTGAAGGGAACAGGAAATGCCATGGGTATCACTCCTTAACGAATACCGGCGCGCATAAAGGACTGGATAAACTGGCGCTGGAACACCAAAAAAAGGATCAGCAACGGCAAGGTGGTCATCAGCGTCGCGGCCCCAATCAGCGCCCATTGCACACCCTGTTCAGGCGCGGAAAACAGTTGCAGACCCACGGTTAATGGCCGCACGTTGACGGAATCGGTGATGACCAGCGGCCAGAGGAAATCATTCCAGTGAAAGCTAATTGACACCAGCGCAAACGCGATATAAATCGGCTTCGCCAGCGGAATATAGATCTTGCGCAGGATATAGAAACGGCTGGCCCCTTCGATAATCGCTGCCTCTTCCAGCACCAGTGGAATACTTTTGAATGCCTGGCGCAGCAGGAAAATCGCAAACGCCGAAGCAAAATAGGGCAACGCAATGCCCGTCAGCGTGTCGCGCAGGCCCAGTGCGCCGATGGTTTTGTAGTTATTCAGGATCAGCACATCCGGGCTTATCATCAGTTGCAGCAGGATAAGAGCAAACAGCACGCCGGAATATTTCAGGCTGAAGCGTACCAGCGCGTAAGCCGCCATTGTCGCCAGCACCAGCTGGCATACCACAATCATCAGCACCAGCAGGATGGTGTTGAGAAAATAACGACCAAAAGGCGCGGCATGCCAGGCATTGACGAAGTTTTGCAGCGTCAGCGGTGAAAACAGTATGAAACTGCCCTGGTCGGACGCCGGATGGATTGCCGCCCACAAGGCCACCAGAATCGGTAAAAACCACAGCAGCGCGGCCAGCCAAATCGCCAGGTTGAGTAATCTCATTGGTAATGCGCTCGCTTATCCAGCAGGTTGAATTTGATCAGCGCAATAGATGCGAGGATCACCAGCAGCACCACCGTCATCGCGGCCGCCGCAGGCATGTCCCAGTAACTGAAAGCCGTACGGTAGATATAGAACAACAACAGGCTGCTGCTGTTATCGGGTCCGCCGTTGGTCATGGCGATCACCTGGTCCACAATGCGGAAGGCGTTCATTGATGCGTTGATCAACACAAACAAGGTGGTGGGCATCAGCAAAGGCCACTGCACACGACGGAAAAAGTACCCGCGCGATGCGCCCTCAATTTCAGCGGCTTCACTCAGTCGCGGGTCTATTTGCTGCAATGCGGCGAGATAGAAAATCATAAAAAATCCGGCTTCGCGCCATACCGATACCGCCATCAGGCAATACAGGGCGCTACCCGGCTCACCCAGCCAGTTCACCGCAGGCAGGGAAAACACCGCCAGCAGCTTATTCAGCAATCCGAGCTGTGGCGTATAAAAGAACAGCCATAAATTGGCGATGGCAATCATCGGCAACAGAGAAGGGATAAAGAAAGCGGCGCGCACCATGGCATTACCGCGCAGGTGGCGGTTAACCGCCAGCGCCATCATCAGCGACAGTACCACCGCCAGCGGAATGGTGATCACCGCATATAACAGGTTATTGAGCAGCGACTGGATAAACACATCGTCATCCAGCAGCGCGACATAATTGTCCAGCCCGACAAAGCGAGCTGGATGGCCATTACGCGCGGCACTGAACACGCTCTCCCACACCGTAGCCAGCGCTGGATAATGGGTAAACAACAGCAAAAAACCCAGCGCAGGTAATATCAGCAGGTAGCCATATAGCTGCAACGACCAGAATCTGGGGCGAGTGGCCGGTGCCATGGTGAGTAACGTGCTCATAATAGGGCGCTTACTGGTACGATTTTAACAGACGGTCGGCCTGCTTCTGCGCCGACTCCAGCGCCTCTGCCGGGGTCTTCGCCTGGGTCACAGCCGCTTCGATCGCATGGTTGAGCGCTTCCTGAATCTGCACGCTGTTGTAGGTCGATAACTCAGGCTGGGCATACTTCAGCTGCTCACGCGCCACCAGCGCCTGCGGAACGTCCTTCACATAATCCTTCATCACCGTGGTGTCCCAGGCGGCTGGCGAGGTGGCTACGTAACCGGTCGCAATACTCCAGCGCGCGGCCTGCTCAGGAGCAGAAACCCAGCGAATAAATTCCATGGCGGCTTTCTGCTGTTCCGGGGAGGCATTTTTGAACACATAAAGGTTGCCACCACCCGTTGGGCTACCGCGCTGAGTTTTCTCCGGCAGCATCGCGACACCGAACGGGAATTTGGCGTTTTCACGCACCCCGGTCAGGTTGCCGGTGGTGGTGACCATCATGGCGGTTTTGCCACTGATAAAGTCCTGTGGGGTGGTGCCCCAGGCAATAGCGCCCTTCGGTGACACGCCCTCTTTCTGGCCGAGATCGGTCAGCCATTGCAGCGTTTCGATATTGCCCGGTGTATTGAAGTTCACCGCCGTGCCTTTTCCGTTATCCAGACGGCCACCGTTGGTGGCTGACAGTCCCTGGAAGTTCCAGTAACCGTTTGGCGTAGATGGGATCTCGATCCCCCACTGGCTGACACCGTTATTATCTTTGATCACCAGCTTCTTACCAAAATCGACCACCTGCTGCCAGGTCGCAGGAGGCGTGTTGGCATCAAGACCGGCTTTTTCGAATGCCTGCTTGTTCCAGTACATCACCACCGTGGAGCGCTGGAATGGGATACCCCAGACTTTGCCATCAATGTGGCGCAGGAAGGCCGGGTAAAAACCGTCGATCCATTTTTTCCCTTCTGCATCATTCGCCAGATCGCTGGCGGCCACAATGGCACCGGCATCTATCAGCGAATAGGCTTCGATATCACCAATCACCGCCATCTGCGGTGCATTGCCACCGCGAAACGCCGTCAGCGCTTTGGTCACCGTCGTAGCATAGTCACCGGTATAAACCGGCTGAATACTGATTTCCGGATGAATTTTTTCAAAGTCGGCCACCAGCGTATCCACGGTGTGGCTGACCTTGCCGCCGACCGCAATCGGGTAATACATCTGCAGTTTGACCGCGTCAGCGGCAAAGGCGGTGGAAGCAGTACAAAGCAATAATGCTGAAGCCAGGCGTAAATGACGGATAGCAGACATGATTTTTCCCTGATCAAAAGATGAAGATTAAACAGCGTATTTTTTTCCGGATGCGAAAAGTTGTTGCTCAGCCGCTATGCAGCGCTTCCCCGTGACGGAGGAAAACAGGTATTGCTTCGAGGCAGACCATTGCAGCCCGACCCGGCTACCTTCGTCGAAGCGTTTCATACCCGGCACTTTAACGGTTAACGGCTCATTGATATCCGGCAGCGCACACACCAACAGGGTATCCGCTCCCATATATTCGTAACTGATTACCCGGGCGGTGAGCGCAGCATGGGCGATGTCGATAAGTTGAATGTCCTCAGCACGGATGCCAAGACTCAGGGCCGGTTCATCATCATCCAGCACCGGCCAGTTCATCTGGGATAAGTAATGGCTACTGCCCCGCCGCTGCAGCGGCAGAATGTTCATCGGCGGCGTACCAATAAATTGCGCTGCGAAGACACTGGCGGGGTTGTTGTAGAGATCATCCGGCGTGGCGTGCTGCTCGATACAGCCGTCGTTGAGCAGAATGATGCTGTCGGCCATGCTCATGGCTTCGGTCTGATCGTGCGTCACATACAGCATTGTCAGACCCAGCTTCTTCTGGAGTGCACGGATTTCCCGGCGCATGCTCTGGCGCAGCTTGGCGTCAAGGTTGGAAAGCGGTTCATCCATCAGACACAAGCTATGATTGGCAATCACCGCCCTGCCCAGCGCCACGCGCTGTTGCTGTCCGCCGGAAAGCTGTGATGGCTGGCGATCCAGCAGTTTGTCCAGTTCCATCAGCTTACTGACTTCCGCCAGTCGCGAGGCAAACGTCTGTTTATCTTCGCCACGCGCTTTCAGGCCAAACAACAGGTTTTCCCGCACGCTGAGATGCGGAAACAAAGCGTAGGACTGGAATACCATGGATAGCTTGCGCTGTGAGGGTGGCAAATGAGTAATCAGGGTATTACGGCAATGTATTTCGCCATGATCGGCGTTTTCCAGACCTGCGATGGTCCGCAACAACGTCGATTTGCCACAACCAGATGGCCCAAGTAACGCAACAAAAGTCCCTTCCTCAGCCGTAAAACTGATGTCATTCAGGGCAACTTTTTCGCCCCAGGCTTTGGTGATGTGATGAAGAGAAAGGTAGCTCATGCGCCCTCTGGCCTGGAATCAGAATGGCGGTAAGTTAGCTGGGGATAATGAAGGAATTATTTAAGTTGAATGACGTTTAAGTGATGTAGTACCAAACAGCACCTTTCTGGTAATACAAATTAATTGTCTGACTGAACGCTTCAACCATCATAAATTTTGATTCATATAAATTTCGTATAACAATAGCGTGAAAAATGCGTTTCACCGAAAAACTGGATTCCTCGCTTTTCATGATGTTAGTTAATCATGTAACAAAACGTAATAAGCGTTCAATCACAAAACATACAAAATAATTACACATTTCCGGATGCCTAAGTCATCCTACCACTTCCCCATACCTCAGAGATAATAACAATGAAAAACACATACTACATCAGCATATCTAAAACTCATGATAACCATATTCTCCATAACGCTACCTGCCGTATTTATAGCGAAAATAAAGAGGATATGATTCTGATTGGCCGTTATGAACAGCTCGTCATTGCGTTAGGTATTTCGAGGAATAATTTCAGAAAAGTTATCCCCTGTGCGCAATGTATTTTAAAAAGGCGTCACTACAATATTTCCAGACCCAGAATTACGCCAGTACCGGTCAGACATTTCCCAGAGTAGAACGTTAAAATATGAACGCCCTGCCAGAGACAGGGCGTTCATCATTATCACCGACACTCACGCCAAAAGGCGTAACTGCAGGCCATAATGGTCAGGATATAAGCCAGTGCATTAATCAGCCAGTGTGGGGTGACAATTCTTCCCACCAGGCTGAAAAAACCCTCTGCATACAGCGGCATATCACCTGTTTTCGCAGCAATAAAATAAAGTACCCCCAGAATCACCAATTTCGCGATTAACCACGCCACCACGGGGATGACAAGGATAACTCCTTTATTGCTGCTTACCCGTTCACTTAATATCACATAGCACACCAACGGCATCAGCGCTGGAATGATGGCAATCATACTATTCGCCAGCAGTTGCAGCATTGGAACGCCGAACTGCTGGTGAACCTGCCACCATTGAGCGAAGTCGGAAGGCAGCGTGCAATACAACAGCAAAAAGCAAACGGTCCCCCATATCAGAGCGGGCATAAACGTTTTGTCCATAATCACTTCCTCTGTGTTATCACTGCTTTTACCGGCAGCACCTTCCTCCATGCAACATTGTGCGACAACCTGAAATCCGCGCGCCGCCGGAAGTCACTGGCACCGCGACTTCGTTTCCAGAATGGCTCCCGCCGCCTTGTCCAGGTCGAATAAAACCAGAAAGCTTACTCTCACGAGACTGGCTTCACCTGACAAGGCTGGCTGAACAATCTCAGATGACGAGGCCGGGAACCGCTTGCCAGTGTACGCTATTTTGCTTTCCGCAGACCATATGACTTATCTTGCCGGTATTGCTATCTCTACCATGTCCTTCGTTCTCCAGACATTCCCATAAAGGGAATTCTGTCGTCTTTTTTCGGCTGCGTTACTGGCTTGCTGGCAGGTATCTCTCCCGGCTTCGCAGCTGGCGTGCGGGCACGAATCCCTCTCAACTGCGTAGTTGGATCGGTGGTAAGCATCTCTCTCAACCGCGCACCGGACTTAGCGGCAAGCATCTCTCTCAACTTTATGAGCCCAGGCTTACTCAGTTTAATATCTCTCGAGTCGAGAATGTTTTCATTCCCTCGTAATACCGCAAGATTCTTTGCAAGCCCGGTATCACCAAACAGTTTAAGATAATCATCAACGTCAATGCCATGGCTCTTCAAACGGTTAATTAAACGTGGGGGTAGTGGTCTGACCTCACTCCCGATCATTTCACTTTCCATTTTCCGCATAAAGGCAATGGTTTGTTCCGGCGTACTGTCTGTACCTAGCTCATTTTCAGCTTTTAATGTCCAATATAGCCAGTCCACTTCAGCTTTGGTCACGGTCCTCCATTTCAACTCTTCCAGATACTTGTTGTTATCATCAACTTCAGGGCTGGCAAGTACAAACTTCCTGATATCTTCAGGCAGATCAACTTCGATATTTTCATCTATTGACTTATTGAGATCACCTATTAACTTACTGACATCTTCAGGCAGGTCAACTTCGCTATTTTCATATTTTTGCTTCCTGAGATCATCTAACTTCTTTATCATGTCAGGAGTCTCAGCCCTTCTTTTTTGAGCAACAATCATGTCCTCTATTTCTTTGAGGTGACTTTTATTTATATCAATTTCTGCCTTGTTAAGGTGATTTTCATCACCACTTACTCTGGCATTATCTTTCGCAACCACTGAGTCCCCCTTCTCCTGCAGATAGTTATCAATATTCACACCACGCGCTCTTAAATATTGAATTAAAGAAGAGGGAAGATTAACCTTCTCCCCTGGCTCAGTCTCGCTTTCCATTTTGCGTACAAATGCAGCGAGTTCTTCATACGTACTTTTGGGAGATAACTCAACTTCAGCTTCTAACATCCAGCGCAGCGATTTCAATTGCGCATCGCTGAGATTTTTATGTCTGAGATGTTCCAGAAAGAGTTCACCATCACTGGTTGCCTGACCTTGTTTAATGAAGTCGGTAATATCATGTGGCAGACGATAGCCAACACCTGGCGTTTTCTTAAGAGACTTCATTCTCTCAATCATTATACTGATTTTATACTGCCTGACTTTTTGCTCAATTTTTGTTCTGAGTAATCTGGCCCCATCCACATTAATGTCAACCTCTTCAACATTAAGTTCGCCTGTCGCGTTCATTGCCGCCTCTATTGAAGACGGTGTACCATATTTATGAGCAATAGCGTCAATATTTATGCCATTATTCCTCAGAGAATTGATTGTCGCCGGACTTAATCGCCTTGGGGTGCCACTGTTTATCAGTGACTGAACCTCATCTTTAGGTCCCTGCACGTTTTTCTCAAGGAGTTTAAGACGGGCCATCACAGCCAGATCACTGAATTGATGTTTATCCAGGGTACGATCAGATAACAATAAATTTCGATCTAGCTGTGGAAGTCCTTTTTGACTTGCTGCCTTACGGGCAGGTCCGTCGTCGCCATGAGTACGGAGATAATCCTTAACCTTTATGCCATTTTTCTCAAGTATTTGCTGCAACTCATCTGGTACGGTGGTTTTTTCATCGCCACTCAAAGACCATCTTATTTCATCAAGTAATTTTAGAGCGCCGCTAATATCTGAAGGTTTCAGCTTTTTAACTTCCGCTATGAATTTTAATCTTTTTAGCTCAGTGTGATTCAACCGTGCACGCTCAGATTTCTGCGCGTATGGGGTTTGCGGGTTATTATCATCATCGATAGCATTTCCTGACAGGTAATCATCTATATCAATCCCCGCATCGCGAAAATCTTTTAATAAACTGTATGGAATCTGGATGGTTTGATCACCCGTGATTTTACTCTCCAGCTCCTCCAGTTTATCGATCATTCTCTCAAGGCGCTGAGACTGGGCCCATTTTTTATAAGCTTTCGAGAAATCACCCCAAAGCTCATTAACCCCGTGCTGGTCATATTCTACCTGGCTATAGTCCGTAACGCCGTTGACGGTGGCATTTTCGATGGAAGTTCTTTTACCATGCTTATCCAGTATTCTTTTATAATCTATGCCCAAATCTTCCAGGTTTTTCAGGGTTCTTGCTGATAGTTTATTATATCTGAGCTCATCAAATCCCTTATTAAGATCATTCCTGGTCTGAGCCCATAGCATTTCAGTTTTTGCTTTATCCCCTCCGACACCGGAAGATGAAGTCAGCGTGTCCTCTGTGGGAGCTGACGCCAGCTCAGCATTTGAAAAGGGAGTATCGGGCCTCGTAGTATCTACTATGGACAACCCCATCCAGTCATAGGCCTTATCAGCCCCTTGATTGAAAACCTTGCCCACATCCCCAGACCAGGTTGTTGAACGTTGATACCAGGTCAGTCCGCTTTTTGTCAGTTTATTAACACCCTTTGGCAAGTTATCCATCGTCTTGCCGACCGTTCCATCGGCAAAACCACCCGTAAAGACATCTCTGATGGTTTGGTTGCGGATATTCCGCAGGGTTACCGTGTCATCAGCCGGTGTAATAATGTATTTTACAATTCCCTTTCCTGTGGTTATTATTGCGGAAGCAAGCATTCCCATTGGCGTAGATTTAGGCATGCCCGTCATACCCAACGCCATACCAATATATCCTGCGACACTATCAATAGCTTTATAAGCGTTTTCGCGATTTTCCTTATTTACATCAGCCACCACCCGGTCGTATTCTCTCTCCTGGGCATTAAAATACCTGTCTGCCAGTTTTGTATCGTAATGACCGGATGGATCCATGATTACTTTTGGGGTTCTCTGAACTGAGGCTTTTTCCCTGTCACCCAAAACCAGACGGCGGGAAATAAATTACTGAGTCTCTTCATCAGGTTTAAATGCGTAGCGGGTATCACCATCCGTTTTTTCACCAAGTTCACGAGTGGCCTTAACCCGTTTGAAGTTGCCATCATAATCCATAACTAATATATGTGTTTCATTCTCCGGGGTGCCAGGTACAACCAGGGCGATAAGGTCCGGCACCGGTTGTCCATTGTATCTCAGAGTAATAACACCGCTGGTGTCACCGTTTAAGTAGCCTTTTATCGTCGTTTTTTCGGTTTCGGAAAGATTGTTTTCCGACGAACCGAGTGCATTGGTAAAACCAAGCTTAAATACGTTGCGGTAAAGTGTTGCCAGTTCCGGCATTCGTGCTCGCATTCCAGTCATATGATTCGTCCATGCCTTACGCAGCCTGGTATATGAACGCTGAGAATGATTTATATCATCAGGTGTAAGAGGAGTAATTATAAAAGGTGTTTCCTTGTTTATCTTATACGGCTTATGTCCAAAAAGATCCCTGCGGAAAGCTTCGCTGGTATCAGTTGAATCACGCTTACCCGTGCCACCTTCCCACAATATCTTTACATCATCAGTAACACCGTTACCGGTATAGACGTCAATCACGCGCTTGCGATCAAAAGTGGGCGGTTTTGTTTTATAATTAACAGTATCCACATAGCTATAGGGTGAGGTTATTTTTCCATGTCCATCAGGATGCCTGTCTATGACCTTCTGAATATCTTTCTCAATAAATGTTCTGACTTTGGTGCTATTGCGGACGTCCATACCGATTTGCGTATCGTTATATTCCTCTTCGGTTATTGTGAATTCGATGTCGTCGGTACTGTCAACAGGCGAGTTCTGGCTGGCATCTACCAGAGCATCGTCCTCTGCCTCTGCAACTGCCGGCGAGCCGGTTACCGCTGGCTGTACGGCACTGGCATCCGATGCGGCCTGTTCCATGGCGGGCGGTGTACTTCGTTTGACATGCCTCTTTTCCTGCGGCTCCGCTATCCGGTTAGTTTCTGTCGGGCGGCTATTACCCACCGGAATTCTCTCCGCTTCACCCGCCTTTCCTTCAGCACTGGCGGCTGACTGCGCAGCACTGGTTTCTGCAGCCTTATGCAGCGCATTCACTCCTGCCACTCCGGCTGCGACCATACCCTGAGAACCTGACTCGATTCCAACGTCCCCAGGCAGACCACCACAGGTATCCTTCAACACCTTCCGGAAACCCTCCTGCCTGATTTTGTCCACCACAAAACCGCCCTTCACGACGGCTTTCACCGCCGAAGGCGTAAATAAACTCACTGTCTGTTCCACTATCCCGTACACCAGCCGGTTTTCCACCGCATCTAAATCAGCGGCCCGGACAAACTGCGCCGGCGTACACGCGCTCTCCAGCCTTCCCCTGTCCGTGACAAAGCGGTCAATTTCTTTCGCTATCCTGTAGCCGAAACCCAGTATCTTCGCCCCCTGGAACGTGCCCCCCAGCAGGCTCTTCGCTGTCTGACCAAACAGCGTCTGTACCATCCTTTTCGCAAACGCCCCTGACACTGCCCCGGACGACTTTTTCGTCATCTTCTGCACCCAGCCCTCCAGGTGGGCCGCCGCTTTTTCCGGCGTCTCCGCTGCCAGGTTCGCCTTCATCTCCAGCAGCACGCCCTCCCGCCTGACACGATCTATAAACGCTTTGCCCTCCGGGTCCTTCTCCGTTTTAAAAACGTCACCCAGCTCATCAACCACCCTGTCGAACAGCGACAGCAGATGCGCCCGCTCCTCCGCGCTTGCTGCCTCCGGGATCTGCGCTTTACTGGCGTGCAGCACCCCGGCAATATACTTCACCAGCTTCGCATCCTTCGAAAACAGGTTAATCTGCTTGTGAGTGATTTCTGCCACTTCGGCCGACAGCTTTTTCATCGCCGCGTCGGTAGCCCGCAGGCATTTCATAATGGCTCGCTGGGCATTTTTGTAATCTTTCTTACCGCGCAGCGCTGAGGCCGGTATCCCGCTGTTTCCGCCCGGATTAACCAGCTGCTCCATCTCCCGGCTCATCTCCGCCATCGCATCCCGGCACCGTTTTGCCGAAGCGCGGCAGAGGGTACGTATGACCCCGATGCTGTTCTGGTGCTGCCGCATGAGGAAGGTTTTCTGCATATCGCCCAGCTCACGCTCCGTCATCTCCATCACCCGCCCCAGCGTCTCTATCTGCTGCTCTGCCGCCATCCGTTTCTTATCCAGCTCGGCCAGCTTTGCTTCCTGGTACTGATGCAACGTTTCCTTGCGCTGATCCGGTGTCAGTATGTTGCCGCGATCACGCAGCTCTCTTTTCACCTGCGGCTTCTTCTCTGACGCCGACATTGACGCTTCGGCAAGATCTTCCATCGCACGGTGAACATTCAGCATCATACCCAGCGGGCTGGATACCACCCCTCTGATTTGCGAATGAAAGTCGCTGTGCTGGGCCGGGTTCAGTCCGTGCGCCATGCCCGTCTGGGCGGCACGCCAAGGACTCCATCATCATTCTTTCAATCGTCGCTTTGCTCCAGGTGTACTCGACAATGTGCTGCTGGCGGGAGGTTGCCCGTTCGCTTTCCGTCACCAGGCTGTTGGCACGCGGAGCACAGGACATCGCGGTTCCCACATGTACAAAACGTTTAAGTCCACTGACCCGGCTCATCCGGCTGGCGAACTTAAAGGTGCCTTCCACGTTTACCTTCCAGATCCAGGGATTGTTCCCGAACGATGCCACAGCGGCGCAATTCAGGACGTGAGTAACATCATCAAGCCGGGGATCCGCTGTAAAATGCTCTGGTTCGGAGAGATCGCCAGGCAGGATTTGTTGAGGTGTCAGAGAGTCCAGCAGAATGCTATTCAGCCCGAACTTCGCCAGATTTTTTTTAACCCGCTCCAGCCCCTCTTCAGGCGTTTCTCCCCTGACAAGCAGCAGCAGATTATTTATTTGACCTTTCTTTAACAGATTACCTGTTACCGCGCCGCCAAGAAAACCTGTTGCGCCCGTGATTAATATTTTTTGCATGGATGTAATCTAATGATGATGTGTAAACAGTGGCTATTCCGGCCACGTTATTCCATCAAGATTAAATGGCAGTTAAATAGATAATTCATTGAAAAAAATCGTCATAGGCAGTGAACTTTATCAGAAAACTCAATTCACCCCGATAAAGACGTGGGATAAGAAAATATTATCCCTTATCACTTTCATTTAGATGCAATTATTCATACCTCTGAAACACCTTAATAACAGCATCGGTATGACTCTGTACTAACTTGCACCGCTACGATTCTCATTCTTATTACTATCATTCTGTCGTGCTACAGGAAAATTCAAAGAAAACCTGGGAAAATTATCGACGCAATACATTGCGCGTTTTGGAGGGAGAAATGACGGGGTCGGGCGCGTCAGTACGTAAGGCGGCAATCTATGATGCAGCACCCCTCTCAACTATGGATACCGCCATGACCAACCGCAGAATAATTGCCATCGCCGCCTTATCTTTCATCTTCACCGGCCCCGCGCTGGCAACCCCGACATTCACACTGACCAGCCCGCAGGTAAAACAGGGACATTTCGCCAGCGACCAGTTGCTCAGCGCAGCCTATGGTTTTGGTTGCCAGGGTAATAACCATTCACCAGTCCTGAACTGGCAGGGAGCGCCCGCTGGCACGCGCAGTTTTGCGCTGCAGATTTACGACCGTGATGCACCCACCGGCATGGGATGGGTTCACTGGCAGGTGGTGAATATACCGGGGAATGCCACCTCATTGGCCGGCGGCATCGCGACGAATAACCAGGGATTACCCGGTTCAGCGATACAAACCCGCACCGACTTCGGCATGCCGGGTTATGGCGGCCCTTGCCCACCGCTGGGCACCCGCCATCGCTATGTGATCACCCTGACGGCGCTGAAAACCGATAAGCTGCCCAATGTAAACGCTGACTCGACGCCAGCACTGGTGGGATATATGACCCATGCCTTGTCGCTCGGCAGCGCGCGTCTGGAAATCACGCAGAGCCGTTAAGCTAGCGCCATCTTCGCGTGGATCTGTCCGGGATTAAACCCGAAACGGGAGCGGAAACGCACGGTAAATTTAGACGGACTTTCGTAGCCGACGGCTAGCGCGACCTGTGTTACCGAAAGGTCCGTCACCTGCAACAGCGTCAGGGCATGGCACATGCGCACCTCGGTAAGCAATTGCTGAAAAGCCGCGTTTTCCATGCTGAGCCTGCGCCGGAAGGTGGCTTCCGACATAGCAAAATGTTGTGCCACCTCCGCCGCGAGCCACTCCCGTGCCGGATCCCCCGCCACCAACTTTCTGACTTTCAGGCTGAGTTTCTCAGTCTTCGCCGGAGCCAGCCGGACACCAAAATCCTCCAGCCACAGCGTCATCTCCTCCATCCGTTTGGCGGCGACCCGCGCCGGTACGCCAGTGCTGTCAATAATGGCCGCTGCGGTGTGATCAAAGGCGGAGCGAAAGCTGTCGCTGAGGTTATACAGCGCATGGGGCATTGCTGCCGATAACGAACCGGGGAAACTCAGCCAGTCGGCTGCATAGGTTCCGGTATGCGCAGAAAGGATATTGGTGACATCAAGTGGGCAAGCCGCCGTCACCAGCACCGCGTCACCAGCAGTGAGCAGCAGGTCGTGATGCTCCCAACTGACTCTTTTACTGCCCTGCCGCACCAGAATCAGCGCCGTGTCATCCAGCACAAGGCTGCGGGTGAGCAACGTCTGGGTCTGAATGACGCTGGCAGTGCTGCCAATCTGGTCACGGTGCCATATTTTTCGTTGTGTTTTTTGAGGGTCCATAGTGTGGTTCAGTTCGTCACATGATGGGTTAACACTAATCCAGCCTGATATTTTGCGATTTTATATGCTGCCAGAAGCGCTCTGCCGCAAGATTTAGCCTCGCTCCCGAACGATAAACATATGCCGAAATCGGCAACGACAGTGAACCATCCATAATGGCCAGCTTACCTTCTCGTAATTCCCGCTGAATCGAATACTGCGGTAACCACCCCACCCCATGACCGTTTACGATCATCCGTTTGAGCAGCTCACTCATGGAAGACACAAAGCTGAGCGTAAAGGTATTCTCGGGAATTTTATCGATGACCTGATTAACCTGGCGCCCCATATAGCTGTCGTTGGCATATTTCATCAGCGGCAAAACATCGCCATTCAGACTGAATAAGGATCTGCCATCGACATCACAGGGGCTGACCAGATGAAGGAAGGAATCAAAAACCTTATGATGAATAAAGGGATAATTCATAAACTCTTCGTTGTAGAAGGTCAGAATAAAGTCGCTTTTTCCTTCTTTCAGGTTATAAACCGCCTCGTCAACGTTGATCGACTCAACATAATGAATTCTTTCAGCGCTATCGGTGTATCCGGCGATCAGGTTAGGCAGCAGCAGTACGGAAAGTGAGGGGGCGGCATCGAACTTAATACTTTGCCGAAAGTTATCCAGCCCTTTGATTCGATTCAGCTGGTAGTCCATATCATCCAGCATGTTGCGGGCGTAACCGACAAAACTCTTCCCCTGCCGGGTAAGTTGCAGTGGATTGACGCTGCGATCGAAGATGGCAAAGCCGATGGCAGACTCAAGTGATTGAATCCGCCGGCTAAATGAAGACTGGGAAATGTTTCTTTTTTCCGCCGCTAAGGTAAAGCTGCGGGTCTCTTCCAGAGCAATGACGTCATAAAACCATTTAACTTCAAGATTACTAACCACAGTGCGGAATCTCACAAAACCATAACCGGCGCTATGCAAATTATGCATGGCATATAGAAATTATGCAATCATTGCATCTGAATGATGGTGCTAGTATCCAGAACAGTTGATTAACTGATTTCCGCAAACTCATTAACAGCTCAGTTAACTATCACGCTCAACAACCGGTCGCAGTTAATGCAACCCAATACTCAGCCAGCTATCAGTCAGGTATAACATGTCCAGCACTGCGATGATTAAAACTGCCCTGTCAGATTTAGGGATCACCGACGTTTCTGAAGTGATCTATAACCCGGATTATGATCTGCTTATCGAGCATGAAACTTCATCTGAACTCAGTGGCTATGAGCGCGGAATGATGACTGCATCCGGTGCCGTCGCAGTTGATACCGGCGAGTTCACCGGCCGTTCTCCGAAAGATAAATATATTGTCCGCGACGAGCTGACGCAGGCTAGCGTGTGGTGGTCTGACGCCGGTACCGGCCGCAATGATAACAAACCCCTGTCCCCTTCGGTCTGGGCTGAATTACGCCATCTGGTCTCAAACCAGTTATCCGGTAAAAAACTGTATGTCGTCGATGCCTGGTGTGGAGCAAGCACCGACTCACGCCTGGCGGTACGCTTTATTACCGAGGTTGCCTGGCAGGCGCACTTCGTGAAAAACATGTTCATTCCGCCGCTGGCTGAAGAACTGGAGAATTTCACACCTGATTTTATCGTGATGAACGGTTCCAAATGCACTAATCAGAACTGGCAGGCACAGGGCCTGAACTCTGAGAATTTCGTCGCCTTTAACCTGTCCGAGAAGATGCAACTGATCGGTGGCACCTGGTACGGCGGTGAAATGAAGAAAGGTTTATTCTCAGTGATGAACTATTTCCTGCCGCAGCGGGGCATTGCTTCAATGCACTGCTCAGCCAACCGTGGAGCAGCGGGCGATGTCGCGCTGTTTTTCGGTCTCTCAGGAACCGGCAAAACCACCCTTTCTACTGATCCACAGCGTGAGCTGATCGGTGACGATGAACACGGCTGGGACCATGAAGGCGTGTTTAACTTTGAAGGGGGTTGCTACGCCAAAACCATCAATCTGAGTGAAGCCGCTGAGCCAGAGATCTACCGCGCCATTCGCCGCGATGCGCTGCTGGAGAATGTGGTAGTCAGAGCTGACGGCAGCGTTGATTACGCTGATGGGCACAAAACCGAAAACACCCGTGTCTCCTACCCGCTGTCGCATATTGAGAATATCGTCAAGCCGGTATCGCGTGCCGGAAATCCGTCTAAAGTGATTTTCCTCGCGGCTGACGCTTTTGGCGTATTACCGCCGGTATCGCGCCTGACGACTGACCAGATGAAGTATCACTTCCTGTCTGGATTTACCTCGAAACTGGCGGGCACCGAACGCGGCATTACCCGACCCACTCCGACGTTTTCAGCCTGCTATGGCGCGGCATTCCTGATGCTGCATCCGACCCAGTACGCTGAAGTGCTGGCGGAGAAAATGGCCGAAACGGGTGCAGAAGCCTGGTTGGTCAACACCGGCTGGAATGGTGCCGGTGAGCGACTTTCACTGCGTGATACGCGTAATATCATTCGTGGCATTTTGAATGACACTATTGTGCTCGGCGATAACACGCTGCCGGTATTTGGGCTGCTGATCCCGGATGCGGTGCCGGAAGTGCAAACCAGCCTGCTCGATCCGCGTAATGGCTGGGGATCTGAAGAAAAATGGCAGGAAGAAGCGACCAAACTGGGCCGCCTGTTTGTGACGAACTTCAGTCAGTACGCAGAAACGCCGGAAGGCGCGCGCATCGCCCTGGCAGGGCCTGATGTTGCCAGCGAATAACGGCTAAGCACGCATGCCTCCCCGGTGTTCAGTGGGGAGGCCATTTGCACGCATCACAGCAGTGTCGTATGTATATCGACCCAGCTATCAGCAGGAATATCAGCATAGTCACCGGCAACCGGGGTCACAGTACCTTCCGCACTGTTATAGGTGTACTTCAGCGACCTGACACCAATCACAAGAGTATTTGAAGCGTCCGACTCGATGGCTGCCACCAGATGTTGCATTCCTCCTCCGCCCGCAATCATCGGATTGCTGATTCTCCAGGCGGAATTTTTCCTGATTGCGGATGCGCCTGTGACTTTATATT
Organism: Pantoea sp. App145; assembly: GCF_047947045.1. Classification (NCBI taxonomy): domain Bacteria; kingdom Pseudomonadati; phylum Pseudomonadota; class Gammaproteobacteria; order Enterobacterales; family Erwiniaceae; genus Pantoea; species Pantoea sp. App145. The sequence goes on from NZ_CP133292.1 coordinate 107,401, forward strand.
TCCCCGTCGATTCCTTTGTCACCGCAATTTGACCTGACTGCGCATAACCGCGATTAATCGCACTAAAATTATCGTTTTGTTTAAAGCCATCCTGCACCGGCGATCGGGTTGCTGCCGGTATCGCATCACAAATGCGGATCACCGCTCCCAGCGTCTTCACGACGCGCCCGTCGTTAAGTGGAACATAGGTATTTGATGTTAATGAATTTGCCGTTTCCACATACACAATGCCATCAGGCTCACTGGTGACGTGCTCATCACCTGAACTGTTAATAAAGACTTTATCCACACCCGAATTTGCGGCATCGGTATAACGCAGTGGTATGAACGTCGCACCTTCATTGCGTGCGGCAATTTTTGCATACACGATGAGCATGTTGTTCGGAACATCATACACATAGCCAAATTGCGTCAGGTCTGCAATGCCATGTCGTGAGTCGGAAGGATCGCGCAGGTTCGTAATACGCAACACATGCTTTGCGGTAGCTGCATTCAGAGACGAAACCAGAACATCATTGCACTGGATAAGATAGGTATAGATTGATTCTGATAACGTCCCGCCGGAGATATAAAACCCGGTGAAGTTGGGGCCTGAGCTCCTGATACCGGTCTTAATCGCGAATAATTTGACCCAAAAAGGCTGACTGTTCCAGCCAGTGGGATAGACACTGCCCTTCCTCAACGGCGCGATTAAATCATTATCCGTTAATGCGCGTGGAGCAACCACCCCGGCCCCGCCATAAGGTACACCGTAATCGGTATATTGCCCGGGACCGGCAATATACATGTCAGCAGAGCCGTCGGATTTGGGGAGAAAAATCAACGATGAATGCAGCGTATCATCCTCTGCACCGGCAAAAGGTAATCGCAATATGCTGCCATTCCATGCGGCAACACCTTGCCCATAGGGTTCAGTGAACGGAATCGCCACTCTGGCCGCAGTGGGTCGTCCTTCTTTTGTCGCATAGGTCTGCATACGACCGCGTTCATCAATAATTAAAGCCGCCCGGTTGTCCGGGCCGCCAAAAGTCATTCCGGCGATGCCTTTTGGGTCCGAAGCGCCCTGCACAATATCGAACTGGCCGCGTTGTTTTACCCGATCAAACACCGAGGCTAAACCATTGCCAACGATCGCCTTCCCTTCACCGCTAAAAACATCAGCCATTGGTTCTGCTTTGGTAGCGAGAGGAATGCCCGACGCCGGATGAGTTGTTGACTGGCCCTCAGCGGAAGCTGCCGCCGGACTTCGGGTTGAGAACAGCGTAAGAAGTGCTGAAGGAAGGATCCAGTGTAAAAGATTTCTGCGTGATATCGTCATAATTAATCACTGCCTATGCTGGTCATATTAAAAAACTCTACAGCACAAAAAAAGAGTCCCGGACATCATTATTATCGACCGCTGGTTACTGCTGCCAGCCAATGTTATTGCCTGTTTTTCCCCATATATCCACACTGGTGTTGGCCGTACCTTTTTTTAACGCCGGAGAATCACTGGCGAGCTGAAGGATATTTTTTGCCTCTTTTATTCCCGCAGGAGGGACCAGGGGTACAGTGAATCTGAATTTAGGATCGACATAATGTAAATCACGGGTTAAAACCCCCGGTAAGGCTGCTGACGCGGCGTCCGGCCAGGCTTCTGAGAAGAAAATACAATTTTTAAAAGCGTATTTGGTCAGTAAACTGCCAAACGTCGCAACATGCTCTGGGCTGATAAGATCTGAATTATCCCGATGCTTCCAGTAGAAAATACAATTCTCCAGGGTTAACGCTATGGCCGCCGGGTTATCCTCTTTACGTGGATTACAATAAAGAACATGGTCATTGGCCTGAGAAACGGTGTCGATAAACAGGCAGTTACGCACCACGTTATTATAGCAGTAGCGGAAACAGCAGGCTTTTTTCCAGTAAATATCAGAGGTCCGTTGCGTTCGCGCTACCCCATCATTGTACGAGACAATATATTCAATCACGTTATCGACACAGCCTACACCATAGGTATGGTAGAGAGTGTAGGTATCTTCACTGAGTGGTTTGTAGCCGTTAGCATGGTACCAGCTATTAGAAAACGGCCCCTGAACCAGCATAAACGGCTTGGCATTATTGGTCAGGTAGCCCCAGCGTAACAGGCAATTATTGCAATGGTAATCCAAATCCAGTGCGTAACGATCAGGAGCTGCCGGACCAGAACCATGCACCTCAAAATTCTGACCGGTGGCATAAGCGCACATGGTCATCCATAACGGAACATCAGCACGGGCTGTGGTCCAGGCCTGTGGATCTTTAACCGGGTTATAAACATTAGTGCGGTAAGAAGAATAATAAATATTATCCCAACCCGATTCCCATTCATCACCACGAACATCACGGTTTTTATTTTTACTGGCGGCACCGGAAAGTAAAACGCCGTAGTTGACGATATTAGTGAATGAAACATCAAGGATACGCACCCCATAACTCTTGCGCTGGTCGCCATAATAGGTTGCAGGATCGGAAAGATTGGGGTTACCACGAAAAAATATGCCACAGTTGATGTGATCACCGTAAATATCATGAAGGAAGATTTTATGGGCAATATTTGTCTTGTCTCTGACTGCCAGATGAATGCAGGCGACTTCTTTAGTGGGTGCCGATCCAGAAATTGCGGCGGGATCACCGATAAAATTAATATGGTGAATTTCCAGATTGCATATCCCGTTTTCGTCTCCCCGCACCGTGCCATACAGATAGCCTCCGGTATGCTGTTCGCCAGGCGGCGAGGAGAGCTGTAACGAATTGATATTAAAGTTCTGGAAAGTCGTGTCGGTATGACGTGTGGCGGCGTCTTTAGGATACCAGATCGGCCAGGCACCTTCTCCATAAGACGTCAGGACACTTTGTGTACCCGAACGATTCAGGAAAAAGGCGAGTTTGTTCTGGCTAAGATAGGACCAGTTAAAACGCGTACCACATTTGATTGCAACGGTAACAGGATGGGTGACACCGGAGGCGATGACTTCATCCATCGAACGAAAGGGATGCTCCCGACTCCCATCACCACGGGCAGTCGATGAGGGATCAACATAGATATACTTCATTCTGAAATACCCTGATAATGAGCGGGCCAGGATGCCAGCCCTTTACTATTTATTGGATCAGTTTTTCGAAGAACTCATAAGGAATGCCTGATGATATTTTCCTGGTAAAGACACAGCCTGAAGCTTTGATCCTTTCAAGGTCACTACTATCAAGAGTTCTTGGATAATCCGGTCCGGTTGTCCAGTCGATATATCTCAATGCATCATTCAGTTTATTTTCGTCATGATAATTATCGGTCACACCGATCTCCTTAAGAGCAGTATGAAAGAAAACCTCATCAGAAATAAAAGAATGATGAAACAAATCACGATACCAGTCATTGGCATTAATAAAAGCCATTAAAGCCTGTAACGTTTTCTGGTTCAATGAAATCCAGTTAGTCCCTTTGTAAAACTGCGCTACCTTATGTGCATCCTGTTTAAAACGCCTGCTGACATAAAATGGCATAATAAGTCTGAACATTCGAGTCTTCACCTTTTCAGGAAGGCTTTTATCTTTCTTATAGAAATAGTATGGGTAGTCATACCTGACCCGGAGCAGAGGATCAACATAAGTATTGCGTTTATCCTGATAGTGGATCAGATTCCTCATTTCAATGGAAGATAACAAATCATTGATTTCCTGATTGGTCATACATGGGAGGTCATCTCCCGAAATTAAAAACATATAATCAAAATTAAAATTTAATGCTTCATTGAAAGTTTTAATCGTCGAGTCAACGAGACTGTATCCTCCCCAGGATATATCAACACGATCTCTGACAAAAAAAACATTCTTCGCGGTCAAAACTTGAAATTCATCCATCGAAGACTTAGCATCCACATGGATCAAAATGACATTTTCTTCAAAAGAAGATAAGTAATTCACCGTATATAAAAGTGGATTGGTTATTTTATGGCAAAGAATACAAAATATTTTCTTCATTCTTTACTCTCCTAAAGTTGAAACAGCTCATTTTAATGAATTCAATCAACAGGATAAGCAACACTTCATATCAGGCTACACGAATGTTCTCAGGTTGATATTTCCGGGTTTTGATAAAAGGCTTTTGCGCTATCACGTAGCGATCGTCGGCAACACTGGTCATCACTATGGCACCGGCACCTATCACCACATTATGGCCGATCTCAATATCATCACCGAGAATACAGGAGTTAACCCCCATCGAGACATTATCACCGATAATAAAGTGCTCGGGGTAGGACAACCGATTCCCTCCCACGGTACAACATTGTCTGATATTGAAGTTCTTGCCAATAACACATCCGCTATTGATGACAACCGAGTAGGCATGCCAGATAACAAATCCATGACCAATTTTTGTCCGATATGAGATTTCAATCCCAAACATAAATTCATTAAAAAACTTATGCATGATAACAAAAAACAATGTTATCGGATAAAACACCGCCACACGCCGGGCATGTAAAGAGGCCAGCCGATACAGCAATACAACCAGCTTTGACTTGATACCTGGATTCATTTTAATTTCTGACAATGTCAGTTTCATGCTGCGAAAAATATTCATCATTACTCACCTGATCCAGAGTTATAGTTAATCCTGATTTGTTTATTGTTAAGAAAACCAAGAAAATTGATCTGAAATGTTCTGACATGGAGTCTGAAGACAATCCCATTTCTGAAAAAATAGTTGAAGATAGTCAGAGAAATAAGTTCTGTTAATAATGTCGCTAACGCTGCACCGTAGATGCCATAGAACCAGATAAGCGGAAAATTCAAAGCCATACTGGTAAACAGTACCAACAGTGTTTTCTTGGACAAAAATGCGTAGCCCGAATACTTCGCGATAAATCGTCCTGACACGGTCCCCAATGCTGACAGCATAGTCGAGCCAAAAATAATCAACAACGGAATATAGGCAGCCTCGTATTTTTCGCCATAGAAATAATCGATGAAGTAGCGACCAAAAAAGAATGACACGATAAAAACAGGTAATGATAAAGCAATAACCGTGATATTAAGCCTGGCCGTTTTGTTCAATGCTTCCTCTTCATCATTTTCTGAAAAAATTGCAGGAAATGCAGAAGTTGTAAAGGCATTGAACACAAATGACCATGCACCTGCAAGAGTGGCAGCAACTGAGAACACCCCTACACTCCCATGACCTTTCATAAATTCCAGCCCCATCATCGAGAGCCGCGTATAGAGTGCAACCGAGATTGAGGAAATAACAAACGCCATACCGGAATAAAAAAGGTATTTTGCATAACGCATCTGATTTCGCCAGACCACCGTTGGCCGGTCAATTTCCAGATGGAAAAGGAATCGACGCAATATAAAAGGTATCAGGCCTGTCAGGATTATCGGTACACATAACCAGACTGGATCCATTTCCAGCCAGGCAATCCCCCAGCGGCAAAGCAGGCTCACCACCAGACCAATCACATTGATCAAGGTGTTCTTTTTTGACTCCAGCTTTGCATCAAAGAACAGGTTATAAACATCCAGCGTGGTGAATAAGCAGGCCAGACAACATGCAAAGACAAAATAGATGCCCTCTTCACCCAATCGCCACCAGGTAAATGCAATGAAGGGAATACAGAGCACAGCAAAAATCAACAACCTGAACCAGGCTGTGGTGAGTGTGATCTTGATCCCCGACTGCTGGTTCCTGCTCATCCTTTTGAAAATGATGACATCACTGCCCATCTGGGCAACAATTTGCGTTATCTGGAAAATTGAAGTCGCGAACGCGATCTCTCCAAATATCTCTGGCCCTACATATTTTGCTACGAAGGACGTAACGAAAATCAGGCCAAATACAGCTATCAGCTTTTCTGAGATAATCCAGAAAGCATTAGTGACTACTCGCCTGTTCACAGCAATCTCCTGTAAGAGCAAAACTGTTTCACGTCAAAAATAAATATGGTGGGATGGCAAGGAAACGGTTAAATTTTCACTCTATCAACACGATAAAGAAAGTTAAGGAATTTCTCTGGTGCAACCCGGGTAGAAACCCGGACAAGAAAAGCAGCAAGGTTGTTAACTATCGAGACCGTCTTCAGTTGTCTTTTCAGATTAAAGAGAGACGCTTCACTCTTAATGTAGTTAAAACCCCGGCGTTTCTTTAACATGCCAGAGCCGACACGAACATTCAACAAAATATCTGTTAAATTATGTGTTGCAAAATTCCCTGCGATTATTCTTAACCAGAGATTGTAGTCCTCCATAAATAAATGATGACGATAGCCTCCGACCTGCTCAACTACCGACTTTTTAAAAATCACACTCATATGATTGAATGGGTTTTTGAGTCTTGAAAAGCGTTTAATATCCGTATGATTTTCAGGGAGACGTTTAAGTCGCTGCTGGCCGATTTCATCAAACTCAATAACCGCAGCTCCCAGTAAGGCAATTTCAGAATTTTCCTCCATAAACTTCATCTGTCGCTGAAAACGTTCCGGAAGACAGATATCATCCGTATCCATACGCGCGATGTATTCGCAGGAGCAGTGTTTCATTCCTTCGGCCAGCGCCAGTCCTAAACCGATATTCTTTTCCAGTTGTACCCGTTGAACGGAGAGTTTACTTTCCCACCGTGTCACCACTTCCTCCAGTACATTATCAATAGGGCCATCGATAACCAGAATAATTTCCTTAGGCTGAAGCGTTTGCTGCTCCAGGCTAAGAAAACAACTTTCCAGATTTTCTGGTGTTTCCTTAAAGTATAAGGACATCAATACAGAGAATGGTTGTTGTAACATACGTCACCTTTTGCTGTGTGTAATCAGTAATCAATGCAATCAAATCTCCTGATAAAGTTCGCTATAGCTAAGTGCCATTTTTTTTGCGGAGTAGTTTTTCGAATAATTGTTTTTGGCATTTACTGACAGACTGACCTTGTCGCTGAAAAAATAGTGCTCATCAAGGCAGTCAATCAGCCCCGATGTTGTTTTATTAAATAAAAACCCACTTTTCTCCTCCCAGGAATTAAGGACTTCTCTATGTGGCTCGATATCTGAACAGATGAATGTCTTACCCGAGGCCATTGACTCAATCAGGGCTAATGGAAGACCTTCCGCGTGAGAGGCTGAAATAAAACAATCAAAATCTTTATACAGTGAATAAGGTTGATCGGTACTACCATGAAAAATAACCTTTTCGTTGTTAAATCTACTGCGGAGATGTTCTTCATCAGTACCCGAACCAATAATATGCAGTTCAGCGCGCTTCCCCTCGCACCAGGTTTCAAACGCTTCCAGAATTTGCTGAACATTTTTCCTTTTGTTTAGCACCCCCAAATAAAAATAATGCACCACATTGCCATGATTCTGATGTTGTAGAGAAAGCGGCTGTTCGACACCATTGGGGATGGCAGTCACCTTCTTCATTGCGTGATGATTTACACAATGTTTCATCACCGCATTTGAACAGGCAACTTTGTAGAAATGACGAATCATGAAGCGTCCGACCAGACCTTCAAGCATCCCTTTAACAAATCCTTTGGTCTGCACGAAATCCACTTCAAAATAGTTATGTATGGTGGTGACCTGTGGAACTGAAGCAAACGAGAAATAATTGAAGATATCGGAGACCGTGCAATGACTATGCACAACCGAAAATCCTCCTTTCCGGATAAACTTCAAGGCCTGTAAAACGGCTGTTCGTTTGAATATGGTGACTTTCGCTCGTGTAGCAAACTCCCCTTTACGTTCGCCATCATTAAGAGCCAATACTTCAATGTTATAAAAGTCAGGCAGGTTTTTTATTATGGTCAGACATACGTTTACTGGCCCCGCGTTTTTTAAACTCGGGACAATAAAAAGGATCTTGTTTTTCATTTAATGGTGTCTTTTAAAAATTGATAAATTTATCTATGTTTTATCCAGTACCCGTCATAGTCGATATCGTTGAGGTACTTATCAAAATCTTTTTCGCTATAACTCAGCAGAAATACCGGGCTTGTCCAGGCGTAGGACCATAAGCCCCCCATCGACAACGTCCTTCTCTGGGTATAGATATTGATGACCAGCAAACTTAGCAGGGCAAATACCACTAGAAAATTCCTAAGCAGAATGCGAAATTTGACCGAGTTAACCCCGGCAGAAAACAAATAGATATAGCAAAGCCTGATCGCGAGCAAATATTGAGCAATGTTAAGGTAGCGACCCATTGCCGTGTATGAAATAGACATGATGAAACAGCTGGGAATGAATACATTCAGGAATCTATCGAATCCTTTCAATTCACTTTTACTCAGCAAATAAAAGATCAGAGAAGCAAATCCAAGCAACCGCGTAATGAGTGCAACAACAATTGTATTGCTATCGTTGGGGGAGGAACTAAAAGAACCGTCAACATATCCTCCCATTGCATAGTCACCAACACCCATAAAAGAGATGCTGGGCAGAATCGATCGCAATGCAACAGCACTCAACAGGCCAAAAAATATGCTCAGGGGAATGACAAATTTCTTTTCAACTCTAACGAAAAGGCTTCCTAAAAATACCAGCAATACAAACGCCATGGAAAAGTGCATGAGTATTGAAAGTGCAACAAATAGTCCACATCGTATCTTGCCACGGCTGTAGTAGCTGGTAACCGCATAGATCATAAATACCAGTGAAGTACCGTAGCGAATGCCCAATACCAGGTTTAAGATATTGAGTGTTGAAAACACAGTAAAATAAGTTAATGCCAGTTTCCCGGAAGATACCGGACGATCTTCTATCCCTGAATTTTTTATCAGCGTCACATTTCTGAACGAGGCCAGTAACAAATAACACATCAGCCCGCCATAAAAGGCAGGAATAAAAAAGAACGGGATTTTCAGCAACTGGAATATCCAGCCATTGACATAAAGCAGGACATCAGTATGCACCCCGGCAATATCTGAAAATCTTGTTCCCGGACCATAGGCGCTGATCTCCAGATAGCGCCGGTAGAGATCGCCCAATGGCGGAATCTTAATCAGCAGGAAAAAGTAGAACATCGACATGACAAAAAATGGCAGACGGTTCATTCCCTTTTTATCCAGAGAGAAAAAGGAAAGTGCCAAACCGCCTAATGGAATAGTCATGCTCATTGCTAAGCTCAGGGGCATTAGCTTATTCAGTCTCATAGTCATGAGCGCACCTTACATTATTGTCAGTGATTCTTTATTTCTGGATACCAATAAGCTTTCTGACTTTGTGCTTAGCCAGTATCAGCAGATTGTCAATGCCAGGATAGCTCATAAATTCTTTAAAATTTATCTCATCTTTCCTGTTCTGCTTATCCTGAAAATAGAGAGAATTAAGATGCTGACGACTCAGATGTGCTTTATGTGTGGTAATAAATTTCTGATATCCCTGCCAGGCCTTACTTCCTGTTGTAATTCTTGGCCGATCATCTTCAATGTTCACCACATAAGTTGCATCATTCATTCTGTAACATGCGCCGTAACGCAAAATCATGCGATACCAGAGATCATAATCCTGCCAGGCCGGAAAAGTGGTATCAAAACCGCCGATATTTTTCATCATCACCGTTTTAATAAATACCTGGTTCCCAACCCAGTTTTTAAATCCCATCATATTTAACGTGACATCACCGGTATATTCTTTCCATTTGCGTTCGATATCCCTGTTCTTGAAGATCATATTGGCACAGAGGAATGATTTGTTCAGCCTGCGACTGGCTTCGACAAAGTTAGCGATCCTTTCACTTAAGAAATAATCATCATCATCAAGACCGGTGATAAACTCACCCTGTGCAATTTCAATACAGCGATTGCGGGCATAGCAGGCCCCCATCGGTACATCGTTTTTCAGATAAACGATCCGATTGTCACTCTTTTGCATTTCAGCGATGACGACTGCGGTGTCATCTGATGAACCATCATCACAGATAATAATTTCCAGATTTTTATAAGTCTGGTTTTGCACCGATGCGATTGCGCTCTTAACCAGCGACGAACGGTTATGCGTGGGAATGTAAACTGTGACCAATGGCTGTGCTGTGTGCCTGGCATTCATAATCTTATCTCCATGCATAGAAAATAATATGCATCTTTATTTTTAGATAACGTATTTATAATAAAAATTAATTCACCTGATTCGTTTAATAACTGCTATTACCCTTTACCAACGGATTCATATGAATATTGAATATCGCTGTAACTGTAGTAACCATTGGCGCGGATTTTGGCCCCATTCAGAATAAAGCCATTCACTGTGATACCGCTGCGCTCAAAACGACGCAGACTAATTTCGATTTCTTTTACTGTATTTTTTGCACAGCGAACCACCATCATCGTGGTTCCGGCGTAGGTGCCGATAATTTCCGCATCTGTCACCGCCAGCACCGGAGGCGTATCTATCACCACCAGATCGTAATTTTTCTCCGCCCACCGCATTAACTCGCCAAATCGTTTACTCATCAAGAGTTCGGTAAAACCCTGAGCAACTTTGCCACGAGCGATAAAGTGCAGGCTGTCACTGATTTCAACCGGCAGAACTGCTGAGATCGGATAATCCGCCGCAAGTATTTCCGCTAACCCTGCCTTACCCGGGATATTGAAAATTTGATGTGCAGTCCCCTTGCGTAAATCCGCATCAATCAACAGCACTTTTTTTCCTGTTTGTGCAATTACTGCACTGAAGTTAGTGCTGACGAATGTTTTCCCTGCACTCGCGCTGGCACCCGAAATCATCAGGATGTTGTTACGTGCTTCAAGCATGGCAAAATACAGATTGGTACGCAGGCTGCGCATCGCTTCAATTGCCAAATCGTCAGGATTTTCACGTAGCAGAAAAGCCGAAGACATTTGGCAGGACTTTTTCCGATTCCTTTTTTCCAGCCATTCCGAATACGGAATGCTGGAATACACCGCCATGCCGCGTTGTTCTAACTCATCTGACGATTCCACAGCCTTATTCATCGCTATTCTGATAAAGATCACTGTCGCTGAGACAAAAAATCCCAATAACAGGCCCTGAAAAACAATAATGAGTTTTTGCAGTGACAGTGATTCGGAATCATCGACCGCGCTATCGACAATGCGGACGTTGCCTATTGCGCCGGAAATGGCGACTTTCAGTTCCTGCTGCCTTGCCAGCAAACGCATGTAGATATCATGTTTAGCATCCACGTTCCGCGTCAGGCGCAATATCTCCTGCTGGATAAGGGGCATGCCGGAAATCTTCTCATTCAACTTCGCTTTTGCTGTCAGCAACGTGTTACGTTTTTCCTGCAGGGTCTTATAAGCCGGATGATCTTTGGTATAAAGCTGCGCAATTTCAGACTCGCTGATGGTGAGGTCATTCAGCTGGCTATCAATAGCTACCGACTGGTCAAGAACAGACTGCGCCTCTAACGGCAGATCAACCGTCCCATTAATCTCTCTGGCGGCATTGAGCTTATCTTCATAGTGATCTAAATCACTACGGACAATCGGCAGTTGCTGATCTAAATACGCCAGACTTTGACTATCCTGCGCCGCCTGCTCGCTGATATTCTGGCTCAGATAATGCGATGCGATATTATCCAGGATCTTAATGGTTTCACTGCGGCTATTACCTGTCAGTGTCAGGGTCAGCATGCCGCTATTCATGACAGGGTCCAATACTGTCAGATTACGCATCACCGCGTTGATTGCATTTAGCCGTGAGGTATAGGTTGCGATAAATTGCGCACCAGGCAGGGCACTAATTCTGTCTGCCAGAATCTTCACCCCCGCCTGACCGGCCACTTTGCCGGTTTCAGCAATGAATGATTTATTATGATAGTCAACCTGATAGTGATGACTATCAATCACCGTTAATGTGGCCTGGTCCGTTTTATCGTCCGTTGCCCCGGGGAGATAGAGCTGACTTACATCAATTTCGCCCCCGGTTTCACCCGTCAGCTGCGCTAGCGCATTACCTACTATCGGTAAACGCTTTGGTTGTACATTGGCCTGTAAATTCAGGTCATCCACTGTCTCACCGATAATCTGTCTTGACTGTAACAGCTTCACATCAATTGAAGAGACCGGCTTACCGTCTGGCATCAGGCTGCTGCGGCTGGCCAGAACAGTATTGGTCGGTTCTGGTTCAACCTGAATCAGCGCGTTTGCCTGGTACGTGGCGGGCAATAGAAAGGCGTAGCCCAAAGCCAGCAGCATAAAACCAGTGGTGATACCCAGAATCAAATGGCGCGAGTCAAGCAACTCTGCGCAGAGCCGGCTGACCTCAACGCCATCTTCTTCTTCCCTATAAATACTCACAACGGGTTTTGTTGCCATGATTTCATCCTGTTATCTTGCTGCATAATTTACAGGCATAGCCCGCGCCAAATGACAGACAGGCAAATATCTGCGGCAATCTCCATATTGAGATTTTTCGCAGTAATGGCTGCCAGTGGCGAGTGCGCCATAAAATGAATCAATGCCAGAGAGATTAACAAGGCGGCGTTAAAGTGTATGCGCTGCTGTAAAGTAGTCATAAAAGTAAATCCAATCAATTACATCACTGAATATTTTATTTTACGTGTTTGCTGTAAAAATCTTAAAAATGCGAAACCAGTTCTTCCGTAAAGGCATCATTAACAATGAATTCATTTCAATAGCGAAAGCGACTGACTTTTACGGATAAGAATCCGTCCCGTATCTTGTCCAGCAAGCGCCATTTACTGGTTAAATCGTGGGATTGCGCCAGTGAATAATTAAGTGTATTAACCACCTGTATCGCTACATCAATCTTTTCCATTTTCAGCAATTCGAGCCGACTAAAAAATCCGGTATCACAACCATTCAGTGTAAAATGACTGTCGAACACGCTCGCACTTATCGCAGAAAATTTCTCCACCAAAGAGCGATAGATCACCAGGCCTAAACCTAATGATTTTACGTTTACTTCAGTATTGATCTTCAGGCCATCACTGGTTTTGCATACCGAATCGTTAATGATTGGATAGTATACTTTTCCATCCAGTCGGCCCCGGATACTCGGTATCTGTAAATCCACACCATTTTCATGATAACGATCCAGTCTTTTTATATATTCTTTGTTCAGAATGCTGTCATCATCAAAGAAAATAAATCGCTCGTACCTCTCACTGACTCTGATGACGTCGTTGCAGACTTCACCGAGCGGCAGGTCACCAATCGACTCTTTAATATCGATACTATTCACAAAAAAGCCCAGCGTATGAATAAAATCCTTATCAAATTGCAGTGGATTAGGTCCCCGGTTGATAATCAGAAGATCCGTATCAGCATAGGTCCTGTTCATCATGCAATTCAGTACGCGTGAGTCTTTATAGTTTTTACCACTTAAAATCACTACGAATATAGTTTTACGCATAGGAAAACCCTTAACCATTGAGTTTAGCGTTTAAAAGCAGTCTCTTTTGCAGGACGGCAATTTCATTTACTCACAGCTATCGTCCATTTTTTTCTTCTGCATAGGTGTAGTTATATGGGCTATATCCGTAGACATAATAACTACTCATTTTATTGACCACGCCATTAAGAACGCATCCTTTAATTTCCACCCCTGCGCTTGCAAAACGTTTAATGCTGACTTCGACTTCCCTGAGCGTATTAACCTCAAACCGTGCCACCAGCATCGACGTACCGGCATGGCGTCCAATAATGGCTGCATCAGTTACGGCCAGAATCGGTGCAGTATCAACAAGGACCAGATCATAATTGTTGGATGCCCAGGCTAAAAATCCTTCAAATCTTTTGTGAGAGAGCAATTCCGCAGGATTCGGCGGAACACTTCCGCGAGCAATAAAATCGAATGCTGCACAGGGGATCTTCTTATCTAACTCCACTGGGTTCACTGCGCCAGTGATAATGTCCGACAATCCCTGCGTGCCCGTATGGTTAAACAGCTTGTGGGCATAACCTCTGCGCATATCTGCATCAACAAATAATACCCTCTTGCCTGATTGAGCCATCACTGCTGCTAAATTACTGGCAATAAATGTCTTACCCGCATTTTGTGTGGGACCAGAGATCATCAGAACATTGTTTCTGGCTTGCATCATGGCAAAGTAAAGACTGGTGCGCAGACTGCGCATGGCTTCAATGGCAATATCAGCAGGATTCTCGATCGCCAGAAATTTGCTCTCTGAAACGGAGTTCTTCCCTTTGAAGCGTTTTGCTTTCCCGCTGTTATTCAGTTTACTGAGCCATTCGGACAGCGGGACACTGGCATAAACGCTAATACCCTGCTCTTCCAGCTGTTCAGGAGATGCAATTCTGCGGCGCAGCAGAATTTTCAGCACGATCACAAGTAGTGCAAACATCAAACCAAAAACCAGACCTGTGACAACCACCATCGGTTTTTGGGGCTGGACGGGTTTAGGTTGTGTGACGGCCGTGTCAATAATACGCACACTGCCGATGACGCTGTTCTTCGATACATCCAGCTCTTGTTGACGATTGATCAGCTGCATGTAAACCGCGCGGCCAGAATCCACATCGCGGCTCAGTCGCTCAACTTCCTGTTGGGTCGCGGGCATTTCGGCGACACGGTTATTCAGGTTATCGCGTTCCTGCAATAAGGTCTGACGCTTTTCAAGTAACGTCTTATACGTCGGATGACCTTTGGTATACAGCTTGGAAATATCAGCTTCAAGGAAAGCAAGCTCATTCAGCTGGCTATCAACATTCACCATCTGATCAAGCAGGGATTTTGCTTCAAGTGATAAATCTACTGAGTCTTTCTGACTACGATAATGATTAAGTTTGTCTTCTGCGGTATCGAGATCACTACGCACCTGCGGCAGTTGCTGGCCGATAAAATCGAGACTTTGTGAATCCTGGGCCGCTTGTCGGATAACGTTCTGATCTAAATAGTTCTGGGTGATATTGTTGAGGATCGAACCTGCCCTGGCTTTATCGTCGCTGCTCAACCTCAGCAGCAGGATCCCGGTATCTTTACCCTGATCCTCCACGCTGAAGGCATCCTGCAGAGTAGCAATCGCGGCCCGGCGTGAAACATATTGAATGGTGAACTGGGTTCCCGGCTGAGCATTCATGCTGTCAACATTCAGAGCGATGCCATCGCGGGTCACGAGCTTACCCACTTCACCATCAAACTGAATGTTATCACCCTCAACATGAAAGCGGTTGTTGTCCAAAACCGTCAAGGTCATATGCGGGACATCTTTGCTGGTCCGCGGCATATATAACCGGCTGATACTGAGTTTGCCCGGCACTTCTCCGGTCATTCTTGCCCAGCCACGACCAAATAGCGGAAAATAGTTCTGACTAATAACGGCCTGTAAGTTCAAATCCTCTACGGTTTTTCCGAGGATCATGCGCGATTGCAGCAATGCTATTTCGGGTTTAGCAACTGACTGCGTATCCGGCAGTATCTGGTTAATACTTTCGAGGATGACATTACCCTGATTTTTCTCAATCCGAACCATCGCATTTGCCTGATAAACCGGCGTGGCGAATAACGCATAGGTTACCGCAAGCATCGTGGAAACGATTGCCGCGCCAATAATCAATTTACGATGATCAAGCAGCTCACCGTACGCGCGCCCCAAATCGATTTCATCTGATTCGGCGGTGATGATTTTATGTTTGATAGCCGTCGTCATGCCATGATTCCTGTGTAATCAGCCAGTGAGCCTTTTTGCCCCACGCTTACAGGCCTGATCGATAAGTTGAAAAACGGTTCGCAAGCTTCCGTGTTTTGGTGCCAGGTATTGATAATGAATCGCTGGCTTAACCCGTGCCCAAATAGCATGATTTTCCCTCTTACCTGAGGCGAACGCGCAACCATCAGCACATCACCAATGCCGAAACGATATCGAATTTTTCTAATTTCATCTTCCAGCGACTGGCTGGAAATCATCGTTTTCAGTTGCAATGACTCTATTAATTTTTGGTATTAATGGAGAGAGGAGATCCGATATTCATCGGTATCAAACCTGCATCCATTTACTTAACCAGATCTTGACTACTCATGGATAAAACATGTTCAGAAACCAGGACGCAGGCAGGAAAAATAAAACAGATATCGCGGTACCAGATAGCCTGCAAGAAAATGTCTTCGTCCTGGTTGGCACTATCTGCCTATTAAGGTCAAAAGAATATAGCCTCTTTCCGAAAATACGAGAAATGCTGACAATGCATACTCAATGACAACCTTATTCCGGTATCTCGCTATTCCTTTCTGACGCCTTGATTTACTTTCCATAGCGTAGTTTCCCGATTGATATAATAGCGTCAGGTAGAATATTAAAATCTCTAACCTCCGGTTTTTAAAGAAGGATTTTTAGTGATTTTCAATGTTTTTCAGAATCTGGACATGGCGTCATAAACAAGCCTGAATATTTTTTTCAGACTCAGATCACTGAACATAACGGCTCTTTGAGACGCCACCGCAAGGATATTTGATTTAGTGATTATCTTATAGCGATTGTAGGAAAGAGGTGATAGGCCTTGATATGAATGCGTACGAAGAATAAAAACAGGCAGGCTAAAACACTCAAAAAATCATCATAACTACAGAGGGTTATGACATGCCCATCATAATGACACTCAGGTCAGAACTGATCGACAGCGTAAGGCCTTCAGATTCCTGCCACAGGGCATTTCATTCCCTTATCACCCCCAATCTAAAGTAACAGTCATCGGTATTACGCCCTGGCTTTTCACAACCCTCACGAGACGCCTCCCATGGCACATTGATAACCTTTATTGCAGTTACTTATTTTTCTTTTAATGTTTAATGGTCTGTTACTGCGATTTATCTTAGTACCAGACCTTACAGCAAAGCCATTGCCAGATTCTGACCATTTGGGTTACGAGTGATTATTAATATGTGTTCATAATACCTGCATCACATTCATGATTTCTTATTAAGAAAGATTTTAATTCAGGCTAGTCGTCACTTCTCTGCGGAAAATACAATCATCAATTAACATAGAGGCTCGCAGCAACATAGTTATGTGCTGTGAGTAAACCAATGGGCGTGCAGATCACCCCTTCTTTAAACAGGGGGTAAACAATATCAGGATGAGAATGTTGGCGACAGGTCCAGTGAAAAGTACGCTCCCGAACAGCATCATCCCATTCATCGTGGCATCTGACTATAAAACACGACTAATCTGCGGACTTATTATCAGGGTGTCACTGCTATTAATCTGATTTATTGAAAATGGACTTCACTATTTTTATATAAACAACCACACTACCCACCAAATAAAATGCGTAAAACAATGAGTGAGAATATATATCCATCTGAATAAATAGCAGCCTATCAGATAAATATACATTTTGTTCATAAGTAAACAACAAAAATAACTATACATATGAGAGACATGAAATGTACTCTAACGCAATATGGATCATGTTAGAAAAATCAGTCAATATTATCGGGCTGATATATATTAATTCACTTATGGCGAAGTACATTGGACCTGAAAACTTTGGGAAAATAAATATTTCAACCTCGCTGTTTATATTTGTGCAAACATTATCATGGTTTGGTGGTCAGAATATTCTATTTAAACGCATGAGTGAGAGAACAAAATCCGGAATCGCAATGGCGATACACACTCAGAACCAACGGCGGATCCTCTTTCTCCTGTCATCAGGTGCAATTTTAATTTATCTCTACTTATTCACTGATTCGATTGTGTTTTTATTTGGTGTGGCCAATTGCATTGCCACATACTATATCGTGATGGATTTCTTTTCCATTTACAACAACACTCAATTAAAGTCAAAGATCAACACAATAACCAATGTGATTGGGTTGTCTTTCGCGTTATTAATCAGATTTAGTATTTCGCACTTCGAAATGCCGGTTTACTATTTCACAATACCCATTATCATCATCCCCCTCATCCCTTATATCATGCGCCTGATATATTTTAAATACACGACCAAAATCGAAGATAACAGCAAAGGTGCTGGCGTGTATAACAGGTACATGCTATACACCGGGGGGACATTAATTTTATCGAGCCTGTCAGTAGACATATACACTCAGATATCGGGTATCTTTTTAACCAAGATACTTTCTTACTCAAATCTGGGAGTTTATAGCGTCGCATTAACAATAGGAAGCGCCTGGTCGTTCATTGTTTTGGCATTAATCACGAGTTTCTTCTCAAAGATATATAATGAAAAAGACCAGGCAACCATCGATAAGCTACTGATTAAAATCAATCGAATTGTCATCCTGATTTCTCTTATCGCTTTATGCGGATTTTATCTTTTTGGTGATTTTTTTGTACATTTACTATATGGAGATAATTATATAGCTTCAATTAATATCATCCCCATCATAATTATTGCCACAATGTTCTCTGCGTTAGGGACAATTTGTTACAGATATATAATAAAAGAATCCGGGTATAGTTACCTGGCTAAGAAGATGTTTTTATGTTGCATATTAACAATACCATTGTCCTGGATGATGATTAGTACATTTGGGATTAATGGCGCTGCCTATTGCTTTTTGATTGTAGAGGTTTTGTCTTGCACTTTACTTAATTATTTCTTCGGAAATAAAACAATCATCAAAATGCACCTTAATATTTTCAATCCAAGGGTATTAAAATGAGAATGATCAAGCAAACAGTTAGATCGGCTCTGCAAATGAGCGCTAACACCTTCCCTGAGTTTTATGCTAAAGCTCACTACTTTATCAGGTTCAAGCGAAAATTAAACTTATCAAACCCCACCAGCTTTAATGAAAAAATTCAATGGCTTAAGTTCAATGAACTTAACAATGATATCTACACGCAATGTGCTGATAAATATAAGGTCAGAGAGTATGTTTCCTCTAAAGGGTGTGGTGAAATCCTTAATATCCTCTACGGTGTGTATGATAAGCCACAAGATATAGATTACGATGCGTTACCTGAAAAATTTGCACTTAAATGCAACCATGGAGCAGGATATAACATAATATGCAATAATAAATCATCCATGGACTTTGAGAAAACAAACAAAAAACTCACTGAATGGTTAAAACAGGACTACTCGGCGAATTTTGTTGAGCCACAATATAGAAAGATAGAAAGAAAAATCCTATGTGAAAAGTTCATTGAAAATGAACGCGGTGGTTTTCCTGACGATTATAAATTTTACTGTTTCAATGGTAAACCCTACGCGGTAATGGTTTGCGTAGGACGAGACAAAGGAACACCTAAGTTCTATTACTTTGATATGAACTGGAACCCTCTTCCTTTCGAGGACACGATTAAATTAATCAATGAAAATCAGCACCCAAAGATGCCTGATGGTTTTGATATAATGAAAGATTACGCCATTAAATTAGCATCTGATTTTAAGTTTGTCAGGGTTGACTTCTACCTGCTAAATGGCATGGTTATTTTCGGCGAACTGACATTTACCCCTTCAGCGGGACTGGATGTTGCTTTACAGGAAGCAGATAATGTTTTGGGCAGCCAGCTAAAATTATAGTGTGCAAAACGATATAGATACTGACTATTGGAACAGATAACTACGTTACCACTTAGTCTGGCAATAACCACAAGTCGGCAATTCAGCGGTATGCCGCCTTGGTTAGGAATTAAAAGGGATCCACATTCTCCTTTCCTCAGTTCCCGTCACAAAATACCTGCATGAAATACGTTTGAGTCAGGACTGACAGCCTGGTGAGAACGACTACATCTGTATGGCATCTCCTGGTCACGGTTTCATATGGAGTCAGTTAGGGAGCTACGTGTTCAAAATCAGCTGCAATATACACCTGACCCGCACCGCTCCCTCTCAACCACATGACCTGAACGCGACATTTTCACAGTTTTTCCACCAGCGATTTCAATTGCGCAATGACAGCTTCTTTCTCATCTGCGGTATCTCCACCCCTGGACCAGGTTGACTGACGGATAACCAAACGCGTCGGCAACAATTCGCGGATCCTTATCTGCGGAGCCGCCATCTTCTGGATTAACAATTCAACGGCCCGCTTACCCAGCTTATTAAAATTCTGCGCAACGGTCGTGAGCGGCGGCTGAAAATAGAGGCTGTCCGCCGTATCGTCATAGCCGGTGACGGAAACCGCCCTGCTCCCCGTGCGATTCAGTTGCGCCAGTGCGCTTAACACGCCGAGGGCCATCTGGTCGTTCGCCACGACAATCGCGCTGATCCGCGGATACTGATGCAACAATTCGAAGGCCTTGTGCCAGCCGCTGGCCGCACTCCAGTCACCAAAGACCGTCACGGCGTTGCTCACCCCCAGCCGATGCAGCGTTTCACGCCAACTGCTCAGGCGCATGCGTGCCGAAACCGAACTTTCCGGCCCGGCAAGTAGCCCAAACTCCCGGTGCCCTAATTCCCACAGATGGGTTACGCAGGCCCCGCAGCCATCAAGATGATCAAACCGCACGCAGCAAACATCGGTCTCCGGCGAGATATCCAAAAACAGACAGCAAATATCCGGGTTTTCGCTCACCAGCTTTTCGGCAATGCTGCCTTCCAGCGGCAAATTTATAATCACACCGCGAATATTCTGCGCGCGGAACTCATTCAGCCGCGCCTGAAGTGAGGCGTAATCTGCCATTACTGGCATAGCAATCGCCACTTCCAGTTGATGTATACCCGCGTGGCTTTTCACTGCGGCGGCGATTTGCGATGGCGCATGCAAGGTCAAGGACGCGGTGATCAAGCCAATCGACGGTGCGGACTTTCCCGCCAGTAATTGTGCCGAGCGATTTGGCACATAGTGCAACGCCTGCATCGCACGGATGACTTTATCGCGGGTACGTTCAGATACCACATCAGGTTTATTCAATACTCTTGAAACGGTTTGCTCAGACACTCCCGCTGCGCGAGCCACATCTTCTAATGTTGCCGTATGGCGCTGCATCGTCTTCTCCTTTTTTCCTCGACAGTAATGTCGTCCGCTAACATTTTATGTCTAACTGACGACAAAAATCCGCCAATTCCGTCGTGTTTCGTGATCGATAGTGAGTTTCGCCTCCGCCAATATTGTGGATTTAAACAAAATATCTGATAACTCATCCCAACTTGTCTAGCGAATGACATTTCCATTTATCCATCAGGAATGCATATGCATCAACACGATTCCAGTACCTCCCGCGGCCCTTTGTTTCATGAAGTGCTTGTCCGTGAAGACTGGCAAAACCAAACCATTACGCATCTTAACCGTTTACCAGCCCATCCGACTTTCGCCAGCTGGCGCGATGTTGACTGCGCAAAGGATAATCAGCCCTCAGCACACCGCCGCCTGCTGGATGGGCAGTGGCAGTTTTCTTATGCCCGTAGCCCGTTGGAGGTGGATGCCCGTTGGCTGGAAAGCGATCTGGCAGACAGCAGCAGTACGCCGGTCCCCTCTAACTGGCAGATGGAGGGCTATGACACCCCTGTTTATACCAATGTCCGTTACCCCATCGACACTCCCCCACCGCGCGTCCCCGAAGACAACCCGACCGGCTGCTATTCATTGACGCTCACCCTGGACGAAAGCTGGCTGAGCGAAGGACAGACGCAAATCATCTTCGATGGTGTGAACTCCGCTTTTCATCTGTGGTGTAACGGGGAATGGGTGGGCTACTCGCAGGACAGCCGCCTGCCTGCGGCCTTCGATCTCAGCAACCAGCTGCGGGCAGGAGATAACCGTATCTGCGTGATGGTGATGCGCTGGAGCGCGGGCACCTGGCTTGAGGATCAGGATATGTGGCGTATGAGCGGGATTTTCCGTTCTGTCTGGCTGCTGAACAAGCCAACGTTGCACCTGAGTGATGTTCAACTCACCCCGCAGCTCGATGCGCTTTATCGCGACGCCGGGCTGGAGGTCAATGTCACTGTTGCCGCTCCGGCGCAGCTGCTGGAAAAACTGACAGTTAAGGTTGAACTGTGGCATGACACGCAGCGGGTCGCCAGCCATCAGCAACAGCCCGGTTCGCCGATCATTGATGAGCGCGGCAACTATGCAGAACGCGCCGTAATACGTTTGCCGGTAGAGCGCCCGGCGCTGTGGAGTGCGGAGACACCGAACTGCTATCGGGCAGTGGTTTCCCTGTGGCGCGGCGATGAACTGATCGAAGCTGAAGCCTGGGATATCGGCTTTCGCCGGGTCGAAATCAGCAATGGCCTGTTGAAACTGAACGGTAAATCGCTGCTGATCCGTGGCGTCAACCGACATGAGCATCACCACCAGCGTGGTCAGGTTGTTACCGAAGAAGACATGGTGCAGGACATTCTGCTGATGAAGCAGAACAACTTTAATGCCGCACGCTGCTCACACTACCCCAATGCGCCGCGCTGGTATGAGCTCTGTAACCGCTATGGCCTGTACGTGGTTGATGAGGCCAATATTGAAACGCACGGCATGGTGCCAATGAATCGTCTTTCCGACGACCCCTCCTGGCTGCCAGCCTACAGCGCCCGCGTCACACGGATGGTGCAGAACAACCGTAACCACCCGTCGATTATTATCTGGTCACTGGGTAATGAATCCGGCGGTGGTAGCAACCATGAAGCGATGTACCATTGGCTCAAGCGTAATGATCCGTCACGCCCGGTGCAGTATGAAGGCGGCGGGGCCAACAGCACGACAACCGATATTCTCTGCCCGATGTATGCCCGCGTAGAAAACGATCTCCTGATTCCTGCGGTGCCTAAATGGGGGATCAAAAAGTGGATCAGTATGCCTGGCGAGCAGCGCCCGCTGATCCTGTGTGAATACGCCCACGCGATGGGCAACAGCCTGGGCAATTTTGCCGATTACTGGCAGGCATTTCGTGACTACCCGCGCCTGCAGGGCGGGTTTATCTGGGACTGGGCCGATCAGGCCATCAGCAAAACCTTTGACGATGGCAGCACGGGATGGGCCTACGGCGGTGATTTTGGGGATAAACCGAACGACCGTCAGTTCTGCATGAACGGTCTGGTGTTCCCTGACCGTCGCCCGCACCCTTCATTGATTGAAGCCAAACATGCGCAGCAATATTTCCAGTTTGCTCTGCTGGCGCAAAACCCGCTGCGTATCAGCATTACCAGCGAATACCTGTTCCGCGCGACAGATAACGAAGTGCTGCACTGGCAGGTGCGGGCGGCTGGTGAAACCGTTGCCCACGGCAGCGTGACGCTTGAGCTTCGTCCCGAAGCCCAGTGTGAACTGACGCTGTGCGAGGCGCTTACGCTGCCAGCAGGTGCCGAAGCGGTGTGGCTGACGCTGGAAGTTATCCAGCCGCAGGCGACTGTCTGGTCTGATGCCGGTCATCGTGCCGCCTGGCAGCAGTTTGCCCTCGCCGCCCCGCTGGTTTTACCTGCTCCGGCATCGGCAGGAATGGCACCCGTGCTGGAGAGCAGCAGCCGTGCGTGGACGGTACGCTCCGGATCACAACAGTGGGTGATCGACCGTGAAAGCGGTCTGCTTACCCACTGGCAGGTGGACGGTGCCGAGCAACTGCTCACCCCACTGCGCGACCAGTTTGTGCGTGCACCACTGGATAATGACATCGGCGTAAGCGAGGTCGAGCGCATCGATCCCAATGCCTGGATAGAACGCTGGAAAAGTGCCGGTTTGTACACCCTCACCGCGCGCTGTGTGCAATGTGAGGCACAGACGCTGGCCCATGACGTGGTGATTGATAGCCGCTGGCACTACCTGAGTGGTGACGAGGTGGTGATTGTCAGCCACTGGCGGATGACCTTTGATGCCGAAGGCAAACTGCATCTGGCGATTGATGGCGAACGTGCAGGTACCCTGCCGCCACTGCCACGCGTTGGACTGAATTTCCAGGTCCCGGACCAGGGTACGCCGGTCTCGTGGCTGGGTTTTGGCCCGTATGAGAACTACCCGGATCGTCGTACCAGCGCCTGTTTCTCTCGCTGGACGTTGCCGCTGGAGGAGATGAGCACGCCATACATTTTCCCCAGCGAAAACGGACTGCGTTGCGACAGCAAAGTACTGGACTGGGGGCGCTGGCACGTGGCAGGGGATTTCCACTTCTCCGTACACCCCTACAGCACCGCGCAATTAATGGAGACTGACCACTGGCACTGGATGCAGCCGGAAAACGGTGTCTGGATAACGCTTGATGGCCAGCATATGGGCGTTGGTGGTGATGATTCCTGGACACCCAGCGTACTGCCGCAATGGTTGCTGCTCGAAACACAATGGCAATATCAGTTAACGATTCATTTCCAATAATAATCGGGGGTGCGAGCCCCCTACCCTACAGGCATAATAATATGGAAAAGTCACAATGAAACTCTCTGAACTCACACCAAGAGAACGGCATAATTTTATCTACTTTATGCTGTTCTTTTTCTTCTACTACTTCATTATGTCGGCCTATTATCCCTTTTTCCCGGTCTGGCTGGCGGAAGTTAACCACTTAACCAAAACAGAAACGGGGATTGTTTTCTCCTCTATTTCGCTATTCGCGATTATATTCCAGCCGGTGTTTGGTCTGATTTCCGATAAGCTGGGATTACGCAAACACCTGCTGTGGACCATTACGGTCTTACTGATCCTGTTTGCCCCCTTCTTTATTTTTGTCCTGTCCCCTTTGCTCCAGATGAATATTATTATCGGCTCGCTGGCGGGCGGGATCTATCTGGGAATTGTCTTCTCCAGCGGATCCGGGGCGGTAGAAGCTTATATTGAGCGCGTCAGCCGCGCCAACCGTTTCGAATACGGTAGAGTTCGCGTTTCTGGCTGTATTGGCTGGGCATTGTGCGCTTCAATCACCGGGATATTGTTCGGTATCGACCCCAACATAACCTTCTGGATTGCCTCCGGTTTTGCACTGGTCCTTGGCGCATTGTTGTGGTTGTCCCGACCAGAAAGCAGTCACAGCGAGCAGGTTATCGACGCGCTGGGCGCTAACCGCCAGGCTTTTTCGATGCGTACCGCCGCTGAACTGCTGCGGATGCCACGCTTCTGGGGCTTTATTATTTACGTCGTGGGCGTCGCCAGTGTCTATGACGTTTTTGACCAGCAGTTTGCCAACTTCTTTAAAGGCTTTTTCTCCAGCCCACAACGCGGGACCGAAGTTTTTGGTTTTGTCACCACGGGCGGGGAATTACTCAATGCACTGATTATGTTTTGTGCGCCCGCTATCGTTAACCGAATCGGTGCGAAAAACGCCCTGTTAACCGCCGGGATAATTATGTCCGTGCGTATTTTAGGATCGTCGTTTGCTACGTCGGCGGTGGAAGTGGTGATTTTAAAAATGCTGCATATGTTTGAAGTGCCGTTCCTGTTGGTTGGTACCTTTAAATACATCTCTTCGGCATTTAACCCGAAACTCTCGGCTACGTTATTCCTGATTGGTTTTAATTTATCGAAACAGCTTTCGGGGGTGGTGCTGTCGGCGTGGGTAGGACGGATGTATGACACCGTTGGTTTCCACCAGGCATACCTGATTCTGGGCAGTATCACGCTGTGTTTTACCGCGATGTCCCTCTTTACCCTGAAAGGGAGTAAAACACTGCTCCCGGCTACCGGGTATAACAGCGCCACCTGACCAGCACTTAAGACTTGCCGAAGCCGCCCTGATATATACAGTTAGACTGTATATATCAGGGGGGCGTATGACACAAACCAACAAACTTGCAGTATGTCGCTTTAACCATGAGGTGATTGAGGCCGGGGACCGTGAGGCATTTGATCAGCTTGTCGCCGCAAACTTTATCAATCGGTCTGCCGCTCCGGGGGCTCCCGACGATCGTGAAAGTCTGTGGCGGACGTTTGATCGACTGCTCCGTCCGGCATTTTCCGGACTCACTGTCACTATTGAAGAACAGGTGGCTGAACGTGATTGGGTGACCACCCGAAAACGTATCACTGGCATGCACAGCGGCACATTAATGGGCATCGCGCCCACCGGATTAACCGTGACCATAGAGGTGATTGATATGGTTCGCCTGGAAAACGGTCAGTACGTTGAGCATTGGGGAATGAACACATTGAGCAACGTTATTGCTCAACTCCAGCAAACACAAATCCCGTCTTAAAGCAGTTTACGTAGCGCCTCAAGGCCTTTTTTCAGGTCTTGCTGTGCCTGCTCATCCAGCTTTGACGTGATTTCGTTAGCAATCCAGCTGGCACGCCTTGCGCGTGCAGCCATCAGTTGCTGGCTACCCGCTTCGCTGAGCACCATGAGCAACGCTCGTGAATCCAGCACATTTTTTTGCCGCAGCACATTGCCCTGTTGTTCCAGTTCATTAATGACCAGACGCATACTCTGGTGCTTAACGCCGCGCAAACGCGCCAGGTCAGCAATTGACAGCGGGCCGTGGGTTTCCAGAAGTTCCAGGGTTTCATGCTGGGAATTACGCACCGTATCGGTGGCAACGCGAACCTGCCGCACAAAGGTGCTGACCACCTGGCGCAGTTCTTCAGCGAGAGTAAGTGGTGTGCCCAACAGATTTTCCTGCATGTGATTTATTCCAGGGGATATACGGTAAAGCAAGGCCGGACGTTTTTCAAAGCGATGACGCCATTGAGAATCAAATCACCGCTGTCCGGCAACGCTATCATCATTTCTACTTCATCCACGCGATTCTCGTAGTGTGTAATCAGCCATGATCGACCAGTCACGGTCTGCGCCTCCCGCCTCGACGGCTTTGCGCATCTGTCCATGCACGGCCGCCAGAGCAGGTAACGGTGCCGCCAAATTCTGTGCCGCCTCGCACGCCAAACGCAGATCTTTGAGTCCCAACTCAGCTCTAAAGCCCGGTTGGTATTTTCCTTCAGTGATAATCGCCGAATAGACCTGATACGAACGGCTACCAAACAGTGTGCCCAGCATCAGCTCAAAGAAGTCACTGCGTGGAACGTTATTGGCATCCGTCAATGCAACAGCTTCGGCCATCGATTCAATTGCCATCGCAATCATCATGTTACAGGCGATTTTGGCGGCATGCGCACCCGGTGGGTTATCTCCGAGCTGCCAGGTGCGCTTGCCGATTGCGTCCAGCAGCGGCTGCACACGTTGTAATGCCGCCGGATCGCCTGCCGCCAGGATATTCAGCTCGCCTTTTGCTGCCACATCGGGTCTGCCCAGAACCGGAGCAGCTACATAGGCGATCCCTGCCTGGCGATGGTGTTCGGCCAGCTCCTGTGAAAATGCCACCGAGATGGTCGAACTCACGACATGCACAACGCCCGGTTTCGCCTGTGCGAGTATGTTTCCTTCGAGGAGCACGCTGCGTATCGCCGCATCATCCGATAACATCGTCAGCACAGCGTCAGCCTGAAAAGCTTCGGCGGGAGAATCCACCATCTGCACTCCCGGCACGTCTCCGCCGGAGCGGTTCCAGCATTTGACCTGATTGTCTGCCGCGACCAGGTTGATGGCCATTGCGCGCGCCATCGCCCCCAGACCAATAATTCCTATCTCCATGTCATAATCCTTCTATCTGAATGAGATGAAAAGTCGTGAAGTCAACAGCTTAGAAACTCTGTCACCACCTGGTTGAGCGCAACCGGACATTCTTCCGGTAACCAGTGACCGCCGTCCGGCAATACCATTCCGGTTACATCAGTTGCAAAGCGCCGCATCATGTCAATTTGATACTGCCCCATTCCACCCTGCCCGCCGCCACCGATGGCGAGCGCGGGGATGCTTATCTTGCTCTTTGACAGTTCTTTATTATCAGCTACTCCCTGATTAAGGACGCGGTAGTATTCGAACGCGGCATTCAGCGAATGCGGTTTGGCATAAGACTTCGCATACAGATCAAGCCGTTTAGGCGTAAAGGCATCTTTGTTGCTCGCATGCTCTTTGATGAAATGCTCAAAGAACACGCGCTCATTTCCACTGATCAGAGTCTCGGCAAGTTGCTGACTGGCAGCGAAGAAGCTGAAATGCCAGACCAGCGATTCTCCCTGCGGAGTGAAAGCAGGGAACGAATAGATACTCTCATCAGGGATCGGGGCTTCCATGTAAACAACCCGACGGATACGGTCCTGATGCTGGACCAGCATCGGATATGTGTTCCAGATTCCGATATCGTGGGCCACCAGATCGAACTTTTGCCCCGCACTGAACTGCTCAGCCAGTTTGTATAGCAGGGGCGCGATGTCGGTGGCGCGATATGAATGCGGGACGCCGGACTGTCCCAGTCCCGGCAGATCGGGGGCCATGACCGTAAACCGTTTTGCCAGCTCAGGCATCAGTTGGTTCCACTCATACCAGCTCTGACCAAAACCATGCACCAGATAGACCAGCGGGCCGGACCCACCCTTAACGTAGTGCAATTTAACGCCATTGATCGTCCGGTACCCGCTGGTAAAACCAACGGGTACCGGAAACTCTTCAGTTGCAGCGGCTTCGCTTGAGACAGGTGCGTTTAACAAAGGAGAAGACTGCATCGACAAACATCCTTAAAAGGTAAATTGGACAGAAATAGGGGTGCGAACAGACCTGATAACATATGTATCGATTGGTATATTAATAACGCCAAAGCAACCCCGTCAACACATATGTATCGTTTAGTATGTTAATGAGAAGGATTGAGGCCGGGGGGATTTGTGGTCTTAACCCGAAAATGCGCTTAGCACGTCCCGGGTTAGTGAACAGAAGTGGGGTTAAACAGAACCTTCTTTTTCGATCACCAGGACGCGGGCGGCTCCTTGTGGATGGGCTACATGCTCCGTCCCCTCACTGGCATAGAAAATATCACCGGTATGCAGCGTCTTACTTTTAACCTCGCCATTTTCTTTGTAGAGCATCTCGACGCAACCATCCATAACAGCAAAAACTTCCTGTCCATCGTTGATGTGCCACTTGTACGGTTGATCGGTCCAGTGAAGCTTCACGCTGGTGTTATCAAAACTGGCAACAGGTAACGATTCCCAGGCCTGAGAGCCAGTAAATTCTTTGCTGCAATAAAACTTCATTTTTTCCCCGACATAAAAATGGATTAGCTCCGTTCATGCAGAAGTACCAGACGGGATCGTCTGATTCAACACCTTCAACCTCTCTTGTCCGGATCTGTCACCGTTACGTCCGCATCCCGCCTCTGCGTCAACGTCCAGCCTGCCCCCGTGTCGGGGAGCAGGCTGTGCTGGGTCATTCCCTGGCGGGAAGAGGCCGGAACGCCTGCCTGATGTCCCAGACACTCTCCTTCTGGCCCACCGCAAGCGCAAACAACACCCCGCCCACGATAGAGAACAGGCCGAGCACGCTCCATGCCAGCGTCATATCGGTACCGCCACCCAGATGCTTCAGATATCCGGCCACCAGCGGACCGCCAAACTGCCCGATGAAATTGCTGCACGCCCCCACGAATGCCACCGCCGGCACCGCTTTTTTCGTCGGCAGGATTTCCGTCAGCCGGACATAGACCAGCGGCACCAGCATCTTCATGGTCAGGCCGACAAACATGAACAGGGCAATCTGCACCCAGTAGTAAGCAAGCGGAACAAAGGCTGCGGCCGACAGAGCCATTCCGCAAAAAACGGTAGGGATGGCCGCATGCAGCCGCCGTTCCTGGTTGTACTTATCGGAACGCCGGGTGATATACCAGATACCGATCATGGTCATCAGGAAGGGAATGCCGCTTATCAGGCCAACCATAAATTCACTGAGCGTGCCGTAACCTTTGAGGGCCGTCGGCAGCCAGAGCGTAAAGCCATACGCCAGCATGCTGTGCAGCGAATAACCGATTAGCATCAGCCAGAGCGCGGGTATTTTCAGGATGGTCCACCATGGGTCAGATTTATCTTTGACATAGCCCGACTGCTCCGCTGCCAGATCTTTCTGTATATGGTCCCGGTCTTCAGCGCTGAGCCAGCTTGCCGCCTGAATGCTTTTGGGCACCAGATAAAACCAGATGATGCAGAACAGCCACGCTGGCGCGCCTTCAATGATCATCATCATGCGCCAGTTATGGTGCGCAAGGATCCAGCCAGAGATCGGACCGGCAAGAAACGCGCCCGCACCGAGGCTGAGATTCCAGATGCCGAAAGCACGTCCGCGCTCCGGCTTCATAAACCACTGAGCCAGAAACATCGCCGTTGCGGCCTGAATCGGACCTTCCGCCAGCCCGAGAAAGAAGCGGATGGCGACCAGTTCGCTGAAGCTACGCGTCAGGCCGGTCAGCATGGCGCAGGCACCAAACAGAAACAGGCTGACGCCAATGATTCTTCTGGAACCAAAGCGCAGTGCCAGCCAGCCTGCGGTGAACTGCGTAGCGACATATCCCCAGGCAAATGCACCGCCGAGCCAGCCAGCTGCAACCGGGTCAAGCCCCATTTCGGCGGTAATATGGGGCAGCGCCATGCCGATATTGACCCGGTCGAAAAAAGAGATGGTATACATAATAAAGACGGCAGGTAATATTATTGTCCAGCGTTTTGTTCCGATAAGTGCATTACCTTTAAGAGTATTTCCTCTCATGATAATTTCCTCGTTTGGAGCAGATGTAGGGGGAAGCTGAATTCAGATCCTTTTAAATATCAGTCATATATTTTTTATTTATTATTTAGAAACCAGGACAACATAATTATTTCCACAACGCCCCCCGACAACACAAAGAGGCGAAGCAAGGCGATATAACCGGCAGGACTTATTCCGCCAGCGAACGCATTTCTTTAATAAGGTCAGATTTGCCTTCAAAACCGATACCCGGCAGCTCTGGCATAATGATGTGGCCATCTTCGACCTTCACCGAATCCGGGAAACCACCATAGGGCTGGAACAGATCCGGATAGCTTTCGTTACCTCCCAGGCCGAGACCCGCTGCGATGTTGAGGGACATCTGGTGACCACCGTGAGGAATGCAGCGTGACGGTGACCAGCCGAACTGTTCCAGCACATCCAGAGTACGTAGGTACTCCACCAGACCGTACGAGAGCGCGCAGTCAAATTGCAGATAGTCACGATCCGGACGCAGGCCACCATAACGCAGCAAATTGCGTGCATCCTGGTGAGAGAAAAGGTTTTCACCGGTCGCCATCGGACCCGGATAGAATTCTGACAACGCCGCCTGCAGGGAGAAATCCAGCGGATCGCCAACCTCTTCGTACCAGAACAGCGGATATTCACGCAGCATTTTGGCGTAAGCAATACCGGTTTCCAGATCGAAACGGCCATTGGCGTCTACCGCGAGGCGCGCTTCGCTACCAATTTCGTCCAGAACAGCCTCAATACGACGGCGGTCCTCTTCCAGCGACGCACCACCGATTTTCATTTTCACCACGTTATAACCACGGTTCAGATAACCACGCATTTCCTGACGGAGTGCGCTCAGGTCTTTGCCCGGATAATAGTAACCACCCGCCGCATAGACAAAAACGCGCGGATTAGCCTTTACGCCCTTCATTTCCGCCAGCAAGTGGAACAGCGGCTTGTCCGCGATTTTCGCGGTGGCATCCCATATAGCCATGTCCAGCGTACCGACTGCCACTGAGCGTTCCCCGTGGCCGCCGGGCTTTTCATTGCTCATCATCACGTCCCAGATTTTATGCGGATCCAGGTTGTCGCCTTTGGTATTCAGCAGGTTGCCCGGTTCGGCTTCCAGAATACGATTGCGGAAGCGTTCACGGATTAAACCGCCCTGACCGTAACGGCCATTGGAGTTAAATCCATACCCCACTACACGGCGTCCACCCACCTCAACATCAGTCACAACGGCAACCAGGCTCGTCGTCATTTTGCTGAAATCGATGTACGCATTACGGATAGGGGAAGCAATGGGTTGGGTAATTTCTACAACATCCAGGATACGCATGTTCTCTCCTGCGGTTCTCAGTTAATGGCCATCAAACTTAAGTGCCTGTGAAAGGGGTTATGTCATGCCAGATAATTATCGGCATAATGCACCAACGTAGTATTCGAGGACGTCGGAGTCCTGTCTGATGCAATCCTAAGCAGTCAGGGAATTCTGTTCTAATGCCAAAGAGGCAGGCTGTAATGCAAAATCGGCATCATCTGGAGTTAACATGGCTTGAGGACTGCGTTGCACTGGCGCAGTCACTGAATTTCTCCCGGGCAGCAGCTTCACGATATGTGACGCAGCCTGCATTCAGCCGCAGGATTGTTTCGCTTGAAGAGTGGCTGGGGACGCCGCTTTTTGAGCGGAACCGTCGCGGCGTCAGCCTGACGCGTGCGGGAGAAGTTTTCGTCACGCAGATCCCGGAACTTATCCGCGCGCTCTACACCCTGAGAAGCGAAGCCATCGAAGCGGCAGGAGAAACCCGACCAGACGTTATTTTTTCCGCTACGCATTCCCTGTCGTTTTCTTTTTTCCCGGCGCTGATGCGTAACAACGAAAAAATTGCTCGTTTTGGATCCTTCCGCCTGTTATCTGACACGCTGAGTGCCTGTGAACGGATGATTGCAAAAGGTGACGCTCAGTTTCTGCTTTGCTACCACCACCCTCACATGCACATTAACCTCGATGACGCGAAATACCTCAGCGTCCGGCTCGGACGTGAAACATTATTGCCTTACGCAAAATGCGATCCGGCAACCCGACAGCCGCTCTGGCATGCCTCCGGCGGGAAAAAATTCCCTTTCCTCTCCTATTCTGCGGAATCTGGCCTGGGCAGAATCCTTGCGAATATCTCACAGGTAAACCGAGCCAGGCGCGGGATGGATATCGCCTTCACCGCCGATCTGGCGGCCACATTGCTGGCAATGGTCAGAGCCGGGGACGGTATCGCATGGCTGCCGGAAACACTCGCTGGTCCGGATGTCGAAGCCGGGACGATTGCCGCTGCTGCGGGCAAAGAAAGCGCACTGTGGGTGCCAATAGATATCAGGCTTTTTCGGCCAGCAGCGAGAATGTCCAGGGCTGTTGAGGAGCTGTGGGAAATTTTTGTAGATGGTCAGGTCTAGCCTGAGCGAGGGTGTGCCGGGGCATGTTCCTTTAATGCACACCGCCCCTATAGGCATGCCCTATCAGCGTTATAGTTAGCACGATCACAATACCAGCATTTATTGTTAATATGCTAATGGTTACTATGGTTATCATTATTTCCATCGAAAGCAATCATGCTTTCAACCATACAAACTAAGGAATAAGACCATGAAAACTATCAAAGCAATGACCATCGCCGCCGCAGCCGCTCTTTCTCTGATGTCAGCAGCAAGCTTCGCGCAGAGCATCTCTGTTACCGCCGATACTCTGGACGGTGCCGAAGCTCAGGTTGCCGCTCAGGCCGCACAGCATGGCGATCAGTATAAAATTACCGAAGCCAACACCAATAACCGTGTGCATATGACCGCAGAACTGTACAAATAACAGATGGTCGCAAAAGGAAGTGCCGGAAGAGGTCGCCCCACGGGGCGGCCTTTTTCGCATCTGAAGCCGTTTTAACGCTGTTCACACGCCAAAAATAACGTCTGCTTCAGGGAAATGTGTCTCTTCAACTTTCAGGCGAAAACGCCGCGCAAACTCCGGGTCATTGGCGCAGCGTTGTTTGAGCTGCATCATCCGCAGGTTCCGCTGGGCCATTTCATCCTGATACACCCTTTCGATCTGCCCCTGTATTTCCAGATCCTCGTTGGGTGAAGGTTTGGTGATTGCTTTCCACCGGTAAATCTCTGCACGCGACGCTTTTACCGGACCATCGTTTTGCGCTTCAAGTTTCGCCATAAGATTTTCGTAATTCTTGCGGGCTAACGGCGGCATGGCATCACGACGAATGTCACGCTCCGTTTCCGATACCAATGCTTCGAGTAACATCTGCTCAGTGCTGATGGCAGACTTAAAGCCAGCCAGTGCCTTCTGCTTCGTACTGGCAGCGTCAACGAAACGGTCCAGCGCGTTCACCCCGTCAGCAATTGCACTGAGGTGCTGGGAGAGGCTTTTGCGGGGGGCTGCTGACTGCGGTCTGGCTGGTCGGGTATAGTGTGGCGTCTCTACCATGACAGCCTTGACCTGGCTGATGGCCTGGTCGGGAGTGTTGAAAACCACTTTGGCCGGAATGCGCAACACCCTGTAGCCCTCGCCAACGGAAAATGCATCCCGGATGCGGTCACGCTCCTTCTGTTCCGGGGACGAGTGCCATGCAGCACCATCAATCTCAATCACCTGACGACCATTCGCCACAAAATCAAAGCGGTAGTTCCCTACGCTTACCTGCATTTCCAGCGTTAGTGTGGGGGATATTAATTTTCCGTTATCCGGTGTGAGATTAAACGCGGTGACCATCGCACGAAGGAACTGCTCTTCAGCGGGTGACTCACAGCCTGCGCAGAATTTACTGAGCCAGTCCTCATCGCCCGCTTTCACATCACGCCAGGTCGGCGCAGGGGGAACGCTAATGATCGAGGGAGCCTGCAGATCTTGATAGATAGTCCATATCAGCCAGCCAATGACCAGCAGCATAAATGGAAAGAAGAAGCAGACGGGCAACAGCACCGCAATAATCCCGATGCGACGCCAGATGGTCTTATTTTTATTATCCTGCACAACTACACCCCTGTTGTCGTAAATACATTTATCGTTGCTGATTTTTATGCCTCTGCAATGGGCATTTTGACACTTCAATAATATTCCCGCTGGCATTATCACAGACAACCGTTTGAACATGGAGAGTTTTATGGCTCAATAACATCCTCCACCCTGCTTACGAGGTTACACGTGCTTACCGGACTGAATCACATAACTATCGCCGTGAGTGATGTTGCAAGAAGCTTTAATTTTTACGTCAACACCCTCGGTTTTACGCCGAAGGCGAAATGGGCCAGAGGGGCCTATCTTTCTCTGGGGGATCTGTGGCTGTGCCTTTCTGCTGATACCGTCGCGCTCAGAGAAGATTACACTCACTACGCATTCAGTATCCGGAGTGGAGATTTCGATGAGTTTGCGCAGCATCTGAAATCATCGGGTGTCAGGGAGTGGAAAACAAATAAAAGCGAAGGGAAATCGATCTATTTTTTAGATCCGGATGGACACAAGCTGGAAGTTCATGACGGGGATTTGGATAGCCGACTCAGCGCCTGCACGGCTCATCCGTATGAGGGAATGGAATTTTTCTAGTCTGACGGGGCTGGGCGTAACAACAAAAACATAATGGCTAACAGGGGAAGATCAGTGGTCAAGCTGTGACAGCTGTTCTTCGGTCAGACCGGTCATTCTCTTGACGGTGCTGCGGTCCATACCGTTCAGCAATAAATTACGGGCAACTTCAAGTTTGCCCTTCTCGATGCCCTTCTGTTCAAGCTGTTCCGCGATAGTCATCAGTTAGTCCTTGTGTTTCGGCACTGGCCGTGTCCGTTCGCCTGTATATTCCATGAATACTTCCGATAGTGAGGCAGGATATGGATTAGTGCTTAATCTGCGACAGCTGTTCTTCGGTCAGACCGGTCATTCTCATGACGGTGCTGCGGTCCATACCGTCCAGCAACATATTACGGGCAACTTTCTCGATTCCGCGTTGTTCACCGAGCTGAATGCCCTTCTGTTTAAGCTGTTCCGCGATAGTCATCAGTTCGTCCTCGTGTTTAGGCACTCGCCGTGCCAATTTACGTACAAAGGCTTCTGCGTTTGAAGTTTCGCCTGCCTGCGCAATGTAGTTTATCACCGAAACAAACTGCTGTCCTGTCATGGGTTCCGTCTGCAAAAGCGTAGCCAGATTATCCAGCAGCTCGGCCAGATCGCGCCGGTGAATGTGTTTCTGTATCAAAGTCAGGGCCGCCATACTGCGGTGTCCCATGATTTCAGCATCAGGAATGACGGTGACATCAACCAGCGGGAAACCCTTGTTGTAGAGGTTCTCTGCAAGCACCGGGTCACTAAATTCATCCAGCCAGCGGGTTGAATACGGATAAGGGCTGCGCTTACCGGTGTAAAACAATACCGGTATCACCAGCGGAAGCTTTTTATGCCCGGCGTCCAGGTGGCGTTGCATGGCTGCCACAGCATAGCGAAGAAGCCTGAAGGCCATATGTTTGTCCGGGGAAGACTGATGCTCGATAAGCACATGCACATAACCATCATTACCGGTTGTGGTCTTCAGGCTGTAAACGACGTCACTAAAGTAGGGACGCAGGTTTTCCTCAACAAAACTTCCTGACTCCAGTTTAAGGGTTTTGAAGTCGCAAACCGCCTGCAGCCCGGCCGGAAGGTGAAGCTGCATAAAATCCCGGGCGGTCTCGGGATGCGTCAGAAACTGCTTAAATACAAGGTCATGCGGGGTTGGGGTGGCTTTTTTCCCTCTCCTGGCTTTCCTGTACGACATGTCCTTCTCCTTGATTGGGATGCTGCTCACCTGCTATTAACAAAACTCTGCTATACATCTGATCTGATGGGAGTTTCAATAAATGACATTGAATCGCAGAATTTTGATAGATTACTGGCTATCCATACAGCAGCCTGTGCGCAATCTCGGTACTTCGGCCCCGAGATCCGATATCAATACCCTCATCTATTGCCCACCTCAGCGTTTCGTTTGCCTTATAAAGTCGGTTTTCTGGTCAGGTAGATAACGAACATCGGACAAAAAATCAGCACTAACCGGCACACCCTGGTGCATTGATATGCCATGTTGACTGGATACTGATGAGACAGAGAGGACGACGTAATGATCACCTTATGCAAAGCCTGCGGCACATCCTATGCGTTCACCGGCACTCCCCCGAGACAGTGTAAAATCTGCGAAGATGCACGGCAGTTTGTGCCTGCAACCGGGCAGCAATGGGTCGATTTACCCACCCTACTTGCCTCACATACAAATAAGTGGCAACAACATGAAGCCAGTCTCTTTAGCATCACCACCGTGCCTGATTTCGCGATTGGTCAACGCGCGTTCCTGCTAAGAACAGCGGAAGGGAATATTCTGTGGGATTGCATCGCCACTCTCGACAACGCCACGAAAACGTTAATTTCCGCACTGGGTGGGCTCAAAGCCATCGCCATATCACATCCGCATTTCTATACCACCATGCAGGAATGGGCAGCTGAATTTGATGCCCCGGTTTACCTGCACGCCAGCGATCGTCAGTGGATCATGCGCGACAGCCCCTATATCAGGCTTTGGGAAGGCGAGGCGATTAAACTAACTGCTGGCGTTACTGTTATGCATCTTGGTGGGCACTTCGCAGGCAGCTGCGTGCTGCACTGGGAACAGGATGAAGGGATACTGCTTGGCGGGGACACTGTTCAGGTCACACCTGGCGCGAATGCCGTCTCCTTTCTGTGGAGCTATCCCAACATGCTACCGTTACCGGCAGCGACGGTCCGGGATATTACGCAGCGCCTGAGTACCGTGAAGTTTGCGAAACTATATGGTGCGTTTGAAGGAAGGAATATCACGGAAAATGCGGGGGAGATCGTACGCCGTTCAGGTGAAAAATATATCGCCTGTATGAGGATGTAATGCGGACATCTGGGTAGCTTAAAAGCTACCCAGTGCTTATCACTACGCGGGAAATCAGGCTCGCGGATCTAGTGGTTATGGTCTCTGAGGAAAACCGTCAAAACGTCTTTGGGAGGCGTTACTCCACACTCTGATAGTAACCAGCCCACCGCACCGCGATGATATGTCCCGTGGAACAAAACATGATTAAGCATATCCTCAGCCTTCATTTCACCCTCCCCGCCGTCTACGAACTGGAATTTTATCGTAGTGGCGAGATCCTCGGCAGTCATGGCGTTAACCGCCTCGATATACCAATCCGTGCATGCGGCCATTTTATCGAGCAGCTCATCAGCAGAAGGAGTATCCGGCGTATTCAGCGCAGTGTACCCATGTTGCTGCCCTGTCAGGTTGGCCCTGAAAATCATGTCTACGACATAAATATGGTTCATCAGCCGGAGCGTCAGGTGTCGTTTTTCTGCTTTCGCAGAGGTGTCTACTTCTTTAATTGCCTTTAAAGTTTCGAGGTCAATCCAGCGCTTATATTTAAGCAATGTAACGATCGTTGGCGTGCTCATGGTCTGTCCCTGGCATTTTACATTGTGTCATCATATCAATAGCATGCAGAATTGGTACGTTGAATTACACTCCGTTAACAAATACCTTGTGGTATGAGTGCCGCACGATAAATCTGACTTACACTATATGCCCAGGAGGGAGTGGCGAAGGTTCTTTGATAACCTGAATGGCAAAGGTACTTCGGATGTCACGTACACCCGGTAACGGCAGTAACACCGTGGTGTGGAAAATCTCGTAGGCTTTCAAATCAGGCACTACCACATGTAATAGAAAATATGGCCGTTTTCTTGATAGAAACATCCGCTTTCAACGCATTCAGCAACTCTTTTTCAGCGTCATTCTTATCGGCTTTGCTGTACGCCTGATGATGATGATTCATGTGTAATACTCGCTCCATTAATCCCTAACATTTTGCGCCGAAATGCCGATAACCTTGCACGGCTTGGTTTCAGGCCGTGATGAGTTTCCTTTTTCTTTGTATCGAACAGGAGCACACCATGGATGTTTCGCAAATTACTTCACTGGCTTCCGGTCTTGATAATCTGGATCTTAAAAGCCAGGTGAACACCCTCGTACTGAAGAAAGCGTTAGATAACCAACAGTCCTCTGCAGCCAGTATTCTCGCATCCATTCCACAACTGCCAGCAAACCCGGCAATCGGACGGAATATCAATACCACCGCTTAAGCAGCTGCCTGACCGGGATTGATATGCTGGTTTACTCGCGGATGTCATCGCCGGCTCTTGTTAACGGGGAGTGAGAATCTCCCCGCTTTGCGGTAATCAACGCTTGAGCTTTGAGTGTGATAGACGCAGACATAACAAATGTACCCAGCGGTTTCCATTCACCAGACCTGCGAAATCCTCCGCAGTATTACCTCGGTTCATTTCCTATGTGCAACAGTTTGACAAAAACTCCAATCGCAACCGATCAAAATGGGTTTCAGAGCCTAAGGAAGCACAGCACAAGAGCAAAAAAAAAGATTATTTGGGAGGTGTTCAGAGGAGAGTTCAGGAAGGAATCCAGGAAGGTCATCAACAACAAGAGTGTCTAAGTTGTCTTAAAACCACTCAGAACATGATGGAAAATAATAACGGTGAAATTATTGTAATTAAAATGACCGAACTTACATATTATATTCATGGCTTTATATCTTGAAATGAAATATCTAAATAATTTAACCTGCTATCCCATTTTCAGGATAGCAGGTTAATTTATCATTCAAATCCTTGTTTAGGCCGCCAAAACATCTCTTTGCAGGAAGCCATTTAACGTTAGGTAGAAAAGATTTCTTCTCTTTTCAAAAAAAGAGTATGTAAGTTGTGATTTGTATTCCTTCAGTTTTTTCATCGTGATGATTAATGAATCACAAATTTTTTCATCATCCCATCCACGAAGGATCAGAAGAAAGACTCGCATTCTTGCACTATCATCCTTTTCTTTAAAAGGTTTAACTTTCTTGAACGTTTTTTTTCCATTGAAAAAGTCAAATACATCGAGGCTACGGACATCAAGAGCGAAAAACGAAACATTACAGATTGACTGAAGAATAAATACTTCCAACTCATTATTGTAAATCAATACAATATTTCTCGATCGAGAGTTAACCTCACCTCGACTCAACGCCAACAGGAAGTGATGAATATCATATACAAGAAAACTCATCTGAGTGTACGGCATATGAAGAGATAAATTCTCTATCGCATATTCGATGAATTTATTTTGCAACTGCGTGATAAGTCTATCGCTTTTTATCACATTAGCTCCATAGAATAAGTTAGAGGGAATTAATAAGCGCCGTCGCGTTTCAGCACTACGCCAACCGTTTTGAATAAAATCGCAATGTCATTCCATAAAGACCAGTTTTTGACATACCAGGAATCAAAGTAAACACGCGTTTCATAATCAACATCGTTACGACCGCTGACCTGCCACAATCCTGTCATGCCTGGTTTCGCCATCAGGTAATAATCGACATCACCAGCGTAACGACTTAGTTCGGCTTCGATAATGGGACGCGGCCCTACCAGACTCATATCGCCACGGACCACATTCCACAACTGTGGTAATTCATCCAGACTGGTTTTACGGATAAAGTGACCAACTTTGGTAATACGAGGGTCGTTTTTGAGTTTAAAATCTTTGTCCCATTCAGCTCGTGCCACCGGGTCAGTACGCAGTACCTCCTCCAGAACTTCTTTGGAGTTGATTATCATTGATCGGAATTTAAGACATTTAAACTTACGGCCATTAAGTCCAACGCGTTCATGACCATAAATTGGGTTGCCGCCATCACGGCTGACGAGATAGCCGAGAATCAGCAGGGCCGGGGAAAGCGCGACAATAATGCTAAGCGCACCAACAATATCAAACGCACGCTTCAGGAAGCGCGAGGTACGTTTCGCAAGGTTGTTGTTAACGCGTAGAATCATCACTTCATGGCTGAAGATATAAGCCATATCAGTGCCATAAAGCGGTACACCGCGCAGTGTCGGAATGACAGAAACCGAACGGCAATTACGTCGTGCCAAAGTTTTGAGCCAATTATCGCGATACTGACTTTGTTCAGACTCAACTGCGACAATAAACTGAGTTTCAGGATTGGTCAGTAACCAAAGGTCTTGTTCATTACGTAATACTGGAATACCGGCGATGCTTGCTTGCGGGCATTTACCGTCAACATCGTAATAAGCAACAACATCATATCCCATCACTTCTTCGCTTTGCAGAGCCTTCCAGGCCTCCTGGGCGTTCTTACTGCTGCCAATGATAACAGTCTGTTTTTTCCACATGCCAAAATGATTCAGCAAGCGACGTGCGATGGCTCGTCCAATAGGAATCACGATTAAAGCCAGCAACCAGGTAAGAGCCCAAACAAAACGCGACATCTGCCACTGTGAAAGCGCAGTAATTGATAGATCGATAACAGAGAAAATAAGAACAGTGCGGATAATTTCTTTAAGTTCAAACCAGAAAGGTTTGCGGTAAGTAAAATGACGCAGACGAACCCAGAACCATCCAACACAAATTACCGAAAGACAAATATGTGTAATAATTTTTAAATTGAGATCTTTGGCAGAAATATCGGCAAGCGGTGAGTGTGAAAGTGATTCAATCAGCGCCAGCGCAACAAATAGTGCGGCATTGAAAAAAATCAAGTCCGAAAAAGCCAGAGAAATCTTCGTTAGAAGATTTTTATAGGTGAAATCTGAGGTGATGTGTATACGTTGCTGAAGTGTATTCATATGAATAGACCCGTTCAGTTAAACCGTTAATGATTAACTTAATTTGATTTAAAGATTATAAGCTTAATACTTTGATTATGGGGAAATAAAACCTCACACTGGGAGATTATCAAAGTCGCCTATAAGTAAAAATCAATATAAATTTATATTTTAATTTCCAGAACTATTATCCTCTTGACACCTTTATTAATGCGCGTATGCTTTAAACAATACAAATAAAAACACATCAAAGGTTAAGGCCATAAGTTCATCCTAACCATTAAATGGTAAAACCACTAGCATTCATAAACTGTGAATAGGAGAAATAGTTTCAAGATGGTCGTGAATAACGCAATATCAACAATTAGTAAGAGAACTTTTTAAATGTTAACAACAAAAATATCCATGCCATTTTTAAATCCCACTAAATTATAATTAAAAAGCCAGGTGATTATAACCTAAATTACATAATGAACTGGTTATGGGTGAAGTATGTTTTCATTGATAAAATACTTTCACGCAAACGTTCCATTACACGCCATTTACGGGACGGGAAATCGGTTCTGTAAAGAGAGTGCTCAACAGTAGAGACAATTTGTATAGTCACGTCCAGTTTCTCCATTTTCAGAAATTCAAGACGAATGAAGAAACTGTAGTCAA
The DNA here is from genome assembly GCF_047947045.1 of Pantoea sp. App145. Classification (NCBI taxonomy): domain Bacteria; kingdom Pseudomonadati; phylum Pseudomonadota; class Gammaproteobacteria; order Enterobacterales; family Erwiniaceae; genus Pantoea; species Pantoea sp. App145. Next base: position 149,156 of record NZ_CP133292.1, read on the forward strand.
CACCACCAAGTGTAAATCTACCATCGAACACTTCCATGCCAACAGCAGTAAACTTATCGACTAATGAACGATAAATAACAAGCCCAGAGCCTATTGTGAGCAGCATATTTCCGGGAGTAATTTTAACGCCATCATTAATTCTTCTGACAGCTTCATTAATTATTGGGTAGTAAACTTTCCCATCTGCTCTGCTGCGAATATTCGGAATTTGCAAATCGACATCGTCAGTGTAATGCAAGTCCAGTTTCTTTAAGTGATTTTTCTTCAGGATACTTTCATCATCAAAAAAGACAAACCGTTCATAGTCTCTGTGTTCATTAATAACACTATTGCATACCGAACTTAATGGTCTGTCATCCAGGAACTCATTGATCGTGATATTATTAACAAAAAAACCCAACGTATGAATAAATTCTTTATCGAATTCTAATGACTTCGGACCGACATTAATAATCAGCAAATCCGTCTCAGTATATTCTTTGTTCATCAGGCAGTTTAGTGTTAGCGAGTCTTTATAGGTTTTATCATACAAAACCACAACTAACATTGTTTTGCACATATGTGAGCCTTTAAGCATTGAGATTAAAAAATCAGGAAATGTTCTACCCTTCCACAGTCTGGTACAGAGCAGTTATAGTTTTACGGTCAGGAGTAGCTAACTTCTTTACTCAGCTTAAATGCCTTCCATTTGCTTTCGATATAGCAATCCAACTCACTGTGGAAACGTTCTGCGGAGAAGCGCATAGCATTAGCACGGCAGTCGACGGGGAGTATCTCATCACGCACCAGATCAAATTTCTCTACGGCATCGACAATGGCTTCAGCTGATTGCTCATAGAAAAACAAGCCACTCGGACGTTCTTCACCATAAGGACGAATGGTTTCCAGCGCACCTCCCTTGCCGAAGGCAATCACCGGGGTGCCGCATGCCTGTGCCTCAACAGGAGTAATGCCAAAATCTTCTTCAGCCGCAAAGACAAACGCTTTGGCACGTTGCATATGGTCTTGCATCACATCATTAGGTTGATAGCCGAGGATCTCAACATTCGGCGTCGCCTTCGATTTGATTTTTGCCATTTCTGAACCATCCCCGATCACCACCAGTTTCTTATCTGGCATACGGCTGAAGGCTTCCACAATCAGATCGATGCGCTTGTACGGCACCATACGTGAGGCAGTGAAATAGAAATCTTCCTTCTGCTCACGCAAGGTGAAGCGGTCAACATCAACGGGTGGATAGATGACATCAGCTTCTCTGCCGTACACCTTTTTGATACGACGGGCAATAAAGTGGGAGTTAGCAATAAAGTAATCAACACCATTAGCGGTGCGATAATCCCACATGCGAATGTTATGCAACATCCAGCGTGCCAGCTTACCCTTCAGGCCTTTATCCATCCCGGACTCACGCAAGTATTGATGCTGGAAATCCCATGCATAACGAATGGGAGAGTGAACATAGCTGATATGCAGCTGATCCGGGCCAGTTAACACCCCTTTTGCCACCGCATGGCTGCTGGATAACACAATATCGTGCTTCGTTACATCCAGCTGCTCAATAGCAAGCGGCATTAAAGGTAAATAGGTTTGATATTTCTTTTTAGCTCCCGGCAGGCGCTGGATAAATGAGGTTGTGGCTTTCTTATCATGAAAAAGATGACGGGAGTCATCGGACAAAAAATCCACTACCGAATAAATTTCCGATGCAGGGAACAGTTCAATAAATTCAGCGATCACTCTCTCTGCCCCGGCGAATCCCACTAACCAGTCGGCAACAATTCCTACACTTAAATTTCGTGACATTATTAAACCCTCTCTAGCCCTGCACGAGACGAAAGAACCCTAAAACTGCGGCGTCTCCGTCGTTATTACTCTATTGCCCCGCATGAGGGACAATGAATTAAAACCAAGTTATCTTATTCAGACACTCTACTGAATAACAAAAAAGCTCCCTGGCACCGCTAATAATACAGCCATGCTTGAAAGGGCTGGCGAAACATCCGATTGCTACGGATTAGAAAAGTGAGAAAACATCACTCATGATTATGGTTTGAATATTGACTCACTTTATAAATTAGAAAGCGATATTATTGTTATTAGCTACGGAGAATAGAAAGAATGTTTTCTGTATGTTGTTGCATCAATGCGACATCAGCTCGCGATTCCACATTCAAGCGAACGACTGGTTCCGTATTGGAACTGCGCAAATTAAAACGCCACTCTGAAAATTCCAGGCTGATACCATCAGTACGGTCCAGAGTTAAAGCACCTTCTTCATAGTGCTGCAGAACACGCTCGATTGCCTGCTGCGGTTGTTCCAGTACGCTATTGATTTCGCCAGATGCTGGGTAAGCTTCCATGCGATCATTCACCAGCTGACGCAGCGATTGCCCTTTAACCTGAAGCAACTCAGCCACCAACAGCCATGGAATCATTCCGCTATCACAGTAGGCAAAATCTCGAAAATAATGGTGTGCACTCATTTCACCACCGTACACCGCATCTTCCTGACGCATGCGTTCTTTGATAAAAGCATGACCCGTTTTAGACATAACCGGGACACCGCCAGCACGGCTGACAACATCAATGGTGTTCCAGCTCAGACGCGGGTCATGGATGATGCGGGCACCAGGATCCTTTTCAAGGAAGGCTTCAGCCAACAGGCCAACAATGTAGTACCCTTCAATGAAGTTCCCTTCGCTATCAAACAGGAAGCAGCGGTCAAAATCACCATCAAACGCGATGCCCATATCAGCCTGAGAAGCGACTACAGCATCGGTAGTATCCTGACGGCACTCCGGTAACAGGGGGTTGGGAATACCATTGGGGAAATTACCATCTGGCTGGTGATGAACTTTAATAAACTCAATGGCGATACCAGCGTGTTTGAAACGTGCCTCTATGGCATCTACAACATGCCCTGCAGCACCGTTGCCGGAGTTGACCACTAACTTCATCGGCTTAGTAAAGTTATCCAGATTAATGTAGCTGAATAGCTTATCAACATAAGCATCCAGTACCGGAATGGTGGTATAGGAACCTGTTTTTTCCAGATCTACCGGTGGGAAGTCATTATCTTCCGCCAGGCGTTGAATATCTCGTAACCCGGTATCACCACTGATAGGTCTTGAACCTTCGCGCACCAGTTTCATGCCATTATAATCTAATGGGTTATGGCTGGCGGTGACTTCAATACCACCATCAACATTCAAATAGGATGTCGCAAAGTAGATCTCTTCAGTGCCAGACAAACCAATATCAATGACGTCTGTACCCGCATCCTGAAGACCTTTGGCTAAAGCAAATTTTAATCCTTCACTGGTCAATCGTACATCACCGCCTACGACCATTTTTTTTGGTTTTAAATATTCTCCATAGGCACGTCCGATGCGATAGGCGATATCTTCATTTAATTCTTCGCCTAACTTCCCTCTAATGTCATAAGCTTTAAAACAAGACAATTTACCAGACATATTTCACCCCTAATTAGCAACGGCCATAATGATCTTTTGTTCGAATGATATCGTCCTCTCCCAAATAGGAGCCGGACTGTATTTCCAATAATTCGAGAGGGATTTTCCCAGGGTTTTCCAACATATGCTGGGCACCAATCGGGATAAACGTCGATTGGTTTTCTGTCAGTAAATAAGTGCTATCGTCAATGGTGACTTTTGCCGTGCCAGAAAGAACCACCCAGTGCTCAGCACGATGGTGATGCATTTGTAGAGAGAACATTCCGCCAGGTTTTACCGTCACGCGGTTAACGTGATAACGCGGCATACTGACGACTTTGTCGTTTTTCCCCCAGGGACGATAAGACTCACGATGGACGCGATGTTCACCACGCTCGCTTTTCTTCAGGAACTCGACAACCTTCTTAACGTCTTGTACCTGAGACTTATCGATGACCAATACCGCGTCTTTGGTATTGATGATAACCAGATTCTCAACGCCTACCGCTGCAACCAGTTTCTCATCAGTGTTGATATAACAATTGCTGGCATGATGAGTGAATACATCACCCGTCAGTGCATTGCCCTGGGTATCTTTATTATTTACATCCCACAATGCTGACCATGAACCAACGTCATTCCAGCCTGCATCCAGTGGAACAACGATCGCATCATTGGTTTTCTCCATCACTGCATAGTCAACTGACTCATCCGGGCAGGCGATAAACGCTTTCTTATCGACGCGGATGAAATCTTGCTGGGCGTCAGTCTCAGAGGTAGCAATAGATTTCTGGCAAGCTTCAAGGATGTCTGGACGGAACTGAGCAATCTCTTCAAGGAAACGGCTGGCGCGGAACAGGAACATACCGCTGTTCCAGTAATACTCACCGCTTTCCAGATACTGAATTGCTGTCGGCAGATCCGGTTTTTCGACAAAACGCTGCACACGAAACACCGGAGCCTGTGGGCTGCCCATCATGCCGCCACGTTGAATGTAGCCATAGCCAGTTTCAGGCTTAGCCGCGACAATACCAAATGTCACCAGCTTACCCTGCTCAGCAAATGGGATAGCATCCTTGACAGCCTGGTGAAATGCGGTGCGGTCACCAATAACGTGGTCAGCAGCAAGTACCAGCAGTAATGGGTCCTCACCCTTTGACGCAGCACTAAGTGCAGCCAATGTAATTGCAGGGGCAGTATTACGCCCTACTGGCTCAAGAATAATGTTGTTAGAAAGTTGATCGATATGGCGCAGTTGTTCAGCGACCAAAAAGCGATGTTGCTCGTTACAGATCACTAATGGTTCAGAAACATCCAAACCATTTAAGCGGATAACAGTCTCCTGCAACATTGAGTTTTCGCCATAGAGACGAAGGAATTGTTTTGGATAAAGCTCACGAGACATCGGCCATAGACGGCTGCCAGTGCCGCCAGCCATGATTACTGGAAGAATCATATTTACCTCGAATTAATAATCGCTACTTTATCAGCAAATGATTAAAGTTAGATATTAAAGAGATTTACTAGAAAAATAGGTGAGATATCAGAAAGACGAAAATTACTTAGCAAATACATTGCACTTTTCGACAAGCTGCCGAGCGTAGTCAAGATGAATGTCTTTATTTTTGATATTAGTATTAATATTAATTTTATCACCAGAGAAAACAAAATTAGCTGTGGCTTCACCCTTAGCATCAACATCTATTCTATTGAAGAAATCGAATAAACCATCAAAGCGACAATTATCGACTTTATTTTTGAACCCACCATTTACAAAAATAACAGGTGTTCCCATAGCGAGGCAGGGTAAAGCTGTATGAATCCTGGATGTCACAACAAGTTTAGCATTGGCGAGACGTTTTAAAAAGTTATCAGCGAGCTTAAAGCCCTCCTGGGCTGATATATAGGGAATGATCTGAGTTTCGAATTTAGCATTTTTAATCAGATCTGGGTGGAAATATTTATTTAATACGCGATTTCTATGATTAAATTCGAAAGCACGCCCGTTCAAAATTCTTTTGCCAAACCTTAATGGTTTGCGCAGTAACTCTGGAATGGTCATTGAATCATACATTACATCGATAAAATATACATCATTTGTAATGTTGTCCCGTTTATATGTCTCACCAAGTGTAAGTGTCATGCAACCAGAGTAATAAGCGTCTATACCTTTAGAAATCAATAGATCTCTTGTATAAAAATCACGACAACCTATTGGCTCATGTTTCTTGAAATGTGCAATAGCAGCTGGTGTGAAAATAGCATCTACGATAGTTGAGTTAATATGTACCGAAACATATAACGGATCAATAGATTTAGCTGGCGGGAAATTTTCAGGAATATCCATATACCATGCATTCATGATCATTTTTACAGCATCACCCTCATATGTATTCATATGATCGCGTGGTATAAGTGAATCTACAGAGCCTAAAAATTGTTTAGCAGCAGTGCTTTGCACATAGTCGCCCAAGTTGATCCAATTTCTTTTCACATAGATATCACTTTCGTACGTCATAACGCCAAATCTATTACTCATAACCTCACCTTTATAATAACCGTAATATAGCCCATTAAAAACGTTTCTTTATCATCCCAAAAATAAAGCGTCTTTCTGCAGAATTGATGGCAAATATAGAAAACATCACAAGTACGAAAATAGCATTAACTATGATCAAACATATTAGTCCCAGTAACCCGTCCAAAAGATATCGAACTATAAATTCACTAAATGCAATAGATAGAACACAAACAAAAGCCAACCTGGGAAAGTCATTCAGCAAGAATGTTTTATATTCCATACTTGATGATTTACTAATATAAATCACTCTATATACGAGAAGAGCAAAAGCACATGCTATTCTTGCTGAATATGCCACATAAATTGAAAAACCACTCATGTAAAGAATAAAGGAGAGTAACAAAGAAGCCAGCATAATTGCGGAGACTGTAATCTGATATCTTTGTAATCTGCCTACTGCATAAATTGCTGTGATGTATGGCCCTGACAACGAGTCGATCAATATATAAACCACCACTAGCTTTATCAGCGTTACTAAGTATGGGGGAACCTGAGAAAGCCATATATTAACAATGAACGCCGTATCAACAAAAACAGGAATTGCAGAAATAAGCACAATGCATGCTGTCAATTTGCACGATAATGAAATTAGTGACGAAACTTCAGAAAAGTTAGAAACCGAGTGTTGCTTGATAATTTGTGGGTTAAACGCAGTTTGCAGTGTTCCGATTATTCTATTAAAAGCGACCATAATCTGTTCAGCCAACCAGATAGAACCATTGGCAACAACACCTACAAAGAAATACGTAAGAAGCGCAATACCCTGTGACAACCCAACAACACTTAATGACCCTATCATTGACCAGCTTGAGAAAACAAATATCTCTCTGAAGAGTCCTTTACTTTCAGTAAATCTTGGTCTTATTTTGCATATATCAAATTTGTTGACGCAGAAAACAACATAAACAATGAAAACACAGAAATATCCGACCAATAAAAACAAAGCATATGAAACTATTTTATGCTCAAAGCTAAACAAGGTGAACAAAAAAACCATCAACCATCGTTGAAAAGCATCAAAGATACCTATCTTCGCAAATGCATCCATTTTTTCCAATGCAATAAGAGCAGCCATAAAGGGTGTTTGCATTATCTGGAGTAAAAGCGATACGACTGAAATTTGGTAAACCCAAAAGACATCTGTAACTCTATCTATTGGCACTTTCATTTTATGCGTCAGAAACCATAAACCTAATGTTTCTGCCAAAAAAAGAATAGCTCCACATATTGATATATGAACTAAAATACTTGTGTTAAAAACTCTATTGGTCCACGCATGATCATTTCTGCCTAATCCAACAGACAAGAAACGCTGTGTCGCTAAAGCCGAAACGTTTTGGATAAACGAAAACAATACTATAATGCTACCTACTACACTGTATAACCCGAAGTCATAAACACCTAGAGCCTTCAATACCATTCGTGATGTATAGAACGTCACGAACATTATGAGTAGCATTCTGCCGTACAACATAATGGTATTTCTTGCCATTAATTTTTTATCGACCACGTAATGTTCTCTTTTATATTAAAGTTATATCAAGATTATCTACTGCTCCCATCTAAATTTCATCTTTAATCAATAGGAAAAATCAAATAGAACTAAGATGTGAATCAATTTTATAGGCCGTCTTTTCCCAAGAGTAATTCTTCGATTGGAGCAGTCCTTTATTGATCAGATCATTTCTTAATCTCTCATCATTATTGATATCATAAATTGCTTTAGATATTTCATTAACATCCTCAGGATTAACTAAGTAGGCCGCACCACCTGCAATCTCACCTAAGGAAGATGTCGAAGATGTTATAACAGGCACACCGCTAGCCATAGCTTCCAAAACAGGCAAACCAAACCCCTCATAAAAGGAAACAAAAATAAGAGCCTTTGCACCTCTATAAATTTTTGGCAATTCTTCCTGTTCTATAAATCCAGTGAAGATAACTTTGTCTTCAATACCCAATTCCTTTATCTTTCTCTTGACAAACTCGTTCTCTTTGCCAGTGAAAACCAACTTTAATGAACCTGGAAGTTCAGCTTTTTTGAATGCCTCCAAGGTGCCTATCTCGTTTTTATGGGCTTTCCTATTGCTAACACACAAAATATATTCAAATGGGTACCCCATTTCGTCACCCTCAGGGGAGAATGCGTCAGAAACGCCATTGCCAACATTAATTACTTTATCTTCTCTGACTCCTGCCCAGTCAATAATTCTGGTCTTTGAAAATTCAGAGACGGTAAAAATATATTTAGCTTTTTTGCACCCTCGCATAATTACCAGTCTGTAAAATATTCTCTTCAATAAACTCGAATTTTCCTTTCTATCCAAGTGGTTAAGATCATGAATAGTAATTACATATGGTGAGCCTGAGTACAAAGGCGGGATGTAACCAGGAAAGAAGAATACTTTATTTCTTGTAAACGCAGTTTTCAGAGTCAGTCTAATAGCATCTAATGGACTATAGGGCTTCCCTGTGAAATAGGCATTATCATAACAATTTATTTTATTTGTCTCATGAGCGAATGTACCAATACCACCGGTCCCACTCCATCTGTTATCTATCAAAATTTTTTTCATGAAAAAATCACCGTTAAATTCAAAATATTAAACCAACAGATTTAGACTCAATAAACTCATCAATTTTATTTGCCAGAGACTTATACTCCTCACCTCCAGTCGAATATAAGAACCTATCTTCTATATAGTCGATCATTCCATCACGAGCGGGGGCAATTACTGGAATTCCCCTCTCCAATGCTTCCAGCATTATCAACGGAACCCCTTCATAGTTAGATGGTATAACTAAAAGATCCACATCATCTGAATAGTCCCAAACCTTCTCCTTCCAACCCATAAATGAAACTGTAACTCTGCTGGAAAGCCCGGATGACAAATCAACTAATTTATTCAGATCAGGCCCATCTCCGATTACTTTTAAATTAACCTTAATATCTGAACTTAAGACCTTAAGTGACTCTATTAATGTATCCTGTCCTTTCTGTCTAAAATAAACCCTCCCTGCCATCAGAATCGTTATAACATTCGGTGAAATTAAACTACGCCGTTCACCTGAAATTCGTTTCTGAAAATCATCATGCTCTACAAAATTCCTTAATATTTTTACATGTGAAGTCGGGTTTTTTTTCTTCAAATCACAATAAAACTGATTGCATATTGTAATGTAGTTTCCACAATTACCGTAAACATGTTTCGCCAGCAAGTCTTTTACAAAAGCACACCTACTCCCCATTTTCTTAAAGCTGTGAGTATAGGGGATGTAGCTAATCACGTTGTTAATTCCTAGTTTTCTACTGGCATTAATCATTCCCGACCCTAACTCAATGTCACCCTGAACAATAACTATATGGTCGAATTTATCTTTAATACTTTTCAAAAAGTCATTAGATTCGCCTTGGTATTTTACATTGAAGAACGAGTGAATGATTTCCAATTTCCTATGTAAAACTTCATGCAAACTAAACTCGATTGATGACTTACTCAAGAAATCTATTAATTTTTTATTATCTCTTGGGACAAACAATGAAATACTGATGCCTTTTTTTATAAATCTTTTTATATGATTTATAGCCATCAACTCATGACCACCTATTATTGATGCTGTAAAAACAACTGCTACCTTCTTATCTATTAGCATATTCCCCTCACAATATGATTACCCCGGAGATACTAACCTTTAACTTATTTTAATTTTAAATTATCTTTAATATTCCAAGCTGTGCAAAGCCCCAGAAGGATAAAAAGATTTGTTGCCGTTGGTGGCAACCAAAAAGCACCATCTGAAATAGAAGCAGTAAAGTATGCAACAAATGGAAGGAAGTATGGTGTCTTAACAATCCCCTTTAGCTTTGAAACAATAAAAAGGAAATAAAAAACAAGCAATGGAAGGCCAAATATTTGTAATATTGCCATTGGCAAGACTTCATAAATCTCATCAAACTTCCTATCAAAAAAAAGCATCCCGTTCATCAAGACCCAGAAGTTTTTATCAAGAAGGCTGAAGTATTCACTTATTTTCTCAATTCTTCCACTGCCCTGAGTGAGGTCACGATTAAATAATCTTTCTCGTGCAATTTCAGAAAAAAGATTATCTGTACTGAACACAACAATTAAAATCGCCGTAAGAAACAGAAACCCAATCAAAAACATAACAACTGCACTACCCGAATTATTCTTAGAAGTGAAAAACATCCAAACTAACCCTGCAATGAGTCCGAGATAAATTGAGACGGAAGCAGTAAGTAAAACCACAATGCAGAGTAATGAAATTGGGATTATTTGTTTCTTATCCGCAACCCTATTGTTTGCTATTACAGCAAAACCAATCAATAACAAGTTTGCACCAAAAAGGTTTCCATTCTGATAGGTTGACGTCGCTTTTAAATAACCTATCCCCCAGATCATATTATTTTTACCTGCAAGAAAATCAGGTGTTATAGCATCTTGATAGTTTGCGGTAATACCCGGAATAGTTACGGTATAATCACCAAAAATCTTCTGCATCAAAGCATATACAATAACTAAATAAAAAATAAGCAGTATGTACTTTCTCCACTCCTCAGAATTATTTAGTTTGAGAGCGCCGTAATAACAAAGAAATGAAAAATATGAGGTTAAATATGCAATTATTGATGCAGAATCAAGATAACTACTACCATAATATTCGCCCCCAGTAAAATTAAATTGATTAAATAGAAACATTACTAATACTAGAGCTACAGGTATTAGGAAAAAAACAATTTCCCTTTTCTTTTTAAGAATATAAAACAGCCCGGTCACCATGAAATAAAAGCTGCTTATCAATGAAATATAGAGTGGGAAGCCACCTATTTTCGCCCCCGCCTTAGGCAAGGCAAATGTCATAAAAAGAAGAAAATTTCGTAATTTTATCATTTTTAACCTTGACTATAGCGTTCAAATTCATTTCTGCTCTGTTACTGAAATGATTGTAGAATATTGTGATGATTTTTTTTCCACCAAATTCCCCCTGATTATAGGAGAACCGTTAAGATTCCTTGGCTTTAACACTTTCACATTAAATACTGGTTTGTCTAAAAACCAATTACTAAGGCTATTAACGTTATTATTTTCCAAATTAATGTTATTCTCATGGTTCATGACATTGGAAACACTCACCACAAACGTCCCAACATCGGGAAATATCTTAAAGAAGAAAGTATTATCTGATATTTCAAGCCTGCCATTGTTAGGGCTCATTAATTTAATTGATACATTTGAGAATGAATTGTTCTTTATAATTAAGTCATTTACAGTTCCATTCTGTTCAAAGTAAGAGTTAACACCATCTCCAATAAATGTATTGTTTATAAACTTTAAGTTCCTATTAGCCTGATTGAGCGTTGAGTTAAAAATTGCAGCAACAATATTTTCTTTTCTTGTTGATATGGAGGTGTTGTTTTCAAACAAAATATTTTTGCACAGAAAGAATGTTGCCAAGTTTCCATGTCTAAAATCTTTAATGATATTATTGGTCGCCTGAGAATCAGTGCAACCTTCGAAATCAACGCCGACATCACGCCCGTGACTGATGTTGTTAGAGTCAATAGAAACTGATTTACCCATCGACCCCCAAATGCCACCTAACTGTACATTTTTTATGTTGTTATTTGAAAATCGAATATTATAGACCTTCCTTTTATTACTCTCCGCCCCATCTTTATTAGGATTGGAATCCCCTCCCCAAAACATCATTCCATGATAATAACCATCGACAACACAACCTTCACATTCTGAGTTTTTTGTATAGTGAAGTTCAATGAAAGCTCTTCTGGTTTTTATCTTTTCCGATCCCCCCTCACAATTAGAAATAGTTATTTTATCGTTAAGATCCATGTCATTTATTAAATTATAGGATTTCATAACATCTGAGACAAACAGACGACATCCATTGCAAGACACATTTTTTATAGAAATTCCATGAGCGTTATTAACCACTTTAATAACCTCAACCGTATCATCATATGAATAAAAAGCACCTCCTTCAAATTCAATATCAGATTCCCCATCAATAATAAAAACACTAGATTCATTTTTTTTATTTTTGTTAACTTTTATAATCGCATCTTTAGAAAATGACAATCTTGAATTAGACGTTATCCTGATTGGCAAATCATCTATAACATACTTCCCTGCTGGAATATTCACTTCCTTTTTTTCTTGTAACATGTTTGATATATACTTAGTAATATCAATCTCATTAGTAGTCAGTGATGCTAAAACGAAACGATTCTTTAGAATCATTCCCAGCATTGAAATAATAATAAAATCCCTCCGCTTCAACTCTTCACCTTCCTATCATCATAATTAATAGAAATCCAGTTGGAACACTCAATTGGGTTCATACTACCATCTCACGAATATAATAACTGCATTTTTAAATCATTCAAAAAAACAATATATCTCAACCCCTACAAAAAATAAAATTTTCAACAACAATTTAAGTAAGAAGGATATCTTTTAGTTGAAAGTATTTTAAATTATCATACTAGCTTACGTGACTGTATATTCGCACTTCGTCATGCTGGCTCAAGTTATGATATTTATATTATCATACATTATAAAAAATGAAATGCTTCTCATTTTATGAAATGACGCAAATATAATCCTATTATTTGCGCCGATCCCCTTAGGTTAGCTTTTTTTAGCATCCGAATATGAATACTGTCTGTACTCATATCCATAATAACTGCTAAGCTTTTTAACAACTCCATTTAAGATGCAACCTTTAATTGCAACTCCGCTTTGTTCAAAACGTTTTATACTCATCTCCATTTCTTTAGGTGTATTTACCTCGAAACGAGTAACTAATAACGATGTTCCTGCGTAACGCCCAACTACCGCAGCATCTGTCACCGCTAAAATGGGTGGGGTATCTATCACGACAATGTCATAATTTTCTGAAGCCCATTTTATTAAATCCTGAAAGCGCCAGTGCATTAAAAGCTCTACGGGGTTAGGGGGTATTTCACCACGAGAAATAAAATCGAACCCGAGCCCATTAACAGTATTAATCCCTTGTTCAATTGTAGATTTTCCTGACAAAATATCTGACAGCCCATGTTCTATATTGCCTTTAAATAACTTATGTGAGTAGCCTTTACGCATATCCGCGTCAATGAATAATACTCGCTGGTTACTCATGGCCAGTAATGCTGTCATATTACTGCTAATAAATGTTTTCCCGGCGTTTGGACTGGCGCTTGATATCATCAATACATTATTTTTAGCTTCCATCATAATAAAGTGTAGGCTGGTTCGAAGCCCGCGTATCGCTTCTATTGCCAAATCAGCTGGGTTTTCCTTTGCCAGAAATAGCAGTTTCTCTTTGTCCCTGTTATTCTTATTTTCCTTCAAACTTTTATGTTTAACTACCATTTCTGAAAGAGGCACACTTGCGTACACATTAATCCCACGTTCTTCCAATTGCTCAGGAGATTCAATCCCCCTATGTAAAAACACCCTCAACAAGACTAAACCTACTGAAAAGACACCTCCTAAAACACACCCAATAAGTACTATTAATATTTTCTTTGGCTTAATTGGTCTTGGTTTAGTGACAGCGCTATCAATTATCCTGACATTACCTATCGCACTTGATTCAGCGATGCTTAACTCCTGCTGGCGATTTAGTAATTGCATATATATTGCCTGCCCAGATTCTACATCTCGACTTAAACGCAATACCTCTTGTTGAGTGGCAGGCATTGCTGATACACGCTGATTTAATTTATCTTTTTCCTGTTCTAATGTTTGTCTTTTCTCCAGCAAAGCTTTATATGTTGGGTGTGATTTTGTATATAGTTGTGATATCTCAGCCTCTCTAAATGTTAGTTCATTTAGTTGGTTATCAACATTAACTATCTGGTCTAAGGCAGATTTTGCTTCTAATGATAAGTCAACCGAATCACTTTTTTTCCGATAAGCGTTCAGCTTATCTTCAGAAGTATTCAAATCCTCTCTGACTTGAGGTAATTGCTTGTTCAGAAATTGAAGACTTTTTGCATCCTGTGCAGCTTGTCGCGAAATATTTTGCGCTAAGTAATTATCACTGATACTTTTCAATATTGATTGAATTAATGCGGGGTCATCTCCTGTTATTGTAAGATTTAATATTCCGGTATCTTTTCCTTGATCTACAACAGTAAGAGAATCCTGTAGATTATCAATTGCATCCAGATATGAAACGTAACTAATAGTGAAGCTTGTACCTGGAGTCGCATTCATCTCACTTACCAATAGTGAAATGCCTTTGTTTTCGATAAGTTCGCCAATCCTACCATCTAAATCCACGCCGTCACCAGAGACATGAAAATTATGATTGTCTTTTACTGTTAATGTTATTTTTTGTTTTCCGTCACCTCCTTGTAAGTAAAGGCGAGTTACAGCCAAGTTTCCCTTTGGTTTACCTGTGATGCGAGCCCAACCTCGTCCGAATATTGGAAAGTAATTCTGCTCTATTTTGGCTTGTAAGTTTAAATCTTCAACCGTTTTACCTAAGATCATGCGAGACTGTAACAATGCTATTTCAGGCGCTGATTCAGGCTGAGCATCTGGCAATATTTGACTGATGCTATTAATAAGTGCATTGCCTTGCTTTTGTTCAACCTGGATCATCGCATCAGCCTGATATATTGGCGTTGCAAATTGAGCATAAATGATTGCAATAGCTGTAAAAAGTGCTGTTAAAAATATTATTATCTTTCGATGGTCGAGTATCTCACCAATTAACCATCCCAGATCAACTTCATCAGAGTTTGGTGTATGAGGCTTTATTGAAGTAATAGATGACATAGATAAATTCCTAATGGTTAGCCACCCAGTTTAACTACCCAGCTTTGGCAGGCTTGATCGATTAACTGATATACAAAGTCAAATACTTCGTTGCTTTGATGGTATGGGTCTGGGATTTCTTTCTGGTCTAACCAATGCCCAAGCAACAACGTTTTCCCTCGCACCTCTGATGCGATACGCGTGACATATTCAATCTGTCGCTTTTCCATGACCAATATCAGGTCATACTGGCTTCCAATTTTTTGTGTAAATTGCCGCCCTTTATGTCCATCCAGGGACACATCATGTAATTCAGCTGTCAGTACTGCGGTTTCATCAGCTGTTGAGTCAACTAATGCTTTCACCCCAGCTGAATCAATTTTTTTACTAGGCAATAACTGCCGCAACCTTCGTTCTGCCATTGGAGAGCGGCAAATATTTCCAGTACATACCACTAATATTGAATCAAACATACTCGTTACCATGTACGGATATAACGTGTGGTTTCAACCATGTCATGCACGCCGCCAATGGTTGGAACAAGCTGGGAGATAACGCGGTTCCAGCGCACTATCGGTGCCGTTGTGACATAAACGATGTCGTAAGGTTGCAGCTGGAAGGCAGTACTCATCACCATTGCCGCTGCATCTTTCGCATTCAGCTGATAAATATTGGCAAGCTTGCCGTTTCCAGTGCTTCTGCTCAGCGGACGTATCACAAAAATGCCGGATGCATCTGCCATTTCCTGCGAGACCCCTTCTGCATTGCCCAGTGCTTCAGCAAGCGTCATGCCACTGCGATCCATCTTGAGGGTGGATTGCTTGTTAACTTCGCCCATGACAAACACTTTCAGGTCATCATTACGCGGAACAAACAAAATATCGCCAGGAGTGAGTAATCGGTTCTGCCGTAAATCGCCCTGCTGCATTAATGCCTGCAGAGAGATAAGGCTATCTTTGCCATCGTGCGTCAGCACCACATTACGCCAGTCCGCATCCGGGGCTAAGCCACCCGCTGCGTTGATGGCATCCATAATGGTCAACGGAATATTGCTGATCGGCTGCTGGCCAGACCTTACCACCTCTCCGGTGACATACGCTTTTTGTGAGCGGAACGCAGCGATGCTGACATCAACCTGCGGGCTTTCAATATAGGTCTTCAGTCGGTCGGCAATGTCAGTACGCACTTCATCGATAGTGCGTCCGGCAACCTTCACCTTGCCAATATAGGGATAGAAGATGGTGCCATCGGTGTTCACCCAGTTGCCGGTATCACTGGCGCTGCGGTACTGACCCGCAGGGGTGGTCAACTCAGGGTGATCCCACACTGTCACCATCAGGACATCACCAATGCCGATGCGGTATTGGTAGTTCTTAATTTGTTCTTCCAGCTGTGGGTTTGCGCTGGACATCACTGTCTTCGGTTGCAGAGATTCAATCAGCTTCGGTGTTAGCGGGTACACCGTAACGAACTTGTCGATATCCGTATTAGAGTCTGTCTGCTCTACCACATCCTTGTTACTGGTGGATAAATATTGTCCGGGAACAATGGTGCACGCGGAAAGTAAAAAAACAGATACCGCGATAGCGGATAATCTGAAAGGCATTGTCATCATCATGAGCTGAACTATCATCCTATTAAAAACACGAAAATAAAGCCTCTTCATAAAGAGACTAAAGAGGCATATAAAATGGAAATGTCATTAACTCGCCCTTAGTAATCCATCCCTGATTGGTTACGTTCTTTTCCATAAAAGAGATTTCTGAATGATGAAATGTCTCTATGCAGCATATGTAAATTATTAACCTTAAGTTTTCTCAGGGCTGAGTTCTTTTGCGCACTGATTGTCTTCGGGCTAAGCCCGGATGTCCGGGATATGCCGAGTATGTTCTCTCCTTTCAGTAATTCGCTGAGTACGTCAATTTCCCGGGGGGTTAAGTACATCGTCTTTCTTTCGGCGATTAACTTGTACAGATTGTGATGCAGCGGTGTTAGTCCATGACTGAGCTGATAGCTCAAAACAAATGTTGTCAGACAATTTCCGACAAAAAATTTCTCATTAGAATAGATGCTTATATCTTTATACAGCCTGATGGTTTTCAGGTCTGAGCTTATCGCTATAGTTATATCCTGCAGTCCCTTTTCGTGGACTCTTAAAGCTTCTCTTAACCCCAGCCTAAGGTAGTAATCATCGGAAATTATCCTCATATCTCTTTAACACCTACGCGATGCCCCCCAATGTTAATGACTATCTTCCGGTAGTGGTGGTGGTCGTGGTCGTACTGGTGTTGCTGCCTCCATTATTGCTGGTCGCCAGAGCCACGCCAGCCAGCAGTCCGATAGTGGACACGCCGATGACTACACTGTTGCCTTGAGCAAAGCTGGTCGCTGTGTCACCAGCGGCCGCACCAGTGTTCTGTGCTGTTGTCACTTCACCGGTCTGAGGATCAGCTGCATTCGCATTAAGGCTCAGCATGCCGGCTAATAACAATGTAGTTATTGCTGTGATTTTCATATTTATACCTTATTTATTTGTTGAGGGAAGATTATTGGCTTTTCATCCAACTTCGATTCAAGCTCATTCGCTTGCTTTCAGACACGCTACCGCCCTTAGCTTACTGGCGCCAATGTCCTGAAAATTAAATAATCAACGCAACAGACGCAGCTTCGCCTGCGCGAACCTGGCACAAAAATAATATGGGCAGAGAAATCCCGCCGCTTTGCTGTGAAAAGAAAAGAAAAAATAAGTAGGGTTATAATATGAATTTATTATTTAGACTTTCGATATTTTCAAGAAGTATGCTTTTAAAACATCCACCTTGTATAGCTTTTATGTCCTTTGCGATTGTCTGGCATTGTTCTGTGCTTTCCAAGCCTTCGATAATAATAAACTGACAGTAACGCATGATGTTTTTGATAATGACCGGCCATATTTTTGAATGGCTATAGAGCTTTAGAAAGTCACTATCGATTTTAACTGCGTCATAGAGATTCTCCTGTAACGCTCTCAGGCTTGCCTCGCCTGACCCTAAATCGCCCAGCCACAATCGGTAATTCTCCGCTAACTCCTGCAGTACCCGGTTGCTTCGTCCATCTGAAAGATTTGGAAAGCCTTCTGAAATCTCTAAACGTAAAAAGTGTTTTGATCTGGTTAATGCAGCGATTTCATCATCCTGTATGAGGATCGCTGCCTTTTCAAAATCAATGTCGATGGAGCATAAAATATTATTATTTTGAAAATATGCTGTTTTTTGATCGATGAGCGTCAGCTGCTCCTTCAGCAGTTTCTTTTTCTGTGCTTTGCTCGCCTTCCCACCCTGCCATGAAAGCCACCCTGGTGAGGCGCTCTCTGTGCGTACCTTAACTGCCAGAACATTCCCTTCTCTGTCTACTATCGGTTCCGCTTCAATACCACTGATAACTTTACCTGTTAAGACTTCGCTGAGATTCATGAGAATGTTTTCCTTAACACACATCAGATGATTCTCATTCTATGATCACTATTACCAATCAATAAACAGTTTAAGATCGGTTTTATCTATGTTTTTACCTATCAAAAAACAGCCGTTGATCGATCAATCCTTTCTTAAAATGAATAAATAGAGGATTACTCCAGCTTATTAGGAGAAATCAGATTAATGATTGGATATTTGCTTATGTATCAGATAGATAAATTATGTGACGGGAAATTTTTTATGAAATACAACTGGATGTTAATGGTTCGATATCGATACCTTAACCTGGATGGCGCCGGAAGCGTGAGATGTTAACGAATTGTTTATTTTTCAGGTCAAACATGGCTTGAATTGCTGCCTAAATGACTGATTAGCTGTCGAAAACAAACACATTAGTAACATTGTGAAATCATTAAACTTTTTGCCGCTTCGTTAAAAACACCGGTAAGTGGCCCTGTTCCAGGCCCAGTCTGGGTTGGACAAGGAAAAAAATACTGGTGAAAATTTCTGCAACATGGCTTTTAAAATTAATAATTAAGAAAACCTTAAGCAAAAAAAAACCACCCTGTCGGGCGGTTACCGGAGGGAGCTCTGCCATTCTCCATGGAACGTCACAGCATCAATTGGATAAATAGCATCATGAAATTGTGACTACTCCGCACATTGTCCATTCAATACCATCTGATACCCCGGAACCGTTTTCCATCTCTCATAATTATTCAGGGATTTACTGGCAGGCATCGTGATTGTGATTCGGATAACAAAATGGCAGGCAAAAAAAAGCCAGGTGGTTAACCTGGCCTTCTTCATCATCATTTGAGGTGGGTTTTTAATTCTTCGGCGGCCTGGCGCAGTGCGGTTTTTACTGCCGGGACGTTGCTCAGCGGATTCAGCAGACCGTAGTCATGAATCAGACCGTTGTAACGTGTCACCGTGACATCCACACCCGCTTCATCCAGTTTGCGGCCAAAGGCTTCGCCTTCGTCACGCAGCACATCCAGTTCCGCCGTCTGAATCAGTGTCGGCGGCAGGCCCTGCAACTGCTCACGGGTGGCACGCAGTGGTGAAGCCAGGATGCTGTTGCGATCCTTGTCACTGGTGGTGTAAGCATCCCAGAACCACTTCATCATATTGCGTGTCAGGAAGTAGCCATTTTCAAACTGGTTATATGAGGCAGTATCAAAATGTGCATCAGTAACCGGCCACAACATCACGTCATAACGAATCGCCGGGGTATGCTGCTGTTTTGCCTGCAACGCCACGGCAGCGACCATGTTGCCCCCTACGCTGTTGCCCACCAGCGCCAGACGTTTACCATCAACGCCGATTTCATGTCCATGCTCCGCCACCCAGCGGGTCGCCGCGTAAGCTTGGTTGATGGCGACCGGGAAGTGCGCTTCCGGTGAGGGCGTGTAGTTGACGAATACCGCTGCCGCGCCGGATTCCACCACCAGGTCACGCACCAGGCGTTCATGAGTCGGGAAGTCTCCCAGTATCCAGCCACCACCGTGGAAGAACATAAACACCGGCAGCGTACCGTGCGCACCTTTTGGTTTAACGATGTTCAGTTTCAGTGGCTGGCCATTTACCTCAATGGTTTTTTCCGTCACATCAGCGGGCGGTAACACTGCGCCTTTCTGCGCGCCAATCAGTACCTGACGGGCATCCTGCGGAGACAGCTGTTCCATGGGTTTTCCACCACTGCTGTTCAGCGCGTTCAGGAATGCCTGTACATGACGTTCCGGCTGCGGCTCTCCCGCTACACTTCCTGCGGATACAGCGGCCAGTGCGATGGCTAAAAATGTCTGTTTAAATTTCATGGTGAACTCCCTTTGATTTCTCACGATTATATCGCGTGCTATTTAAATGGTTGCGATGATTTGTCATCTGTTTGCTTCGGGGTTTAATTTATATAGTGCACTATCTAATAGCAACCTATTTGTTTTAATGAACTTACACCGTGAAGCCTATCCAATTGATAAGTAATCATTTGATGGCAAAGAGATCGCATTTTTTGTTAAAAATTGACGCCAGTCCGATGAAGGTGTTGCGTTACCGCAGGTAGGTTGCGCGATAGCTGCATAATTGAACCCTGGTGAAATATCGCACCGGGTGGTAGCGGCGTGATTTATCACGCGGGGTTTACCGGCACCGTGCAAAGTATTGCGCGATAAATCGCGCCGCTACGGATCCGTGCGGTTAATAGCCTGGTCGGCATAGGGGGTGAATGTATTCGTACCTGGATTGAAGAGAATTAAGACATAAAAAAGCCGACTGGTGAGGTCGGCATTTTTATCATGCAGCCTGAGAGATGACTCTGGCCGGATGTGACAGTCTTCATCTAACGTGAAAATAATATACGCTGACTGACTATTTTGTTACTTCTAATCACTATTAGCTATAGTGTTTTGACTGACTGAACTGTTCTGTCTCTCACCAGTTGCAGAAATTCCAATGCGGTTGTACCCCACAATTTTGGCACAAATGCCCCTTTATATCGCTCTGCAAAATCTTCCTCAACATCCTCACATTCAGAGAGAAACAGATCTATATCATCGACCAAGGCATATTTATTCCCTTTTCCGGCCCATGATAGCCAGGCCTCAATTTTGGGTTCAATCTCATGTCCTGGCTCAAAGTCAGTGTAGTTAGGCCCGAAGTAGACGTAAATCATTGAGTCCAGCTCATTGATATTAATTTTGTCCAATGTCATATCTCCGGAAAAGCAGTAAGAATGAAGTAGGGTTTACCATTCCAGGGTTGGAAATCCAGTACTACCCCGACGCCATGGCATTTAAAAACTTCCTGCGACCCTCTTTTTACCAGGATACCCGTCGATTGGTGAAACGTACGATGCAGGGTCATCCTCGCAGGAAGCCCAGGCGGTATGTTCCTGACCCACATTTCAATTTGGGATTTGTTGTCACGCACCACCTTGCTAATCAATTGCTCCGCCTCCTGAAGCGATCTGAAACAACCCGATTCGTATAGCCTCGGTTCTTTTTCAAATCGAGCTCGTAACTGCTCAGGCGTCTTGCCGATATGCTTTTCAAGTGTATGACCACCAGGTTTTCGACCGGTGAGTGATTCATGCTCAGCAATTTTTATGCGGCCTGACCGGATGGCTGTAACACGCACAGCGCCAATAGCCATAGCAAATCCCATGGGTATAGCTAAATCGACGGTCATACCGACATTCATTGCGGTTTTTTGATCGGCTCCCAGTGATTCTGCCAGAGCAACGGCCGAATTATAGGTATCGGTACTTGTTTGGCGTCCTGTCCAGATTTGCCGAATTGAAGCCTGAATAGTATCCAGACCGTGAGTACCGACAAAAACACAACCGGCCTTTGTCAGCATTGTTGGTTCAGGAACAATACACATTGCGCCAGCACCAAACATTTCTACAACACCGCCAGCCAAACCAAGCCCACCAAATAAACGATTACTGAGGGTCTCCCCCGCACTGATGCTTTTATCTGACAATACAGCTGCCATCTGAACCGGTGACAAAGCCACTTTTATTCCGTATTCATTATCCATGATGATTCGCTTCCTTTTGAGGTCCTTTTCGGATAGTACCAGCATCGGCTGGATTTTGTGCAATCCCGGTTATTCGGAAGAGCCGCAGAATGCGTCACGCCAAGCTGGAACCGGTCGCAGCCTTACACCTTCGCAACTCAATATAGTGCCTGGGCAGCGCTTATGGCCGGACGAGTCGTCACGTAGACACTCACCAAACCAACCCCATCAACGCAGCTGCGCCGGAGATGATCCAAAGCGGTGTTTAAAACGCTCGGCAAAGCGGGAGACGGAGCGGTAGCCACAGGCATCGGCCACTTGCGTGAGATTCCAGTGCGTGGTCTGGATCAGCATCAGCGCATGGTGCATACGGATGTCCAGCAGCAGCTGCTCGAACCTGACGCCTTCCTGCCGGAGGCGACGGCGTAGTGTGGACTCACTCATCGCCAGTGCGTCACCGGCCAGGCGGGCAGTCCAGTTTCGTTCCGGCGCTTCTCGTAACAGATTGCTCAGGCGGGGAAAAATGCCCTGCCGCTGTGGCAGCGCAAAGCGCAGCTGCTGTTCTGCTAACACCAGCAGCAGGTCAAAGATTTTTAGCCGGATGCGGTCATCGCTGACCAGGGGATTCTCAAGGGCCACCAGCAGCTGATGCAGTGAATCATCGAGGCTTGCGCTCATTTCAACCGTGCTGAGCTGGGGATTTTTTTTAACTGCGGAAAGCGGTTCCTGAAAATGCTGGTAAAAGTTTTCCAGCACATCCGGGCTGATATTAATCAACAACGAGCGAAACGGCGTATGTCGGTCAGCGGGATATTTTATATAGTCGATATCCACGCCCTGGTCGATAAATCCCAGCATTGAAGGTGAGTTGAGCGTATGACGCTTTCCGGCACAGGCAACCTCTATCCTGCCAGACAAGACCAGCAGCAGCGTCGGTGCAAAAAAGAAAAACGAACTCGCCTTCTGTTCAATCTTCAGCCTCGGCCAGGCAACCGAAATCAGGTTATCCCGGCTGAGGCTATGGCCGGACAATCCAGACCAGAAGAAATGCTCCTCTGCCGCTAATGATGCACATTCTCTGGTCATGGTGTTCTGCCGTTCAGATCGGATTAAATTTTCACGTCGGGGTTAAGGGTATACAGCCCGGTCAGGCTCGCTTTCGCCAGCACATCACTGTTCTCCACTGCGCGAAGGATATTAGCACCGGTCAGCTCCCCTTCCACGGCTAATGACGGCGCGGACAGGGCATACAAGGTAAACACATAATGGTGGACAATCTCGTCATTCCACGGCGGGCAAGGGCCATCGTAGCCATAATAAGTTCCGCCCATCGCTTCGTCACCGGCAAACCACGCGGTGTAATCATTGATGCCATGCTTCAGGCCTGCTGGCGCATCCGGGCCCGGTTTCCCCTTGGCTGTGATGCCGTTCGATTGCGCACCTTCGGCAATTTCCTGCTGTGTCGCCGGAATATCAAACAACGACCAGTGATAGAAGTCAGTGCGCGGCAGCGAAGCCGGGACCACTTTACCTTCCTGATTCACGTTTTCCCCGCTGGTCGGCACATCGTAGTCATGGCAGATCAGCACCAGTGACTGCGTACCCGCAGGCAAATCGGACCAGCCAAAATGCGGGTTAAGGTTGTCAGATAACCGGACATGACTTGTTGCGTCATAAACCGCAAAGCTGTTCTTACCGGGAATGACATCCCCGTCGTTAAAGCTGTGGCTGAATAATTTCATTCTCTTCTCTCATCTGTGTGCGGATTGAACGATAAACAAAAAACGCCAGCCTGATTATAGGCGGCTTCTTCCGTTGAGAACGTCCTTATCCAGTCAAATTTACTACCAGGACCATCATTTTGACCGGGTAGCGCAGATCCGGGCCATAACGATGGGCACCGGCACGATACATTTCTCGCAACTGCGCGCCATACGGCGCTTTTTGTTCCGGCAGGGGAATATACTGGTGGGTGCCACAGGTGGTGTCCCACGCACAAAACAAAGGATTGTCTATGAATTTCTCCCCGGTATCCGTTGCGCATTTCTCGTCGATCACTTTATACAATGACGATGGCACAGCCGCTGTACTACCTTCATCGATCACCTCTGTCACCCCTGCCTGCCTTCAGCCGCAAACAAATATGAATATTCCTCAACCGCGGGTGGAAGTTTTAAGCTTTGTCAGAAACCCGAATCCGGCAGACAGTACCGGAGTGATTAAAAGCAGCTGGCAACAATTTGATTACGAGAAGAAATCTCTAAACCGGCTGCTCCTGACACTCCTCCATAACGATGTACAGGCGCTGGGCCTGGAAAAAAACGGGCAACTGAGAGAAAGCATCATCAATGCGCAGTTGCCCATTGATCCCGCAACGGTGACAGCTGTCCTGCTGGAGTACGCGAAAAATTTCCCGAAAACGCTGAGAGCCTGGTTTCCCCAGGCCTGGCAACGCGTCAGGCACAGTAACGCCACAAACTGGGAAAAACTCATGGTGTTGCTGGAAACGAAAAACAGTCTCAATATCACCCGGCTGGCGCTCCTGTATCTGCTGAACGTGTCGGGTGAGCGCAGGTTTAGCTATGAACTCGTGAGTCGCGCGCTGTCGGCCAGCTATGCCATTCCGTCGTTATCCCTGACTCACTGGATTGACCATACCCTCAAACATGCCGCTGCCAGTGACGAATCACGCACCAAATGGCTGGGAATGCATCTCCGGGGCGCGTCCGCCTTGCAGCTTAGTCATATTTCGTCTTTCCAGTTAATCAAAGGGTTGCGGGATGCAGGCATAAAGCTGGATTTCAATCAGGTCGATCATGCGCTCACGGTAGCCAATCTCGATATTCCGCAGGCGGAACGGGATCGGTTCACACAAGCATGGCTGGATTTTAAACCCGGCTATCAGCCGGTAAAACTGACCCGCAAAAGGCGGGTTAACCCATCACGCCCGCCGAGGTCGAGACCGGTAAAAGCCCGCGCCCGGACGACAGCGTCTCCTCCGCAACGCATCGACAAGCACCTTTCTGCGCAGGAATGAATTTCCCTTCATCAACGGCTGGGAAAAGTTAATGTGCTGTCTTTGGTGTGCCGGAGAGGATCCGACTCATATTACGCTGTATCGCCTGTTCAAATGCCGCGCCAGTACCCCATTACCGCCTGAAAACACATTGGCAGAATCGCCAGTCGTCCCCGACCCACATGAACCGGGATGGTTAGATATGGATCTTGACTGGCAGGACATTATCATCGAGCCGCTGAGCGGTTTTGAGGAGTTTTATGACATGGCTCCCGGTAGCTGAGTTGCTAACAATCTGGCGGAATTTCTATGAACATCAATGCAGATCCGACATCCCCGGCAAGGCCATCCCTCTCCGTCGCCACCCCATGCAGTACAATGGCCCCGAATATCTCCAGCGTCACACAAAGCAGCCATCATCTTTTCCCGTCCCGCGCGCTGACCCAGCCATCGCTAGAAAAACGGCTGGAATTTTACTGGGCAAGGGTAGCGAAAAATGAAACCCCTGTTGGCAGGACAGAACAACTGCTGTTTCAGCTTAACGTGCAGGAACTGGCTGCAGTGACCAACGCACAGATATTAAGATTCCTGCACAGTAAAAAAGTATCTGTACAGCGGGTCAGCGTGAGTTGTGCCCTGAGAGCGGCCAGAGCCGTGGTCTCACCCGAAGACCTTCAGCTGATTGAAAAACTCTGGCAAAGCCTGCCTCAAGGGCCGGATCCTCTGAGTCAGGTCAGAAAAATGCTGCGGCTGGAAGCATGCCCGCAACTGACTCAGCCAGAAATGCGCAAAGCGCTGTGGCATATTCAGGTGTTTGTTTCTGCCTCGACGATGGCACAGGTGATGTCGGTCGCCTGGCTAAACATCCCTAAAGAAACCAGTGCGTTAATTAAGCGCTGCTGGGAGAATCATCCGGTTTCCCACCATCCCCTGAACCGGCTGGTTTCATTGTTACTTCTGCCCGAGATCAAGGCGCTGTACCGGACTGAACCACAGTTGAATCGTGCGCTGGAAGATGCCGGTCTGGACATCAACTACGACAGAGTGCGAAAAGCGCGACTGGCGCTGGCAGAAAACTTAACTCAGGAAATGTGGCAGTGGTTTCAGGATAACTGGGTACAGGTTCCCCGCCATGAGACAAAATGGCAGCGGGTCATGACCCTGCTGAAGCAGAAAGGTGCTCTGGCGATCACCTCGCCACAGCTGTGGACCCTGATGTTAATCGCGGATGAGAATATCAGTCCTTCGGTGATGAGTAGCGCCCTTGCCACCCACAATGCGAAAATTTCCTCCGGGTTACGGGCATGGATCGAGACAAGCCTGGCAAATGCACCCGGCAGGGATAATAAATCGCCCATGATGTGGCTGGGTCTGCTCCTTCTCCAGTCCAGCGCACAGCCTGTTACCGCTGCCGAGTTGCAAAAGGTACTGGAGGAAAAAGGCATCTACCTGCACTACGGCGCGGTGGTTCATGCGTTGTCTGCCGCCAGAGCAGAAGTCACTGATGAGCAATTAACGCACTTCAGGCGGGCCTGGGAAAAAGTCCGCCCCTCACCACATTCGGCCAAAAATGTGCGGCTGGTAGGCGTGCTGCGCCAGCCCGATTGTCCCAGAATTAATGGTCCCTCCGCTTTTATGCGCTATCTGTGGCTGTAGGACAGGACGAAGGGGTCTCGACCCTGAGCCGTGCTCTCCGGGACGCCAGGGTGTTCCATTCCTCACGTCAGTCAGCCCCTCGGGAGGATAATACCTTGCTGGATATGGTGTTAGATATGGAAGCCTCACCGCCTGCGGGCAGCAGCCAGTCGCTACCTGCATTTGCAACCATCAGGGGAGCAGAGAGCACGCGATGATGACCATGAATTTTCCGGGCAGAAGGCAAAAAAAAAACCATCACCCTGAGGTGATGGTTCTGCTGATACGGGATTAACGCAGCTTATCGACGGTCAAGCGAGAAGCGGCCCGGACCGATCAGCGCCAGCAGCAGCAGGCCGCCAATGATGCTGATATTTTTGTAGAAGTTAATCATGTTGGCATACTGATCCATACCCGTCATGTGCCAGTAAGGATGACCGATAAAGGAGGTCACCAGCGTGTACACCGCCATCAGCAGCGCCAGCGGACGGGTAAAGAAACCCAGCGCAATCAACACACCAAAGCCAAACTCAGCAATCACGGCAACCGCGGCGGCGACAGACGGCAGAGGCAAACCGAGGCTCTGCATATATCCGGCGGTATAACTGAAAGCGGTCAGTTTCTGCCAGCCAAAAATAATGAACAGCACCATGAGAGCAACACGCGCAATAAGAATGATGGTGTCACGATAGTTATCCAGTGAAATGTAACGCATATCAGTTTTCCTTGAAAAAATTAAAAAGAGTCAGTTTTTAGTTTAGGTTCAAAACAGATGTCGGTAACAAGGTTGATAACCTTGGCTGCATTTGATGAAACAAGAATACTCGTAAACCAATCCACTGCACAATTCACATTTTTGCACTTTATTTTATCGATTTAGTTGACAATACTACCCCTGTAATCTTTGTTTATTGTAATAACCGAAAGGGAATTCCTATGCAGGCAACCTCTGTTCCTTCTGTATCGACGCTGCCACAGCGCCAGACCACATCGTCCCCTGACCGCCCCAGACAACTGGTTTCTCACCTCCATAGCGTTCAACAAAACCCACAGAATCTGAGCTCCTCCCGCCGGAAGAGGAAAGCCAAATCAGCAACCCCGGACAATCCCTGCTTAAACGCCCTCAGAAACGATTTCCCTTTCTACTGGCAAAAGGTTTCTGACAAAGCCAGTCTCGGCAGCCGTATGGAGATGCTGCTGTGGCAGTTTAAACCCGAGGATATTAAGAAAATAAAAACCAACGATTTTCATAGTCTGCTGCTGGAAAATAAAATCGTGGTAGGTGCCACTACAGTCGAGAATGCATTGAAGACCGCCAATGCCAGTATTTCGCAGGAAGATCGCCAGAAGATTAAAACGCTCTGGGATCAGAACAAAAATGAACCAAACTGGATTGTGCGACCGAGGCCATTGTTGCACCTGAACCTGACGCGCAACCAGATTCGACGCGCCCTGCTGGAAATGCCTGACAACCCAATCAATATCGATATCACTACCCTGAAGCAGGCTATCTGGACCTCAGAATCCAATGCCAGCGCTGAAGAAGTGACCTGGGTACAGAACGCGGTTAAGCAGGAACCACCGGGTAAAAATATCATCGCCTGGCTGGTTGATATCCAGCGGCGGCCGGATTATCAGGAGCAGGGAGCGGGAAGATTGCATTGCGCGTTAGGCAAAGCCGAAATCACGGTCAAGATGCAGACGGTGACTCAGGCCAAAACGTTATTCAGGACCCGAACCACCGGTGACCAACAGGACTGGTTCAGCAAAAACTGGTCAGCCATCTCTGCCCGCAAAATTTCGATGAGAAAGAAAGTGGACAGGATACTGAAGCAGGAAGGATGCCCGGAAATGACGACCTCGCAATTGTGGTGTCTTTTTCATGATGCAAAGAGGAGTATCAGTTACTCGGTTGCTTACAAAGCGCTGGCATCCGCCACCGGGGTGCAACCAACGCCGAAGCAAAAAAAGACAGTGAAGCAGCTATGGCACCGAATAGACCCGGAAACCAGAATGAGTCGGCTGAAGCGGTTGGGTAAACTCTTACGCGCACCTGAAGGGGCCACACTCTCTCCACTGGTGATTCAGCATGCGCTCAACGATCCGCACTATATCATCACCAATGTCATGATGGAGTACGCTCAGGCGGCGCTTAATGCTGACATCTCAGCTGCCGATCTGGCATGGATAAAGCGTCTGCGGCCACGACTCAACCTGAAGGCCAAACGCAGTGAGCAGTTGAGGCAGATTGAAGCAGTCCTGAAACATGAGCAATGCCCGCAGAATATCACGCTGTCAAAACTGCTACGCTTACTGTGGGAAATTGATGGGGATGTCACTCCCAGCATGATCATGACAGCGTTGAAAAATATCAAACGCCAGTCTGCGGGTGACATACCGACGGCTTTTTTCCAGCCTTTGCCCGCCAGGGAAAACCGCGGAGCCAGAGCGCTGCCGGACGCCATGGATATTGATGAAAACTCATCCAGCGCTTATTTCCTCCCCGATCCTCCCGCGCTACCGGCCCCGGCAATCACACCGGTGCTGAACCACAAAGCCCCCCCTGCCTCCCTTTACGACATTGAAAAAATGGAGGTTCTGATACGGAATTCCCATGTTTAGTTTACGCGTACCTTCATCATCGTTTATCACTGCCCCGCCAACAGCAGCCCCGGCCACAACCAGGCCGGGACAACTCAGCGCCAGCATCGCCACCGTGAAACAAAGCCACCACCACTTCGGCCAGAAGCAAGGAACCGCAGCACGGAACGCACTGGAAACGCAATTTAAAACACACTGGCGCGAGATTTTTGCCGCCGGAAGTCCGGTAAGCCAGGTGGAGAGGCTGTTATTAACCCTCAGCGCTAAACAGGTTCGCCAGTTGACGGCAAAAGGGGTTTATCAGTTTCTGGAAGGTAAGATAAACGTCGGGTTGCCGGGCGTGGAAAGCGCGCTGACGGTGCTCCGATCCCATGTTTCCAGAGAACACCAGACGCTGATCAACACAACCTGGGAAAAGCTGCATTGCCAGAACGAAAAAATTGGCAAGTATTCGTTAGCGATGCGTCTGCAAAAAGAATTGGGTCATCTGGAACTTCGCCCGGCACAGTTTCGACGCGCATTGCTCGACGCCGATGATATCCCGGACATCACCATTCTCAGCCAGGCCTCCGTCGCCTTAAATATTGACGTCAAAGAGGAGGAGCTCGAGTGGGTCTTACAAAACCTGCAAAGTCTGCGTCATCAATACCATTGCCAGATAGACCTGCTGGTCGCGCTGCAATCTCTGCCCGATTATCATGAGATGACGGCAATGAAGTTGTTCGTTGTGATGGAGCTTGCTGAAGAGAAAATGAGCCTGCCGCTGGTCAAACTATCGCAATCAGCCTTTAAAGCCAGGCCAACGGAAGAACAGCAGCAATGGTTTGACCGCAACTGGACCAGCTCTGCCACCGGCACCAAATGTGATCAACTGATCAACCTGCTTTGCCAGGAACCTGCGCCCGCGATGGCCGTGGCTGATCTCTGGCGGCTGCTTTTTAATGCTCGGGTGAGCATGAGCATGTCTCTGGTGCGTAATGCGCTGAAGTTCATCGTTCATCTGAAGGAAATGGTGCAGCTACACTGGCACATGGTGTGTCCGACCGGCAATATGACGCAGCTGAAGCAACTTGGCATGATGCTTTTCAGCCTGAAAAACTCCAATATCAGACCCGTTCAGGCGCTGTCTGCACTGAAAATTGCGGGTCTTCCTGCGGCAGACGCCGAATTAAAGGGGTTGTGCCTGTCTGCCTACAATTCGATCCTGTTAACAGAAGAACTGAACTGGATCCGGCGAGTCTGACCGCCTTTATCCATGCTGGACGTATCTCAGCAGCAACAGCTACAACTGCTGCGCCAGCAGGGATGCCCGAAGGGGATGACGGCAGCCAGACTGCTGCGTCTGCTGTGGGAAATTGGCGAGGACATCAGTTTCCACGACCTGAGCGCAGCTTATGGCAATGCGGATGTTCGCACCCCGTGATCAACCGGCAGCCAATTCGACAGGCTGGCGCGTCACTCTGGTCAGCCGTTCACCACCCGCAGCCGTCACCCGCACCGTTTCACTGAACGCCATCCCCTGGGCAGACAGGTACATATGGAACACCATATCGGCTTCGAGTTGCCAGTGCGCTCCGGGATGAAACGCACCGGAGAAGTCACTCGGGCGTGGCGTGCGCGTGTACAGCCCCAGCGCATAACCGGTGACATTAGTGAAAGCGGTACGTAATCCGCTGCTGAGCAACGCATCCCGTGCCAGTGCATCCACCTCACTTGCCAGCATCCCTGGTTTCATCGCCGCGATTTGGCGGTCCTGAATCATCAGCAGTTGCTGTACCAGCTCGTGCTGCGCCTGACTTATCTCCCCCACCACAAACGGTCGCATCACGCGGGCGCTGTAATGATTCACTTTCGGGATCAGTTCCACATGCAGAATATCGCCGCGTTGCAGACGTTGCTCATGACTGCTGGCATGCAGAAACCCACTGTCACCGCTGGCGATAACAATCGGCCCGGTTTCCCCGGTGTCCGCACCCTGTTCCAGAAAATGACTGGCCGCCAGCGCGGCAACATCACGCACACGCCAGCCAGAGGTCACTGTGCTGCCTATCTGCCGCATGGTAAAGTCGGCGATGGCTGCGGCGTGGCGCAGCGCATCCAGCTCAGAGGCACTTTTGACACTGCGCAGCGTATCGCTGATGCCGGTTAAATCGCGCCATCCCACGCCCGGCAAATGGCGGGACAGCTGCTGCCAGCTGTACACCGTCATACCGTAGGAATAGAAATCAGCGCCGACTTTGGCCGTGGCATAACCGCGCTGCATCAGGCTGTCTGCCACGCTTTGCCAGGGATCGGCCCAGTCGGGATAGCTGACCACCTCCAACTCTGGTGATTGTGTGCGACAGGGCACCTCATCCAGTTGCCGCAATACCATCCAGGGTGCGCCGGAAAGGGGCACCAGACAGGCGCGATACAGGGTTTCCGATACCGTGTAACCGGTCAGCCATGCCAGCATTTCGCCGTGATCAATCAGCATCACCTCAACGTCAGCCTGTTGCATCGCCGCGCGCAGGCGGGTCAGTGCGTCCTGTCGCATGGTTATGCCTCAACCGGCTGACAGATTTCGAGGATCGCCAGCAGGTAGATCCGCACCATATCAAGGAAGTCGCTGATCTCCACACGCTCATCCGGCATGGTGTTGTACTTGCCGCCAGGACCGCAGACGATCCCTTCCATACCGGCATGCTGATAAAAATGCGCAGCATCGGTACCAAAAAATGCCGGTGGCGTGATGACCCCGGTGGGTTGCTGTGTACCCCGCACGCGCTGCCAGCCATGATTCACCGCTTTCACAATCGCGGATTCCGGCGAGACCTCAAACGGCAGCATGGTCGGTTTATCGCGCACACCATCGTCAAACAGCTCAGCTTTCAAACCCGGATAGCGGGCGCAGAGTTGATCCAGCAATGCCTGGAGATCGGCCAGCACGCCTTGTACCGTCTGCCCTGGCGCGAAACGGGCGGAACCTTTCAGCCGCACGAAGTCCGCCACCTGCGGCGGGCGCCACTCTTCCAGCTCGCGACCCAGCGCACCGTGCACCGTGCCGATATGGCCCCGGTTCACTTTCAGATGTTCTTCGCTTCTGGCACCGCTAAAGGTCATGCTGTTAATTTGCGGGATCAGCTCAACCGCCGCCGCAATGGCATCCACCGCTTCTTCGCGCTTGGAGAGATGACGGGTATCGCCGGTCAGTTCAATGGTGAACATCAGCGATCCGGCGTGCATGGTGAGCGCCTGTAAATCGGTGGGTTCGGCGTTAATAAAGTAATCGGCGCGTACTCCCTGCTCTATCGCCGCCAAGGTACCAATGCCGCCCTGCAACTCGCCCACCACGTAAGTGAGGATCACGTCGCCTTTCAGCTTTACACCGGCATCAATCAGGGTTTTCAGGGCGCAGAAATAGGCCGCATCTCCAGCTTTCATATTGGAAACGCCGATGCCGTAAATAAATTGCTCGTCAATTTTCCCCGCCCAGGGATCCACAGTCCAGCCTTCGGTCACCGGGTTGGTGTCGAGGTGGCCGTTAAACAGCAGGCTGTGCCCCCCGCCGCTGCCGGGCAGACGACCAATGGCGTTAAAACGATCGCCGGGCACTTTTTGCAGCTCAGCTTCCAGCCCCAGTTCGCTCATCTGCGCTGCCATGTAGCGGGCTAACTCACGTTCACCGTCTGTGGCACTATAACTTTTGTGCTGCACCATTTTCGCCAGGAAACTCAGGCAATATTCACGATCAATATGATGGATCAAATCTTCAGGTTTCATTCAGAGTCTCTTCATGCCACAGATTTAGAGGATTCAGGAACGTGAACCGCCTCAAGCAGTGCACGGGTATATGGATGCTGTGCCTGCTGCAACATGGCGTCGCCCGGTACCACATCCACCACATCGCCGCGATACATCACCGCAACGCGGTGGGCTATCTGGCGGATCAAATTGAGATCGTGGGTGATAAACAGGTAAGCGGTGCTGTAGCGACGGCGCAGTTCCAGCAGCAGTTCGATAATGGTGGCCTGCACCGAGACATCGAGAGCCGCAGTGATTTCATCGCAGATCACCAGGTCCGGCGGGCAGGCAAAGGCCCGCGCAATAGCAACGCGTTGCTTCTGCCCGCCGGATAAGGCGTGCGGATAACGCGAGGCAAAATCGGCAGGCAGGCGGACTTCTTCCAGCAAGCGCGCCACCGCCTGCGGCTCGGTTTCCCCTTCCGGCAGACCATACAGACGCAGCGGACGGGCAATGATCTCGCCAATTGTCATGCGTGGATTGAGCGATGCATCCGGGTGCTGAAAAATCATCTGTACCCGGCGACGATAATCCTTGTTCATCTGCGCACGACCATAGATGTCATAACCGCAGAAATCGATCGCCCCCTGAAACGGCACCAGGCCACTGATAGCCCGCGCCAGTGAAGACTTACCCGACCCCGATTCCCCGACCACGCCGAGGATTTCTCCCTGATGCACAGTCAGCGATACGGCATTGGCGGCGCGTGTGACATTGGCCTGGCGCTTCAGCAGGCGGTCAAGCAGCCCATGGCGACCATAATCGATGGTGAGATCATTCAGGCACAGCAGCGGCTGGCTGCCGGGTGAATCATGCAGCAGACGCTGCTGCGGATTGGGAACCGCCTCAATCAGCCTGCGGGTGTAGGCATGTTGCGGCGTGCTGAACAGGATGTGGCTGTCAGCCTCTTCGATGATACGGCCCCGCTCCAGCACGCAAACCCGGTCGGCGACTTCCGCCACCAGCGCCAGATCGTGGGAGATATATAAAGAAGCCACCCCGGTTTCTTCACGCAGGCGTTCATACAGATCGAGGATCTGCGCCGAGCTGATCACATCCAGCGCCGTGGTCGGTTCATCAAAAATCAGGCAATCGGGCTGGCAGGCAAAAGCCGTGGCGATCAGAATGCGCTGCTTCTCACCGCCGGACACCTGATGCGGGTAACGCTTCATCATCTGCGCCGGGTGCTTCAGCTCCACATCCCTGAGCAGCGATTCTCCCAGCTCCTGCGCTTCGCGTGCCGACAGTCCTCGATGACGCCGCAGCACTTCCGTGACCTGTTCCCCCAGCGTCAGCGTCGGGTTCAGTGAAGCGCTGGGATCCTGAAAAATCATGCCCAGTTTTGCGCCGCGCAGCGCCGCCAGTTGTGGCGCAGGCAGGCTGAGCAGGCTCTGCCCCTGTAAACGGATATCACCGTTACGTTCGAGCGCGTTGCTGGCGAGCCAGCGCATAATCGCCCATCCCAACGTGGTTTTACCGGAACCGGATTCGCCCACCAGACCCAGCACTTCACCCGGCATCACCTGGAAACTGATCTCCCGCAGTACCGGCAGGGTATCTCCCCCCTGCAGGGCATAATCGAGGCTGTAATTATCCACCGCCAGCACCGGCGCATTGTTCTGCGGGTTCATTAATGGTTCCTCGGATTGTTGAGTACATCGCGCAGGCCATCGCCCAGCAGGTTAAAACCAATAGTGACCAGCGCGATCGCCAGACCGGGGATCAACATCATCCACGGCGCATTAAAGAAGTAATCCCGCGCTTCCGACACCATCAGCCCCCACTCCGGTTCCGGGGGCTGCGCGCCTAATCCGAGAAAACTCAGGGTGGCAAATAACATGATGGCGAACGCTACGCGGATGGTGGCTTCGACGATGATCGGCGCAAGAATATTTGGCAGCATCTCGCGCAGAATGATGTAGTGCCCCGCTTCGCCACGCGCGATAGCGGCATTGATGTAGTCCTGCTGACGTGCGGCCAGCGCCACGCTGCGCGCGATGCGCACCATGCCAGGCACAAAGGCGATGGTGATCGCCAGCACCGCATTCAGGCTGCTTTGCCCAAGGGTGCTGACAATCAGCAACGCAAACAGCAGGCTGGGGATGGCCATCACTGCATCCATGGTACGCATGGTGAACTCATCAATTTTGCCACCGAGATAGGCGCTGGCGGTACCCAGCACGGCACCAATCACCATCGCCAGCGCGGTCGCCAGTAAGGAAAGCAGAATGGTGGCGCGGGCACCCACCAGCACGCGGCTGAAAATATCGCGTCCCATCTGGTCAGTGCCGAACCAGTGTTCTGCACCCGGTGGTTTATAGCGGCTGAGGATGGAGATGGCTTCCGGATCAAAGGGCGCGACATGCGCCCCGCCGATCACCATCAGCAGCGCCACCAGCAAAATCAGCAATCCCGCCGCGCCCTGTGGCGAACGGATCAGGCGTTTCAGGATATCAGGCATAGGTAATCCGTTTATCAAGCATGACGTAGGCAACATCCGCGAGGAAGTTCACCACCGAATAGGTCGCGGCGAGGATCATTACCCCGGCCTGGATGGTCGGCAGGTCACGCGCCTGTACCGCAACAATCAGCTCCCGGCCAATACCCGGAATGGCGAAGATCTCCTCCACCACCACGATGCCGCCCAGCAGATACCCCACATCCAGCGCCACAATGGTGATGGTGGGCAGCAGGCCATTGCGCAGCGCATGCCGCCACAGAATGCGCCGACGCGATAACCCTTTCAGCCAGGCGGCGCGAATGTAATCGGTATGCAGCACATCAACCATTTCGGAACGCACCATACGCGACACATGCGCCACGAGAATTAACGCCACCGTGACCGACGGCAGGATCAGATGCTGCAGGCCACTGACAAAATTCTCCGACAGCGGCACATAACCGGTGGCGGGTAGCACCTGCCAGACATCGGCAAACAGCAGCAACACCAGGGTGGCGGTAACAAACTCGGGAAACGAGATGCCCACATAGGAGAGTACGCTGACCAGCACATCGGCGGTTTTACCGCGACGCACTGCCGCCCAGATACCCAGCGGGATGGCGATAATCAGCATCAACACCAGCGCGCACACCGCCAGCAGCAATGAACGCGACAGCGCGGTGATAAGCGTCGGTGCCACGGCCAGCCCGTTACGCATCGAGACACCAAAATCGCCGTGCAGCGCGTGGGTCAGCCAGTGCCAGTATTGCAGCCAGGCTGGCGCATCCAGCCCGAGCCGCGCGCGGACCGCTGCCAGCGCTTCCGGCGTGGCGTTTTGCCCCAGCAACGTGACAGCGGCATCAGCGGGCAGCAGCTGGGTGATACCAAAAACCAGCAACGACACCACCAGCAGGGTGTAGATCATCAGGAGAAAGCGCTTCAGCAGATAACTTGCGGTCACGGGCGCTCCTTACACCGCACGCTTCGGTGCTTTGTCCGTCAGCCAGACGTGGTCCAGCCGGAACACCGCCCCGCGCGGATGCAGTTGGTAACCGCCAACGTAGTCACGGCTGGCGGCCAGCAGATCAAAGAAGGTGGGGATCAGCGACGGCACTCCGTCATACATCAGCTGCTGCGCTTTGCCGTACAGGCTGGTACGCTGAGTGGCATCAGCGGTTTCGCGCGCGGCACTGACGGCAGCATCGAAGTCGGCATTGTTCCAGCGCGTTTCGTTCCACGCGGCGGTTGAGGTGTAGAGCAGAGAAAACACCGCATCCGGCGTCGGCTGCATATTGTAGAAACCGACATAAAAATTACCCTTCTTCCACACCTGGTCGAGATAGGTGCTGTGCGCCATGGTCTGCACTTCAATGCGGAAACCGCCTGGTTTCGCCATTTCGCGCAGCGCGATCCCCAGCTGGGTGCGCGTGGAGGGTTTGTCAGAGGCAATCAGCTTCAAATCCAGTCCGTTCGGGTAACCTGCCTCGGCCAGCAGCGCTTTGGCTTTGCTGTAATCCACCGCCTTTTTCGCCAGTTGGGCATAGTAGGGATAAGCGCTGTTGACCGGGTTATCTTCACCCGCGGTCCCCAGGCTGTTAGCCACAAAATCTACCGTCGCCTGACGATCCACACACAACGCCAGCGCCTGACGTACGCGCGGATCGTTAAAAGGTTTCTGATCGCAGCCCATGTTGATATTGAGGAACTGACCGGACGCCACGCGCAGCGGCTGGATCCCCGCCGATTTTGACAGGCGGCTAAACTCACTCGCCTGGGCCGACATCATCAGATCGGTATCACCGGCAATCAGCGCCGAACTTTCGGCGATGCCGTCCGGATACACCATCACCTCAACGCCATCAATCCAGGGACGCTGCGGGTCGTAATAATGCGGGTTACGGGCGACAACAATTTTTCGTTCCGGATCGTACGACACCAACTTAAAGGGTCCGGCACCCACGGCTTCTTTATTCAGCCGGGTCAGATCGCCGCTGGCAATGCTGGCCGGAATGATTTTCGCATCGGGATAGGCCAGCATCACCGGCAGATCTGCATAGGGTGCATCCGTTTCAATCACCACCGTGCTGGCGTCGCTGGCGCTGACGGTTTTGATCGGGCCGATATTGTGCTGCCCTGGCGAGGCATTTTTCGGGTCGAGAATCGCCTGCAAACTGGCGACCACATCGGCGGAAGTCAGGGGCGTGCCATCGCTGAAACGCAGGTTAGGCCGCAGGGTGAAGGTCCATTGTTTCAGGTCGGCACTCGGCTGCCAGGACTGGGCGAGATCGGCTTCAGCCTTCATATCCTGCGTCAGCCGTGTCAGGCCGCTGTATAACAGCTCGGCCACCAGATATTCCGGGTTCACCCGCGCCTGCTGCGGATTCAGCATGGTAACCGCCTGATCGACGCTGATACGCAGTAGCCCGCCTTTACGCGGCGTGCCGCTCGCTGTGCTGCTGGCAACCGCTGCTGCCTGCGTGGAAAAGGACCAGGGCAGCAACGCCGCGCCGGTGATGACGGTGGAACTGGCGAGAAACTGCCGGCGGTTTAACCCTTTCATTGCACACATCTTGTCTTCCTCACTGGTTTATTGGGGACCCTGGGGTGGCAAAAAATCATCGGCCAGATAGGCCAGAATTGACTGCGAAAGTGCGACTAAATCCGCCATCGTTGTGTATTCATCGGCGGCATGGATGCGGTTGTCCGGGCGAGCCAGGCCGCCCAGCAAAATTTCTTTAATCCCGGCCTGCTGCACCCAGCCCATATCGGAACTGGTGGACGATCCCCAGGCGGAAAAATCGTTTTCATCAAAACCAAAGCCCTGACACAGCGCCGCCTGCCAGCGTGGCCAGTGCGGGCCACCGGGGTCAGACACCGGGGCCAGATGGCCAATCAGCTGGATACTGACGTCGCGTGCGGTCGTTTGTGCCATCGCCTGTTCGACGCAATCCACCAGCTCCTGCCACACGTCAGTAAACGCCTCTTCAGGGGCATAACGACGGTTAACCAGCAGTTCAAAACGTTCCGGGATGGTGGAGCCTTTGCTGCCACCGTGTGCAGCGGCCAGCGTCAGGCGTGAGGTAAGCGGTTTACCGACAAAATGCGGCGGTGCCGGCATGGCGGATTCACGGGTTTCCACCTGCCGTTTAAGCTGGCTGAGCGCGTTCATCAGCGGCAGCGCGGCTTCGATGGCATTGATGCCACCAACCGGATCGCCCGAATGGGCAGAACGGCCAGTGACAATGATTTTCAGATCCACGCTGCCAAAACATCCCGCCCAGATGCGCGGCACCGCGCCACCGTTAAAGCTCAGCATGTGCCCGGCAAAACACTGCTGTTCCGCCAGATAACGGATGCCGGGGTACAGTCCTCCTTCTTCGTCGGTACACAGCAGGAACACCGGGTTGAAGCGCAGCGGCAGATTGGCCCTGAGTGCCGCCCGTACCGCGGCCAGCGCCGCGACAATGGTGCCTTTCATATCAGCGGCACCCCGGCCGAACAGTTTGCCTTCCGCGTTAGTCAGAGCCAGTGGCGGAAAGTGCCAGCCATCACCGGCGGGAACGGTATCAACGTGGAAGTAGAGATTGCAGTTCTCCGCAGCTCCGGCCGCCAGTGAAGCGATCAGATTTACCCGCTCGCCCTGCGCGCTGCCATCGGGTGCCTGCCAGAGTGATTCTGGTACCGTGACGCGTTCAAAACAGAAATTCAGCGGTGTCAGCAATCGGGTCATCAAATCGGCAAACTCAGGATAGCCCTGCCCTGGCGGGAAACAGGTATCCACCGCCAGCATCTGTTGCAGGTCATCAAGCATTGCAGTTTCGTCACTGGTGAGGTCCGCTAAAGCCATCTGCAGTGGAGTTAGTTTGGTCATTTTTGCCGCTTATCTTGTATTTCTATATAGTTTATAGATAATTCAAATATCGCGTGGCGGTCAACCGGAAATCCGAACTATGCAAAAAAAGAATGACGAACAGGATGTGCGCAGTTTCGGTCGTCTGAGTGATGGCGAAGGCGCTCCCCTGTATGAAGTGGTGAAGCGCCATATCAGTGAATCGATCCTGCAAGGCGAGCTCACGACGGGGACGGTTTTACCCAGTGAAAACAGCCTGGCGGCTGACTTTGGTGTCTCGGTTGGCACTATCCGCAAGGCCCTGGCAGCACTGACCAGCGAAGGGATGCTGATGCGGCGGCGTAAAACCGGCACGGTGGTGACCGGCTGGGCACCGCTTCATAACCTGAGTCACTTTTTCCAGTATTTTCGCCTGCACGATAAACAGGGCGGGTTGCTGCAATCCCAGACGTCGCTGATGGATTACAAGCGTGATGTGGCAAATGAAGCCGAAGCCAGCAGGCTACAGATCGCAGTGGGAGACGCGGTTTACCGGCTGAAGCGTCTGCGCCGGGTGAATGGCTACGCCGCGATGCATGAAACGCTGATTTTACCGGCCACGCGCCTGCCCGATTTCCCCGCACCGGAAGCGTTGCCTTCCCTGCTGTATCGGTATCTGTTTGAACACTATGACATTCGCGTGGCGGCAGTACGTGAACAGATCACCGCCTGCCTGGCAACGGAAGAAGATGCCCGCCTGCTTGAAGTCGCAATGCCCCATGCGGTGCTGGTGATTGATGAAGTGTCTTATGATCAAAGCGCTGTGCCGGTTATCCTCGCGCATCATCGGTTCAGCACGGAGCATTTTATGTATGTGAATGAGATACGGTGAGGATTTGAAATGTGATGTTTAACATTACCTTGATTAATCCATCATAACACATTGTAATTTAATAAAATTAACCATCATTTAGGTAAAATATCTAAGCAAAATTACTATGGCGCTAAGTTTAATGATATCAGTATATTGCGGTCAGTTTTGCAGAATGGTCTTGCTTTGGCTGATGGTGCGATCATCGGTAGAGAGGCTTTGCCGTGATCCTTAAAGGCAGAAAGAACTTAGTTATAAAACCGTCGAAAATGAGGATTTTTAAATCGCGATTTTTATTTTTTTAATGGTTATTTTGAATAGATATGATATTAACAAAGAAACTCATCGATAAAAATCGACTTATACGATCCTCTGTTTTCTTATTACGTAATGTTTACTCATAAAATGAACACTGGAGGCGAACATATGATACTGAACACTTACGCTAGCAAAGTTCAACTGTTCAGTTCTGTAGGGGTGGCGCTTAGATAGTGCAAAGTAGTATTCCCGCAAGAGATTATTCTTACAATCAGCCAGAAAAAGTCAGATGGCAAAATGAAAATTAAAATCTAAGATGGCAGCGAATTCGATATACCAGGCTATTAAAATTAGGATAACTAATACAAACTGAACACTCCAATTTAGCTAATAATGAGATAACATTCTGTAATGGTAAGGCAGAGGCAGAAGGTTCAAACCCTCTCTACAACAAAAAAATTGAAAAACATACAGCTAATGTTATTTTCTTTGCCTAAATTTTATGATGGTGAAACTATGGGAAAATAACTATAGACCCCAATTTTTTATTATTAAAACGGTTGTCTCGTCACTATCTGCAGCACCAGTAACTACCCCACTAATAAATCCTAACACTGTCACATACATGTAATCAATGGACTATATTGGTCAAGAGATGAAGTAAAAAAATTTATTCAATCTAAAGGTTCCTGCCAGGGAAAACGAGTATTAACTATCCTTATGTGGTAACACTCAGTTGCATTAAAGAGTGTTCCTATATGAGACGCTCGTTCAGTTGTCTGATGATCATCCTCATGAGGCTATTCTCCCTGACTGGATGCTATCATCCAGATCGACCAATTGGTCCGGATGGTCGATCAAATGTGCCGAATGAACAATCACTCCCAGGCAGCCCAATGAGTAAGGGGGGACGGTTGGACAACCCTAGGTATGAATGCACACTAACAAGTTAAACATGTGTTTCTTCAGTATTAGTGGGCATATTTCCTGCTAATTAATTGTTTTTCTTAGAAGATTTGCAGCGTCTCTTGCAATGGCTTTTACGGGCAAGTCTTTAGATGAAACGGCAATACGCTCAAGTTCGTACAGAATATTAGCTCGGTTGAGCGGTAAGCCCCTGGCGCTCAATTCGATCACTGCCGTCCCTATTGCACAACCTATCATCCCTGCCCTTTGTGATTTATGTTCTTTCATGTTATCTGCAAAAAGTTGTGAATGACCTAATGTAAGGATAGGATGAAAGAATTAATTTTCAACTATGAGAAATTTTATATAAATCATCAAGATAAATTCACAACCCAATCCTACTTTGACTTAGCCTAACCGTCTTGTGGATATATTTTTTATAATGGATTGTATCCCTCTGAGTGTGATATTGAACTATTCCCTGCTTCTTCTCTCAGAACTGATGGTGAATAGAGGTCTGCACATGCTGAACTGCATATTACAAACAGCAGAATAAGCATACGTGCTGATAAACTCTGCAAGCCTTTCAAAATTCTTCCTCTGCCTCAAAAAAGATCGAACTTAATATACAACCCTATGTAAAATATAAAGAACCTAACTCATCACCTCATTCAATATGATGATCTTCCTCACATAATTTAGTAGTTAGGATTTTACTCAAACATTTTTAATCATTGCTGCATTTCGCACACTTTAAACCGTCCTGATAACCGCGAATGGTCTCGCTCTGATGGCTAGCAACCCGATTACCTCCGCATGCACTCACAGCACATTTCTAACCTCACCCGATTCTGGGGGTTAGACAAGAATGCATTATGACAAGAAAGTTGAGACAAAAAAACCAGGAAGGGTTGAACCTTTACTAACAGCTGCGGTCTAACTTTGCATGGAGAATCCCATGTAACGAATTCCGCCCGCTGATGCGGGCTTTTTTTGCATAACCCACGTACGCTGCTACAATCGTCGAATGGCATTTCCTCAAGATGCCGGAATCGCTATATCAAGTTTTTTGTGAACCTTGCCCGCTTCCATCCATAGGACACGGGCTTTTTTTTGCACTTCAAATAGCAATTGCTAAACTAGTATTGCGGTATGCCACATAGCGACATACTGCGTTATGAATGTCTATGGTAGATTTTGCCCGCGTCTACTGCCCGGACGTGGGCTTTTTTATCCAGAGCGTAGATTTCCCAGCTGACGGAAAGTAGTAATGACCGCTCCTAAATACTTAGCAGTTTTTTATACACATCAAAAAAATAAATTCATATTAGCCTTGAGCATTATAGTAAGAAATAAATATTTTAAAACATAGAGTTGGACAGATGATGGTCTAGGACTAAGAATATCCTCATAATAGAACTTAAGGTTATTCCTATATAAAGCGATAAGTTAATTGCACGATATCATGGCATACACTAAGATATATATGCGGCACTGCCGTAAATTATCCGAAAAATCACGATGAATATTTAGCCGCATTGTGGCCATCACCCGGTGCGGTTCTTTTTAATACATTGCATATTTCCAAGTTGCCACCCCCCATATACAAGGGAATACTCATATTATTAATATCAGCAATCGACATACCTTTCATTACACATAATTCAACGTTTTTAAATACGATAATACCCGTTATTTTTTGTGCGCAGAGTCCTGAAAATACCACTTTGCAGAAGCGTCATTACCGGTTTTCTGGTATTAGCTTGTGAATTTTAGAAAAAACCACATTCGTGAATGAAGTGAAGTCGTTTAATCGGAAATCAGGCCATTACCTTTTTGTTTTTTATTGTTTCTTATTAAATCTCTTAAATTCATGATTTCATGATTTCATGATTTCATGATTTCATGATTTCATGATTTCATGATTTCATGATTTCATGATTTCATGATTTTTACAGCAAGTAGTTACTCTGATCAACTATCTACATCTGCGAGAAAACTTTACAACAGCCACTCATTTTTTGCACTATTGATATTTGCCGCTAAACTTATATGGCGGCATGCACACCGGCTTGCCGCATTATCAGTATCCATGATTCACGTTGCCCGCGAACACCAAATCTTGTTCGCGGGCTTTTTTGTGAGTAAGTTCCCTCTAATGCCTCAATGCATTGCTGTAACACCATGATGTCTCCGTTTTGACTGGTTATTATCTGTTGCTGGGTCTAGACGCATGGGTCAGTTTGGCGATAATTGCAATCTGATCCAGATTGTAAACATTTGGGTTGTTTGGGTCTGCTTCAATATGATAATCATCAGGAAAACCTTCTCCTGTCACACATGCAGGACTCGTTTTCACTAAATCATTTGCAATGAGAGCGAGTTTTTCAGGATATTATGGAATAATTTCTCTGATTTTATATTTAACCGTGGCGACTTTCCATTGTAAAACCTCGTTTAATGCATCACTGTTTGCGTTATCTGAAGCCTCAGACAGGTAATGAATATTTTTCCAACATTTATCTGATGCGGAATTTGAAGTTACATACCCAATAAACCCTGTCCTAACAAACATTCTAAGTTGTACTGTGTTGTTATAGTTCCAGAAGAAATTTCTGGGCACAGCGGTATCGATGCCGCCATTTGTACCAATTCTCGAGGTATCCTCCCCACCCGATGAGTCAAACTGGCCCACAGTAAGGGATAACTTTGCTGCCCTGTCATTGATTAACCTAACTGAGTAATCACTGGTCGAAAATGCATAATGAAAATTAATATACGGAGTGCCACTTGAAAGTTCCATAGCTGCATAGAATGGCGCTGAAGTGGTTGCAAGTCCAAAATCACCCCTTGCGCTTGCAACTTTTCGCCCATTTAATAATGCTGTCCATTCGGGCGATGTGGTTGTTTGCCCTGTTCCGACCAGTGCAATA
Source organism: Pantoea sp. App145 (assembly GCF_047947045.1). Taxonomy (NCBI): domain Bacteria; kingdom Pseudomonadati; phylum Pseudomonadota; class Gammaproteobacteria; order Enterobacterales; family Erwiniaceae; genus Pantoea; species Pantoea sp. App145. The sequence continues at coordinate 193,245 of NZ_CP133292.1, forward strand.
CTCAGGGCTGTGGTCAGCCCTGTTAGCGGTGTGATGTCATTGTTCGCGCCTTTTACCGCGTTGCCTGCAAGTGAGTTTGTAAATCCTTTCCAGGCTGTACTATATAGATAGTGCCATCTTGCAGGATAACAGTAACGCTGTCTGAACCGGTTTAAATCTGTTGCCAGTTAGACCTTTCCAGAATCATGCCGCGAGCAACTGCCGCGAAATCATTCAGGATTTTCTGCGTAATGGAAATTCTGACTGATTCGGGCACAGCGTTCCATGCCAGTCTGTTCGTTGTCAGGCCATAATACGCAACGGCCAGCGCTAGGCTACCATCGGAAGGGGCTGAGGCAAGCACCAAAATTTAAGGTGCGCCACATACTGAGACATAGACGAAATCACCGACAGTGGTTGAGCCATTGGTTAAAGCAATAGTGCCTGCTGGCATAATTTTCTCCAGTAAAAATACTGTTCTTTTGTCAGGATGGTCCGAAATGTTTTTTTGATCTAACTTGAGTAAAACTTTACGAGGGCAACGGAATGCAGCATCTGAAACGGCACAATTTCGTGATCTTCCCGTATCGCCCCTGCGAACATGGCGATGGCGAATTTAATAATGGCGGAATTGATTTAATCAGAGAGCCTCATAGAATTACGGAACTTCACGAGCTTCACGGCTACCCATGGTTTAAAGAATTCTTTACTAAGGTAAACGCCAGTGAAGGGCTATTCATGACATTCGGCTGCGCCATCGGCATCTTAGATGAATTTCTTTGCGGATATATAGACTTCTCTTTAAGGCCCAATTCTGATATAAGGTTGAGGCGACAGCTTGCCTCTATGGACGATATGTTCATCGCATATCTCAACCATTCCATTCCGGATGGTGAAATGCGTCGTAAGTCAATTCCCTATGCGCAGCAGATATCTGAGTGGAAAATTTCGCCTCTTGAAATTCACGGACACACTTATGCAAAGCTGAACCTGACATTTCATGCTCGTCAGGAAGAAGGTGTGAAGTGGCTTATTGAGCACTTGCAGTTTTTCCTGACAAAGTACTTCCTGAGAAACCATTCGCTCAGCCAGTCAGGAAAATGCACGTAATTAGAACCGGGGAATCACGCAGAAGCGCATTATTTATCCTGTCCTTAAGCTGGTTGTTCTGAAGCAGATACAGCTGGACATCGCCCCCGAGCCTCAGCACTCCTGTTTGGTCTGTCGGTATTGTCAGGTAACGTTTTCGTGATTAGCTTGCTGCAGCTAGTGCTGTCGCCCTGGAAGAGATACACACGTTTGTGACTTCGTCCTGGCTACATTTTCGCCATATTATTATAAGCGTTGTCAGTTACCACATCCTCGCCGCCTGAGTCTATCGCTCATCTCCATAACGAACATGGGAATTGATGAGCCAGTGGACATTACCCAGTACTTATCCAGCACATCGGGACGCAGAAGGTTCCAGTCTTCCGGGTTCGCGGCGAGATCAATAACCAGGCTTTCACCATCGGGACCACAACGCAGCGACTGGCGGATGTTGTAGCGGTCCACAATCCAGCGTTCACCGTGCGCTCCGTAGCCAACCACCTGAACGACAGAGCGTTTATTTTTACCGCCCTGCACATCCATCGTTGCCACAAGAAAATGCACACCATCCGTCACAGTGCGACAGCTGACCGTCTCAGCACGTGCCATCAGGGTTTCAGTTTTACGGGCCTCGGTCCCTGCCCGTGGCAGATAAGGAAGACCCTGTCAGTGTTGATAACCACCTTCAGCGTTTCCTCACTACCAGTCGTCTCGTATTCATGTTCAGCTGTCAGTATATAGGTCAGCTGTGCCCAGGTCTGAGAAGCTCCTGAGGGACCTTCCTACAGAAAGAAGAAATACGCGACGCCGCGGCTCTCCTGAACGATTATCAGCAGCATCGATTTTCTCCCCTTAACATAACCTTACATGAGCCTTGTTTAATTCACGCTTTTTATCCGCCGTGATGACTTTATTGCAATGCGGGCAGCAGATATGGGCCGATTCGCTGGCTTTAACCGGGTCAGCAGCATCCCGATAGCCTGTCAATGCCCCCATGGAGGGCTGAAAGTATTCACCACAATGAGGACAGGCCAGTAAAATCGACGGCGGTCGCCACGGTTATACAGAGACAGTTGCTATGGTCGGCATTGCTTCATGCGTGGCCTGCAGCTTCCATTCCTTGTCGGGAATTTCTCTGCCCGGTGAACTTTCAACGAGCGTCATACCGGCTGACATAATCGTTGTGGTCCCTTTAGAGGCAAGCGAAAATCCGTCGCCTTCACCGTCAATATTCTCCGGGAAGCGGTCATAATCCATCAGTGCTACGCATTTAAAACCGGACGATGACATGATGTTGACTGACGGCCAGCCAATCTTTAAGTAATTGCCCACCAGGAAGGTCCGGTCATGAACGTTATTATCATTTCGCAGTGGGCTGAGTCTCTTCACCACTTCGGGACTGACAAGAAATATACGGGCAAGGCATTTCTTGGAATGCTCACGCACCTTTTCTTCCGTCATCTGGACAACCAGCATGTCAGAAGGATCACAGACCACGTTATAAACAACTCACCCGTCTATAAGGCCAATAGTTTTACCTGTCTTGGCCGGACCGACAAAAACCACGGCGTAGTATTTGCAGGATGCCAGGCAGTTCAACAGCTCAATGATATAGGGAGCAACATCGGGGTCTCATTCGACAGAGTTACCCACCCCGACAGGAATGCACATAAACTTATTAACTACTTCCGCAACGGTAACTTGCAAGGCGCACGTAAGATCCTGGCAGTATTTTTTCTGATCGCTGCTGCCATGGCCTGACGCATGGCTACTCCTTTTCTGGCAAATTCTTCTGGTATTGGAATGTATCAGCCATATCAACCTTCGAAGCGATCTGATCACGCTGGTCATCAATAACTTTCTGGCCCCTTACAACCGCTGCCGGAACTATAGCGCAGTCGCGCTCCAGGATGTCGGGCAATGCTTCAAGTACGTGGACCACTGCTTGAGCCATAGAAGAATACTCTCTGGCTACCTCAGATGCCGGTATCACCCCGCCGGTCTCTTGCTGAAATTTCAGCCTTTCACGCTCTGACTGAAACCAGGATTTTCTCTCTGGCGGCAGTATCTTGGCTACATTCACCAGCTCATCAGATGTAGTTCTGGTCAGCAGTTCTTTTAAAAATCCCGCAGTAAATACAATTTGAGTTTTGAGTTGCTCCCCGGGGCGGGCTGCACATTACTGAGCCTGCTGGACACCGTTTAACGGTGCAGATCGGTGAGTGTAGCGATCTTTTTGATATTGAGCCGGAAATTCTTTAATTCGCTATCTATGATGATGAACAAAATTTAATCATTTCGACATTGCGAATAATCTCATGACTGAATATCAGAGAGTTAACAGAATGATGATTCTGATGAAATGCAGAAAACTAGCCGTTTTCAGCGAGTGTGCCTCCTGTGGTGGGTCCCCATCCGGAAAACCCTCAAATGATAATCACTCTCATTAAAACCCATCTATTATAGATTTATGATAACCATTCGTATTTGATAGCTGATACGCCAGCCATTCATATGCCAACAGGCTGAAACTTTTAACAGGTAACAGGCTGCGCATCATTTTCAATGACCACTACGCGGCAGTCCTGTTGCGTTACCTTTTTAACGAACTCCGACGACGCCTACATAACGCGGATATCGGCGTCAATCAGATATGTGATCGGTGTTATACAGGTGACCTTCAGTGGAAAGGATTTGTTGCTCTATCCACTCAAGCACCCTAGGTGCAGGGGTCAGCATTATGTGAGGGTGAAACTCTTCTTGGAGTTTAGCTGGTGCTATTGACAGCTCAATTCTTTTATCGTCCATATATACCCCATTAAAAAAAACTCCCGAAGACGGTCAGTAAACTTTCAGGAAATCTGCTCCTTAAAAATATATTTTCTAAGTGGTATGCTTTATTTATAAGTAGATGGATTTTTATCAGCAAAGCGTCTTCTACTGAACTTTGCACTGCTCCGGCGGCTTTTTATTCTCTTAATGGCATGAGCGATTACTTTGCTCCATTTCGGATCTGCTCTGCTATTACGGTATCTATCTAATGCTTCAAGAAGGAATGACCAATTCTCAATCTGGACTGTCTTGTCAGGACCAATAATCACTCTGAGCGATTGAATTACTTCATCCACATCGGTTTTAACTTCTTTAAGCGGTCTACCCGATTGATGTTCAGCTGCTAATTTTTTAATTTCAATTGCGAAAATGTTTATATCGATAGTTTTCAAAGTCAGCTCATGTTCTTCCTGGATAGCTTAGAAGAAGATTAGTCGACTAATTTGTATTTTGCGAATAGATCACTTCAACTGTGAGCACTGCCGCATTTTTAAACAGTTTCGCAACGCTTCACAGCGTGGCTAACCGTTATCCTTGTCGGAATGAAACCAATGAGTAGTTTCTCAGATGGGACCGGGATCCCTGTCTGGTGGAATGTCCTTATCTCCGCCGGGCACTTCATCGTCACGACCAGGCACATCGTCATCAGGGATAGGCAATACTTCGTCTGGATCTGGATGTTGCGACATATTTACCTCCAATTCCCTCAGTGGGTATCAGATAGTTTAGTCGCGATACTATATCTATTTTTAAGTTAATCCTTACGCCGTGACTTAAGCGAAAAAAAAGAAAAATATATTTATGGGATATTTATTTTTTAAATCATATCGTCTATGCAACTTGAAACCAATTTTATATCTGTTTTTTCAGCCAATAAAAACCGCCCATGGTGGACCGGGCGGTTCAATTCACTTACTGCTTTTCTGTTTGGTTGTATCTTTATCTCTGCCAGTTCCTTTATTTCCTGCCGGGAGCTTCCCATGCTCTGAGTCCTTACCATCTTTAACATTCTTGTCATTACGATCAGTCATATCTACCTCCAAAACCCTAATTGGGTAATTGTTAGTGTAGCGGTAGTACTATCTGAAGAATGCTTATTTTATCAAAAGTGTGAGTTAAGCGTGAGAAGATTATAATTAGCATATAATTACTGGCATATTTTATTATTACCGTCTACCACTTAACCTGATATTTCAGGCACACTCATCGCCATATGATGACAACCCTATGCCGTAGCAGCCCCTTCAATTACCAGCCCATCATGGGCGCTGCCATAGCTTCGGGAGCCTGCACATTTGCCGTCTGTGCTGCTTTAAGTCGGGACTGTATCTCTGCTTCAATCGCATCAGCTTTCTTCTGAGCTTTATCCTTGAAGTAATCCCGGATTCTTACCCAGCCACCCGCGATCAGGGTAAAAACGGAAACAAAGAAGGAAAACCACAGCACTATTGTTTCATATGAAGTCATTTAGTTTGTTCCTGCCTGAATCATAAAAAGAGACTTACCGCTTACTTACCTGATGACTTTTGGTCAATCGCCGGGAGTAATGTCGAGGTAATATTCTTTGCCCTGTAGAAACCGGCTTAAAGCATCCGGGGTCGATACGTGCATGCTGAGTTGAGTTGTTCGCCCGGTGTCAATTTTAACCAAGAGTTGTTTTCAGGGCTGTCATCAGTCACTGCGCTCAGATGAATAGTGCAACTCGAGTCGTCTGTGCACGCGGTCCCACAGCTGCTCAACAGCAGCGGCAGGCACAGAACGTTTAGCGCACTCATCGCCAGCCACGGCTTTCTGAATAACGACGATACGCTCCGCTGATTGCTGGTCAGTTTTCTGCTTTGCATCTGCATTCGCCTGGACGATGGTGTTGATGATGAAGACTGTCTTCAGCACATTAGCTGTTACCGTGCTGGCCTGTTTTGCAGCATTCTCAGCTGTATCAGCCCGGTCGCTGTTACTTTTGTACTGGTAGCCGAAATAGCCTCCAGCGCTGATCAGCATGATTAGAAGAACGATGGCGATCCACTCTTTAGTCTTTGCTGTCATGGCCTTGTCCTTTGATCTACAAGGCGACCGATGACCCCACACAGGGCGACAACTGCCGTTACCGTTCCATGTATTCAGCCGGGATGTGTGATTTGAGGTCGTCAGGAAGCGACACCCATGTGACCGGGATAACGCCCGCAAGCGTCAGGCAGTGGATGGAGAACCAGCGCCAGCAGCGTTTCCAGTCATCAACTAAACGCATATCATACCACCAGGACCGATTTAGCCTTCAGAAAGCAGGCGCGCCGATTATCAATACCGTTCCGGCCGCCATTGATAATCTGCGTTACGCGTACAATGTCGCCTGGGTACTTAAGGCACCCACTGGTGACATAGAACCAGGCAGCACTGCGGGGGGCCACCAGCAGTTCAGGTGCGATACCAGATAGACATTCAGACCATTACCACAGTTGCGGTAATTCGTCAGGCCAGTGCTCTGGATAAGACCGCGACCGTGATAGAGTCAGCCGCCACCCGCTGTGTTATTACCCATGCGTTTGCTGTAAACGAGGTTGGCGATTGCACGCTGGCGTACCAGCGGGAGGGGTAACTCACCGGGATGGCGACCGGGTGCGGTAACCTGGTCCTGCGTAATTCGCCCTGCGCTCACAAATCTCCCCAGTCCGGCAATGCTGTAATTGAAACTCTCAACCAGACTGGTGAATCCGGTGCTTTCATGGCCCGCCTGGGCAATGAACATCGCCCGGTCAACTGTCGCCGTGATGCTGAATTCCTTCATCGCTGCATCGAGATGCGGAATCCGGCGCTTAAACCAGCCGCCTGCTGAAATTGTGTCTGATTCATTAATTACGCCTTAGGATTGCCACCAAAGCGGATGGCAAGGATATTCAGGAGCAACTTACGGAACTGTTCGACGCCGATAAAACCAATACCGCCGCCAATACCGATGGAGAGTGTTTTGGAGATGGAGAGATATTCAAGCCCGGAGGCGGCCGTCAGCGTCAGAGCACCGCACAGCAGCCCTTCCAGCAGCATCTCCAGCCACCACCACTGTATGCGATGCGCACTCCGGCCATGACAACACCAGGCAGGACTGTACCAACCGGTATATCGCCTTGCCACCAGCTTTGCAGCAGCTCATAAATGTCCGGTCATGAATGCGGATCATTATTCATTTTCATGGTCTCTACCCCTTAAGGGGACTTGAGTGATTCGGAATTGTCTACATCCTGAACAGAGCAAGCCCGGTTAAACTTTTCTCTGTGGTGAAAAAAGCCCTGGACTTAGCTGACTCGGTGCCCCTGAATGCAGCAAACCCGCGAATACGCGGGTTTTTTATTTAATGAGCAGGAATGAGAAAAAGCCGCCGGAGCGGCCTGATGATTTCCTCGGATGAGCACTGCTACGCACCTGGCTATTTACCGGACAGGAAATCTATTGGAGTTTTTGCTTTTATCCCCAATATCCGGGCAACAATGAACACATAACCAGCATTGCACCCCCATTGAACGGGTATGCGTAAGCGCACCAACGAAAGAGTAAAAAGTACCAATAAATTTCCTGTCTTTTCTGAGAGGAAGATAAGTACACTCTTCCGAGTGGAGGCAATAAATACCTCTACGCCATTCAATAATATAATAATATTTACCATGCATTTTACATTCCTCACTTATTGTAAAAGGGGAATGATTATTGATGAAAAAACGCACAGCGATTGACGCGCAGCAGATTCTGTATTGAGGCAACGAAAAAGGCCCGCCGAAGCGAGCCTTTAATTTGCTGAAGATTGTAGCTATGTCTGCGGTGCCGGGCGCTAACCGGTGAGTAAAGTGCAGTCCCTTTACCCGCATGCTCAGACAGCTCATCCGGAGCCTTGACTACTTGCCCTGCCGCTAAACAGAATTCACCGCATTAGTGACAGATTATACTTTAGAAACGCTTAATTAAAGCCCCTGATGCCAGCGTGGTGCTGGAGCGCCGGGTGCCTCCCGGTGAGCCTTTGCACAACCAACAGTGGCCCGCATGTGTGCTTTCAAGGTTGTTCTGCCCCTACGCTTAGTGGGATTCGTTCCAGCGCAAAAATTATAGAACAGATGGTCTGCGGTGCCGGGTGCCTCCCGGTGAATCAGAACGGCCAAACTGATTCGCTCTGGGGTTGTGATGCATGGTGCCTGGCCAAGCCCCACCGCATAGGGGGATTCACCGCATTAAGCCCATAATAATATTGATTTAAGTCAAATAAAACCCTGCCCCACATCGACGCTAATTACCAGGTTCGTCAGCCGCAGGGGCAATCTGGTGTGCGGTTGGCCGCTACGTGCTGTTTACCTCAGCGTTCTACTGAAAGGTTCTATTGACTGAGCACCTATTACTCATTCTGTATGGTTGAAATGCGCCGAGCGTGGCGCGGATATGAAAAAGTCCACCGAAGTGAGCCTTTGAATTTAGTGCAGATTGTGATTATTGCTAGAATGCCGGGTGCCTCCCGGTGAGCAGTAAAAGTCACAATCCTGCCCGCAGCAATGTTCTAAAATGACTTTGCCCCTCCACATAGGGGGGATTCACCGCTTAATAACCATAGCAGAGAAAAGAATATTTGGTGCCGGTACGCCGGGTGCCTCCCGGTGAGCCTCCCAGTCATAAGGCCCGCGAGCAAGGATCGTCACAACATCATCAAAAAGACTGTTCGCCCCTCCGCACAGGGGGATTCGTTCCGGCTTTGGCTTCGTCTGCGGTGCCGGGTGCCTCCCGGTGACCCAGCCACGGCATCGCCGGGTCGCGCTTCACAGGTTAGTACTTCACCGATACGCCCCACCGCATAGGGGGATTCACCGCATTGACACCAAAGTATCAAACTGGTCTCCCAAATAAAACCATGCCACACATCGGCGTTAACTACCCGGCTTGTCAGCCGCATGATTAATTCGGGAAAGCTGACTTTTTTTGTCGGACCAGCGCCGTGCGCTACTGGTGGCCATCAGAGTGTGATTTCTGAAACAAAAAGCCCCGTCGGTTAAGACAGGGCTTTCGACCTGAGGTATGGGAGGTGTCAGGAGCGTCATGGAGTACACATCAGGCGGTAATTTATTTACAAAACCATGTACAGGGCGTCAAGACCCATTAAACAAAAAGCCCCGTGGATTACACGGGGCTTCCGGCCTGACATGCGAGATGAATGATTGGACTAGCGAACGAAACATATCAGGCGATGATTTATTAACAAAATCTCCTCTGAACTGTCAAGCCCCAGAGCAGAAAACCTGCTCGATGGCAGGGTTATGGAATTCAGTCGCTTGCGGATGCAGCTTTGCAAAGCATAGAAATATTTAACCTGTTTTTGTGCCAACTTTCAACGGGAAGATTTCGCGGTTTAAATTAAACGCATCGTTCATGGGAAGATAAAGCGCATATTAAGCCGCATTAAGCCAGGTACTAACCCTGCGCTGGCTGGTTCTCCAGGACCATTCGGGGTGTACTTCATTCAGTTCACGCGCGATTTCAGATTGTTTCTTTCCGCGCCCCAGGTAACGCGCTTTGAGGATGGATAAAAGGCCGGGAGAATTAATCAGTGTTGCCCCGATAACCTTATCCATTAGAGCCCCCTCTTCATTTGTGCAAAAAACCAGATTGCTCAACACGCTTTCCTCCTGGAGCTGGAACATCCAGTTTTCAAGCTCATCATTGCGGCAACGTGATTTACGAAGTTCTTTTATAGCTTTTACTAGGTCTTCACGCGTGACCTTTCCACTGGACAGCATGCGCTTAAACATATTCACCGCTTCCGGCATGTCACTGTAGTGGCGCAGCGCCCCCACATTTTTAACTTGCCCTGTATCCATACACTTTCCAATGTGCGATGGCGCAAATCTTTTCCGTCTGCTTTTCCCGTAGTCGATGGGTAGATCATAGTATTCCTTCGTCTCTTAGGATGTGCTGGGTGCGGCCCCCCCTCTGCGTGAAACAGTCGGAGGTCTTCGCGTGTGAAAGGGGTTTTGATTCTGCCGCCTACGGCATCAGGGCAGGCACTGCAGGCAAAAGCCGCCTGAGCATCGTTGGGTTTCCGGTGCCGCAGGTACCCGCCAGGCGGTAATGTGCCAGCACTGTTGTTTCGTTACATACACCGGGCACACGAAGCTGGCACTCGCGGCCACGCGCTGTTTTGCGAAGATTCACTGAGCGGGCCATTGCGATCCTCCATTAAGCTGCTGATGAATGCGCTTTCCGATCCAGCGCATGACAGGAACAGCCATGCTATTACCAATGGCGCGGTAACGCGGACCATCAGCGGCGGCCCGAAGGCAATCTTCAAAACTAAGTTTGCCGCCACGCATGAGGTATTTAGCATAATCCGCTTCGATTTTTTCCGGCCGTATGGTGCGACCAAACGGGATTAGGGTGTGATTATCCGGGAAACCCTGAAGGCGTTCGCATTCAACTGGTGTCAGGCGGCAAACCTGAAGCCCATGCTTCACAACATCGGATGATGCTCTGCTGTCCTGGGTGAATGCCACATCGATCTGATAACCCTTCCCCTGTGGCCCCGCTTCATCCTTCCGGCCAATGGTCGCATGCTGAATACAGATAGCCGGTGGCTGGCCGCTATTAGCGTGGATTTTATCGTGATTTCCGGCGCGGAGAGTCGGTGATAAATCAACAGTCGCATCAGCACCATCATCTTTGTAACTGAAGGCCATAACCGCATTTTTCTGGCCGTGATTCCTGCCCAGTGTATGGGCAAGATTTTTATTGGTGTCAGGGTCCTGTGTGCCATACACAGCAAATGTCTCAACATCAAAATCAATGCGCTGTCCCTTGGCCGTCAGGCATGCGGTAACATCAATACTGCCGCATGTATTGCCACCACCAAAAGCATACTGGGCAATCAGGTGTCCGGTTTGTCCCTGGTTGTCATCTGCACCGCATGTTCCAACGCCGTTTGCAGTAAGGGCGGCAACTGCCTTCCCCTTCTCTCTGCTCGGCGCAGTATTCCGGCGCAGGCTTTCGGGCTCAAAAAGTACCGCTGCGGGATCAAAGTCTGTTCGAGCACTTGCGACAACGAACACACGGCGGCGTCGTTGGGCCACTCCGAAAAATTGAGCGTCAAGCACTCGCCAGGCGACAGCTCTTTTTGGTCCCAGCACATAACCAGAGTTCGCCCATTTTCTCCCTGGTGATTCCAGTTCACAGCTTTCGCCGGCAAGCCCCGCAAGAAAACATCCGAAAGCGTTATCTCTGGTGTTAAGTACTCCGGGGACGTTTTCCCAGACGCAGATTGCGGCGGGGTAGCCGTCTGCGGTTCGTTGTCCATCAATAGCATTTAGTAAAACATGAAATAATCGCATTCATTTTTATTTTTGTTATATCAATAATATACGAGCGATTTATTGTGAAGAAATCCTTATAAAACATACAATTATGTACACTTTAAATTTGTGCATTTATCTTACTGCTGTTGGTGGGATTGATAGAAATGAGGTATGCAGAATTGCGCCTTAGAAATGGGTCCTTCCAATCCAAGGCTTTAATCGGGAGAAAGAAAGTAATTCAAATTGTCGGCCCTGCACCGTCCCACGCCCGGGTCACTACCACGCCACCCCTCCGAGCATTCACACCCGATCATCATAATCTTTGCCATCCAGTCTTCTGACCATGTGGCCATCATCTGCACTGATTAACACTATAAAAGGGTGCTGGTGGTTCAGGTGATCGACCAACTGATTGTCTAATACTGTTAATTTGTCAGGATGGGCTTAAAGCGATCCCTGGGATAGCATTAAAGGGATTAGTGGACTCAGTGGCCCACTGAGCCTTGGTGAACAGACACATAAACTCAACCATTATTACTAAGTGATGAAGCATCTAATAATTCCTGCACTTACCACACTCGTAGTGATAATTATCATTTTCTTAGCGATGACAGATTACAGCCCTTTTCCGTGGTAGAAGTATGCTGGCAGCTTGTTCAGAAAGAGATTGTTCTGAAACACCAACACCGTTTTAGGAAACAGCAAGCATTGGCGCAGGGAGTTCTGGTTCTGAGAGGAATTAAGTATGAAAATCGGATATCTGTTCCCGGTGGCCATCATCGTCGCCGGAGTGGCTCTATTGGTTTGGTTCATCGCAAGCGGGGCTTATGCACCTGGCGGATGATGGGAGCGTTTGAGAGATTGAGTAAGGAGTGAAGGGATGATCATTCTTCATAAATCATTTAAACGATTAGCTGTCGTAGCCGTAGCGTTAGCCATAATTTTCTTCCTGGCGGGATGTGAACTATACATTTGGTAGGCCGGAAGATACATTCACCTATGCCACGCTGGGGAGCTGGCAGGAAGTTGTATCTCAGGGATGAGTTTACATCGACCTGGGAGATGGCGTGGCAAATCGTTACTTCAAGCCCAAACATATGCTGTTGGCATATATCATCGTTGGTTTGGCTTATCTAATTGTAATTCTTGTATCGGCATTAGCATGAATCATAGAGAAATCAGACAGATAAGAGAGAAGGCATTTATTCCGAATTTATCAGATAATTATAATAACTATGCTTTATCACTCTCCCCCGGAGCCTGGCTATCACCACTCCGGGATTTTTTTGTACTATAAATGCCTGCTGCTACACTTAAAAAGCGACATGCCACACCGACATGTCGTGAGCTGTATTATTCGTACCTTGGTGAACCTGATTATCACAGCCCGCATGTGTGCGGGCTTTTTTACACGGTCCGCATCCGTTGTAAACTATCTGAGCGGCATGCTCCCAACATGCCGCACCCGAATATCCATGGTAGAACTTGCCCGCGAACACCGAACCCGGAGTGTGGGCTTTTTTATGTCAATTGCCACTCAAAATTTGAATCAGTTCATCAAAATTTAATCATCGTTCCAAATGTGTACAAATATTTCATTGTCGCTACTATAGAGATGCACTGCACACAGCAATTGTGGTGCGAAGAGATTTCCTTGGATTGAAACACTTCCAGCCTGCAAGTAGCAGGCTTTTTTTGCACCTATCATTTCCGCTGCTAAACTAACTAAACGGCATGACCCCCAATATGCCGCGCACAATATCCATGGTAGAACTTGCCCGCGCTATTCCAACCCGGAATGCGGGCTTTTTTCTGCCAGAAGTCCTTAGGAGACTATTCTGACAGACCTCCCCCGTTCCCCTTACCTACCCTTAAATGGCTACACGCAGCCTGATGATTGCGTGCGAGCGTATGAGAGAATTGCAGGCATCAAAGCCTGAAGTGTCCATTTGCCCGCCGAGTGCGGGCTTTTTTTTGCATTTGTGATCAGGCTAACTTGCAACCACCAATGGCTCGGCTACAAGTTATGTATACAGGTTCTATTACATCATTCTGCAAGAGAGGTTGCCCGCGCTTTCCCAACCCGAAGCGCGGGATTTTTTTGTGCATTCCTTTGCCAGTGCTAAAATTGTAATGCGGTATGACACACCCATGCCGTGAGCTGAAGTCGTCTTTTTTGGTGACCCTGGTTATCACAGCCCGCCCAAGTGCGGGCTTTTTTTGCACTGTCGCCACGGGTTGCTAAACTGAACTTGCGGCATGGCACAGCATGCCGTTCTCACAATATCCGTCGTGGAGCTTGCCCGCGCACACCGATCCCGGAGCGCGGGCTTTTTTGTGCATTACTCTGCTGCTTAAATTTTAATGCAGCTATGCCACACCAGCATACTATTCCGACAGGATCTTCCCATGCCCACCCCATATTCGCGGCACAACCAGGGAAATAACGTAGATCACCCCCCCCCCTTGAATCCCTCCGCTACCTTTGGATTCCATGTGGCAATTGTCAGATATTGATCGATTTTATAGATCTATTAGATCGATTAATCGAATTGAAAGGAATCATGATTAGGAGGGAAATTCAGTGTTAAGTGAGATGAAATCATTTTGCGCTCGCACCAAGCACATAAGAAGGAAATGGGATGCAGATAAGTAATGATCAGCTTGAAATGCTGGCTGTCTCTGATGAGACAGAGATGGTGAAATCAATAGCATCAGAGCTGCTGGATTCAAGAAGGGGCAGGTCAAACCTCGGTATATATGAAGAATTAAGACCGAGGTTTTACCCTAAGTTTGAAGTGGTTTTCATGGATGAAAACAAAGTGTGTGGCTACACATTACACACGGGAAGGTTTTCCTCATTTAAGAGGGAAAACTTTGATAAAAACTTCAGGAAAACAAATGATTAATTTGTAGTCACATATCACCGGCCGCCTTATATATCGGCTCCTGCGTTAAGATGTCTTTTTTCCTGGTTACGTAGCGCCTGCTGTTCTGCTGCCGGTATATAGCGATAAACTGTCTGAGATGAGAGTTCCAGCACCATCGCAACCTGATTAAGTGTCGCACCGTTAGCAATCATCCTTCTGGCCCTCTCCACGACTTCCGGCGTCATAATTCTCTGGCGACCACCAATACGCCCTTTTGCCCGCGCAGCGGCAAGACCTGCCGTCGTTCTCTCCACAATCAATTCGCGCTCCATCTCTGCCAGGGCACCCATGATGTGGAAAAAGAAACGGCCCATTGGCGTTCCTGTATCAATACTGTCTGTCAGGCTTCTGAAATTGCTCCCCCTCTCTTTCAGTTCCTCGATCAGCATAACCAGATTGCGCATGCTGCGACCGAGGCGGTCAAGTTTCCACACCACCAGCGTATGGCCCGCTTTCGGTGCTTTAATCGCCCTGCGCAGGCCAGGCCGGTCAGCCTTCGTACCGCTTATTTTATCCTCGAAAATCAGCTCACAATCTTCACTCTGAAGCGCCACCCTCTGTAAATCTGTGTTCTGGTCATTTGTTGACACCCTGACATAGCCAATCAGCATCGGTTTCACCTCGCAAAAACAGAGATCGATACCGTATACAGGGAAACAAGGCCAGGGATTACTGTTCGCGCAAACCTCTGTCAGAGATTCAGTAACGGTCAGTTGTAATTGAACGAGGGAGGAGAGCGGTGCATTTGCACCGCAATTGAGTATCAAGTTAATTGCGGGTTTGCACCCAGAATGCATGAATCAAACCCGGAATATAGCCCATTAATGTCAATATAATGTTAAGCAGGAATGCCCAGCCAAATCCTTTCCCGATAAGGACGCCAAGTGGCGGCAAGAGGATAGTAATGACAACTCTCCAGAACCCCATACAAACTCCCTATAAATAAAATCATTCTCTGATAACTGTCTGTTTCTGCGTTAAGCATAGCTGCGTACGCTGAGACTGCCAGTTTATCTTATTAATTTCCCTGTTGTTATGTTGTGAACATCCTGATTCAAACCTGTGCTTCTGAGAAGAAATAATTTACAAGATTTACTTCTCATAAACCTTGATTAATCGGAATGTATTTTCAGCGCACGCCAGAAACCACAAAAACAACGATGCTTTCGAAATACTTACACGGAAGCCATGGATACGCTCATGAAATAGGAATAATCTTAATACAATTCAAATTCTAAAAAATCATCAACTATGCCAGTCATCCGTTTAATCTGTAAAAACTGCGGTTCAACAAGATTTACCGCCAGAGCTGGCACACCAGGGTCAGAATCAGTGACTCATATGCAATGTCGGGATTGTTCTGCACCTGTGAATGTGGACGATGTGATCAGATACAGGGATGATTATATCGCTCCGGGTATTCATTCCGCTGAGGAGCAATCATTGTCGAGAGACAGCGTTTACATAGTTCCGGGTGCCTGATTAGAAGGCGCACTCGCAAATGCGCCTTGTGATGATGACTGTTTAAATCGACAACCGAATCAGCAACCGGCACCAAGCCCTATCTTTTCAGCCATTATCTCAAAAGCCGTATTCAGAGCTTTATGACTGAAGCTGCTTTCCGATGTTAACAGTTGGAGTTGCTGAATCAGCTGCTCAGGTGTATCGACTTCCGCAAGCGGAACGTGCCTCACGGAGTCAAAAATATCGATAACAGCCAGTTCGCCTGCGTCATCAATGTAAGCTGATTCATTACCTTTCATTTCAATTACCTCATAGCTGTAACAAAATGAGTGTAATTCACAACTCCACATGATGCTTTGGCAAAAGCTGCCATAAAAATATAAATCTGATTCAGTAGGTTAACTAAACTGTGGTTTTTAATTCAGCCGCCGGCCCATCAACTGACGTTGCTGCCGGGGCTTATGCTGTTGCTGCCTGCGCAGCTTTCAGTCGCGTCTGCACTTCAGCCTCAATGGCATCAGCTTTCTTCTGCGCTTTCGCTTTGAAGTAATCGCGAATTTTTACCCAGCCCCCTGCGATAAGCCACAGTGCGGACGCGAGGGTTGAGAACCACAGCATGATAGTTTCATAAAAGGTCATCTGGTTTGTTCCTGTCTGGATTGTTCAATGTTACGGATGGCAGCTTTGTCCTGATTGCACTTCTCTACCACGGTCAGAAGCTGCTCGTACAGCGTGAGGCTGTCGCCCCAGGTCATCCGGTAAGGGATTTCGGGGATTACGCAGTCAATCAGCAGACTGGCTGGCAGTGGTACGGGCGGAGCCTGCACGTATTCGGTTCGCGTGGTCCCGCAACTGCTCAACAGCAGCGGCAGACACAGGGCGCTTAGCGCACTCATCGCCAGCAACGCCTTTCTGAATAACGACGATACACTCCGCTGATTGCTGGTCAGTTTTCTGCTTTGCATCTGCGTTCACCTGGACAATGGTGTTGATGATGGAGACTGTCTTCAGCACATTGGCCGTTACCGAGCTGGCCTGTTTCTCTGCTTTCTCGGCTGAATCAGCCCGGTCGCTGTTGCCTTTGTATTTGTAGCCGAAATAGCCACCGGCGCCGATCAGGCTGAACAGCATGATTAGAAGAACGACGGCGATCCCCGCTTTAATCTCTGCTGTCATGGCCTTTTCCTTTGATCTGCAAAGCGACCAATGACCCCACACAGGGCGACAACTGCCGTTACCGTTCCCATGTATTCAGCCGGGATATGTGATTTGAGGTCGTCGGGAAGAGTTGCCCATGTTGCCGGGATGACACCGGCCAGCGTAAGGCAGTGAATGGAGAGCCATCTCCAGCAGCGTTTCCAGTCATCAACTAAACGCATATCACACCACCAGGACCGATTTAGCCTTCAGGAAACGGGCGCGCCGATCATCAATGCCGTTCTGGCCGCCGTTGATAATCTGAGTTACGCGCACAAGGTCACCTGGGTACTTAAGGCACCCACTGGTGATATAGAACCAGGCAGTACTGCGGGCGGCGTATTCATCCTGCGCCAGCAGTTCAGGCTGCGATACCAGATCGGCTTTGAGGCCATTGCCACAGTTGCGGTAATTCGTCAGGCCGGTGCTCTGGATAAGACCGCGACCGTGATAGAGCCAGCCATCACCCGCTGTGTAATTGCCCATGCGCCTGCTGTAAACAAGGTTAGCGATTGCTCGCTGGCGTACCAGCGGGAGGGGTGGCTCACCGGGACGGCGACCGAGTGCAGTGGCCTGGTCCTGCGTAATTCGCCCTCCGCTCACAAATCCCGCCAGTCCGGCAATGCCCGATGACAGATGGGTATGACTGTTAACAGAATGCGCTGGCGGAACGGTTGAACGGTATCCTGAAGACGGAGTTCGTGCTGAGCCGGACAGCAGATATGAAAGAGGTGAAAAAATGGTGGATGAGTCGGTACAGTGCTACAACAGCGAACGTCCTCATCTGTCACTAAAATACAAAACCCCTGATGCACTGCATCAGGGGTTTTAAACCTGAAAAGGTGTCAACCTATATCAGGACTGGTCGTCACGGAAATAAAATAGGGCCGCCAAATCGAGCCTTTCATGTGAAGTGGATGTTAAAAATAACGCACTAAAACATTAGCAAGGTAATTAATTGAATGTCATTATTGAAGCGGATTAACCCTGTGATATTTTTCCGTTTTTCTCCCGCGCATTCTCTGACTACTGCGATGTGCGGGATTTTTTTAGCATCACAAATAATACTGCGGTACAGGGTGCCTCCCGGTGGATAAAACCAGCCATTTTTATCCGCCTACCATAATCTTAAGGGCTTGGCTGTAGGCCCCTCCGCATAGGAGGATTCACCACATTACCGACAAATTATCAAAGCCTACCAGTAAAGAAAACCCTGACGCAGTTCGGCGATAACTACCTGACAGGTCAGCCGTAGGGATTAGCCTGGAGCATCCTGCCAGCTTAGAACCGCCGTCATCTGGTTTGAAGCCAGTGATACCTAATTACTGCACGAAGGATGCAGAAATGAAAAAGTCCGCCAAGGCGAGCCTTGAAAGATTATTCAGGAGTTATTCAGCAAACCGTTCTGCTTCTTTAAGCGACTCAATGTGGCTCATACCCAGATAAACAGCTGCGATTGCTCCAGCGATGTAGGCAACTATTTTACTGTCGAATAAACAGCGCATGTAGGTCATAAGACTTCCCCATTGAGATAGTTTATCCTGCGGCGCCGGGTGCCTCCCGGTGAGTAAAGCCAGTCCACTTTACCCGCGTTGGCTTGCCCCTTCAGGGTGACCTGACTGCGCGCCCCTCCGCATAGGGGGATTCACCGCATTATCGAATTCTTACCAATTTACAATCAAAATTGAAAGAAGTATCACGGTCACGCAGGTTGAAAACATAAATTCAATGGTGTCGAAACGCCGGGAGCCTACCAATGAGCCAGAAAAGTCATAACCTGACCCACATTGTCTTAAAGCAGATATGATGTTGAATGACCTGGCCCAGCCGCACAGGGGGATTCACCGCCGTGCTAGCATAGCACGGGAATAAGATTTGCTGCGGTGCCGGGTGCCTCCCGGTGAGCCTCTCAGTCATAAGACCCGCGATACATGGACTGTCACTACATTAGCCAAAAGACTGTTCGCCCCTACGCTAGTGGGATTCACCGCATTATCGAAATTTTTAGCAAATTACTTTCAAAATTGAAAGATTTACCGCAGTCAAACGGCTTGAACATGTTTTGAAATGGTGCAGGACGTCAGGTGCATCTCGATGAGTGAAGTACAGCCATCTTCACCCTCCAGGCCAATAATCTTCAGGAACATGGTTGTATGCCGCGCCGCTAAGAGGGATGAACATAACCAGCCCAAAACTTTTATTAAAATTTTTATAATTTCAGAACTGTGCTTAATTTGACCTACAATTCCGATAATGAAATTTGCTTGTAGACTATCGCATTGGTGTTGATTGGAGTGAATCTGATTTATGTAATTTTAAGATGATGATTTTGCGATGCCGTGTGCTTCACGGTAACCCAGTTACAGCATCGCTGAGTCGCGTCACAGGTTAGTTCCTCGCCGATACACCCCACCACACAGGGGGGATTCCACCACATTCGCCACAAAGTATCAAACTGGCCCAGCAAATAAAACCCTGACGCACATCGGCGGTCATTACCTGTCTCGTCAGCCGCTGGGTTAATCTGGTGCCGGTGCAGGCTTCGAACCCACAATATCCTGATTGCAGTTCAGGAGCTCTGCAAACTGAGCTAAACCGGCGAAAATATGGAGTGACCCCGCGCCCGTTCGGATTGTCATCGTAGAGTCAATTGGAATCCTTAAGGAATGCACTCACCATACTGACGTTAACGCCATTAGGTGTTTACAGAACTGAACAAGGGAAAGCCCGTCGCAGAGGAGATTTTCAAGATGATCGATATACTGTGCCTGCCGCTGATTCAGCACTTCGGCCTGTATTCCCGTTTCCATTGCATCAGCTCATGCGCGGGCCAACTGTATCGTGTCTGAAATATCGGGAAGCATAACACCGTAAACTTCTCGCAAGCGGAAATAAGTGTCTTCCAGCTGCTTGTAGAACTCCCAGGCCTGATAGGTTTCCTGAATCTTGGCATGGCGGGATGCACATCGCTAGCTCCAGAGAATCAGCAATATTATATATTTATTAATCAAACCTCTGAAAGAAGGTCGTCTAAATTTCAGCTCCTTACCCGTAACTTTGAAGAAATGCTTGTCTTCCTCAAACCCGTGTTCATTGCGGGTGTGGTTCTGCTGAATTCGAATAGACGAAGTGCCATAGCCTTTGGCATGCATCTCAGTGGTGATCACAGTACATAATGAAAGGAACGCTTAATGAAGCGTTTGATGAAAGAATTACCGCATTGGCTGCAGGCGCAATAATACCCGTGGCCTGATTAGCCATTTTGATTTTCCATGCCACTTCTTTGTTATCCGGTCCCGCTCCATCATCTGTAAATGACCACCGGAAAATCCATCATTTCGTCCATGACAATCAATAACATCACCCCGCTACGTTCATGTCATAACTTAAGAAACCACCCTCTGGTTTTCTGATTTCCTGCGGATATACACTCTTCAAAAAAATTGATACAACAGAAAAAGCGCCTGAAGGCGCTAATCGACAATCAATTACTTTTCTGCAAGATCCAATTATCTAGTGCGATAACCTCAGGTGTAAGGAGCTTTACACTCCTTTCTTTAGAAGTTTCTCTCCTTCATCTGTAAGTCTGACTCTGTAATAGCGAGTCATGTCACTTGGATAACGTTCAAAATCAATTAATCCTTCGCGTATTAATGGTGGCAAGCTACGACAATTAACAACTTTCCGATTATCGTATTTGGGACCTTTTCTTACTTCTATTCCTACAACTTTATCCCCACGCAAATTGTATTCTGCACCGTTTTTCATACGACGCATCGTATTGTACTTTTCCTCTGACATGCCCATAGTATCGATTCACCCTGAGTTCGGCCCTAAACTTAGAACGTATAAGTACACTTCCTTGCGATGCAAATGTGTCTAACTTAGTGACAACGCTAGCTGGAATAGTAATTATTTCTTAAGGACAATGAACCCCCATTTTTAGCAGGTTGACATCGCACGATTTTCATGAAACCAATGCTTCGTATCTTAAAAAACAGCGGGAGACCTTCGTTCTTGAGCAGACCGAATGCTCACTCGTCTCTGAGTTCTGGACGCTGACACGCAATATCATCCCTAAGCTTCAACCTGAGTTATGTTCTTCATATGATATGCCTACTCGCATCTGAGCGTCCCATAGCAGGAATTGTAGCCCAGCCCATTTTGATAGGTTATTAACTAGCCCTGAAGTTTTCGAAGCTTCCCTTGCTAAATTTGTAAGAACATAAGCTGCGTCAATGTCTTCAAAAACACCATAGGAAAAAGACTCATACTCTTTTCGGATTTTCTCTCTAAACTTAGACGTTTGTAGTGGCACACTGAATTTGGCCTCCTGAACAGAGGTGATATGTTCGCCTCAGAACAATGCAGGTGCCCCAATAAAAAAATTCAGTGCAGAGTTCAAACGCGAATCAGCACAGCTAGTTGTCGCTCAGAACTACACCATTGCTGAAGCGGCTAAAGCGATGGATATCGGACTGTCTACCATGACGCGGCTGGTTAAAACAGTTGCGTTATGAACGTCAGGGCAAAACGCCCGAATCTTCGCCAATGACACCGGAACAGATTGAAATACGTGAGTTAAAGAAAAAACTTCAACGTATTGAAATGGAAAAAGACATCTTAAAAAGGCTACCGCGCTCTTGATGTCAGACTCCCTGAACAGTTCCCGTTAATCGGGAAACTCAGAGCGCGCTATCCCGTGGCGACACTCTGCCATGTGCTTGGGGTTCACCATAGCAGCTACAAATACTGGAAAAGTCGTCATGATAACCGGATATCAGGCGTACAGCGCTGCGTAGCTAGGTGCAGGATTTACACTGCATCAGTCATGGCAACGCTTAAAGGCTTCCGTATGGGACGCGGGCTTGCTGGCAAACTCATGAAAAAGCGGGGACTTGTAAGCTGCAAACAGCCATTACACCGGTATAAACGCGGTGGACAGGAGCACATCGCTATACCGAACCACCTTGAACGTCAGTTCGCGGTCACCGATCCAACCAAGTATGGTGCGGCGACGTAACTTATATCTGGACAGGAAAACGCTGGGTATATTTTGCCGTTGTTCTCGATCTGTTTGCCAGAAAACCCGTTGGCTGGGCAATGCCATTCTCACCTAACAGCAAACCCACCATCAGAGAGCTGGAAATGGCCTAGGCGTGTCGGGGAAAACCAACCGGAGTGATGTTCCACAGCGATAGTAATAATGACGGTGTCAGTTTTCATCATTGAGTTGTTTGCTCTCTGAGCAGATTGATGTGAATACTGATGCAGTGAAGATCTTCCCGCATCCTGACTCACACAGCGATCGACCTTTTGTGTCATGCCCTGGACTCGTCGGTTGCCGGAAGTTTCTTCATGCGAGGCATCTCCTCACCTGTGCGCGTGACTCAAGAAGGGCCTGACATCGTGTCTCGTTACTGTCCGGTCCGGGTTATTAGTCAGGGGATTCAATCATGCCGTCCTGACAGGTGACCAGCCATTAATGATGAAAATACTGACGCCACTGCTTCTGCCATTGTGGGTGGTGTAGATACGCATAAAGAGCTGCATGTTGCCGCTGTGGTTAATCAAAACAACAAAGTCCTCGGGACGGAATACTTCTCCACAACACGACAGGGCTACCGCCAGATGCTGGCGTGGATGGCCACTTTTGGCTCAGTACAGCGAATTGGTGTTGAGTGCACAGGCACTTACGGCTCAGTACTGCTGTGTTACTTACACAAAGCCGGAGTAGAAGTGCTTGAGGTAACGGCACCCGATCGCATGGAGCGACGCAAGCGTGGTAAAAGCGACACTATTGATGCAGAGAGTGCCGCTCATGCCGCATTCGCAAGAATACGGACAGTCACGCCAAAAACACGGGATGGCATGATTGAGTCTCTGCGGGTGCTAAAAACCTGCCGAAAAACAGCGATATCAGCCCGCAGAGTCGCTCCTCAGATTATTCATTCCCATATTATCTCTGCACCGGATGAGCTACACGAACTGCTCAGAAATATGACGCGCATGCAGCTTATCAGAACACTGGGATCCTGGAGGCCAGATGCCAGTGAATACCGCAATGTTACGAACGTTTATCGCATTGCATTAAAATCTCTGGCCCGACGCTATCTCGAGTTACATGACGAAATCGCTGATCTGGATGTCATGATTGCGGCAATTGTCGACGAGCTGGCGCCTGAGCTGATTAAACGTAATGCCATTGGATACGAAAGCGCTTCGCAGTTGCTGATCACTGCCGGAGACAATCCCCAACGACTACGCTCAGAATCAGGTTTTGCAGCACTGTGTGGTGTCAGCCCAGTTCCTGTCTCCTCTGGGAAAACGAACCGTTACCGACTTAACCGGGCGGAGATCGTGCTGAGAATAGTGCTCTTCACATCATCGCCATCGGTCGATTACGAACTGATGAAAAAAACAGGAAGTATGTAGACAGGCGAGTAGCTGAAGGACATACAAAAATGGAAGCAATACGCTGCCTGAAGCGTTATATCTCACGCGAAGTTTATACATTACTGCGTACTCAAAACAGGCAGGTCAGCAGCATCCCGATAACGGCTCGACTCTTAGAAGGGCGTCTAGGGTGGCCACTACACAAGCCGGCAGTTCAGGCAATTACTTTGGTGTTGCCGGATCAAGCAGAGCATGAGTCGACGTGGGAACTGCTGGGATAACAGCCCAATGGAGCGGTTCTTCCGGAGTCTGAAAAATGGATGGGTTACTGTAATGGGGTACATGAACTTCAGTGAAGCCTCTCATGCAATAACCGATTACATCGTGAGTTATTAGCCCGCATTAATATAACGGCAGATTACCGCCAAATGAATCGGAAAGTCGATACTGGAAAAACTCTAAAGCGGTGGCCAGTTTTTGTTGACCACTAGGCTCACGTAAAGCATAGGGCCCGGGACGATTTCGTGTTCCCGTCACCGAATGGTATGAAGCTTTCTGCCTGCACGAACGTCCGGCAGCAAACGCGGTACGCTCTCAGGATTCTGCAATGGTATTACCTTCGGTGGAAAAGTGGCTCCCGCACCGAGGGCAACAATCACATATAGCAGCAGGCGAGGCACATTTATAGTTATGGTGCTCCTCTGCAGGCCCATAGGCGCAGCCACCAATGAATCTTCACCGAACTTGCCAGGCATCACACTTTTAACATAAGAGTTCTACTGATATTGATTGCAGAGAGTAGTCCGGTGCCTGAGCAGATCGTGAAAAACGCTTCTATACTTAGTAGGTTACCCCCGAATAACTGTTATTTCTAAAAGGTCTGTTATGAACAAAATGACGTTATCAGTTACTTTCATGGCCGCTCTGATGATACTCACTGTCACCGGGTGCTCTTCAAACAAAGCCATCAAGACCACGGACGGGCGTACCATCGTAACGGACGGTAAACCCAAGGTTGACAGTGATACGGGGCTGGTATCCTACAAAGATGCCACGACCGGCAGAACCGAGCAAATTAACCGCGACAAAATTACCAACATGAGCGAACTCGACAACTGATACAAGTAAAAGGAGCTGGTCATGAAAAAGGTTTTTGTTTCACTATTTGCAGCAGTAGTTTCCCTTTCCGCTCTGACTGGCTGCACGCGTACAAGCTATGCCATTCACACCAACGACGGCAGAACGATTGTCAGCGACGGCAAACCTAAAGAATCGGACACGGGCCTGTTGGGCTACACAGACGCGAACGGTGTTAAACAGCAGATTAATAAAACCGACGTCAAAGAAGTATCTGAAATACCGCATTGATTCATTTATCTGCAAAATGGCCGCTAATGCATGCGGTCCTTTCTTTTTCTGGCCGGGGCCGCTAAAAAAAGATCCAGCACATGGGAGTATGGAGAAAAATACTAATTCACAAGGAGGTAACAACGGACGATCCCCAGTGCAGGGCCAGTTAATATTATCGGAAAGATGCTGATTTAACGAACTCCGAATGAATAAATTTTTCATACCGTCGTCTCATATATTTACAATAATATCCCACTCACCTACCTCCGCAGCATCTGTGAACCTGCGTTTCTGTCGCCGCGCACGTATACTCACAACCAGGCCGTGCGGGTTTTGCCACTGCCCGGTCATGTACAGGCTCCGGGATATCATCGGTGCGAACCTTGCTCGGCATCAGCGCATACTGGCGCAATAATTCATCAATAGGTCAAAGCAGTTGACTTACCGGTCCGGCACGACAGGATGAAAAATAACGCAGAGCGCGTAGCGGGTGATAAATTAATCATTACATAATCTTAAGTTTATTTCGTAATGCAACGCGTGCAACCAGGTCACTCACTGATGAACCTCTGGCCGCAATGAACAAACCATCCCGCCACTTCGCATTATTCAATCCGCGAGAAAGCTTTAATTCCCCTTCCCCCCTAGGAATCATCTTCTTTCTCAACGAAATCCTGACAGAGAGATTATTCCGGTATTTTCTGTCTGATTATCCGCCAGGATAGGTAGGGCCTGACGGCAGCAGTGTTTATTATGCCGCCATCTCTGTACCGATAAAAAGGATAACCTGATGAAAAACCGTGATTATATTCAGCGGCGGGTACCCGTTGACCTCAGCCGCATAGATATCCGGGAACAGTGGCAAATCACGTTCTGGACGCTGGAGCTGCGTACGACCCAGGAACGCTTGACCCGGGCCGTGCGGGAAGCGGGCCCGGAAACCGACCGCGTGCGCTTGTGGTTGGAGAAAAACCCGCCACCGCGCCCTACACGCTACTGATGCCCAAAGGCCACCCAGTCGCCGTCAGGTGACGGGTCGCCGGGGATTCACCTGCCGCCCGGGAACTGAAGGGGAGGCAGAGTAAAACGGGTGATCGCTCCGCCCAGAGCGGTCGTCTGCCCGCTGTGGCGGAGACCTGCGGCACCAGCTCGGCTCCCCGCTGCGTGGTGCCGGTTGTGCGGCCCGCCAGCTCTCGCGCCTCACGGGCGTTCTCCGTGTTGTAGATGGCGGTGATTTCCTCCATGCTGGCCGTGGTCTGCTCCAGCACGGCGGCATGAGTAGAGGTCCGGTCAGACAGGTCAGCGTTGCCGGTAGCAATATAGCTGGTCTCGCGGTGCAGAATAACCGCGTTGTCGCGGATGGCCTCCACCGCGTCCAGCAGCGCGGTAATGAGGATGACCTCAAGCCGGTGTCGCTCGGCCATAACCGACGCGTCGTCAGCCGCCAACTGCTGTGTCAGTCTATCGATCCGCCCGCGGGCCACGGACGATTTTTTTAAAAGCATGACGGCCTATGATGACCATACGAACTGGCATGAGGTTTACCGCCCGGACTATCATGGAAAGCAAATTTATCTAGAGTTTATCGTGACCGACGGCGTGTTGATCATGTCTTTTAAACCGGGTGATTTATAAAATGCCCAATCTGTAACGGCGCGAAAATGAAATATGAATCGCGCGACATGCAGTATGAGTACAAAGGAAAACAAACCACCATCCGCAACCTCAGCGGTCATTTCTGCGATGCGTGTGGAGAAGGTATTTTAGACGATGCTGACGCGGCCCGTTTTTTAACCGCCACGACCGAATTTAACCGTGAAGTGGACGCGAAGTGTTTCGCCACGGTCCGTAAGCGTCTGAACCTGAGCCAGCACCAGGCAGCGGAATGGTTCGATGGCGGCGCCAACGCCTTCGGCCGCTATGAGACCGGCCCTCTCTCGCTGCCTTTTATGCTGGTAAAACTGTTCCACTTATTTGACAAGCAGCCGGAGCTACTCGACGAATACAAGCGGGGCTGATGGATGATATCACGAGGTTCTTGCAAAAATTCGCCACTGATTCAACAGGAATAATGAAACCATTGCCAGTCACCTGACAGAATTACTGGACGGAGGCGCTCAAATGCTGTCGTCCTGTTTGCTGGCAGAATTACGCACGCTGCTGGATGGCGGTGCTCAGTTGATTACTGCCTGGATTGAAAAAAACCAGATGACAGAGCTGACTGTCGCGATCGTTATGGCGGCATTTTTTGACAGGCCTGTGGATGATCGGACTGATGCAGGGATCGCCTACGTCATCTCATCAGAAGTAAAATATCCCCTTGAAAGGAGGGTCCTGTACATGACTGCCCCACAAAACATCCCCATCCGGTCATTCACCTTTTGGTTCTTTCTGATAAACCGAATCGGTCCCGCAAAGAAACTGCAGAGCCAGATTTCTGTAATGCTGCAGGCGCTCCCTGAAGTAATTACGTAGCGACTCCGGCTGCTGCCTTTCAACCTCAGGAGGGATAACGGGCTGATTAAGACGCTTTTTGTACGCCACGCCTGAAGCGGCCAGATCCACGTTTACCTTCGTGCGTTCTTCCGGACTTCGTGCGGCTAAATTGTGTGACATGATAAATCCTCCTGACGTCGGTATACCCCGCTATCTTTACTGCAGAAGGTGTCTATGTGCGAAAGATTTACGAAGTTCAGCAGCTGCTGATGACCGTTTTCACACCGGAACTTCGTCGGGGCTCCCCACGCAGCTGTTCTATGGCGAACATCATGGATTGCTGACCTCCTTTATTTCCTCGAAACAGAAAAAGCGTATCACGCTTCCATAGGGGAAAAGGCTCTGGCAACCTGAGTTCCCTGACTTAACTCTCTCCAACAAAACTGGTACGGTTCAACCTGAGGAGATACCTTTTATAACTGCAGGGGTACCTATAGTACTAACAGGGAGGTTAAGTTTTTGAGAAAGTGATGCAGCCAGAGAAGCCGCACCTAATATTGCGAGCTCATTAAGATCACCCGCATAACCCTGAAATACAGTCGCTTTATCATGCAAAATATGGCGTGCGTAATGGATTTTACTCCTCACCGTATCTGTTTTAATGCGGCTGGCCGTGACCATTCCGGCACCGTAGTTTTATCATGCTGGCCTTCATTAATGCGCGGCAGAGTATGGCTCGCTCTGCCGTGCTGATTATCAGAAGGATGCGCGTTTGTACGCTTTATAGCGCGTATCCCAGTAGATATTTTCGAGGCGTGTTTTTAATTCCTCTTCACTCATCACCGGACCAACGCCCTCCTGCTGACCCGCACAGGCTACCTGCAGGGCGATGGTTTTCGATACGGTTTCAATGATATCGACTGGCGGCAGCAGCCCCCCTTTCTCTGTATTCGCCAGCGGGGAGAACGCGGAAAGGGCTTTGCTGGCCACGCTCAGCATGGTGTCTGTGACGCGAGTTAACTTACCTGCCAGTACACCCAGACCTAACCCCGGAAAAATATACGCATTGTTGCACTGGGCTATTTCGTACGATTCGTCCTGATAAAAAACCGGCTCAAAAGGGCTTCCCGTTGCAATAAGCGCAGCTCCCTGCGTCCATTCAATCAGATCACGGGGCCGGGCTTCAGCGCGTGAAGTCGGGTTCGACAACGGCATGATAATGGGACGGGAACAGTGACGATGCATCTCTTTCACGATTTCTTCGCTGAAAAGACCAGGTTGCCCGGAAACGCCGATTAGTACGTTGGGATGGATATTGCGCACCACGTCCAGCAGAGAAATATGCTCTGAATCGGTCTCCCAGTTAGTGATAAGACGACGGGGCGAGACCATTTTTTTCTGGAAATCTAGTAAATTAGGCATGTCATCGGTCAACAGACCAAAGCGATCGATCATGAAAATGTTATTGTGTGCTTCATTCGAGGTCAGACCGTCGTCGACCATCAAGGCAATGATTTTCTCCGCGATGCCACATCCGGCGGAGCCGCTGCCGAGGAAAACTACGCGCAGATCGCGTAAGCGCATTCCCGCCGCCTGAGAGGCGGCAATCAACGTGCCGGTGGTGACCGCAGCCGTTCCCTGAATATCATCATTAAAGCAGCACAACTGGTGGCGGTAACGGTTCAGAAGTTTAGTTGCATTTTTCTGGGCAAAATCTTCAAATTGCAGGAGTACATTTGGCCAGCGCGCTTTGATGGCTTCAATGAACATATCCATAAATTCGATATAGTCATCGTCACTGATTCGCGGATGACGCCACCCCATATACAGCGGATTTTCAAGATGCTGACTGTTATTGGTACCCACATCCAGCATGATTGGCAGCGTCGATGCCGGGTCAATTCCGCCGCAAGCGGTATATAACGAAAGTTTTCCAATCGGGATTCCCATCCCTCCGATGCCC
The DNA here is from genome assembly GCF_047947045.1 of Pantoea sp. App145. Taxonomy (NCBI): domain Bacteria; kingdom Pseudomonadati; phylum Pseudomonadota; class Gammaproteobacteria; order Enterobacterales; family Erwiniaceae; genus Pantoea; species Pantoea sp. App145. The sequence goes on from NZ_CP133292.1 coordinate 222,194, forward strand.
TGGTCGCCGAGACCGAGAATGCGTTCTCCATCGGTAACCACAATCACGCGAATATCATTCCGTGAAAAATTTTGCAGCATTTCATCGATGCGGTCCCGATCCGGCCATGAGATAAATAATCCTCTGGCGCGGCGATAAATATCAGAAAAATGCTCACAGGCTTCGCCAACCGTTGGGGTGTAGATAATCGGCAAGGTTTCCTGCATATGACAACGCAGAAGATTATAAAAAAGCGTCTCGTTGGTGTCCTGAATGTTGCGTAAGTAAACATGGCGGGAGATGTCTTTTTTGAAGTGACAAAATTGTTGCCATGCGCGTTCTGTTTGTTCTTCAATGGTTTCGACGTTATGCGGTAATAATCCATACAGATTAAAGGCCAGACGTTCGTCATCAGTGAATGCAAGGCCTTTATTAAGTAACGGGTTCTCCAGTAACACGGCACCATTATAAGGCGTATAAAGCGTTTCTTTGCGTAACATTATTGCTACTCCTGACTGGATAATAAACTGAATAATAACGACACGGATCCCGATATATCGGGGATAATAGAAAACAGGATCAAGAAATCAAATAGATCATCACGCCCTCAGTTAATACGCCGATCGCAGTGCCAATAAGAATGGAAGAAGATGCAGATTCGATATAGGTGTCGCTGCGCAGGGCAAACATTCCCGCAGCGATAGCAGAAGGTGTGGCACCAATAATCACTACCTGCTGCATTAATGTGTGGCTCAGGCCAAATGCCAGCCCGGCTGCTGCCATCATGGCGGGTTGGATCAGATTTTTGATGCTGATATTGGTAAAGGTCTGGAGATTCAGCGACGGACGCTCACCCGTAAAACAGCAGACCGAGTGCAAACAGCGACAGACCACCGGAAATTTTGCCAACCATCTCAATCGGCGCACTCAACAGATGCGGTAACTGCACACCAGCCAGACTCAGCACTACACCGGATACAGGGATCCAGACAATCGGGTTACGCACCGCCCGCAATAAATTCTGCATAATCAGTTTGCCCGGATGTAGCGTTTCACTGTCGGTATCTTTATCGCCCATGCGGATTAAGATAATGGTCAACGGAATCATTAATACGCTGGTGACTAAATTTCCAATTAGCACCCCTAAAAATCCTTCTGGCCCAATCAGCACGGCTAGTACCGGCGCGCCAAAATAGGCCATATCAGGAAAAGCGCAAACCAAAGACTGTATTGCACCGGTCTTGATATCATGACGAAAAACGTAACGCGACAGGATCAGTGTCAGTAAATAAGAGCCCATAAGACCTATAACCAGCACAGCCATAAACGAGAAGTTTTTGATTTTGTCCGGGTTGGTGTTCATTGCCCCGATAAAAAGATGAAATGGTAATGCAAAACGAATCACCACCGTCGCTAACACAGTGGCATCCTTACGGTGCGTATACCCTAATTTTCCACTTAGCCACCCTAGTAACATGATAAATACTAAAGGGAATAAAGATTGTAAGAGTAGTGAAGGCATAAAATATCCTGTTTTTGTTTTAATGAGATAGTTTTCAGGCAGAACTTTATCAATCGTATTTTCTTCCAAAGGTGATACGAATCACACTTCGTATGCTTTAATTAGCTTCAAAAGAAATACTTTAGTTAAATGGAAAGATTGAAGTTCTAAGTTTGTATTTTCATTAGAAGCATCCAATGTATATGTCTGCGCAATTATTTTATTTACTAATGGCCTATTTAAGTTATTTAAATGTGAATTGCCACGGCACTCACAAATTCAACAAGCAGTAACCATTACTAACTTTACAGCCCGAAGGTTATGTTATTTATTCAATCATAACTTCTTGGTGGTAATATTTATTTTTGTTAGCTTTTTTTCAAGGGTTTTATTCCGTTACGTTACGAATAACCCAGCGGTTATTCCTGACCCACTGTTAATATAGAAATCAGGTGAAATAATGAAAGATAATCCTCTCTCTTCCTCTGCTGACGCATCCCCTACGGGCGGACAACTTTTTTTTTCGCGCTTGCACGGACTTGAAGTCGGAGCTGTACCCTTGCTGCTGTTTATCGGTATCGCTTCGATTGTCACCATTTCAGCTATCGCGGGTTTATTACCGAAAAACATGATTGGCGGCCTGGCGGTGATCATGACGCTTGGTTTTGCCTTTGCCAAAATAGGCCGTATGTTGCCGGTGCTGAAAGACGTCGGTGGGCCAGCAATATTGTGCCTGATGGTGCCCTCTGTACTGGTCTATTTTGGCCTATTTGAAGCGCATACGTTAGCAACCGTCCATCTGCTGATGAAGGAAGCCAACCTGCTTTATTTTGTCATTGCCTGTCTGGTCGTAGGCAGCATTCTCGGCATGAATCGGGTGATCCTGATTCAGGGCATGATCCGAATGTTTGTACCATTGGTAACCGGTACTGTGATCTCGGTGCTCTCCGGGCTGCTGGTAGGAACATTATTTGACTACTCACCGTATCACACCTTTTTCTTTATCATCGTGCCCATTATCGCCGGTGGCATCGGTGAAGGTATATTACCGCTGTCACTGGCCTATTCCGCAATTCTCGGGCAAACCCCGGATGTTTATGTTGCCCAACTGGCACCCGCAGCAGTGGTGGGCAATATCTTTGCCATTATCTGCGCTGGCGTGCTGGCGCGTATAGGAATGCGCCGTCCTTCCCTGACCGGCAACGGTATGCTGATCCGCAGTGATGAGGATAACTGTGTCTTCGCACAGACGCAGGAGGCGCAGCGCACCGACTTTCAACTCATGGGCGGTGGGTTGTTGATGATATGCACATTTTTTATCGTCGGCGGGTTATTTGAAAAACTCGTGCATATTCCTGGTCCGGTTCTGATGATCCTGATTGCCGTATTGTGCAAGTACGCACAGGTGATCCCAAAATCCATGGAGCAGGGCGCGAGCAGCTGTTATAAATTTGTCTCCGCGGTATTAGTCTGGCCACTGATGATTGGACTCGGCATGCTTTATGTTCCACTGGAAAGCGTGGTCGCGGTGTTCTCTGTTGGCTACGTTATTGTGTGCGGATCGATCGTCATTGCCATGGCGCTCAGCGGCTATCTCATTGCCACAAAGTTAAATATGTATCCGGTCGAGGCGGCTATCGTGACAAGCTGTCATAGTGGCCTGGGCGGTACGGGGGATGTGGCAATCCTCTCGGCATCCAACAGAATGGCATTGATGCCCTTCGCACAAATTGCCACCCGCATTGGAGGCGCATCAACGGTGATTGCCGCAACATTGCTGCTTAGCTGGATAGTTTAATGCAGGACCAGGCCGGTTCAGTTCGTTGAACCGGCCTGCGGGACATTTTGTGAGTGGAAGCTTGCCTGATAAGCTGAACAAGAGGCCGGGTAAAACGCTAAACTACGGATGACCACAGAGCAGTTTGATCAGTGTGTTGCATCCATCGGTTGAACTCACAGCTCATAACGGACGTAAACGCCCCCAATGCGTATTCTGGCTCATCGTGGACACCCATTCTGGCGGAACGTGAACGCTGATTCTGATTTATCGTGAACGCGATTTCTGGCTCAAAGTGCCACAATTCTGCCCCATGACCAGAATCACTGTTCATGACGCCAGAATCACCGTTCACGTTCCCCGGGATCCTTCTTAACGCCTTGTTTTTTCCTGCTATATCTCTCTTTTCCCCCTTCAGGAGAGAGAGAGGCCTAATCAGAGGTTAACAATGCATAAAATCCGTGAAATTTTAAGACTGCGTTTTGACGTCGGACTCTCTTTCCGCCAGATAAGCCAGTGCGTTGACGTCAGTACCGGTGCTATCCAGAAAATGCTCAGGCGGCTCACGGAGGCTGCGATGCCCTGGCCGCTGCCGGAAGGCATGTCTGACGCACAGCTGGCACGCCTTTACCCCGAATCTGACAGCCAGCCCGGCGCACCCGAAGATCCCGACTGGTCCACCGTGCATATGGAGCTGTAGCATAAAGGTATCACCCGACACCTGCTGTGGGGGGAGTACGGTCAGCGGATACCGTCAGGGCCTACAGCTACTCACAGTTCTGCTTCCGCTATCAGGCCTGGAGTCAGAAGCAGAAGCGCTCCATGCGGCAGCTGCACATCGCCGGCGAAAATGCTTTATCGACTACTGCGGTCCGACGGTGAGCATCATCGCCCCCTCAACCGGCGAATGCCGGCAGGCGCAGATCTTCGTGGCCGTTATGGGCGCGTCAAACTACACCTGGCTGAAGCCACCTGGACGCAGTCGCTGGTCGACTGGCTGCTCAGCCACGTCAGGGCGCTGGATTTGCTGCCTGGCTTCTTGCTCTGTCGCAAATATGGCTCCGTTAATTGTCCCATCCTGCAAGCACTCAAAAAAATTCGTCACCAGTTGCATCTCGCGACAAGTTCCTCTCCGGGTGATCCGCTGTGCAGGACCATTCCACCTTAATGCATGACGCCATTCCTGATGCGTAAATTGAACAGAGTCATCAATTTCATCTCCAGGCGGGACGTTCCGATAACCAGGCGTAGGTTTGGCAAAGGAGGACAAAAATATGGCTTTTCTGGATAGTAATAAGCGCTGTCGACTGCTCCATGTGCAGGGATTACCGCTCGTTGGTAGCGGGTGTCCCCTCTTCCCTGATTTTTTCATGGCTGCCCGGACATAATTCAGGCTACATACTTCCCCCAAATCCCTGAGGTCCTCAAAAATGTGCCGGTATCCATATGTGCTTCCTGACCCATACCAAAGCTGCCTGATGAGCACCCAAAGCCTTTGCTTATCAGTAGCCACTAAAGAGCTGGGTTGCTGTAATCAGGCATAATAACCGCTGGGATGAATATCAATTCAGCATGTTAACAGGCCAGAAGTCCGCATTTTCACGAATGAAGGCGTACTTCAGTTTTGCCGGGCAGTGAAGTACGCCGATGCCTTTTTTAATGCGTCCCTTTCCGCAGTAACCCGTAAAAGCGCCCTCTTCAACCGGACTATTTCACTATCAGCGATTACTGATTTAGCCGGAACCTTCTTGTCGTGTTTCTTTAACCATGTGTAGAGGCTGTGAGTGGTGATACCCAGCTCTGTTGCCAGTGCAGGGACTGATTCACGGCATTCAATAAGCCACCTGAGTGCTTCAGCCTTAAATTGTTCAGAGTAGCGTAGACATCCTTGGCGGTGCATCTGGCTTTGACGGATTTCAGAACGGCAATGATCTGGTGTTTGGTGAATCGGGCTTTACGCATTGTGATCCCCTCAAAACACATAATAATTATGACGGAAGATCCCTAAAAGTTAATGGTCTGTTTTAACGGGATACTTACATAGGTGTTACAGACTTTGTTGCATACCTTGCAAAGTTGGCAATTGATTATCCGTAAGCAATGGTAGCCAAATCTCTGGAATTCACTGAAATGAATGAAGAGACATTTATCGAAATTAGACTCTGCACCATAAAGCAGGCCGTCAATAAGGAAAGTGTGGAATAAAGCTGAAAATGTTCACTATAGCCGGGTCAATCATCCTCGATACTCACACCATTACCTAATTCAGCCCGGATGCGGATCCATGAGGATGACTTAACCAAAATCAATGCTGAACGAACAAGTTTCCCTTAAATAACTTGTTGTTAAGTAGCATTATTACCAAGTTTCGTACGCTTTTAGAGATGCGAGATACCATGAATGAAAATATTATTTAATAGCATGAATGCTATAGAACCCCCCCACAATTGCTGATTTTTTTACCCATATGTAAAATATATGGGTATTTAATATATAAAATTTGAAACTTATTCTTTATTTAACTATCAAAGGTGATCACTTAGAGTGATTGTTTTTTTATACACCTTAAGCAAGGGGGGAGAATGTTAATAAGTGATGAGAGACTTAATCAATTGATTAGAATGGATATATCCGTAAGGGGGAGTGACAGACATACTGTTAGCGTGGAGGAATGGCAAGAAGTAGCCCGGGAATTGCTGAAAATGCGTGAGAGACAGCAAGGTCTGGGTATTTATCTTGAAAAAATTCCTCGTAACCACCCAAGATTCAATGTTGTCTATATAGATGAAAACAAAGTATGTGGTTACACAATCCATAATGGAAAGTTTTCAGCCTTAGGCCGTAAGGGATTTAATAAGAATTTTCGACGCCCCGAATTTAATTATGGCAAAAGTGAGAGATAGGTCATCCTTAATCCGCATAACCGAGCAGCGTGCCAAACAGGCCGCTGCCGGGGGAAAGAGCATTGAGGTAACACTCGACAATCAGGAACTCGAAATGCTGGTCCAAAATTGTGCCGGTCTTTGTACGTCATTAGCGAATATCTCACCATGCTTATTCGCATAGATAACGATCAGTTGGAGAAGCTGATAGCAAAACTGCATAAACGCAACTGTCGACGCTGCGATGAGCAGTTGCCAGTAACGGAATGCGTTTGTGTTATAGAGGAAGCATGCTAGCTTAATCGCGACTGGCATGAGCTGAAGTTAAAAATTCCACCGTGACATGTCACGGTAATTAACTGACCTGTTGCAGCAGGTCAGGCATGGAACGGCAAGATCGCACCTTTTCCAGTAAAGGTTGGCGTGTGGAATGTTCCGCCCGGTTTATCGGCATGCAAAGCGCACCGCAAATTAAGAAAAACGATAATCTAATATTAGACGTTCGAAGTCATAGGTCACGGTTTTGTTGGCGATGGCACCTTCCATGCCTTTAACAATAAGGTCTGCGGCTTTGAACCACTCCAGATGACGCAACATCATTTCCCTTTATTTCCCCCACTCTCCCTCATCTTGTGGTCAGAGGCCCAAGACGTCTTCGGTCAGTGAGGCGAGTCACCTCGCCTCATATCAGTTGTTTTACCAGGCGGTGATCCCGGTCCCTTTATAAACCCGGTCAAAAACCCTCCTCACCGCATCATTCTGATACGACGCCACCAGCGTTTTCACCCAGGGTTCGTTGACGTTCTCTTTTTTTACGGCAATAAAGTTGTTATAGGGATTATTTTTTACCCCTTCCTGCGCGATACGGTCCTGCTTCGTCAGGCCGCTTTTCAGTGCCCAGTCGGTATTTACGATCGCGGCATCCAGATCCGGCACCGAGCGACCAATAATACCCGCATCCAGTTCTTTGACTTGAATATGCCGCGGGTTGTCGATGATATCCGCCGTTGTGGCGAAAATGCCTGCGCCCGGTTTTAGCTTCAGCACCCCTTCCTGTTGTAATAAGTTCAGACCACGCGCTTCGTTAGCCGGATCGTTAGGGACACCGATCACCGCACCCGATTTCAACTCTGCAACCGATTTGACTTTTTTTGAGTAGAGGCCAATCGGCCATACCGCAGTATCACCGACACGCACGATATCGTAGTGGTTGACCTTTATTTGATTATCGAGGAATGGCTGGTGCTGAAAAGCATTGGCATCAACTTCGCCGTTTTGCAGTGCTTCATTTGGCTGATTGTAATCATTAAACACCACGGTTTTTACCGTCAGCCCTTTGCTGGCAGCCTGTTTTACTACTTCGCGCCAGACGTCTTCGTCCTCACCACTCATAATACCGACTTTAACTGAGGTTTTATCTTCGGCATGTACCGTTGTCAGCGGTGACAGTAACGCCATTGCCAGCAGGACAGCGCCTGTCATCGCGAATAAATGTGGGATTGATTTATTTTTTGTATCTGTCAGTCGTGTGAGCATAAGTATCCCCGAATGATATAGGTCATTAATTATTTACTGCCATGATGATAGATAGTGTAAGTATACGGAGTTATCCGGGATTACATTATGATTTATCCGGAAATGTAATTTATAAAATAAACAATGGCTGAATCGAAGATGCACTTAATTATAAGTGCATCATATTCTGGTTTCTCTATGACTCAATACAACAGATCGAACCCTCGGGGGAATTATCTTTTGTATTGTTACCCATGTGCTGCCGCAGGGTAAGTACAGAAAAGCAGGTGAACAATATTGAGTCTGGCATGAAAAAATACCGCTACCTAGAGACGTCCGCTCCACATCCAGACCAGAAATAACACCGGCAAGAGTCGCAAAGACAATCAGCATCATGCCCCCGGCCTGATGCATAGCGCCAAAAATCAGTGCCGAGATATACAACGCCAGAACAGGAGGCATAAAACCAGACAGCCGCTGTTGCAGATAGCCACGAAACAGCGTTTCTTCAGTCAATGAGACAAAAAAAATGTTCGCAAAGATAAACTGGAATAACCGCTCCGGAGCATTGCCATCAGGTTTTAATCCCCGCAGGAAAACTGCCACAAGGGTCAGCAGAGGAACTGCGGCAACCGGCAACAACCATTGCCATGTAGGATGGCCTGTATGCTGCCCTGGAAATAAAACCATCAGCAACACAAATGGCAGCAACGCCTTGTCAAAATTGTTATACATCGAGAACGGCATACTTACCGTTCCGGCGCGGATCTGATCGAGAATCTTTAAATTATGGAATCCAGCTACCCCCATGATTGGTAACAACAACTCACTTGCCGCTTTCGATAAACCGAACCAGTTCAGTTGCTGTAATTGCATACTGCGAAACACCAAGCGTAGCTCAGCACTTCGCGCCTGAGCGATGATACGGATACCCCGTAAGGACCATCTGGCCTCATTGGCAGACGTCTGTTACTCGCTTAATTTTTGCTTACTTTGTGGTGCATTAACTAATGTATCACCGACTTCGATCTGCAGCGCTATTGGATCAATACCAAAAGCATCACCTCCTGTTGCAAAGGTACGGAATTAACTGGTTGAGCGAAAAAAAAGTAAGACAGATTAATGCAGTAATACAAAACCAACTCATAAGAACACCGAAAGAATATAAAACAATCAACACAGTGTATGGGAGAACGAGTTAGCTAAATATAATTACCAGATAAATAATCAGACAATACGTATGAATTTATCTAAACATCAGTTCATTATCATCATTAGGCATTTATACTTCTTCCATTACAACTTAATTTTATCAGCAATCTAATCGTGCCAACAATGACACTAGGTATTACATCTCAAACGTTCTTAGCACCCATTTCATCACAACCCAGTACAACAAATTTTATTCTGCCAAAAAAATATAACTGTTACAAAAAACACAAATGATAATCTGAAATCAGGTTTCGGTCACAGAATAGCCAACTATCTATTCTCAGGAAAGAAACCACACCCGACACTCAGCCCACAGATAAAAATCGAACAGTTCATATTGATAAAATACAAAAAGGAGTAGCGACATTAATAAGCAAAGACGAACCCGGAAACATATTGCTATGCTATCTGTATGATGCCCTGCGGGCCGGATTTACCTTTAAAGAAATTATACCAAAGAACATTATCAATAGTAATACTGAAACAATGAGGCTACTTATTGCAGCAGCAGGCGAGAAAATGCTCGGTATTTTAACATCCGAAAATAAGTGATTTTCCTTTAATAATTTCATCAATAAACTATATAACAATCATCAAAAAAGGGAAGAAATAATTCATTCCTTTTTTAAGAGATGCTCTGTTTATTGTATGATAGGACCACGATGGAAAAGCCTTTGGTAAAATAGCCGAGTCTTTTCAGGACACTCTTCGAATGAAGAATAAATATCGCTCCCTTATGGAGTCATACTCAGCCCCGGTCCGTTCTTTTCCACCAAAATCCAGCCACCTTTCTGAACATGGTTATTCCACCATATGTACAAAAATCAGGAATGTAGTTGCAGGAGAAGATTATTCCCGTTTGAGACCAGAAGATATAACCGACCATCAGAATATAATCAACATAGCTATAAAGCTAAAAAATAACTCACTCCTCTCGACAGAGAGAAGGTCTTGCCGTATTCTTTGAATATGTAGATTGCATTGAAGGGCTGTTTAAAACACTTATTAATCTCACCATAAAATTGACAGAATAATTAAAAGAAAGGTCGGCAGTAGCGACACTGAAAAAAACTTTCATTACGCAGATGAGTATAGATTTAAAGATAATGTCGAAAGAATTTCTATCCCGGAAATTATTGGTGATAAAACATTTTTGTTTGATACAAACTCAACATCAACAATACTTGACCCAAAAATAAACTCAGTAATGACAGCGATCGACCGTCATTTGAAGGTTCTCTACTTTAGCAATTAATGATTAACGTTGTGCATCATCTTGCCAGGAAAAGTTCTGTGTCGCAGAGCCCTGAAGCCGGGTTCCGCTGAATTGACGACCTGACTTCGTTGTGAGGATTATTCTGAACGGGATAATGGCTCCCGAAGGAGCCAGTCAAAAGACTAAGTGTCTGGAGTTAATTTCTTACTGTCGCCCCTTTTACACTCTCAAGGACCTGCTTAATCGCCTCTTCAATTTTATCCACCGCATCCTTGGGTAACCGGACAAATTCATAGCTGACAGATCGCTTTTCTGCGTTCACTTTACGGCGTGCCAGCAGGTTACGATCTTCGAAGTCAGCCAGTTTTTCCGTGGTGAGCGGTTTTGGCTTTTTGGGTACCAGGTTGCGTTTAGCTGAACGAAAATAACTGAGTATCTCTGTTTTTTGCTCATCCGTGGTCATCCCGTTATTACGGTTTACACTCATCATGGTGCGAACCTGCTCAGCCAAGTCGCTGATCTCCACGCTTTCCGCTTTGGCGTTATCTGTCACATCAAGCAACAGTTGATAGTCAGGCAAAGTCAGTTCAGAGACCACCGGAAATAATGCAATCAGCTCTGCCGGGACAGAAGCAGCCTGAAACGCACGAGTAACTTTAGCGTTTGAGATCCCTTCCGCTTTTGCGATGTCGCTTTTGCTCATGCCGTTTTCATTCATGATGGCAAAGCGTAATCCGAGCTCCCGCAGGTTGTGTTCCCTGGCAGTCTGAATGTCGGCAGCCAGCTGGCGTGCATCGCTGATATCCAGTTCGTCGTTAGTGACCAGCACTTCAAGACTTGCCTCTGCAAAGAGACAAGCTGCACGGCGACGTGAACCGTCCATAATCTCGATGCGCCCATCTTTCACCCGGCCAATTGCAGGAAAGAATTGCTGCAAACCAATGGTACGCGTGATGTCTTTAACAGATTCTTCCGTTAATGTAGCCTGATCGCGGCCATTTACCTGTGGGTCAACATAGGTTTTCTGCTCTATATCGCCATGCGGAATGAGCTGACGGGCAAAAGTGGCTGTTTTGCCCGATTTTAATGTGAAAGTTCGCGAAGTATTGCTGCTGTCAATAAAGCTGGCAATTGCAGTCTGGCCCATGGTGCGGCCGATACGTTGTACCGTCTTATGAGTACTCACAGTGTGCTCCTGATGTATTCAATGCGGTCGAAAACTGCACGAGAAAATTGCTCTGCTTCATACTTTGCTTTCCTGAGGGCATCCGCGCTGCCGGGGTATGAAATAGGATTGGCGCTGATTACAGTATCAAATGACTCGCCACATCGCTCAAAACCATCAAGTCGCGGCAGAGAGGCATCCAGCATAGATTTAGTAAACACCTCTCGCGCGTAGCTCTGAGAGGTTAAATGATCATGTTTCGTCGTCATCTTCGACATAAAACCAATATTGGCTTTCAATCGCGGCTCGACACCTTCCTTTTCAATACGCTCCAGCATCTCAGGTAAACGTGTGAGATACTTCATCGTGGAATGAAAATCAACCTGCGCTGGTGGAGTAGGCGTCAGCAGAATATCGCTGGCAGCAATGGCGTTAAGCATAAATGAATCGAGATGTGGGCCAGTATCGACGAAGATAAAATCATAATCGTCTGCAAGTCGATCGATGACGTTTCTGCGTAACACTTCCGATGGTGCAACACCAGGCAGATATTCCTGTACCAGAGCCTCCCAGTCACTTGCGACAAAACCATCATCAATTGAGGCTGGCATGACATCCACACCAGGCATGACAGTTGGCTGAATAAACTCACTATGCAACTGCTCACGGCCAAGATCATTCAGCATCGCCTGGGCAGCGGTCTCCGCTTTAGAGCCAATGCTGTTTTTATGGCTTAAAAACATCGTGCTTGAAGCCTGAGGATCCAGATCGATGACAAGGATCCTCAGATCATTGTGTAACATAGCAGGATGAGCACGCATACCGTGCGCAAGCGTCACGGTGCTGACAGTTTTGGATACGCCGCCTTTCAGGTTGACCACGAACACGACAAAGGGACCTTTGTGTTTATCACGATATCTGGGCACTTTGCGATGGTGATAAATATCGATAACGTTCTGCAGGCTGAGCGCATATTGTGAGGTACTGCCGGTTTGCTTTTTCCCAAACTGATAGCCAGCTTCCTCCATATCACTGATGGAAGCGACTACAGCGTGCTTACTGAGGAGCGGAAAATTAGCAACAGCGTTTCGCGAATACGTTTGATAATAACCAGTCTGATTAAATTCAACCCGTTGCTGTTCAATATGGTTACTCAGTCCCTGCAACATACTGTTCGCTCGCTTCGCTGTCTCCAGCACATCGCCATAATCACGCTTCATAAGCACCTCAGTAATAATGTCTTTTAGCATAGTACACAAAAAGCTGTAATCTGCCAATTTTTCAGTAAAAAACATAAAAATTGGATTTTTCCTTTGCGTCTGGATTTATTTCATAAAACTGAGATTATCCCAATAAGGCTGCATACATCTCTGTATCACGAAGTTTCTCATCATACTCACATCCCATTGATTAATTAGAGTAAATTCAGGATTTCAGGTATATCTCCGCAGCATGGATGTCCAAAAAAATTGCTAAATCCGCATATTTAAAGGAACGCTACGTACAAATGATCGACATTCCAGATCAGATCTTTTTGAGTTCTATCTCTGAGCTGCATTCGAAGAGGAACACAATGATTACTTTCTGATCACCACATCAGCGCCCTCCTATCATTCTGCATGTTCAGAGGAACAAAAATCAGGTCAGGCAGAACCCTTCATTACGAATTTCTGCATGTTCAGAGGAACGTTCTGAATGGATAGTCCAGAAAACCTACGAGACAACACTTAATCTGCATATTTACAGGAACAACTAATGGTCTCGCCTATTCATGTTCAAAGGAACATATACACGTTAACGCATTTTTAGAGGAACGGGACCGTCTGATAAACAGCATATTTAGAAGAACAAGTTAGAAATTTTTGGGTCATCTTTAGAGGAACATCGTTATCCGACTCATGCATATTTAGAAGAACACATCTGATTTTATTGATGAAAATCATCTCACACTAGTCCTCCACCTCCGTTACAGCTTATACAGGGAGCACTTGCATGTTTAGAGGAACATTTGTTGATTAAACCCAGCATCTTTAGAGGAACACCCCCGGATATGGCTTAGCATGTTTAGCGGAACAGCTTGCGTCATTAGCATCATTAGAAGAACGCCTGATCATTTTGCACTCGATAAACGATCAATTCCCAAACTGATTTGCATGTTTACGGGAACGCCGATTCTTTCACGCAAACAGCAAAGGTATCAACACGACAGATGCATGTTTACAGGAACAGTTTGGGGTGCATGTTTACAGGAACAGTTTGGGGTGCATGTTTACAGGAACAGTTTGGGATGCATGTTTAGAGGAACTGTTTGGGGTGCATGTTTAGAGGAACTGTTTGGGGTGCATGTTTAGAGGAATACCGGGCAACTAATCACTATCATGTTTAGAGGAACATCACATCTCAAACCATGTGCATGAAGATAATTACCTCGTATTCCGGGTATTCATAACATGCTTCCAGCATGTTTACAGGAACGCTACTGACAGCATGAATACCAAAAATGCATGTTCAGAGGAACGCCCTGCCCTTGCTCACGAGAGCAGCAACAGTATTTTTGACTGCATGTTTAGAGGAACGCTAACGGTAGATATGGAAAAATAGGGAAGAATTTCTCTTGCATATTTAGAGGAACATATATATTTACCTATTAAAAACAGGTAATTGCACACATTCAATACCAAAGCACTAATGTTTAAGTGCTGCCCGTGAGCCTAAACTTCGTTATTCTCAGAAAGATCCGGATCACGAGAGGTGATCGTAAAGTAAATCTTTTTCTTACCCTGAACGACCTTGTAACCCTCGGTATAAGTCAGGTATTTAACTTCTTCCAGCAGCTTCATGGCTTTCCTCACTATCATTAGCTGCTTACGAGGCTCAGAACGCATGTTAAGACGTTCCTGGATTCGCTCGAAGGTGACAATCTGAACTTTATTTGGAACGTTTGGAAGCCCTTCTAAGAAGGTATAAATGGCCTTCGCAACCTCATTGCGCTTAATGGCAGGAAATACCTTGAGCTTGAGCACACGTTTGAGATCGATGTTATAGAGATCTCTGAGGCCTGGATTGTACTCAATGATTACCTGATTCTTGGCGGTATCCACCTTAGAAAAATTGATAAGGTGTGTGGTGGCACTAACGATATCTTCACCATCTTCCTTGTACACATGGATTGAAGTTTGTGTAATTTTACGCAGTGATTTAGCAATCCTTTCTTTCAGATTCTTATTGACCTGCCGCGAATTGAACTCACAGAGACGTGCAAATTCTGTGAACGGCAACGTCACCTTACCCTCTTTCATCTCCGTGTGGGTTAATGCAGAAATGATGGCCACCCAAGTACGAAAATCTGTATCCATATCCAATTTAGGACCATTAATGGTGACTTTGTTGTACCCTTCTTTGTTGACAATTTCGAGGTTACGGAACTCTTCTGAGGCATCCATCGAGCGATTGCCTACACTCTTTTTCTCGATCAAACCGACGGGGCTGAATACACTCAAGCGCAGCAGCGATAACGGCTGGATCGATTTGTTACTTGTGGATGATATGTATTCAAGTTCACCGGTGGTTTTATTTTCATACTCGACAGCAAGACCTAAGTCATTTATATCCTTGGACATTTTCTTTAACCTTCCCCTGCCAAAATTATCCACAGGTAAACGTCGCACTGCATATTCAGAGGAACGCTTTCTGCATATTCAGAGGAACACTACAACATATCCAGAGGAACGCATAGCATTTTTAGAGGAACAAATTGCATATTCAGCGGAACAGATCGCATATTTAGAGGAACAAATTGCATATTTAGAAGAACAAAAAGTGGTTTAAACCCATGATAAATATAAATTTTATTACGCTTAGATCCTTAAGATCAGTATAAAGATCATATATAAGATCCCTATTAGATCAATATAAGATCTAATTCATTAGATCTATCCTGTGGATAATGGGTATAAGTCAATACAATACAGCCAACTGTTAACTTGGTTCTGTTAAATATCTTCAAAAGACTTTAGTCTGTTTAAAAAACAACCAGCACTGATGGCTAATTCAGACTCTATTTTTGATGCAACGTATAAATAACGATTAGCTAAACAATAATAACTTATTGAATATATTGCCATTAAATAGGTGACAGTGTCACATTTAAGGTCTATCTAACATTATAATTTTGACCAAAAAATATACGATAACATTGCTGTACTCAAAAAAGTAGCAAAATGACATTAGTACAACTATGTCACAAGCGAATTATCCCCTCAGTAATTATAAGGAAAATTACTCTCATCAATATTTAAATCACCATGCTCTTCTTTGTATGTATTTAAAAATATTTTTTATCATTAATTTATTTTTAAATCTCATATTAGTATTACCTTGTCATTTACCTGCCCTCCCTAGCCCGTGATTCATATATTTAACTATTAGATGGTCATATAAATTCTACGATAAGGAAACAGTAATATCTTTTTAAACAATTATTGGAACATTAAAATTTTCTGTTTCACTTTTAAAGCTTGCTATTAATAACCGGGGCAAAGTATGAAGGGATGAATGTAATTTTCATCATCACTATTCAGTTTTATGGTTGAGTAAAACATACAAATGGTCATGAGCTAATATGATTCAATAGCTAATATCCCACTATTAAATTGAAATATAGATCGACTTGGAGACTTTCAGTAAAAGATATAAAAATGATCAATAGTACTTCAGAGTGAAAAAATCATCCTAAATCTAAGGTATTTATTCTATCATGTGGTTAACATCATGATTGCCTATTTATTATTAACGGTTTACTTTAAGTGAAGTGGCTCATGGATTAAAAATAATCTTTAGTATTGCCTTTTTAGCTATGCATTTTCTATTTCATCTAAATCAGTTTCCATATGGTGTTTTCAGGCTGAAAATTTTTAAAAATTACATATAAATCAATAAGGTATAGGGAACTCTGATGGAGCTGGTTTCATCTCTCTTGAAGTTCAGTTAGTTAGATTTTCGGAGTAATGATATTACGAATACTATTTTATTTAATTAGAATTTCTTCAAAAAATCCAAAGAACTATTGATGTATTGATCAATTATAATACTCAATATCTCACTAGCTGAAATACCGAAAAAGCCATCAAGTTTAAGCAATATAAATACGTTAATCAGCCACCCCAAAAAATTAATCAATTATGCTTTACAATAAAAATTAGTTTATCTATGAAATAACCTCCTCTTACCAATTCAAGTCACCAACTTATTGCAACGTAAAGCAATGAAATAATTATGGGTCCAAATCAAATTGAATCCTCTCATTTGAATGTAAAGATAGTGAATTATTAAAAGTTGGTAGGCTACATAGGGAAAAAATCTACTTATGAACTTGTTACATTAAGCATGGATTAAAAATATGTATTAAAATAAATAAATTATTAATGCACTTGATTTTTAAAATTTAAGATGTTGAAAATAATAGTATATTGATTAGCAATTTATGCATAATAAGAATGATATCAACGGACCTAAGCAAAGGAGTCTGGATAATTTTAAAACTACACTCAGTGTTGTACATGTATGCAATAGAAAAAAGGTGAAAATTAATCTAGGAGAGAAAAAATAATCAATAGAAATTTTTAGAAAGATAAGCCTAATCGCAAAACCAACCATTTACATTCAAGAATAGTACTCAAAAGTTTCTTGCCACAGTATGTCTGAAATTACCGTTAAACTACCAGATATTTTGATTAAACCATCTACTGCTAAAGATATCTAATCTTGGACTGTACTGTTGGTAAGCTTAGAACTTGTTTATGGTTCTGACACTTTCGAGACATAAAAAATATTTGCGAAAATTAAATATAAAATAAACATTAATACTTGTATGAAGACAAAAATAAATATATATGATGAGAGTTAGATAATCGTATGCAACGTAGTTACAAATTAATCTATTTGTATCTGATATGAATATGGGAGTTTTCAGGCTGAAAATTTTAATTTTTACTATTTTTTTCAGTAGGTTAAAAGGAATTGGACTGGTGTAAAATCCTCTTTATCAACATATCTCTGCTGCTTATGAACCAAAATTATGACATATATATGCATGTAGTTAGCATTTAAAAATATTTATATCTATTCGAAAGTAAAAAGGAGGGTGGGGAATTGATAGATAGAGATCTTAACGAAACATATTATAAAAATAAGGTAAATGAAAACATAAAAGTGAAATACCATTAATTTGAATAATTAAACACTAGGTTTTATGAAACTGCTGAGTGAGCTTTATTTGAAGCGTAAACTAAATTTCATTTGTCGAAGATACTGGAGGGATGAAATTCTAGTTATTTATACCTGAATAATTGGTGACAACACAACTCGAAAAAAATCAATTCGAGAAGGAAAAATTTACTTTTGTAAGTTTGAAGGTTTGATCAATAAATTAATAAAATTTACACAATCATTTAATCTAAATACAAATAAAAAAATAACATTAGTTATCTTGTTTTCTCTAAAGAATCATCGATGTAGAATATATTTATAATTTCTTGAACAATATAGAAAAGGATAGTACAGAGCAGGTTTTAATCTAAACTGCACACCAAATCTACAAGATCTCGCTCTGGCCTGATAACGCAGTAAGATGGAGTTTTCATGATGAAAATATGCCTGTTTGGCTTGTATTTTCAATAAGTTAGCATGATATTTTTAAGGTGAAATTTCAATTCAACATATCCAACGTAGAGTATAGTTTAACAAAAAAAGACAGACGCCAAATTATTCAAGATGGGGATGGTTGTCAGAAAAGATTTAAAAACACTTCTCATGAACGGTCTCTTTCTTTACATACTACAAATATATTTCATATCCAGGTACTAAACAAAAAACGAATTAATCAGCAGCGACGAGATGCCACGACATGTATAAGAATGAGAAAAAAACGCGAAAGTAATAGTACTGTGACCTACTCCCCGTTGATTAATACTCCGCAATGTTAGTAATGTCTTCATCAGCAACGTGAGGACATCCAATGACGAAGTGTTTTTTCGACGAACAGATCATCGGTTTCCACCGCGAGGCCGAAACCGTTTTTTTGCCCGGGAGCTATTCTGTAAGCTTTCTATTTCCGGCAATCTCCTGCACTTGGCGTACGAGGTTTAGCTGCATGGGAGTTCCGGACGTAAAGTGTTTTTAGTCACTCGAACAATAGAACACGCGTCTTAAAAAGCTGCCTACCAAATCCATGTTGGATAAGGAGGTGTTCCAGGTAGGGCTATGGGCCGAAAGTTCTGATGACAGACCAGAGGCGGGAAACCATAGAAGTCATGTATGAGCAAGGGGTCCGTCACAATGTCGTGCCCGCAGGCTGGCAGGTCTGCCACTGTCAACCTGCCGCTATATTGCTCCATGTCCAGTTATTGACGTTATCAGCGCACATCACTGAGCTGGTGCTCAAATACTACCGCTTTGGTTACCGGCATATGTGGAGGCTGCTGCGTCGGTAAGGCCTTCACATCAATCACAAGCGGGCGTATCGGATTTAACATCTTAACCGTTTGGGCGTAAAACGAAGACGGCATCGTAAGGGACTGGCAACTTAGTGGCTTCCACTACTGTGTCCGGAAGTACCTAACCTGACCTGGCCGATGGATTTTGTTATGAATACTTTGTGCACGGCGTAGAGCTGCCTTTAATACAGCCGGGCAAGCTCACCCAGAACGGATTTATCGAGAGTTTTAATGGTCACTTTCGTGATGAATGCCTGAACGAGCACTGGTTCAGCTATATTCTTCACGTCAGAAAAATCATTAGACTGACGGCAGTATTATAACGAGTGTCGTCCTCATTCAGCACTGAATTGTTAGTAAGTGTCCAGCCAACATTTTCTGGTTAATTTCACATCACCCTTTAATTTAAGTGTCTACTTATTCCATTTAGGTGGACACCTGATGACTGAGAATAAACGCTTAACGTGCCAGTATTACATGCCTGAATTTAGGACCCGACTGGTACGTATGGCCCTCAAAAACTCTCGAAGAAAACGGCAGCGTAGCCGCGCTTCCACGCCAGCAAAACTTCAATGACAACCTGCTTTTTAAAACGATACAACTCTGGAAAAACAAAGGAAGCATTGCTAAACCTCGCGGACGAAAAGCAAAACCGCTTGCACTGCCTGCACTAGTACCTGTTCAGACCGTCCATCGTTTATCCGCTTCTGAACCGCTGCCTGATGCCACGACAAACTGCATTATCTGACTCCCGGGCGGTGAAATCCCGCTTCACAGTCCCTCGTCCGAACAGCTCAATGCGATGCAGCAGACTATAATGCGGAGTAGCATGTCGGTGCGATTGAACTCTATTTTAAATACATCAGAAAGATTACCGCTGTCATTCGTGAGATGAGCTACCCCACCGAACGTAATCTCAGGCGCTGGGTCCGGGCATGGGAAGCCAGTGGCGGTGACATCAGCTGTCTGCCCCGTAAAGAACGCTACTCTGATGCGCAGAAACACGCTGCCGTTGACCATTATCTTACGCACGGCTGCTGCATGGCCTATACCCGCAGAGCGCTGGGATACCCTTGCAGCGCACTCCTTATCCGCTGGTTAGATGAAATTCACCAGGAGAAGCAACGCATTTTTACCAGTACGCAAAAGCCGCATGCTCCCTTCAGGCCGGAGGTAAAGTGCCAGGACTTCAGGGACCTATGTACCCGCAGTGAATCCGCCCGAAATATCGCATAGTACGCAAGTGTCAGCCGTCAGGTGTTGTATAAATGGAAAGAAGAACTCATCGGTGATGAGGCATACAGCGCCATGCGTAAACGCAGCATACCCAGTGCAGATGAAGAGATCGACGCACTGCGAAGTGAGCGGGATAAGCTCCTGAAGGAAATCCGGCAGCTGCAGATGGAACACGACATACTCAAGAAAGCGGATGAAATAATAAAAAAGGGCCGGGCATCAGCGCCAGCGTTCTTACAAACAGAGAAAAACGAAGGTCGCTGATGCCCTCAGAGAGGCGTATCCGCTGCCGGCGCTGCTGAGTATCCTCCACCTGGCCCGCCCAGCTATTTTACCAACGTGCCACGCTGCGTGCCGGTGATAAACATGCGGGTAAACGTATTGCTCTGGCAGAGATCTTCCACGGCAACTACTGCTGTTATGGCTATCGTCGTCTGCACGCAATGCTACGTCATGAAGGTATCAGGCTCTCAGAAAAAGTCGTGCGCAGGCTGATGTCAGAGAAGAAACTTCTCGTCAGCACAGCCCGTCGCCGTTGTTACAGCTCGTACTGCGGAGAAATCGGACCGGCATCTGCCAATCTTCTTGCCCGGGGTTTCACCGCCGTGTTGCCCAATCAGAAGTGGCTGACGGATATCACGGAGTTCCAGCTGCCCGCAGGTAAAGTGTGGCTGTCACCGGTCGTGGACAGCTTCGACGGCAAGGTGGTGAGCTGGTCGGTGGGCACACGGCACGACGCAGAGCTGGCCAACAGTATGCTGGAAAGCGCGTCGGTACGCTTAAACCCTACGAACGCCCGATCATATACAGCGATCGTGGCGGGCATTACCGGTGGCCGGGCTGGTTACAGCGTATATTACCTCGGGGCTGACACGCTCAATGTCGCGCTAGGGATGTTCTCCGGATAATGCCGCATGTGAAGGGTTTTTCGGGCGGCTGAAAAACGAGATGTACTATGGCCGGGACTGGTCGGGTGTGACATTTGACGGCTTTATGCAACAGGTGGATGGGTACATCCGCTGGTATAATGGCCATCGCATCAAGCTGTCATTGGGGGCAGTCAGTCCGGAAACGTACCGGCAAATACTGGGTTACAAATAATTAATCAGTCCAGGAAATCGTCCGCCCCCCAAAACGGTCAATAACCTTGGCGTTGACAGATACTGTCCACCAAAGGTTCAAGGTCTTCTATCAGCAGACTTTCCCCGGCACTCAGGCCATGCCCCGGAAGATCGGGGCCAAAAACGTATGCGCCAGTTCGGGTAAATGCACTGGCCATTTCGGCATATTTTCCCACTGCATCACCATAACCGTGTACGACCGCAACAGATAACGCGAGGAATGAAGAGAAAAATGATGGATGGTCATCGGAGCACGGGTGCTTCTGGAATAGTTAATTTCACCAGCAGACATGGATAATCTTTCCCTCAGCTGACAATGAAATAACCTATTGTACGCCTGAAGATGAAGAACGCATTAAACCTCTCAACATTCCGTATCTGTCCCGGCTTCATAATGGTACGTGCAGTTAAGGCACCTGCTTCGCCTCAAAACCCATCGGGGCATATTAATGATTTGGCTGCAGCGAGAGGCCATTCTGTTGACGAACGACAGATGGGGACGGATGAGACAGACTCCATCATTATCAGATCTCCTCCCTCTATAGATAGGCGAGTTTTCCTGCTTTCAGCTCCTGTGCGGTAACGGTGAGAGAGTGTTACCGTCCTGTGTTCCGTTCTTTCAGCAAAACCAGGTCGTGCGGATATGGATCAACCACTAAATAATAACCACAACAATAATGTCCAGTGGGAATATTTTTCCGACACACCATCTCACCCTGGTAGCCTCACCACAGAAAGACCATTCCGTAATAATAACTAATAAAAACTATTTAAGACATGTACGGATACGATTGTTTTCGGACACCTGACACCAGATATGTACGTTAATAAGGGTTTTTTTGTTTACATATAGGCTGTAATTTAAACCCTTTTCGGACGGATTTTGGATTATGTCAGGCGTGTTTGCATACTGCAGGGTTTCCACTTCGACCCAGACGACAGAAATCAGCGGCAGGAGATCCGCCAGGCAGGCTTCGCCGTTCAGGGCAACCGCATTATTGACGAATGCATCAGCGGTTCGGTGTCAGCCTGTGAGAGGCCCGGCCTCTGCCGGCTGCTCGACGGGATGGAGGAGGGCGATATTCTGGTCGTCACCCGCCCCGACTGTCTTGGCCGTAACGCTATGGACGTCAGGGCACCGTTGAACGACGGGCAGGGGAGGGCATCTGGGTGCATTGCCTCGCGCTGGGTGGCGTTGACCTCACCAGCTCTGCTGGCCGCATGACCATGCAGGTCATCGGGGCGGTCGCCGAATTTGAGCGGGACCTGCTGATTGAACGCACTCAGGCAGGAATTGAACGGGCGAAGGCTGCAGGCCGCAATCCGGGCAGACCGTTCTCCCTGGCGCCGGAACAACGCCGGGAGATACTGACGCGCCTGAGCACCGGTTCCGCACGATGCGGCCTTCAAGGCGTTTCTGACGCATCCGGCTACCTCTAGCCGCTCGCCCACGCTGTGGCGGAAGGCTGTTTATTTCCTGCCACCGGTACTCACTCACCAGCCTGATGCGGTCCTCATGGCTGCGCAGTAAATCCGCGCAGTCCCCGTCATCATGCCAGCTGAAGCGCCGGCGGACTAGGCCGCCGCGCCCGGTCACGGTGGACAACCGGGCTTTATCGTCGTAACCGTGGCTGACCAGGCAGACCTCATCATCCAGCCATGCGCCGGACAGGCGGGTCTGTCCGCAGAGGATATGATACCGGCAGATCACGCGCTGCCCGGCTCTGTCGGTCAGTGCGTGCAGGGTGCGGTCCGCGTTCCACTCAAACGGGATGTTACTGCCGCAGGGCTCTGACAGGCGGACGGGAAGGGAGGGGGCGCCATCTCACAGCAGGGCGTAGTGCCAGCGCTCGCCGCTAATATCATACACCGACCAGGTGTCATCGTGGTTATGCTCCAGCCAGCGCTTTTCGGCCCCGCAGTATGTCCGCAGGACTACCGGCACCGCCGGGAAGGCGACGTAATCCCCGGACGGCGCGCGCCACACTAGGCCGTCCTGATACCGCTCCAGTCGGGTTTCCCAGAACAGGCTCCACCCGCGGCCCAGCACGCTGTCGTCGGGGTTCCCGCTGCGTCAGTAACGCTGCCAGCGCACCGGCAGGCGCGAGGGCAGCACGAAGTCCAGCTCGTCTTCGCCGCTCAGGAACTTCTGCCCGCTGACGATATCCACCGGGCGGGCGATAATCCCGGCGGCGGCCGTGGCGGTCACCAGCGCGCCGGCATTACCCGCTACGCCGCCCCAGCCACCGGCGAGGCCGGCAAACAGCAGCATCAGGTCAGAGACCTTGTACAGCCACTCCGGCACCTCTGAGGCAATGTCCAGTGTCTGCAGGACGTCCCCGCCGATGAACACGTTGTCCGACCCGCTCATGACCTTCGCGCAGCAGGCAGGCCGTTAATGAACACGCTGGCGGAGCCTTCCGCCATCTGCTGTGCGCCGTCCTGCGTGCAGCTCGCCGTACTGGCGTTGGCCATCGATGCCGGTTTTCCGTTGATGAAGACATCCGCAGAGCCGGTCAGGATAGCCCCGGTGGGCGACGTTGCCGCCGCCAATATACCCCACGGCAACGCTGGCAGCGATGAGCAGTACGCCCACGCCGATGCAGGCCGCCCACAACCGTGCCGGCAAGCATCCCCGCCAGTGCGTGAGAGTGTCCGGTGGTATCCCCGACCCGTGCAGCTTCGAGCATCCGTTTCCCTCCGTCAGGCGTGCAGGCGGAATGACCGCAGCAGGTCGTTAAGCACGTCGCGGTGGGCACCGGTCAGAGGACCGTCCGCGCTGACCGTGAAGACCAGCACCCGCCCATCCGGCAGGGCAAACACCGCTTGGCGCGCAGGTACGAGGCTTCCACCGCTTCCCCCTGCCCCAGGTCATTGCCCGGAACGACGGCGTCGTGCGAAAGGACTTTCCAGCCCTTCAGGTGCTGCGCTATCAGCGCGAGCTGGCGTGTGATGTAGTCCGGCAGGCTTTCGCCGTCTTCCGTCCGGTCGCGCGAAAGGTTGAGGCCCGCAGTCCGGGGGCGGTAAATACGTTAACGGTCCGGTCCCGATAACCGGCAGCCAGCGTGAGTGCGCCTTCGGTAAACAGGCAGTCATGAGGTGAGAGGGTCATCCTTCCGCTTCCCTAGCATCAGAAAGGCTTAAGACTGACATATCCGGTGGAAAATGACCAGCCCCGGAGAGGCTTGCCGGCAGGGGCGGAAGGGTCAGAACAGGGGGGATGACAGCCGCCGCCTTATTGAATAAGCCGGGCTGCTGCTTTCCGGGCAGCCGGCCGCTGCGATCAGGATGGCTCAGGGTCTGCTGTCAGGTTCAGCCGCCAGAAGATGATGAAGCTGCGGGTCGTTACCCGCCGGTTCTCGCCGCCACCCGGTACGCTGCAGCAGCCTGTCCAACGCCGCAATATTTCCGGTGATGCGGGCGGGCAGGGGGCGCCGCTGCCCGCCGTGCTCATCAAACCCCGCGTCGAGCGCATTTTTATTCAGATACAGGCCGGAAACGGACGGATTCAGCTTCAGCGCCCGGCGGCCGCTCCACTCGCTTTCGCTCAGCACCATGTAAATCCACCCGGCGAGCTTAAGGGTGTTCAGCGCGTGCTGCAGCCGGAACAGGTCGTTCTGCGCCAGCAGGTCGCTGCTGCCAGCCCGCCACAGGTAATCCAGCTTGCCGGGCAGGTCGGCCCGCACGCCCTTTTCCCGTCCCTCCTTCAGCAGCCAGCGGATGTCGTTCGCCAGCTCCCTCCGGAAACGCCGCTGCTTTTCAGCGGTGGCCAGCCAGCGGGTGAGAAAGAGATTTTCCTGCGCGGGTGAGGCCGCCTGTCCGTCCCGACGCGCGAGGTGCAGCGCAACCAGCCCGCACCAGGCCAGATGCTCAACGCCGGCGTTGTCGTCATTTTCCACGTGCAGCCTCCTTCAGCGGCCCGCTCTCTCCGTACAGGGAAGAGTAGCGGCCATCAATATGGTGACGAAAAAACGCGTCATGATCAGCTGTGCTGCAGAACCGCTGGTAAAGCCGGGCCGGCACCGCCAGCCAGCGGCGGCAGGTGCCGTTGCGGTACTCCAGTTCAAGGATGCCGGAAGTCGGATCGAAGCCGGCGCTGCGGAAAAGGCCGGAAGTGATGTTATGTCTGTTCATGCGGATATGTCCTGTACTATTCTGACTGCCCGTCCAATACCGGCGGAGAGTTCGGTTGGTCCTAGGCCGGGAGTGCCATCATCAGTTGTCGATAACAGTCAGCAGGTTAACTGAATATTAACCCTTTCACATCCCTGCATCATCACCCGAATTACCCTGAAAATAATTAGCACATTAATGATACAGACTATTAATTATTTCACGGCATTGGGGTCTGATATCATTTGTACCACTTTCTGTCCGGAATATAGGGAATAATTATGGCCAGATACTACATAACTACATTGATAAATAACGACAAATTTTACGTCCTGCACACGTCTGAGTGCCGGCTGGCGAAGACTCAGTGGAATTTCCTGACCGAAGCAACGGATTTATCCTCCGCCTTGCTTCTGGCCCGCACTCATTACAGACATGTCAGGGCCTGTACCAGATGCTGCATTACGCGCCCGCCGTCACCGCGGGGAATAAGCCGGGACTGCCAGCCTGTCCGTCACTCCCCGGCGGTGAAAAATACCGGCGGGCCGGGGAGTTACTTCTATCTGTGCGTGGACAGAACGGGGGTTATCCTTCACCGTGCGGGCTGTACAAAGTTCAGCAAAGAGACCGAATGGAAGTTCCTCGGGACCATGTACAGTACAGAACAGGCGCTCGCTGTTGCCCGGAAACATTCTGCAGAAGCGATCCGCTGTCCCGACTGCTGCACCTGAGACGGCCTCCGGCGTCCGAACGGAAAATATGTAACAGGGTTCACAATACCTGTTTATCCTGCAGGCCGTTTTCCGGAATGTCCGCCATAATGAGAACAGCTGAGCATATACCTTACTGTCCACTGACTTAACAAGGGAGGAATATGCAGACGTTACACAACGCAGAAAATTTTTATCCGGAAGATTTCGATTTTATTGCAGTCAGTCTCGCCCGCATGAATTACCAGGGCCGTAAAGTGAATGTTGACCAGGTAGCGGCCGGGATGAGCGAGGCATGCAGGCTCCGGTTCCTGGACAACTACCGAAACTATCTCAGCCACTTCACCGATGGGGCTGTGTGTTGATTCACCAGGCCGGATGAGTTATCCGGCCTTTATGTATACGGCGATCACTCCGTGTTTCTGATTGATGTGGGATCTCCGAATGCACCGTCACAACAGCCCCATGCCGGAGTGATACTTTTGACCGCGCCCGGGCATTTCTCTGCAAACCACCAGTGGTTTTATTCTGCAGAACATCAGTGTGCGCGCTCTCCCTGACGTGCAGGACAATAACTTTTCACCTCACAACCTGCTCTCTCTCAATACCAGCCGGAAATAGATCCGTTAATGCTTCCTTTCCAGCTAGTGAAAGAAAAAGTATTCATCTGTTTTTTAATACTGAAACAGGTCCATCGACGTTTCGCTCAGCCGGGGAGAATCAGGATCACCGCTATCCAGTCACAGGCCGATGCTCTCTTTCCTGAGCGCCAGCAGATCCCTGTCACAGCCGCAGAGCATACCCTGAAGTTCGTATGCAATAATCCCATCCCGGTGATGTCCCCGGGTACATGCGGGTATTGTCCGAAAAGAGTTCAGCCGCACCGTGATACTCATAAGCCGGTGAGGCCCGTAGAGAAGAAAGACCTTCCTAAAGCATCATGTTCTGTCAGCAGTTAACAGGCAGATCATAAACATAAGTCAGCACAATGCTCTGAGTGACAGACACAAATTAACGCCCATCAGGTTAATACAGACAGCATAAAAATAAACAGCGAGGCCCGCCGCATCACCCGGAGAGATTGAAAATAAGCTGTCCCCGCCATTTATGTTCTTTCAGCTCACTGATTCAGAGTTTCAGTATGACAAATGGGTTTACCTCAGGAAAATCTCATTATTAACAGAGAAGAATTAAAACAGTGATGTGGACCACAGCAATAATCATTACGTGTATTACCTGAGAGTAAATTAAAACTACTGACACCACTTCTTCGATGTGGCAATTATTTTTATTTTCTGCTTATTCGTGGCAGCCGGAAGCAGGATTAATCCTTTTTTAACAGGTTTTTTAGTTACGTTGTTGTTTTACGTGAAGAGGATTGAACTCTTTTTAATGTATGGTAGCCTGGACAGGAATGCAGCAGTAAATCAAAAGGAGAAAAAAATGGGAAACCCCGTTTATTGCTACGTCATTCCAGTTGATTCTGAATTCTGGGAACTGCACCACAAAGGATGTCCTGTGTTAAACAATTCTGAGGGTAAAGTTTTCCTGGGCACACTCTACAGCAGGGGACAAGCTATGACTGTCGCCAGAGTCCGTACCGGCAGCAACAAAGTCCGATTCTGTAAGATATGCCAGCGCGATGATAACGGCCCCAGGTGGATTAATGCATTTCTGACCCCTGTAAAGCATCTTAAAGAAAAATGAATCATTAAAATCAAGAAATATTCCGCCTAATTCCATAAAAACGCGTGGTCATGTCCGGATATACTGCATGCCTATTAATAATGAATACACCGACAGATAACGATCTTTTTTATTTTCATTGATGCTATCTGTCACCATCGCTGCTGTATTCACCCTGAACAGGGCAGACCGCCCTGACAGAGCACTTATTAAGTACTATGACATCCGTAACGGTTTTTATCATTTTTATAATTTATCATGGTTAATTTCCTCCCCCTGTGGCGGAGAGGAAAAGAGGGTTAAATTAATTCACCCGGAAAAGGATACAGTCTGTTTATTAATGCAGACGCCGCATTACAGGTTTTAAAGTTACGTAATCAGCGCGTTACGCTGGCATGAGGTAATAAATTTCGCTTAAAATAGTACGGATGCGGTGAATCCCCCTGTGCGGAGGGGCTAAGTCACACGGGGAATGCCCTGGCCAATAAGCGGATCAGGTTGTGACTTTTCCTGACTCACCGGGAGGCACCCGGCACCGCAGACACAGCTATTATTTTTAGCATTCAGGGCACGGCTTCCGTGGTGGTGTTGCATTTATGTCACGACCGGACATTAAACGCCATTACCCCTCTGCCTGTCGGTAAAAACTCATGCAGAGGTATGAATCACCCGGCCTCCATTCCGTGCCCGTGCCCGTGCCCGTGCCCGTGCCCGTCAGGCGGCTAGGCTCAGTCCGGTGCCGGAAACCACACCTTTCCGGCACCGGTAAGGTACTGAACTGCCCCATGGTTTCTGTACGGCTCGGGCGAATGCCCGAAAAGTCGTTACATTCCGGCGGCTCCGCCCTAAAATTCCATCAGCTGTCCGTTCAGGACTTATATCAGTAGCAGCAACACAGCAGCAGAATGGAGGATGTGACAGCCGGAAGGGGGGCGGTATGGTGGACAGAGAAAAAGCTGCACTGATAACGAAAGCTGTTGGACGGGTAGTGCTGGAGCTTCGCCTGAGCGGACAGAAAATTGCCGAATACAACATCTTTGAAAAGCTCGAATAGTTCAGGACGGATGAGACAGCCCCGGCAGAAAAGGACGTTTACCAGAGAGTGGCAGAAGTAATCATAGCAGGGAAAATGACGTTCTGAAGTGACGGTAAAGACGGCGACGGGATTCTGTCACCCGGTAACCTGGTTTCGTCTGAATCTTTTCCCCGTTCAGGATGAATGGTCTGACAGAATATCTGATACCCCGCCACCGGCAGAGCTGACACACCTCAGCACACGTTCAGGTTATGTGTTTTCAGCGCATCACCGGCGGTGATCTCTGTGTGCCAGTGGGCAGCAGATTAACGCGGGTGTGCAGCAATGAATGTAAGGCCAAATATCACGCGACACAGGGCGTTTTTTAACTAGGGCGCAAATCGGCTGATTTATTCAGGGCCGGATACGCGGATGCAGTTCCGTCCGCTCCTCTTGGCCTCATAGAGCTCTGAATCCGCATCCGTTATGAGATGCCGCCATGAAGTGTCTGAATTATCTTGCTTTGTTCCGGCGATACCAAAGCTGGCCGTAATAGTTATCCGATCTCCATCCGGAGCCAGGAAGTCCAGATTATGCAGTTACTGCCGGATGCGTTCCGTGAGTCTCAGTGCTGCTGCGCTTTCCCTGCCTCTGATAACCATAGCAAACTCCTCGCCGCCGATACGGGCTGCCTATTGCCCTCCCTGATGTTATCTCGGATGACGTCTGCTGCAGCTGTCAGGACGCTGTCCCCCACTGGATGCCCGTAACGGTCGTTAATCAGCTTAAAATAATCCAGATCCATGATAACTAGGAAAATACTCACATCAGGACGCATCCGGGACAGCTAGGGCTCCCCGGTCAGGTCAAAGACCCGGCGGTTGAACAGCAGGGTCAGTTCATCCGTTTCAGCAAGATACTGTAGATGGCGGGTGAGTTCGTCGCGTTCTTCAAGGAGAATTTTCAGGATTTCAATGGCATAAAACAGCTGATCCAGTTCCCCGACCCGTGGCGGCGGATCTAACGTGACCTTTTTCTCCTCAGCCATGCCGACAATCATTTTCCGGGCGGCCAGCAGCGGGCGCAGTATGTGGTACTGTACCACGAAGACCCCGGCGGATATGAGTCCTGTAATCGTGAGCAGGGTAAAAAGCACAAGCATAAACAGGTCAGATTCTTTGTCGGCCTGCTGATGATATTCTGCAGTAAGCTGTCTGAGATATTCATACTGCCAGCGTTCGAGTAACGTCAGGGTGCTCAGATAGCGTTCAGTCAGTCCGACCGCTGAGTAAGAATACTTCCCCGTGCCGGACAGGCCTTCTGAAACGAGCTGACTGATAAGAGGGCGCCCATCTTTAAAAAAGTGTTCTCTCGTTTCAGCACGCATGACTACCAGTCTGTCGTTACTGGCACCCGGCAATGCACCTGACGGCGTCAGAATGGCCCAGAGCATACTGACCCGCTCGTATGCCCGGTACAGTCCTTCCAGATTATACCCGGACAGCGGCGTCTGGATCTGAGCCGGCGCAATTAGCCAGGACCCCATGCGTCCGGCGGTATCGCGAAGTTCCGTCAGGGCGACGGCCCGGAGTACGGGGGGGTGGACAGCGACGTATCTTCCTGAAACCACCGTGCGGTCTTCATCAGGACAATGTCATGCGGGACGTTGGAGACTGTGAACATGCCGTTTATCGTGTTCTGCAGTCTCATCCGGTCAGGTCCGATGTCAGCGGCGGTCAGGTCAACATGCTGCCGAGCTTCCTGCAGCCTCTGAGAGCGGAGTACTGCGGATCGGGCTGCAGGGGCGAAGCCTGTAGCAGTGCGGTGTCCGTCCGCTGCCTTGCCCTGTTTAATCTCTTCCGGACCTCTGATAGGTCGTCTCCGGTCATTGCCATAAGAATATTGGAGAGAGACCGTTCCACCGCCAGTAAGTTGGCTGCGTTCAGCAGCTGATATAATTCCTGAATAATCCTCGCGTTCTGTTCTGCCAGTGACGCGGCCTGCCAGGTTCCCCGGAGAATCATCCCGCCGATCACTCCGGACAGGACAATAACGACCCGGCCCACCATCCCAGACGACGGGCAAGACTGCCGCTGTCGGGAGAAAAGACGCCAGCGTTCATTTCACTGCCTGCTCTTTTTGTGGCTCTGGCATCTTAAATGCTTAATTAATATAACTTTGATAAAGTCATACCTATAAATCATCTGCAAGACAAAAACCGGGAGAGAGTAGGTTTTGCTCCGGTCTCCAACAGGACGATACATCTAACCCGTAACAGACGACAGGCTCATCTCAAATCCTGAAATGCAGATGGGAGCATGTTGGTGAGGTGCACCTCTTCACCGTTCACCAGTAGTGAGCAGTCAATGCCGAAATTTGGGGTGATATTATGCTGCGACATGAAGTCCCGCGGATTGAATCCTGAAGCCTCGCGCGTGGTCAAAACGGCTCCTTTCACGCCCTCCGGGGCCTCCATCCCGGACTATTCAACGGTTGTTATGAGGCTGAACTTGTAGTGATGTGATGGACGCCCCTTCAGCGGCGCAGCGGCCCGCTCTCTCCGTACAGGGAAGAGTAGCGGCCATCAATATGGTGACGAAAAAACGCATCAGGATCTGCGGTGCTGCAGAACCGCTGGTAAATCTGAGCCGACATCGCCAGCCAGCGCCGGCAGACGCCCTTCATAAATTCCAGCTCGAGCGTACCGGACGCCGGGTCAAAGCCGGCGCTGCGGAAGAGGCCTGAAGAGATATTATGTCTGTTCATGCGGATATGTCCTGTACTGAATCTAGCCGGGAAGATGTGCAGTTAAAATGAATTTAATAAGAGGAGGAGTCTGATAAATTTATTATTCTGATTCTCTAGGCAGCAGAATCCGGACTCATTCCGCTATGATAAGGATCACACCATCTTTACCGGGCCTGTTTCCCATGACGGCAGAGCATACATCATTAACAGGCTGGCGGATAACAGCGGCACGGCTGTTTTTGCCATAAATACAGACTTTATATCCCCCTTCGGGACTCTGCATTTCTCCCCGCAGCGTAAACTGTCCGGAACGATCCGCGGCCCGGGAGGAGATCGCTGGCAGAACCGACAGGAGAGAAAAAAACATAACTACCCACCCTGCATTTACTGTTCTCATTACACAACTCCCGTCAGGATACTATTCCTGATGACATAATGCTGTTCCGAAAGGTGATTTATTCCCCCTGATATAATTACCCGGTAAACATGCTGACAATCTCCTCATGACGCAGCAATACCATCAACGCTGTCTTATGAATTAACCCTGCAGCGCATCACTCTTATGATGGGTTTTTCAGACAAGTCAGCCAGGGCTGACCGAGGTGCAGTATGGAGACATCTGCAATCCTCGCCAGGCGCACCAGATCAAAACTCTGTATCTTTTTCACTCAGTGACAGCTCTAGATGAGAAAGCAGGAATATAATGTTCTCTGTCACAGTCATGGCATCATCCCATGAAAAACCGGTCCGGTCTGATACAGACATGCCAGCTTCCCGAATCTGTGCATATCCTTTTCGCAGCACTTCAGAATCTGATACGCCTACATTTTCTTCAGAAAAACACATCAACGCATCTCCTCATGGTGATTAACTTAATGAATTTAATAACATAAGCATCAATTAAGATTACTTCAACAAAATTAAATCATGGCTTATTACTTATTATCAGTGCGTTAATGCTTGTTTAATAAAATAAAAGGGTAAGGTTTTTCCTAAAGTAAAATGTCAGGAGTATCATAACATCAGATCCGGATAAAATTATAGTACCCTGTCTGCAGAACAGGCGCGATGGTGCTGAACACCAGATTTCACCTGTCCTGAACCCAGCATTGTTTTTACAATATCCGGAGGATCGCATGAAAAAATACATTACCGCAGGGATCTTACTGGCCGCCTTATTTAACGCGGGTTCTCCTTTTGCAGCAGAGCCGGGAGAGGCTGGGGGTGAAAGTGCGGGGTCGGTTGCCGTGGGAAGCACTACGGCCGTGGGACTCGGCGCTGCTGCAGCCATTGCGGGGGTTGCTCTGGCTGCCTCCGGTAGTGGAAATGGTTCCCAGACAGGAACAACCACGACAACCACGACCAGCACCGTTTCCCCTTAATAGGGAAACAGTGCTGTTAAGGGCGTCACCGGGTATATCCGGAATAACGGGAGTGCGGAAGTGTATTTAATTCCATGGTGCAGTATGTTTGTAACTTCATGGTCACAGGCCGCAGTGATACCCGATGTCATGACGGGAGGACATTAAGTTCCGCATCCCGCCTGCAGGAGTGGATCCATTATAACAGCGATCAGGTTTTTAATGTGGAAGTATAAAGATATTAGCACGGCATCAGGATACAGTACCCTCTGACATCCCGGGGAACATACCTGTAGTCCATTCATGCCATAAAAGGGATAATAAGGATTTATCAGATGGATTTCATTCCGTTTTTTCTTCTTTTTACTCAGAAGAATATATATATCATATTATTTACTGTCATTATTTTTGTGACAATTTCTGACCTGACCGAATATAGATACCTTGTCCCTGCAGAAAGGAAAAATCTCATTTCCACACCTTACCGCGTAGTTAATATCATATCCTGGAGCATAATGTTAATTTTACTCCCTGTTATCGTATATAATCTCATCTGGCAGCGTCCGCCAACGTCCGCCGCTTTCATTCTCATCAGTATTTACCAGCTAGTTAACAGTACAGGAAACATATGCATGGAACTGTGGGCACAAAAGCATTACAGACAGGGAACCAGGCCGTCATCAGATTACTTCCTCAGACATTATCACATAATCATTCTGGAACTGAACCAAAAAAGAAAACGCCGGGAATGAGTCCTGGCTAACATTTATTTTATTGCTAATATATCACCTGACAAGTCATGTTCAGTTTCACCATCAAGCACCCTGATAATAAACACATGATTTTTATGCAACCGATAATAGAAAACGCATCCCCGGTATGAATACTGCCTGAGCCCCCTGATAAGATGACCGCAATCCTTTCCGGTCTCAGGAAAACGACTGATAAGATCAATGCACTCCTCAATTTCCTTCAGGATTTTTCGTGCTTGGTCAGGACAGAACTGACCAAGAAAACGATGATATAACAGATTGATATCTCTTAACGCCTGTCGGGATATCTTATGCATTCCCTCATCTCTCTATAAGTGATTTCGCTTATTGTTATGGTATTTAAATTTACATACCCGCTTTTTGCCCCCTCATTAATATACTCTTTTAGCCAGGAGATCCTTTTTTCTTTCTTCATAAGATCTGACATGGCTTGCTGCACCATGTCAATGTAAGAGTGGTATACTTCATCCCTTATAAGGGAATCCATAATCTCCATGAGTTCTTTGTCTGGTACCAGAATAATTTCTCTACTCATTGTTCACCCCGGTCATATTTCAGGTCAGGTTTTCCGGTCATCAGAGAAGACAACATATAGCCATCTTACCCCTGCCACTGATACAATGACAAAGGTTACGCATAGTTATAAATAAATTTAGGATTATCTTCATGCCGCCACTCATCAGGAGTTGAATCTGAAAATCTTGTAGTAAAATGTCCTGACAACCGGACATATTCTCCTCCAGAGTGTTATCACACCAGTTAAAAACGGAAATGAATGAATTTAATTAAATATTATTTCAGCTACAATTATCTCTCCTCGCTTCAGTGAAAAAAATTAATTTCTCCAAGTGAAAATTATTGTGCCATTTATTTCATCCCTGAGAAGATTTTATCTTATTTCTTCATATGCACTGATGATCACCGGGCAGTCGATGTGGAAGGCTTTCCGGGGGAGGGGGAGGGGGAGGGGGAGGGGGCGTACTAAAAAAATCCTGACAGCATGACTTGAAAAATGTGCTGAAGCGCCTGTAAATGATATCGGGCAGGACAGATACCTGCACCCGATGAGCTTTTGAATGAACGACTGATTCAGGAGGTTATCATTATGTCTTAACGTAATTTCCCCGTTTTTCCACTGCTCAGCAACTCCGTCTTCTCTGACCGGTTCAGCCGCATCGACCGCCTTTTCAGCCAGCTGACCGGTGACACCCCGGTAGCCATGATGCCCCCGTACAACCTCAGACAGCTGGACGATGAGCACTACACCTCACCGTGAGCGTATCCGGCAGGACAGATTTTCCCTGTCGCGCAAAAAGAACAGGGCAACATTAACGGTGCCCTGCGTGGCGTCTTTCGGACGCAGAATCAGCATGCCGGAGACGGCACCGGCTGGACCATCGCGGACCTGCAGAAAATGCATTTTGCACCTGACGGATTCTGTCTGCTGATATCATATGCCGATGTCCGGTACTGCGAGCCGCAGCAGTGCGGGCAGCGTAAACGGGGACAGGACGTGGTAATATTAAAGCCCCGTTACGTTGGCTGCGGCCGGGCCTTTCTGTCCGTTTTCCACGGTAAACTCAACGCGCTGGCCTTCGTCAAGCGAGCGGTAGTCATTGCCCTGAATGGCAGAGAAATGGACAAACACGTCCTTGCTGCCGTTTTCAGGCGTGATGAAACCGAAGCCTTTCTCCGCATTAAACCACTTTACCGTTCCGCGAATTTTATCAGTCATAATCTATAAACCTTTTTCAGTGAGCCTTTCGGCAACAGGGCGGGCTGACAGAGAAGAATCAAAACCTGAAAGATGACAATAAGACTCAGTGAGGAAGGCTGTGCTATGGCGCAAACCGGAATGAGAAACACTACAGAAACCAACTTTGAGACTGTCTGCTGAACCTGCCGACAGATTCATTAACGCACGTTCACCTGAAAATAACAATGACGGGTACGTTTTTTACTGAAAGCGCTGCCTCATATGTGTATTCCGAAGATTCCAGTGAATAATGCCGGGCGAATCTCCGTCACCGCATGTGGTACCCCGGTTATGGCTGCCCCTGCGCTGCCGTATACCGAAGAAATGTTTTTGCGCGACCGGACCTTATCCGGAAACAGGACTGACAGAAACCGGCACATTACGCATCAAATGATTACTTCTCCGGCCACAGTACAGGCATGATGGCCCCCCTTTATCTGTCGGAGCATATTATGGCAGGCCGATTTTTTTATCCGCAAATACGGGGGCTGGTGATTGCCGCTGCCGGCTGCATGCTCGTCATAGGTGCACTTCTCACGGACGTCTTTGTCCTGGGCGATGAAGTGAAAGAGAGTTCGGTCACTGAAATTATGCAGGAGCTGATATTACTGGCTGTTGCCTCACTGTTCATGCGCCGGGCAGGACAGGATAAACCACGTCGCCCGGCACTGCTCCTTATGGCCGGTTTTTTTATCGTGCTTCTCATCCGGGAACTGGATTTTGCCTTCGACCTGCTGGCACACGGCAGCTGGCTCTGGTTTGCCCTTGCCGTATCGGTTTACGCAGTATACCAGGCGGTACGGCACGGTCAGCAGACGCTGGACGGCCTGGCCGATTTCATGTCCCGTCCGTCATGGGGAATGATGTGCGCGGGTATGCTGACGGTACTGGTCTTCTCCCGTTTTTTTGGCATGAGTGAACTGTGGAGACATCTGGCCGGAGAGGAGTACCCCAGGGTGGTAAAAAACCTGGCCGAAGAGGGGACCGAGCTGTTCGGATATATGCTCTGCCTGCTCTCCACCCTTGATTATCTGAGGGAAATGAAGGCAGATGACTGACCCTAGCCCGGCGGCCATCTGTACGGAGGCCTGGAGCGTTGAATCCTTCCGGTGGCTCCACTACCGGCCGGAAATTCAGGCATTGCTTTACCTTCCGGATCAGAGGACGCATCCCACTGCCACCACTGCCACCACTGCCACCACTGCCACCACTGGCCTGCGCCGTACTCACGGTCATAGTGCGCGATTTTCTTCTGCTTAAGCACCAGATAGTCCGGTGAGTTCATCCGAACACCTCCATCGGCAGGGCATCGGTGCCCTGCACGTCCGTGAGGACGAAGTCAGGAAACACGTCATCCTCCCCGTCATAGCGCAGTGGTTTAATGAAGGCACATTTTTCCTGCCACAGCTTTTCCTCTACCAGCCCCTCATACACCGAGTCCAGCGGAATAAAGCGCGGGCTGACGGTCATCAGCGCGACATCTGTGAGCGTGCAGCCGTCAGCAGGCCACGTCAGACCGTTTGCCAGCGGAAAGGTCGTCACCGGCGGCTCACCCAGTGCGATCACCACCACTTTCATGCCCCGGCGCCGGTACCCCAGCTAGCGCGAAAAGCTCCGCAGCAGCCGGTCCCGCACGTCTTCCGTCAGCATCAGCTCTGGGAATCCGGCAAATTGCCCCAGCGGCAGGGTGCTGAGCAGCCGTTCTTCTGCCTGCTTACTCCAGCCGGCCAGCAACGAGACAAAAAGGAGCCGGCGGGATTCTTCTTTTGCCCTCCGGACAGCGGCGCGATTTTCATCGGCCTGCGGTGTCCCTTTGTGCGCCATCAGCAGCCAGCTTTCCGGCAGCGGTCAAACACCGGCTGCCTCAGGTTAATGCCCGACAGCTCCCAGAGGGAATGCAGCAGCCCTGGCAGCTGCATTGAGGATCCCGTCTTCATGCGGTACCGCCGTTTTTTCCTCCCCGGCGTATTTCTTCTGCAGCCCGGTAGGCAGACGGATCACGAACACGCCATCATCGTCCGCCTTCACGACGTCCGTGGTGTATATCGCCGTCTGTCGTTCGTGTCGTTTCACCCCGTCACCTTCCGGTGGCAGGTACTGGCAGGTCACGGCGGTGGTATGCTTATTATCCTGCGCGTGCCTCAGCCAACGCTGCCAGTCGGTCACCCGATCCCGCAGAAAATCCCCGCCGATCTCCGATACGCCCCAGAGGCCTGAAAATCTTAAGGAGTACGCTGCCTTTTTACCCATAATATTTCTCCTCTCACGGAATGCGGTTATCCCTGCCTGACGCAGTCCGTTATTTCCTGTCGCACGGAAGCGGCACTGACTCATTCCACAGCCGGTTAAACTCAGCCTGATACTGTGTGGTAAGAGCCCGGTCACCGTTTATCACCATCACATTTTCCGCATTTTGTTTTGCGGCCGCCGCGGTGAAATTAAAAGAGCCGGTTTCAACCAGGTTATTGCCGGTGACGATAAACTTGTTATGCATAATGCTGTAGCGGCTGCTGAGACGCACCGGAATGCCAGCACAGGCGAGCTGATCTGTGAAATAATGCCAGTAACGGTAAACACCACTGCAATTCCCAGCAACAATCCTTCATTTGTATTCATTTCTCTGATTCCGGTTTAGGTCGGAAATCTGTATTCAGCAGCACTCAATTACATAATATGCACAGCAGTTTTGAAACTGAATCGTTTACACGCTCGGTATTCTGACACCACCCAGTAAGTATAAGTTCAGGAGGAGATGCGCCCCGATCAGAAAACCAACCACTGTTGTATGTACGTACTTTATTATTAGGTTAAAATTTTATTCTATCCAATATCACCAAGATAACTGACCTGGTTAATTAAGTCTGATTGAGCGGTACAGAGCAAAACGATAATTTTTTGTCTGAAATCATTTGTTGGAGAGATATATGATTAGCTGGAAATTAATTGTTGCTCTGCTGGGTTGAGAAATTATGGGGGTGGTGCTGTTCGTCTTCCTGTTATCTTTAAGCAACTATAGTTACTGTAGATCAACATTCTGCTTGGTCATGGGAAAAGAGAAAAATGTTCGGATAGTTTGGATGGATTCTTCTTTTTTAAGGGGCTGGGAAAAATGGGGCCATATGCCTCGGGAAACACAGGGAAAAGCTATTTACTTATATTTAATTATTTGGGGCTGGTCATGTTCAATTTATCGGTCGGACTCTCAATAACTTTATAGTTTGTCTGAAAGTTTCTCCAAATTCATCAAGTTCTGACACTTGCCATATTGATATTCATCAGGAAAATTCATGATTTCGCCAGAGGATTTTAATGTAATTTTTTATTTTCATGTGGTGGGGAGTGCGATTCTTTAAAGGTGAGAAGCTGATTCTTAAATGAATAATTCGGAGTGATGATAATTTTCAACTTGCTGCAACATTCCAGTCTATTATCAATATGTCGTTACCACTAGCCTGTGTTACCGACAAACTCCGATTGATCATGATCCGCACCCTTAGTGCAAGCCCGGACGCCAACATTGCCCAGGCTTTTGTTTTTCATTATCCTCTCAGGGAATAAGCTGCATAATATCGTTGATATCATTACATTTCTCAATATTCATTACCGCATCAATTATTGAGTTTGCGCTGGCCTCGCTGATTATTTCCTGGGTATTAACCCGGAATTTTTGAACTATCTCATTCTGAGTCATGGGATTTTCATGACTTCCCCGGTTAAATTCTTCGATCCTTTCCAGATGTTTTCCCTGCCGGGTGTCAACGCTCACCCAACCTTTAAATTGCCTGCGACTGGTAGGCAGTGGATCCGATTCAATGATGATTCTTTTCGCCAGCGCCAGAATGTCCGGATTAGTCAGGGATGTGGTGGAATAGCTGTGAATATCCAGTCGACCATGATACAAGGCTTCCGCCAGCGTATATTGCAGGCTGATCCTGCCGTGCCAGGCACTTTTCGGATGAAGTTTTTCCTCTGCAGGCTCACAGACCACCGGGATCCAGTCCGGGTGTACAATGCAGGTGATGCGTTGCACATCTGCGGCCCGCAGGTTTTCATGCTGTCGCAGATAGAGAATGGCATCCAGAAAAGGATGGCTGACATGCCCCACCGGATAGGGTTTAAAGGAGAGGTTACGGCTTTCCCACTCTTCACCGATATCAGCCATCAAGCGGGAAAACTGGAGTGAGTAGTCGGGTTGTTGCACATGTGAACTGAAAAATCCCCAGTGTCCTTCGAAAATGCCTCCAGGTCCGGTCAGGCCCTCTTGTGCCAGCAGAGCGGCAATTATTCCACTGTGTGCGGCCCAACCCGGATGCATGGTTTTGGCATGAGTATTGTCCGTCCAGCAGGCCATACTCCCTGAAGTCATACTTCCAGTCAGTCCGACGGCGTTGGTGGTGAGTTCCGGTGACAGGTTAAGCAGTTTGCAGGTAAGGTAGGTGGCGCCAAAAATACCGATAACTGCCGTGGGATGATAGCCATTTTCCAGTAATACGCCAGGAGCGACCACGCCAAGACGACAGGACAGCTCATTACCGCCAGCAATAGCTGTAACAATATCTTTCCCGGTTGCATGCTGGCGTGCGCCTGCTGCCAGCGCGGTGGTGACGGAGATCACGCTGGCATGTACCAGCGTTTCGTTATGCGTATCGTCATATTCCAGGGCATGAGCCATCAGACCATTAGCTAACGCTGCCGATGCGACACCGGTACGCTGGCCAAAGCCTAAAATCTGGCTGTCAGGACGTCCCCGATGGCTAATGCCGTATTCAAAGTAATCTGACCGTAACTGAGGTGACTGCCTGCCAGGGTGAGGCCAATAATATCCAGTATTCTCAGGCGGGTATTATCAACCACATCTGCTGGCAGGGCGGTATAATCCAGTGCTGAGAACCATTCGGCCAGTCTCCGGCTGTATGAAAGATGTTTTTCGGTCATGGTTTATCTCCTCTGTTCGGTGGTTTTAATGGCATGGTCATATAAGGGTGTGTCTTCACCCTTTTGCGTTTTTTTAAGTAGAGCACCAGCGCAACGGAGATAGCCAGCAGGATAACCAGTGGCCATAACGCATAAGTAAAGCTGCCGGTTTGACCCTTAATCAGGCCAATCATATAGCTTCCTCCAAATCCGCCGAGATTACCTAACGCGTTAATGGCAGCTAAACCGACCGCAGCGCTACTGCTGGATAAATGTTTAGAGGCCAGTACCCAGAAGGGGGCTTTGGC
Source organism: Pantoea sp. App145 (assembly GCF_047947045.1). Taxonomy (NCBI): domain Bacteria; kingdom Pseudomonadati; phylum Pseudomonadota; class Gammaproteobacteria; order Enterobacterales; family Erwiniaceae; genus Pantoea; species Pantoea sp. App145. The sequence goes on from NZ_CP133292.1 coordinate 262,675, forward strand.
AGCATAGGTGGCAGCAAGAGTAATGCAGAGCACAATAAAGGCCATGGTTAATGAAGAAGAGAAAAACGTGAAGCTGGCCAGACTGATTGCGGCAAGGGCGAGAGGCAAAGAGGTGTGCCAGGATCTTTCGCCGGTACGATCGGAGTGATGCCCCCACCAGACCATGCCCAGAGATGCCATTAAGAACAGCAGGGAATTGATCATGCCAGTATACATATTGCTTAACTGGAAACTTTTAATCACCTGTGGCAGCCACAGCGTAAGGCCATTAACGATGGAAGAAGAACCGGCATACACCAGCGATAAAATCACAACGTTTTTATTCAGCAGAGCCTTCAGGAACCCTTTTTTATTATGTTTCTCATTTTTTCCGGACTCTTCGTTAATTTTGTACTCCAGCCACGTTTTTTCTTCGGTGCTGAGCCAGCTCGCATTAACCGGTTTATTGACTACAAAAAAGAAAGTGAAAACGCCCAGCAGAATGGCCGGGATAGCTTCCGCAATAAACAGCCATTGCCACCCATGCATACCCAGCCACCCTTCGGCTTCCAGTAAAACAGCGGAAACAGGGGAGCCGATAATACTTGCAATGGGCGTAGCCATAAAAAGAAGGCTAATTACCCTTGCACGGTATTCAGAGGGAAACCAGTAAGTGAAGTATAAAAGCAGGCCGGGAAAAAGCCCCGCCTCGGCGGCTCCAAGCAGCACCCGGATAAGATAAAGTGAATGAGGGCCTGTCACAAATGCCATTAAGAGGGAAATTATGCCCCAGGTGATCATAATTCGTGTGAGCCATATTTTCGCACCAAACTTTTCCATCAGGATATTGCTTGGCACCTCAAAAAAACAGTATGCCAGAAAGAAGAGGCCACCCGCCAGACCATAGGCCGCAGGGGAAATGGCAAGATCGTCATTCATCTGTAGCGCAGCGAAGCCAATATTAATTCTGTCAATATAGGAAATTAAAAAAGCAATAATCGCAAAAGGAACAATGCGTATTGAGACTTTATGCATTGTGGTTTTTTGCAGGGATGTGGCAAAACGGTTTGTATCCATTTACATCACCTATAATATTGAGTTTTCGTCTGTTCAGAGCATCAAAGAGTGATTCTCTGGCCCGGAATTAGCCGTATTCCCAGTGTACCGGCGCAAGCCCGGCAACCGGCGAACGAAATGTGTAGACACAATCATCCAGCAAGCATCCGACATAGACCGTTTTTAGATCTTTTCCACCAAAAGCAACGCTGGAAATGTTTTTTAATAACTGGCCGGCCGATTTATCAAGATGCTGACGTGACATGCTGTTACTTTCGAAAGCTGCCTCAACCCAGTTAATATGTTCTTCATCGGCATCTTCAATAATGGGCTGTTGTTCACCTGATGGCAGGACCCGGATAATACGATTACTGACGATACTGGTTATCCAGATGGCCCCCTCACTGTCAAAACAGACCCCGTCAGGAAATACGCCAGATCCAAATATTGCGACAGTCTCTCTTTTTGCCAGCAGGCCATCACTCCCTAAACGGAATCGGGAGAGCCGTCTGGAAAAGGTTTCATTGACGTATAACCAGTTACCATCTGGTGATATTTGCATTTCATTGGTATAACCCAGCCCGTCAGCGGCAATTTTAGCCCCATGACCATCGATCACGATAATGAACCCGTCGCTGATAGCGCCGGAATAGGCGCTGGCACGCGGGATTTGTCGGGTGCTGACGCTCAGCCATATGCGTCCTGACTTTTCAAGTAAAAGAAAATTACAGGGCGGCAAAGGTACGCCGTCGATCGTGTCCAGTAGCGCAGTGATCTGCCCTGAGCGGTCAAGACGATATACTCCGCCATTGGTTTCTCCCAACTCGGCAAAAATAAAGCTTCCATCCGCGCAAAGGGCAATGCCGTTTGGCCGGGGCGTAGTTCCTGCAATCTTGTCGCCATGCCAGAGATAGGCCTCTCCCGAGTGGCTGATTTGCGCAACTCCACCTTGCCAGTCAGCGGTGTAGATATTTCCTGACCGGGTGGCAAGTACGCACTCGGGTCGCTGCAGCCCGTTCCCTTTTCGTGAAATTTTATCTTTGCTAATCAAAGGATTCATATAAATCACCGTGTATTTGTTAATGTATACGTTGTAAAATACATTGCTTAATGTACACTAGTTTTCTGTATTAGTAAGTAGCTTACCTGTCGAGAGTATAGGTACGTTGCTGAAATGTGATCTTTGCTGGAATTTTCATAAACAGAAAAAGCGATCAAACAGAATACGCTTTACGGCCTTTCCCTACTTAAACAATGAAGGTAGAACGTTATGAAAAGCATCATCAATATGCTGTCAGGAAAAATATTAGCCCTGGTGGTCATTTTTCTTTTTTATATTATCACTCCCACTGCTCAATCTGCTGAAAAGCCAAAAAATATCAGATTGTATGTGATGGACTGCGGTGTCATTCTCTATAATAATCTGCAGAAATTCGGCTACAAGCCTGGCGAAATTCATCCAACCAATCTTTCTGATGGTTGTTATCTGATTGTACATCCGACTAAAGGAACCTTACTTTGGGATACGGGTGTTATAGCGGATAATCTGTGGGGAAAAGATGGAATTCCCCCGAAAAAACTTTATGCGGAAGGCACAATCCCCCTTAATAAGCAGCTGGCGCAGATTGGTTATAAACCTGATGATATCACCTATGTGTCTGTTTCACATTCACACTGGGACCATATCAGTAATCTCTATCAGTTTGCGGGGGATACCTGGCTGACCTCCAGATATACGCATGATAAATTATTATCGCAGGACCCACCTGAAACAACCGACCCCTCCATGTTCACTGCGCTGAAAAACACTAAAACAATTACTCTGCTTGATAACGTTAATTATGATGTATTTGGCGATGGTTCGGTCACTATTATTCCTACTCCTGGGCATACGCCTGACTCTCGTGTGTTAATGGTTAAATTGCATAATACGGGCCCGGTTATTCTTTCTGGCGATCTGTATCACTTTGTTGCCGACCTTAAAAGTAATAACACGCAGAATAATGAGGATCGTCCGACAAGTTTAGCGTCACGCAAAAAAATACAGACGTTACTGAAACAGGTCCACGGTCATTTATGGATTAACCATGATTACAATACCTTTCAACAGTTAAAAAAAGAACCTGCCTATTACGACTGATTTAGCTGAATTGGGGGGCCGCTTTATGCTCCCTTTCCTGTTGCGGACAATCTGGCGAGGAATTTTCAATGCGTGATAATTATCTGAAAATTGCAGTGTTACCCGGCGATGGTATTGGTATTGAAATGATGGAAGCGGCGATGGCCGTACTGGATACCCTCAATAAAATGGGTGGGGAGGTTGAACTGGCTTTTACTCATTATCCTGCCGGTGCCCGACACTACATTGATACGGGTATAGCCCTTCCTGACAGCACGCTGGCAGCCTGCAGGGAAGCGGACGCTATCCTGTTTGGTGCCATGGGCTGGCCGGATGTCAGGTTCCCTGACGGCACTGAAGTCATACCCCAGTTAGATTTAAGAATTGAGTTGGATCTGTATGCCGGAGTCCGGCCAGTACGCTGGTTTCCGGGGGGGCTGCAGGTGCTTAAAGATGAACGTTCAAAACTCATCGACTTTGTATTAATCAGGGAGCAAACGGAAGGACTGTTTTATGCCAGGGGTCGGGGGGAGAGCGAAAATGACGAGGTCTGTTATGACCGGATGAAAATATCACGTCAGGCCACCTCTCGCGTCTCAGAGTTTGCTTTTAAGCTGGCGGCACTGCGCAATAAAAACAGTCAGCCCATGGTGACCTGTGTGGACAAAGCCAATGTGATCTCTTCGATGGCTTTTTTCCGCAAAATATTTACCGAGACGGCCAGCCAGCATCGCCAGGTTTCATATGATTACGCCTACGTTGATGCAATGGCGCTGAAGATGTTGAAACGGCCGTGGGATCTTGACGTGCTGGTAACGGAAAATATGTTTGGCGATATTTTATCCGATCTGGCCGCAGGGCTGATTGGCGGTATGGGGATGGCCCCTTCCGGCGATATTGGAGATAAACACGCCCTGTTCCAGCCTGCTCATGGCACAGCGCCCGACATCGCCGGCCAGGGGCTGGCAAATCCCTGTGCGATGATTTTATCCGCAGCCATGATGCTTCGCTGGCTTGCGGATAAATACGATCTGCCCTTCCTTGAAAAACAGGGCCGCATGATAGACTCCGCGGTAGAAAAAACGCTTGCAGACGGCAGGTTTATCCCGGTTGAGTATGGTGGCAGGGCAGGGACGCAAGAGATGACCAGCGCGATAATCTCTTATCTGACACAAAATGGAGATTAACGTTATGGATCGGTGCGCTGATAATTTTCCTGATGGCGGAGGGTATGTCGTAACCGTTTCCTTTCATATCCACGCTGAGTTTGTCGATGCGTTTCGTCAGGCACTGAAAGTTAATGCTTTAAAAACGCTAGAGGCGGAGCAGGGATGCTGGATATTTGAACTCAGTGAAAAACCGGGGGGAGTTTTCTTTCTTTATGAGGTTTATGCAGATAAACAGGCTTTTGAATGCCATTTACAGCAGCCTTATTTTATAAAGTTTGAACACGAAAATAAAAACTGGGTGATTGATAAAAGCATCGACAGGTTTCAGCGTACAATATTGCGCTGATGATATTTATATTTTAACTGACCGTAGTAAAAGGTATTTTCTTCGTGAGGATGCGTGATGAAGGGAGTAGGAAAATGAAATCGATGACCGTCGTGGCTTACCAACAGATGCGCCAGAATATTATTGACAATCAATGGCCTCCTGGTACGCAGGCCACGGAACAGGAGTTAGCGAGCCTGTTAGGAATGAGCAGAACCCCTGTTCGTGAAGCCCTGATCCGCCTTGAGCAGGAAGGATTACTGAGCGTGATACCACGTCATGGTATGCGCGTGCTGCCCATTACGCCTGCTGACATGGAGGAGATCTATATCGTGATCAGCTCACTGGAAGCCACTGCCGCCGAGCTGGTAGCCGCTCGTCACCTTGAGGAAGCCGAGCTGGCTGGGTTGATGTCTTCCGTGCAGGAGATGTCCGATGCGCTGAGTCAAAACGATCTGGAAAAGTGGGCCATAGCCGATGAGCATTTCCACCGACAATTACTTAACCTGTGCGGAAATGAAATGCTGAAAAATATCGTCCTTAACTTCTGGGATCGTGCGCATCGGGCAAGAATGATTACGTTACGGTTACGCAGTAAACCAACCCAATCAACCTCTGAGCATGCAGAACTTATCGCGGCATTGCGCGAAGGGAACGTGGTCCAGGCGGGAAAAATACAGAAAGAACATCGCGATCGTGCCAGGAAAGAGCTGCTTTCCATTCTGCATAATTTTAAGCTAACCAATCTGTAGTAAGCTTTCTGCCAATCATAAGGCAGGGAACAGATTCATTGTCGCGGATTATGACAAATCCAGTTAACAGGCATAACGGGTAATTACCATGCAGCATAAGAGTAAGTTACCGTACGGGAATCAAATAACAACATGGGTGTAGCCGACGTATCCGGTTTACGTAACGGGAGCAATCATATCTGAAACTGACTCTCTTATTTTGCTCGGAAGTGTATGGCTGTTTTGTATCACAGTGATGATGCTGGCCACTCTCTCTGAATTTGGAACAGCCAGTGCGCTGGGAGCCCTAGTATCACCGTACTTTACGGCTCTTTCTTTCAGTCATTTAATAACACTTCCCAGGTGTCAAGCGTTGTACTCATGGCAAAATGCACTTCTGTCAGTACCGATAGATACGACATCTGCGATTCTAGTCGGGGAAGCTCCGTGGCTTTCAAATCAGCTTCAAAACGAGTGACCTCAAATGTATCGGAGCGGTCAGCCCGAAGTTTTTCCTGCTCAATTTCAAGGTTATTTTTAGACAAGGATACCGCCAGAATAGCAATATCGTACTGCTTCCAGCTGGTATCCAACTGACGGAGATCCTGGTCGATACGCTGAATCAGGGCCAGATGCGCATCGTGAACCGTAAGTCTGTGATGCTGTACTGCGACCTGCACGCGCAGCAGCGACTGCTCTGATGTGCAGCAGCCCTGTCATTTAACGAAATATCCAGCTCCAGCCCGGCAAAGTTTTCCTACTGGAGCTGCCTCTCCTGCGTGCTGTGCCTGTCACGCTGCTCCCTGGTTTCTGCCTTTGAGTGACTGGCTAGAAAATTCTGAGTTAGTCCTGTTGTTCCGGCGTATGAATTTCAATACAGTCTCTTCCGCGCTCCTTCGCTCTATAAAGCGCTGAATCAGCATCTGTTATCAGTTGCAGCCAGGATTGACCTTGACCCGTTCCGGCGATGCCAAAGCTAGATGAAATCTTTATCTGCTCCCCGTCCGGCGCAGAAACAACCAGATTATGCAGTTCTTTCCGGATGCGTTCAGCAAGAGCACTGGCCTCTGCTATTTTTTTCCCTTTGATGATAACCGCAAACTCCTCACCCCCCATTCTGGCTGCGATATCGCCTTCCCGGATCTGGTTATGGATAACGTCAGCAGCCGATATCAGAACTCTGTCACCTGTCGGGTGCCCATACCTGTCATTAATTGATTTAAAATGATCCAGGTCCATGATGATTAGAAAGATATTAACGCCCGATTGGTCCCTGGAAATCCATGACTCACCCGTCAGGTCAAATGCACGCCGGTTGAATAAACCGGTCAGTTCATCAGTTTCAGCAAGATACTGTAACCGGCGGGTTAGCTCGCCGCGTTCTTCAAGACGGACTCTGAGAATATCAATGGAATGAAAGAGTAGATCCAGTTCTCTTACCCTTGCCGGGGGGTTGACAGGAACACCACTTTCATCTGCCAGTCCGACAATCATTTTCCGCGCGGCCAGCAATGGGCGCAGAATACGGAACTGTACAATAAAAACGCCACCCGAAGTCAGCCCTGTAATGAGCAGCATGGTGAAAATAATGAGCGAAAACAAATCCGATTCTTTTTCAGCGCGGTGGTTATACTCCGCAAGGAGATGCATCATATATTCATACTGCCAGCGCTCCAGTAACGACAGCGTGCTCTGATAGTGTTCCGTTAACTCAACGGCGGAAAGGGAATATCTCCCCGAACCTGAAAGGCCTTCTTGCATAAGTTGATTTATCAGTGGGCGACCTTCTTTAAAAAAGCGTTCGCGTGCTTCGGCAGGTGTGCTCGGTATCATCCCGCTGCTCGGTACAGGAAAAGCGCCCGCTGGCGTAAGTAGCCTCCACAGTATGTGGACCCGCTCGTCTGCCCGGTACAGTCCCTGCAGGTTGTATGCCGACAGCGGAGTATGGGTCTGAACCGGAGCAATTAACCAGGAACCCATTCGACCAGCGGTATCGCGAAGCTCCGTCAGCGCGATAGCCCGAAGTACGGGAGTGGATAGCGAGGTATCCCTATCGAACCATTTTGCGGCTTTGATCATGGCAATATCGTGCAGGGTATCTGAAACCGCAAACATGGCATTTATCGTACCCTGGAGTCTGGCTGGGTCAGGCTTTATCTGAACTACCGTCGTGTCAACCTGATGACGGGCATGTTGCAGACCTTGCTGAAGGAGAAAAAGCTGAGCACCGGGGATGTAGGGAGCCGCCTGGCTCAGCGCGATATCCGTCCGTCGTCTTGCCGCGTTTAATTTATTCAGTGCCTCAGATTGATCGTCCCCAGCCATTCCCAGCAGAATATTTGAGGGTGCGCGCTCTGCGGCTAATAAATTAGCTGCGTTCAGTAACTGATATAATTCGTGAATGACCACCGCATTCTGTTTTGCCTCTGACGCGGCCTGCCCGGTTCCTCTGAGAATAATGCCGGCCATCACGCCGGACAGGATAATAACGACCCCCGCCCACCAACCCAGACGGCGGGAAAGACGTCCATGGTCAGATGTCAGGACGCCCGTATTCATTTCATAACCCGCTCTTTATTATGCACTATCACTTTGACCACCTGATTAATAAGAATATATAAACTGTAAACTCTTCATGCCTGTACAACAGAACAGTTACCAAATCTGATATGTAGTTCTGTACCGGAAAGCATCAACTTCACCGGCACCCGGCAAGATAGCGCAATCTGAATCTATCCGGTGAATAAAATTCACCCGCACCTGAATTTTGTCATTTATTCGGATTCTGTTGCAAAAACGGATTCATGCGGACATCGGGAGGCATCTCGTCGTATTGGTCGTGTTGAGTAAACTCCGGAAGTCCGTTACGTAATTGAAAGACGCCCGGAGTGAAGTATTTATGACACATAAATGTCACATTCAGACGGACGGAAACTCTCGCCCGCCAGACCCAGCCATACGGCGAGGAAGTATCATATATGAGCTGTCCTGAAGGATGTATTTAAGCATGCTGTTGACACCAGGCTGCTGTCCGGCTGAAACATATACCGGACAGCGTTATATTTTTTAAAATGCAAAAAAATAGTTTTTTAAATGGTTAAATTCAGGATAAGCCATTATTAATTTTCAAAATGGCCGCTCTAAAGATTCAATTGCCATTCTCATCGCCTGATGTTCTTCTCCCGTTAGCGCATTGTACCGCTTTGCCAGTTTTTTTATTTCCTCCACCAGAGAATGACGATCGGTTTCCTCTCCCCTGGCAGCTTTCTGTATGGCTACCTGCCCGATTATCTGGCAGGCATCATCAAAACTTTGTTCAAGCTGTTTGCTCAAAGCAGACACGTTCACCTCATTCAGTAAATTCTGGCGCCACATCTGGATGATGCTTCATTACCTTATGAATTCCAAGAAAAAAATTCAGACAAAAAGTATTATTTTGAAAGGCGAGTTAATAAAAAACCTAATGAAGAGAGCACAATTGCACGGGATAATCGTTCCATCCGGTAGACACCTGATTCAGGTGTACGGAGGCAAACCGATTTGCCGATATTCTGGCATTGATCAATAACTTTCGGGAAGGTATATATAAACCCTGTTGCCAATGAAGGAGCTGTGACCCCGGGTCAGATTTGGGGTGATCGTTATTCTGGAACATGACCGGGGATGATGAATGATAAAGGATACTAAAGCAGAGGAGTTGGAGTCAAAAGGGTTATACAGGCGAGCGGCCCAATGCTGGGGGGAGGTGGTAAAAAAGTGCCAAACCGATACAGAACGCGAAGTCGCTATTAATAAGCTAAATTAATGCCTCAGAAAGGCGAGACACTCTGCTACTTCAATCATAGCTGAACCACAATATAAGTTGCGTCAGGCAGTCTGTAAGATGGAAAGTGAAATGGGCATTGTAGTTGACCGTAAAGGGAGGCGACTGAGAACAACAGTTAAGAAAAACAAATAATACAACGCGCAAATCAGGGTGATGATATAGTATATCTTTCTGGCCCTGTACGCCTTTCATTTTTCTCTGGATTAAAAAGTTACGGTACCGAATTTATTTGCTTCTGTTGCTCATTGATGTAGAAACCCATACCTCGTCCAGTTACATTTATCTTTTTCTGACCTCTGTAGACAAATCCTGTACTGAGGGGGCAGGAAGTTGTCAGGGAGATATAGTCATAAACTCTGATAATACAAGCATGTCACACTGTTGTCATATTCACCCTATAAAAGGTAGGTGGTAATTCATTTATCCGGGGAATGTTATGACCGTACAAATAGCCACATCAGTTTCGCAAGCTAAAGAACTGATAATAAAAAACAAAGGCAGAAAAATCGAGCTCGCATTTGATATAAATACGGATGATTTTTTTATGCTGGCATCGATGTGTTGCGAAAAAGGAGGAAAGGTCATTAAAAAGGATCCCTTCTTCAGAATAGTATTCGGCAAAGGTGATAGCCAGGAGTAAATGCTTCACACTAATAATTTCCCACAGAATTGATGATTTCTGCTGATTTAACGTGATGCAGAGAATAAAATTAATTATTAGACTTTAAAAATTCTGATGATTTTCATTCTGTACTCCAGTCATTAATTTCGCGCATCAGCCCACAAGCTCCAATTTGCATGTGGGCTTTTACGTTTCATCGATTGCCAAGACCTGACCGTTCTGAAGTTTTTACTAAACTCTCACATCCTACTTGCTGTACATAGGATTGAGCGTGGCGGGTCGACGCAGTTTACTCACGCACTATGGGGAAGGTCATCCCTTAAGTCAGATGACTCGTTATCGGAACGAGGTTGCTACAGTCAGGGCATAGTAGAAGTGAGCTTTTGGGCGTTTAGTGGTGCCATTGTAAGGAATACCACTCTCTTCAACGATGCTGCAGCCCACTTGCTCCATGCAGTGAAAAGAAGTGTCCGTCAATATGGCTGCGAAAAAAGGCATCCGGGTCACTTGGGGCGCAGAATCCCTGGTAAAGACGCGCCGGTACCGCTAACCAGCGCCTACACGTGCCGTTACGATACTCCAGTTCGAGTATGCCTGAGGTTGGATCGAAGCCTGCGCTGAGAAAAATCCCGGAAGTGATACCATGTCTGTTCACACTTGGATGCCCTGTTGTAACTGATCGGGTGTGTCACCGCGTAACATCCGCACGAATATAATTTATCAATACTTTACCATATTACCTGACGGTCATATAGCAGGTGATCACCCAGCATGGCAACTTCGGAAAAGAGTTCCCCACATCCATTTCATGGCTACGATATGCCTGATGTGCTGAAGACAGTGCAATCACGTTTTGAGGATATTTCAACACTGGGAAAGAACTATAATGGCATGATTTACAGATGAAAGTGCAGATACTGGAGGGCATGCCCGGATTAAAAAGCCCCCCGAACTGCTACATGCTTATTAACTGCAACACAATGTACTTATATGTCGGTATTATACAGAAAGCCAGGGTTATCACCGACTACAGGTCCTGGCCAGAGGCACTATAACCCATTTTGGTTTAAGCATGAAAACTCATCTTTTTTACCATAGTCGTCCTGATTCCCTCGACAAAACTGTACAAGAAGGGATGAATCATTTACCAATCATTTGAATTAGTAAAAAAACGGGGCCATTCAAGCCCCTAAAAAAACACAGGGAAAGATCTGTTCACTTATATATGGCCATTAACACTGACCATACTGACGTTATCGGCTGGCTAGTCAAAAAAATTACAATTCGGCTAAAATTTTTAGCTGATTTATACAGAGTGTTGATGTCCCGGGAGCACTAAAAGACGCCCGGAATGATCGAGTATTCCGTTCAATCCTTGCTGAGATTAAATAGGTATTTGAAGGAACATATTGACAGTTGACAGTGACGGTCTGGATTCCTTCTCATCTCTTTTATCTAATTCAACAACAATAGCGAAAGTGTCTTAACTGTTGATATTGAATAAGAAAAAATAAAGTTTTTCATTAAGTAAAAAATCTGGCATTATCCACTACTTGGCAAGTTTTTTCTGCTCTTCCTGTAATTGAAAGCGCATTTAACTACTATTCCTTCTGCCCTGCCAGGGGCCATGAAGCCGATCAACCCTCACTCTTTCGTTATACTCATCCAGTAATTTACGTCCGTACTCTGTGATACGGTAACCCTGTTTCTGCGAGGGATTTGGGCAGTCGAAGCATAGCTCAGCCAGGTTCTGCGCAAGTAATTTCTCCATGGCCAAAGGGCTTAAACCTACAGGGATGGACTCTCTTTCCACCAGTTTAGATAATAATCGGTAATGTTTTGGGGGTAATTTCATCCGAATCCTCCAGGCTATAGTTTTCTGACCTACCGAATAATAACTGCCAAGAATCAATCTCGCTATTATATAGTTTATCAATAAGTTAGGTGATTTAAACAAATGAATACGAACAACTTCCCCTCCATATTGTATCCATCGATTCATATTCTGGTAGACCTATAACTGCTACTCCCGATTACAGGAGCTATGTTAACTAACGGTGACAACGCACCTCATGAGCGGGACCTGGCAGTAGCAAAAATTCAGGATAAGCGCATCTTGTTAACTGATATAAACCAATGTTGTACTTATCAATTACTGCAACTATTTATTTTATGTAATGAGTTAGTCATTGCCCGGGAAAATATAATTGCTATTTCTTTTCAGGTTTGCATAATCATACATATGACTGTTGCCGGTAACTCATAATGTCATTCATACTATGATAATGTTATGTTCTAAGATGAGAACTATAAATTCATCAGAGGAATGCGAAAGTTGTGTTCGTAAGTGATGGGCACACCATTTCTCATAGCCACTTATGAAGTATATATATATTCTCATTTTCCAGGAAAAATATGCCGCTGTTGTTGGAGCCCGGTTATTCACTGCCCTCTGAACGGCCATATGCAATTTTTTCTGAGAAGTATTTATAGCAATCGCACCGCTCTTCAGGAGGAACGTTGCACCAGTACGGATTCCGATTTATGTTTTCCGTTTTAAAGTAATCTACCTTTCCAGAGGCTTTTATGATTATTATTAATCAGAAACTTATGCTTACCTATGAATACGAACCTATTGTGAATTTCAGACAGGATATCGTCTCATACGAACTCATAATCCGGCCTCTTGCATCTCCTGATTATGACGAGTTTATCCCCGACAACCTTTTTTCAGGGGTGTCCCAGGAAAAAAAGATTGAAGTTTTCAACGATCAGTTGCTTGAAGTGAAGAGATATCAGGCCGGATATCTTATTCAGAATATTAAAATCATCATAAAAATTGATGATGATCTTCTAAATTTCCTGGCAGAAAATCATGATGTTCTCCGGGAAGTGTCTGAACTTTCTATAATTTCATTTCAGTTTCATGAAGTCAGGAGAAAAAAGCAATATCCCCAAAGACTTCAGTATATTCCAGCAGTACGGAATTGAACTTTGGATGGGCGACCTCAACGTATCAAAATTAAAATCTGCCGAAAGCGAACTCACATACTTCACAGGAATTAAAATAGATAAACATTCCTTCCATAACATTCTTAACAGAAAAAATAAAGAAAAATATTTTTTCCAGTTGGTTCAGGATATAAAAAGACTCGGAAAAAGAACCATCGTAGATGGAGTAAACAACGGTAATGATTTTAACTTTCTTCTTAACAAAAACGTTGATGGTCTCCAGGGGGAAGTCTGGACAGCCAGAAAATCAATTTTGCCGTAATTACCTTATTTAAGCAAAAATCCTCGCAGTGGCTCTTCAGAATGCTGCTGTCGGTACTTGAGGTAATGGGCGAAGATTTCTGCCTCTAACTTACGGCATGATACGCGTCAAAGTAAGCGCGGTAAGCGTGTCATGCCGTTTATCTTCAGACGATTGTCTGATGATACATGTCCATAAAAGCGGGATTTAATATGCTCCCGGCTGGGTCCGTAAACAGACTGAAATATCAGCACAATGCACCAGCCAGGACAAAATGCAATTGCGGCTGATATGCCTCTTCGATCGGGGCTCCCATATGAGCTAACCCAGGAAATATTTAAGCCTAAGGTCAAAGTGAATTCGGTAAGGTTCGCAGAATTGGTCATTATAGAAAAACAGAGTGTTACCGATAACATCATGGAGGGTTGTGACTCGTGCGGCCTCTTTCTTTCAATCACCGCTAATAGCAGTTCAGTTCAACTCCTTCAGCCCGATAAACTGATAAGGATCCGAAATGAAGATAAAAGATATGCGGGTAGGTACCCGCCTGAGTACGGGGTTTTTCCTGATTCTGTTTCACATGTTTCTGATGGGGGAGCGCGTTACTGTTCACCCGCACAAACGTGCAGCAGGTCGATACCATGATCAATCAGGATCTTCTGAAGGAGCGTCTGGTTGAGGAATGGCTCTCCCTTGTTGATCGCAATAATGGCAACACCATGACTGCGATGGCGACGCAAAGCCCGGTGCTGCGTGATAAACTCCTGAATGAGATAATACGAGATTCAGCAATGACGGCTGACGTACAGTCCCGGCTGGCCCCGCTACTTAATCTGGAAACGGGTAAGCAGCGCTTTACCAGAATCCTCGAGGTGCGTAAAAAATATCTCTCGGTCCGGAGCGAAGGACTCTCCCTGACATCGCAAGCGGAACACAGGGATACGGATAACTTCCTTTCCGGAAAGTTTCTTCCGGTTACTGAGGCATACCATCAGGACCTTGAGTCATTGTTGGCATTCCAGAAGCAGCTCATTGATGACACGCATACCCGAATCCGCACATCCTCACGTGTTACTGAGCTGCTGATGGTGCTGTTTGTCGTTCTGGGTGTGTCTCTGGGCGCTGTAACTGCCTGGTATATTACCCGCATATTACCCGACCGCTGAAAGAGGCGGTGACGGTAGCCGCCAGGGGTGCTCAGGGCGACCTGACCATAACGGTGCCTGTGTCATCCCAGGATGATGTTGGTCAGCTGATGCTTTCGCTGAAAGAGATGGTTACGGCACTGGATAGCACCGTCAGACACGTCAGGAAAAGTGCTGAAAGTATTGCGCTCGCGACTGATGAAATTGACGTGGGTAATCAGGACCTGGCCGCCCGAACGGAAGAACAGGCTGCAGGTGTTGAGGAGACGGCTGCCACGCTTGAGCAACTGACGTCTACCGTCACCAACACTGCCCAGCATGCACAGGAAGCCAACGTACTTTTCAGCGGAACCGGAAGGATAGTCAGTGCAAACAGTGAGCGTAAGCATGAGGTCTCTGCTGCTAGGGACCCCATTCATGCTGGCGCGGATAAAATGACGGAAATCATTACCGTGATAGAGGGCATTTCCTTCCAGACCAATATCCTCGCGTTAAATGTGGCCGTTGAAGCCGCCAGGGCGGGTGAGCTGGGGAGAGGGTTTGCTGTAGTGGCAGGAGAAGTCAGGACTCTGGCACAGCGCAGTTCTGCCTCAGCAAAAGACATCCGCGATATGATAACCGACGCGGTGAGTAAAATAACCGGTGGCCGCGAGATGGTGTCTCAGGCAGACAATGGGATGCATGAGATCGTGGAAAACGTATCACGCCTGCAGCAGTTGGTTGATGAAATTGCCCGAGCCAGTAATGAGCAAAGTAACGGTATCAGCCAGATTAACCTTGCTATGGGACAGATAGACACAACCACCCAGCAGAACTCTTCCTTGGTAGAGGAATCCTCAGCTGCGAGTGCCGCCCTGAAAGAGCAGGCCTCCCAGCTTCTTGACAGTAATACGGGTATTCGTTCTGCAGGACAGAAATGAAAATAGTGGGACTGAAAGAGGACGTAATTCTGCAAAGATCCCTGCAGACAACCGGGTCCCTCTTAATCCAGTTCGGACACCTGAACGTGTTACAGCATAAGTCAGGGTAAGTCTAATCCTCAGCAGGAGTAGCACCACCTGAGGGGTGGCGTTACTCCTGTCCGCTATATCAGGAACTATGTATAATTCCCGCATCTGTAGTCATGGCTGTATATAATAAATGTCAACCGGACATACCCGCCGATTCCTGGCTGGCCGCTTTTTCAATCAGACGCATCAGAAGCGACACCCTGCGGTCCGTCTGTTCACGCGTGTCAGGCGGCAGATGATAATTCAGGGTATAAAGTTTCCCTTTCTCATTGAAGAAATCGACACCGACGACCGGTAAAATGCCCCCAGGGATCTGTGTATAACTGACCGACAGGCGTGAATTGTCCAGCTTCATCCTGACCGCCATCACGCTTTCATCAGCGATGACAGGATACTTACGGCGATCTGCCGGTACAGTAATACTGTACATGACGGGCCTCCAGATATTCAGCGTTAGTTAAACCTGAGGCGGAGGAAGCCGGATAACTACCTCCTCCGCAGCGTTTTGAAAATGCTTAATCAGACCTGATGCTCTATAACATCAGCTGTGCGATGTTCAATCGGTATGCGTCGCGGCTTTTCGCTTTCCGGAATGATCAGATACTGTCAGCTATAGTGCCATTCGCTCAGCTATCAAGGGATGTAAGCACATTTTTTCAGACTTCACTTTCTAATCACCTGTATTACCGTGGCCTAGTCGGATAGTGGCACATACAGATAATGGCAAAAGGAAGCTGATCACTGCTCTAATCCGATACGACACTAAAGGTTTTAAAAAAACCGCCATTATAAATAGCGGCGCACCTTAATTAAATGAAAAGTGTCGTCAGGCATTTTCTGATAAGGTAAAAGTGTTTTCAGACAGCCTTAACATTGTGAATTATGGAAAAGAATTAATTACATAATCCAGCAGGTGTCGCTTCAGAGATTATACATCCGAACTATGCTGATGAAAACACCCATGAAAACCAAAAGCTTGTTATTTTGTAAATATAGGGGTGGTATTTTATTTACCCCCTGGGGGTTTCAATGTAATTATCTGTGTTAATGACATGGCTGGTCCCGTAATGGATGTTGATGGCTATGAATATCCAGTTTTCCAGAAGAATATATTGAATCATGTACATATGTGTTTGTCATGACCATACTGTGACGGAGCCTCTGTCACAGTACTGTGTGTCAATATTCAGATTCAGGGTTCCACCTGTGTGAAGCTCTGTATCTGAAAGCACTGTATCCCGTACTGGCAGGATGATTCACAACCGGAGGCAGACAGCACTGACAGCGGTATAGCTCCGTCACGTGCTGAGAAGCATCAGGCCTTATTATGGGGTGCCGGAGAAGGGCGACCAAAAAGAAATCCCTGAAAATAATCACAGTGCATTGCATTAAGTAATCTGAACTGTTCTTCGGTTTCCACCCCCTCTGCAACAACTTTTATCGATAATACCGATGCTAGTCCGGTAATGAGTTCAATAATCTTAAGTGAGGATTCATTATTTATCATCGCACTTACAAAGGTTCTGCCTATTTTAAGGAAATTAACAGGCAGACGGTGCAGGATATTTAGCGATGAATATCCTGTACTGAAATCGTCAAGAGAAAAGCTCACACCATCACTCTGCAGTTTCTCCATTTTAACAACAGACTCCGCCACATTATTCTGCAGCATGCTTTCTGTCAGCTCCAGTCGCAGTAACCGGGGAGAGGCGCTGGACTCTTTTATTACGCGACGGACCATTTCCACAAAGTCATGCGACTGCAGTCGTCTCTCACTCACATTGACCGACATAGTGATTTCCGGCTGGCGGCTGTGTTTCTCAAGATATGCCAGCCTGGCGCAGGCTTCCTGCAGTACCCAGCGGCCCGTTTCAGTAATAAGACCTGACCTCTCAAGTTCGGGAATAAACTCATCTGGTGGTATTGTACCAAATCCAGGACGGTGCCAGCGAAGCAGCGCTTCATAACCAATGATGCGTTGTGAGCAATCAACGATAGGCTGATAATAAAGTTCAAACTGTTGCTGGATCAGCGCATCCCTTAGGTCCGCTGTTTTTTGTGCCCGATAATTCAGTTCGATCTGAAATTCAGGCTGAAAAATACACACCTGATTGCGCCCCCGGTTTTTTGCTTTATAGAGGGCTATATCGGCCTGTTTTAACACATCGGACGGTGTGACGTTCCCGGTCATGAATGCCACAACCCCAATGCTGGCCGTGCAGCGCAGAGACAGACCATCGGTATTTAAATCAAACTAAGTTTTTCCCTGATTTTATTGGAAATTTTATGCTGCTCATGACCGCAGTGCTATGATCATGGCCATTCGTCCGGACCAGAACGACAAACTCATCCCCGCCCAGGCGGCCAGCAAGGATATTACCTCCGGAAAATAGCTTCAGACGCTCTGCTACCTGACAGAGCAGTTCATCTCCCTGATTGTGTCCTGAGGTATCATTGACCTCTTTAAAGTGATCTAGGTCGATTATCATTAATGCATAAAAGGCCTTTTCGTCATGTGTCTGAGAGGTTATATCCTCCAGAGTTTGCATAATAAATCGACGGTTGGGAAGGCTGGTCAGCGCATCATAAAAGGCAATGGTGTAAATCTTATTATCAGCATTTTTCCTTGAGGTTATATCGGTTCGAATGGCTATATACCCTGATGGACGATGATTCGCGCCAGGAAGAGGCACGATCGTTGTATAAACCCAGTACAGAGACCCTGTTTTTCTCTTGTTACAAAATTCACCTTTCCAGACCTGACCTTTCTTTATCGTTTTCCACATTTCTTTGAAGAAATCACGCCCGTGAAATCCCGAGTTAATAAGGCGATGTGTGTTCCCCAGCAACTCATCACGGGTATATTGTGATATTTCACAAAACTTATCATTGACGTTTATGATAATCCCGCGTGCCTCAGTGATGACGACGATAGCATGCTGATTCAGCTCGGAGTTAAGCTGGGATAAATACGTAATATGCTGATTGAGTTTATTAAACTGTGTTATATCGGCCGTGATGTCCATGATGAGCATCATCCACAGGCATTTCAGTTGTTTACTACGAACGGGTAATATCAGAACGGATTCCGGGAAAACTGCGCCGTTACCATCGGTGAATCGGATTTCACAAACGACCCCCTTTATTATCGACTGCTTTCATTTCAGATGAGAGCATTGCCCGGCTGTCAGGTGTAACGATATTCATGATACTGACACTGTCTGATTCATATCCGTTCCACTGCAGCGAGGACAGGAACGTAGCGCTTATACTGTTAACAGTTAAGTGTGAGTTAAGTATTAACCAGCGTGATGCAACTTCATCAGGCGAGAACTTCCTGGTACCTCTCTGTACCAACGAGTCGGAATTATGCCTGGAAAAAGCCCCCTGTGTATTTATTTTGCCCGAAAAGCATAATGCAGGCCCAACTTAAAAATGTAGTAAAATTAATGTATTCGGGATATTGCTTAACTCCAAACAATTGCTATACCTTTCACCATTAATGCCAGATAAATATCTGTCATTAATGATCAATGATTAATCATTAAACACTCATCCTCAGAAGCCTTCCGGATACGTGAGATAGATACATGTTCATTATTGCGCAGCCAGCCAATCATTTCCCTGCTGAAGATGTGCCACGGATAAAAATCATTCCAATACAATAAATAAAACCGCAGCAACTGCTCATGTGGCGTACGACGATGAGCGATGGCAGCAAATTATGCCATATTTTCAGCTAATTTAACGCTCAAACCTTGTGATCTTAATTTTTTTGCGATTCCCTGCCTATATAGATCCCTTCCCTACAGTTTTTGCTTCAGCCGCCGATGATTTATTTCGTAATTATACATATTGAACAACGCTTCAGGCATGCTGAAAAATGCGGGCGTTCATTGGAATCTCATTGGGGTGGAAGGTATATCATGTTCAAAACATTACGCGGGCGTTTAATCGCCGTTAGCGTTGTCATAACGGCACTGTCACTTATCGCACTTGCCGCTTTTACCTATACGACGGTACGGGGGCAGACGCTCCGGAGTATTGATGAACGGATTGGCCAGCTCTCCCGGGTACATGCGGCAGAACTGTCTGGCTGGGCAGCGGAAAAACAACGTATCACCGGTTCGATTAAGACGGCCTTCGGTCGTCATGAAGACGCCGTTCCCTTTCTTAATGCAGCGATCGAAGCCGGCGCGTTTGATGATGCGTACATCGTCTATCGTGAACCCCATTCACATGTGTTTGTCCACCCTATGCCGGCTACATACGATGGCAGCCAGCGCCCCTGGTATCTGGCGACAGTTAAAGCCGGTCATCCGCTGCTACTTGACCCGTACGTTGATGCCTCGACGGGCAAGCTGACAATCACCTTTGCTCAGCCTGTTATCAAAAACGGGGAAACGCTCGGGGTGGTAGGGAGCGATATGCACCTTGATACCGTTTCAGATACGGTTGGTGCAATTCATCCGCTCGCAAAAAGCTTTGCATTCTTAGTGGACAGCAGCGGCAGACTGATTGCTGCTCCACAATCAGAAGTTATCCTCAAATCGTTATCCGAATTGTCTCCTTCACTGAACCTCAATATTGTCCATAAATTAGCGGGCAATGGCGGACATGCCGAACTTGCCATTAATGGCGAACAGCAGTTTATTTACGCTTCACCGGTAAAAGGGACAACCTGGTCGCTGGTTATTGCGGTTGACCGCAATGAAGTTACTGCATCACTTTCTGCATTACAGCGGACCACCCTCCTTATTACGCTGGTGAGCTTGGTTATCACTGCGCTTATTGTCGGGCTGGTTGTCAACCGGCAGCTGCGCCGGTTAGGTACGTTACGTGACGCGCTGGAAGACGTGGCCTCCGGTGAAGGTGATCTGACCCGCCGCCTAGATGTACGGGGAGGAGATGAACTGGCCCAAATCTCAGCAGCGTTTAACCGCTTTGTCGGTAAACTCTCCGGGGTGCTCCTCCGCGTGCGTGAAGGGGCAAACAACATCTCGCTCGCATCAACTGAAATAAGCAGTGGCAACAATGATCTGGCTTCACGTACTGAAGAACAGGCGGCCGGCGTGGTGGAAACAGCAGCAACGCTCGAAGAGCTGACCTCAACCTTCAGCAATACTGCCAGTAATACAGAACAGGCGCGCCAGTTTATCAGCGGTGTGGCAGCAGCGGTCAGAGATAATGGTACCGTAATGAATGATGTTTCTTCACGGATACAGGAAATCTCGAATGATTCAATGAAGATGTCTGAAATTATTAAGGTTATTGACAGCATAGCCTTCCAGACCAATATTCTGGCGCTCAATGCCGCTGTGGAAGCTGCGCGAGCAGGAGAATCAGGCAGGGGATTCGCGGTTGTGGCCAGCGAAGTCCGGAACCTGGCACAACGCAGCGCCGGTGCAGCGCGGGAAATTAAAACGCTTATCGATGACACTGTCGCGCGGGTGGCATCTGGCAGAGAACTGGTCGTGAAAGCCGATCGTGGAATGGCTGATATTGTGTCTGATATTCAAAGTATGACGCAACTTATTGATGAAATTGCACAGGCCAGCCGTGAGCAAAGTGATAGTATTGGTCAGATCAATATTGCGATGGGGCAAATTGACACCACGACGCAGCAGAACGCAGCTCTGGTTGAAGAATCGGCGAGTGCGGCACAGTCCATGTCAGAGCAGGCGGTATTAATGGCAGAGCTGGTGAGTTCCTTCAAACTGATGGATAACGCTGCTGCCATGGTGGTTCATCCTGAGATGAAAGAAAAAAATCAGGTTCTGTCCCTGTCAACATCGCAGCCAGAGCTGGCAATAACGGGAACCTCAATCGGGGATAACTGGCGTTCATTCTGATTCCATTTTTTTCATAATCAATTCAATGACTGGACCTGACATGAGGTATGTAAACCCCATCAGATGATTAGGATATTCAAAGGGCAGTGACCTGCCCTTTTATCTTAAATGAATTTCATATACCGCCATTACTCCCATCTTTTCCTGCCTACCTGATGCAGTCAAGAGGACTGCGGGACGTATGAATAGGTTATTCTGATATGTCACCAAAATCAGCAACTTTGGCAGGTGGTTCGGATTTTAAAACTAGTGATATTTAAAGCAGGATAACGGTAAAATTTAAAATTCCGTGAGCAATATCGAAAAAACTGAAAGTTAACTATAGCATTAATATGAAAAAATCATTTTTTTGCAATTCATCTGTGATTGCATACCTACAAAAATGGTTATAATATTGTTATAAGGTGATGGTGTTCCACCTTTCCCAACCGCCGGCAAAACAGTACCGGATGATGACGCCTGACAGAGTTTTTATTGCTTTTAAACAAGGCATTCATGTCAGGTATCATTATGAAAATTATATCCCTCAGTAGCAATCAACTCTCCAATGTGTTAACTCTGACAATCGCGTATTTTATCTTGGTTGAAAAAAACACGAACTCTCATGCATTGCATCCACACATGCCTTATTTATAGCACAAACTCCATCTGTAACAACCAGTTATAACGAGACAATACCTTTCTTCAAATTATCTTACGTAAAGAGGTGATTTATGCAAATCTATAAACATGCATTGATACTGGTACATGACGAAACTGATGGTCAGCTGTTATTAGAGCACGCAGAGAGAATGGCCGTTCAGATGAAAACACAAATCACGGTTGGTCATATAAGTGAAGATTACCGTGAGCTTAACTATATCTGGGATGCCCCGGCTCAGGACCTGCAATCACGAACGATTATAAAGGATAAAGCAATGTTAAGCAAACTGGTTGAAACTTCACAGGTAAATGTGCACGTCAGTTCTATCGTCAGTATTCACCGATTTAAAGATGTTTCTTCATTAGTAGAAAACGAGCAAATCGACCTTGTTATGTTAGGTCATAAGAATCGACTTTTTGGCGTGTACAGGTCATTTTCCTTCGAGTTTATTAATCACCTTGCTGTGGATGTCTTAATAAAACATATCCCACCCTCATGAGAGGTCTGGAAATTGATTGTAAGCAAGCACGCTGGGATCGATAAACATGAAAAAAAGAACAATCAAATACGAGGGTTTTCTAATGAGGACAAAACCAATAATATTCTCAACAGTTGTCGGAATAATTATAACCTATATAATAATTTTTATGTTCGGAACCTTTCTCGGCCGCCCGCTATCAGATGATGTTACTATAATCATAGCACTTATTACAGGCTCATTATGCCAGTTGTTTACGTACCACTTGTGGAAATAAATTAATCATGTAAGGTGGATCACCCCGCCTTACTGATAAGATGTTCTTCAAAAAAAATCTCATTAAAAAGATCTTCGCCATAGCTCGTATCCTGGGGCTCTCCAGGAAATATCTTATAAGTTCTTCCCCCATTCTGTTCTCTCTGAGCTGACAGAAATACAGTGTCATTATGATTCTCGCTAAAATATTCACATGCGAATTCAGAGGTGTGTGTTACAAAAAGCACTTTTACATTTGATTCTGTCAGAGCAGTAACGATGTTACGGATGATTTCGGCCCCTTCACGGCTGTTGGTTGCTGAAAATGATTCGTTAAAAAGCACTAAATCATCATATCTTAATTTATCAATAATATTGCTCATCCTTTTTAATTCCTCGTCCAGTTTTCCACTCGTTATAGTACTGTCCTCTTCACACTTATAGTGAGTAAAAATCCTCCGACTGACATCTGACGAAAAATATCCGGCCGTTACGAACATCCCTATTTGCATCATTAACTGAGCTAACCCAACACTCCTGAGAAAAGTTGATTTCCCACCCTGGTTTGCTCCAGTAATAATCAATGTACTTTTATTGTCTGTTTTCAGATTATTACTGACTATATTTTCATCGGACAGCAGAGTAAGGCACGTATCATACAAAGAATCGAATACAAGATGGCGCTCTCCTTTTTGTATGGGCACTGGTAGAGATATATGAATATTCCTTGAAAAAAGTTTTTTTGACAGATTAAGGCATGCAATATAAAAGCCTATTTCCGCCCTTAAGGAATTAAAGAAACTGAGCAGATGTGCTGTCGCCTGTGCCATCGCGTTCGCAATTAATATAATACCCTGGTCCTGAAGATCGCTCAGTGCCCTGGCCCCATTATCATCCCGGGGGGCGATGGTTACAGTATAAAAATCTCTTTCATGATTAAAGATACGATGTAACCACTGCCATCGTTCTGGATGAATGACTTTTCTGAGTATGTATTTTCTTGCTTTGTTTCCTGCACCCAGCTCTGCACTTATGGAAACACCTCTCTTAAACGTCATCTCCTTCAGCTTTTTTTCAATTTCAGACAGATAATCTTCATTCAGTTCTGAAATCAGAAGTTTCATGAGTCGTCTGAAGCCAGACGAATGAAATTTATCAATGTTCACCTCAGCCGTAGCTCTTAACTTCCGCAAATGCTCAAGAAGAAAACGAGTATAAGTCAGTGACTGATGTAATACGGCCGAAGGATAATGCCCAAAAAGGCCATAATGAAGCTTTTCCTTTTCCATCATTATGCAATTAACAACCGTTTCATACATGTTTTCGACTGTTTCCTGGTTTTCAATAACATCTTTTAAAACAGCCTGTCGGTACTCAATTTCCTGTACTTCAGTCATAGGAGATGAAAAGGCTTTTTTTACTACTGCTTCTAAAAAATCATCCCCGTCAGACATCGCATCAAATAGAACCTGAAGTTCAAGGTCCTTCATCAACAGTGTGTAACCTTCATAAAACTCGTTGTCGATGATAAACTCAGCATCAGGGTACATCAGATAAGTTTTCATATACGAATCCTCATTTTTATTTCCCGGTAAGTCAGGCAGTACTTTTTAACAAGAGAGGAGGAGTAGGCCAGTCCATCAGACGGCTTTCGTATTATTTTATACGTTCTGCCACCGTTTTTTTCTTCATCGACTGCACTCATCAGACTTACAATTGACCTGCTTAATGTGGTCAGCTCATCAATGAATGTTACACACACACCTATTGCACCTAGGGAAATAACCTTCTGCATTATTTTTGTGCCCAGGTAAGTGGCATCCTTCGAAGTGGTCGATGTGAATATCTCATTCATTATTATAAGGCTGTCTGAACTGGCAGAATTCAGTATCGCTTTTATCCTTACAAGATCGTCATAAAGCTTCCCTCTTAAATTCCGGATGTTTTCGCTTTGTTCAAAGTGAGTGTATATGCAATCAACCAGATAAAACTGGGACTGTTCTGCGGGCACATAAAGCCCTAAAATTGCAAGGTAATGCATCTGTCCAATCATGCGGGCAAACGTCGTTTTGCCACCTTGGTTGGGGCCAGATATTAAGAAAATCCTTTCATTTCCATCCAGTTCAAAATCATTTCTGATAATGGTGTCTATGCTATCTTTCATCGAATCAGCCAATGCCAGATCATATGAGCCGACTGAGTATATTTTTTTACTCTCACGCTGTACCATGGGAAGACAGAATGGCAGTCCTTTTTTTTTATATTTGCTCATATACTCAATAAAAGAAAGATAGAACTGTATATCCTTTTCAAATTTTTCTATTTTTATATTAAAGTAACCCTTGGTTTCAGTCAGAAAAAATTCCATCCTGTTAAATTTATCCGGGAACAGCATTGCCACTCTGTCCAGTATCTGCCCTTCGACATGATTCATTCCTGAGTTACTGCTCTTAAGCTCCAGATCAGTCTGTACATCGTGCTGCCTGAACTTCGAGAAGACTGAAATAACTTCATCACTGAAGTTTATCTGATTGTGATATCTCTCAACATAAACGGTATCTCCGGTTATTCGGATGAGATATTTAATGCTATCTAACTGCGCGCATATGGCTCTGGATTCTTCTTCGAGATGGCAGAATTCTTCACTTGCACCATAACTCAACAGGAACTGTAAGAAAAGCTGCAAGCCGTGTGAGTGCAGCGGTAATCCTTTCAGGTGTTGCGTCAGATTTTTAACTGCCTCACAATACAGCGTGACACAGTGTAAATCCCAGCGAAGTTGCTGCCACTTGTAATACCTGTATTCTTTTTTCTCCTTTATCAACTGTATTTCCCTTACATCTTTTGAGAATCTCAATAGTGCATTACAGACATCCTTTTTCTCCATGTCACAAAAAACCGCTTGTCGGTATTTTATGGTTTTTATATCCTTGAGGGGGGTGTGGTAGATTTCTCTTAAATTGTATCCCTCCCTGCCATCAGTAACAGCATCTATTATTTTATCCAGATTCAGATCAACGAAACAATTCGGCATGATTTTTTTGTCAAATATATATGCCTTTCTGTTTTCGTCTGGGTATAAGATATTATCATATTCCATAACTACCTCGTTCATTAATATCATTATCAATGAATGATCTCATGCATATTATTGCCGTATCACTGTCACCGGGCACCTTGCATGATCAATAACCTGTCTTGCCACCGAACCCAGGAGCCAGCGCTCAAACAGTGAGTAACCGCGGTGTCCCAGCACAATATGATCTATTTGATTGCCGTCAGCATATCGCAACAGCTGCTCTGCCGGATGTCCGGTCACGACTCGGAATTTCGTATCACTACCCAGCTCTGAGTGGTGATTCTTCAGGTGTTTGAGCATCGAATTGAAATGGGCCTGCGTTTTTTTTACCACATCCTGTAACTCAACTTCGCCACCAAACTCTGGTGGCTGACAGACAGCAATAACATGAATGTGACTGCCGAATTTTTTCGCCAGTTCACATGAGTAATCCAGTGCCGCACGTGCAGAGTCAGAACCGTCATAAGCAATAAGAATTTCTTTCATCATCATCAGGCTCTCCTTCAAATCTGATGTTTCCCGGATATTGATCGTCGGGCTGTGTTGTCTTCTCTCACGGCTTTACTGCTTTCCTCATCATCAGGTAGTAAATGTCTGGGTAGGAAAAATGCATTCGCGATTAGTGTAGGAATAACTGCACTACCTATTACAGCTGCTACGAGAGCGGAATATTGTGATTCATTGATAAGTTTGTGTGACAAACCGAATAACGCTGATATCGTCCCAAATGTCAGACCTGTAGACATCAAAAGAGTGGTGTACATTCCCTCCTGAGCACTGGAACCATAGGCGCGACTCAGAGGATATACACCTGCCATTTTGGCGCACATTTTTACTGCCAATAATGTTAAAAATGCTCCTGGTGCTGCCACCAAAGCGGGCAGGGAGACCAGTGAACCAGCCCTTATAAAATAGAATGGCGTTAACAATCCAAATGTGAGCGTTCTGAGGCGACGAATCAGCGCATGGTCTTTTCCGACAGTGCCGGCAAGCACCATGCCTATCAGATATGCAGGCAGTACAGCTTCGCTGTCAGCCCAGGTGGCGAGCCCCCCTAATCCAAACAAGCATAACATCAGAAATTTTGCTTCAAGCTCTGAAGGTCGTTCCCCGAAACGTCGAAAGAACCGCGGAGTCAGCCAGGGAAGAATAAAGGCTGCTGCAACTATTGCACCGGTAAATGCCACCGTTTTCATAGTAAAGGGGGCGAAAATTATACCCAGTGCAATAACTGTGGCCAGATCGTTGACAAAACATGCAGCCAGAACGGTTTTTCCGTATTCAGAATTATTAAATCCTAATTCAAGCATTACTGCATAAACTACGGCTACTGAAGTCGTTGACATTGCAATTCCTGCCAGCCAGCTTGCCGGTTGCGTCCATCCAAACCCCCAATACGCCACTGCTGCACAAAGCAGGAAAGGTACAAAGAAGCCAATTAATCCGATGAATAATGCCTGCTTCCACTGCTTTCTGAATACCCCGGGGTCAAGTTCCGCTCCGGCCAGAAAAGTCAGGAGTATCGCTCCTGCTCCAGAAAGAAACTGGATCCAGCTGGAATTGCCGGCGAGCACTGTCGCGCCAAGCAATGCCCCAATAAAGAGTTGCGCGATAGTACCCACAACAATCTCAGACAATGCCGTGGCTATACGCAGATAAATTGACAGAAGCGTCGCGACTAAGGCAAGCCCCAGCCACAGGGCTGCCTGAAACCATATTTCAGTCATAAGCTTCACCATATAAATCTGAACGAATGTCACAGGAAGCAGAGTGACGGAATCGCTCTGATGAATGCTGACTCAGGGAAAGTACGAATCTGTTTGACTGGTTCATGATGTCTCCCACACACAGACTTTCTGACAAGTCAGAAAGCATCATATCGTGTAGGCATCATCAGCCATTGCGGGCGGTTAAGGGAGGAATGCCATCTCCTTATTACAACTTAGCAGATACTCGCGGGATCTGTTGAAAATAATCTTTGACATGCACTTAATTAATCAAAAAAGCAAAGGAAAATTATCTTATCGCAATGAAAGTATTCATATTTTTAGGTTTAAAAAATTATTCTTTGAAAAAATTTTCTGAATTATGAACATAATAATTATTGTTATCTGAACTTACTGAGTCATGCTGGCATAATTTTCCTGCCGTGGGCACACAATCAGGTCTTTCTGAAGGGCGCGACAGAATTTGTTATCACTGGCACCGTTACACTACGGATGCTCATAAACTTCATTGGAATTACTCTGGCACAACAAGTATTGTTCGGGCTCTTATGTACCTCCAATCCTTCACTCCCGTTTTCTGGCACGGGTAAAAAATTGCCACAAAACGATTACCAGTTTGTAAAAAGTATCAGAAACTGAATTCAGGGTGATGGCATTCCACCTTATCCAACCGCTCCTCCCTGGGAGCTGATGACGCCTGGTATGTCTCATTTTATCCATTTGAGGCATGTCAGGCTCATACCGTTTGTTCAGTGGCCTGCATGCTTTATCAGCAGGGTATGTCATAAAAGGTTTTCCGTTATGGCGGCAGCGGAACTGCCAGAGAATCAGACGTTAATCAGGCCTGCCTGCGCACGGCGGTGAAGAGACCTTTTCTGAAGGCTGTGAATTCAGATCGGGATGATGGTATCAAACAGCCAGACAGCGGCGACAGACAGGATAACCGCCATGACTGTCTCGCCAACAAGGATGAATTTCTCCTGCCGCAGTCCTTCCCCGGTATACAGGTGCAGTCGGTATCCCTCCCGGTTAAGCCGTTTTACCCTCAGCCAGTTAAGGAATCGCATCACCAGTCGGGACCAGAGGATGACCAGCAGAATCAGCAGAAGGCAGACCAGCGCCCGCTGTTCAAAACTTAACTGAGAAGTCTGCAACCCTGTCTCCATCGCCATCCCCGCATCATTAGCCCGTCGTCTGCACATACACTACACCGCCTCCGGTTTACAGAGGTACCATCATGACACAGGTTCAGTCTGCACGTTTCCCCTCACCTTCGGGGGCGGACTGCATGCCGTGGCGGCGCATAACCTCACCAATGTCTTTGTCCGTCAGCGATGCCAGCACGATGGCCGACCGGATCCACAAACACCCGGAGGAACGAACTGTATTCCCCGCTGGAAATCATCACTGAACTGAAACCCGTATCACGTGCGGGCTGGAAACCGCGGATAACCAGCGTCTCCATTTCGCTGAACTGATCCGGGTTGGCATTGAGGTAGGTTTTGAACGCTTTTGCATCCTGCAGCAGCGTCACTTTGGCATCCGGCGATTTCATGTACAGCACCACGCCGCCGGCCTGCGCCGCCCGGGCGGCCTGATTTTACCCCGTTAACCTGACAGAAAGGATAAGAGCATGACTGAGCACACCCCGGATACCCTGTCCGATCAGCTGGCCCCGCTATCCTTATGCCTCCGCGTTAATGAAGCAGCTGAGTGGCACCATCCTGGCACTGAACCGCATACGGGC
Organism: Pantoea sp. App145; assembly: GCF_047947045.1. Lineage (NCBI taxonomy): Bacteria > Pseudomonadati > Pseudomonadota > Gammaproteobacteria > Enterobacterales > Erwiniaceae > Pantoea > Pantoea sp. App145. The sequence continues at coordinate 291,691 of NZ_CP133292.1, forward strand.
CATTTACCTGCGCCCGCGCGAAAAACGCGCGCCGCTGCCGGAGTGGGAAAGCGCACAGCTCAGCACGGCGGGTGAGGTGTGCCCCTTGCCGCTGCCGGGCGAGCTGGCAACAATCCTGTTTCCGGAGGCGGTTTTCCGCCGGGCTGAGCGCGCGAAGCACGTTGCAGATAAGACGGTTCACCACGCCGCGCGACGTGAACGGCAGGCAGCAGACTACCGGGAACGCCAGCTGGAGAACAGCATCCGGCAGTCTGAAACAGAACTGGCATTCCGCACGCCGGAGACGCTGCGCGGCTGGTTTGCCGCCTGGTGTGACAGTGTACCGGAAAACGACCTGAAGAATATGATCGCCGTGTGGGCGAGGCGCTTTCCGTCGCTGAGCGGACTGGAAACCCTGAACCGTATGCCGGAGACGTTGCCTGCGAAGTGGCGGGAGAAATTCACCTGCGATCGCTGCACATGGACAGCGCGCAGAAGGGCATGAATCGCTGGCTGGTGCCAAACAAGCTGACGACCCGGGCCCCGTCTGTCCGGGACAGCAAAAAATAATGAAACCCACCGTTTCTCGATGAGAAACGCATGATATACTGTTTCTTAACAGGAAACGCGGAGCCGCAAAGTGATTAAAAGCTGGAAGCACAAAGGATTACAGAAGCTGTTTGAAAAAGGAGATATCAGCGGCGTACAGGCGCAGGATGCAGAACGCATCCGCCTTCGCCTGCTGGTCATCGATGAGGCGCTCTCCACGGACGAATTCAGAAACTATCCGGGCTTTCGTTTTCACCCCCTTAAGGGTGACAGGAAAAACCTGTTTTCTATCACTGTCAGAGCTAACTGGCGCATCACCTTCGAATTCACGGACGGCGATGCCTATATTCTTAACCTGGAGGACTACCACTGATGGCCATGTTCAATCCCCCGCATCCGGGCGGCCTGATCACCGAGTACATTGAAGATAACAATATCGGTCTGCGCGTACTGGCGAAAGAGCTGGGCGTGTCTGCTTCGGCGCTGAGCAAGGCCGCCAGCGGTAAGGCGTCGGTCAGCCCGGAAATGGCGGTACGACTGGAGGCGGGGCTGGGGATTGCTGCGCGCCTGTGGTTATCCATGCAGGCCGCCTGCGACCTGCATAAGGCACGAGAAACGACGGACGTTTCGGGTGTTCACCTGCATCCGGGTGTGAGTGACGATTCTGCGGCTCAAAGCGCGGTAAAGTAACGCTCCGGTACAACCCTGCCCACACCGCGCTGACTGGCGCGGTTTTTCTTTGCCCCCCTGCATACCCCGGTAAAAGCAACACGGCCGCCCTGCGGGCTGGGAAAAGCCGGTCCTGGCGCAGCGGTCATCCCCGCCAGACTGCGTATGTCCTTCATACGTTTCCCTGAATCTGCATCGGTAGCTTTCAGATCAATGGTTTCTTCCCGCCGTCGATAAAATCGTATTAACAGCAACAGCATGGGACCCCTTCGGCTCCCCAGCAGGCCGGATTGTCGAGCCCTATGTCGCTAACCGGCAAGCCGGTAAGCGCCACCGAACCCTGCGGGTTTCGGCCGCAGGCGGTTTCGGTCTGATGTCCGGGGTCAACGACTGCTGCCGGCTGCGCCGTCGCTTTCACCGTCCCGGCAAACCCCGCCGGGACTTTAAAGCCAGCCCGCGGGGCGGTCTGAAACCTCCCTTCTGACGCTTCTCTGCCTTCCGGCCAGCCCTAGCGCGGAGGGCTGGTCGTAGCACCGCCGGTTCGTGCAGAAAGGGGTGAAATGCACGCCGCCAAAAAATTTTTGCCAGGGGCCTCAAAAACTTTTTGTCGTCGCCCCTTTATGCCCTCTCTTCGTCGTTGCTCCTTTGCCCTTTGCTGCGAAAGGCCAGACCGGAAAGAAGAAACCCGCGTCAGAGAAGGGCTTTTCGGGCACCGCGCGGCGGTCAGCCGGATCATTAATTCTGACAGGAGCACATCATGACTACAACCCGGACGGGCATCATCACCGAAATGCGCTGCGTAGCCGCGCTGGGAAACGGCATGATTACGCGCGAGCAGGCCGTAAACGTTACGGCCGCCTTCAGCAATGTTTACATCGACGACGATCAGGGCAGCCACTTCCGTCTGGTTGTGTGCGAGCCGTTTGGCAGTCCCATCTGGAGCGCCTACAGCTTTGATAATTACGCGGGCAACGGGCTGCGTAAGTACATCAACAGCTGGGGCATACGCCAGTTCCTGAGTGACCAGCTTACGGCACTGACCGATCTGAATGATGTCCCGATGACGCTCAAACAGCGCCGGGAGTCTATGGCCCGGATCCTTAACGATTTAGCCAGTGCAGCGGCGCAGCGGGTGCCGGACAACCCGGTTGTGATTCCGGCTGCCTGCGCGGCAGGGACGCCGGGCGCGAGCTGTGGCTCTCCATGGATGACCTGTGCCGCCACATGCTGATGTTCGGCACCACCGGCGCCGGTAAAACCGAGATGCTTCTCGGGTGGGTATTCAACTGCCTGTGCTGGGGCAAGGGGCTTATCTACTCTGACTTTAAAGCACAGAACGATGTCGCATTGTCGATCGCTTCTCTGGCCAGGCGTTTTGGCCGCGAGGATGACCTGCGCATAATGAACTTCATCAACGGCGGGCGATCCCGGGCGCAGGAGCTGCTGGAAGACATGAAGGGCCGCCCGCAGACCAATACCAACAACGCATTCGGCATCGCGCAGGAGTCATACATCATCAATCTGATGGATTCCATGCTACCGCAGACCGGAGGCAGTGGCGGAGACTGGCAGGAAAAGGCACGCTCCATGAACCAGGCGCTGGTGACCGCGCTGGTCTATAAGTGCCGGCGCGAGGGTACGGTGATGTCGCAGCGCACCATTCAGTCACACCTGCCGCTGCGTAAAATTGCCGGCCTGTACGTGCAGGCGGTCGGGGAGCAGTGGCACGAAGATATTCGCTTTGTACTGGAAAACTACCTGAGCACGCTGGCAGGCTTCGACATGGACAAGGTAGCCACGCCGTCTGAGTGGGACCCGGAGGCGAACCGCCAGCACGGCTACCTGATGCAGCAGTACACGCGCATGCTGAGCCTGTTCAGTGAGACATACGGACACGTGTTCGCGCGCGACGCGGGCGACATTGACCTCCGGGACGTGGTGCACAACGACCGCATCCTGACCATGCTGGTGCCCGCGCTGGAGGTGTCCAGCAACGAAGTGTCCACGCTTGCACGTCTTATTCAGTCCCAGCTGGCTATTATTATCAGTCAGGATCTCGGCGAGAAAATCGAAGGACGCCCCGGGGACAATATGAAGGTACGGAAATTTAAGGATCGCTTTCCGTTCCTGTGGATTATTGACGAGGCAGGAGCAGGATATACAGAGAAAGTGGGCGAGCTGGCCACACAGATACGCTCGCTTTGCATTGCGCTGCTGCTGGCCGGGCAGGAGGTCCAGCGCCTGAAGACGGCGGCGGGCGAGGCGGTCTGGACGCTGATTGCCAACATGGGGACGCGTATCACCGGCAAAATCATGGATCCGAAAGACACGCTGGAAATCCTGCAGCTGATGGCCGGCACCGAATACCGTGCGCACATGGGCGCCATGGTGCAGCAGGGCAGCATTATCGGCAGCGGCCTGAGCGATGACCCCCGCCTGCAGGTAACTGAGAAGAAAAAGGTCGACGTGGAGGAAGTACAGAGGCTGCAGGAGGGTGAAAATATCACTTTGTTTAAAGGGCAGGTCATCCGGGGCAGTTCACTTTACATAAGCGACGTGGACAAAATCAGTCGTCAGGACATCCGGATCAACCGGTTTGTTGAGGTAGCGCCGCCCTCCGAGGCCCGGCTGCTGGCAACCATGCCTTACCGTAAGCGCCGCAGTTACGTGCGCGCTGACCGGGTGCAGCGCATCCTGCGCGTGCTGGACGAAGCTCCGGGGGCACAGGATACCCGCCGGCTGGTACTGACCGACCCGGCGCTGGCCGCAGTCTGTGAGTTCTCTCTCGAATGTGAATACAGCTGGAAGCGCCCCCCTTCTGCAGCGGTCCGTTCGTCGGTACTCTGGCGCATGGTGATGGCCAGCCTGCCGGCGCGGGGCAGAGGCTATAAGGTGCGCCTGCGTGAGCCGCGTCTGATGGGCGTGGGGCGCGAGGCGATTGAAAAAGCCGCGCAGAACTATGTGGCGCTGGCGCCTCTTAAAGCGACTTCACAGGAAGCCTGACAAAAGGAGAAACGATGATGAACAGTGGTACCACCCCTTATCGTGAGTCCCTTATCCGCCTTTGTGCGCTGCGCCTGCGTTACCGCCGGGCCTGCCGCAATCCCGCTGCGGACGTGGTCTCGCTCGCGGCGCTGATAACCCGGGTGGAAGACGCGGAGCGTGATGTGGCGCAGCATCAGCAGACGGGTGACGGCGCGTAACCGCCCGGTATTTACGGGCTGAACGGTTTCAGGACATAATCATTGCGTACTGTTCGTAACGGCATGCGGCCGGGAGAGGGGCTCCGTGGCTGCCATGTCGGCGGTTTACGGAGGGGATACGCATGCAGGAGGTTTCAGCCCGGGTCTGGACGGTTCATGTACTGGCCCTGATAAGCCTGCTGCTCTGGAGCTATGTGTGCTGGCGGAGCATTGATTACTTTTTACCTGCGGATGAACGTAAGCGGGCGCGTCAGAGCGTGCGGTTGCGCCGGGCGGTGCTGACGGCGGTGCTGATGTCGCTGGCGACGCTGCTGCTTCTGCTGCCCGGCTGAGCATGGCGCGAAATATTCTGTTCCTGCGTTAAGGTTTTCCGGTAAACGGACGATAACAGACATAACCGGGACTTCCCGCCTGTCTCTCATTCTCTGTACTGATTCCATACTGCTTTCCTTTGGTTATTTCCGGGGCTGTCCACGCCCCCCTTTTTTCCTTCAGGCTTATGCTCCTGACGTTCGCACACACTGTCACTTCCGTTATTTACTTTGTTATGGACCATTCTGAATGAATATTCTGCCCCTCTTCCGTCTGCCGCGGCAGCCTGACTGGATACCCGTGTGTGCTCAGCTGCTTCTCTCGCTGTCGCCATGGCTGTTTCTGCCGCTGACGCGCTACCTGACACCGCTGTGGCCGGTATCGGTCACGGTACTGGCGCTGGCCTGGGGACTGGTGATAAGGGAATTCTGCTACCCGCGGCGGGCATCGGGATTCCGGTTGCAGCTGCGGGTTTTCAGCCTGCTGTGGCTGCTGTTTTTTATGCTGTTGTCCGCGTACTCGCTCTGGCCGCTGCGGTATGGCGTGTCTGGTTGAATGTCAACAGTAGTCGAACTTTTACCCTCTCTTGTTTAACAACAGCAGCTGTAATTTGGGTCTTCCGCCACTTGGGTGGATCCCTTTACACCAGAGGACTCATTACCCGTTGCATCAGTAGCTCAAAACCGGCACGCCCGTTCATCGGTTTCAGCATCTTGAGACGATTTACATGTCCCTCAACTACACCGTACTCCATCTGCTGCTGATGGCTTTACATATTGCTGCTGCACCTTACATCCCGGCTGCAACGCGCTGAAGTTTCACAGAACCGCTTTCGCTGACGCGGGTGAACCAAAATTACTCAGCTCTTGTCTGTTTTTGGTCTTAAGGAGCCGATAGCAGTCCAGCGCCAGTTGCTGTGTTATTTTCAGCTGTGGCTCTTTTTCGCACATCAGCCCGGTTAAACGGGTAACATAATTTTCTTTCCCTCTGATTATTCTCCAGGGCATCAGCCACCTGCTCACTCCCGAAGCTAATGGAAGACGGGCGGGTGCAGTAACCGGTGCGGCCCTTGCCTTACGGCATTTGGCAACTTCATCCCTGACGAGGGGTTCACTTCCGGCGAACCCTTCTGCGACCATACCCCTCCATATCTGGCTGGCATTAAGATCACCGCTTTCCCGTCGTTCTTCCAGCCACTCACGCCTGGCTCTAGCAGACCGGTTTTCGGAGGATGGCTGGATATGGCACGTACGGTGATGTGTTGCGCCCGGTGCATATATGACATGGGCTGAACAGGCTGTGCGAACGCTTGGCGTAACGCGATTTTTTAAAGAGCAGTTCTTTACCCCTCCGACCGAGATGTCCACCAACGGGAAAGATCTGAAATTCAGCAAGTTGTCTCCTGCCGAAAACTTTTTATGCAGCACAGGGCTGCTCCTTACTGGAAACGATGGAAAGTAACAAGGTTCCTATTAATGCAGCTTGCCGTGGTGGTGTTTGCGGCTGCTGCAAAACGCAGATCCTTGAAGGGGAATATAACGTCAACAACACCATGACCCTGACCATTGAGGAAATTTCACAGGGGTATGTGTTGGCCTGTTCCTGTCATCCACAGGGTGATTTAGTGCTGGCTTAAGCCACAACGAATTTCTAACCTGATTGATAGAAAACCGGGTTGTAACAGGAGAATATTGATATCAATCCGGCCTTTCTACTGAAGGTGTTCGCGCCTTATTTCTCTTTCGGGCGATGTGCCTCTTTTAAATTCGTCCTGAGATTACTTTTATGAAATTTGGTGTTGTACATCGCACCGGTATCTTGGGCGCTGCCATTTATATATTGTCCGGCTTTACCCTCTCAGCCGCCATCGCGATCCTGTAATGCCAGCAACAGTTTTACCCGCGGAATGAATGACTGTATGGCTGGTGGTCCGATGGACAATAATTACATTCACTTCTGCCCCGAAAATAACCAGAATGCGATGCAGCAAGGCTATTGCGATGGTTATATTAAGGGGCGCAAGACGAAACGACAGGATGCGCATATTTTAACAATGTCGGTATCACCAGACGTAAATATCAACATCGGCAATGATCGCCTGGGGAACTAGCGGCCTTAAAACTCCGGCCAAAATTATTGTTGTAAGATAAAAGTATTTTTGAAAGAGCATTCAGCCTTTGGCCGAACAGAACTGGAAACACGCCAGGCAGTCAGGGCGAAATTCGAAGCCGATAACGGCTCAGATGCCATGTTCTGCCGGAATAAGAATATCGATTGCCAGAACAGTAAATAAACAGCGCCATTGAGTGAAGTGGCCACTATGGAAACGCATCTTATTGATGCAGCATATATTTCAGCATCAGGCTGATTTGTTGCTGCAACATTGCTCTACCGTAATGTGTGGGAAGACCTTGTTTCTCCGCCTGTTGCAGTAACAAGGTTCGCTCAGGGTAGATGATGATGTCGCAGATTAACGTCGGCTGCGTCAGTTTCTCCAGTGAGAAGGGCAACAGTTCAGAGTTTCCCATCCCTGCCGAGGTTGCATTAATCGCAATATCATGAGGTTCTGGTGTGTCAGTGCCGATGTAAACCTGCAACTCATGATACTGCTTGTGCAGCGCCTGACGGAGTTCCTCTGCTTTGGCTTGAGTGCGATTGTAAATCGTTATCCCTGCTATGCCATGGCTTGCCAGTGCGTGAGCAATGGCGCTGGCAGCGCCCCCTGCTCCGGCAAGATAGATACTTTTTCCCGTAACCTTATAACCCGCCGCCAGCAGGCTACTGACAAATCCTTCACCATCCAGCATGGTACCGGTTAAGCTGCCATCAGTTTCTCTCCTGATAACATTACAGGCCCCAATTGCTTTTGCCTGTTCCGATACCTGATCCAGACTTGCCATGACAGCCTGTTTATGAGGCATGGTGACAATGGTTCCACGGAAGTTTTGCCACGATTTCAACCCCGTCAAAAACTCATTCAAACCTTCGCGGGAGACATGGAACGGTATCATCAGGGTCTCGGCTAGCTGATTACGCCTGATTTCGGCATTCATCATCAGCGGTGCTTTCACCTGATGGACAGGGTCGCCCAGGATGCCTAATACCACCAACCGACCATCGACCTGCTCCAGCATATCCAAGTTTTTTGCCTCATTGCAGAGTTTGGATTGGGTGTGATTTCAGTTATACCAGAAAATATCTCACTGCTACCAATAAGGCTTTTGACTGTCATGATGGGCATTGGGTATGGTTCGCCAGACTACGCAAGACAACATTCATTTTATTTAAAACTGTTATTGCTGGCACCGAGTTGATGCTAACTCCCCCATTCACCATTTGCCAGGTTCTTCCTGGCCAATGTGCAAATACCACTGTTTTAGCCAGATTTTGCCGTTATGAGAGACTTTGGTGCAGGGCACGATATATTTTGTATGGCTATCGTATGCCGGGATAGCTCCGGTATCCTCGCCATCTCCATCTCCATCTCCATCTCCATCTCCATCTCCATCTCCATCTCCATCTCCATCTCCATCTCCATCTCCATCTCCATCGCCATTACCATTGTCACCGGCCTTCACCTCCATAATAATGTCTTCGCTGACGGAGCCATACTTGTTGCTGGCAGTCACGCGAAACACGCCGGAGCCGCTTTGATTGGCCGCCACCCATGCGCATGGGGAGGTCAGCGTCGGGCCTTTCAGGCACTGGCTGGTTGTTGCTCCCTGTTTTTCCTGTACCTGGAAATTGCCGAAACCTAGGATAACAATCCAACTGAAATCTATAGCATATTGGGTTCCTGAGGCATCCATGTCATAGGCAGAGGATTGGTTAACCACGCTCCGCACATTTGCCACATTGATGAGAGGTTTCTGCTGTCTGGGGTCACCTCCCGGCGTGCTGTCGCTATCGAATTTCACACCCACCAGCTGATAAAACGTTTTATCGGTATCACGAATGCGCTAGGCCGCATAAATCTTTTGCTCTCCTGTGTGTTCAGGAACGTTACAGACGTGGTGAAGAGGAGAATCGCCATCTGAAGCAGATGTTCGCTGATTTAAGACTGGAAAACCGGGCGATCAAGGACGTAAAAAACTTTAAAGCCAGTACTGAAGCGGGAGCTGGCCACTTATATGGTTCAGGCATTTTCTCTGAGCGTCCGTCAAGCTTGCAGGATTCTGTCGCTGAGCCGTACGGTTTATCATTATCGCAGGACTTACAACGTGACGAACCCGTTATCGCCGCGCTTTAGCAGGCGGCTGAGTGCTATCCCCGTTACGGCTTCAGCAAGCTGTTCCGGATACTGCGCCGGCATGGGTATCCCTGAAATCACAAACGTGTGCACCGGATTTACTGTCTACTGAAACTTAATTTCAGGCGCAGAGGCAAACAGCGGTTGCCCGCCAGTAATCTGGCGCCTCTGGCAGTACCTGCATCACTCAATCAGAGCTGGTCAATAGATTTTATGTACGTTGCGCTGACCTGTGGACGGCAATTTCGCACTTTCAATGTGGTGGATTACTTTAATCGTGAAGCACTGGCGATTGAGATCGACCTGAATCTGCCAGCACAATACGTTATCTGGGTACTGGAGCGTATTGTTATTGGTCGGGGATATCTGCTGAAGCTCAGGATGGACAACGGCCCGAAATTTATCTTACTGGCTCTGGCCGAATGGTCCGAAAGATATGCGGTAATATGCGAATTTATTAAATAGGGCAAACCAACTCAGAATGCTTTTATTGAACGCATCAACCGGACATATCGTATGGAAATACGGGATTTTTACCTGTTCAGAACACTGAATGAGGTAAGGGAAATCACAGACAGATCGCTGACCAAATATAACTGCGAACACCCGCATGAATCCCTGAACCATATGACGCCCGAAGAATATCGCGTGCTGAATACTGACGCCGGAATCTCAGAAAGTGTCTGGAACTAAACCGGGACCTTTACATGGGCAATGCGGCTGGGCGTGCATGGTTAGCAAACGCGGTGAGTGGGAGATAATTGGCTACAGCTGTGGGGGACAGTTTTTTACTTACCGGCAATACCTATACCTTGCTGAACGGCACCTGACCAGATAATGCAGATCCGGTGCTGTCTATATCAGCACCGGGTCCCCGCTCTGGTTTAGTGATTTTAACTAAAACGCATTCATATTTTTGCGGGACGGATGCCATAGCTCCTTTAATTGCATCTATCGGCATAATAAAGCCTCCTTATTTTTAGTGACCAGTTGCACAAATAAACGAATGGGTAATTTGTGCATGGCAGAATGTAAAACTGTACTGGCAAAGCGGTCTTGCATCCCGTCGTTTCAAAAGATCACTCCCGATAACTGGAAGCTGTGATCTGATCCGATGTCTGAAGTAGATAGAATATAGTTACAACATACATTATAAGAGTAAATTATCGTGCCAATCTCAGCATTTGTACTGGTCATATCTTCTTTATGTAACTATCTGAATTGTCTGATGCTTTCAGAGCAGGGCTGTGTTATTCGCTTTCCATAATGAATTGCTCGTTGTTAACCCGCCATTGAAGTTAAAGCCTGATTGTTCGCCACAACCTGATCCTGGATCAAAAGTGGGAATGGTTATCATTTATATAATCATCACTCCTTGTTACTAAGCTGGCTGATGATATGCAAATTAAAACCAACCGCGTTTATCGGATTGCAGGCTATAAAAGCCCGATTAATCCTGCCTGGCGGCAAAAGCTACTGACGATGGGCATGATCCCCGGCGCGCTTATTGAAGTTATCCGCGTGGCCCCGATGGGCGATCCGGTGCAAATCCGCACGCGGCGCATCAGCCTGGCAGTACGGCAGCAAGATCTGGCGGCCATCCTTCTTGAGGAAATGACCGCATGAAGAAGTTAATCATTGGTTTGATCGGCAACCCGAATACCGGCAAGACCACCTTATTTAACCAGCTTACCGGTGCACGGCAGCGGGTAGGCAACTGGGCGGGGGTGACAGTTGAGCGCAAAGAAGGGCAGTTTTTTACTGCGGCTTCGGATGTGCATTTGATTGATTTACCCGGCACGCGCTCGTTAACCACCATTTCGGCGGATACCTCGATAGATGAAAGTATTGCCTGTCAGTACCTGTTTAACGACCAGGCCGATCTGGTGATCAATGTCGTGGATGCGTCGAATCTGGAAAGTAACCTGTTTCTGACAGTGCAACTGCTGGAATTAGGTGTTCCCTGCATTATCGCGCTGAATATGCAGGATATTGCTGCCAGTCAGAATATCAGCATTGATATTGATGCGCTTTCAAGCCGACTGGGATGTCCGGTGGTATCCCTGACGTCAACCCGTGGCGCAGGGATTGCCTGTCTCAAGGAGACCATCGACCATCACCATCACCGTGCGCCGATGAAATGGGTGGCATATCCGGCTGAGGTTGAAACCATGATCACCCGCCTGCGTGCCATGATGTCGTCTGCTATCCCGGAACAAAAGCAGTACTGGCTGGCATTGCAACTGCTGGAAGGGGATCTCAACAGTCAGAAAATCTGTCCGGAGGTAGTGCAACATCTGCCGGAGATCAGTAAAGAGGCAGGTGGCGATCCGGGTATGGTGATTGCCGATTACCGTTTCCGCGCGATTACCGATCTCTGTGCCGCCGTCAGCAATATCCATCAGTCAACACCGGGCCACCTTACCGGCATGATCGATAAGGTGGTTCTTAACCGCTGGGCGGGCATCCCGATATTCCTCGGCGTGATGTATCTGATGTTTGTGCTGTCGATCAATATCGGTGCGGCGCTGCAACCGGTGTTTGATAGTGGCTCGGTCGCCTTGTTTATTCACGGTACGCAGTGGCTCGGCTACACCTTCCATTTCCCCGACTGGCTGACGGTATTTCTGGCGCAGGGGATCGGTGCAGGTATCAATACGGTGCTGCCGATTATTCCCCAGATTGGCCTGATGTATCTTTTCCTGTCATTTCTGGAAGATTCCGGTTACATGGCGCGTGCTGCCTTCGTCATGGATCGCCTGATGCAGGCACTGGGTCTGCCGGGTAAATCGTTTGTGCCACTGATTGTCGGCTTTGGCTGCAATGTGCCGTCAGTGATGGGGGCGCGTACGCTGGATACGCCGCGTGAACGCCTGATTACCGTACTGATTGCTCCCTTTATGTCCTGCGGTGCGCGTCTGGCGATTTTTGCCGTGTTTGCTGCGGCATTTTTTGGTGCTCACAGTGCCAGCTTGGTGTTCTCGTTGTATGTGCTGGGGATTGCCGTGGCAATCATCACCGGGTTGATCCTGAAACATACGTTACTGCGGGGTGAAGCCTCACCTTTCATTATGGAGCTGCCGGTTTACCATCGTCCTCACCTGAAGAGCCTGCTGATTCAGACCTGGCAGCGCCTGAAGATGTTCATTATCCGCGCGGGCCGGGTGATTATCCTTGTCAGTATGATTATCGGGGTGCTGAGCAGCTTCTCGTTTAACGGTAATACGGTGAAAAACATCAATGACTCTGCGCTGGCAGCGACCAGCAAAGTGATTACGCCGATTCTCCAACCCATTGGGGTCACGGATGATAACTGGCAGGCCACAGTAGGGCTGGTGACGGGCATCATGGCAAAAGAGGTGGTAGTGGGTACCCTCAACAGCCTGTACACCGGTGAAGATGTGCAAAGCGGTGGTTTCAACCCTGAGGAGTTTAATCTGCTCACGGAACTGACAGGATCGCTAACCGCCACCTGGGAAGGGCTGAAAGCCGCAGTCAGTCTGGGGGCGTTAGCCAACCCGATTGAAGCCAGCAAAGGGGACGGTGAGATGGCTGCCGGACAGATGGGGGTGATGAGTGCGAAATTTGGCAGTGTTTTTGCCGCCTACAGCTACCTGATTTTCGTGTTGTTGTATGTGCCTTGCGTCTCAGTCATGGGGGCGATAGCGCGTGAAGCGGGCAGAAACTGGATGCTGTTCTCTTTCTTCTGGGGTCTGAATGTGGCGTTCTCTATCGCCACCCTGTTTTATCAGAGCGTGACCTTTAGTGCGCATCCGGCCTATAGCGCAATCTGCCTGCTCAGTGTCGTGGTGGTGAATGTAGTGCTTATTACGTTACTGCGGAAATGGGGTAAACGCATCAAAGAGCAGCGTCTCAATATTCCGGTAGCCGAAAATGGTGCGGGGTGTGCTGGCTGCAAAGGCTGTTGTAATAGTTAACATTCAGGCGCAACACCTGTCCGGGATAGTATGACGGCAGGTGTTGCCAGAGACAGGTTAGGTGTGTGATTCATTGATATCGTTTCACTATATGGACGGAATAGACAAAAGTGGATTGTTGATGATGGGTGATATTTGCGAACAAAAGAGTCAGATTTTCATCTAACTTACAGTTTAAAGATGTATTATTCGGGTACGTGTTTGAATGCAGAATGTTAAGGAGCGAAAGTTATGCGACCATCGATTGCTCTCAACATGCAGCGTGGTGCTGTACTGGCAACGGTAAACCGCTATCGTACCGCTAATCCTCGGATTTTTGGTTCTGTACTGCATGGGACTGATAAAGATGGCAGCGACCTTGATCTGCTAGTCGATGCGCTTCCGGGAGCCACTTTGCTGGACTTAGGCGATTTGGAAGATGAACTGAAATCACTTCTTGGTATAGAAGTCGATTTATTGACGCCGGGTGACTTACCATCGAAATTTCGGGCGAAAGTTCTGGCTGAGGCCCGCCCTATATGAGTGAAAACCGTCTACCTGATTATATTGAGCATATCCAGCAAGCAGCGTCAGATGCTATCAGCTTTGTTGAAGGCTTAACAAAGGATGATTTTCTGGTGGATAAACGAAGCCAGCAAGCAGTCATTATGAGTCTTATTATCGTCGGAGAGGCTTCCACCAAGGTCATGGATGGCTATGTGGATTTCACCCAAAAGCACTCGGAAATTCCATGACGTAGCATGCGCAATATGCGTAATCGCATGGCTCATGGGTATTTTGACATAAACCTTGATGTGGTGTGGGACACGGTGAAGGAATGGTTGCCAACGTTGTTGAGTCAACTGCCAATAGTGCTTGAGGATGCTGAAAATGGAGATGCTGGCTCCTAAGAATAATCTTTTGATCCCATCATTCGATTGTGCTGATATCTGCGCTACCATTTACGCAATGTGGGGCGAGAAACGCCACAGCGACTGCATACGAACCCCGCATCACCAGACGTTTCAACTGTATCCGCTGCTGAATTTCCCTGCTCACAGTGAGGCATTATAGTGAAGCGATGTCTATGAATCACACAGTTCAGGTTACACGATTGATGGTTAAACCCGCCATTTCTCCGCCGGTATAATGGGCGCTACCTTCGAGATTCATAATCAAATTCTTTCCATTGAACTCGACACGGTGAAGTTCAGCGCCATCCTTCAGAGTAAGAATTTGTGTTAGTTTTTCGGCAGCGTCGCCCGGCTGCGTTGTGGGGAATCGCTGAATACCATTAATAACGATCTTAACATTCCTGGTTAACCTGAATGAGGATAAGGCGACGACCGATATATCATTAACGCAGTTCATTTTTACATGATGAACGGATGAGTGTTTACCGATCTCCATTTTGTTGCTATTCAACTCGAGTGTCCCACCGATGGTGGATGAGTCTATGGAGATGCTGCCATTGCTGAGGGTAACGTCGTATTTAACTGCGGAATGGTCTTCCAGGGAAACATTGCCATTATGGGCAATTATCGAGTCAGCATTGGAACGCGTTAATGCTACAGTTCCTCTGGAACTGTTAATGTTTTCAACATGTGAGTGATGTAATGTGCAGGACCCGTTGTGGTTGATTAAGTCACCTTTGATGGTGGTTTTTTCTATGGGTGCATGGCCTAAATCAATTTCAACGTTTCCCTGGATTTGACAATCCTCTTTAAGAATAACTTTTCCGTTATATTGTTTGATGGCAACAGGTTTTTCTGGTTTTCCGGCCCGGCAATCGGTGAGAATAATATCACCGCGGTTTGAGGTTGTTGTGCCGTTAATATCTGTTCCGGTTTTTTCAATTTTCCCATTGGCTGAATATATACCGGGAATTGCCGGTCGGTGGCTGGCGGTGTTCTGATTGCCGTGGCTTGTGCCGGAAATGCTATTAACATTCATCATTCAATTCCTTTGAGTCAGGTGTATATAAACGTGCCAGTTTTAAATTTTTACCGGCAGAAGGTAGCAGAAAATGCAGCAGTCAAAGGCGATGATATTCAGAAACCGATTAAACTCACAAAAAAATCAGCCAGAGCATATCTGGCTGGTTGTAATCAGAAGAAATCAGAGATATTGGGTGAGTAACGTCTCAAGGCTATTTTGATCGATGGCAAACAGGCGGATGCCTTCGGCAAGTTTTTCGACTGCCATCGCATCCTGATTATGCGCCCAGTAAAATTCCGCTTCTCTGATGGCCGCGGGTCTGGACTGAAGCTCGCCGTCGTAAGCCAGCGGGGCAAGAACAGCCGCTTCGCTTTGCTGCAGCTGTGCCAGCAGATTAGGAGAAACCGTCAGACGATCGCAGCCGTTCAGCGCCAGTACCTGCTCCGGGGTACGGAAGCTGGCACCCATCACCACTGTCTGGTAGCCATGCATTTTGTAGAAATGATAGATATTGCGTACTGACTCAACTCCCGGATCGTTGTCGATGGTAAAAACGGTGTCCGGTTTATTCTTTTTGTACCAGTCATAGATCCGTCCGACAAAAGGCGAGATCAGGAAAACGCCAGCATCGGCGCAGGCCCGGGCCTGAGCGAAGGAGAACAGCAGCGTCAGATTACAATTGATGCCTTCTTTTTCCAGCACTTCGGCGGCACGAATTCCCTGCCAGGTGGCAGCCAGCTTGATCAGAACACGGTCTTTGGTGACACCTCTCTCTTCATAGAGGGCGATCAGTTCCCGCGCTTTATGAATGCTGGCTTCGGTGTCAAAAGAGAGCCGCGCATCAACTTCGGTTGAAATACGTCCCGGCACGCTTTTCAGGATCAGCGCGCCAATGCTGACAGCCAGATAATCGGCGATGACTGAGGGGTGGACTTCTTTACCAGCCTGACGCGTCTTTACTGCCGTGACCGCATCTTTTATCAGCTGTTGATATTGCGGCAGCTGCGCTGCTTTATAAATTAATGACGGGTTGGTGGTGGCATCTTCGGGTTGATAAGCCAGAATGCTGTCAATATCCCCACTGTCGGCGACAATAATGGTTCGCTGTTTTAATTGCTCAAGCTGGTTCACAATCTTTACCTCGATAATATGTTTAGCCGGATAACCGGGAACATCCTTTCCCCGGTTATTAATCGCATTAAAAGATTATTTCGCGAGAGCGACGCGTGAGGTCAGACCCGGCATATTGAAGCATTCCGCTTCATTCTGGATCATGTCTTTAATTTTGTTCACTACATAACGCTCAGGTTCCACACCAAAGGAACGCAAATTGGCGAACAGGGTTTTCATTTCTTTCACGACATCTGGTTTTTCATAATTATAATGACCGCTGAGTTCAAGAATTTCTTTCAGCAATGCCGGCTCATTAAAAATCTGTTCTTCTGACTTATTTTTATGCTCATCGGTCATCCATTTCTCCCATTTGTGGCTCAGCACGCACTCACGGGTCAGCACATTTTTAAGATTAGAAGCGGACTGGATAAAACCTTTGGCCGCCAGATCTTTCTCTACTTCGGCCAGTTTGAGGTAGGCGCGGGTTTCGATGGTGCCATACGCCGGGGCAACGTTCATTGCGGTGATCCCCAGGCCCGGGTGTTTCAGCAGGATGTCATCCGGCAGATAGTCACCGTTATGCTCTTTTAAACCCACACCGTAGCGGGTACTGATCGCTGAGAGTTCAGCCGACTGTTTATCGTTGAAATGTCCGACATTCTTTGTCAGGCGCGTCAACGTACCCGTCTGGCCGACGATAAATAACGGTTGCGGCAAGCTGGCGGCCAGCAGACGTTTGTTGAGTTCAACAATAAAGCCTTCATACGCGCTGATATCGGTCAGGCCGCCATTGGTTTCTTCGGTGCCGACTTCATAAAAGAACTCTTTCAGGTTATTGGCCTTACGGTATTCTTCACAGAAGTGAATCAGTTCGACGGTGCGGCTCAGCACCAGTTCGATATCAATCACTTTCCCCACGACATACGGGTCTTTGGTTGGGTCAATGTGCAGCAGGTCGAAACCAGCATCCATATCAATCTGATAGGAGCGGCGCGCCAGCGCCATGGCTTCTGCTTCCGGAATATGGTCTTTACGTTCTTTGTCACGCTGCCAGGGACCGCCGTGGTCACGGCAGAGGAAATAGTCGCCATCGAAGCCAACTTTTTCCGCCATTGCTTTTAAATCTGCCGCAAAGCGGAACTGATCCCAGTTATTGACATAACCCGCACCAAATTCATCGGCATCAACCTGATTACGGCTGGCGATAAACATCAATGGCAGATCTTTTTCTTTACCCAGTTCAAAGCACGCCTGAATAAGCGCAGGTGACATGGGGCCGATACCCAGCATCGTTGATTTTCCACCGTTAACAATATAATCGACGTACTGTTTCATGGTATTTTTCATAATAACTCCTTACGCTTTATTTAAATCGGAAGTGACAGGTTTTTTAGCGGGTTCTTTTTTAACGACTTCGCTAATGTTGGGTCGCAGAATATGCAGGCATACAGCCGTAACAATGACGCCGATGGCCATATCAATGACGTACCACATCGCGCCTTTATTCACGCCGGCAATGGCAATTAAGCCACCGTGCGGCACCATAGATTCAACGCCATGAATCATCGCCAGACCGGCACCCACGGCGCTGCCAATAATGATTGAGGGGAGAACGGTTTTAAGGTTTTTCACTGCAAAAGGAATGGCACCTTCGGTGATACCTATTAAGCCCATAAACGCGGCGGAGGTCCCCATGCGTCTTTCATCTTCCGCCCATTTACGGCGCGAAATTAACGTTGAGAGCGCAATACCCAGCGGCGGAATAGCACAGGCGATACGATAGGCACCGTTCGGGCCATATATCCCTTCGGCCATCAGCGCCAGGGTAAATGCCGTCGCGGTTTTATTCACCGGTCCGCCCATATCAAAGGCAGCCATTGCTCCGAGAATTAAACCCAGCACCAGACCGCTGCCGCCCTGCATATTCGACAGCATGGCCACCAGCCATTTCATCGCCATACCGATGGGGCCAATCAGCACATACAAATAAAGCATGCCGACCAGGCAGCTGGTAACGATAGGGATAATCAGGATCGACATCACCGGCATCAGCACTTTGCCGACCTTCCAGGTCTTGACCCATTTCGCGACGTAGCCGCTCAGGATGCCGAGCAGCATCGCACCGAGAAAGCCGGTGACCACATGCGCTTCGCCGAGCGGCGTGGCGGCCATAAATCCGGTGACTAAGCCGGGCGTCAGGCCCGGTTTGCCAGCAATGGAGTAGGCGATATAGGCGGCGAGCACCGGGATCATCATGCCCAGCCCGGCGCTACCGATGGCTCCAAGGTTTAGCAGGAATGGATTGGTGACCACAATGCCTTTGCCCGGTGTGGGTTCTCCACCCACCAGCGACAGCGCCAGGCAGATCCCGCCGACCACCACCACCGGCATCATATAAGACACCCCGGTGCTGAAGGCTTTGACTAAATCATCCTTAATGGTTTTCATCGTATCCGACATTTTTATTCCTCCCGATCTCCGCGATCGCAGTGCTATGGCCGAATAAATCCGCAGGCATAATTGCCTGTACACAGAAATAACGGAGGTCACAGAAATTTATTTAACGTTGTTAT
Organism: Pantoea sp. App145; assembly: GCF_047947045.1. Lineage (NCBI taxonomy): Bacteria > Pseudomonadati > Pseudomonadota > Gammaproteobacteria > Enterobacterales > Erwiniaceae > Pantoea > Pantoea sp. App145. The sequence goes on from NZ_CP133292.1 coordinate 310,193, forward strand.
GCACGTTGGTTTCTGCGAAAAATAAACGCAATTTTACGCAGGGTTATTGTGCAAGCTGTTCGGCTTTATTAATGATTGCCGCCGGATTACGAATGACCTCAGCCGGGTTTAATGAAATAATCCGGCCTGCGTCTTCTTTTTCTTCAAAGCGCTCCACGCCCTCAATACCGATGGCGACGGCCATAATCACCACATCCGCTTCGGCGATGTCTTCTTCGCTTAATTCATTTTCAATTCCCATGCCGCCCTGGGTTTCGACTTTTACGTCATAACCTCTTTTCTTGCATTCCTGTTCAATGGCTTCCTGTGCCATATAGGTATGTGCGATGCCTGTAATGCATGCTGCGACTCCGACGATTTTCATAACTGACTCCTGGTCTTTTATTTGTCTGGCTGATTATTAAAAGTTTTATTGCGTGATTCTGACTTTATACATCTAATGTTTTGGTCATCAGGTTGTAGAGTACGCTGACGTTATCGGCGTGTTTTATTTCATTACGAAACTCCTCTTTCATCAGTTTTCTGGCAAGGACGGAGAAATATTTCATATGCTGGTTGGGATCGGCAGATTTATTCACTGTCAGCATAAAGACGGTTTCAACCTGCTGCTCCCCCCAGGTAATGGGTTTATCGAGGGTGGCCATGCTGATGGTTGAATAGCGGAGATGATCGGATTTGGTGTGCGGGATGGCGAAACCATAGCCGACCGCGGTGGAGAAGGCGTCTTCCCTTATCCAGATATCGTCACATAATTGTTCCCGGTTATCGGTGCGATGGTGCAGCCACAGATTATCGGTCATCATTTTAATGACCTCATTTTTATCGCTGGCCTGTAAACCGCAGAGCATAAATTCCGGCGCCAGGATCGGCTTGCTGCTGACCTGTTTGACATCGGGAGCCTGCAACGCCGTTTTTACCTCAGCCGAACGTTTGAGCGTGACGGCATGCCGCGCCAGTTGCTGGCATTTCGCGAAGTTCAGCTCACGCAACGCATGTTTGACGCCGGGAATGGCGGTGCCGCTCATGCTGAGTTCGTCAAAGCCCATGCCGGTGAACAGCGGCAGGAAATCCGGGCTGGCTCCCAGCTCGCCGCAGATGCCAATCCATTTACCGGCTCGATGTACCTCTTCAACGGCGAACTGCATGGCACGCAAGAAGGAGGGGGCGTAGTTGTCATACACATCTGCCACCTGGGAATTGCCCCGATCGGCGGCAAAGAAATATTGGGTCAGGTCATTACTGCCGACACTGAAAAAGTCGGCATAGGCGGCGATTTCAGGAATGGCGAAGATAACCGATGGCACTTCCAGCATCACGCCTAATTCGATGCCATCGTTGTAAGGCAATCCGGCGTTATCCATCTCCTGCATCACCGCGGCCAGCACCTCACGACACCAGATCACCTCATCAACGTTCGAGATCATCGGAATCATAATTTTGGCCGGTCCATGCGCGGAGGCGGTCAGCATTGCTTTCAGCTGCATGCTGAACAAATCCCGGTAGAGCCGATAGGTGCGTACCGCGCGGAATCCCAGGAAGGGGTTCTCTTCGTCACCCATATTCAGATAATCCACCGGTTTGTCACCGCCGATATCGAAGGTGCGAAAGATCACCGGTTTGCCCGCGGCGTGTGCCATGACATTGGTGTAAAGCGCGGCCAGCTCGGCATAATCAGGCGGGGTTGCGCGGTCCATAAACGACATTTCGGTGCGAAACAGACCGACGCCTTCTGCGCCATTGTTAAAGGCGGCGACGGCTTCTGACAGGCTGGCGATGTTGGCGGCGATCCCGATGCCATGCCCGTCCGCAGTGACGGCGGGTTGGTGGACATCTGCCAGCATCTGTTGCTGCATTTGCTGTTGTACGGCCATCTCATGACGGTAATAACGCAGCACACGCTCATCCGGGGAGGTGATCAGAATGCCCGGGTTACCATCAATAATAATATCCTGCTGCGGATGCAGGTTCAGCGCCGAAAAGTTGATATCTGTCAGCGTGGGAATTCCCAGCGAACGCGCGAGGATGGCGGTATGCGAAGTTTTACCTGTTGAGGATAATACCAGGCCTGCCAGCCAGTCTTTGTTGATACCGAGAAATTTGCTCGGGGTCAGATTGTCGGCCAGAATAATTGATGGTTCTGTCAGTTCCAGGTTGTTTTGTGGTAACGCGTTACCACCATACAGCGTCATCAATAACTGGCTGGTAATATCTAATACATCGAGGGTTCTTTCTTTAATATATTTGCTCGATGAGCGGTTCAGTATTTCACAGAACTCTATTGCGGCAAGTGTAATTGCTGACCAGGCATTGTTGCCGTTATGGATAAAGCCGGTGATGGAGCTCTGGAAAGCGGCATCGGTGATAATCGATAAATGTGCCTGAATAATATCGTGCTCGACACCGCTATTCATCTCCAGAGCGGCAACTTTCTCATTCTTCAGGGCTTCCAGACCGGTAATCACCGACTCTTTTTCCTGGACAGCGGAGTGTTCCTGTACCGGGCTACGTGCCAGTATTTCCTGCAAAGTCAGGCTCTGGATAATCACCGGTCTGGCGATCGCCACACCACTGCTGATGCGTGATCCCTGGATAAAGCTCAGCTGTGTTTCCCGCAGGGAACGCGGCAGATAACCTGCTGGCGCTGCAGGTTCTTCTTCCTGCGTCACTTCAAAAGAAGGCAGTTTTTCCAGTAAGGCCGACAGCTGATTTGCGGCGTCGCGCGCATCTTCACCGCTGAGGGTAATTTCACAGCGATCATTCAATAAGGTATCGGTGGCGACAAGCGAAAGGGCGCTCTTTGCACTGCCTTCGAGGCCGGTACGGATATTTTTCCAGCGCACAGTAGATTGAAAGGAATTACAAAGACGCTCGATGTGGCCTGCCGGTCTGGCATGAATTCCGTCCTTAAGCTCACATTGATAGCTTATTAATTCTGACATAACCACTCCCAATAAATTGCTAAGAGAAACGCTGTTTAATTTTTCCAGGCAGATGTCACACTCTGCATTCGATGTTTAATATCCTTCCGCGTTCGCCCGGAAGATTGAATAGAAAAAATGTATCCTTTACTTGAAAAATGGTTTCCTGTTTTTGTTGTGTGAACCTTGTCATAAATTAATGACGGCTGCGAGGAGTGGTGCCGCAATTGCTATTAAAGCTTCATTTTTACTCTTTAATGCCTGGCAAAGAGGGGGGTAAATAATAGGCATGTTTCTTTAATTCCCCTGATGGTGAGTAATATGCATTTTCGTGGTCTGTTATTTGATTTGGATGGGACCTTAGTCAACTCACTGGATTTCGTCGAAGCGTCGTGGAGTGCCTGGGCAAATAGAAAAGGCTTGAACGCCGGGGAAGTGCGTAATTATCTGCATGGCAAACCGGCCATCAGCACGCTGCGTCATTTTATGCCGGACGCTAGCGAGACGACTATCGGGCAGGAATTCCTGGCGCTGGAGGATTATGAAGCCCGCAACACTGAGGGGATTACCCCGGTTGCTGGCGCCGCCGAATTCCTCACCCGGCTCAACGCGCTTAACGTTCCCTGGGGAATCGTCACCTCTGGCTCGTTGCGGGTCGCTTCTGCACGTATTCACCAGGCCGGTTTTCCGTTCCCTGGCGTGCTGGTGACCAGTGAGGATATTCAGCACGGTAAACCTGATCCGGAGCCCTTCCTCAAGGGAGCGCAAAAACTCAATGTATCCCCGTCCGGGTGCATCGCCTTTGAAGATTCGGAGGCGGGACTGCGCTCAGCCAGCGCGGCGGGGAGTGTGGTGGTGGAGGTCCTTACGCCGCAATCGACTTCCCATGATATTGAGGCTTACGCCACCATCCGCCATTACCTCGACCTCGCCGTGACGCATCAGCGTGGTGCCGATTTCTCTCTCAGGTTTTAACCACGGAGTTTGATATGTCCTCAAGAAACATCCTGGCCAAAGCGCTGCTGGCGTAATCATACGGGCCTGTCTGGCAGGGGCCCGTAAAGGGAGAAGTGACGATGTACAATGTCGATCTGCATATGCACACCGTAGCCAGTACGCATGCTTACAGTACTGTTCATGACTATATTGCCGCAGCGGTGCGCAAAAACCTTAAACTTATCACCACCACCACCACCACCACCATCACCATCACCATCACCATCACCATCACCATCACCGATCACGGTCCGGCCATGGTGGATGCGCCTCATGCATTTCACTTCAGCAACATGCGCATTTTGTTGCGCGTGGTGGATGGCGTGGGGATTCTGCGGGGGATTGAGGCGAATATCAAAGCGGATGGTGAGACCGATTGCAGTGATAAAATGCGTGCGGCGCTGGATGTGATTATTGCCGGGTTCCACAAGCAGGTGTTCGCCCCGGCGGATATCGTCACCCATACCGATGCGCTGATCGCAGTGATTGCCAGCGGTAAGGTGCATATCATCAGTCATCCTGGCAATCCTGAGTATCCTATTGATATCCCGGCAGTGGTGGAGGCGGCAAAAGCCTGTAATGTGGCGCTGGAAGTGAATAACGCCTCGTTTGTGCATTCAAGAAAGGGCAGTGAGGGGAATTGCCGCAAAATTATTGCCGCCGTTCGCGATAGCGGCGGAATGCTATCGCTGGGAACCGATGCGCACAGCGCATTTGCGGTGGGGGATTTCAGCGCCTGCCTGCCGCTGTTGCAGGAGGCGGATTTTCCCGCCGAGCGAATTCTTAATGCTTCGCCGTGGCGCGTACTTGAGTTTCTTGAACGTCACGGCGGTGAGAGGATTGAGGAGATTGATGCGTTGCTAAAGCTCGATAACGTTGCCTCTGGGCAGACTGAGTGATTTTCGGATGGCCGACACCACCTCAGCCGGTTTCAGCAGCAGGGAATTGATGCAGATGTTCAGGATGCGGCACCCCTCAAAGCGCAATGCGTTGTCGATGGTGATATCAGAGGCAATGATGACCAGTTCGGCGTCGAGGATATTTTTCTCGGTGATCGGGTTTTTTAATCCCAGCACGCCCTGGGTTTCGATTTTGATCGAAAAATTGTAGGTTTTCGCCAGCTTTTCCAGTTGTTCGGCCGCCATATAGGTATGCGCCACGCCGGTGGCGCAGGCGGTCACCGCCACGATATGCAGATTGCGTTCACTGGTGAAAGGATGCACTTCATCTTTTGCTGTTCGGGCCATTATAAACTTACTCCCTTGTTCTTACGCCGGTACTCAAGTGGCGTACAGTCATTGACATCCCGGAACACTTTGCAGAAATAGTTGGTATCGGTGAAACCACACTTCTCTGAGACTTCATTGATTTTCAGGTTGGTGCCTGTCAGCAACGTTTTCGAACGCGAGATCCGGGCTAACTTGAGGTATTCATTAAATTTTACGTCTGACTCACGGGAAAAAAGACGCGACAGATAGCCCGGTGAGATGTTGAAGGTCCCGGCAACGCTCTCCCGGCTAATATCCGTCTGGTAGTGGCTATCAATATGGCTTTTGATTTCATCGAGCAGGGAGAGAGGTCCCTTGTGATTATTCATACCGTCGGTGATTTGGTACAACAGATCATTCAGCAGCGCATAGACGATATGGGCAAAAGTTTCGCTGGTGTGGTTCTGCGCCCAGGCCAGGATCTCCGCCAGCTCAAGCAGGCGATCACGCACCGAGCTGATGGAGTTTTGCAGGTTAAATTTCTCCACCTCTTTGAACTGCGTCCCGTCCCAGTTGCTGATGCTAAACCCGACATCCTGCTTCCAGAAGACGATGGACATGCAGATCACCGGCTCTCCCCACAAAGGTGAGTTCCAGCTACCGGCGGGAATATAGGTCACGGTACCCACCGGGCGCTGGCATTTGACGATCTTATCCTCCCCTTTGGGAAGCAGCATGCTTAGCGTGCCTTTCACCGTCAGCTCAATGCGCGGAACGTGCAGGTGATACGCCATGATCGGTGCCTGTGCGTTGCCATTCGCAACCAGCACAGTTTCTGTGGTGGAGCACTGAGTGCTGAACTCGCTCAAAATTGATTGTATGAATGCGCTCATAGTCTGCCTGCCTTATGCCTGTGGTTTGACGACACTTTTCAGTACCTTAACCGCGATGGCCGTGGTTAAGGTTCCGGCGGCTACCGCGACAATGTAACCCAGATGATTGCTGACCACGGGCAGCACGATAAGTCCGCCCCAGGGCGCAGCATTGGTGGCACCAAACCACAGCGAAAGAACGGCAGCAACCGCGCTGCCGAGCATAATCGCCGGGATCACCCGCAGGGGATCGGCGGCGGCAAAAGGGATCGCGCCTTCGGTGATCCCCATGAAGCCCATGATGACGGCCGGTTTACCTGCTTCCCGTTCGACATCGTTAAAAATGCCTTTGAACATGAAGGTGGCAAGTGCCAGCCCCAGTGGCGGGGTGCAATCGGCGGCAGCGACAGCGGCCATCAGTTGTGGATTGGTGGAAATAAGCGCGACGGCAAAGAAAAAAGCGGTTTTGTTCATCGGGCCGCCCATATCGACGGCGATCATGCCACCCAGCACTGTGCCAAGAATGATAAAAGAGGCACCCTGCATATTGCTCAGCCAGACGCTGAGCCATTTCATCAACCCGGCAACCGGGTCACCAATGATGTAATAAACCGCCATGCCGGTGAGAAAGGTCCCGGCCAGCGGGATGATAAAAATCGGCAGTACCATTCTGAGAAAGTGGGGGATTTTCAGCCGGGCAATGATATTGAGCAGGCACCAGACAATCAGCCCGGCAATGATCCCCGCCAGCATTCCACCTAAAAACCCGGCCCCCATCTGATACGCCATCAGGCCACCGATGGCACCGGGAGCAATGCCGGGCTTATCCACCATCGAGTAGGCGATAAATCCGGCCAGAATTGGAATAAACAGGGTCAATCCCGCGAGACCAATCTGCGACATCGCTTTGAGAAAGCCGTGATCGGGGACTGCCGCCTGGCCGTTGAACATTACCGCCAGTGCCAGCAAAACCCCGCCAGCGACCACAAAAGGGATCATGTAGGACACACCGGTCATAAAATGACGTTTGGTATTTTTTAATAGTTTTAACATACCCGCCTCATAACATAATTCGGCAACTAGCAAGATAAGGCACTGATTATCAGGTCACAGAGCGCTTCGGGTGTGGCAACACGCTGTGCTTTGACGACAAACTCATCATTCATTAGCATTCGCGCCAGCGTTGAAAAATATTTCATATGCTCGTTTTCTGCTGCCGCCTGGCTGATCGTCAGCATAAAGACTTTATCCACCGGTACGCCGCCCCAGGACACCGGTTGCCGGAGCGTGGCGACGCTGATGGTGGAGTCATGGATGGCATCTGTCCGGGCATGGGGTATAGCAAAGCCGGAACCTACAACGGTAGGAAAGGGGATCTCCCTGGCCCAGATGTCCTGACACAACTTATCGCGACAGTCGGTGCGCTGGTGCAGCCAGAGGTTGTCGACCATTTTTTTGATAACTTCGTTTTTATCTGCCGCGTCCAGTTCCCACAGAATGGTTTCCGGCGTCAGCAAGGGCTTGCCGGTGTGGGATTTCGTTGCTGCTGCGGATTGCAGTAGCGCGGCGGCCTGTGCAGAGTAGTGAGTCAGATTTATTTGCCGCGCCAGCCCCTGGCAACGCGTGAAGTTTAACGATTTCAACGCATGTTTAACGGCGGGAATGGCGCTACCACTCATGCTCAGTTCATCAAACCCGATACCCACTAATAGCGGGAGCAGAGCGTTATCCGCGGCGAGTTCACCGCACAGGGCGATGCGTTTGCCAGCACGGTGAACGTCGGTGACGGCCTGTTGCATGGCACGTAAAAAAGCCGGGGCATAGTTGTCATACACTGCGCTGACACGCGGATTACCCCGGTCAGCAGCAAAAAAATATTGCGCTAGATCGTTGCTGCCAAGGCTGAAAAAGTCGACATGTTCGGCCATGTCCGCGATGGCAAAAAGTACGGAAGGCACCTCCAGCATGATCCCCAGTTCGACAGCCGGATTGAATGGATGGCCTGCGTCGCGCATCTCCTGTTTAACGGCCTCCAGTACCTCCCGGCACCAGATTACTTCCTCCGGCCGTGCGATCATCGGCAGCAGGATTCTGGCATCTCCGATAGCAGATGCACTGAGAATGGCTTTCAGCTGCATGGCAAACAGCTGGCGGTGTTGCGGATAGCTGCGCACGGCGCGGTAACCCAGCGCGGGGTTGTCCTCTCTGCCGGAAGCCAGCCAGGACACGGGTTTATCACCGCCGATATCAAAGGTACGAAACACCACGGGTCTGCCGGCAGCGAGGGTTACCACCGAGTGATAAAGCGCCTCCAGCTCCGGGTAGTCTGGCGGGGTTTCCCGCGCCATAAACGCCATTTCGCTACGAAACAGGCCAATCGCTTCCGCTCCGTTAGCAAAAGCCACTTGTGCCTCTTCGACGCTGGCGATATTGGCGGCAATACCGATGTGATGCCCGTCCGCCGTGACGGAAGGTAGTTGGGCAAATTCCTGTATCTTTTGCCGCATCTGCTGCTGAACATCGATTTCATGGCGATAATAGCGCTGGATCTTTTCATCCAGCACGGTGATCAGGATGCCCTGATCGCTATCCAGCACGATATCCTGATTGGGTGGCAGGGTGAGGGCTGAAAAATCAATATCGGCCAGGGCAGGGATGCCCAGTGAACGTGCAAGAATCGCCGTATGTGATGTCGCACCGGTTGATGACAGCACCAGACCAGCAAGATGTGTTTTGTTGATTGCCAGAAACTGGCTTGGGGTGAGCGCACTGGCGAACACAATCACCGGTTCATCCGGCATAAGAAAGTTTTGTGCCAGTGACTGTTCGCCATAGATCCCGGTCAGTAACTGGGTAGCGATATCCAGCAGATCCAGGGTTCTTTCCTGAATGTAATGGCTGGAGGAGCGTTCAAGAATCGCGCTGAAGTCCATGGCGGACCGGACGATAGCCGACCACGCATTCCTATGCTCATCAAGATACCCGATCATACTGGCCTCGAAGGCGCTATCGGTGATGAATGACAAATGGGCTTCAATCAGGTCGTACTCGATGCCTTCGGCTTGTGCGAGTGCCGCCATTTTAGTCCGGCGCAGATTTTCCAGCCCCTCTGCCAGACGCCGTTTCTCACTTTGTGGACTGAACGCGTCGGTGGGGCTACGGCCCAGTAACTCGGTAAACGTTACGCCTGCCATGAAACAGGGTTTGGCGACCGCTATTCCCACGCTGATACGGATGCCGCAAAGATACAGTGGACGTAATTCGAGTAAACAGCGGGGAAGGGATCCGGCAACCAACGCGTGCTCAGACTCCTGTTCGAGGTTGAACTCAGGCAGGCGATAGAGTAACCCTTTTAGCGCAGCCGCTGCGGCAGGCGCGTCAGATCCGCTGACGGTAATCAGGCAGATATCATCCCGTAATGTATCGGTCGCGACCAGGGAGAGCGCGCTCTTCGCACTGGCTTCCAGCTGTGTGCGGGTGTTGTGCCACACCATTTCGGCCTCAAAGGTGTTACACAGCCGGGCGATATGCCCGGCAGGTCTGGCGTGGATCCCTTCGTTCAGTTCGCATTGCCAGGTTATTTCCACCACCATTCTGACTCCTGAAGCGTAATGCCGGGATCGGTGTATCCCTCTTGTGCGGTATCTTTAACCGTTTGCCTTAGTGCAGATATAGTAAAAAAGAAACCTTTTCTGGAAAATAGTGACCTGATTATGAATTTGTGACAGTTGTCATATTTAGCCGATGTCGGTGTATTCCTGATCTTTTGTTTTTATTATCAATAAGTTCTTCGGGTCGAAGGACGGGTTTGCGGCCCAGGTCACAATTTTTAAGAAATGCGGGTGGAGTGGGGAGTAGAAGTGAGGATGCCCCCTGCCTTCCGCAGCAGGAGGCACTTCTCTGGTGAAACTCGATTAATACTTTATGTCGTGTTTATTGTGGCTCACGCCAGAGTGGATAATGGCTTGTTTGGCATTTTTTACGCCCAGTTTTTTTACAATGTTTCCCATATGGAATTTGATGGTGCTTACTGATGTTTCGAGAATATCAGCAAGTTCCGGATAGGTTTTGCCAGTGCGGCACCGAATTAATTTTGATATGTAGAGCCCCGTGCATAGTATTTGCAATCAATTTCTAACTTTTATCTGAAACTCCACTGCACAGTAATGACAAATACACTGGGGATGATGATGCCGGTTTCGATGCCGAAATAACTGGTGAAGTTGTATTGAAAGCCATGATAGATATAGGGAGAGAAGCCGATGCCGGTGGCCTTTTTGAAATCATGATAGGACCCATGATCACCACAGTTTTTGAATGCATCGAAGAAAAACTCACCAGTATAACCATATACCCCTTTGAAAACCCAGCCATTATCCCAGTCTTTCCAGTCTCTTCTCACACCCATAGCCAGACAACGATCGTCGAAGCTGTTTTTCATCGTTCCGATGAGAATACTGTATTTTGAGTCTTCTGAAAGTTTTCGTTCGACAGAGAAGAAATTATTTTCGAAATTTTCTGTGTATTGGCCGTGATTTCCCGTCAGATGATAAACAAAGGAACCCGTATTGATTGAATAGAGATTTATCTCGCTGGCCTGACTCATGAAAGCCATTACCAATAAAAAAAGCACCAGGCACTGGTTTATTGTCTTAAGCATTTTGATGTCCGATTTAATTATGGTTGTCAGAACGCTGCGCGAGAAAAATAAGACAAAATAAGGCAGGAAAAGTGACAGGGAACCTTCCCTTAGTGCAGAGCGGGGTCTGGTCAGGTAGCGAAGGAATACAAGACAACTTTGCGAATGGCGACATGTATTGGAACCTTATACTGACTGAAAATGATTTATAAACAACGCATTACAGTATCTGTGCCACAGTCCCAGAGTTTTACGTTAATGTGTGGGACTACCGTAAACAAGCATAGTCTATTTTTTCTACTGCGCCGTGTCGCTTGCAGGTCATCACAACCGGTTATACGGAGTAAGGTAGAGGTTATGATGGTCTCTCGAAACTGAAGCGAGGTAATTTATGAAAACTCTGAGCGATTTAAAAGCGGGGCTGTCTCCGGAAAGCCTTGCGAGAATTGATGAGAAAGTCAGTGAGATGCGTCTGGAAAGTCAGCTGTATAAACTTCGCGAAGCTTTAGATCGCACCCAGCGTGAGCAGGCAGCAGCGATGGGAATAGCCCAGCCATCGGTAGTAGCAATTGAAAGCAGAGGAGAAGACCTGAAAATCGCCACGCTAAAAAGGTATGTGGAAGCTCTGAGCGGTACACTGACTATCGGGGTGAACATGCCTGGTGGTGAGCATGTCGATTTCACATTGTAAGAAAACGGTTGTCAGTCGGGCACGGTCAAACGGTCACTTTTGTGCGCTATGCATGTGGTTAACTGATCTCGCAAGCAATATCCGTATCGATGTATTTTGGATTTTGGCGTGCCCCAAATTATGTATCAATCTCACATGAGTAAACGGGAACCGACCGGGTCGTACCGGTGAGATTTTCGAAGACTTCGGTTTCAACTGTCCTGATCCTCATGCCTTTTTTGCGCAAACTCAGTACATCTGCCGCGATACGCTGTGAGCCAAACCAGAATAATCCGTCCAGCGCCGATACAGCCAGACCCTCTTCCAGTGCCTTTTTAAGACGTTCACGCGGTGCTTTCAATTTTCTGGCGATATGCTGGTAAGGGGCTGCGGTGATACCCGCTGAATCTACCCGCCGGATACGGGTTACCAGCCGGTACTGGAACTCATCCGGCATGTTGCTCAAGTCCGATTTTACGCTCCAGATGCAACCAAAACGCTTGCCGTTGAAGGTGGCACTTTTACGGGTAATCTGAAGTTCATCACGCAATCCGGCAATCAGCTGCGGAGTTCGCACCAATAGCAGCCGGAAAGGCAGCTCAAAACTGGTGACGTAATCCAGATTCAGTAATGCAATACGTAACCGCTCTTCAGCTCCAGCCTGTAACTGACGACACTCATCCAGTACCTCTTCCCACTGCCGGGTCCGGGCAGGCGATTCGTTGACTTCCATGAAACTGTACTTCTCGATTTGATACTCTATCCGTTTCACCATGGCTCTATACTTTCCTGCTTCCGGGGGCTGGTTATGGGTTGGTTAAATGATTTTGACACACTTTGCGCTTATGTTTCGCCAACTGATGCTCATAAAGTACTTGAGCGCCGGGATAAAAGCGGAACCCGGGTCATGGTAGCAGCATGAATTATGTAGAGGATTTTATGAGCACTAGCAATCTTTATCTGTTACAACCGCTTGATGGCACCATCATTAAGTTTAATCCTGAAACCGGTGAACAAATTTCTGTCATTTCAGGCCTGCGATCTCATCCAGATGGCATTGCCGTCGATGCGCCGAATAACAAGATCTATTGGACCAATATGGGGGAAAACAAGGAGCCTGAGACGCTGGAATTTTTCCAGGCTGATGGCAGTGTTGAGACGGCGAACCTGGACGGTTCTGAAGGTAAACGCTTGGTGGGAAATGGGCTTTTCGTCACCGGTAAGCAGCTTCTCCATGATCGAGAGAACGGACATCTTTACTGGTGCGATCGTGAAGGGATGCGTGTTTTTCGTTCAAAGGACGATGGTTCGGATCCATCGGTACTTATTCAGACGGGACTTTTTCCCCAGGATGCCAGAGACTATACGCGCCATTGCGTAGGCATCGCTATTGATGCCAAAGGAGGTTTGTTCTACTGGACGCAAAAAGGCCCTTCAAAAGGTGGGAAGGGGCGCATTATGCGCGCATCGCTCACTTTCCCCGCAGGAACAACGGCTTCTACACGTCAGGATATTAAGCCGGTGATGGAAAACCTGCCGGAACCGATTGATCTGGAATACGATTTTGCTAATAACCTGATGTACTGGACAGATCGGGGGGATTCGCTGCAAGGGGGGAATACGTTAAATTGTGCCTCGGTGAAAAATGGCGAGTTTACCCATCATCGTATCCTTGCTACGGGCCTGGACGAAGGTATTGGGTTGGCCTTAGACAATCATCGTGGCGTGATATGGATTACCGACCTAGGCGGTAATTTATGGCAGTACAAACTGAACTCTGATGAACCGCTTAAACGTATCGCCAGCTTTGGCCCGCTGACGGGTATTGCTCTTGGCTGAGTCGGTTTGGCTCTATCAGTGATCGGGATCGAACCTGCGTTCAGGCGGGTTCGTTATGAGCAAAACAGGCAGCGATTTCGCTTTTTGTTGAGACTATTGATTCCTTTACTTTTGGTTATCTTTGAAGAACTTTATTTTTTCTTCTGAAGAGAGCGAGTTGTATGGAAGAGATAGTTATTGTTGAGCCAGCTTTTTTCAGCCAGTTTCATTGTGTGGGCAGTGCCTGTCCCGACCATTGCTGTAAAGGCTGGGACATTGAACTTGATGAGCCGACAGTGAATCGCTACATAAATAGTGATGAAATTGAAATTCGTAATATTGCTGTGGGAAATATCATCACTACAAAAGAGAGTCAGAGTAGCTGGGGGAAGATTCAATTAAAAAACAATGGTGACTGTACTTTTCTTGATGAAGACCGCTTATGCAAAGTGCATAAATCTCTGGGGGAAAAAGCGCTAAGTACCACTTGCGCGATTTATCCTCGCCTTTATGCAAGCTATAAATATGAAATCAGAAGTAACCTGACTCTATCTTGTCCCGAAGCAGCGAAGAGACTGTTAACTACCGCTGGCGCGATGCTCTACAGCGAAAGAATCAAACTCAGCCCCGAAGCGATAAATGCACCTGATATTCGCCAGGAAGATCGCCTGCTCAATCTGATGTGTTCGAATATTATGGTCAGTTGCGGTATGGCAATCGAAGAAGGCTTTTACGGTATCACAATGCTGCTTCTTTATCGTGATAAACTGGCAGAAAGCGATGATCTGTATGAAAATTTGTTAAGTTATTTTCAGGATATCCAGGCGGCGATTCAAAACGGCCAGATAAGAAAAATAATTGAAGAATTAATCCCGGATTATCAGCTGCAATCCGAGCTGCTTCTGCGACTGCAAACGTATCTGAGCACAAAATATGAAGGGCGCGGCGGGGCGACGTTACGAAAATATTCGCAAAAATTGATTGAGTTGCAGAACAAAGTCATTGAAGAAAATGATGTTCTGACACCCATGCAGCGGTTAAATAAAATCTGGCAAGAGAAAGCGGTGCCGTGGCTACAGAATCGCCCCGAACTGCTCAGTAACTATATACAGTACCGCATGTATGAGGATTTTTTTCCGGTAAAAAATGGAAGGAAACCTTTTACCAATCTTTATTTTTTGATGTCAGAATGGTTCCTGTTGAAATGGCTTGTTGCTGCATCTGTTGAGCTTAAAAGCGATTTCAATCAAGACGATGTGATTAATATTTTTTATAGTTATCATGGTATTACCAGGCATAACAAATACGCTGAAGATGATTTTTTGGCAGAGATTGAAGAGGTGAAGCTAAAAGATAATTCAGCACTGGTTTATCTGTTAAAATAACGCATGATATATGATGTGAGTCTTTTTTTAGAGGAAATATCGAGTCCGGAAAAGTGTCCGTATCTCCGATGCGGACATCTGAATTTAGCGCCCTAAGCTGTCTATCCATATTGATAATGTCCCCTGATTTCCCGTTTTTGAATGTCACTTTTTGCTGCTTTCTGATGAAGAGAAAAGGGCAGTCGGATTATTTCTTCACGCCGGGTCTGAAGAGCGATGATTCAACCAGAACCGGATTGATTGCCCTTAGCTGCTCCTGAATCTGGGCCCGCCTTCCCGGAATATGCCGGCTGCGTTCTCTTTTCCCTGCCGCTTCCAGCTCATCTCATCGAAAACGAGTTAATGGTGTCAACAGCAGTCGAACTTTGCCCCCACCTTTGTTTAACAACAGAGACGTGTGCAGCACAATTCAGAGCATCTGGCAGGATTGCGGCCTTCATTATGTTTCGCGGATTCAGGTACGACTATTTAATGCCGGAACACGAAGAAAAAAATGCCAGACGGGAGGCTTTTCTGTGCATCAGCCGAAGTTTCGCTGGTCATGCCGTAAAAGAACGATATTCTGATCCTTAATAGCGCAGGGTTTCGGGGCAGTGTCACAGGATAATTCATTCCCTGGACGTGCATCAGTGGACAGTTCAGTCAGTCTCATCGTCTATGCTTTAGGTTCACATGACCTGAAGAAGGAAACATCATGATGAGCATGAAAACCAGTGACTTCTTTGTTCAGCGCCTGAAAGAGTGGGGTGTTACTCGCATATATGGTTATCCTGGCGACGGTATAAATGGCGTACTGGGGGCTATTCAGCGTGCGAACGAAAAAGGTGAGGGAATCGAGTTTATCCAGGTACGCCATGAAGAAATGGCGGCCTTTATGGCTGCCGGACACGCCAAATTTACCGGTGAACTGGGTGTTTGCCTCTCTACCGGAGGCCCGGGAGCAACGCATCTCCTGACGGGATTGTATGATGCAAAAATGGATCACGTTCCCGTGCTGGCCATTGCGGGTCAGGCAGAGGCTACAGCCAGAGGTGCCAGCTATCAGCAGGAAATGAATTTAGATCGCGTTTTCTCGGATGTGGCGAACTTCGTACAGGAGGCTGCATCATCTGCCCAGGTACGTCACCTTATCGATCGGGGCGTGCGCATTGCCAAAGCGCAGAATGGCGTGGCGGTAGTGATTATTCCTAAAGATATTCAGGATGAAGAATGGCAATCTCCCCCGCATCTTCATGGCTTCACTCACTCCGGAAGCGGATACCAGTCCCCAAAAGTCATCCCGTATGACGCAGACCTCAAACGTGCGGCAGATGTACTCAATGCAGGGAAAAAGGTCGCCATTCTCATTGGCTCAGGTGCGCGTGGGGCCGCCGTTGAGATTGTACAGGCAGCGAATGCATTGGGCGCTGGCGTTGCCAAAGCGTTACTCGGCAAAGATGTCCTGCCGGATGATGCGCCTTTTGTCACAGGCTCAATTGGTCTGCTGGGTACGAAACCTTCCTGGGAGATGATGCAGCACTGCGATACCCTGCTGATGGTTGGCAGCGGTTTCCCCTGGACAGAATTTCTGCCAAAAGAAGGACAGGCGCGTGCCGTGCAGATTGATATCGATCCAGCCATGCTTGGATTACGTTACCCCTGCGAGGTCAATCTCCACGGTGATGCAGCGGAAACCCTTCGCGCATTGTTACCTCTCCTGTCTCATAAAGAAGATCGCAAATGGCAGGAGAGCATTGCACTACAAGTCCAGGAATGGTGGAAACAAATCGAGGAGCGTGCGTTTGCCGCCGCTAACCCTGTTAATCCTCAGCGTGTCGTCTGGGAGATGTCTCCACAGCTGCCTGACAACGCCATTGTCACATCAGATTCCGGTTCCTGTGCCAACTGGTTTGCGCGCGACTATCGCGTCAGGCAGGGACAACGTGCCACATTGTCAGGCGGTCTTGCCTGCATGGGGGCTGCTGTTCCCTATGCCATAGCGGCAAAATTTGCCCATCCTGAACGCCCGGTCGTGGCACTGGTAGGGGATGGGGCGATGCAGATGAATAACATGGCGGAACTGATCACCATCCAGAAATACTGGCAGCAGTGGGCGGATAAGCGCCTCATCATATGCGTGTTTAATAATCAGGATCTGAATCAGGTAACCTGGGAGCAGCGCGTGATGGAAGGTAATCCCCGTTTTGAAGCCACACAGCAGCTGCCTGACGTTAAATATGCCGAATTTGCCGAGTCGCTGGGGCTGAGAGGCATCTACGTTGACGATCCGGAGCAACTAACCAGCGCCTGGCAGCGTGCCCTCAGCGCTGACCGTCCTGTTTTGCTCGAAGTTAAAACGGATCCGGAAGTGGCTCCTCTGCCACCGCATATTACTTTTAAGCAGGCTAAAGCGTTTATGTCATCCATGGCTAAAGGCGACCTCGGTGCATCTCAGGTCATTCGGGACACTGCCAGCCAGTTATTCTCAAAAAAACGGGATCAATAAGTGCATCGTCTCCGGAGCTGGCTGGCAAAAAATAGTAAACCGCCTCTCGGCGGTTTAACAGTCAGTCAGGTTGTTTGTCGCCTGACCCCGGTGCATTTTTTTCATCATCTTTTAGCTTTTTATCAGGCGATTCTTTACGCGGATTGTAGTCCGGGTGGTCACCTTCAACAGGACGATCGGTCATAACACTCCCCTCCTATAAGCTGAATGAAGGGTAAGTTAGCTAGGGTAAACCAATAGCTCTTACCGCTTTGCCTCTACTCCAGGCTCTTCACTTCTTGTCAGGAATTGCTGAGTGAGTTCAGGCAGATAACTCACCAGCCAATCCGACATAGCCAGTTCCTGTTCGCATATTTGCTTCAGGATAGGAATGCTTTCATCATCACCCACCTGAGCTGCCGCCTCGATAAGACTCATATAGCTCGCTATTTCTGCATTTTCAAAAACATACCCACTTATTGCACCCTTCACCACCTCATCCTCGGTAAATATGCCGCCAAAAGCCTGTCCTATCGCGGCCATTTTTCCCATCACGTCCTTAATGCTTGAATGGGTAATACCCTGGCGATCAAGAATGGTTTCAAGCAAAGTCTGCTGTTGCCGGGTTTCTTCCAGATGCTGTTCAATGCGAATCCTCAGTTCAGGGTAGTTTTCCAGTCGTTTAGCCATTTGCTCAAGCATGGATTCGGCCTGCTTTTCCATTGCATGCGCATCTTTCAGCCAGTCATGATAATGAGAAAGTGAAGAAGACATAATTTACTCCTTGTTAGCAACAGATTAATGCTGTGCGGCTATCTCAGTTAATTTAACATCCGTACTTTTTTCTTCTTCAAGCGTTTCAGCAAGTAAAGTAGCTGCTTTATTCAGACCCAGTTTTTTGGCCATCGCGATGAGAGTTCCATACGTAGCAATCTCATAATGTTCAACTTTTTGCGCCGCGCCAATAAGACCGGCATCTCTTACCGGACCCGCAACAACACTTTCAATAATTTCCTGTGCTTCTTCGGCTAAACCTTCGAGCGCATGGCATTTCATTCTCCTGATACGCAATTCTTCATGGCTTTCGACAACGTTATCAAGGCGTTCAATGTGTCCCTGCGTTTCTTCCAGATGCAGCTGAAAAGCATTAATAAGGTCGGGGTCGGTTGCCGCTCGCGCCATCTTAGGTAAAGCGCGGGTAATTTGTTTTTCAGCGCTGTAGATATCTGAAAGGTCATGAATAAACAGTTCTATTAATGTTTCCACTTTCATAATAATCGGCTCCAGAGAAATAATGCAGTTAATATATTTCATTGGAATACTCCCCCCTGCATAGAAGCTTAAATTCCCGAGAGGTGATATTTTATTTTCAGGCAACATATTGAAAAGCGGGGTGTTGTCGTGGGATTTTTAGCGTCCCTGCCGAAATCTGAACATTACCGGAGTGGTAATTTTATTCAGGAGCCGCGATTACTGTTCTGGCCGCCTTTTTTACCGGCCTCAGAAGCTTTTTCACGGTCGTTTTTGAAATTACCGCCGCTGTGCTGTCCGCCTTTTTTACCCGCTTCAGACGCTTTTTCTTTGTCTTCTGCGAAATTCCCTGAACCGCCTCTGTGCTGAGTCATAATAATACCTCTTCATGAGTATAATTTACATGGCAACAAATATTTATTTTGTCATGTGCGTCGTTCAATTTAAAGCCTAACTAAGAAATGATAATGCGCAAGTAAAATACCTCATTTATTTTGTCTGTTTTTCATATTATGCCATGCTTAGTTTTTAATAGGTTGTACATGCAGTGTTTTTAATTTTGTAAAAATCTCCGCTCCGTTTGTTAATTTATAACGCAAATTTGAATGAATCATCCTGTGAGGAATATAATCCATGAAAGCAATTGTCTATAACGGGCCTTATGACGTAACGGTAAAAAATGTACCGGATGCGAAAATTGTTCGTCCAACGGACGTCTTAGTCCGTATTACCACCACCAATATTTGTGGTTCCGATCTTCATATGTATGAGGGAAGAACCAGCTTCGAAGAGGGAAAAATTTTCGGTCATGAGAACCTCGGCCAGGTGGTTGAAATTGGCAGTGGCGTTGAAAGGATTAAGGTGGGCGATTATGTTTGTATGCCTTTCAACGTAGGTTGTGGTTTTTGTGAAAACTGTGAAAAAGAGCTGACCGGTTTTTGTCTCACGGCGAACCCCGGTTCCGCTGGGGCGGCTTATGGATTTGCTGAAATGGGTCCCTGGGACGGGGGGCAGGCTGAGCTATTGCGTGTGCCTTTTGCTGATTTCAATTGTCTGGTGCTGCCACCGGATGCGGTCGAAAAGGAAGAGGACTATGTCATGTTGTCTGACATTTTTCCCACCGGCTGGTATGCTACCGAGCTGGCAGGGTTACATCCTGGTGAGAGTGTGGCGATTTATGGTGCCGGACCCGTTGGTTTAATGGCTGCACATTCAGCCATGATCAAAGGTGCTTCGCAGGTTTTTGTGATTGATACCCATCAGGACCGCCTGGCCCTGGCGGAAAAAATGGGAGCCATTACGATTAATGCGCCAGCAGAAGAAGCCGTACAAAAAATTCTGGATCTGACGGAGGGGCGCGGTACCGACTGCGGCTGTGAGTGTGTGGGATATCAATGCTGCGATAAACATGGGCATGAGGATAATTCGGTGACAATGAACTGCCTGGTTGCCTCAACTAAAGCCACCGGCGGGATTGGCGTGGTGGGGGTGTTTGTTCCTCAGGATCCCGGCGCGACAACTGAGCTGGCAAAACAGGGTAAAATGCCGTTCGATTTCGGCAGCTTCTGGTTCAAAGGGCAGGCCATTCGCACCGGCCAGGCCAATGTTAAGGCGTATAACCGCCAGCTTGCCCGGTTGATTGCTCAGGATAAAGCGCATCCGGGGCAGATTATTTCCCACCGGCTGGCGCTGGCTGATGCACCTGAGGGTTACAGGCATTTCGATGACCGCTCTGAAGGGTGGACCAAAGTGATCCTTAAGCCATGATCAGTTCCTCAGGCGGTCGCTGCTATTGGTCGTGACCGCCACAACATTATCACCCCAGTATCTGCCGCAATTCCTCCAGACAAAAAAGTGTTGCCTGATGGACTACCGCTTCACTGCTTCCTTCAAATTGTCGGCAGGCGGTATGGACCTGGTCGCCGGGTAAGTGCCAGGCAAACCAGACAGTACCTGGCGGGGTGCCATCTTCACCGCCGTCCGGCCCCGCATAGCCACTCACTGCTATCCCGATGCCATCACCCGCGCGCTGTTTTGCCCCCTCAGCCATCTCCCGGACGACCTGTTCACTCACGGCGGTATAGCGGCGCAATGTTTCGCTGCTCACGCCCAGCAGACGCTGCTTCGCCCGATCGGAATAGGTAATAAATCCGCTGCTGTAAAAACGGCTACTGTCAGTCACTGCGGCCAGCGATGACCCCACCCAGCCGGAGGTGCATGATTCCGCTGTGGTGACTGTTAGCCCCCGGGACAAAAGTGTTTTACTTAAGGCCGTTGCAGCATTGATTAATTCCTCATTCATATTTCACCGGAATAAATTCCCTGTTGCATATACGTAAGGGAATTATAGATAAAATCCCCGCCTGCAGTTTTAAATAAGCGATGCGGCAAATAGACAGATTATTCTTAGTTGTCGCTTTAGCAACGTCTTGTTACTTTCGATTTATCTCTTTCAGATTTCATCATTTCAAATGAACGTCGGTTCGGTGAAATTAACTAACCGAAGCGGCCTGACTGGAAACCCAATTGTTTAGGACTAAAATTAAAAGCTCAACACCAAATAATTAAGATATAAGCCTGTCTGCTGGCCTTTTGCATTGTCGTGATGAGGCATTCAATGAGCGAAACGAGTTGCAGTATTTTATTCAATGGTGAGCGATTAATGGGTAAGGCAAATCAACCCTTAATTGATTTTTTGCAAGCCAGTGGGAAAAAACTTCCTCACGTTTGCTACCACCCGGCGTTACCACCACTTGAAAGTTGCGATGTATGCTGGGTGGACGCCAACGGGGAACGTGTCCGGGGGTGCACCCTGACCACTCATGATGGTCTTGTCATCACCAGTGAAAGTGAAGAATTACGGGTAGCGCAGCAGGAAGGAATGGATCGCCTTTTAAACCGTCATGAACTGTATTGCACGGTATGCGAACACAATACGGGTGACTGCACGTTACATAATACCGTCGCTGATATGCATATCCCGATCCAGTATTATCCCTACCAGCCTAAGCCCGACGATAAAGACAATTCCAATCCGTTTTATACCTACGATCCGGATCAATGTATTCTCTGCGGTCGCTGCGTCGAAGCCTGCCAGAATGTCGAGGTCAACGAAACGCTGTCGATTGATTACACCGATGCCCATCCACGGGTGCTGTGGGATGGTGGCACGCAGATTGCCGGGTCCAGCTGTGTCAGCTGTGGTCATTGCGTCACGGTGTGCCCCTGCAATGCATTGCTGGAAAAAACCATGCAACCCGACGCCGGGCCATTTACCGCGATGGATGAAGGGTTAAAACGTCCCCTGATCAATTTCATTAAAGCGCTGGAACCCAGCATTGGCATGGAACCGATTACCGGTATTTCCCTGATTGATAATGCCCTGCGCCAGGCGGAGATCAGGAGAACCAAAACCGTCTGCACCTATTGTGGCGTAGGCTGTAGTTTTGAAGTCTGGACGCGTGACCGCCATATACTGAAAATACAACCCGTGGCGGAAGCGCCGGCAAATGGCATCTCTACCTGTGTAAAAGGAAAATTTGGCTGGGATTTTGTCAACAGCCCCCATCGACTTACCACGCCGCTGATTCGTGAAAATGGCCGTTTCCGCCCGGCATCCTGGCAGGAGGCGCTGCAACGCGTCGCTGAGGGGTTACGCAAGGTTGAACTGCGTTATGGTGGTGATGCCATCGGTTTTATTGGCTCCAGTAAGGCAAGTAACGAAGAAGCATACCTGACTCAGAAAATAGCCCGCTTAATTTTCGGCACCAACAACGTCGATAATTCCTCACGTTATTGTCAGAACCCGGCTACCGAAGGGTTGTTCCGCACCGTGGGGTATGGCGGTGATGCCGGGACCATCCGGGATCTGCAACAGGCTCAGCTGATTATCACCGTCGGGAGTAACCTGGCGGAAAACCATCCTGTCATTGCGACCCGTATTAAACAAAGCCACAAGCATCACGGGCAAAAGCTGATGGTCGTGGATCCACGCCGTCATGAAATGGCAGACAGGGCAGACTGCTTTTTGCGTATTCGCCCCGGCACCGACATGGTGTGGGCATCGGCGATGGCGAAATATATGTTTGATCACGACTACGCTGACCAGGACTTTCTTGCACAACGCGTAAACCAGGTGGATGAATACCGGGCGTCGCTTGCGCCCTTCACGCTGGAGTTCGCCAGTGATATCACCCGGCTGTCGCTGCAGCAACTGGCAGAAGCTGGTGAGATGATTGGGCAGGCGGGCAGCGTCTGTCTGCTCTGGGCGATGGGCATTACGCAGCATAGTCACGGTGCGGATACCAGTACTGCGCTTTCCAATCTGCTGCTGGTTACCGGTAATTATGGCCGTCCGGGAACAGGCGGCTACCCTATGCGCGGTCACAATAACGTGCAGGGGGCCAGTGATTTTGGCTGTCTGAGTAACGTTTACCCGGGGTATGAGAAAGTCAGCGATCCGAATATTCGTGATAAGTGGGCAAAAGCCTGGGGTGTTCACCCTGAGGCCTTATCGGACAAGCCGGGCGTGGATAACTTTATGATGGTGCAGCATGCGCATGAAGGGAAGCTGCGCGCGATGTATGTCATTGGTGAAGAAACCGCTTTTTCAGACGCGGATGCAACCAAAGTTCACGAAGCCTTCAGTCGCCTGGATTTTATGGTGGTGCAGGATATCTGCATGAGCCGTACGGCGGAATTTGCCGATGTGGTGTTACCCGGGTGTCCGTCCATTGAGAAAGAGGGCACCTTCGTTAACACCGAGCGACGAATCCAGCATTTTTTACCCGCGATGAGTCCGCTGGGTGACTGCCGACCCGACTGGCAGATTCTCACCGAACTTGCGGCGCAGCTCGGGCATGACTGGCATTACCCGAATCCCGGCGCGATTATGGCGGAAGCTGCGGGCATCGCGCAGATTTTTGCGGGTGTAAGTTATGAGTATCTGGTGGGCTGGCAATCGCAAATCTGGCCGGTCACGCCACAGGGAGAGAGCACCCCACTGCTGTATACCGAACAATTTCACTTCCCCGACGGCAAAGCAAAACTCCACCCGCTTGAATGGCAGCCGCCGATGGAGCAGGCGGACGAAGAATACGATTTGCTACTGGATAACGGGCGTATGCTGGAGCATTTCCAGTCGACCAATCAGACCGGACAGGGTGGACGAATTATGTCTCTGTCACCTAACTGGTTTGTCGAGATTTCCCCCGAACTGGCGGAGCAGAGAGGTTTACAGCAGGGAGACTGGGTGCAGCTGCGATCCCGCCGGGGCGAGCTGGATGTGCCGGTGGTAGTGACAAAACGTGTTAAAGGCAATGTGCTGTTCATACCCATCCATCATGGTAAACCCGGCATTAACGGCCTCACCGGTGAACATCATGATCCCGACGTGAATACACCCGCATATAAAGAAATCGCGGTCAGTATGACCCGACTGTCGCGCCGCCCACAGCCTGATCCCATTCCTCAGCACAATTTCCGCAACGGCAGCCGCACGCCACTTGATCATCTACCCATCGAGGATAAAAGGCAGCAGGAAGGCTATTGCCAGCCCCCCTATCACACCGATCACCCGGAGAAATATTAATGGCTGAACGACTTGAGTATCAGGTTCCGCCAACGCGAACCGAAGCCACCGCTCAGGAAGCGCTTGATGAACTGATTGAAAATCTGCATCAGCATGGTTTTCTGCGTCTGGCCAACGATGCGGTCAAAGCCAACGGCGACATCGGGAAGATTCTGGTTGCCGGACTGAACCGGCCAGCGACGCAAAACGTGGTACAAAACCTTTCGTTGCTGCTGATGGCGATCGGAACCATACCGCCGGAACGTTTTAACCATATTTTGCTGGCATTACGTGAGGCGGCAATGGCACTCAAACCCGCCAGTGATAAAGCGGAACAGTCGGAAGCCGCACCCGGCGTTCGCGGTGTTCTGAAGCTGCTCAATGATGAAGCACTGTGGCAAAGCCTGAGGCCATTTTTCGCTGCCGTCGAAACCTTCAGTGAACAGATGCGCCAGGATGAGCAGCCGCCGGTAACACGCTACAGCGGTAAAAGCACCCATGAGTAGCGCTGACTGGGTGCTTTTGATTGCACGCGTTCAGTTTGGGCTGACCATGAGCATGCATATCACCCTGGCAGCGCTGACGCTGGGGCTGGCTCCCTTTCTCGTCTGGTTTGAGGCCCGATGGTTGTGGGGAAAACAAAACGGTGCCCGTGAGGCGCTGCACTTCTGGTTAAAAATCTTCTCGCTGACTGTCGCGGTGGGAGCCGTGTCAGGCGTAGTGATGGAATTTCAGTTTGGCACGCATTGGGCTGGTTTTGCCCGTCAGGTGGGAGGCATGATCGGCCCGCTGCTGTTCTATGAAGTTCTGGTGGCTTTTTTTCTGGAATCGGCACTGACCGGCGTAATGTTATTTGGCATGGGAAAGATCCCGCCGAAACTCCATTTTGCTGTCACCTGCCTCGTTGCCTTTGGGGCTTTTCTGAGCACGTTCTGGATCCTGGCAGCAAACTCATGGATGCAGACACCGATCGGGTTCTCCAGGGATGATGCCGGGCATTTTTTACCACTAAATGGATGGATGATGCTGGCGGCTCCTTCATTTCCCTGGCGTTTCATGCATATGGTACTGGCTTCATTAATCAGTGTGGCTTTTTTGCTGATGGGGGTAGCAGCCTGGCGGCTACTCCAGACACCTCAGGAGACCGCATCCCGTCTTATGCTCTCAGGCGCACTGGCACTCTCGCTGGTCGCGCTGCCATTGCAAATGGTGACGGGCGATCTGCATGGAGAAAATACGCTAAGCTATCAACCCGCCAAACTCGCTGCTATCGAAGGGGCCTGGCATCCCCCGGGAAACGGTGAAGGTGAACCACTTCGGTTATTTGCCATCCCGGATCAGCAATTACAGAGCAACCATTTTGAAGTCAGCATCCCGGATATAGGTTCACTGTATCTGCGGCACAATATGACCGGCCACATCAAAAGCCTGAGCGAACTCCCCCGTAACCAGTTGCCTCCGGTTGCCCCGGTATTTATCGCCTTTCGGATCATGGTTGGGTTCGGCATGGTCATGCTTATGACCAGCTTCGTGGTCGGGTAACAGCGCTGGCGGGGAAAACTGTGGCACGCCCGCCGCATGCTACGCGGGCTGGTGTGGATGTCACCGGCAGGGTTTGTCGCGTTACTCTCGGGATGGATGGTGACAGAAATTGGCCGGCAGCCATGGACGGTCTTCGGCATGCTGCGTACCAGCGACAGCATCTCTCCACTGTCGCTCGGCACGACCCTCATCATCTTTCTGTTGGTTGTGATGACCTATGGTCTGGGTTTCTCGCTCGGATTGCGCTATCTCCTGCGGCAGGTGGCATCACCGTTACCTCAGGAAGAAGAAACGGTGGTACTGGTCCTGAAAACGCCAAACTAAGGAGATAAGTATGCAACTGGCTGAACTGTCTGCTCTGGTACTGTGCTTTTCTCTGCTGATATATGTGTTACTGGACGGCACCGATTTAGGGGTGGGAATGCTTTTCTTCTGGTTCAGTGAAGAAAAACAGCGGGAGCTGATGTCCCACAGCATTCTGCCAATCTGGGATGCAAACGAAACCTGGCTGGTTCTGTTTGCAGGGGGCATGCTGGCATTATTCCCTGCGGCGTATAGCCTTGTGTTGAGTTCGCTGGCTGTGCCGGTATTTATCATGTTGTTGTCATTGTTTGGGCGGGCACTGGCGCTGGAGTATCGCGCTGAAGCAACAGTCAGGCTGCGACGCTGGCTTGATCGCCTGTTGGCAGCGGGTTCGGCCCTGGCTGCGTTTACTCAGGGCTGGTGCGCTGGGGGCATCATCACCCCACAGCCGGATGGCAGCATAAATCTTGCTGCCATAATGAGCGGACTTGGCGTCATGACGATTTATATGTTGCTGGCGAGCTGTTGGCTACGCTGGCGGATCGGGGATTCAGTGTTTCCTCTGGCAGGCGCACATGCCTGGATGTGGTGGGTCATAACGTTACTGATATCTATCGTTCTGTTGCTGCTCAACCCGTCACTCTGGTTGCAGTGCTGGCAGCGACCGTTCGGTAAATTAATCATTATCATGATGGGGCTGTTCTGGTTTTTACAGCTTTTCACGCTGTGGCGCGGTAATGCTCTCTGGCTGTTAATCGTGACCCTTACGCTTATTACCATGACGTTAACCGGTATCATCTGCGCTGTTTATCCCTGGCTCATTCCAGGTCAGGTTAATTTGTATCAAAGCGCGGCTTCCAGTGTTACCCAACAGGTCGTCCTGATTGGGGCTGCAGTCATGATCCCCCTGACGCTGATTTATCACACCTGGTCGTTCTGGATAATGAAAGGCCATCATCAGAAGTAAAGCATCTTTAAAGATCGCGAGGTTTATGGCCTATGAATCCTATGAATAAAGATGAATTCAGCAGCCGGGATTACCCGATAAAAGAAAACATCATCTGGTTACGCAGGAGTCATTGATTCAGCGCATCGGGGAATACGCTCTGATTGCCATTGTCATCCTTGGAGCATGCGGTTTGTTTTCTAAAGGGTTTCTGAGTAATGGCCTGGCACAATCAGCTGATGGCTCGCTAAGGGTGGAGTATGAACGCTTTGGTCGGGTACAGAGCAATATGGAAATGAGTATCAGGATTGATACGCCGCCCGGTGGACAATTTACTGTCACGATAGGAAGCGGGGCATTGAATACCTTGCAGATACAGACATTACAGCCCCAGCCAGTCCAGGCCCTTTCCGACGGAAGTGATATGCGGCTGACGTATTCATCCCGCAATACGGGAGGGAGCCATACGGTATGGCTGGGACTCCAGTCACAGCAACCGGGGCGGGTAGCCATCAGTGTCAGCGCTGATAACCATCAACCGGTCAACTTTACCCAGTGGATATACCCCTGAAGGAGTATGATATGGAAACCGTATTGCGAGCGGCTGGTATCTACCTTGTTCTGATGGTGGTATTTAAAATCGCGGGCAGACGTACGCTTTTGCAGATGACATCCTTTGATCTGATTCTGTTACTGATTATCAGTGAAGCCACTCAGCAGGCGTTGCTGGGCGATGATTTTTCTGTGACGGGTGCTGCACTGACTATTATCACCCTCGTGACGATTGATATTTTACTCGGAAAACTCAAAACGCGATTTCCTTCGCTGGAACAAATGGCAGAGGGCGGACCGATTATTCTGGTTGAAAATGGCAACCTGCTGGAAAAACGTATGAAGATGGCCGGGATAAGTAAGGAGGATATCCTTGAGTCAGCCCGGTCATCACAGGGGCTGGAGCAGATAGACCAGATAAAATATGCCGTATTTGAAGTCAATGGTCATATTTCCGTCATACCTGCGGCAGAAAAATAAATAGCCTTATGATGACACACAGCACCGGTAAAGAATGCCCGGCCATTGTCCGGGCGTTTCCATTCAGGACTGAGGTTGTCCAACAGGACCGGAACCCAGAGTCCCTCCAGGGTTGGCCTGCCCGCTCGGCGCATGGGGACGTCCATCATCGCGGACGGCTTCACTTCGGTGCATACATCCTGTCAATGCGGCAAGACTCAATGCGACACAGGTTACTTTAGTCAATAATTTCATATGTTCTCCTTTTCAGTGAGTGAATGAAAAATAAGGTTTACTTGTGGAATTAATATATTTTCAGGCTATCGATGTGTTGTCGTTTATGAAATTGTAGTGCACGCATGTGGGTTATTGTCCGGTCTGGCAGATTTAACGCTAAATTTCATCATTATTCAGTGCATTCTTAATGAGAAATAAGCGAGTCCGCTGAGATGAATTTCATGTCATTTCCTGTAATTTAGCATTTCAACGCTAACTTTTGACGCGATTGCTCTACAGTTAATAAGGTGATAATTCACTGGAGACTTTCGCAATGTCAAAAGATACAGAAGGAAAAAAACTCACCCATCGGGCACCCCATAAAGGACCAGAAACCGCTAAGCCCGGCCTGGGTAGCCTGGCTCCGGCTGATGGCTCACATCAATCATCAGCCAGACCGACACCACCGGGGAAAGAACCCACCGCACCGGGCAGCCTGAAAGCTCCCGACACCCGAACCCCTAAAATCGATCAGCTGGATCCCTTTAGAAAAAATGGCACGCAGCAGGACCTGACCACCAATCAGGGCACCCGTATCGCCAATGATCAGAACTCACTGCGTGCCGGTACGCGCGGGCCGACCCTGCTGGAAGATTTCATCATGCGTGAAAAAATCACGCATTTTGACCATGAGCGTATTCCCGAGCGTATCGTGCATGCCCGTGGTTCAGCGGCACACGGCTATTTCCAGCCGAATCGTTCACTGAAAGAGTTAACCAAAGCGGGATTCCTCAGCGATCCGGACACCGTCACCCCGGTGTTTGTGCGTTTCTCGACGGTACAGGGCGGGGCAGGCTCTGCTGATACGGTGCGCGATATTCGCGGCTTCGCGACCAAATTCTACACTGAAGAGGGCGTATTCGATCTGGTGGGGAATAACACGCCTGTGTTCTTCATTCAGGATGCCCATAAATTTCCGGATTTTGTGCACGCGGTGAAACCCGAACCGCATAACGAAATGCCACAAGGTCAGAGCGCACACGACACCTTCTGGGATTACGTTTCGCTGCAACCGGAAACGTTACATAACGTGATGTGGGCGATGTCCGATCGCGGTATCCCCCGCAGCTATCGCACCATGGAAGGCTTTGGTATTCATACCTTCCGTCTGATTAACGCGGAAGGTAAAGCCACCTTTGTCCGGTTCCACTGGAAACCGGTGGCCGGGAAGGCTTCGCTGCTGTGGGATGAGGCACAGAAACTCACGGGTCGAGACCCTGATTTCCATCGTCGCGATTTGTGGGAGGCCATTGAAGCGGGTGACTTTCCTGAGTATGAACTGGGGCTTCAGCTGATACCCGAAGAGGATGAGTTCAGTTTCGATTTCGATATCCTTGATGCCACCAAGCTGATCCCGGAAGAACTGGTGCCGGTAGAGCGGGTGGGCAGGATGGTGCTGAATCGGAATCCCGATAACTTTTTCGCGGAAACCGAGCAGGTTGCTTTTCACCCCGGCCATATCGTGCCGGGGCTGGATTTCACCAACGATCCGCTGTTGCAGGGCCGTCTTTTTTCCTACACCGATACCCAAATCAGCCGCCTCGGTGGACCTAATTTTCATGAAATACCAATCAACCGGCCGGTCTGCCCGTACCATAATTTTCAGCGTCAGGGCATGCACCGGATGGAGATTGATGCCAATCCGGCCAACTACGAACCTAATTCAATCAACGATAACTGGCCACGGGAAAGCCCCCCTGCTGCGGAGAAGGGTGGCTTCGACAGCTATCAGGAAAGGATTGAAGGGCAGAAGGTACGTGAGCGCAGCGACTCTTTTGGTGAATATTATTCCCAGCCAAAACTGTTCTGGCAGAGCCAGACGCCCGTGGAACAGCAACATATCGTCGGTGCTTTCTCATTCGAGCTGAGCAAGGTGGGTCGGGCCTATATCCGTGAACGGGTGGTCGATCATCTGCTGCATATCGATCCTGACCTGGCGCAGGGCGTGGCGGATAATCTCGGCATTGAATTTACCCAGGAACAGCGGAAAGTTGTCACCGCAAAAGAGGTGAATGGGCTGACAAAGGATGACAGCCTCAGCCTGTATGCCGTGCCGGGTGGGGATATCAAAGGGCGGCAGGTAGCATTGCTGGTCAGTGATGGTGTGAAAGCGGCTGATATGCTGGCGGTATTGCAGGAACTGAAAGCCAGAGGCGTGCACGCCAAACTGCTGGCGGCCCATATGGGGCAGGTACGCGCCGATGATGGCTCGGTGTTGCCGATCGATGCGACGTTCAACGGTCTGCCGTCCCTGACGTTTGACGCGGTGCTGGTGCCGGACGGTAACATTGATGCTTTGTTGCTGAGTGGGGATGCGCGTTACTTCCTGCTGGAAGCCTATAAACATCTGAAGGTCATTGGCCTGAGCGGTGATGCGCGCCGCTTCAAAGCGCAGTTCAGCCTGAAGGACAGTGAAACCGAAGAAGGGCTGGCAGAAGGAAGCAAAGCTGAGGGTGCGCTGATGACCGATTTTCTTGCCGCGATGGCGGCCCATCGCGTCTGGTCACGCAGCCAGAAGGCGGCGACAGTGGCGGCATAACCCGGCAGGCGGACTTCGGTAGTCCGCCTTACTGCGGGTTCTTCCCTGACCATTGCCAGTTACGGACTTCCGGAACATCTTCGCCATATTCCCGGACATAGCGGTGATGTTCCGCGATGCGTTCCTGCAGGTCATCGAGCAATTCAGGATGACGCTCGGCAAGGCCGGGGACACGTAAAATCACCTCCTGCGCCAGATGGTAACGATCCAGTTCGTTCAGTACCGTCATATCGAAAGGGGTGGTGGTGGTGCCTTCTTCATTAAAACCCCGCACATGAAAGTTGCGGTGGTTGTTACGCTGACAGGTCAGCCGATGGATCAGGCTGGGGTAACCGTGAAAAGCAAAAATCACCGGTTTATCCGCTGTGAACAACGCATCAAATTCAGCGTCGGATTTACCGTGCGGATGTTGCTCACAGGACTGCAGCGCCATCAGGTCCACCACGTTCACCACCCGAATACGCTGGCCTGGAAGACAGCCACGCAGTAAATCCACGGCTGCCAGTGTTTCCATCGTCGGAACATCGCCCGCACAGGCCATCACCACCTCAGGATCCTCACTGGTGCTCGCCCAGCGCCATTCACCCATGCCCGCTTCACAGTGCACAATGGCGCTATCACAATCGAGCCACTGCGGCGCAGGTTGTTTGCCTGCCACAATCACATTGATGCGATCCCAGGTCTTCAGGCAATGATCGCCCACCCATAGCAGGGTATTGGCATCGGGTGGCAGATAGATACGCACAATGTCGGCCTTTTTATTGGCGACATGATCGATAAAACCCGGATCCTGATGACTGAAGCCGTTGTGATCCTGATGCCAGACGTGTGAGGACAACAGGTAATTCAGCGAGGCGATGGGCTTACGCCATCCCAGTTTGCGCGTGACTTTCAACCATTTGGCATGCTGGTTGAACATCGAGTCGACGATGTGAATAAAGGCTTCATAACAATTGAAAAGACCATACCTACCCGCCAGCAGATAGCCTTCTAGCCATCCCTGACATTGATGTTCACTGAGGATTTCCATCACGCGCCCGTCGCGCGCCAGCTGTTCATCAAAAAGTTTGATTTCCCCCATCCAGCTGCGACTGGTGACGTCAAACACCGGTGACAGCCGGTTCGACGCGGTTTCATCAGGGCCAAACAGGCGGAAATTATCCTTATTCCGCCGAAATACCTCACTGAGATAATGGCCAAGACGTTCCGTCGCCTGGGCGCTGTCAGCACCGGGCGTGGAGATATCTACCGCAAATTCATGGATATCAGGAACGTTAAGCTCGCGGCGCAGCAGGCCACCATTGGCATAAGGTGAAGCCCCCATACGTTTATCCCCTGCCGGGGCCAGTGCTTTCAGTTCCGGTTTCAGGCAGCCAGCGGTGTCAAACAAATCGTCAGGCTGGTAGCTACGCATCCACTCTTCAAGAATCTGCCGGTGGTCTTCGTTTTCCCGACAGGCTGAGACAGGGACCTGATGGGCGCGCCAGAAATCCCCGACTTTTTTACCGTCAACGGCGGCGGGACCCGTCCAGCCTTTCGGGCTGCGCAGGATAATCATCGGCCAGCGCGGTACCGTGTTGTCAGCCTGTCCCGTGCGTGCAAGCTGCTGGAGAGCGGCGATTTTATCAAAGGCAGTGTCCAGCGTATCTGCCATCTGCACATGCATGTTGTCCGGTTCATGGCCACTGACAAACAGCGGTTCGTAGCCGTAGCCGCTAAATAACTGCCGGAGATCGTCATCGCTGCTTCGCCCCAGCAAGGTTGGACTGGCGATCCTGTAGCCATTGAGATGCAGAATCGGGAGCACCGCACCATCACGTTGAGGGTTGAGGAATTTGTTGCCGTGCCAGCTGGCGGCAAGCGGCCCGGTTTCTGCTTCACCGTCGCCAATCACGCAGGGCACGATTAAATCCGGGTGATCGAAGGCTGCACCGAAAGCATGGGAAAGTGAATAACCCAGTTCCCCCCCTTCATTAATCGATCCCGGCGTTTCTGGCGCCGCATGGCTGGGGATGCCGCCCGGAAACGAGAACTGCCTGAACAGCCGCTGCATTCCTTCGGCGTCTTCACTGATGTGCGGATAAATTTCGCTGTAGCTGCCTTCCAGCCAGGTGTTAGCCACCATGCCGGGGCCGCCATGACCGGGACCACAAACGTAGATAAGATTCAGGTCACGCTGGCGGATGATGCGATTGAGATGAGCATAAATAAAGTTGAGCCCCGGAGTGGTGCCCCAGTGCCCGAGCAGGCGTGGTTTGATATGTTCCGGGCGCAGGGGGTCCCGCAGGAGTGGATTATCCATCAGATAGATTTGGCCGACGGATAAGTAATTGGCGGCGCGCCAGTAACGGTCAAGAAGGGCGAGTTCGTTAGCGGAAATTGATGGGAGCATGCAGATTCCTCCAGCGGAGAATGGGGTGTTATTAAACCTGACAGGGCTGGGGCCACGCGCCTATACGGAGGCGCTATGAGAATCAGAGTGACACCATGCATGCTACCGAATCTTTCAGAATGGATTGGTCAGGGCCGCATAGCATTACCGGGTATCCGGATTCTCGTTCTTCAAGATACTTGCTCATCCTGCTGCTGCTGATACCTGCGCCACACCACATCAAATGATGCTGATGATGCTCCGCCGGGAGTTGCCCCATGTTGGTACCGGGACAGACCTCGATGCAGAATCCCTGCGCGGTCAGCCGAATGGCTTCGAGCCAGATTTCGTTACGATCTTTTGTGCTGACAGCTTCAAGGTAAAGCGGGATGGAGTCGTGTCGCTGAGAGGCCCGGCTGCTCGTTTCGGCATGAAACCGGACCAAATCATGGAAGCGCTGATGTCGCAGAGGCGATGTTTTATTGGCATCCTGCATCAGCCAGCAACTTAACGGGCGCATCAGGCGGTTAATAAAATCATCACCACTGAAATCACCCGCCAGACTGCGAACGATACGTGAAAGCGAACGCAGGGATCCGTATTCGAGTTCGAATAGCACTTCTCCCCGCCGTGCAGACCAGCCTCCGGTAACCAGGGGAATCCCCTGTCCGATACTGATCGCTAACTCACCGGCTGTCATACCGTTTGCGGTGGCAGCCAGAATGCCCTGTACCTGCTCCATATGGACGCTGTCCCATACTTCACCAGGATGCTGCAGAGAGAGTAATCCACTGCGATTCCAGCGACGAAGATTGGCCGGATGCGCTCTGGTGAGAGCGCAGAGCGTATCCGTGGTATATAAAATCATGCATGCCCCCTGATGGGGAAATTGATGGTGTAAATGCAAAGAGAAAACAAAAAGATCGGCTATCCGATTGCTCTCGCCGCTGTTGATGAAAACGGAATAATCTGGAGATGAGGGAACTGAATATTCGCGTTTAAATTCTGCTAAAGATCACTGAGGTTGTTTTTCCGCAACTGGAAGAGTTTTCTTGCCACTTTTGCAACTGGCAGCAATATCTCTTTCCAGATTATTCTTAAAGAAATTCTTCTCAACCCTGACTCCTGTTTGACTTTCGTCGTTTAACAGGGTTCTTAAATCATGTAAATTTCCTGCGTCTTTTCTGTGATTTTTCATAAGAATTTCCAGATACATTAACTTAATGAAATTTAAAAGTAACATTTAAAATGTAGCTTATGACATCATTAATGCAAGCGGTAAAGTGAATAAATGAAAATTAAAAATAGTTGAATAAGTAAATTAATCCCGCGCTTCGCCTATCATTCCTGGTTTGTCTGGTTGCTATTCGAACAATCAGGGTTAGACTTAATTCATTCATATTAAATTTCCCCGATGGAGGCTGTTTTGCAGAGACGATTACTTATTTCTCTCTTTAGTGTTCTCATAACGATGTCATTTCATGGATACTCCGCTGAAAAGGGTGGATTTAATCCTGATGGACAGCCGCCTGCACCGCATGAGCAAAAAGATGGCTATCGGGGAATTACTGATGGGCAGCATCAAATAACGACTAAAGAACTGGAAAAATTACCTGACCGGACATGGGTGTCACTGAAAGGAAATATCAACAAGCAGAACGGTAAGAATGAGTATCTTCTGCGTGATGAGCAGGGCAGTATTGCACTCATTATCAAAGATAATGTCTGGCAGGGACAGGAAGTGAAACCTGATGATCTTGTCTCCGTTAATGGTCAGTTGATGCATGAACAAACGCATTCGACAATCATCGTGCGGGAGATTCGACGACTTTAAATATCGAGATTAGCCGGTTGGTTGTAATTTACCTTCACAGTGCTCTCCGCCTTTCTGTGAAGGTTTTTTTTGGTTAACTTTCGGGATCGTCGGGTGTGCCTGCCACGACAATCTCTAAAGCGTTACGTAGTGCATCCTGCTGCAATGCATCATGGCTGGTTTCGAGTTTAGCGATTAACCACAGAATAATATCTTTATTCGTCGCGTGCTGGCGCGCGGTTTCAATAGACAAAACTGCCGCATCGATCCATTCCGTTTCACTCAGTACAATGTTGGGGTCTGTCTGATGAAAAAAAGCCTGGAGATTGGTTTCGACTTCAGGTGCCTGAGGCATAGAAAGGTTTCCTGCTATGGCAATTGCTTGCACTGTTGAGGGTTGAGTGAGGTTGCATATAAAATACAGGGTAAATATCCACCATTAACGACCAAGAAGCAGACCAATCAGCTCCCGGTACCTTCTTTCCTCTTCAGCACTACCTGAAACTTCAAGACGATGCACCAGCTTGGTACAAATCGTCTTCCGGTTAAGTCTTTTTCCAGAGCGCAATGTTTCAGTCACAATCTGCCCCAGCATTTCCTGCTGTGAGGGGAGGGACGTTTCATAAAAATATTGTGTGATCTCATGAGACGGTGAAGATGACAGATTGTTCTGACGCATAATCAAACCTTTTGAAAAAATAGAGGTTATAAAATGTGCAGTTCAAATGTAACTTAATCTTCGCGGTGAGTTAAAACTGTACAAAAAAAAATTGTTAGCGCGCTTATGATTTTTTATCTTTTAGTGCTATTGATTTAAAATCAGTGACTTAAAAAAGTGATCAGGCATGAAAGTTTATAGCGCAGACTTAAATTATGTCTCATGAATGTTTTTACGCCGATAAATTATTTCGGAGAGGTACTCCCGAACATATTATTTTGAATCCGAAATTCGTGTTAAGAATCATCTGCATTAGGGGGGATTTAACTCAGGATATTGCTTAAATAACCTTTCCAGTTAGCATTTTTACAGGCATGAACTAGAATAAATTGTTCATTTGAAATAATTAATGCTCAAGCTGAAATTAAAGAGGTAATTATGTCGCATGCCACTGGAAATAATCAGCCTCATCTGCCAACCCCTCCTTTTAAAGAACAACCGCAAAATGCTCCTGGTCTGGCATCCGATATGATCCCTGTTCCGGATCATGGTGAAACCAGCTATCAGGGGCATGGTCGCCTTAAAGGCAAAAAAGCGCTGATCACCGGCGGTGATTCAGGTATTGGACGCGCCACGGCGATTGCATTTGCACGCGAAGGGGCGGATGTTGCCATTGGTTACCTGCCCGCAGAGGAAAAAGATGCTGAAGAGGTGATCAAACTTATCCGTGAAGAAGGGCGTAAAGCCGTCGCTCTGCCTGGGGATATTCGCAGTGAAGCATTCTGCACACAACTGGTGGAAAAAGCCGTAAACGAACTGGGTGGACTGGATGTTCTGGTGAACAATGCGGGCCGCCAGCAGTTCTGCTCATCCATCCGCGAGCTTACTACTGAAGATTTTGACGCGACATTCAAAACCAATGTTTATGCCATGTTCTGGATAACCAAAGCAGCGCTGAAACACCTGAAAAAGGGTGCCAGCATTATTAATACGTCGTCTGTGCAGGCCTATGAACCAAGCGATATTTTGCTGGATTATGCGCAGACCAAAGCCTGCATCGCCATCTTCACAAAAGCGCTGGCGAAACAACTGGCTCCGGAAGGAATACGTGTTAACGCTGTTGCGCCGGGTCCTTACTGGACGCCACTACAACCTTCAGGCGGGCAGCCACAGGAAAAACTGAAAAAGTTTGGCGAGCAGGCTCCACTGGGTCGTCCAGGTCAGCCGGTGGAAATCGCTCCTCTGTACGTACTGCTCGCTTCCGATGAAGCAAGTTACACCTCCGGTCAAGTCTGGTGTTCTGATGGTGGCACTGGCACAGTTTGATTTCATCATAGGTGGCCTCTGACTACGGCCACCGTGTTTGAAATGAATCATCATTCTTACGTTTACTCCCCATGCTGCCTTTATCAAATTTTCATCGAAAAAATAGGCTATAAGTCAAGGATTTCCCCGGGGAAGTCTATCCGTTCTCCAATAGACCAATTTTTTTTACCCAGTATATGCTGTGGTGTTTTGTCAGGGACATTAAAATAATAATAATTATTAATTAAGTCAACTTTGTCACCTGGATCTTCGTGAATGTCATTTTGGCTAATTCCTGCTTCTCTTAACTCTTGTGCTGTAAGA
The DNA here is from genome assembly GCF_047947045.1 of Pantoea sp. App145. NCBI lineage: Bacteria > Pseudomonadati > Pseudomonadota > Gammaproteobacteria > Enterobacterales > Erwiniaceae > Pantoea > Pantoea sp. App145. Next base: position 347,071 of record NZ_CP133292.1, read on the forward strand.
TCAAGATATCGTGCTAATGCGTCAAGATTCATAAAGTTCCCCCACTCTCCGCCCATATTATTAGTTAAGCACTTATCCATTTTTTTTCCATCTCCTCCTTGCGCAACAAAATGCCGGGGCGAACACTGCCAGTAAATTTATTTGATTTTCATCGTGATAAAAGTTTTATAATTCTCCTTTCATGCTATAGTGAAGAAAAACGTTACAAATATGCATCTTACCTTATGAGTTATTCTAAAACAGGTCGAACAGGTTTAATCGGATGCGCTATTGGTGCAGCAGTGATCACGATCGTAGCAAAAGGGCTTCCGGTAAACAGAGACAATATCATCTATGAGTTGGAACGCATGAAGGCTTCATCCGGTCACTTGCCTGTCAGAGCCATTACTCACGATGCAGCTAAACTACTGCGCAAGACCCGCGAGGGTTAATGTTATCAGGTAAATAAATTGATTTCTTGCTATGCCCATTCTCCTGCCAGTAAAGCTGACGCAAATGTTATGCTTTTGTATGGTGACGCTACGCCTTAGCATCCAATGGGCAGAATCATCATGAATAACCCTAATTTTTCTCGCCTTGGCTGCATTCTGCTATCTTAAAGAAACAGAGCCGTTATGAGAAAGCAGGTTCGCTTCATTATCCCTTAAGGCGATCTTACCTAAGTTATTCTTGGCTGGAAGCTTACAATAAACACAGAGAACCGAACTCACAGGGAAGAGAACGGTACCGCAACGCAGTTTTTGAGAAAAGCTCAGATAAGGGCTGATGGATAGTTGTTTGAAAGCCTACAGGAATTCTCTGAGGCTGTACTGAATCAACGATGCCCTGAGTAGTTTCTTACTTAAGCGCTACAGCAATAAGCCTGTACTCGGTCTCGAAAATGATGACAGAGACTACCTACAGAATTGGAATAATTCATAACATAATTGATAGAGAACATCTGAATTGTCATTTATTAGCTATAATGACTTTAACACCAAGTAATGTTGGAGGCTTATATGACCAATCAAGAAGGTAAAAAAGGGAGTGAAGGAAGCGCTTCTACACCTGGAAAACTTCCGACAGGCAATAAAGAATCAGCCAAGGAAAAAGCGACAAAAAGAGACAGGAATTCAAAGGAATAATAAAAAGTCACCTTAAGGTGGCTTTTTATTTCATATTATTACAATAACGGTTTGTGTAGACGATATTCATAAAAAAGAAAGGGGGGAGTCTTCTTTATTCTCTTTACTACGCTTAAATCACGCATTCGTTATAATGCTCATAATTATAATCATAATAGCGCTAGAATTTAGATTACCAGTTACGCAACATGGAGATCAGTATGTCAGAACGCCCAGATGATGTTGAACCGCAGCCTGACGAAGGTGAGGTCCCTGATAGCCAGTTCCCGGATGAAGATGAAGAGTTACCTAATGAGGAATCGCCTAAGCGATAAACTAATAACCGCCTTTCGGGGCGGTTTCAGTTTTATTAACCTTTGTCACATAAACTAACTGCGCGAATAAAAAAATCCCCTGAAGCAGGGGTTAACAGTCCAATGAAAGGAAATAGTATCTTTTTGTAACACCATTTAAAGCATAGCACTCATTGGTAGACATCGTCGGGTGTTTGATCAAGAATCATTTGTAGTGCCATTCGATAAGTATCAAGTAAGTACGGCTCTTTTTCTGACTCAAGCATTACCACTAATTCCTCGATAATTTTTTTATTGCTAATCATATTGTTGGATAACCATAAATCATTCTCAACTTTGATAATCACAGCTTTAGCTTTAACGTAAAGTGGATCGATACTTTTGATATAAGTATCGATTTGCGTCTCGGTTGGGCGTGTAATTGCCATTTAGCTACCTCAGAGGAATGATGGATGTTCAAAGATGAAAGAGCGTTATGCTAAGTCACCTAACACAAGAATAAAGACAAAAAAACCTCTGAATAATGGGGGGTTCTTTAGCTTCAGAGGCAGTGCAAGGCACTATTTTATAACAGGGAGTCATCAGTCAGAGTAAGTATGGTCAATATCGTGAGCTTTGCTTCCATTATCTGTATGTGGCGTCAGATTTGTGACCGTTGTCGCGGGTGCTGACGTCAAAGTACGCGGAGCACACGCCGCTGAAGCGGCAGTCAGATATCTATGAGCGGCAGGGCGTGACGCTCAGCCGTTCGCTGCTGTCGGGCTGGGTGGACGCGTGCTGTCAGCTGCTGTCACCACTGGACGAGGCACTCTCGCGCTACGTGCTGACAGACGGCAAACTTCACGCCGATGATACGCCGGTGCCGGTGCTGCTGCCGGGCAACGGTAAAACCAAAACCGGGCGCCTGTGGACGTACGTGCGCGACGACCGGAACGCAGGCTCGGTGATGGCGCCGGCGGTGTGGTTCGCGTACTCGCCGGACCGCAAAGGGATGCACCCGCAGTCGCACCTTGCGGGGTTCAGCGGGGTGCTGCAGGCGGACGCGTACGCCGGGTTCAACGAGCTGTACCGCGAAGGCCATATAAAGGAAGCGGCGTGCTGGGCGCACGCGCGGCGTAAAATCCACGACGTTCACGTCCGGACGCCGTCTGACACCACGACTGAAGCGCTGCACCGTATCGGGGAACTGTACGCTGTTGAAGCCGGTATCCGGGGCAAAAGCGCATCGGAACGTCTGGCCGTGCGGCAGGAAAAAACGGTGCCGCTGCTGACCGCACTGGAAGGATGGCTGCGGGAGAAGCAGAAAACGCTGTCACGACACTCGGAACTGTCAAAGGCGTTCGCTTACGCCCTCAATCGGTGGGATGCGCTGAAATACTATGCGAGCGACGGCTGGTCGGAGGCTGACAACAATATCGCGGAAAACGCGCTACGGACGGTGAGTCTGGGGCGGAAAAATTACCTGTTCTTCGGCTCGGATCACGGCGGCGATCGTGGCGCGCAGCTGTATGGGTTAATCGGGAGCTGCCGCTTAAACGGCATCGATCCTGAACGTTATCTTCGCCATGTGCTGTCGGTAATCGCCGACTGGCCGGTCAATCGCGTCGGTGAGTTACTGCCGTGGCGCGTCACCCTGCCCGGGGAATAATCTCCGGATCATCCTGTCAATACGGCTCTCGCTGTACGCTTACGACTCGCCGGAATTTTTTTAGGTTTGAGCCGGGGAGAAAAAGTGCCAGAATCGCGCTGAGGCACCCTGGAGAGGGGTGCGAAAGTAGTCGTATGTTTACTCAATCAGCTACAGACGCGGAAAAGGCCGCCCCGGGAGCGACCTTTTTTTAGAGATTTTTTCAGGTGTCATTACCTGCGATGTCGTTTACGGTTCAGGTATCCATGTATCTGCTTCGGTATCATCGGGGTAATAATAACCATTCGGTATCGATTGCAGCTCTATCAGGCTGCCCCATGGGGCTTGGAAGTATACGCTGGCATTATCTTCAGTATCTTCATGACGCGAGTTTCCGTGTATTTCTGAAAGAAATTTGCCTCCTGCTGCCTTTACCCTTTCCACCGCGTAATCTATATCGTCCACGTAAAGTGAAATGTGGTTCCAGCCAATATCCTGCAGTCTTACTGGTTGTTCCTGCTCCCTGCTTACTATCTCAAAAAGCTCTAGATTTGGACCATTACCAATCCTTAGTAACCGTTGTTTGATAATCATTGAGTCCGAGCTTAAACCCAGTTGTCTCTCAGTATCTGTCCCTTTTCTTGGAGGATCATTATCTGTGAGACCGTTATAAACAAACCTGGCGTCCAGCGCCTTTTGCAAGAATTCAGTTGCCTGCTGCAGGTCCGGAACGGTTAGCCCTACATGGTTTATGCCCCTGTTAAGGGGGCGTTCTCTTTTATTTCGCATGTTTACCCTCTGTTAACTATTCGAATGATTCCTACAGAGGGTAGTTCATTTCGCTTAAAAGCCGCATCAGGACTTCATTACAGGGTTGTTAGGTTAATGTGGCAGAACTTCCCTGTCTCCATCCTTTGACGTCCGCTTACGCTCATAAGGGACAACCATACTCAAATCTCCCACAATGCAGGAGATTTGAGTATGAACACGTTACCGTGTAACAAAGACCGTATCATCGGCCAAAAAAGACCACTTCAGATATCTCATATCTGGGGTATTCGAATCAGGCTTGAACTGGAAGGTAAAACGCGTGATTTAGCTCTGTTCAATATGGCCCAGGACAGTAAGCTACGGGGCTGTGATCTGGTCAACCTCAAAGTATCTGATGTTGCATATGGTAGCTCTGTTTCAAGCAGAGCTACGGTGTTGCAACAGAAAACCGGTAGTCCCGTGCAATTTGAGATAACCAAAGGAACAAGAGAAGCTGTTGCTGCATTGATAAAGCTTGGCAATTTGCATAGTAAAGACTTCTTGTTTCAGTCTCGGGTCGGACTTAATCAGCACATATCAACCCGGCAGTACAACCGAATTTTTCATGGGTGGATAAAAAAGCTTGGTCTCGAAGATTCGCTTTACAGCACACATTCCATGAGAAGAACAAAACCTTACCTAATCTACAAGAAAACCAAGAATCTCCGTGTGATCCAACTACTGTTGGGCCATAAGAAACTGGAAAGCACAGTCCGTTATCTGGGCATTGAAGTCGATGATGCTTTAGAGATCTCCGAATCTATTGAAGTCTAAGGTTATCAGGGCTGCAACAGCAGCCCTGTGCCATTAGCAGCCATTTTGACGTGAAAAGTTGGATAAAATCGTGGAAAGGATTTGTCTTCCCTATTCATCTAAAGAAATGTCATTCTGACACAGCAAAAATTGCCATAAAGTAAGTGATTCAGTAGCAACTCCAGCTCTGAAGTCAAATTTTAGAATCCGGATTTTAGAACGGGCAGGCATTGCGTTTTCATGCTTCACGCCCACTTGGTTTTTTTAACAAAGTATTGCGGGCAGGTATTTTGAAGAATACCACTTAGCGAAAATGGAATAAATTATGCGCGTAGTCTGCGCACAATTTGAGGTTGAATTAGCGGAGTTTAACGGCGAACAAGATCACATCCATATGTTGATAAACTTCCCGCCGAAAATGGCGATTAGCAAACTGGTTAATAGCTGAAAGGGGTTAGTAGCCGCAAGATGAAATTGCATTTCTCCGAACTACATAAACCAGCGTGGACATCGGACGCGCTTTAGTCGCCATCATATTTTGCTGGTAGCGTGGGCGGTGCGCCCCTTGAAGTGCTAAAGCGGTATATTGAGCAACAGAATCGCCATCATTAGCTCGCTTCCGTGGGCTTTGCTCTGTATCCCCTTTCTAAAAGGAAGGGACTTTCCGCAAACGGAATGGTGAACAGGAGGAGAAATATCGGATTATGTGCGTTCCGCATAAGTAAATGGAAGGCATCAGGGAGGGTAAGCATAAATAAAATTATGCGGCTGCAAAGCGGCTGACCTATTTTAAAAAGCAACGCACATCCCGTGCCGGTCCTGCTGTTGCAACAGCAAAAAGTGCGGTGACCGTTTAATATTCGCGCACTTTTCCATTCCCGCTCCATAATTCTTTTGACTATAAACGGAGCCCGGCAATGAAAAATCCAACCCTGTTACAGGCATTTCACTGGTATTACCCCGAAGGCGGCCAGCTCTGGCCTGAGCTGGCCGATCGGGCCGCGCATATGAGCGAATTTGGTATCAATATGATCTGGTTGCCACCGGCATATAAAGGCGCTTCAGGCGGCAGTTCAGTCGGCTATGACACTTACGATCTGTTTGACCTGGGTGAGTTTGATCAGAAAGGCAACTTTGCCACTAAATATGGTGATAAAGCGCAGCTGCATACGGCGATTGACGCGCTCCATCAGCATCAGATTGCGGTACTGATGGATGTGGTGGTTAACCACAAAATGGGCGCGGATGAGAAAGAACGCATTCTGGTAAACCGGGTCGACGAGCAGGATCGCTCACAAATCCACGAAGAGGTGGTGGAGTGTGATGCTTGGACGCGCTACACCTTCCCGGTTCGCGCCGGAAAGTATTCAAAGTTTATCTGGGACTATAAGTGCTTTAGCGGCGTTGATCACATCGAAAATCCCGATGAAGACGGCGTGTTCAAGATTGTGAACGACTATACCGGTGAGGGCTGGAACGACCAGGTTGATAATGAACTGGGTAATTTTGATTATCTGATGGGGTCCAATATCGATTTCCGCAACCGCTCGGCGACGGAAGAGATCAAGTACTGGGCGCGCTGGATGATGGAAACCACCCAATGCGACGGATTCCGCCTGGATGCGGTTAAACATATTCCTGCCTGGTTCTATAAAGAGTGGATTGACCATGTACAGGAGGTCTCTAAAAAGCCGCTGTTTATCGTGGCGGAGTACTGGTCGTTTGAGCTGGATAAACTGCAACAGTATATCAATCAGGTTGAAGGTAAAACGCTGCTGTTCGATGCGCCACTGCATATGAAGTTTCACGAAGCCTCTGAACAGGGCAGCAGCTACGACTTGAGCCAGATTTTCTCCGGCACGCTGGTAGAAGCCGATCCGTTCCACGTCGTCACTATCGTTGCCAACCACGATACTCAGCCGCTGCAGGCGCTTGAAGCGCCGGTTGAAGCCTGGTTCAAGCCGCTCGCCTATGCGCTGATTTTACTGCGCGAAAACGGTGTGCCGTGCGTGTTCTATCCGGATCTCTATGGTGCCAGCTATGAGGACTTCGGAAGCGATGGTGAAACGCATAAGGTTGAGATGCCGGTGATTGATAAGCTCGATCGTCTGATGATTGCGCGCCAGCGTTTTGCACACGGGGTGCAGACGCTGTGGTTTGATCATCCCAACTGCATCGCGTTCAGCCGCAGCGGCACTGAAGATGAGCCAGGCTGCGTGGTGATCATGTCTAACGGCGACTATGGAGAGAAAACGCTGACGCTGGGAGAAAATTACGCTGGCAAAAACTGGCGCGATTTCCTTGGTAATCGCGACGAGACGATCACCACCAATGAACAGGGTGAAGCGGTATTCACCTGCAACGGCGGCAGCGTCAGCGTCTGGGTCATTGATTGATATCCGTGCGGACGGCGCCTCTGGCAGCCCGCGAGTTGTACTCTGTAGCAACAGGTTTTCTGATGAGAGGTGCGCAGATAATAATGAAAGAGACCACGCTGCTGGTATTTGATGTTAACGAAACGCTGCTCGACCTGACTTAGCTGGATGATTTTTTTCTGGGCACGTTTGACGATACGCAGGTGAACTGGCGGTTGCCGTGTTGAAAATGGTGGCAACCGTCCGCAGTACAGCGCTCACTTCAGCACAGATAATGCGCTTTCAGGAGGAGAGGGTGAAGTTACCAGCCCATCCTGATGCGCTCCCCGCGCTGTAAAAAACTCGTGCTGCAGGTTTTGAGAGGGTTATCTTTGTAAAATCGTTCCGTAACAAATAGGCCGGGTGCCGGGCCTTCTTTTGCCGAATTAGGTAAAACCCCAATTCTACCGAATGCGGCCCACTGCGGCACTGAATACTACATGTTGTGCCTCACTCAGGTGGGAGATATATCAGATATAGAGGGCAGGCCGCGCCGGTTCCTCTGCTGCGTCGTTCGGTAAAACTCCCGTAACGGAGGCTTTAACCGAATTCGGCTTACCGCCAGCGGAGTTTTTCTTCTTGCTTTTTTACACACTTCACAATGGTGAGGTTGAGTTAGAAATGTCATTTATGACATTAAGCCTCTGTCCGCTTCACGCCCTGAGACATTCGACAAGCTTGTTTTGGCTCGCATTCGGTTATTGCTTTGAGCTAAGCCGATTTTCACACAGCCTGCGCTCAAGGCAGACTGTTAGTTTAAGTCTGAGCTGATACACACTCTGAGTGAGCGATAATACGGTCTATATGTGACGTATATGGTCTTCCCCCGTATTGCAAGACTGCAGCTATGGTGAAAGTGACAGGTTTGCTTTCGTATATCCGGCCTGTTGATGAAGCTCTCGCTTCTGGCCCCGATGAGACATTCGCGCATTCCGTCCTTATCGCTTACACGGCCTGAGCGGACCTGTCACATATTGCAGGTTTTCGGAACGCCGGTCTGACCTGTTTTTCATCGTTTATGCATTCTTCGCAATTTCAGGGTAAGTTTCACAGCCGAATAATTACTGTTAATTTTTCGCCATTATCGGCGAATACACTTCATGACGGGCAATAATCACCCATGCAATTCGCAGAAGTTTGTTTGCAAGAGCCACGACAGCCCGGTTAAATCCGCGTTTTTCCCGGATGCGGTTTACCCACACGCTGAGCGGATCCGTTTTCCCACCGGTTCTGAAGAGGACTGCTCTTAATCCATATATCAGCATGGAGCGGACCCAGTGGTTCCCCCGCTTGGTTATTCCCAGCAGAACCTGCTTACCACCGGTACTGAACTGACGGGGTACCAGCCCAAGCGCTGCTGAAGCGTCTCTTCCACGATTAAACTGCTTACCATCGCCCATCCAGCTCTTTATTGCCTGGCTGACCAGTGGACCGAATCCGGGTATCTCCAGGAGGCGTTGGCAGACAGGGTCATGACGGACATATTTTTGCTGCTCAGAATTATACCATTCCAGCTCGTCTCCCAGGGCTATCAGCCGGATAAGCTGCCAGTGCAGTAATGCTCTCATTACATCAGTGAGTCCATTGTCCGCATTCTCGAGAAGCTCTGGTAGCTTTTGGCGCAACTCAGTCGCACCTTTATTTAGTACAATGCCGTATTCAGCAAGAAGTCCACGAACATGATTTATCAGTTGCGTCCTTTCCATTGAAACCAACTGGCGCATTTTTAAGAAAGTCTGCAGATCCTGTTGTTCGAGTGTCTTTACAGGTACCGGCCGTATTGTCCCATGCTGACAGGCCTCAGCAGTGGCCTGTGCGTCGTTATAATCATTTTTCTGACGTCGCTGGTAAGCCTTAACCTTAACATGCTGAGCCGGAAGCAAAACAACCTGATGACCAAGTTTCTTTATTTCACGGGCCCAGTGATGAGAAGCACTACATGCTTCCATAGCGACTGTCATTTGAGGCTTTTGCGCAATCCAGTGGAGCAGTTGGATCCGTGTGAGTTTGAGCTTTTCTGTTGGTTTTCCATATTCGTTGATATTGAAGAGATAAAACTTTGTTTTGGCCAGGTCGATCCCGGTAATTGTCAGTGCAGACATGGTGCCCCTCTATTTTATCTGGATAAATTCTATCCATCATGGCGAAATAACATGCTGCCGTGAAGGAGGGGGAAGACCATCTCATCGCTTACGCATAACCCGCAGTTAAGCACGTCTTAGGATGTGATATGCCCCGGGCGCCTCAGAGTGTAGCGTGGGATTTGTACGTTCAATGCTGCTGACACGGTTTCGTGTCGCCCGGGGACGGGGAAATGCTCCCCTGAACCGGATACATGGCTCAGGGGGGCTGCCAGCGGGGTTAAATGAGAGGCGGTGCTCCTCTGTCTGGCGGAGTGTCGTTACCTCCGGCGGGGACACCGTCTTCATGGCCCGGAACGTTTACTTCATCATCCGGATGAGGCGCTCTGCATCCGTGAAAGGACGTTCTGATATAACTGCCTTCCTGACTGTCATTTTCTTTCTTTCTGCCTGGCGACATCACTGCTTCTGTCCGGGTTTTGTTGTCGCCCGGCATTTTGCTGTGGCTGGAGTCTTTGCCATCATTACCATTTTTTTTATTACGTTCAGACATAAATACCTACATAACCCGGTGTTGGGTACCTGATAGTTTATGTCAGTAATTATTAACCAGGTTAAATATTGTGCACTTTGTGACTTAAGCGTAAGAATCCGGCACTATACCTTCAAATCTCCAGCTGTGCGGACCTGGCGCGGAAGGTAAAAATGCCCGGGAAGATAACGGGAGTGAGTTAAGATGTTTCAATGAATTATGAAGTTATGCTCACACAAACTCCGGCAGCTGTTAGACTCATCATGACATCACACCTGACGACGTCCTGTGCCCTGTTACCCCGCCCCTCCTGCAATCACGCATATTCATTACCGGAGACAGTATGCTTACAACCGTTATTTACCGCAGCCACATCGCGGATGATGTTCCCATCAGCATCCTTCCGGGTATGGTCGGAAAAGCCAGCGCGCTTAATGCTTCTCATCACGTCACGGGGATCCTGCTGTTCAACGGCACCCATTTTTTCCAGATACTGGAAGGCCCTGAGGAAGGTGTCCTCGCAGTTTATGAACGTATCCGGGCAGACAGACGTCACCACAATATTGTGGAGCTGATGCGGGACTATGCCCCTTCCCGCCGGTTCGGTAATGCCGGCATGGAGCTTTTTGATTTGCGCGACCATGACAGAGCCTCGCTGCTGCAGGCCGTGCTTGACCGGGGAACCTCCAGATACCGGCTGACTTATGACGACAGGGGGCTTCAGTTCCTGAGGACGTTTGTGGAAGCCCGTGAAAAAGAAAACTACTTTGAGGTTCCGCCTGCCGGGAGCTGGGATTTCATTCCCGACAGGACGGGAGAAAATGATTTGCAGCCTGCCGGTCATGGCGTGGTTTTTCATCCGGTTATCGATCCGCTGGGCAGGAAGGTTACCGCGCTGGAAGCAGTCCCGGTGGACCGCCCTGATGAGCAGGTTTCAGAACCGGGCGTGCATATCGCCGACCTGAATGCCGTGAGACGCGTGCTGGTTCAGGCAGGGAAGACCTGTCCGGAGCATCTGCCGGTGTATGTCAGCCTGTTGCCCATGACACTGGTTGCAGTTCCCGATGCTGTCCGGATCCTCATAGAGGAAATCCGCCAGGCAGCGCTCGTGCCGGAACAGATTATCATCGGGCTCAGCGAGACACAGGTCATCCCGGATGTTGATGCGTTCTCTGCGGCGGTCAGACAGCTGAAAGCGTCAGGTATCGGGCTGTCCATTGATAACTTCGGTGACGGCTCTGCCGGACTTTCAGTCCTGACCCGAATTCAGCCCGACAGGATACGCATTGATTCGGCGATTATACGGGATATTCATCTCAGCGGTCCCCGACAGGCGGTCGTGCAGTCAATTATTCGGTGCTGCTCCGCGCTGGAGATTACGGTTATCGCAGCAGGCATTGCATGTGCTGAGGAATGGATGTGGCTTGAGGCAGCCGGTGTGATTAACTTTCAGGGCAGCCTGTTCACAGCTAACGGAACGGCAGTCGCATGGCCGGAATATCGGGAAGCGGGATGAAAAGTCGTCCTTCCGGACTGCACTCAGGTCGGTGAAAAGGCTTCTCAGTACCGGAGCACACAGATAATACAGCAGCGTTGCCGGAAACGGGTAAATCCGGCAACGCACACCGGAGGGTTACCAGTGGTATTTGCCTGAATCTTCCCACTCTTTGACTTCTTTTTCAGCCCGGTCTTTTTCGTAACCATACCGTTCCTGAATTTTACCAACCAGCTGATCACGTTTGCCTTCAACGACGGTCAGATCATCATCAGTGAGATCCCCCCACTTTTCCTTCACCTTACCCTTGAACTGTTTCCAGTTACCGCCGATGCGATCTTCATTCATAACATTTCTCCTTCATGCTGCGCATGCCCTGATGGGCGGTATGCCGGTCAACATCTCCATGACCAGCGTTGGTTTTAATGATGGCATAAATAACAGAATATGCATGAATAACAGCGAATCAGACTGAAAACAGGGGTGTTTTAAACCATTCTGTGCCATAAGGCAGTATGCAGGGAGGGATAAATGACATGTCAGGTTGAGGTTTTTACAGGAAAAATGTCCGGCCACTGCGATGTTCTGCCCGGTCATTTCCTGAACAGCATACCGATAAGTTCGCGCAGGTGCCCGGCATCTGCTTCATCCCCGGCCGCATCAAGCCGGCCGATAAGTTTCAGGCAGACGGTGATACGCGTGATTTTCCTGTTCTGCCGGAGAATTTCCACGGCGATCGCCCCGAGAATTTCCGTCTGGCGGGGGTGAGTCACCCTGCTGAAGCAGCCGGAAAGTCCGGCCTGTCTGTCTGGGGGAAAACCGTCCTGACGCATAAAATTCCTGAAGGGTGATAATTGTCCGGATGCAAAGTAACCGATATGCGGGTCCCTGTACAGAAATGAGTGACCGGGGAGGTGGCTGCGGCTGTCAGAGGTAAAAATATGTATCCCGGACCGGATACGGAAAAAGGAAGCATACGGGGGATACATGCTGTATGAAAATAAATACCGAAAGAATTTTCCCCACCGCCTGAATTAATTCAGTCTGATGCCCTTGCTGAATCCGGAATATCGTGATGTTTACCGGGTAATATATAGCGCGGGCCAGGTATACGATAACCGGAGAGCCTGTCCGTTGGGCCTCATATAAGCACAATTTTGGATCCCTTATCGCCCCGCGGCAGGCCGGGAGCGCATAATCTGACCGGAGAATGACAGGCCGGACAGGGACAGGTTTTCATGAGCGGGAATGTGTCGGGAAGCGGCCTCCGTAAAGGCTGAATACATATTAATATTTTTCCTAATCCAGCCGGGAAGTTATTTACGGCATATATATTTCCTTGTCTGTGACTTATTGTTTTTTTCAGGGGTATTTCATTGATTTAATCTAAGAAATGGTGGCAGGGATCTGGATCTTATTGAAAGATGACTGTTAAATACTAAAATGTAATTATCATTTTTCGTCAATGGAGGATATACCGTGTTATTTCACGACGATGAGAAAGGTCACGTTATTATTGGTGAAGCAGCGGTGAACCTGGCTCTCGGTAAGAAAGAAATCAGCGTCAGTTCCCTCATCGCAGAGCTCAGCCAGATGGCAGAAAGCGAATCCGGCGAGGACAGACTTGCACAGATTGCAGACGCCCGGCGCTGGCTCAGGGAATTTATGCAGCCGGGCCGCCGTGATCAGGCGGTACTGCACTGGCTGACGGTAGCGGGGCCGGATGACGGCGGGAAACACAGCACGGATGTTATCCGCCTCCGCCCGGAAGACGACGATGAACGATAACCCTCATATCGTGCGTGCCGGTGCAACCGCAACCTGCTCCATGATGTCCGTTTCAGGGTGCAGACCCGCCCGTGTGCACCCTGTACATCTTTCTCACTGCCACTCATACCTGTACACCCGCATTATCTGCCTGCTAATACTCACCTAATTTACTGTTAAGCATCAACAAGCACTTTTTGCAAAACAGCATAAACGCGAGTTTAACAAAATTACTGTACAAGTTTATTTTGTTTGTATAACTTTACCTTAAGCGAGAGCCGACTATATTTTAATCACTTGAGAGGTTCGCCATGCGTCAGAACGTTACGAAATATCCGGACACGGCCAGCGACATTGCCCACTATTTCAGTAAGCTGCCACAGCCGTCACAGCAGGAAACGCTCGGGCAGATTGTCGTGGAAATCCTTCGTGCAGGAAACAACCTGAACCGCAAGGCCGTATGCTCAAAATTGATCCGCCGCCTCGAGGTAGCAGCCAGCCCGGAAGAAGAACAGCACTATCATGAGCTTATCGGTCTGCTGTTTGGGCGCTGAGTCTTAAGTGTTTCTGAGGGCCCCACGGAGCGGCAGCCTGGTTTTTTTGCCCCGAGACGGCATATGCATCAGAGAAGCGGTTATGCAGAGAGATAAAGCTGAAAGACTGACGGATATCGTTATCGGCGAAGCCGTCACGGTCATGCTGGCAGAAGATGATGCCATCAGCGCAGAGGCACTGGCGCGGCAACTCAGCAATATGATGTCGCGTGAGTCAGATCCCGGACGGCTGACGGCCCTGCAGCGCGCCGTTGCGGAAGTGCAGGCTGTCCCGGCAGGTGCTCAGGATCGGCAGGGCACATCAGTGCATGCTTTCGCGATACCGGTCAGGCCGGATACCAAAAAGCATTAAGCGACAGGACAACTTTCCGGCACAGGCGGAAAGCGGGAAGGAACCCGCAGGATGCGGTCATCTCCGGATGGCCGTTTTTTATTTCACGCGGATTTTTCCGGCTCAGTTACCTGCAGTGGCGCGGGCATTGGATAACAGCATGCAGCAGAACACACCTGAAACAGAACTCATTGATCATTTCCGCAGCGGAGGCGATAAGCTGGCGGCTGAAACCGCCGTACTGGATGCCGTCATTCGCGACATAGTGGTGCACGGCCGGAAAGTGACCAGCAAGGCCATCATCCTGTATCTGATTGCCGAAATAGAGAGCACGTCTGACGTGGTAATGCTTGACGTGCTGCGCAGCACGCTGGAAATCGTGGTCGGACGCACGCCGGACGACGAAGGTTTCTGACCTGCTGCCTCCGCAGGACATCTTGTGCGGCAGCGGTGTCTGGCGGGAACCTGATGAATTTCTCCCGGCGATGATATCAGTTCAGTGCTGGAGGGGCTTCTGACATCTGTCCGCGGTGTGTACCAGTACGTGAGTATTTTTACAGGGGTCAGTGCATCTGGCGGGCGAGCAGGCGAACAGCATGGCGACAGGCATCGCGCACATCCTGTGCCGGGGCTGACTCGCCCATCTGATGCAGGGCGGCCGTGATATCGTGAAGGGTAAGATGCTGTCCCGGCTTAAGAAGGCGCGCCACAACCGTCCCTATAACGGCATAGATATCTTCAGCAGTGGTGTCATTTTTCACATGAACTCCGGCTGGGGGGTGTATTAATATACAGTATAACAGATGACCTCAGTGCTGTCAGCTCATGAGGTAGTCTGTCCTGTTCACCCGGAGCATATGGCTGGTCAGTGGAGTTTCCCGCGCGAGGCTAAAGGATCTGATGTGCTGTCATAACTTCTTTTATGGCCGCCAGAGCCTATCAGCATCTCGCGTCTGACCTCATCAATGGCGCGGACCACTGCCCGGAGGCGGTCCTCATCGGTTTCCACGTTCAGCGCCGCGCGAAGTTTATTCAGCAGAGCAGCCCATGAAATGTCCATCCCCGCGCTCAGGAGTTCAGAGACGGCCTCGCCGATGATTACTTCTGTCATCTTTTCGTCATGGCTGTTTTTCATCGTCATCGGTCTGTCCGGCCTGTGGATTCGGGCTGTCAGATTACCATAAAACACGGGCGACATGAAAAGGTAGCCACCGGGCGGAAGCTGAACACCGCCCGGTGGCCGGAAATCCCCGCCCCGGGGAAAAAGACAGACACAGCCATACAGAGAGGATATTGAACAATCCTCTCTGATATTAGCTGTTTAAATGCAGCCAGCCCTCACGGGCGGACATTATTTTTTACAACACGGAATACTGGACACCTGAGTCGGCATGGCTCCATCACCCGGTTTAACCTCCCGGGTGTTTTTTCCTTTCTGAAAGTCCTGCTGTGCGGCGCGGCGTACCGCCTGACGCCGTTCTCTGCTCACCCCCGCACTTTTCCTGTTGATTTCACGGTCCAGTGCCGGGCACGCCGTGCCTTTATGTTAACCGGGCCGCCTCGCAGAGAAGAGACGTTGCCGCCGGACTGTTCATTCGTTCCCCCACCGTGTGCAGGACATTCAGTCCGTTCCAGCGGCGCGCAGCACACATCCGGCACCACCTGAGATAGGCGGAGGTACGGACGAATTCCTGGACCTTCGGGAGATAATTCATGCACTCATATGAAGATCGTATCCGGGCTGTGGAGCTTTATTTCAGATATGGAAAAAGGCTGACAGTTGTTGTCAGGGAGTTGGGCTACCCGTCCGTTAAACAGCTTGGTCGGTGGGTTCGGATTTTTGAGGAATACGGCGACTTACCCAGGGAATTAAAACCCAGAAAACGCTATTCACACGCGCAGAAAGTCGCTGCGGTTGAGCATTACCTTACGCATGGCGGTTGCCTGGCCTATACGCGCCGCGCTTTTGGCTATCCCAGCAACGAAGTGCTCAAGAGCTGGATCGAAGAGATTTATCCGGGACGGCGGCCCCTGATTATTCGCTCCAACACACATAAATGCTTCAGCCAGGAAGAAAGAACTCAGGCTGTCCGTGAGCTCTGCACCCGCCGTGGAACAGCCCTTAAAGTTGCACAAAAGATAGGTATCAGCGTTCCGGTCCTGTACAAATGGAAGAAAGACCTGATCGATGATGAGGCTTATCAATCCATGCGTAAACGTAAATCAGCTCCTCCGGATAAGCAGCAGGATGCACTGCACGATGAAATAAAGCAGCTGAAACAGCAGGTTCATCAGCTACAACTTGAACGTGACATCCTGACAAAAGCGAATGAACCGATAAAAAAAGACATGGGCATCAGCGTCCTGACCCTGAAGAACAGGGAGAAAACCCAACCCGTTGATGCCCTTAAGGAAAGTTATCCCGTTGCTGAACTGCTCAGCGCTCTGCAGCTTGCACGAAGTTGCTATTTTTATCACAAGGCGGGCCTTCGTCTGCATGACAAGTACGCGTAAATACGCATAACCATAGCAAAGATCTTTGAGGGAAATTACCGCTGCTATGGTTACCAGCGTCTCCACGCGATGCTGCGTGAAAACAACACGTACATCTCAGAAAAGGTTGTCCGCAGGCTGATGGCTGAAGAACAGCTGATAGTTAAGCGTGCGGGGCGTCGCCGATACAGCGCTTACTGCGGAGAAATCGGTCAGGCACCTGAAAATCTTCTCGCCAGAAATTTTCGCTCCTGCAGGCCAAATGAGAAGTGGCTGACCGATATAACCGAGTTCCAGCTTCCGGCCGGCAAGGTCTATCTGTCGCCAGTCATCGACTGTTTTGATGGCAAAGTGGTGAGCTGGACCATAGGAACTCGGCCGGATGCAAAACTGGTGAATGCCATGCTGGATGATGCGATCGATACGCTCAGAGAGCATGAAAGACCGGTGATACACAGCGACAGTAATAATGCCGGTGTCAGTTTTCATCCTTGCGCTGTTTGCTGTCTGAGCAGATTGATGTGATTACTGATGCAGTGAAGAACTTCCCGCATCCTGACTCACACAGCGATCGACCTTTTGTGTCCTGCCCTGGACTCGTCGGTTGCCGGAAGCATCTTCATGCGAGGCATCTCCTCACCGGTACGCGTGACTCAAGAAGGGCCTGACGGCGTGTCTCTTTACTGTCCTGTCCGGGTTATTAGTCAGGGGATTCAATCATGCCGTCCTGACAGGTGACCAGCCATGAATGATGAAAATACTGACGCCACTGCTTCTGCCATTGTGGGTGGTGTAGATACGCATAAAGAGCTGCATGTTGCCGCTGTGGTTAATCAAAACAACAAAGTCCTCGGGACGGAATACTTCTCCACAACACTACAGGGCTACCGCCAGATGCTGGCGTGGATGGCCACTTTTGGCTCAGTACAGCGAATTGGTGTTGAGTGCACAGGCACCTACGGCTCAGGACTACTGCGTTATTTACTCAAAGCCGGAGTAGAAGTGCTTGAGGTAACGACACCAGACCGCATGGAGCGACATAAGCGTGGTAAAAGCAACACGATTGATGCAGAGTGCGCTGCTCATGCCGCCTTCGCGAGAATACGGACAGTCACGCCAAAAACACATGACGGCATGATTGAGTCTCTGCGGGTGCTAAAAACCTGTCGAAAAACAGCGATATCAGCCCGCAGAGTCGCTCTCCAGATTATTCATTCCAATATTGTCTCTGCGCCAGATGAACTGCGTGAACAGCTCAGAAATATGACGCGCATGCAGCTTATCAGAACACTGGGATCCTGGAGGCCAGATGCCAGTGAATACCGCAATGTTACGAACGTTTATCGCATTGCATTAAAATCTCTGGCCCGACGCTATCTCGAGTTACATGACGAAATCGCTGATCTGGATGTCATGATTGCGGCAATTGTCGACGAGCTGGCGCCTGAGCTGATTAAACGTAATGCCATTGGATACGAAAGCGCTTTGTCTATCCATTATTAAGATGTCGTCTCAGTGGCTAAGTTAAAGTGTCATCTCTGGCATGGGCAGAGTCTGGCTGGTCAGAGTTTGTCTTTCGGATGGGCTACCCAGGTCTTCTCGGCAATCATCAGCTTCCTGACGGTTTCTTTTGAGATGCTCAGCCCGCAGCCCGCGTTGAGTAACCGCCATGCGCCCGTCGGACTCATACCGCGGCAGCGGGTGCGGATAAGCTTCACCACCTGAGACTTCAGCTCTTCTTTCAGCTGATAGTTGCTGGGTTTACCCCGGCGCAGATCCACCATGCCGTCCCGGCCGGATTCGCGGTAGCGACTCACCAGACGCCGGCACTGGCGGGGAGAGACTTCCATTGACTGCGCGGCTTCTGCCGCTGTGATGTCACCTGCCAGATACATTTCAATCAGGTCAGCCCGCAGCTGCTCCTGCAGGGTCATCACTTTTTTTCCTGACTCATTTTTCCTCCCTGTGGCGTTGTGTCCGCTGAAGCGGGCCGGGGAAGGGCATCAGCGTTTCAGGTCAGAGACAAAGTCCTCCGGGCTGACCAGCACCGGATTGATCGCCCTCAGCGCTTCAAGTGCGCGTTGCTGCGCCCGCCGTCGCGGCATCTTTTTGCTGCGTGAGCGTTTCCCTTCAGCTTCCAGCTCATCCTGTTTTTCCTGCGCCAGCCGCAGTACGGTTCCGAGGCGTTTGTTATCGACGATCTCACCCTGATCCACGCAGGACAGCTTGTCAAAAACCTGATAACTCAGCTCGCGGTGAGCATAACGAAAGCTGATCCTGCCGTCAGGATATTCGAATACCGTGATTTTCTCACCCGCGATGCGGGTATTGGCATCAGAGGGTTCAATGAGATAAAGCATTTTATCATACTGAAAAGTAAGCGATTTTGATAATTTCCGCTGGTCCTGCCAGGCAAAGATATCGTCCAGCTCTTCCTGCGTTAGGCCCGCCGGACGGTGCAGATCCTTCGGATACTTAGGCGGGCGCGCAAAGCGCCGGTTAAAGTCATCGATAAAGCCTGCAACCCAGCGGTTCGCTTCTCCGATGGAGCTGATGCTCTGCAGCCGCAGCTCCTTCACGAGCCGGTCCTGCAGCGTCTGGTTGGCACGCTCCACGCGGCCTTTGGCCTGGCTGCTGTTCGCACAGATGAGTTCGATGCTCAGATCGCGCAGCGCCCGGCCAAACTGCGTGGTGCCGCTGCGGCGTGCGTCCGTCCCGTTAACGCGGAAAACGGCGTGCTTGTCGCTGTAGAATGCGACGGGTTTTCCATGTAAATCAATATACTCCCGCGTTGCCGTCATATAGTCGAACGCAGATTCTGAATCACAGAAGCGAAGGTGCATCAGTCGGCCGGTGGCATCGTCAACGTACACGAGCAGGCAGCACTTCGGTGCGCGATCCTCAAACCAGGCATGGTGGGAACCGTCCAGCTGAACGAGTTCTCCGGTGCAGTCGCGCCGGTGCCGTGGCTGATAAATATGAACCTGACGACGTGAATGTGGCCGCCAGAGTCCGTCTGAAATCATCCAGTTGCGGACAGTCTCGACGGAGACCGGAATACCGTGTCGTTCAAGCAGCTTTTCGGTGGCCAGAGTCGGGCCAAAATCCGCGTAGTGTTGCCGGATCAGATGCAGTGCGGCGCAACGTAAATCTTCGGGAATGCGGTTGTTGCCGGGACGCCCGCGACGTTCTGATACAATCGATGCCGCACCATGTTCACGGTAACGCCGCAGAACACGCTGCACCTGACGCACGGTGAGCTCGAGAAGGCGTGCGGCTTCGCGCTGGAGCAGCGTGCGGTCGTGAACGCGCTGAATGATGCCGAGCCGGTATAGATCTTTATCTGTCATGGTCACCAACATAAAGTCTGCATCCTGAGCTGAGCCTGAGGAAATTTAAGACTAGTTCAGGGACGAAATCTGTAAATTGTTCCGTACGACATTAGCGCTTTGGAGTAACACATGTATTGCGTATAACGTGAATTATGTTAAATTTCGTATCTAGACATGCACCATTTCTACGGGGTGTTATGAATTGATTGATACTGAGATAATTAGACTTGATGCCAAAAAACCTCTTACAATGATTTATCGCCACAAAAAGCAGCGACATTATAATTTAGTAAAAAGTTGAGTTCTGGCAGTAAATCGCACGTATAGATGCTATTTACTCTTTTAACTCTAGAAATTTTGAGTTAAATCAGTATGTGCATACTCTGTTAATTAATGCACAACTGTCCCGTTATTTTCAAATTGTGGTGGCGATAAGATAACGAGCTAACTTAACTTGACTAATCCAATAGTTTTCTCAATCGCCATTAAGATCAGCACCGCGAAGATAATAAAGATCACTGATATAGCATTCACCGTAGGATCAAAAGTCTGATCGACATAGTTAAATACCCGAACCGGCACGGTGATAGTATCTGGCGCGCTAAGAAACAGGCTTACTGAAACTTCACCAAACGAGGTTACCGCCGCAAATACCCCTCCGGCCAGTATACCGGGCCTAATCAGCGGCAGCGTAACGTGGCGAAACGTATACCAGCGCCCTGCTCCCAAACTCATCGAAACAGCTTCAAGCCGCTTATCCATCGCCGCAAGGCTTACGCTGACGGTGCGCACCACATACGGCAGCGCCACCACCACGTGACCAATTACAAGACCGCTAATCATCCCGGCTATGCCCGCCGCCGTGAGTACATAGAGCAGTGCAATACCCAGCACCACTTGCGGGATCATCAGCGGCGACAGAATAAAAGCCTGCAAGGTTTCACGATAGCGGAATTCCAGCCGCGCCAGCGACCAGGCGCCAAAGGTGCCGAGCAGCACAGTGACCGGCGTGACGATCACAAGCAGTAACGCGCTGATCCCAAGCGATGCGACCCAGCCGTCATCCTGCAGCAGCGCGCTAAACCAGCGCAAAGAGAATCCCTGCGGCGGAAACTGCGGATAAGGTTCCGGGCTAAACGCCGAGAGCACAATCACCAGCACCGGCAGTGCTAAAAAGACGTAAATCATAATGCCCGCCAGCGTCACGCCGAACTGTGTCAGTCGCTGCGGCAGACTGCGATAGTTATCCATGGTTTTTCTTTTCCCAGCGTTTCAGAAACGCACCCGCAATCCCGGCGACAATCAAGGTCATCACCAGTAACGTTAACGATAGCGCCGCCGCCAGCGGCAGGTTGGCGATCTGCATCGCCTGCTGATAAATGGCGATTGGCAGCAACGGCTGTAAGCGTCCACCAATCAGCAATGGTGTGATGTAGCTGCCCGCCGCGAGAGAGAAGACGATGATGAAACCGGTGAGCATGCCGGGCAGCGTCAAAGGCAACACCACCCGGCGGAACGTCATCGCTGGCGTGGCCCCCAGACTCATCGCTGCCAGCCGCAGCGAGGGCGCGATTTCATTCAGAGAGGTAATCAACGGCAGTACGGCAAAGGGCAACATCACCTGCACATAGGCGATAATTACCGCATTCATGTTCCACAGCAGGCTGAGCGGCTGCGGAATCAGGCCGGTGAACAGCAGGAAGCCGTTAATCAAACCGTTCTGCGCCAGCAGCACAATCCAGGCGAAAGTGCGAATCACCACGCTGGTGAGCAACGGAGAAATCAGGATGACATACAGCAGCGTGCGCCAGCGGCGCCTGTGCGTTGTCACCAGCAGCCATGCAGCCGGCCACGCCAGCAGCACCGTGATGGCGGCGGTCAGAAGTGAAACCCACAGCGTGGTCCAGAGCGCATGCAGATACTGCGGATCGGCAAATACCGTCACATATTGCGCCAGGCTGTAACCCGGCAGCGGATTGAGCAGGTTATCAACGTTGGTCAGGCTTTGGTCGAACAGCAGCAACAGCGGTACCAGCAAAAACAGCAGCAGAAACAGTAACGATGGCGTAAGCAGCAGCCAGGGAAACAGATTACGCGTAGCAATTTTCATCAGGCGCGCTCCGGTGCAGGCAGCACGATGACGTCCGCAGGTTGCCAGTGCAGATAGCAGCGATCGCCCGGCGCGGGCAGTTGTGAAAAATGCGCTTCCGAGGGCTGCACGCTGATCTCGCCGCCGCCCGGCAACTGACATAACAATCGTAAGGTTGCACCGGCGAAACTCACTTCTTTCACGCTGGCAACGCTGCCGTTGCTGGCAAATTGCTGAGGCTCACTGGAGAATTGCACACGCTCCGGACGTACAATCAGCAATGATGATGCGCTTGCCGGTTGCGTGGCGGCCAGCTGCAGCGCTTCACCGGCGGCAACGAAGTGATCGCGTGCCTGATAAAGCCCATTCTGCGCGGCGACATGGAACAGATTGGCCTGTCCGACAAACTCGGCGACAAAACGATTCTCAGGCTGGCGATAGAGCGCAGCTGGCGTGCCAATCTGTTGCACCTCGCCCTGACCGAGAATGCCAATGCGATCCGACAGAGTGAGCGCCTCTTCCTGATCGTGCGTCACCAGCACCGTGGTGATACCAACGCGCTGCTGCAACGCGCGCAGCTCATCCTGCATTTCCTTGCGCAGGCGCGCATCCAGGTTCG
Source organism: Pantoea sp. App145 (assembly GCF_047947045.1). NCBI lineage: Bacteria > Pseudomonadati > Pseudomonadota > Gammaproteobacteria > Enterobacterales > Erwiniaceae > Pantoea > Pantoea sp. App145. The sequence goes on from NZ_CP133292.1 coordinate 369,385, forward strand.
ACAGCGGTTCATCCAGCAACAGTACTTGCGGTTCAATCGCCAGCGCGCGTGCAATTGCCACGCGCTGTTGCTGCCCGCCGGAAAGCTGATGCGGCATGCGCTGCGCCAGTCCTTCCAGTCGCACCTGCTTTAGGGCTTCGGTGACGCGAAGTTGCTGTTCACTGCGCGACACTTTGCGCACCTTCAGCCCAAACGCGACGTTATCGCCCACGCTCAGATGCGGAAATAGCGCGTAGTTCTGAAACACCATGCCTATGTGGCGCTGATACGGCGGTAGCGCGGTGACATCCTTGCCACCAATCAACACGCGCCCGCTATTGGGCGACAAAAATCCGGCGATAATATTTAAGAGTGTGGTTTTACCGCAACCGCTCGGGCCAAGCAGGGAGAAAAACTCGCCCTGCTCAATGGTGATGCTGACGTCATTCAGGGCGCGGTGGTTATCAAACTGCCGCGCTACGCCGTCAATGACGACTGAACTCATTTCGCACCACCCAGTGCCTGGCTCCAGCGACGCGTCCAGTCCGCCAGATTTGGCGTAGCGGTGCTGTAATCGATCCAGATCAGTTTGCTGTACGCCTCTTCGCCCACTTTAACCTGCTTTTTCAGGTTATCGCTGTATTGCACATCCTTGTTGGTCATGCCATACAGTGATTTATCGGAGAAGGCTTTCTGCACTTCTGGCGCAGACATGGCGTTAACCACTTTGTAGGCATTAGCGAGGTTCGGTGCGCCTTTTGGAATGACCCAGTTCGCTGCGCCGACAACCGGGCCATCGGACGGATAGACGAAATCCACTTTCATGCCTTGCTGCTTCAGCGCAAACACACGGCCATCCCAGTATGGCACCACCCAGGCATCGCCGCGCTCCAGCAGGGTTTGAATCGCGCCCGGACTATCCGGAAAAGCCACTGCATTGCCGCGCAGTTCCGCGAGCTTGGCGAAGGCTTTATCCACTGCGGCAGGCTGATTGAGCTCGCCGCCTAACGCATGCACCAGGCCCGCGAAGAACTGCAAACCGGCAGCGTAAGTCGGTGATGAAATCGCGACGTGGCCTTTATATTCAGGATTCCACAAGTCGAGCCAGCTTTTCGGCGGGGTTTTCACCAGATCGCTGCGATAAGCAAGCCCGAGCTGGCCGAGGCTGAATGCGGCGGCGTAAGTTTGATTGTCATAAACAAAGCGCGACTGCACGCTCTTATACAGATTGTTGAGGTTAGGAATGTCTTTGGCATCCAGCGGCTGTAGCAATCCCGCCGCCTGCGCGCGCTGAACCGTATCGGGCTGGAACACCACTACGTCATATGGCGAGCGACGGCCTTTGGCGGCACGCAACTTGGCAAACCATTCGGCATCGGCGCCCGGCACCACGGTCAGCTTCAGGTGATTATCTTTAGCAAACTGCTCCAGACCGGAAGCGCGGATATTTTTCTCCCAGTCACCACCGTAAACCCCAACGATCACCGAGTCGGAGGTTTCAGCCGCGCTCACCGCACCGCTGAACAAGATGCCCACCAGTGCGGTGAGCAGGATTTTTTTGTTATTTAATCGGCGCATGGCCATCTCCTGGTATTGATGTAATTGACGCTGAAAGTTCACCTTCCAGTGCGCGCAGCGCATCGGTAAACGCCTGGCGAGCAGTTTCGACCGCGGAAGAAGTTGAACGGGGAAAATCTGCCGGTAACTGCGCTAACGCGGCGGCAAACACCGCTGAGCGATGTCGCTGGCGCTCAGCCGGACTGAGTGAATAGAGCAGCTGATTGAGCCGCGTCAGCAGATCGCCATCGAACAGTGTCTGCCAGTTATCGCGCGCCTCGCCGAAAGAGGATGAAACCGCACGCGGTTGGCTGCGTAAGGCGGCGGTAGCAACCGAATCTATGCCCTTATCGGTAAGCACCACGCCATAGTGCTGCGCCGCATCGGTGTAGCTCAGCAAATGGTTATCGACATCGTTTTGCACCGCTAGCACATCGCGCTTGAAGGCATCGCCCCAGCCTCCGCCGCCGGGCGTCTGCAGCAGCACTTCGTCACCGGCGTTGACGCTCAGTAGATCGATCTTGCCAAGCGGCTGACCACCAGAGACATCAGGATTAAGCGTCAGCGTAGTGGATTGTCCTGGCTGACCGCCCTGCACGCCCCACGGCTGGAACAGCATGCGCTCCATGCCTCGCGCCAGTAGCGTGCTGTCATTCTGCAGAATTCGCACCCGGATCTGCTGCCCCATGCCGCCGCGCCATTGTCCTGCACCGGCCGAACCGGGTCGCAGTGCGTACTGGCGGATTTCGATATGGGTTTCCGCTTCAACCATCTCCACCGGATTATTCGCCAGGTTTGAGATGCTGTTATCGCGTCCGTCGATGCCGTCGCGCCCCTGCCGCGCCCCGCCGCCGCCGACCATCGGTTCGATCACCTGCACATTCTGCTCGCGGCCATTGCGTGCCACTTCTGCGATCACCAGCGGAATAATGGTGCCCCCGCTGGCGGCGGGCATCACTTCTGGCAACGGCTGCCCCAGCAAACCGTTCAGCAAATCGTTGACACGTACCGCCGCCGCGTGGCGTACGCCCACTGCCGCTGGATAATGAGGATTGACCAGCGATCCGGCGGGTGCAAACAGCGTCACCGGCTCGAGTAAACCGGCATTCAACGGCACGGTCTTGTCTAGCGTGCACACCAGTGCCAGAATGCGCAGCGTTAGCCACGCATGTGGATCGCCATGGCTGGGAATGTTGATTGCCGCCGCCACCTGTGCATCGCTACCGGTAAAATCGAGATGCACGTTGCTATCGTTGAAGATGGCGGTGATGGCGAGTCGCACCGGCAAGCCGCTGCCCGCGGCGTCATCAAGATAATCTTCAAACTGGTAAACGCCGTCAGGAATGCGGCGCAACACCTGACGCGCGCGTATAGCCGAGTAAGCCTGTAAATCCTGCTGCGCCTGCACAACATTGGTAACGCCATGCTGCGCCACGATGCGATTAAGGCGATCGCGACCGGCATTGAGCGCAGCCAGCATCGCCTGAATATCGCCAGCTATCGCATCCGGCGTACGGCTATTGGCGGTGAGAATGTTCATCACATCCCGATTGAGTTCACCCGCGCGCACCAGCTTAACCGGGGGAATTTGCAGCCCTTCCTGATAAATATCGCTGTTGGTAGGCGAGATGCTGCTCGGCACGCGCCCGCCAACGTCGGAAGCGTGCAGAAAAGCCCAGCCCCAAGCCACTAGCTCGCCATCAATAAACCAAGGCGCCAGCACCTGCAAATCCGGCAGATGCGTCGCCAGTCCGCGCGAACGCCAGGGGTCGTTAGTCAGAATCACATCGCCGGGCGCGACGTCGCCAATTGCCTGAATAGCGGTTAACGCATTCAGGCCGACAAAGCCGGAGACGCCAATGCCTTTCGGATAAGCGAAGAAGCGGCCCTGTAGATCGGCGACCGCGCAGCAAAAATCAGCGGTTTCCTTGACGTACAGCGTGCGTCCGGTGCGCTGCAGGATGTGGCACATCTCTTCGGTCAGTGCGGTGAGTTTTTGGTTGAGGATTTCGAGGGTGATGGCATCCAGTTTCATGACGCGTCTCCCGTTACACGAGCGATCAGCAGATTGCCGCTGCCATCGGTGCGCGCCGACCAGCCAGGTAGGATCAGCGTAGTGGTATCGTCCTGCTCAATCACCGCAGGACCGGCGATTTGGCTCTGCTTATTTATGTTCACACGCTGCCAGATACGCGCATTCACCCAAGCTCCTCGCAGAAAAAGTGATCGCGAAAGTGGCTCATGAATCTCAACCTCTGCGTTAAAAGGCTTGTCTGTCGGACGCGGTAGCGCGGCATTCAGCGACAAGCGCAACGTGGTGAGCTCAATGGTCGCTTCAGGCGTGTTGAAGCCATAACGCTGCTGATGCATCTGCTGAAAATGTTCCAGCAACAGGTGATGCGAGAGGGTTTCCGGGCTCCCGAGGTTGACGCTGAGTTCGTAAGCCTGTCCGGCATAACGCATATCCGCTTCCACCTGATAATGGGCGCGCTCGCTCAGGCGGCTGGCCTGTTCGGTAAACCACGTTTTTGCCAACTGATGCAACTCCGCAACGGTGCCGGCAACTTTGCCGTAGCTTTCCGGCGTGACGTTAATGCGCAGGCTGCGCACAAAATCGCGGCGAATATCGGCGCTGATCGCACCCTCAGCGCAGAAAGTACCAGGACGCAGCGGCACCAGAATGTGGTTGATGCCCGCCTCTTCGGCGAAAAAGTTGGTGTGCGTCGGACCCGCGCCGCCAAAGGGGATCAGCGTTAATCCATCGGCAGTCAAACCGCGCTGCGCCAGTGCTTTGTTCAGTTCGGTCGCCATCTGCGCCGTTGCCACCTCGATAGCGCCGCTTGCCACCTGCTCGGCATCAAGTCCTAATGTTTCGCCCAGTTTGCTCAGTGATCGGTGCGCGGCGGCATGATCCAGCACAATAGTACCCGCCAGCGCCGCATCGGCGGACAGGATGCCGCTCACCAGATAGCAATCGGTCAGCGTGGGCTGCGTTCCGCCGCGCTGATAAGCAACCGGGCCGGGTTCGGCACCCGCGCTTTCAGGGCCGACCTTGAGAATGCCGAAATTATCAACATGCACGATAGAACCGCCGCCGGCACCAATCGCTGAAACACCGACCACTGGCAGAATCAGCGGCAGGCCGCCAATCTCTGTGCGGTTGACGCGCTCGATCTCGCCCTGCTCCGACAGCGAGATATCGCTGCTGGTGCCGCCCATATCAAAGGAGACAAAGCCTGCACCCGACGCCAGATGAGCCGCAGCAATCACGCCCGATGCCGGTCCGGACAGCAACGTGTCAACCGGGCGCTGTTGCGCAGCGTCGAGCGGCAGCACGCCGCCGTTGGACGCGGTGATCAGTAAGGGAACGTCAATCGCCTGCTGCGCGAGCAAATCGCTCAGCCGGTTAAAGTAGCGCTGCATCAGCGGCTGAATATAGGCATTCAGCCCGGCGACCAGTGTGCGTTCATATTCACGAATCTCCGGCCATAACTGCGCCGATGAGAGCACCGGAATAGCGCCTAACTTCGCAGCCAGCGCGCTTGCCAGTTCCGCTTCACGCGTTGGATTGGCATAACCGTTAATGGTCACCAGCGCCACCGCGCTAACGTTGAGTTGTAAAACCCCGGACGACACTTTTGTCAGTTCCGCCTCGGTTGGCCATTGCGTCACTTCACCGGCAGGACTAAAACGCGCCGGGATCTCCAGCACGCGCTGACGCGGTAAAAAAGGTGGCTCGCGATCGGCATGAAAATCAAAAGAAGACGGCATACGCGCACGCGCGATCTCCAGCACATCGCGGAAACCGCTGCTGATGACCAGCGCAATGTCCGCACCGCGCCGCTGAATAATGGCGTTGAGGCCTAACGTGGTCCCATGCAGCACCAGCGACAATTCGCTGGCGGGCAGGCCGCTTTTTTGCAGCAAAGCGCTCAGTCCGTCACTCACCGCCAGAGCAGGGTCGGAAGGCGTACTGGGTTGTTTATGGAAAAAGCGTTGCTGGCGTTGCGGATCAAATAAAACAAAATCGGTAAAAGTTCCTCCGACATCCACGCCGACTGTCGCTCCGGCTGCGGGGCTGTTATCCACCTTAATTCTCCTGCATTACTGGTGACTTAGCTTATTAAGGCGTTAATCTCCGTTGCTTTGCCATGCAATACGAACAATAAAAATGACTAAGCTTTGCTGATATTTGCATGAGGAGGTGCTTAGCTGCGTGGTAGCAATGGTTCGCGCAAATGCATCTAAGCCAGCGCGATGGAATGTTTTATGTTGTGCATAAATTGAAGGAGAAACCTTATGTCTGCGTCGATATCACCTCAAGAGCGCGCGCTGTTGCCACAGATTCAGCAATGGGTCGCGCAGCACCGTGCCGCATTAACCGATGACCTGGCCCAATGGATTGCCATTCCCAGCATCAGCCGTGCCGATCTTGCAGCGCCAGATGCGCCTTTTGGCCCCGAGTGCGCGCAGATTTTGCAGCAAGTGTTAGAGCTGGCTGAGCAGGGCGGATTTAAAACCGAGCAGCATCAGGGCTTTGCTGGTTCCGTGGTTTATGGCGAGCACGCGCGTGACATCGGGCTTATCAATCATCTGGATGTGGTACCTGCGGGTGACAACTGGACTTTTCCGCCCTTTACCCTGACGCAGCACGGCGATTTTGTCATTGGTCGCGGCGTCGCAGATAATAAAGGTCCCGGCGTGCTTAATTTCTATCTGTTAAAGCTGATCCGCGATCTGGGTATCCCGCTGCATCACAATCTGCGTATCGTTTATGGTCTGGCAGAAGAGACCAACATGGCAGACATGGCATGGTTCGCGAAGAACGGTCCGGTGCCCGAGTATTCGATTGTCACTGATGGCATGTTTCCGGTGAACAATGCGCAGAAAGGACAGCTGAGCTTTGCCCTGAATGTCGCTGAGTCGGGCGTGCTGGCGGATATCGTAGCCGGCTCTGCCAGCAATAGCGTGCCGGATTTCGCCAGCGTGCGAATAGTGAAGGCCGATCCACATGCCATCATTGAAAAACTGCCGACTATGCAGTGCGTTGCCGCAGCCAACCTGTCCATCAAACCTGAAAAGGATGGTGCGTTCACGCTGGAAGCGCGCGGCAACGGTGGGCATGCCGCCTTCCCAGACGGTACGCTGAATGCTACCCAGGTGCTGCTCGCGGCGCTGGTCGAGCTGGAATTATTGGGCGATCACGAGCGTCAGCTGGCGGAAACACTGGTGACGCTATTTGCTTCACCGTATGGCGAGAGCGCCGGCTTGGGACTGGAAGATGAGGAGTCCGGCAAACTGACACTGAACGCAGGCGTGTGGTACAGCCATCACGCTGACACGCTACGCATTGATTGTGATATCCGTTATCCGGTTTCGTGGCGCGGTGAGCAGATCGTCGAATTGCTGCAGCAGCAGTTAGCCGCCACCACCATTACGCTCGATCCCGACTGGCGCGACGTGGCACCGTTTTTCCTGCCGGCATCGCACCCGGTGATTTCCCTGCTGCAGCAAGTATGGAATGACACCACCGGCAATGACGATCGTCCTTATGCCATGGGCGGCGTGACCCATTCAAAGAAGCTGCCGAACGCCATCACCTTTGGCCCCGGCTACCGGAAAACTGCGGTTAACACGCCAGACTTTTTGCCTGAGGGACACGGTTTGCCGCACGGTGCCGACGAGACGATCCATCTGCCATCGCTGTTGGATGCATTACCGAAATATGTGATCGCGTTGATAAGGTTGGATAGTTATCTGATTGCGCAGGGATAACCCTGTCGCTGCATCAGATAACGGACGCACGCGCCAAGGCACCTATTTCCAATGCCAGCTCACTGAGAGAATGCTCAAACTTGAAGCTTCTCTTGAACAAACGTTTTATCAAGCTGAAACGGGGTCTGATGTAATGAAGTGGTGATTAGGCTGCGCATGGGATTTATTAACGGCTGAGAGCAATTGCTGAGTATAGAAATGCTGCGGATTATGCCAAACCTGCTCAACATCTCCGCTCTCAACTATTTCCCCCTGATTCATAACGAGCACCCTATCCGACATATAACGCACTACTGCAAGGTTGTGGGAAATAAACAAATAACTCAGACCCAATTCCTGCTTCATTTCCAGCAGTAAATTGAGAATTTGCGCCTGTACGGAAACATCCAAAGCCGAAACCGCCTCATCGCATATCACCAATCGCGGTTTAACAATCAGCGCACGCGCAATGCCAATGCGTTGTCTCTGACCGCCTGAAAACTCATGCGCGTAGCGGTCAAGGGACTGACGGGGTAACCCGACGCGATCCAACATTGTGAGTATGCGCTGCAAGCGCTGAGCTGCAGGAGCGGCATCGTGCAAACGAAGCACAGAATCCAGAATGGTGAAGATAGTGTGTCGAGGATTAAGCGATGCATAGGGATCCTGGAAAATCATCTGCACGCTTTTACGCAAATTCTTCAGCGCTGCTTCAGGCTGCTGCGCGATATCAGCCCCATCTAATTGAATTTGACCATCGTCCGGGCGTATGAGCCGCAGCAGAGTGCGGGATAGCGTGGATTTTCCACAACCGGATTCTCCAACTAAGCCCAGCGTTTCTCCCGCATGCAGATCGAAACTGACCTCTTTTAGCGCGGGCACACGCTTGCGCCCTTGTGCATAGCTGACATCTAAATTCCGAACTGACAGCAGTGGGCGCCTGTCTGCCAGACTCTGCACTGGCGGAAATGTCAGCATCTCCGGCTGGTGAAGGCGAAATTCTGCCTCACCGTTGTGGCGTATTTCAGTCAACAGCCGCTGACGGTAATGAAGATTTTGTTCCCCCATCAATGAGGCCGCCATCAAGCCGCGCGTGTAATCATGCCGGGCATGACTGAAAATCACCTCAGTATCGCCCTGTTCAACGATTTTTCCGCTATGCATGACTGCGACTTTATCTGCCCATTGGGAGACCAAACCCAGATCGTGGGTGATCATTAATACGCTAAGAGAGAGCTCGCGCCGTAGTCGATCTAACAGCGCCATGATATTAGCCTGCACGGTGACATCAAGCGCAGTGGTTGGCTCATCTGCGATTAATAGTTTTGGTTCGCAGGCGACCGCCATGGCAATCATTACGCGCTGTCGCTGGCCCCCGGACAATTGATGCGGGAAGTCATCCACGCGCCGCGCAGGATCGGGAATCTCAACCAAGGCTAATAACTCAATCGCCCGGTTACGTGCCTGCTGACGTGACAGGCGTTGATGTACCCGCAAAGTTTCGGCTATCTGTGCACCGATGCTGTAAACCGGATTGAGAGACGTCATCGGCTCCTGAAAGATCATCGAGAGATGATCGCCGCGCAATGCGCGGAACGCCGGTTTCGGCAGGTTTAAAAGATCGCGCCCCTCAAACATGACCCGGCCACTTATTGCTGCCTGTTTGGCGAGCAACCCCATAATTGACAGCGCGGTGACCGACTTGCCACTACCTGACTCGCCAACCAGCGCCAGCATTTCGCCCTGCGCCACACTGAAGTTGACACCTTTAACCACAGCATGGTTGCCAAAGTGAACCTGAAGGTTTTCAACGGAAAGAAGCGATTGCATCATTGTTCACTCAGTCGCGGGTTAAAGGCATCGTTTAAAGCATCGCCCAGTAGGTTAAGTCCAAGTAACGTGACCACTAATGCGATCCCTGGAACGGCAGTCAAATACCACGCGGTGCGCAACATTTCGCGGCCGCTGCCAATTAGAAATCCCCAGCTCACAACATTCGGATCCCCCAGGCCAAGAAAGGAAAGTGCAGCCTCCATCAAAATGGCCGAGGCCACCATCACTGACGAGGTGACGATGATGGCAGGCAATGCGTTGGGCAGCATTTCCCTAAAAATGATGTGCCAAGCAGAAAAGCCCTGGCAGTGCGCCGCCAGCACAAAATCCGATTCGCGCAGGCTACGAAACTCAGCGCGCACCAGGCGCGCAATCGTCGGCCAGGTAGTGATGCCTATGCTGAAAATGATCAGCGCAACGGACGGCGTTGAAATGGCCAGAATAATGATCACCAGTAAAAAGGGTGGCATGGTTTGAAATAGCGTGGTGATCCGCATCAAAATGTTATCGATTATCCCGCCGTAGTAGCCACTCAAACTCCCTATTACGGTGCCTGCTGCCAAGCCAATCAGCGTCGCACCCAGCCCAATCAACAGAGAAACGCGTGCGCCATGGAAAATACCCGCCGCAAGATCACGCCCCATTGCATCAGTTCCCAGCGGCCAGGCAAAATCCGCTCCAGGAACCATCAGGGGCGAAGCCACCATATCCAGCGGATCGCCGGGATACAGCCAGGGCGCTATCACCGCCATCACCACGACAAGCAATAAAATCACCAATCCTGAAATACCAGCAGGATTGCGCAGAAAGTGGCGCAGTGAACGATGGCCAACAGAAGTGTGTTCAGAAAGAGTCAGCAGCGTTGCCATTTATGGTCTCGCAATTCGGGGATCAAGCCAGGCGTGAATTAAATCCACGACAAAATTGGCCAAAAGAACCATCAGTGATGAGAAAAGCAGGATGCCTAACAGAATATTCACATCGCGAGCCATCACTGCATCAAGTGCCAGCCGGCCCAAGCCCGGCCATGAAAACACGGTTTCCACCACGGCGGCACCGCTGAGCAATGTGGCAATATGCATGCCGCTGACGGTGACCAGCGGGATTAGCGCGCAACGAAGAACATGAACCAGCGTGACACGCAAAGGCGACAGTCCTTTGGCGTGGGCGGTGCGCACAAAATCCTGATGTGCGATTTCCAGCATCGCGGCGCGTGTCAGGCGTGCGTAAATCGCAAGGAAGAAACTGGCGAGTGAAAAGACCGGTAATATGGCGTGAGAGACGACATCACTGATATATTCCCAGCCATGTAAATGAGCACCGATGGTCATATTACCGCTGCTGGGTAACCATCCCAGATGAACAGAAAACAGCACTAACAGCATTAATCCAATCCAGAAGCCCGGCAAAGAATAAAGAAGAAGGCCTGCCAGAGACAATAAGCGATCCGGCCAGCGACCGACAAATAACGCCATTATTATGCCAAAGAGTATGCCAATAATTAAAGCGACAAACTGAGCAGCAATCATTAAAATCAGCGTGGCGGGTAAACGTGATAATATCAGCGTTGTCACTGGCGTATTAAATCGCGGTGAATATCCTAGGTTGCCCTGGATTATATGGCTGACCCAGTTGATAAATTGTTGCCAGCCTGGCAGATTCAAACCGTATTGCTCACGCATCAGCGCCATGCTGGCTGCACTTGCGCCGCCTGACTCGCCGGCCAGAACATCCACGGCATCACCGGGGATCGCTTTCAGGATAATAAACATGATCAGCAAGATACCAATTAACGTCGGCACAACCTGAAGTGCAGTTTTACACATAAATGAAAGCAGCCAATGGCGTTCTCGCTGCATAGCCAGCGTCCTTGGATCAGAATGAGTGATGAGCAGCGAAACTAACAGGCGATGTTTTTCTGGCTTAACAATAATTTGTGCAATCGATATCCGAGAAATAGATATCTCAGAAATAAGCCAGCTTATGCACAAAATGGATGAGCTAACCCGAAATACTCATTGGTTTAAACCTGTTTGATATCGGTTAATTATGCCCTCAACTTTTTATTTATATTTTAAAGGCGAAGGCATGTCAGAAAGACGTGGAGTAAAACCAGTGAACCGTGTTGCTGTCGATGTCGGGGGAACGTTCACCGACATCGTGTTATTGCAGGGCGGCAATCAACACTCAGCTAAAATCCTTACCAGCGCTGACGCGCCTGAACGTGCTGTAATCGCCGGTATCAGTGATGTACTTAATCAGGCTTCACTGACTTTCGAAGATATCGATCTGTTGATTCTTGGGACGACGCTGGCTACCAATGCTCTGATCGAGCGCAAGGGTGCGCGTACTGCATTAATCACTACCGCAGGTTTTCGTGACCTGGTTGAAATCGGACAGGAGGACCGCTTTGCCCAATACGATGTTTTCCTGCAAAAACCGCGTCCTCTGGTTGAGCGACAATGGCGTTTTACCGTTGAGGAACGTATTGATTCGCAAGGCACAATTCGTATTCCGTTAAACGAAGCTCAGGTGGTTGCCCTTGCCAGCGAACTGCTTGCCCATCAGATTGAAAGCGTAGCCATTGGATATCTGCAAAGTTTCATCAATCCGCAGCACGAACAACGCACCGCTGAACTGCTGCGCAATCTCCTTCCAGATGTAACGATTTCACTCTCCAGCGATGTCTGCCCCGAGATCCGCGAATATGAGCGACTTTCAACGGTCTCTGCGAATGCCTATGTACAGCCGCTGGTGGCAGGCTACCTGCATCGCTTGAAGCAACAACTGAGCGATCGTGGTTTACGTGTTCAACCCTACCTGATGACGTCGGGTGGCGGCATCACTACGCTGGAAAATGGTATCAGTGAACCGGTGCGTTTGGTCGAATCGGGTCCAGCGGGTGGCGCTATCCTCGCCAGCAACATTGCAGCGCAGCTCAATTTGAACAAAGTGCTGTCGTTTGACATGGGCGGAACCACGGCCAAAATTTGCTTTATTGATCAGTACCAGCCGCAAATCTCCCGCAGTTTCGAGTTTGGCCGCGTGCACCGTCACCAAAAGGGATCGGGCTTGCCAATCCGTATTCCCGTTATTGATTTAGTGGAGATTGGTGCGGGAGGCGGTTCTATTGCACGCATTGATAATTTGCATCGCCTGCAAGTGGGGCCCGACAGCGCAGGATCTTCGCCAGGGCCGATCAGTTACAATCTTGGCGGTGAACTTGTCACGATTACGGACGCCAATGCGCAATTGGGACTCCTCGATCCTGCTACGTTTGCTGGCGGCAAAGTTGAGTTGAACGTCAGCAAAGCGGCGGCCGCGATTGATAAACAGATCGGTGAGCCGCTAGCGCTGCCGACTGATGAGGCTGCGTTAGCCGTAACAGAGATTATTGCCGAGAATATGGCAAATGCCGCGCGCGTGCATGCCAGTGAATCAGGCAAGCAGGTTGACAGCTATACGTTGATCGCCTTTGGCGGCGCGGCGCCCTTGCATGCTGCTCGTCTTGCCAGCAAGTTGGGCATCAACCGTGTGATCATTCCACATGCTGCTGGTGTGGGTTCAGCGTTAGGTTTCTTATGGGCACCGGTTTCTTATCAGGCCGTACGCAGCTTCTATCAGCGTTTAGATAATCCCGATTTCACCGCCGTCAATAACGTGCTGGAAACACTCAGTGAACAAGCGCGGCACATTGTGCAACAGGCCGACGAAAGTGCAGACGTTTCGCTGGAGCGCAGCGTCTACCTGCGCTATGCCGGCCAGGGCCATGAAGTGCCTATTCCTCTTGAGGGAAACCGTTTCGATGAGCAAGGATTAGCTGCGCTGCACGAGCGCTTTACCCTGACTTACCGTCAGCTTTACGGTCGCAGCCTGGATCACGTTGCGGTCGAGGCCATCAGTTGGACGGTTACCGCATCGGCACCCGCCCCCACCATCGCTGCCCCGACGCAACCGGCGCAATCTAACGACGCCTCCGTTTACCCCGATCGCGATGTCTTCTCCTTCCAGCAGCAACGTCGTATCAACCTTCCGGTTTACGCTCGCAGCCACTTGAGTAATGGCAGCAATTTGCCGGGTCCGTTGTTGGTTGTCGATCCGGAAACCACCACGCTGGTGGATGAGTTGTTTTCTGTCAGTAGCACCCGTAAAGGGCATCTGGTGCTGGAACGTCAAACCCCGTCAGGAGCTGTGCAATGAGCCAGAACGTTATTCAATATCAGGTCATCTGGAATCGCTTGATCTCAGTGGTGGAAGAGCAGGCGCAGGCATTAATTCGTACCGCTTTCGGCACAGCAACACGTGAAGCTGGCGACCTGTCAGCGGGAGTATTTTTGCCTGACGGACGTATGGTTGCGCAGGCTGTCACTGGCACGCCGGGGCATGTCAATTCGATGGCCGAGTCAGTAAAACACTTTCTGAGAGTGTTCCCCATCGATACGTTGCAACCTGGCGATGTACTGGTGACCAATGATCCGTGGAAAGGCACCGGGCATCTTTATGACATCACCATGGTCACACCGGTCTTTTATCACGATCGACCGGTGGCTCTGTTTGCTTCAACCCTGCATGTCATTGATATTGGTGGCCTCGGCCCTGGCCCTGACGGCCAGCAAATCTGGCATGAAGGATTGTTCTTGCCGATCATCAAATTCATTCATGCCGGTAAGCTTGATGAAACCGTGTTGAATATCGTAAAAGCCAACGTCCGCGAACCTGCGCAGGTAGAAGGTGATTTTCTGGCGCTGGTGGCCTGTAACGATGTGGGCGCGCGTCGGTTGATCACATTACTGGATGAGTTCACGTTGCCCAATCTGCAAGACGTGGGTGAATACATTCTTGAACGTTCGGAACAGGCCATGCTGGAAGCGGTACGCAGCTGGCCTACCGGCAGTTGGGAAAGCGAACTCTGGGTTGATGGCTACGATAAGCCGCTCCGTTTGCAGGCTAAGCTGACGCTTAGCCACGATGGCATCCACGTTGATTTTGCTGGCAGCGCAGGTTTTGTTGCCAAAGGCATCAACGTGGTTAAAGCCTATACCGATGCCTACACCTCATTTGGTATTCGCTGCCTGATTGGTGCAGATATCCCCAACAATGCCGGATCGCTCGGCGTCATCAAAATTGATGCGCCGGAAGGTTCAATACTCAACGCGCCCTATCCTGCCGCGGTAACCTCGCGTCATATTATTGGTCAGATGCTACCCGACGTGGTGTTCAACTGCCTACGCCAGGCCCGCCCCGGAGAAGTGCCAGCGGAAGGCGCTTCATGCCTGTGGAACATCCAGCTTTCTGGTGGGCATATTTTGTCGGAATACGATGCTACCCACACTCTCACGCAGCCGCGTTTTTCCATTACCAGCTTCTCGACCGGTGGCACCGGTGCACGTCCTAATCTTGATGGACTTTCCACCACCTCATTTCCCAGCGGCGTGCGTAACGTTTCACTGGAAATCCTGGAATCTATTAGCCCGGTCGTGTTCTGGCGCAAAGAGTATCGACAGGATTCCGGTGGTGCAGGTGCGCAACGCGGCGGTCTGGGGCAAATCATTGAGCTTTCGCATCGTCAGGATCTGCCAATGGAACTTGGTGCGGCATGGGATCGCATTCACTTCCCGGCTCAAGGTGCCGAAGGTGGATTAGCAGGTGCGCCGGGACGTGTCACGCTCTCGACCGGGGAGACATTATCGGGTAAAGGCCGTCAAATTATTCCACCGGGAAGCCACTTAATCGTTGAAACACCTGGCGGCGGAGGTCTGGGAAATCCACTGGAGCGTCAATCGACAAACTTGCATCGCGATATCGACAACCAGCTTATCAGCACCGATGCGGCAGCTGAATTACATGGGTATAACGCCCCACAATCAGACAGAGTAAAATAAACCATGTTGAAATCATTTCGCCAGTCTCTGCTGGCCGTTGCATTGAGCACCACGCTACTGGGGAACGTTGCGCACGCCGCCGACCCGCAAAAAGGCGGCACGTTGAATGTCGTTCTGAATTACGAACCTCCTGCTCTCATTGCATTGACCACAGTGGCAACACCCGCGTTGAGTGTCAGTGCAAAAGTGACAGAAGGCTTGCTCAGCTACGACTTTAATCTCAATCCACAGCCGCAACTGGCAACAAGCTGGGAAGTCAGCCCTGACGGAACGCGCTATACCTTCCATTTGCGTCCCAATGTTAAGTGGCATGATGGCCAGGATTTCACCTCGGCGGATGTCGCCTATTCCATTGAGTTGCTGAAAAAGGTTCATCCACGGGCATCCAGCACGTTTGCCAACGTTACAAAGGTTGAAACTCCAGATGCGCTTACCGCGGTGTTAGTGCTTTCCAAACCCGCGCCTTATCTGATCAAAGCCTTCGCCGCAGCGGAGTCACCCATCGTACCGAAGCACATCTATGAAGGCAGCGATCCTCTGACCAATCCGCACAACAACGCCCCCATAGGCACCGGACCCTATGTGTTCGATAAATGGGTGCGTGGCAGCTACATACTTTATAAGCGTAACCCTAATTACTGGGATAAGAACCGGCCTTACCTCGATCAATTGGTCGTAAAATTTATTCCGGATGCCGCAGCACGTTCAGTGGCATTTGAAACTGGGGATGCTGACCTCGGTTACCGCACTCCGGTGGCGCTGAATGATGTCTCACGTCTCAAGAGTTTGCCGCAGTTAGGATTCGAAACCAAGGGTAACAGCTACTCTTATAATGTCAGTTCGCTTCAGTTCAATCTGGACGATCCTCACTTCAAAGATCTGCGCGTACGCCAGGCTGTCGCCCATGCGATTAACCGTGATGTGATTCTTCAAGTGGCCTATTTTGGCTTAGGGCAAGTGACCGCGTCACCGATTGCACCAGGCATCAAAGAGTATAATGATCCTTCTCCGTCGCCTTACGACTTTGATATCAAGAAAGCCAACGAACTGCTTGATCAGGCAGGCTATCTTAAAGGCAGCGACGGCACGCGGTTCAGCGTCACGCTGGATTACAATCCAATCTCTGAGGATTTACGTAAAACGGCTGAATACACCCGTTCCGCGCTGGCGAAAATAGGCATCAAGGTCACGCTGCGTGCGCAAGACCTTTCCAGCTTCGTACGTCGCATTTACACCGACAGAGATTTCTCATTCACCATCAATGGCCACAGCAATCTCTATGACCCAACGGTTGGCGTGCAGCGTATCTATTGGTCGAAGAACTTCCGCAAAGGTGTGCCGTTTTCTAATGCTTCCGATTATCACAACCCGGAAGTCGACCGCTTACTGGAGGCCGCACAAACAGAAAATGATCCGCAGAAACGTGTAGAAGAGTTCAAAACGTTTCAGAAAATCGTTGAACAGGAGCTGCCGGACATCAATCTTATTTCCCCGCAGTTCATCACCATCTATAACCGCAAAGTGCACGATCATTCTGTGACTGCCGATGGCATCGAAGGCAATTTGTCGCAGGTGTGGTTAGAGAAGCAGTGATCAATTCAAGCAAAGCCGTGCTACTTGCGGCTTTACTTGGGCATTGAGAGGCTAAAACGATAGGAATGAAAACGAAGAGACTAACTCACCATCTCTGCGAGCCTGTCATCGGCAGCAATGGCGACTAAAGCACCTGCTTCTTTGTTCAGGTAAAGAAAAATGTTTTCTCTGTCAGTCAGCGCGCGTCTTTCCCAGACAATATGCGTGGTCACAATTTCCCCTGAGCAGCTCGTTGTCGCAAATCATCCATGTGTTTTGTCACTTCATCATTGTTAAGGTATTCGCCTTCACCAGAGTTATGGCGATTGAACGCGTGAGCTATCTGTTGCTCCAGCCAGTGCTCATGATCACTGTTTTGAAATCGGAGTTCTTCTGCTGCCAGCTCTTCTGCCCGCTGACGCATGAGGTCGGTAAGACTCTTGTGTTGGCGCTCCGCAGCAAGCATGGCCAAACGTTTCGTTTCATCATCTATCCGAAAATGAATAGTGCTGCTCATAATGTTGTCTCTTGTGGTGTCGTTTGTGTTGTCATTATGAGGGTAAACCATTTTAGAGCCATCCCCGTATACGAAACTCATTACGCAGCTAAACTACTGCTCACCTATTATGTTAAATATGATATCCGCACAGACCCCAGACAGCACCTGGCCCGTAGCTACCGTCTTGAACGTCAAGCGGTAGCTACGTAGTTTTCATCCCACTTCATCCGGGTTTTCAGCACACCGAAGCATTGATGCACCAGCTTGCGCATCAATGCACCCAGCGCGGCCTTTTTCGCTTTCCCTTTCGCCAGTAATCTCTCATACAGCGCTCTCGCCGGACCGTTCCACCTCGACGCCACCACCGCAGCCATATACAGTTTCGCCCTCACATCCGCCGGGCCCGTTTTGGACATCCGCGCAAGCCCCCTCACGGAACTTCCCGATGTCTTCTCTACCGGCACCACCCCCAGCCACGATGCGACCTGCGACGCACTGCGGAACGGGCACGAGTGCAGCACTGCCAGCATTGTCGTTCCCACCACGCTGCCTATGCCTTTTATCGATTCCAGCAGCTCGCGGTCCTCTTTCAGACCCGGATGATTATCCGTGTGGTCTGAGATGAGGGCTTCAATACGCTTCAGTTCTTCCTCATTCGCTTTCCGGGTTCTCGTCAGGGAGTCGATGACCTCCCGTGACGTCCGGGTTGAATGGGCTTTTTCCAGCCGGTTTACTGCCCGCTGCACATCCGCCTGAAGCGAGTCCCGCAGGCGCATCAGTTCCCGCAGCTTACGCACTTCAGGTGACGGTGGCACCCACGCATCGGGCTGTTTCAGCTCACCGTAACGGGCCAGCACCCAGGCATCGGCGGTATCATTTTTGGTGAGCATACCGATCCCACGGGCAAATTCCCTGACCCGCTGAGGATTCCCCATGCAGACCGTGACGGGGGTGTTTTCATGCAGCCCGAACGCCACATTCTCGTGGTAGACACTGGTGGCTTCCAGCACCGCAGTGACCTGCTCAGGCGGGCACTTCTGCATGAGGAGCCAGTCGTATATCTCACGCTCCGCACCGGGCTGGTTCTTCATGGATTTGGTTTTCTTTTTGCCGTTGCCGGGCAACAGGCAGAGGTCGAGTTTGTTTTTACTGACATCGATACCGAGATAAATCATCAGATAACTCCCTTTCACATGAACCATCACGCCATCTTGCCTTGTACATACGAAGTCAGAGCTTCTGGTTACCGTTCAGACTTCTGGTTACCGTTCAGAGTAGATGCTGGCGTGAAAGGAGAAACGGAGGGCTTAAACTACGATGCAGGATTTTCTCCTGAGCGGCGCAACAAGCTTCCTCCGTTTCGTGTTACTGGTAGCTAACCAGCAACACTTTCAAGATACAAGCGGCGCAATTTATCACGCGGGTTTTCCCTCATCATCGCTGGACGATGCGCGATAAATCGCGCCGCTACGGCAAAATTCCGCAGGATTTTCCCCTGCTCTTTTCTCAGATTTCACGTAGCGACGCCTGATAACATTGAGCCTGGCTATGTAATCAGGAATACCTATTCCACGCAGCTTCCATGGCTTTTCCCTGCACGGTTTTATAGCCATATCGGTTGATGGTCGCTTCCAGTGCCGCGAGGGTTTGCAGTACGCAATCCTTACGGGCGTTGTAGCCCATGGTGCCGATACGCCACATTTTGCCTTTTAATGGGCCGAATGAGGTGCCGATTTCGATGCCGAAATCGTTAAGCATACATTCGCGGATTTGCTGGTCATGCAGGCCGTCAGGAATATTAATACCCAGCACATTATTCATCTTATGCTGAGGGTCACCGAATACGTCCAGCCCCATCGCCTCAACCCCAGCACGTAACGCTTCGCCATGCAGCGCATGTCTGGCGATGCCCGCATCCAGGCCTTCCTGCACAATCAGGCGGGCACACTCGCGCGCACCATACAGCGCTGATGTTGCCTCGGTATGGTGGTTAAGCCGTTCACTACCCCAGTAATCCATGATCATGGCGAGATCGAAATAATTAGAAGAGATGATGGGTTCGTCACCATCATAATGTCTGTCATCGCGTATGCCTTCTTCGACATGGCGACGTCGCTGGATGTAGTCAGCCATCGACTCACTCAGCGTAACCGGCGATGTTCCGGCGGAGCCGCCCAGGCATTTTTGCATCCCGGCGGAGACAGCATCTAAACCCCATGCATCCGTTTCGAGGGGATTTCCGCCGAGAGTGGCGGTGGCATCAGTATAAAAAAGTACGCCATAACGTTGGCAAATTGCCCCTAATTCTTCCAGTGGTTGTCGCATGGTGGTTGAGGTATCACCGTGCACGGTTAACAACATGGTTGGACGAACGCGTTTGATGGCATCTTCGATCTGATCTGGTGTAAACACCGTCCCCCAGGGCGTCTCAATGGTGTGAACTTCCGCCTGGCAACGACGGGCGATTTCACATAATAAATGCCCGAAGCGACCAAAAACAAGCACCAGAACTTTATCGCCTGGCCGAATGGCCGACACCAGGATCGCCTCAATACCCGCGCGGGAACTCCCATCCACTAACAAGGTCCAGTGGTTCGTGGTGCGGAACACCGAACGATACAGCATCATGACTTCGTTCATATATGCCGTCATGGCCGGGTCATATTGCCCAATAAGTTGTGCTGACATCGCCCGCAATACACGAGGATCTGCATTGATCGGACCGGGTCCCATTAACAGACGCTGAGGGGGATTCATCTGGGTGAAAACATGCTTGTTCAAAGAATATTCCTGCTGTTAGTGACGTAATATTTTGCTGACAAACTGGCGGGTACGCTCGTGGGTGGGAGCATCAAATACCTGCTGTGGTGAACCGGTTTCCACCACCTGTCCATCGGCCATAAACACCACCTTCGACGACACTTCACGGACAAAACTCATCTCATGAGAAACGATAAACATGGTGATCCCTTCAGAGGCCAGTTCGCGGATGGTATCCAGCACCTCGTTGACCATCTCAGGGTCGAGAGCCGCCGTCACTTCATCCAGCAGCAGAATGGTCGGCTTCAGTGCCAGCGCACGGGCAATCGCCACTCGCTGCTGCTGGCCGCCGGAGAGTTGGTCCGGGTAAGCATTGATGCGATGTGACAGCCCCACCCGTTCCAGCAGGCGACGCGCATCCTGCTCGACTTCCTTCTTCGACCAGCCTTTAATTTTGGTTGGCGTGATCATCACGTTTTCCAGCACGGTCATATTCTGGAACAGGTTGTACTGCTGAAACACAATCGCGATGGACTCACGCAACTGACGTAACTCACTTTTATTGGTGTAATCCACTACGCTGTTTTCCAGCAAAACCTGCCCCTCTTTCGGTAGCAGCAACCCCATCAGCACGCGCAGCAAGGTACTTTTGCCAGAACCAGAAGGACCGATCAGGCTGACAATGTCGCCCTTCTCCACCGATAAAGTGACATTCTCCAGCACGGGCTGGTCGTTATAGGCGGCTTTTAATTTAATGATGTCGAGCTGTGGCAATTTTTCTCTCCAGACGCTTACCCAGACGCGATAACGGATAAGACACAATGAAATAAAGCATGAGGACGACGGCATAAACCAGCGTGGCCGAGTAACCTTTATCAGAAAGGATTTTGCTGGCGGAGGTGAGTTCCATCACCCCAATCTGCGAGGCAAGCGTCGTGTCTTTGATGTACATAACAAAGAAGCTGAAGGTTGGCGGGATCACCACCGTCAGAGACTGCGGAATGATCACGTAGCGCAGTGTCTGCAAATAGGAAAAATTCAGCGTGACCGCCGCTTCCCACTGGTTATGATGCACGGATTCCAGACCACTGCGGATGATTTCCCCTAAGTAAGCCGCGGCAATAATACATACGCTGATCAACGCTACGGTGAAGGTGGAAAAGCGCAGTCCGGAATACTGGCTGATAAAAAACACCAGAAATAACGTCACCAGAAAAGGAATACGCCGGAAAATAAAGAAATAAACATGTACCACCCCGCGTAAGGGTGACAGCATCGCCGCTTTGGTATTGATGACCACTGCCAGCACGAAGCCCGCCAGAAAACCAATCAGGCAACCAAACGCCGACAGTGCCAGCGTGATACCCAGACCCTGTAATAACAGCAACAGGTTGTAGTACGAAAACAGTCCGGTAATTTCCGACCAGTCGAAGTAGCTCATTAAAATACCCCCGTCCTGGCCCGAAACAGAAACCGCCCCATAATGGCCAGGGCAAAGGTGGCAAGAATGGTGATAGCGATATAAATAACGGCAGCCACTGAGAAGGATTCCACCGACAAATAAGTTTGTGAACTCAGGTTATAGGTGCGACCGGTGAGTTCTTCGACGCCAAACATTGAGGCCATCGAGGTACCCAGAGTCATAACAATGAACTGGTTCGAAAGGGGTCGGAACATCACCTTGATCACATGTGGAAGGATGACGTAACGGATGATCTGGATACGCGAGAATCCCAGCACTTCTGCGGCTTCAATTTCCATACGGCGGACAGAGTCGAAACCTGCGCGCTGGATTTCGCACAAATAGGCACCCGCGTTGAAAGTGGCGCCGATCAGAACCGCCGTAAACGGCGAAAGCAAAATACCGACTTCTGGCAACGCAAAAAACAGAAAATAGATCTGCACCAGCTGCGGAGTATTGGTGGCAAAAATCACATAGGCGTTAATAAATTTGCCTGCCAGCCTGGGACCATAGCGCAGGATGCTGGTACAAATCATCGCAATAACCATACCAAAGGCGAAGGCCAGCACTGCCAGTTGCAGGCTAATCCAGGCTCCGCCCAACAGGTAAGGCAACTGATCGAGAATAGGGAAAAAATTCAGGTTCATCAGAACAATGCTCAATCACACAAGGGTGCCCTGACCTTCCGGGCACCCGATTTAATCAGAACGAAAATCAGTATTTCGTCGGCGAGGCGGTGGGATCATGCAACATGGCGTGACCAAACCATTTCTTCCAGCTGGTGCCGATAAAGCCTGATTTATGCAGTGAGGCGATCTCGGTATTTAACTTCTCGCGCAGTGCAGTATTGCCTTTGCTGACGGCGATACAGTCGTAGTCCACCTCAATCGGGTCATCCACGACGTGCCATTTGGTGGGATACTTTTTGGTGTAATCCAGCATGAAATCGAGCACGTCAATCAGCGCATCGGCACGGCCCTGGGCAATAGCACGCACGGCATCCGGATAGTTATCGAGGATTAACAACTGAGCCTTGGGAATATTGTCCTGGATATATTTAATTGGCGTGGTGCCGCGTACCTGCACCAGTTTCACTGACGGGTCGTTCAGATCCTGCCATTTTTTGTAGGGTTTTTTCTCGGTCGTGAGAATGCCCAGCACTTCGGTGTTTACCGGATCGGTGAAATCGACCACTTTCATACGGTCATCATTACGGGTCATGCCGCCCATCACCGCATCAATTTTGTCAGACATGATAAATGGCACGCGGTCATTCGACCCAACCGCAACCAGTTCCAGTTTCACGCCCATCGAATCGGCAATTTTTTTCGCTACGGTCGCATCAAAACCAGAGATCTGATTTTTATCGTCATACACCCCTAACGGCGGGAGATTTGGATTCACGCCGACGATCAGAGTTTTGGATTTCATGATCTCATCCAGCGATCTGGCGTTGGCCGTTGCAGCGCCAAACAGCGCGCTGGCAATACAACTCGCGATAACCATTTTTCCCAACATACTAATTTTACTCATTATTTAACTCCCGGCGTCGTCTGATTGCTTACCCTGGTGTTGGCAAATTACCAACGATATAAACTTCGTATGCTTTACATATACGATTGGTATACGATACCATGCCTTCCATCTTGTCAAGCCTCAATGAGCAGTTGTCGACCAAAAAGGGTGACTTTATGCAGCACATTTCAGGGAAAAACGTCCGTTTCGTTTTTGACAATCAGGGATATATGGCCTTGAAGGGCCAGAGCATTGCCGCCGCGCTTTTTTCGAGTGGCGTCAAAACGTTGCGCTTCAGTCCTCATCAACATCAACCCCGGGGCATGTTTTGCCTGATGGGATCGTGTCAGGAGTGCCTGGTCATGGTGGAGGGTAAGCGGGTATTAGCTTGCAAAACTGAGGCCAGTGCTGACCTGATTGTTCACTCTGTACCGGATATCGATCCTTATGAATCATTATGACCTGATCGTGCTGGGTGCCGGTCCGGCTGGCGTTTCGGCGGCACTGATGGCAGCAGCGAAAGGACTGCGTGTCGCACTGTTCGATGAAAATAGCGCTGCCGGTGGGCAGGTTTATCGTGCGCCGATCATGCCAGACGCAAAAATGGACGGTGCAGAATTCAGGGCCGGTGAAACCTTGCGCGATGAACTATCACGGAGCAACGTGCGCCTCTTTTTAGGGCATACCGTGTGGGCGGTAACCGGCGATTATCGTGTTGATGCCCTCGGGCCGGACGGTTCGATGTCCTGCACCACGACGGTGCTGCTGGTGGCAAGTGGCACCACAGAACGCGTAGTGCCCTTCGAGGGGTGGACGCTGCCCGGCGTCATTGGTCTGGCAGCGGCGACGATTTTACTCAAATCGCAACGTACCTTGCCGGGCAACACCACCCTGGTGGCCGGGTGCGGGCCTCTGCTGGTGGCAGTATCGGGTAATACCCTCAAAGCGGGCGGCCAGGTGAAAGGCATCGTGGATATTGCCTCGCGTAGCGAGTGGTGCAGCACAGCCGCAGCGTTGCTGGCCCGCCCCGCCATTTTCAAACAAAGCCTCAGTTATGGCTTGCCGATTTTACGCGCCAGGGTACCGATCTATTCACGCCATACTCTGGTGAAAGTGACTGCACAAGGCGATCAGCTACTGGCTGAGCTGGCTCCGTGTGATGCCTCGGCGCGGCCCATTGCCGGTCCCACGAAACAGATTCTGGTGGATTGCGTTGCCGTTGGCCATGGTCTGACACCTTCTACCGACATTACGCGTCTGCTGCATGCAAAACATTATTATTCCCGTGCAGCGGGAGGCTGGATTGCACAGACGGATGAAAATGGCCAGACCAGCCGTGAACGGCTGTTTGTTGCTGGCGACAGCGCCGGTATTCGTGGTGCCACTGCGGCCATTGAACAGGGAAAACGGGTCGGGCTGGCCTGTGTGGCTCTTATTCGCGGTGCAACCGCAGCCGCATCTGAAGCGGAGAGCCTGACCAAAGCCTGGCAACACGCCGCCCGTTTCGGTCAGAAGATGGCCGCTATGATGGCGCTGCGTGAAGGCCATGTTGAGAGCATCCCGCAGAATACCGTGGTTTGCCGTTGTGAAGACGTGACGCGCGCGGAAATTGAACAGGCCTGCGAGGCCGGAGCCACGGATGTAAACCAGCTGAAAGCCTGGACGCGCTGTGGCATGGGCCCGTGCCAGGGACGCACCTGTGGTGATATTGCTGCCGAACTGCTGGCCAACAAACAAGGCGTGTCGCGTGAATCTGTCGGGATCTTCTCTCCCCGCACCCCACTTCGCCCGCTCACCATCAGCGACATGACCGGTGACTACGACTATGCAGACATTCCGATTCCTAAGGCGGCCCCACTGTGAGTGAACTTAACGCTTCATCACGCTTTGATGTGTGCATCGTGGGCGGCGGCGTTATGGGCTGCTCCACTGCGTTGTTTCTGGCAAAAGCCGGGATGCGCGTGGTGGTGGTGGAACGCAATGCCCTGTGCCGCAGCGCATCCGGCGTCAATGCGGGTACGTTAACGCTGCACATGACCCGCGCGGCACTGGTGCCCTACGCCATGAAAGCCTGGGATATGTGGATGCAGCCGGAAACCTGGCTGGGTCAGGGCGTGCTGGCGACCCATGCGCCCGGTTTATCCCTCGCATTTACCGACGCCGAAGTAGCCATGCTGGAGGAACGTGCCGCCGCGCGGCGTGCATATGGCGCAGATATCTCGGTGATCTCCCCGCAGGCGGCGATGAAGATCGATCCGGGCATCAATGGTTCCATCAAGGCGGCTGCCTTTTGTGAAATAGACGGTTTCGCCAGCGCCTATCTGACCGGTCGTGCGTTTCATGCGGCATTACGGGCTGCCGGGGTGACCATCATGGAACAATTCCCGGTTGGTCATATTGAGCGGCAGAGCGCGGGTTATCGTGTTTCAACCGAAGATCACAGCCAGTCTGTTGAGGCCTCCCGTCTGGTGCTGGCTGGCGGCGTCTGGCTGGAACCGATGCTGGAAATGGTTGGCATAACCATTCCGGTTAAAACCCTGATCAACCAGCTGATTGTGACTGAAAGGATGCCGCCGGTGATGCGTTCGGTCCTGAGCATCGCCAATGGCCTGCTCTCCATGAAGCAGTTTGCTAATGGCACGGTGGTGATTGGCGGTGGCTGGCAGGGTATCGGCTCGCGTGAACTGGGCGGCAGAGAAACCATTCCCGAGAACCTGATCGGTAACCTGCGGCTCGGGCAACACGCTGTTCCGGCGCTGGCTTCCGCCCGCGTCGCACGTATCTGGCTTGGCCTGGAGTCCGAAACCGCCGATGCGATGCCGATGATTGGGCCAGTGCCGCAGCACCCGGATCTCTACGTTATCGGATGCGTCCACTCCGGCTATACCAGCGGCCCTTATATGGGCAAATTGCTGGCTCAGCAGATTTTAGGCCAGCAACCAGACATGCCGCTTTTCGATCCCTCACGACTGCTACCCATTGAAAACAACGCGGTCGCTTCCTTTTCCAGAGGCTAATAACAAAATGAAAGAGTTACACCATTACCAGGGTGTGTATGCGGCGACAGTCTGTCCGATGGATGAGACCGGCAAATACATTGATGAAGCAAGCCTGATTGCGCATTTGCGCCAGGTTTCGCAGGTGGCAGGGATTCGCGGTCTGTTGATCAACGGGCATGCGGGTGAAAACTTCGCGCTCTCGCGTGAGGAAAAACGCCGGGTGGTCACTCTGGCTCGTCAGGTGTGTCCGCCGGATACGTTGCTGGTGGCAGGTCTCAATGCTGAAGACAGTTACGATGCGCAGGCTCAGGCCGATGATGCGAAAGCCGCTGGAGCCGACGCCATTCTGCTGTTCCCCCCCTATTCCTGGACACTTTCCACCGACGATAAAACGGTACTCAATCACCACCGGATCGCCAACCAAAACGCCGCTTTACCCATGATGCTGTATCAGTCGGGAGTGAACAGCGGTGGTATGGCTTATCCACCCAGCCTGCTGCAGCAACTGGTCTGTTTACCCAATGTGGTTGCAGTGAAAGAAGGCAGCTGGGAAACCGCGACCTATGAGGCAAACCTGCGGCTGGTGCGTGAAGTTGCACCGCACGTCGCGGTGATGGCCTCGGGTGATGAGCATTTGCTGACCTGCTTTGCGCTGGGCACCGATGGCAGCCTGGTGAGCCTGGCGGCAGTGGTCCCGGAACTGGTGGTGGCGTTGTACAACGCGATGCAGGCACAGAACCTCGCTGAAGCACAGCGATTGCATCAGTTTGTTTATCCATTGGCGAAGGAGATTTACGGCACCTGGCCTGGCACTCATGCCAATGCACGTTTAAAAGCCTGTCTGCATCTTGCCGGGCATCTTCCCCATGCTATGCCCCGCCCGCCAGTGCCTGCCGTTGACGACGCACAGCGTCAGCGGTTAGCGACGGCGCTGGCTTTTGCACAATCCTTTACTGCCAATTCCTAATTGCAAGCGGAGACCAACATGACGAGTACCCTGATTCGCGGTGGGCGCATTATCACTGCTGTCGACGATTATCACGCCGACATTCTTATTGAGAATGAAAAGATAGTCAGCATCGGACTGAACCTGCAACCTGGGGCAAATTGCCAGGTGATCGAAGCCAGCGGCATGCTGCTGTTTCCGGGCGGGGTGGACTGCCATACCCATATGGAAAACACCTTTGGCCCCTCGGTCACCGCCGATAACTTTAAATCAGGCACCCGTTCGGCAGCGTTTGGTGGTACCACCACCATTATCGATTTTGCATTGCAAAATCATGGTACCAGCCCGTTGCAGGCCATCGAACGCGCACAATCCAAAGCTGACAACGTCGCCAGCATTGATTATGGCTTTCACGTCATTATCACCGAGGTGGACAAACAAGTACTGGAAGATATGCGCTATGCCATCCGTCATGAAGGCGTTTCCAGCTTCAAGATGTTTATGGCGTATCCGGGCACGGTGATGTCGGATGATGCCGCCATTTTCCAGGCCATGCGTATGGTGGGCCAGCATGGCGGCATGGTCGCGCTGCATGCGGAAAACGGCACCATCGTCGAACTGTTAATTCAGGAAGCGCTGGCGCAGGGGCACACCTCACCCCGCCATCACGCCCTGACGCGTCCCGCCCTGCTGGAAGGTGAAGCCACTCACCGCGGGATCAAACTGGCAGAACTGGCCGAAGCACCGGTCTACTTTGTTCATTTGTCAGCCAAAGAAGCACTAAAACATGTGGTGGAAGCGCGTGACCTGGGCATTCCGGTGTTCGCCGAAACCTGTCCGCATTACCTGTTCTTTGATGAATCTTCTTACGCTGACAGCGACGAGTCCGACAGCTTTGATGGTGCGCGTTTTGTTATGAGCCCGCCGCTGCGTTCCAAAGAAGCGCAAAACGCACTGTGGACAGCACTGAAAACCGATGACCTGCAATTGATCTCCACCGACCATTGCCCCTACTGCATGAAAGAAGGTCACTTAGGAAAAATTAATCAGAAGCCGCTGGGCGCGAATGATTTCTCCAAAATCCCTAACGGCGTGCCAGGTGTCGAGACGCGTATGACCGTGGTGTATGACGGCGGCGTGCGCAGCGGTCGCATTTCGCTGAACCGCTTTGTTGAGCTGATGTCCACCGCACCGGCGAAGCTGTTCGGCCTGTTCCCACAAAAAGGCACCATTGCCGTGGGCAGCGACGCCGATATCGTTATCTTTGATCCGCTTGAAAAGCACACTATCAGTGCCGCGACGCAGCATAGTGACGTTGATTTCACCCTTTTCGAAGGACATCAGGTACAGGGTAAAGTTAAGAAGGTGCTGTTACGTGGTGAGCTGCTGGTTAGTGATGACCAGTGGGTAGGTAAAACCGGTCAGGGACGTTTCATTCGACGTGGTGAAGTTGGCAAGTGGTAGGAGAACGTTATGCCTTACTATGACTATCATTGCCCGGACTGCGGCACGTTTGAATTGCGTCGTTCGGTGGCGGAACGCGATCAACCGGCACCCTGCCCGGTCTGTTCACAGCATGCTGAAAGGAAGCTGAGTTTCCAGCCAGTGTTGCTGCGCAGTAAACCGGGTGCGGAGGTGCGTAACCCGTTACATGTTGAGGGATGCCCCTGCTGCCCTGGGCAGATCAAGTAAGCCACTTTGGGAGGGTATGCGTCCGCGGCATACCCTCGCGCGTTTAGTTGCCTTCGGTGATCCTTTTCATCACGAAAGTCGATAGGTTTCTCAGGTGCGTTCTCACTGCCTGGCTGGCCGCTGCGGCATCCCCGCTTTTCCAGGCATGCAGGATGGCCAGATGTTCTTCACGATCTTCTTCGATGCGGTTAAAGGGGGTGATCAGTTCAAACATCCGGCTCTGGGTGCGGGCCTGTTCAATCATCCGTGCCAGCACCGCATTGCCCGAATGCTGAGCAAAGAGGGTATGTACCGTATCGTCAACATCCCAGTAGGCTTGTTCGGGCTGACCAGCCGATAAAGACTGCACCTGCTCAGCCAGTTGATCAATCACTCCGGCATCAATTTTGTTGATGGACAGCGCAATCGCCTCGGTTTCCAGCAGCTCGCGGACTTTCATGATTTGAAAATATTCCTGCGCACTAATAAAGCGAACAGAATAGGAGCGTGCGCTCGATCTGACCAGCAACCCTTCACCTTCGAGTCGCAGCAACGCTTCGCGTAGCGGTGTCCGGGAAATATTAAGTTCTTCCACCAGACGACCTTCAACCACCGCCCCGCCGCTCCGGAGGGTTTTTTCCAGGATCATACGGCGAAGCATTTGATAGGCCACTTCCCCTAACTTTTCTGCAGAGGTTTGTTTTACTGAGGTCACTTGGTACTCACCATCAAGACATTTACTGGAAAGTATACAATACGTGTACGATTGAAAAAAGCAGTAAACCTAAGAATTAGCCAGCATGAAAAGCCGGTAAAACATGATGATAATGGCGGCTGATACCTTTTCGGCGTCGACATTATCATGTGTCTCGCTGGCTCCTCCGGTGACAGGATAAGAGAATTCTTTATTTTATTAAGGAAGGACTTAAAAATTATCACGGTTCATCCTTATGGCAGTAAATTATTGCAAACGAACTTCACTCTCCTGATCGCGGTTCATAAAATCATGCTGTTACGCTAATGTGGCAGGGTTGAAAGAAATAATCACTCGCCGTCTTGTTATTATCGAATACGACTTTAGCGTAAAAATAAATCATTTAATCAACCATGCATAATGAATTAAGGGAATAAAATGCATAATATATCAAGGCGAAAATTAATTGTGGCGTCATTAGGCGCAACGGCACTGGCTGCAACGGGGAGTGCCTTTGCGAAAAGTGCTGACAGTAATAAGACTTTCCTGAAAGGAAATAGAATGAACAGTCAAAGAGCGTTGATCATTGTCGATATGCAAAATGATTTCCTGCCCGGCGGTGCGCTTGCGGTTCAGGATAGCGATGTGATCATTCCAGTTATAAATAGTCTGTATGATAAATTTGATAATATCATTGTGACTCAGGACTGGCATCCGGCAGGGCATATCTCTTTTGCCAGCAGCCACGAAGGCAAGAAACCTCTCGATGTTATTGAAACCAGCTATGGTCCGCAGGTTCTGTGGCCCGATCATTGTGTGCAGGGCAGCTCAGGTGCTGAAATCAACAAGCAGGTCAAAACGGACAAAGCACAATTAGTGATTCGTAAAGGCTACAACATCGAACTGGACAGTTATTCTGCCTTTGAGGAAGCCGATCACAGTACGCCAACAGGTCTGGCAGGCTATCTGCATGAACGCGGGATCAGCGAACTTTATGTGGTGGGTGTGGCGACAGATTTTTGTGTGGGCTGGACAGCCATGGATGCGGTGAAAAAAGGCTTCAGCGTCAGTGTGATTGAAGACGCCACCA
>NZ_CP133293.1:0-399491 GCF_047947045.1 Pantoea sp. App145
GGAAAAGGAACGTCTTTCAGCACTGTTGCCGAAGGACTGGACGAGGGATGCCACCTCGCTATTTCACCTCAATGAACACGAGCTGAAGTCACTCATGAGTTTCTGTACGGCATGCAGCCTTGACGGTGTGCAGACGCGTGAATACAGCTATGCGCGCAAAAGCAGGCTGGATGCACTGGAAAACTCTCTGGGATTTCATCTGCGCGACTATAAAATCATTACGGCAGATGTTATCAGGTCTATGACACCTTTCGATTTTGAGGATTATCACGCTGGTGGACTGGATATGCGCTGGAAACTGACCTGCAATGTAATGCAGGACCTCAGTACACCGTATGGATGGAATATCAGCAGTGAATACTCGGATGAACTCGGTGGCATTTTCCCGGTCCAGGTGCGATTCACACCTCCACATGGGCGATTTGATATTGCGCTGAACAGCCCAGGTAATTTCAGCCCCGTATGGCTTTTCTCCCTGATTAATGGCGGTCAACTGCCTTTTATCCACCCTGTGGCGGTCTATGATCCGGTTATGATTAATCACATAACCGGCAGGGCAGCAAGACTCGATGCGGAGTTCGGGTCCTTGTCTGATATCGTCAGGACTCTGATGGGAGAAAGTATCGCCGGAGACGTCTCATTAGTGAATCTTCCCGGGCCACGAATGCGACCCCGCATCCTTTCAGCGTACAAAGGTAAATCGGTCCTGCCAGACGAACCGTTCAAATAAGCAAAAAGAGAACTGCTCACGACGTTATGAGCCGTTCTCTCTTCTGCGAAGCCCCGGATTTTTCTGTTATTAAAGGGAATAACACCCTGATACCAAGAAGAAAAGACAGTGTTGAAATTCCATGTTAATGGTTCCAATTATAATCTGATGTCATTTTATTAAGCAGTGGAACAGTTGATTATTGTAGTAATCAACGCCTTTTGAATTAAAGACAAGGGTTAACTAATGTACTATTGCCATGGAGGAAATGAATCAGTATGTTATAAACTTACCATACATGACAGACCATGAATCTCACCTTATAGGTGAATATTTTCAATGCGTTGAATGTGCATGAGAGGGATGTGATTTTTCAGAAAAGGAGTGTTCTGTAATGTTTAACGACATAGTTAATGCCAACGTTCGTTGATGATTTAATTATACCGATGATAAAAGTAGTCATTATCTTAAGTGCATTTATGCTGCATTCTTCGATAGATAAGCTCCAAAGTGCTCAGGAAACAAAGCTAATCAGAAATGAGGCTGAGAAATTTTTACACGCTGAATACCTGAGAGAATTCCATACCGTTAATCATACTGATTTAGCCACTATGTATCGTTGGGAAATGATTATGGGCATATTGGGGGTTGTTTTATCTGTGGCAATTATCTTCAGTCTTGCATTTATAGCAAACACAGAAAATAACATGATTTTCTATAGCTATGCATTTGCTTCATTCATGTTGATAACAGCCACGATACGTTCTGTCAGAAATGTTTTTAAGTATCTCAATGTGATACACCGATGCAAAACTTCCAAAGAGGATACTGAGCATAAGATGTTGCTCAGAGAGATAAATAAAAAGCAACTTATCATTGCGTTACCCCTTTCCATCATTTGCTTAGTGATGTCTGCCATGCTGCTGAATCAGGTTGGGATTGTAGTGTAAGCCAGTTCTAAGGATGCTTAAAAGGCCGGTTCACAGCACCACTTAACACGGCTGTGCAAACTAATCATCTCCAAACCTACTTAAGTGCACAGTGAAATGTCATGCAGTTGGGTTGGTGACAATCGGCAATGCTTGAACCATGATGGTTTGTGTCATCAGCATCACGATATAGTTACAGCTCTTTTCTACGAAAGCATTATCAATGATGTAGAAGTAACATTCAGGTACATCAGGTCCTTTAGCAAATGCGCACGCCAGCTCGAACATAGGCTTATATACGCCATTCTCATAATGAGATAAAGGCGAATAAGCACTGGTTTTTACCAGACCTGCTGATACACCTGATTTCTCCTGCGTCAGATTGGCATTCAATCAGGATTCATTTAAGCGTTTTGCAATCATTATATAAGTGCCAAATACTGACGCATGAAGAAAATTTGGTGTTTAACCAGTAGTTGATATTGCCGTTAAAGGAATTGGCTATAAACTATCCTGGTTGACATTTAACTTACTGAGTTCATTTCGAAAATATAAATGAGCACAGTTAACTTATTTTTTGATAGTTCCGAAAATAGAAGGGTCTTTTATACCCTTGTTTTTTTAATCGAGGATTTTCGTACTCCTCGTCTTGTAGGTTTCCTGTAACGACTTGGCCATATATCTGATGCTGGAATCCCTATTATATCTGCAATGATGTTTTCTCCACGAGGCCAGGGCTTGTTTATGGCATTCATTAAAGTACCAGAAGCAAGGCCATATTCTCTTGATAGTGCCGCAAGAGATTTCTTCTTCTTTCTTACTGCTGCGATAATGTCTTCTTTATGCCAGTCTGAGGTCATGCTTTTTTCCTTCATCTTCACTCCCGATAAAAAATAATTAAAAATCCTTTAAAAGCGGATTGCTAATGCATCATCTTCCTACTCCTAATAATCAGGATATATTTTAGAAGCAAAGCTTTAGCCTTAATTCTGGTTCTGGTGAGACTCAAAGATAGTGCATGAATTAAAGTAGAGGAGGTGCTTTCAAGATAAAAGCAGTAAAAGAAGAGTCCGAATATGTCAGAATGAAAATGTTGAGGAATGCTCTACAGATTAGAAGTCAGAATGAGTTGCATTTTCATATTTTTCATGTGGTTATGAAAAAAATCTCTTTTAAGAAGAGATAAAAAACGACCGCCAGTACAGAGAATGGAGGTCGTTTTTTCAGAAGTGTTTCAGTGTTACATCTTAATTATTATTAGTAAATCATATAACCTTTATAACTCCTTTGATAAAGCTGATTTTTGAAGGATGGAACGTTATAGAGTTACCATCAGCCGTGAATAATAAACGGCGCAAATCGCACCGAAACCCCATTGCATCAGCTGCTTTTGTAAGATTAAGTACTCTGCCTTTAAGAACCTCATGATCAAGTTCTGTAAACTCGATCTTCCTCTCAGGATTTCTATAAAGGTACTCAAAAAGAGTATGATTTAAGGATTGACTACGAAAAGTTGCAAGAATGTATCGATCATCCAGAATGACACTTCGTGTTTCGTAATCATATGCAAGTGAAGGTCTTGCTTCTCGCTGATGAAATTTATCTGTCTTGGATTTCATTTCCATCAACGTAATCACAAGGATAAAAAGCAGGACTTCCAGTGCGCACCAGAATAGAAACATATTCAACACAGAGAAACCACTTTATCCACCAGTTTATCAATGCCTATTTTCGCTTCCCGGAGGTTTTTTGCCAGCATGAACGCAGGGGTGGTTACGATCTTTTTTTCTTCATCAAATACGATTTCATCGTATCCGGCTAGCTGGTGCATACCACCAGATCTTCTGATAAATTCAATGACACTATCGTCATTTCCAATCGTCACTTTAGCATCCGGGCCGTAGACGGTTGGAATCAGAACAGGCGCAATACACATATAACCAGCTGGTTTTTTCTTGTCTGCAAATTTCCTGAGAGTGGAAAGTGTGCTCTTCTCAACATGGAATTCAGATTCAGCTGCTGCAAAATTTGAAAGGCTTTTGGCAACCCCAAACCCACCCGGAACAATTACAGCAGCAAATTCTTCAATGAGACAGTCTGTGAGAGGCAAAATCTCGCCGCGTACAATCCTTGCGGATTCTTTCAGTACATTTCTCGGGATGGCCTCAGTATCCCCAGTTGTATGATCTACTGTATGGTATTGCTCTATGTCAGGAGCGAAGCACTGATATTGAATATCATTACTTTCCAGAGCCAGTAATGTTAGTACAACTTCATTTATCTCTGCGCCATCATAAACACCACACCCAGACAAAATAACCGCAACCTTTTTATTACTCATGGTAAACTCCCTCTTTGTTTAATTTATCAATCAGTTTCCTGTTTGATATGTTTTGGTACTCTTCCATTACATCAGCTATATTGCGTATTTTTTCATCAACGTTTAGCGCGTTGTCGAAAACAACTGAGTAAACGTCTTGAAGGAATTTATTGAAATCGAAATTATCCTGGTACCAGTTTCCTAAATTTTTTATTGGTGTTCTTAAACTGTTAAACTCTCTGATATATGCTGATGATCTGTGTTGCAACATGTTTTTTATTCTTATTTCAATCCTTTCTTTTTGCTTTAAATCATCTGTTAGAAGAATTGAACGCAGTTCCTGAAGTTTTCCACGGGAATGGTACCAGACCATCGCTCTGACATAATTAATGGTCATGTCAGGAGAGATATTGTCCATGACGGCAACATTCTTATGACGCTCCATCTGAGCCTGATATTCATACCAGCCAAAAATACCGATGAGTCCATAAATTGCTAATGCTGTGTATTTTGCAAACGTGAGCATCTTCAAGAAAAGTCCTTTTTATAAGAATTGTCCGTATCCATACCGGTTAGAATAATAAATCGAGGTTATTATTGTTGGATTTTTGATTGATTCCAGTCGAATGCTGAAATTTTTGAGGAATGTCACGGGATTGTATGCAACATGTCTCAATTGCAACTAGAATAATGTGCTACATCAAATAGTAAAGTATGTTGCTGTGAAACACGGTTATACCGCCTATGGAGGCGAAATCAGCCTATACCATCAGTTGCGTTCAGGCATTTTGGTTTCAAATTTTGCTTTGCTGCCATCTTCTTGCGTTCGTATTCGAGTTGGAGTCACCGTTCTGGTTGTGGATTCGGCGCGCTCTTGTTTTCAACTGCTAAATAAGATGATTGCAGTGCCTGCAGGAGCAATAAAACGAGTCTCGCGAATGCAACGAAGGGATATCTTCAACCAACTGTTTTTATTGAAAATAATGTTTATTTCTGCTGTTTGTGTTTCAGATATAAATCGAGAACTTCTGCAGCAAAATCATCTTTAAGAATGTAAAAATAGCATTCAGGAACATCGAGCAATTTAGCGAACTCGCAGGCAAGTTCAAATGTAGGAGTATGAGTCCCTTTCTCATAATGTGACATCCGAGAACTGGCTGTAGATTCTTCAATACCAGCCAGAATACCTAACTTTTCCTGTGTCAGATTCGCTCTTAATCTGGCTTCCTTTAAGCGATTGGGGATCATTCAGTCATTACCTAGGGATTATATTGATACCTCATATTTAGCATTTCTAAAGTTTTTATTTGTTGAGAATTACTAAGATTAGTACTTTTTCTGGGCCATACCATCCCCCGTACAAGCATGTCAGAATTACCAGCTCATCCATTTTTACTATAACTCCATCGAATGGATTGAAATTTTTTTGAAAAATAATATTAAAAACAGATAGTAAGAGATGGTTGGTAACTGCAAGGTGCCTTGTCACTTGCGGACATCAGAGAACGTCTAGATGTTCACCGTATTAGAAACTGGTTACTACTGATCTGCCGTTGAGTGAAAAGTA
This sequence comes from Pantoea sp. App145, assembly GCF_047947045.1. Classification (NCBI taxonomy): domain Bacteria; kingdom Pseudomonadati; phylum Pseudomonadota; class Gammaproteobacteria; order Enterobacterales; family Erwiniaceae; genus Pantoea; species Pantoea sp. App145. Next base: position 5,526 of record NZ_CP133293.1, read on the forward strand.
AGGCATTTACTAACTGTTCACATTGACAGCAGTCTTAGTATTCCTTAAGGTAACAAATCTTAGCAATGCTAAGGTTTATTTTTGAAGAGGGTACTCAGTCAGAATCCAAAACTTATCTGTTCTCCCTATAAGTAGGAATTTACGATGACCAAAAAGGACTGGCACGCAGCAGACATTATCGCTGATTTAAGAAAGAAAGGTACAACGCTATCTGCCATATCAAGAGCTGCAGGGTTAGCTCCAAATACATTACATAATGCTTTAAGGAGACCCTGGCCTAGAGGCGAACGCCTCATTGCAGAGGCGTTACAGTCCAGCCCGGAAGAGATCTGGCCGTCCCGATATAACATTCAGCTACTGGCTTGTTGGTATACCTGATATAGCATCAGCCAACTGGTGGTGCTTGTGCGATCAGAGGTCCTGAAGATTCGTGGCCTCTGTCGCTGCCGAAATTTGTCCTATAAAGGAGTTACGTAATGGATTCATGGAACTTCAGAAATGTCGAGAAAGAAGCTACACATAAAAAGGAAGCAGCACTAACCCCTGAACAATTTCAGGACTTGTATTTGTATATATCTAATAATGGTCGTTTTGCTGGTATCAGAGGAGTGTCCTGGCGAGCATTGGCTGAGTTAACAGCTATTGATGAACCTACGGACAGAGCGGAAGGGATGACGATTTATCTATCAAATGGTTTGCCGGTTGCAGCCTATGAATTTGATATTGGTTTCAGGGTCATGCCAGAAATTAATGTTTGTACCAGGATAAGTTTTTTGTTGAGGAGTAAGCATGTAAATTCGAAACGTCATTAGATTTAACACATTACGGCCACATTTTAAAGCCAGAATAGTTGAGAGTCTGACAGACTAGTTATGAGAGGGACTATGAGGTAGGGGAGTTCCCCTAAATGAGACACCCTCTTAGACTGGAAGCTGATATGTGTTTGAAATGATAATTTATCTTGCTTCTGTAACTGTAAATCACCAAACCTGAGTGGCAGTAAAGAGCGAGGATTGGAAGTTAGCAATTATTCTCACCGTTGATGGCGACTTAACTAACGAGGGGCAAGCCAAGGGTAGTTCTCATTGGACATAGATTCTATATCACTACGATGAAGTCGGGGGCGTGTGGAAAGAGTCTGTACGGTGGAGAAAGTTTGGTAATGCCTCTACGTTATACAGGGTATGGTCGTCTGTTCACATGGCTAAACCTTTAATAGCAAGGCTGTTTAATCTCCGAGCCTCAAAGAATACAACCCCCTTAATTCTGATAGTGCTAACAGCTTCCCTACATATACACATATGGTTAAGATTATTCCCAACGTCATGGAGGGGGATTTATGGGATTACGTTTTAGAAAGCGCCTAAAAATTGCGCCGGGTCTGTATCTCAACGTGTCATCGGGCGGTACCAGTTGGTCTGTAGGTGTGCCGGGTGCAACACTTAACTTTGGGGGAAGGAACGGAGCAAAGGCCACGGCTGGTATCCCGGGTTCCGGAATTTCATACACTCATAAAATCGGTGAAAAAAACTCAGGTTCCCGGACTGATTCGGTCCTCCCGGCCGTGCCTTTTGAATCTGGTCATTCCCCTTCACCAACTTTTGAACATATTGACCTTTCGACCACGCCCGTGGTGAGCGCAGATATTGACACCATTGGTGAAATGGGAATGTCAGAGCTCGCGGATATGATCAATCAGGCAGAAACAACACGTCAGGAGATTTCCAGCGCACTCGCTGCATTAAGAAATCAGAAGCAGAAGCTCGACAGGCAGGCCAGATTCTACGGCATGATTATTCTGCGAAGCCTCTTCAGCAAAAAGCTGGCCACGCTTCGAGACAAAGCACACGCTACTGCCGAAAATATTGAGGGCGGGGAGGCTGAGTTGGAAAGCACGGGCGTGATGTTTGACTGGGGAGGTGATGAGAAAATTCTAGCGCATTATCGCGCGCTCAGTCAGTCATTTGGCACCGTCTCACGGAGCAAGAAAATCTGGGATATTCTGTCATACAGGGACACCGACAAGTTCAGGCAGCGTACCCAGGCGGATAAAGAGGTTTCACGCGAAGGCGTGTTGTTCAGCATGGGACGACCAAACTGCCTTCCGGTTTCCAATAGTGATGAGTTCAGGATGGTCCCGCATCTGGAAAACCGCAATGGGGGAGACGTTTATATATTCCCTGGGTTCCTGCTGATCGAAAACGAATCCCAGTTCGCAGTAGTTTCAATTTCCGACGTGGAGTTAGACTATGGGCGTACACGATTTGCTGAAACCGAAGACGTTCCGACAGATAGCAAAGTGGAGGGGAATACGTGGCGATATGCGAACAAAAATGGCGGGCCAGATAGGCGTTTTAATGATAACCACCCGATCCCTTGGGCCATTTACGGCATCATGACGATTCGTTTCAAAAACGTACTTCATGAGGAGTACATGGTATCGAATGAAGAGGCGGCGAGGCAGTTTGCCCAGCATCTTCTTGCCCTGATTCAACAAACAAAACGGAGTGCCCTCTGACCAGTGTGCTGCTGAGGAACGAACTGTTTACTACTATCTATCTTCAGGGCTCGGCAATCGGTGGTTTGCTCCCTGACATTAGCACACCGTAGTGTTTGTAATGTCCTTTATTGGCACCAGGCAGTCCTACAATATAGGGCTGCTTTGAGCGATGTATTGACTTTCATACTCTGAAAATTTTGCTATCAGGTGATCTAGGGATCTCACAGAGCAATGGTGTTTTAAGTAAGTGGGGGGAGTTAATAAGCCTGTATCCAGGCTGCATAGTCAGTACAGAATTGGATGCTCCCCACAATACTATCTTAAGCGTATTGATCTAAAAGCTGGTGGAGCATCATTTTTCAGCGAGTGATTTCAATTTTTACTTCCTGTTTTTTTGGGTGTGGAGTGACCACTGTTAGATTTATTAGTACCTCTGCGAGGAGTCTCGCTTGCATCTCTCCTTGTAGCTCCCCTATACCGGCTGGGCCATATATCTGATGCAGGTACGCCTATAATATCAGCAATGATGTTTTCTCCCCGAGGCCAGGGTTTATTTAATGCGTTAATCAGAGTTCCTGAGGAAAGGCCATGCTCCCTTGAGAGTGCTGCAAGAGACCCCTTTTTTTTCTGATTGCTGCGAGTATATCTTCCCTGTGCCAATCGTCTGATTCATCGAACTTTTCCATATTACTTACCTCCATATAGGTAGTTGCTCCGAATATCACATGAGGTATTTCAATCTGCTTATATTTAAGGGCAGGGGAATTGCAAAACGAATACAAAGAACTTAATATCAATCCAGGTAAAATAAATTATGTGTCTTTATACCAAATAGACACAAATCAATCATGATGAATATCACATAAATGATCAAGCGTACTCAATTCATTAAGAAAGCCCTGGAACTTTCTGAGTTAATCCTTCCCGAGATTAGAAGTAAAGAGAAGCGACTTGCTTTGATAAGTGGGGAAAAAGAAACGACGGTTAAGAACTGGATTTTCCATGATAAGATACCTGTATCGAGCAAAAGACTCCATATTTCAGATAGTTTTGGTGTATCAGAACAAAGTCTCTTCGATTTATCTGAGAAGCATAGTATTCCTGTCGCGGTGTTTAACAGAGAGTTAAACTGTTATCTAATACCTCAAATTGATGAGTCAGGTCTGGAAAGACTCTTGTCAGCGACACCTCCTCTAATCGCTACCGAAAGGGTGCCTTTAAAACTTCAGGATTTTCTGAAGGATGATATTGCAATTCCACACCTGACATATTGCATCAATGTAGTGAAACTTGTTTTTCCACCATTCATATTGGAAAGTGACATCATATTTATAAATCATACCGCTTCCAGAAAAGGGAATATATTTTGTGTCTATACATCAGGAAGTCAGGTTCAGATTGTTAAAATTAAATGCAGTGACGGGCGGTTTATCCTGATTAACAAAGAAGGGTGTGAAGTCAGGATTGAAGAAAATTCATTTGTTGCTCCAGTTATTCTTACTTTATCAAGAGGTTACTTTCATGAAGTTTAATGTTCTTGACAGGGTGTTTGGACAAACCATTGAGCATGATCACGCAAAAATTTTCTTGCCAGTTTTATTTTGCATCATACTCACGTCATCAACTTTTTTCTTTTTCGATTACAGAACAGTTTATATCATGGGGGCTAAAATTCATTTGTCCATGGGGCTGATATTTTTCCCGGTTACTTTTACACTGGTTAATATCATTCAGGATTTGTATGGCAGACGGTTTGCTAATACAGCTGTAAGGTATGGGTTTCTGTCGGATGCCATCTTTGTTGCCATTGCATATCTGCTCTCACATATTGGTGAGAGGTCGGACTATCTTTCCGTCTATGAACAGTTGCCAACTATCATGGGCATGACATTTTTGTTTGTATGGATCAGTAACATGCTGAATACATGGATTTTTGAAAAACTAAAGGTGGCTCAATACTTTGTTTTTATCAGGTATTTCATATCCGCCTTTGTGGCAGAGACTGTCATTAGTGGAATTTCAATTCCACTAATGATGAGAGAAAATAACCTTAATGAAGGGGCAATTGTATCTGTACTGTTCATTGCAACGTACAAAATGACTATCACAGTGCTTCTTTCTGCTTTAGTCGCGGTGAGAATGAGGATGAATATCCACCGTCCATAAGGAGATCACTGCCAGTCATGAAGTCATTCTCTATGAAAAATTTCACTGCTGTCCATATATCGTGAACCGTTCCGCAGTTCCCGGTAAGATACGCATCACTATAATCAGGTAATTCACCATTATATTTTCGCCGGATCATTGGGGTGTCCACTGTTGCTGGGGAGATGGAGTTTATCTGTATTTTGGGAGCATATTCAACCGCACAGACTTTAGTCAGATTAACAATCGCAGCTTTAGCACTGCTATAGGCAACCATATCTTTGCTGCCAAACGATGCTGTTGAACTTGCAATATTGATTATTTTTGAATGACTATCATTCCTCACCATGCAATTGATTTCTGCTTTGCAGGCATGAAAGGTTGGCAGGAAGATGGCTTTATACGATTCAATCATTTCTTCCGAAGTGATGTTATCGACACTTTTACGTACTCCGGATACACCAGCAGCATTAACGGCATAATCTATTCTGTTGAGATGAGAGAATGTGTCTTTCACTGCTTCCCAGTTTGAGAGATCGCATTGAATCTGATTTATTGACTTCTCCAACCCACTTGTTCTATCTTTATCGATTCCAGTAACATTAAAACCTTCATCATGAAACTTTTTAGCGATATACCATCCAATGCCACTGGCATGCCCGGTAACGATGACGTTGGTTCCCATCTTAAAGTCCTTTTAAAATATAAAATCGTTGGTTTCAGTATGACAAAAGAGACAATCTGGGTTAATTTGTCTTCTTTCTGGACCTTCCGAATTCATAATACCTCATCAGCTACATTGATAAGTCTTCAGGTTAAGGATTGTGTGAAGAACATCAATAAATTTCGCGATGAAGATAAAGATATCATAAAACTCATAGAGTTACTGGTTAACAACAGAAAACTGGAGCGTAGAAAAGTTATTCTTGGCGAGGATATACAATTGGAATATCAAAACGGTGATGTTGCTAAAATAAACCATTGTGCTTTCGTGTCTATTTTGGAAAAAGACACAGGTTCGAAAGATGTAATGGATTTATTGATCAATATTGTTGGGTAGCTAACCGGTTCACAATCCTTGACTAAAATTATAATGTTCATCATAAGGAACCCTCTTTCATCAACACAGGCGATATTTATAAGTAAAAGATGACATAAGGAGGCCATCTCGTCATTTGCTATAAAATGAAGGATGGAAATATATATTTTAATGATCCTGCATCAATAAATCCCGCACCTTATAGCTCAATCATGCCATTGAACAAATTTTACAGCTACTGTTCTGGAAGAGGAACATGTCTTCCAGAATTATAAAATTAATGTCAGGATTTAAGCGTGGTTAAATTTATTTTTTATCGACAAAACAATGTAAGTGTTATCCTTTATTCTATAAAATTCGATAGTGGAGCACTAGAGAATTTAATTTCTTTATTATTGAAACTTATATATCAGAAGAAATGCGTTTTTTAAAAAGTATCTTGCCGAAGGGAGAAGCTTGAGATTACATCTTTGACGAATGGCTTCAACCCGTTGAACTTACAGCACGAAGCGGACAACTTATAGACGACGAAGGGAAGCCAGGAGCGAGCAGCGGAAATTGCTCTCACTAAGACGAATTGTACATTTTCAATACAAACATGAGTGCAATGTCAAACTGGTGGCGCCAATCCGGGGTTAATTAGCCATAACGTAGCAAAGCCTGCTATGTTGCAAATTTTAGTGGCAGCCGAGCTTTAAGGAGTTTATATGATCAATTCGCTTGACGTCGCCGTTTGGTTCCGGCGTGCGGAAGAAAATGAAGTGGAAAAAGTTCGTGAAATAGTACTTGCGGCCTATTCTAAATGGATTTCGGTTATTGGTCGTGAACCGACTCCGATGACGGCCGACTTTAATAAGGCCATCCGTGAGCATGACATTGACCTGGCCATTGTTGAGGGGGAAGCGGCCTGCCTCATTGAAATATGGCTCCAGGCTGATTTTCTTTGGATAGAAAATGTTGCGGTACATCCTCATCGACAGGGGAAAGGAATCGGCCGGAGATTGCTGGCATATGTTGAAAGTAAAGCAGCTCAAGCTGAGATTGGAGAATTTCGCCTGCAGACGAACGAAGCATTCGAGGCGAACATTGCATTATATGTGGCGCTAGGATATGAAATCGATAGACGTGAACCATTCATGGGGGGAACGACCGTCTTTATGAGCAAAAAATTGTAGCGGTTACGAAAACTGGCCCCGAAACAAAAATTTCTTGATTTACATTATGGTGCATCGCTGCTCAGGCCTATCCGCTAAAGGAGCAATGGTAATTATGAGCGAGCTGCGGGTATTTCATGATTAATCTCAGCCATTAAGAGGAGTCTTCCACTCATCTTAATTCGGTATTTATCAATACGCTGGACATAACATCCCTGTTTCACGCCTCACGTCAGAAGCTACAGCAATAATGAATAATGTCTTTTATAAGCGCCTGTTTTATGTTTTCCTGTTTTTATTCATCGCAATAAGGACATCAGCATGAAAATTTTCTGGTCACTCAGAAGCATTCCTGAGCTTTCACAACTGCCATCAAAAGAGTGTGGCAAACGCTGGAATGAGGTCTATGCCTTGACCTTTCGGCACTGGGAAACGTGGGCCGGGCTGGCACTCTGTGCACTCTTATGTGGCATGGGTGTAAAATTTTTTGGTATACCGGGTGTTATCATCATGGGCGCGATTGCTGGATTTCTTTACAGCCAGGTCGTTATTCATGTTGCACGCAAATATTACAGACAACGCTTACTGGGTGAGTCAGTCTGATACCTCAGGCTGAACCTTGGAAATCATACAGGGCAACAGGCAGAGTCAGGGAGGATGAGATGAAGCATTATGTGATTGAGTTCGTCTTTAGCGCCGTATGCTTCTCGGTATTGTGGGGCATGGCCATGTGGTTCGTACAGTGGAAAAATGCCAGTTTTTCACCACGAAAAGCTACCTGCATATCTTTAATTGCAGGTCTGCTTTACGCATCTGGATTTCTTCTACTCAGGTATGTCAGGCACCATTTTTAATATAAAAATTCTATCAGGAACCACCAGCAGTTAACTCTGCAAGCTTCTCAATTACAGATTCCGGATCAGCAGATAAATACTCCATTACGTTTAACCATACGATTTTATGCTTGTCGAATCCGCGATGGAAGAATTGATACCGAAGGCCTGGGGCACAGACGAGAAGAGCAGGAGAGCGTGCTATCAGTATCTCTATATCTGACTCCGTATCGTCAGCGATAACTTTCCATTCAAGACCCATCCGGTCCAACTCGCCCTGAAGATTCTGGATGTATTTCCTGGTAAAAGCGTATGGAAAAACCCCTTTCTGTAAAGGTGAACGACCTAATGTCGGGCTGAGACTATGAATAAAGTAAATAGTTTTGTTGATCATAACTTTCTCTGTGCGTGATAAACCCTAAACATACTGCCAGCCGTACGCTTTTCGAATACAGTTCTGCAACGTTGAATTAGACATGGGAATTCAATATCTGTGTTGCTCGAACGCTAACGTCTGCTTCTGGCACTCAGGTGATGCAGGAAAGGCCACAGGCAGCTTTGAGCGATCAACGGACATTGGTAACAAATTCTGAGTGGAGCAACGGGGAGCAGCTCAGCTACGCTACATAATCGGAAAGTATGTTGCGTAGCGAATTGATTATTCTCGCGAAGTACTACGCTGAAAGCTTTAAATCTTCACATTTCAATCATTGATGTATGTCTGCAAGAACATCGCCGTCGTTACGGCGAACTTTAATACAGATATAATTACCAATGCCCCTCATTTTTCATAGATATCCAAGGCTCGCAGGCTTCCAGTGGCTCACCTTTTTGAAGCAGTTCAATGGAGACATTGTCAGGGCTACGTACAAAAGCCATGTAACCATCCCGAGGAGGTCTATTAATGACAACGCCATTCGCTGCAAGATGTGAACAAAGAGCATAGATGTCTTCGCATTCATAAGCGAGATGCCCGAAATGTCTGCTATCTGAAGGTAAACCTTCGTCCCCGTCCCAGTTCCATGTCAGTTCGACTGACGCTTCATGCTGGCCTGGCGCGGCCATATAGAGCAGGGTGAAACGGCCTTTTTCGTTATCTATTCGTTGAATCTCCTCGAGACCAAGCAGACCAAAAAAGTGCGTTGTTTTCTCGAGATCTTTAACACGGACCATCGTATGCAGGTATTTCATTAATAATTCCTATAGTTTCATTTAATTGGCGGAAGCAGCCATATTGGCTGCTTCACAATTACTTCGCCTGGAAAGAACGAAGGCTTGCCTTATTAATGTGTCGGTGCTGGAGGTGCATCGATCTTAACCCGCATTAGGCTGTATGGTTTTTCGCGCATATCTTTGCCATTGTTGAAACCGGGTTGGCGCTGAACTTGGTTAGCTGTGAAATAAAGATAGCCGTCAGGACCAATCGACAGAGTATCCGGCCATAGAACTCGTGGATCATGAACAATGGTCTGCCAGCTGCCGTCCGCCATGCGCTTACGGATGCCGTTGTGTTCATAATCGCTCGCATACACTGCACCGTTGGCATCAGCTTCAAGACCATCGGACGCACCTTTCTCACCGAGATCTTTCACAGCAGCGGCGAGTTGCACCTCGCTAACGTTCTCATCACGTAGCAGGTCTGTCGATACTGAATATAGATGACGGCTAGACAAAGGACAGAAGTACAGCGTCTTACCGTCAGCTGAAAGAGCAATACCGTCAGAGGCAATGCCTAGCGACTTGAGTTTTCCGTCCGCACCTTTGGTCAGCAATGCCTGTTTTCCTTCAACTACAGGAATGTAATCAGGATCAGGTGTTGTTGATTTTGCTCCACTCAAACGACGTACGGCCTTCCCGGTGGCGATGTCCATTACGATGATGGCTCCTGGACCAGAAATAGATGAGTCAGTGACGTAAATAGTTCCTTCCTTGCCGATTCGGAAGTCGAAACGCATGTCATTTACGTAGGTACTTGGCAGCATCACATTCGGTGGGAAGACTAATGTTTTGACAATCTTATTGCTGGCAAGATCCACTGCGACTAGTTTAGCCCCTCCTTTTTTAGGAGTTGAGAAGCCAGGGGCAGCAGTATCCAGCAACCAGACACGACCTTTCCCATCGGCAACCACGCTTTGCACACTAATCAATCCTTTGGCAGGATCTTTTTCATTTTCACGATTGAACGCCGTGTCTGGATACGCAACCTCCTTGCCATTGCGAATCTCAGCAACGGTGAATTTTACATCGTCGCCCCATTTTGGGTAATTTACAAAAATACGGCCATTTTCGGTGACGGTAACTCCGGTTGGCATCGCGTTATGGAAAGTAAAGACCTGCTCAAGCTGACCTGTCGTTTTCTCGATAGGTGCATTAGCCGGCAGCGGCCTGGCATCTGCAGCGAAGCTGCTTTCGCCTGAAATGGCGATCGCGAATGCCAACGCTGATAAGGCAAAATTGTATTTTTTAGACATAGAAGTTCTCCCTGGCGCTGTCAGAACAGGCCATTTAAAAATGCATTCATAATATTTGAAGGCCATGAAATGGGTTTTTCCATGGACTTATTGGGTTATTCCACAGAGCGAGGTGAACGGACTTGATAGCACCGATGGTGTTGTGGTCGTCGACGAACGCAATGCTGAGAATCTGTTAACTAACTGGTCCGTAGGTCGATAAAGAAAGCTGAGGTGCTCGTGTCATGCTTCTGCTCACTTACAACGGATTGTCTGTGTTTAGGCCTCTAATGTGGCCATATCAATTACGAAGCGATATTTCACATCACCGGCAATCATTCGACTGTAAGCCTCGTTGATATTCTTAATATCAAGCATTTCAATATCGCAGCTGATGTTGTGCTCTGCGCAAAAGTCCAGAACCTCCTGCGTTTCCTCGATGCCACCGATCAGAGAGCCCGCCAGTACGCGGCGATTCATAACCAGGTTGCCCGCATGGATCGCAGGTTCAATCGGCTCGACCAGCCCCACTAAAATGTGAATGCCATCGAATCGCAGAGTTTGCAGATATGGGTTTAAATCATGCTGCACAGGGATGGTGTCCAGCAGAAAATCGAAACGCCCGGAAGCTGCTTCCATTTGTTCAGCATCAGTCGACACGATTACGTGGTCAGCTCCCTGACGGCGGGCCTCTTCAGCTTTGCTCGCTGAACGGGTAAACAATGTTACCTCTGCCCCCAAAGCCTTAGCGAACTTGATGCCCATATGGCCAAGTCCACCCATGCCCAGAATACCCACCTTATCGCCCGCCTTAACACCGTAGTGCTTCAGAGGGGAATAGGTCGTAATGCCCGCACAAAGAATAGGTGCAGCAGTCGCCGGATCAAGTTTCTCCGGAATGCGTACGACGAAGTGTTCGCTGACTACAATGCTGCTGGAATAGCCGCCCATGGTAATTGAGCCATCAACACGGTCCGGGCTGGCATAGGTCAGGGTCGGGCCTTCCAGACAGTATTGCTCAAGATTTGCAGCGCAGGCTTCGCAATGGCGGCAGGAATCAACCATGCAACCGACACCGACCAGATCGCCAACTTTATGCTTAGTGACTTTTTCACCGACTTCAGTAACTTTGCCGACAATTTCATGGCCTGGCATCAACGGGTAAACCGACATGCCCCATTCGTTTCGTGCCAGATGAATATCGGAGTGGCATACACCACAGTAAAGAACCTCGATAGCCACGTCGTCTGGTCGAGGGCTCCGACGATTAAAGGCCATCGGGGCAAGAGGTGCTGTAGCCGTTTGTGCTGCGTAACCTATAGCTTTGTACATTTGCAATATCTCTTTGACGATGATGATTGATATGGCGCAACGGGTAGAGCTAATCGGACGATGACGAGTTATCTGTTGCCGCATCTGTTCGTATTGCTCTCGGTCAGCAAATTTCTCGCCGAAAGTCAGGCGTTCAGTTGTGAGAATCAAATACTTTCCCGTCGCACCATAGTTAGCAGAATCGATGCGATCAGCTTCTGTGCCGGTAAATTAGTATTTCTCAACAACGAATGCTTATTAGAGCGACATTGAAACGGCTGACATCTCTAAAGGTCTAATTTAAAGACACTTTTTAAGATTATCTCTCTTCGAATGGTTCCGTGTACGTCGAGTGGGAAATATGTTAGGTTGTGCAGTATTAATAAACAAGTACGCACAATTATGTGCACTAGTTACATTTTTTATACTGTGGAGATGCCTATGAAACTCGGCACTGCTAATTGCGAGGTTGAAGCCTTTGCCTGTCCGGTGACGTTTACAGTCGACGTAATTGGAGGTAAGTGGAAGGCACTTATCCTCTTTCACCTTATGTCCGGGACTAAACGATTTAATGAGTTGAGACGTCTGGTGCCAGAAGTGACTCAGCGAATGCTTACGCTGCAGCTGAGAGAGCTGGAAACCGACCGGGTTATACACAGGGAGATCTATCGGGAAGTCCCGCCAAAAGTCGAATATTCACTCACCGAACTGGGGAAAACGTTAGTACCTTTGATCAATGCAATGCGTGAATGGGGAGCAGTTCATGAGGAAGCAATCCTGAAATTCCGACATGAGGCGCAGGGTCTTGATGAAACTATGACGTCAGAGACGGTTTAAAGGCATCTGTTTATCATTACTAGCAACGAGTTAGTTTTAATTAATAAATTTATCCGAGCTGTTCTTTCAGACCTCACTTGATACCTTGTTATCTCAACCGGGGGCAGGGCTAAGCATTATTCGGTATGTAGCGAAATACTGCTTCATTTGAGGCAGTATTTCGGCGCTACAAACTTTGTTTTGCGTATCTGTTGTTGGCTCGCTGATCAAGTGAAGTCTGAATGGCTTCTAGTTTTAAATGTGTAATTTTTATTCAAAACATGGTGTTATCATTTGCTGCCTTTTCAGGCACATTCTGAATTACGTCCCAGTGTTCTGTGATTTTCCCGTTTTTGACTTTAAAAATGTCAACGACAGAACGCCCACGATCTTTCTCGCCATTGGTTGAATGCACATGAAGCCAAACCAGGTCACCGTCGGTCGCGCTTCTTACAATTCGGGCATGAGACTGAGGATTATGTTTGAAGAAATCAGAGAAAAATTCTACGAAAGGTTTTTTGCCGTCGGGTACATGAGGATTATGCTGACGATAATTATCTGAAACCAGCTCAGATGCTTCTGCCACATTATGCTCGTTAAAAAAAAGTTCATAAAACTTGATGACTACTTCCCGGTTTGCATTTTCAAAGGGAAGATTGCGATTTAATTCTGGTCCTGATGCTAATGCATAGGTAGAGCTCAGTAATAGTAAGGGAAAAAGAGCAGATTTAAAGAGATTGTTCATGGTATCCATCCTCGTTTAAAAATGTAATATCAATTATTTTTGATGGGATTTAAATCTTTTTTTCAAAGTAATTGGGGGTCATTAAATAACAGGTCAACTCAGTTGAGTTGTGGAAAATGTCACTAGCTTGCCAACTGACCAGATATTTTAGGTTGCGGTATTATCTGGAAAACTATTATTCGAAGAGTTAGCCTGAATCAGGAGCCGGTGAGAAGTTGCGATTCAGGTTTAAATCATTTTATCGTTCGGTTAAGCAAAGAGCATGTATTGCTTTATCAGACGCAGTCAGAATGTGTAAAGCTTAATACGAGCAGCAATGCCACTTGTCTATGATACATCTTCAGCTCTATCCGAAGAAATATCTGAAGAGAAGTCATTGTATCGCTTTAGTAACCAATATTGAGGGATAGAAATGAGTCTGTTATTTAGTGCGTCAAAAATCGGGGATCTTGAGCTTGATAACCGCATAGTAATCGCACCGATGTGCCAATATTCTGCTGAAAATGGACACGCCAGCAGCTGGCACCAAATCCATTATGGTTCTCTGGCAATGTCTGGAGCAGGATTGCTGATTCTGGAGGCGGTCGCCGTTGAGCCGGTTGGTCGTATATCGACGGGAGACTTAGGGCTATGGGATGATGAAACAGAGGCCGCATTACATCGCTTAGTGTCTGATATCCGCACCTGGTCGCCAATTCGTCTGGGGATGCAACTCGGTCATGCTGGCCGCAAAGCTTCCTGCCATAAGCCATGGGTGGGAGGGCATAAACTTCAAAGGAGTGATGGAGGCTGGCAAACCGTAGCCCCTTCGGCTCTGAGTTTTGCTGAACAAGAAGAAACTCCGGAGTCACTGGACGAAGCGGGACTGGAGCGTATCAAACAGGCGTTTGTTGAAAGCGCGAAGCGTGCCGTGCGTTTGGGTATTGAACTGATCGAGCTCCATGCTGCGCACGGTTATTTGTTGCACCAGTTCTTGTCACCGCTGAGTAACCAGCGAGAGGACCAGTATGGTGGTTCGCTGGAAAATCGCTTACGTTTCCCACTGGAAGTATTCGCAGCAGTACGCGCAGCTATACCTTCTGCGATTCCGGTTGGTGTACGTCTTTCCGCAACAGACTGGATTGATGACGGCTGGGATGTTGAGCAATCCATCGTGTTTTCTGAGCAACTGGAACAGATGGGCTGTGATTATCTACACGTTTCCAGCGGTGGGCTTTCCCCACAACAAAACATTGTTGTAGAACCTGGCTATCAGCTTCAGTTCGCACGCATTATTCGTCAGAAAGTAAAAATCCCAGTCATGGGCGTTGGGTTGATCACCGAACCACAGCAGGCCGAAAATGTGTTGATGCAAGGGGATGCAGACCTTGTAGCATTGGGGCGTTCAGTGCTTTATAACCCTCACTGGCCATGGCAGGCTGCCGCTGCACTTGATGCAAAAGTTCAGGCACCGCCACAATATTTGCGCTCTGAGCCTCATGGTGCAAAAGGGACTCTGGTGAAACCTTAATTATTATATCGGCTCAGTAAGCTGGGCCGTAAATTTTCATTCACGAACTACGTTAGTACAAGCAAACTTGAACAGTTTAAGAGTATTTATTTCTCAAGCATGACGCATTCCAATTTCCGGCGGACAGACCTAAAACCCAGACTCACATCTGGTTGAGGCAGATTTTATTAATTTCTTAATAGTATCAAAAATGTGACTAGAGAACATAATTGTGCGTACTTGTTAGCAAGCGCTGAAAGATTTAGCATTGTTCTGAACCAAAGAATACGGAACCCGGAAGTTATCTCGCCACAGTCTCTCTGGGAAGATAACGGCTTCTTATTTTAAAGAGAAGTTTGTTATGAACCGGCCCGCGTATATTTACTCCCAAATTTTTGGATGAATGAAATGAGTAAGATAAATCTCCAACCGAGCCCAAATGGTGAGGTTGCAATTGTCGTTAATTTAGAGGTTAAGGTCGGCGCCGAAGCCGAGTTTGAAGAAGTTTTCCAGCGTTCTGTAACTTACTCGCGATTGGAGCCTGGTAACATTATTTTTAATATCCATAAAGTCATCGGTACAGAGCGCAGCTATGTGCTTTATGAAGTATGGCGAAATGAAGCAGCGGTACATAGTCACTTCGCTCAGCCATACACAGTGGACCTGTTCTCGATGTTTGATCGCAACTTAGTCCACCCACTTTCGGAAGGTGGCCTGAACTTTGTTCAAGATTTGCACCCACAGGCGCGCATGGCTCCAGCTAAGACAATCCCTGATTCCGATGCAGAGTGACGTTGGATTGATCACTGATTAGGTACATCCTTAGCCTCCGCAAGGAGCACTTCTGCGCCAAATGCTATGGAGTCTGAAGAGGGTGAAGAACGATGCTGTTATAGCCCTGACCTGCTACCCGTTGATCAAAAGAGGCTGTTTTAGCTACTTCCGCTTTTGGCACAAAGCAGCCCACGGCAACGGCAACTGCCACGGGCAGCGATGAAGGGCAGTTCGCAATTGTCCCCACAGTTGATCGTTAGTGCTAATCAATGAGGAACAGAACGGGGTGTTTTCACAGGCTTGATTAATTTCGGTTATGGCCAAACTCCCGCGTGAGCAGTATTTGTTTCCAGTGAGTTTCGCGGCGGTCAATTTCACCTTCTTCGGCATTAGGATCCATGACTTCGAGGATCGCGAAAGTGATATTCTGCAGCCGGTTTTCATCGCCTGTGCCGAAAGCTTCCTTAAGCCCTACATTGCCGCCATGCCCGGAACCAAAATAAAATTCCCATCGGCCCCATATCCCCTCGATTCCATCGGCTTTTCCCACGTAGAGTTTTCCGCCATCCCGATCGGTCAATACATAGATGCCTTTAACCACGGACAGTGCGGTGCGCCAGGATTGCAGATTAAGTCTGAGGATCGCGCCGATGCTGTTCCGGTCCAGCACAACGTTGCGGTAGCCCGGGAACTCGCCGAAGGTCAGACGTGACGGGGTGATGGCGCTGATAACCAGTTCGCTCTGAATACTTTCACCGAGGCGAATGAAGTTGCGGGCCGTATTTTTAAAGCTGATATACATCCGTCCTGCATATTCTTCAGTCTCAGGGATTTTCTGAAGGTGTTACTGATAATACAGTTCCTCACGATCAGGATAGGTTTTCTTTCCCGCGTTGCCTGTCTGCTGAAATGCTCCCGCAAACAGCCAGGTTTCAGTCCCCGGGATTCTGATCAGTGAAACGACATATCTGCGGCTAAATTCCAGTCGCTTCTGCCAGCACTGCCAGTCATCGAAAGTCCCTTCCCGGAATTTAACCAGCGGATCCTCTTTATAGTCATTCATTTGCGCAAGATGGACTTTGGTGGTTTCAGGCGTCAGATCTGGAAACTCCATCCTCAGATAATCAAAAAGCTTCAATTCCTCTCCTTAATAATAAGCTGAGTCTGTTAACGCTTTGCCGTGACTTCACGTTACACGCCCGCATTCCACTACGCTGTTGCCCATAAATTAGCACGGTTCGATATCAGCAACGTTCTCTTCTGGCAGGTAATTTCTGGACGGCGGAATAAGGATGTTGCTGCGCGCCTCTGTTATGCCGCCTCCGGCGGGGAAGGGTAATCGTAAGGATGTTGCTGCGCGCCTCCGTTATGCCGCCTCCGGCGGGGAAGGGTAATCGTGCGGCCTGCGGCCGGTGCCGTGCCTTCACTTTAGCCCGGCCGCTGCGGATACAAGGGTCCGCTTCGCCACCATCCTCACCCGTTCGCACTCGCGCCGGCGTAGTCATTCCCGTCGCGGCGCCGCTCAGGTTTCACGTTACCGCCGTCCATGCCAACACCTCTGCTCGCTTGCGCTGCGGCTTCCGGTGGTGCCCCTGCATCCTCCGCTTTCCGCCGGGCTGTCGTTAAGGCACGGCACAGGCCGTGATTGTAATTAACCTTGACGGAGAGCGATTTATGAAGAATCCACAAAAACCCCGGACCATCGTTATTGATGACCGCATGGCATTCCTGCCCATGCTTTTTTCTGACGACCTTCTGCGTGCGGAGCTGAATGTCTATCTTTATGCAGACCGTTTTCTTGAAAATTACGACGGCGGGTTGTGGGAGTTTGTCGGACTGACTGCCGGTGGCGGGTTTATGCAGCCGCCGGGGGAGCGCTGGCGTTTCACCAATCCGGCAAACTGGGCTGACGAAGTTGTTTCAGCTGAGGCGGCGGGGATCATCATCACCGCCCTGGTGCTTAATCATCGCAGCTGGATGCACTATCACGATGATGAACAGGCACTCTGTGAGCACTTCTGCAAACGTTATGATCAGCTGATCGCATTTGCAGACAGACACCGCGAAGCAGTTGCTATATTCCGGGCACTGGACTGACAGGAAGCGGGGCCGGAAGGCCCCGTTATTGCGGTGTGGCTGGTCGACCTGGACACAGCCCGACAGCAGGGGAAAAATGTGGCGCTCCTGGCGCAACAGTCTGTCTGCACTGCCCGTACCGGATAAGCTATAACGGGTAAATAAGCTACAGGAAGAAGATAAGCTGTGATGAGTAATGATGTCGCTTCGCTCCTCTTCAGACCGCCACAGCAGGACTGTGCCGGAAACCCGGTGCAGGCGAAATTCATTTCACAGCATACAGATGCGAAAAAGGCCGCCCCTGGGGGCGACCTCTTCCGGCACTTCCTTTTGCGACCATCCGTTATTTGTACAGTTCAGCGGTCATATGCACACGGTTGTTGGTGTTGGCTTCGGTAATTTTATACTGATCGCCATGCTGTGCGGCCTGAGCGGCAACCTGAGCTTCGGCGCCGTCGAGGGTATCGGCAGTAACAGAGATGCTCTGTGCGAAGCTAGCTGCTGACATCAGAGAAAGAGCAGCTGCGGCGGCGATGGTCATTGCTTTGATAGTTTTCATGGTCTTATTCCTTGGTTTGTATGGTTGAAAGCATGATTGCTTTCGATGGGAATAATGATAACCATAGTGACCATTAGCATATTAACAATAAATACGGATATTGTGATCATGCTAACTATCACGGTGATAGGGCATACCTATAGGCAGCATTCGACTATCGATTCATCAAAGCTGCTTTATGAGAGTTGCTAACTCTTTTCCCCGGCTTTAGCCGTCTGTCCTTAACTTTTCA
The DNA here is from genome assembly GCF_047947045.1 of Pantoea sp. App145. Taxonomy (NCBI): domain Bacteria; kingdom Pseudomonadati; phylum Pseudomonadota; class Gammaproteobacteria; order Enterobacterales; family Erwiniaceae; genus Pantoea; species Pantoea sp. App145. Next base: position 23,649 of record NZ_CP133293.1, read on the forward strand.
CGCCATCTGTATCTGCTCCGTGGTGCTTAAACATAACCGAACGCTTCCCGGAAGGTGTTTAGCTTGCTCGTATCTGTCTCTCTGTTTGCGGAGTGTTCAGTAAGTTCACGGTGACCCGTTCTGGTGCCATGCCGCCATGGTACAGATCGCCGGGCAACCACTGATATGCTGAATCGGTGGGAATACAGACGGAGTACCAGTAGCCGGGAGCCGGATATTTTGCGGGTTGATGCGTTGATTGAGAGAAAGAGGTTATCAGTCGTATGTCTGCGCAGCGGCGGAAGATATCCGGTTGTGCATGGCTGCTGTCACTGGCCTCTGAGACTGGCAGCCTGCGGCTATTGCACGTTATATCCGCAGTTTACAGGTGAGCTGGGTTATCGGTTATATGCTGATGAAGTCGAACTTTAAAGATGAAGAGCAAATAAAATCATATGGTTATGACGTAAATCATTCGTCTGAGTGGTGCCATGGCTTCTGACAACTGCATGTTCTCTGACTGTTCACTCTGACGGATGATGAAGAATGACTGGCAGGTGGCGCCTGTCTCGCGTCGTACAGACAGAACATGGCCACAATGCGCATGTCGATGTTATGTGCATACCAGCCTCAGCTGGCATTTCAGGGCATTGTGTCGAAACGGAGCAGGTGCGGCAGGAGGAGCAATAATAAGGATCTGACGAAAGGATGAGCATACTCAGAAGAACATCTGATTGTTCTCTTATGCCATCAAGTCAGTGGATGGTCACCCTGTGAAAAGCAGGCTGATGCACTGGCTGACCGATGCTGCCATTTTCATTGCGCTGGCTTTTACGCTGTGAGCATCAGGCCGCTTTACGGCCCTTTTTGTCATTCGTATCTGGCTAGATACGCAGCATAGGCAACCAACTTTTTTTAGCTTATAGTTAGGTTCAGTAGTAGAATGCTTCGCCTCGTCGGGAGATGATGATTATGGAGTCTATCGTGAAATTCAAAATCCAGCATTTGCAGGCCGCAGTGGCGCTGGTACTTGCCAGTTTCCAGCCACAACCTAACGCGGCTACGTGTCAGCCTACGATTGTAGAGCGGGTTTATGAGATGGGCGCCAGAGTCAACAAAACTGACATCAAAGAACTCACTGCTGCTCTCAACTCGCTGGCGGGGGAACTACGCGGCAGTCGCGCTGAACTCTCTCATTATGCAGACAATGATTTTGAAGGTGCTGTCAGAACGGCTAAGGAAATCCGGAGCCAGACTATCCATGTCGCTGGCATTGCTGAATCCTTCGTTCTGATGTTGCCTGAAAAAGAGATCATTATGTCTTACGACAAAAACTCTGTTGAGTTTGCGTTCGTTAAGGCCATCAAGATGGTCAGCATTGCGACCAAAAGCTACCTCAGTCTTATCGACCAGCTTACCCGCACAACCGATGTCCGCGACTCAGGTGTCAATTTTATAGCCATGAACCACCTGCTGAACACTGGCAACAAGGCCGCTGATACATGGCGCTAACGGCTGAATACAGTCGTGTTACGTGGGGTGAATTTTTTCAGCCCACGTTTGCCATTCACCCCTACCTCGAAAATCAGCTCAAAGCCGAGTTCATCACTTATAAATCAACGGGCGCACCTTCGAATCTGCTTGGGCGGGATGCGCCTTTTGACTTTCCACCCTTCGCGGTTGATGCGAACGTACAGCACATCCACGTCAATCTGCACTTTCAGCTGACCTGGAACGCCAGGCAGGAAAATTACAACCGAACCTCTGATCACTATCTCGTTTATACCGAGCATATGTGGGAGAGTGGCCGCTTTTTGCTGATGGGCCTGATTACACCAGCTCATGAGCGCATGTCAGCCAGAGACACCCGGTTGCTCAGGTATTTTTCTGACGTTGCAGAAGACTTTCACGCCTCTTAACCAGACAGAAGCAGATTTGTGGATGGTCAACAAAGATCTTGCTGCGGGCATCCTTACACTGCCTGTGGTGTGAGGTTAAAAACCTGATCAGCACAAATACTCTGCCATCCGCTGAGACAGCAGGCGGTAATATCCTGCCATCTGGTCAGGGTTTTGCTGCTAAGTTTCCAGTGTGTATTCCGAGGATTTCGGTCAGTGATTCCGACGATTTCGATCGCTCTTCTCGCGCTGTTTTTTTCTTCTTTAGTTTTTAACTTGCCTGATCGGTTTGCGTCACTTTTCGCATCGATTCGCCTCTAAGTTCTACCCGATGTCCGTTATGCAGAAGCCTGTCCATAAACGCGTCTGCAACTGTGGGATTGCCCACCAGTTTGTACCATTCCCCCACCAGTAGCTGGCTGATGATGATTGTGCTCCCTCTCTGATATCTGTCTTCCATGACCTCGAGCCGATCTGAGGCCTGACGCGTATTCAGTTTCTCGAGATCCCAGTCATCAAGGATCAGCAGTTCTTTCTTCGATAGTTGCAGGAGCTGTTTCTGGTAACTTCCGTCTGCATGACCGATGTTCAGATCATCAAGTAGACGCGTCTGGCGGTAGTACGTGTCAACAGCAGTTGAACTTTGACCCGCCGGGGGGGCGGGCGTTTTCCTGGACTCTCAGAATCAAAAACATACTGGAACTGGTAGATGTCAGACTACTTGATCACATTATCATCGGGGGCAATGACGTTGTATCCATGGCCAGAGAGGGATTGATCGGGATGTGATATCACCGGGGCAGAAGAAACTCTGCTCCCATTTCCACAAAGGTGAGACCGGATTACTTGAGGAAATGATAAGCACGGCAGATATCAAGAGCATGAATTTGTTTATCATAAACTGAAGACAGGTTGCTGCCTGAGTGAATGTATGTCTGTTTTCTGTTCAGGGTATCTGAGAATAATCTGTACTTATTGCAGAATAGTTTCAATTACATAAGTGGATTTGAAATGTAGGGTCGGGCTTTACATGCCGTATACCACATAAATCAGTCAGTAACGACCGCATAGCCTGTTTATGTATTATCCCCGAAGCATGAGGTTTGTAGATAATGTCTTTCTTTGATAATGATGTCATTAATTCAGTAATGACAAAAAGTTTAAGTAACAGCCTTGCCAGCTACAGTGACGGTAAGTTTGCTTATGCCATTCTTAACAAGAGAAACCTCTCTGAAGTCGCTTTTCTGACAAACTATCCGCCGGAATGGGTCTCTCAGTACAAAGAGAATAGCTATCATAAAACAGATCCTATTGTACTGCAGGCATCCACCACAAACTCACCATTTGTCTGGGGGAAGAATGTTCCGTCAGTAAATAATATCGTTATTAACAGGATTTTTTCTCATTCCAGTGAGTATAATGTTAATAATGGATATACCTTTGTTTTACATGATTACAATAATCATCTGGTCATGCTTTCACTGATTTGTGTCGAGGGTGATGTCGATAAATTCATCGAAAAAATTGATGTGCATAAAAAAGATATCCAGATGCTCCTTATCTCCACACATGATGAAATGATCGCTCTTTATAAAGAACTTCCGAGTAAGAAAACCAGAGAGCATGCTCTTTTCACCGAAAGAGAGAATGAAGTGCTTTATCTGGCAAGTACAGGTAAAACCTATCCCGAAATTGCCGCCACTCTGAATGTAACAACATCAACTGTTAAGTTTCACATGGGGAAAATTGTTACTAAGATTGGGGCTCTCAATGCCAAGCATGCGATCAGCCTGGCAATTGAGTCCGGGATTATCATACCTCCGTTGTTGTGAGTCTGAACAGCAGCGGCCAGTTTTCCAGCTCATCACAGTTAATCAGTATGTTGCTGCTGATACTTTCGATAAGTGTGTTTCTGCTGAGGTATGTAGTCGGCATGAAGAGCAGGTAGATGGACTCTGATGTATCAGGTGCTCTGCCTCTGTTTATTAGTTCAAAACTCCATCCGGATTTTGTTATTATTTTCAACATAGCATGGCTTACGATGGTGTATATCCCGCAGTATTGATGATTGATGCTATAACTGATCATTGCGATGTAATGTAATGTGCTGATAACCCTTTTTTTCTCTATGGTTCTCGTTCTTTCTTTATCGACAAAAAAACGACTGGACTCTATCTGGTTGGGGATAGGTATCGATAAATTATCAAAGCAAGTGGAAAAAGTGTTATCTATCATATTGGGCTGTGACATGTGTCTGAAACGGTTACTGCATATAATATTGTTATCTTTAACGCCCAACAGGTAGACCGTGTCGCTGTTATCATACTCATCGAACTCAATGTTTCCCGTGCATTTGACATCCCAGTTCAACCTGTCTTTAAAGGTTGTTTTTCTGAGTCTGAATAATTCATTTGCGATGCTGGATTGTGCGCTATATCTGACGCTATAAAATTCAATCATAAAATATTCCATTATCTGATGATGACTTTCCATGGTTGGTGAGAAATTAAATCATAGGTCAGTTAACTAATCTTTGGTCTTGTTCACGATAATTGAATTTAGAAGGGATCTGTTCAGGACTGGGTATGAAGTTATGCGCTTTTGTTTTGATCCACATCGGTTCCGGTGACGCCAGGGCTTAAGCTTCGTTTCGCGGGATGGCTGGCCAGGAGGCCTCTCCAGACGACTAAAGCAGGATTATATGAACAGGTAACAGCGTCTGGGGGCACCACTTAATATGACGTTGCTGAGCCCGCAGTGTCTCAATGTGGAGATTATCGGGTTCGGCCATAACACGGAACGCTGCTGAACGAAGTTATCATCTATCAGACTGTACCAGCAAAGCGATATTGTGCCTGGCAGTTGTGTAATGGTTGAATAGTAATCAAGGTTCGGGGCGGACTCTGAATACACGGCTGGCCTCATTTTATCCACAGGGTTTAGGGCCTGATATGCACGTAAGATGTGGACAACAGGAGAAGATCCCTTTCAAGCCTGCAAGCAGATTTGAGAATGTTAAAGACGTTATCCCGGTACCAACAAGTATTACATCAGCGTAAATAAGCGCAAAGTCACGCATCACATGTCCCCCTCCGGCTCCCCGGCACTGCCGGGTCGTCAGCCCAACTCCGCCAGGCGGCGGTAAATCCACCGTCAGTCTACGCCGGATCGCACAAAGACGCGTTCCGGGCCTGTCGGCTAAGGTCTGATGGCTAAACACCAGGTCAATCCCTGCAACCGGCTGTCGCCGGTGCAATCACCGGGCGCGGTTGCGCCCTCTGACGTCGCCACGCCGTTCCGTCGTGTCGGGTGTATTCATACCCGTTCATCCGCCCGTAGAGCATATTCCGGTCGGCCACTCGCGGAGGGCTTTTCGTAGCACCGGATTCCTCACGCCCGCAAGGGGCCGCCTTGCTGTCTCCTCACCCGTTCGCACTCGCCTGCGGCTCGCTTGCGCTGCGGCTTCCGGGACACCCCCTGCTGGCGCTCGTCACCGTTGCTACTTTGCCTTTTGCCGCGACTGGATCGACCGAAACATGACTACACACCGGAACAGGAGAAGTGCCATGAACACACACAACGTCAACATCCAAACCGCCACGCCAGAATCTCTCAAAACATGGGTGAAACAAAACTTCGACGTCCTTCTTGCAACGCGCACCAGTCGCCTGCTCAACCTGGCGAAGCTGGAAGGGGATCTGATGATGTATCGCTCTCTCGCTTCACTGGGTGAAGGGACGGTTGAGGAGGAATATTTGTACGATGCCGTTCACTGGGCGGCAGAATGCATTAACCGGATGGTCGCTGATGGCGACATCGCTACCCCGGCTGCATATGAACTGACCTTATCTGTTCAGACGCTGGCTGAAACGCTGTGGCAGGAAGTCTGGGCAGAGGAGGTTAAAGGGGCTGGGCTGCCTGGCCTGGCAGAGCTGCAAACCTCCGCAGAACATCGTCGCACCGAGCTGCGCCGATCTTTCACTGAAAGCGCACGTCCATTCGGGGTGATCGTTAGCGGGCACATGGAGTTCTCTGAAGACGACCTGTTTTACGGTACCTACTGGCAGGACGGGGAAGTGTGTCTCGGACGTGCTGACACCCTGGAAGACGCGATGGAGCTGCTTATCCAGGCTGATGCCAGCGGCGACTTGAAAATGCGCAAGGATGTTCATGAATACCGGGATGAAGATTTTGGGCGTGAAAGGGTACCGGTCAGCTTTTCCCCGCACATAGTTACCATTATCGACCTGGCAGGCCGGGTTGTGCTGTGTGGCAACGCTCTGACGCTGGTCTGGTCAGTACCGGAAACTGATCCTGCTGTTTTGGAGCGTATCGCCGTAGAAAAAGACGCCCTGCTGCGCGAGGCCGAACAGGCATCAGACTGGGACAATGATGAAACCGCCCGCCAGCTGCGGAGTCAGGCCGCCCTGCTAGATATGCCCCGTACCCATCCGGTGTGGCACAACACTCCGGAGGTTGCAGCTGCCCTGCGAAATTACATTCACCCGTAAGCAATTATCAGTACTCAGGCGGCGGTGCTGCCGGAATGTACCCCACAACAGGGAGAGGTTATATGGATTCACGGAACCACGGTACAGAATCACCCGAAGTAGCAGGCACAGAACTCACCCCTGAACAGTTTCAGGATTTGTATCTGTATATCGCGGACAACGGCGTTTTTGTCGGTATCAGCGGGGTGTCATGGCGGGACCATGTTGCGTTAAAAGCAATCGATGAACCGACCACCGCACCCGAAGGACTGTCAATTTATCTGTCAGCTGGCTGGCCGGTGGCCGTTTATGAATTTGATGTCGGATACAGGGTGATGCCTGCATTCAGACACCGCTGGGGATGGCGTCGGCCTGACGAACAATAAAACTTTTTTCCATTGATACAGCCGGGGTAGATCCCGGTTGTGATTTAACAGCAACACAAATATACGAAATTACGTATATAATGGAGTGCAGGATGCGTAAGAAAGTCAGCTTTATCGGGACCAGCCTGGATGACCTGCGTGCTTTTCCGGAAGGTATGCGTCAGGAGATGGGATATCAGCTTGACCGGGTCCAGCAGGGACTCGATCCCCTGGACTGGCGGCCTTTTAATAAGGTGGGTGCAGGCGTCCGGGAAATTCGGTTAAAAGGGGATGACAGCAGCTACCGTGCTATGTATGTCGCAAAGTTTGAAGAGGTAGTTTATGTCCTCCATTGTTTCCAGAAGAAGTCACAGACGACAAGCCAGTCCGACGTACAACTTGCGAAAAAACGTTATAGCGCCTTGGTTCAGGAGCGTGATAAATGAAAACTCAGACTTATGAAAGTGTGTGGGATGCAATCAGTAATACCCCGCAGGAAGCCGAGAACATGAAAGTGCGTTCTCAGCTGGTGACCAGTATTAACCACTGGATTAAACGGAATGGATTAAGTCAGGCGGAGGCAGCAAAAGCGCTGGGTGTTACTCAGCCGCGGATTTCTGAACTGGCGAGAGGCAAGATCATGTTTTTCAGCGTGGATAAACTTATTACCATGATGGCACATGCGGGAATGCATATCGTGAATATCGAAATTCGGGAAACTGTCGGAGTCTGAATTATCACGTTAAACCGGCACAGGGTGCCGGTTTAACTGCTAAAAATCATGTCCATACCTCTATTAACCTGGTCTCTGGCGCGGTATTTTCCCGGTTTTAATGTTTTTATAGTGCGTATCAATCATCATCGCATATCGGTAACGATTTCTGACTGACTCCCGGCTATTTTTCACTCCTGCATTATACATCCCGACGGCCAGCCATCCGGTCCCGTATTGATTGAAATTACGGCGGAGCAGCATAGCCCCAAGGTGAATATTCAGGCAGGGATCATCCAGCAGCAGCCTTTCGGTGACGAAAGGGTAATCTTTCCGAAACCGCCTGATGGTGGCGTCATTAATCTGCATTATCCCATAATCTGCGCTGATAACGTTACCGTTGCCGTCACGGTTATAATTAATGGCCAAAGTGTTGTATCGGGATTCCTGCCAGGCGATTGCTCTCAGATAGTCTGGGTCAATAGAGAACCATTCACCCGCCTGATTAAAACAATCCGCCTCGGCTGCGAGAGATATCAAACCTGATATCAGCAGAGTAATAGCCTGATTTATTATGCGCATTGCATTTCTTATTTTTAAAAGTTCACTACGGTTATCCTATCCAGAGTATCCTTAGAAACCAAATTCCTACACACCACTCGCAAATCTGTATTTGCAAAAAAACCATCAATAAATCAGTAGGCTGATTGGGGATTGTGTGTTTTTCACGATATAGTTAACTGACTGGGAAGGAATCAAAGAGTAACATTGCCGTTACTGCATTGTATTACTCCAGTGTATCTTTTTAAATCAATGCATTCAGTTCATTTCCTGGGATTAATAACTTCCCTGTGCTAAGCATGTTCCTGTAAAGTAACGTATTCGTAACGCCATAACCTTGCCATAGTCACGCTGCAGGGCGTAGATTACGCCTTTGTGGCCTTGCCTCATCAGAGTACCTGATTTTTATATTTTCTGTTCAACAAGGAAGATAATATGAATAGTCCCTCGATTTCAAAAAGTAATCGCGTCAATCTGACGGTACCTTTCTCGGTGCTGGAAAAGGTAGATGCACATATCGCTCATAAACTTGAGGATGGTGAGTCACGCGAAACCGCAAATCGATCAGCCTTCATTATGGAAATATTTAAGCTTGGCCTGCGTGTTTATGAGAATAAAATTAATAAGGATGTATCGAATAAAACACTGGATCAGAAGCTTGAACTTATCGCGAAAAACGTGATCATCAATGGTTTTATTACCGATGCTATTTTTGGTATCCAGAAAGAAACGGTAGACAAAACAAAAGTCATCAGAAACGAGATGGTGCTGGATCCGGACTGGCCTAAATCCATAAATGAAAGGGTAGCAGGAAAGTTGCAGGAGTACTTTAAGTAACAATTCTTAAGGCTATTTCTTGTTTTTATTAGAGACTGGCTGGATATCACAGATATTCAGCTCGGCTGTTTCTTTATTCTGCGCAATGCGGATATAGCGGCGCAGGGTCAGTGCATTGATACCATACTGCTTACAGATTTGTTTGCGGGTATGTCCACCTGCCAGAACAGCATTTACTGCCTGGTCTCTGTCATGCTTAGATAATGGATTGCGGTTGTCATATTTTACTTTTAAATTTTCAGTTTCCGGAGACTGCTTTGCCTGACGCCAGACTTTTTTGACGGAATCTGTACTCACGCTGAGAATATCGGCTGTTTGCTGGATTGTTTTGCCCTGAACTCTTAATCTGACGATGTCCTGTTTTACTGATTCAGGAATAATGTGGTGATCATCGTTTTTCCCCATGTACTTTATCAGCGTATCAAGACTGATATGATATTCGTCACAGACATCTTTACGCAGAGCCCCCTGGCTAAGCTTTTCCTGGATTAATTCAATATCCCGCGCCAGCAGCTTTCGGTTGCGACGTTCTGTGTCTTCCCTGCCACTTACCATTTTTACCGCATGATAAATCTGTGTGCGACTGACGTTACTGATTTGCTCTATCTCACGCAGCGTTTTCCTGGGTGATGCAAAATACATCTCCGCAATCATCTTCCAGCGCTGCCAGCGCAGATCCGATGCCGAAATACCTTTTTCTTCTCTGAGCAGTTTGTAGACATAGGATTTCGAGCAACCCGTGTTTTCCGCAATATCTGCCACGCTCCAGCCCTGATAAAAACGCTGCATCACTTCGCCTTCTTTCGAACTGACTGGCCCCCGGGATTGTTGTTGCGCAGGAGCGGGATCTATCCCATCAACGTTGAAAGCACCCGTCAGGCTGCGGATTAATTTATCTGCTTCGGCCTGGTTTTCACCAGGGGAGGGAAAGGGGATAAAGATATCTTCATGCACAGCTATCCACACATCCGGATCGGCTGCACCGGAAGCCAGGCTGATGTGTTTCATTGCGCGCGTAAAAAATGCTTTGGCCTGCGGCGTGGCAATACGGTGATCGAGAAAATAGAGGAAAGGCAGGGTGATGGTGCGGCAGGAAAAGAATTGTGTGCCTGAAACCGCCACCTTAAACCAGCCAGGATCACGATTGAAATGATACATGGCATAAGTCAGGACGCCTCTTAAGGCTTCCTCATCGTTGTGACTGAAAATCTGCGCTGTCACGCCTGCAGGGCTGGCGACATGAATAAACAACTGCCCTGTCTTACTCATCTCAGTTCCTGCCAGTCCTTCAGTTACGCCATCAGGTTAGAAGTCTGATTAACTCGATAAGATAAATTGATCTTAAAGATCAATACCTTAAATTGAATAAAACTTATCATTGGCGTAAAAAACACCAACTCTTTTCAACCCGTGAAATGGGTTCAGGTATCGCCATGACGGCGATAAAAAACGACAAGGAGGTGTGCCTCAGAAACGTCAAATCAGCTCACTGCTCTGGCAGCAGCAACTCTACCTTATCTCTAATTAACGGATCCATTATATCCCTAACCGGAGAGATTTCCTATGAATGGCAAGGTTCTCGCGTCTTTACGAAACTGCTGCAAGGCAGGGGCGGTAGCGTGGAAAAAGATGAACAGTACGGTTTGGCTGGCTGTTTGCCTGCTGGTGGCAATGGCTCAACAGGCATATGCCATTGACCTGTTTGCGACTGGCAAGCAGATGATAAATGACACATTAGGAAGTGGGTCAACCGTAGTATGGATTTTGTATATTCTGGAGGCGATTGGTGCCACTTACACCTACATCAAAACCAAAAATCTGGCCATTTTTGGTGGGATTGTGGCTGTCATGATTTATCTCAACGTGGTTTTCGGCATCATTCCGTCATGAAACAAAAACGTGATCGATATCGCTACCCGACCACGTTTTCTGAACAGCGACGCTTTATGGGGCTGCCACCTGACGAATTTTGCCTGTATGTCCCTCTGGGCTTGCTGGCGGTTTTTCTCAACATGTGGATTTTTGGCCCTACGCTTCTCGCTGCCATTGTCGGTGTGCGTCATCTCAAAAAGGGCCGGGGTTCTCAGTATCTGCTCAATCTTGCGTACTGGTGCCTGCCGACCTCATTCATGCGTTTTTTTATCAACGTCCTGCCGGAAAGTTATAAACGACACTGGGTCGCCTGACCCAGTCCGGAGATCTAATGGAATATAAGCTGCGTTCGGCAGGGAATCGCAACCTGGCCGTCGCCATATTAGTGCTGCTGGTCATCAGCATCCTTGCACTGATGCTCTGCTGGCGTCTGTACAGCGACAATCGCGACCTTTTCCGTCAGCTGGCGAATAACCGGCAGATAATCGTGGTGCCTTATGGGGCAGATTCTGCGTTCAGTTTTACCGGTGAACGCGGTGATGCGCGCTATTTGCGGCTGATGGCACTCGCCTGGGCAAACCTGCGGCTCAATATCAACAGCGCCAACGCGGAGGCCAGCCATGAAATGTTGCTTGCCGCAGCCTGCGACGGTGCGGAGGCCGTTATGCAGCCGGTGCTGGCGGAGGAATCCTCGCGGGTTAAGGGTAACAGTGGTGGGTCGGTATTTTATCCCAAAGACTTTCAGGTGTGGCCGGAGAAAGGCATCGTTGATATCGCCGGACAGCTTGAGCTGAGCTACGGCATGCACAGCGGTGGGCTGGTGGACAAACGCTACCGCATTCGCACGGATCTGCGTAACAACCGGCTGTGCTGGAGTGCTTTCCTGGAGGTTCCTAATGTGTAAAAACGTCCTCCTCAGCATGCTGATCTTGCTGGTTACGATCTCTGCTCAGGCAGAGCAACGGACCATCCAGACAGGTGCGCGCGTGTCGGTTGAGGTCAGCAATATCAACCCTAACGCTATCCGGGTCAGTGATGACCGCATTATTAGCCTGCAGGCGACACAGGGCATCCTGACATCGAAAACACCGACGCCAGACGGTGCGATAGTGTTCTCCACCCTGGCAGACAGTCCGTTCACTCTGTTTATTCAGACGGCATCCGGTTTTGGATTTTCCCTACAGGCGACCCCCGCCAGACTCCCCGGGCTGAACCTGACTATTGATAATATCGATGTTCGCGGAACGGAGCAGGCTCAGTATTTTGAGCAGAAGCAGGACAGTTACAGTTCGCTTGTCAGCAATCTGGTGAGCCGCTTTATCCATAACCGTAAGCCGGACGGATATGTTGTGACCAGGAGTACGCAGTTACCGGTGAGTGGGGCAGTGGAAGCCGCTTTCACTCTGCGTCCTGTTACCGCCTGGCAGGGGGATCGTATTCGTATTGTGCGCACGGAAGTGACCAGCCGTTCAACACTGCCACTGCGTCTGTCTGAGCGTTATTTCTGGAGTCCGGGCGTAATGGCCGTTTCCTTTCATCCCCAAATGGATGTGATTTCACCGGGTGAGCAAGTTGCTGTTATCACGGTATTCCGCACACGAGGCCGTGGCGATGAACCTCAATAAGCTCATCCGCAGCAAACAGCGCAAACTCATGGCCATCATTTTCTGCATCGTTGCTGTGTTTGTTGGCGTGCTGTATTTCCTCAACCGGCATGCAGCTGAGATGTCGGGGAGCAAAAGCGAAACCGCAGAAACTGCACAGCCTGAACCGGATCTGACGGGCGGGACGGTAACCAATACGTTTGACGGTTCCGGGCAGAATTCATTGCTGGTGGATGCTCAGCGGCGTGAAAAGCAGACCAGAGAAAACCTGGCAACGATGCAGAAGGATTTTAAGACACTCCAGGACCAGGTGAATGTGGTGCTGAGCAATAACCAGATGCTGCAACAGAGTGTCAGAGAGCTGCTGGAAAAGCTGGCACAGCGGAACACTCAGCCCCAGCTTCCCGCGGCACCTGAGGTTGGTTCACGCACGGAGTACAGCCTGGGGCCAGTGCCGGTCCTGCCCGGACAGATTGATAACACTCTGCTGGACGATCTGTCCTTGAAGAAGAAAGCCACTGATACCTCTTTCTGGATCCCGACCGGTGCTTTTTCCGATGCAATCGTTATTGAGGGAGCGGACACCAACGCATCGGTTCGCGGTGAAAACAACCTTGTACCGATGCAGTTCAAACTGAAAGGGCTGGCACATCTGCCGGGGAACCAGCGTACAGACCGGCTCGATAATTGTTTTGTCACCGCCGCTGCGTATGGCGATATCTCCAGTGAGCGCGCTTTACCCCAGCTTCAGCGCCTGTCCTGCATCATTGACGGGAAGCACATCGATCAGCCGGTCAAAGGGCATGTCGCTTTCTACGGTAAAAATGGCATCAGGGGCGTGCCGGTGATGCGAAACGGCAAAATCCTTGGTCTGGCTTTCACTGCCGGTGCGTTGGGCGGCCTCGGTCAGAGTGTGTCACAGGTCGGCCAGACGGTAGCCGGAATTGGTGCAACGGCCAGCATTAGTGGCGGTGAGGTTGCCCGGACTGCGGTCGGCAGCGGTGTGGGTAAAGCCGCCGACAAACTTGCGGATTACTACATCGAGCGTGCTGAGCAGTATCACCCGATTATTCCGGTAGGCGCAGCCAACCGGGTTGAAGTGGTCTTTATCGAAGGTTTCCGGGCGAAATTCATTGAGGATGAAGAAGCCCGTAAGGCAGAAAAGCCGCCTACCCAGACTGCAAAAGATTCTGCACGCACACAGGGTAATACCGGACTTCCTCCGGATCTGATTGGAAGGCTTGGAGACGCCACCAGACTCAGCATGGATGACTTTGTGGTTCCGGTATCCGGCAAAGTCAGACCGTCATCTGAACCCACCTCACAGGGAGTATCGCCATGAAAGGAAAGAAGTCGATGTTCAATTATGCCGAGCATTGTGGCTGGATAATATTTACCGACCGCACTCTGACTTATACGGGACGTGAGACAGATGTGCGTATCCCCGCACTGCACAAGCTCTTTTGGGCAGGGCTGATAGCACTTAACCTGACCGGTTGTGCCGGGATGAACAGTGAATTTGAGTTCAGCAAACCAGCAAAAGATTCCGGGGTGTGGATGGCAGAGGCGGATGAGATGTCTGCTGGCACTGCATCAGACTTCCGGCTTGATGATTACAGGCTGATCGATACCGGCAGTATTGTTCTGGCACCGCAAACGGTGCCTAAAGATGCTGAAACCAGGCAGGCAATCAGCCCGGGAGCAGAAGAGGATACCCCATGGGGTTACTGCAGTGCCCCACACTGTTTCCCGGAGCCATCAGCCGCCTTTCGCCGCCCGGACAGCGTTGCGCGCATCTGGATTGCCCCTTACGTTTCACCCGCCAGTAACGTGCATATGGGAGAGGTGATCTATACGGTTGCGAACCCGGCAGACTGGCATGGGATCCTGATGTGAGGCACTATGAAACTACCGGAACGCTTCCATTTTGATCCGCTTAACGTTGTAGACACCGTCGCAGATATTCTCGGTGAACGGGACTCGACCTCAGAGACACGAGAAAAACTCCAGGAACTGGATTATCCGCATATTCGAGATTTGTTGCCGTACCAGGATTATGACAGTGACAGCCAGATTTGGGTCAATCAAAGCTCACTGGGTTTCATTATTGAAGCTCAGCCACTGATCGGCGCTAACGAGAAACTGGCTGAGAGTCTTGAATATATCGCGCGTGATGTCGTGCCCCGCGAGACGCCACTGCAGGTCATGCTGGTCTCTACCCGAGCAGTTAAAGAACAGGTCAGTCAAGGTCTGAAGGATTTTGCCTGGCGGGGACATCGTGCGCAGGAGTGCAACGATATTACCGCCCGATTTTACCTCAACGGAGCACGCTATAACTTCAGCAACGGTCTGGATCATCCGCTGACATTACGTGACTACCGGTTGTTCTTTATCTGGAGCATGCCGGTTAAATCGGTCTCGGATACTGAGTTTGTGCGGGTCGGTGATGTACGGCGCAACCTGCTGAATGCGCTGAACTCTGCTGATATCTGGTCTGAGGCCATCGGTGTGACGGAGTTCAACAGTGTGCTGCGCGAGTTTTTTAATCACGACACTGAATGTCTTGAACGGTACGACGCAGCCTATGATCCGGGAGCGGATCTCCGGTCTCAGTTCGTTGACTCCACCACCAGCTGGAGGCTGAAACCCTCGCATATCCGCATTAAAGGGACTGACAAAGCGAACCGGCCGTTCCGCACGCGTATGGTGAACCTCAACCTGGATCGTAACCCGGAGGAGCACTATCTGTGGCAGAACGGCAACATCCTGCAGGACCTGGCATCGCCGACGAATGGGATACCGTGCCCGTTTATTTTATCGATGGTGCTGGTTACCGAAGATCAGATGAAAAGCCAGGGGGAAGCCAACAGTAAATTCCTGGCGCTGGATTCCCGCGTCAACACCAGTTATGCGAAATACATTCCTTCGACGAAAAGCCAGCATGCAGAATGGAGTGATGCGCGAACCCGACTGCTGGCAAATCAGACGTCACTGACCCGCTATTTCTACGGTATTGCGCTGTTCTGTCCGGATGATGATGACCTGACTTCCCGTTATACCGAAAAAACACACAATGCCTTTGCGGCGCAGGGGCTGCGATTTGTGCGGGCGGATTTTATGCAACTGCGCAATGTACTGGCGATGTTCCCGTTTGCCATGGTGGACAGGAAACTGCGCAGTGACTGTCAGAAAACCGGTGCCTTACAGCGTGGGGAGACGTTTCACGCGGTTAACCTGCTGCCGGTGATTGGTGACAACAAGCTGTGTGCCTCAGGCATTCTGATCCCCAGTTACCGCAATCAGCTGGCATTTATCGATGTGTTTGACGAGAGCCTGCCAAATACCAACTTCAACTGGTTTATGTCGGGCACCTCGGGGGCGGGTAAATCCGTGCTGGCCAACTCGATTGCGCGTTCGGTGCTCGAAACGGGTGGCAGCGTCGCCATTCAGGATATTGGTGATTCCTACCTTGCCGCCTGCAGCAGTCTGGGCGGCACGTACATAAACGGGGAGTCGCTGCGCTTCAATCCGTTTGCCAATGTGACGAACATTTCCCTGGCGGCTGAGCGTATCCGTGACCAGCTCTGCATCCTTGCCAGTCCTCATGGCTTACTTGACGAAGTGCATGAGTCGTTGATTCTGGAGGCGATTACCGAGTACTGGCCGTCATACCATCAAGATATGCGCATCGATCATGTGATCGATTATCTGCGGGCGCGTAAGGATGACGTCACCCGCCAGCATTCCCCGCAGATTGGCGGGCGTATTGACGAGATCGTGACGCTGCTGGGCAAATACAGTACCAAAGGGATCTACGGAAAATTCTTCAACTCATCCGAACCAACGTTGCAACCCGGTTTGCAGTTTGTGGTGACAGAGCTGGGTGATTTGCGTAAGCAGCGTGACCTGCTGTCAGCCATCCTGTTTACCATCATGATCTGGAACGAGAACATGATGTATGTGACACCCCGCAGCATGCGAAAGATGAACATCACCGACGAAGGGTGGAAAATGCTGGGCGGATCCACACCGAAGATCGAAGACTTTATCGAGGAAGGCTATCGTACCGCCCGGCGACATAATGGTTCCTACGGTACGGTGACCCAGTCCATACGTGACAAAAATCTCTCCCGGGCGGCGCTGGCAGCGTATGACAACAGCTCCTTTAAGTTCATCTGTATGCAGGATGCTAAGTCATTTGCCACCTTCCAGAAGGAAGAACCCCACACCTTTAATGAGCTGGAATGGAGCCTCATCCGTAAGTTTCCACCCGCCCGGAAGGCACGTTACAGCGCGTTTCTGCTCAGCGTTGGCGAATATTCCAGCTTCCACCGTCTGATCCTCGATCCACTCAGCGACAGCCTGTTTTCATCAAAAGGTGAAGACTTTGCTTTTCGGCAGAAGCGTCTGCAGGAAGGCGCAGACATCAAAGACATTCTGTTTGAGATGGCAGACAACGATGTGCACAAACGGGAAATCATCCGGGCTCTGCGGGGGATGTCGCTGTGAAGACATGGCACCTGATGATGACGGGCACCCTTGCTGTGCTGACCAGCCTGACACTGTGTGTGGCCGCATGGTTCTTTGTGCTGCGACCACCGGGACTGGTGATCTTTGATATGAAAGCCACTGTGAATGCGTTTATCCGTCAGAGTACCGGACTGGATCTGACGGATGAGCAGCGCCAGCAGTTAGTGCATCGTTTTAACCAGAGTCTGTTTGCCGTGACTGATACCTATGCAAAACAGCATCGGGTCGCCATTCTGGTCAGCCCGGCGGTGGTCACCGGCCTGCCGGATGCCACACGTGAGATTCAGGCCCGTCTTGCTGTTGAGATGAATAACGCAGCCCGATCACCGGAAACGGCGGGAGACATCCGATGAAATGCCTTATTTCTGTCATCGTGCTGGCGGCTTTTTCTTCGTCGGTAGCCGCTGTCGATCTCGGTGCCTGGGGGGAGACCTGGGATATCCGGGAACATAACCTGATCACGGTTATGCGCAATAATCTGCAGCTGCATTTCGCCGGGCAGTCTCAGGCTGAAATGGAACAGGAGATACAGCGCAGGACAGAGGCTCAGGCGCTGCGACCGGTCCCTGTCGAAGGGCTGATCACCGCCAGTGAAACCCGGACCCGGCTCTATGATCCTGCTTTCACCGTCACGCAGGATCTCAGTGACCTGAGTGGTACCCTGTTTGCCCGCAGAGGTGAACGGGTGAATCCGTTCGATATCATCCCGGTATTTGATGAAACGCTGTACTTCATTGATGGCGATGATGCGCGCCAGATTGCCTGGATACAGCGGCAGAAGCCGCAGAGTACCACCAACCGTATTATCCTGGTGAACGGCAACGTACGTGACAGCGCCGGGATACTGGGTGAGCGCGTCTACTTCGACCAGAATGGCATTCTTGTCCGTAAGTTCGGCATTAAGCAAATCCCGGCTGAAGTGAAGCAGCTTACCGGAGAGAAGCTTTTCGTCATCAAGGAGTATGGCCTGGTGGATAGCGAATCCGGAGCTGATGATGAGTAGCCGCGAACGGAGGGACAGATACGCGGGGATTCTGCTCGGCCTGATCTTCAGTGGCCAGGTACAGGCGGCGGATCATACCTGTGAAGGACGCTGGGTGAATCCGATCACGGACATTTGCTGGAACTGTCTGTTTCCGATGAGTATCGGCAGTGTTCAGGTGTCGCAGGGTAGCCTGCCGGATACGGAGAATCCGTCATCCCCCATCCAGTTCTGCCCGGTACCTCCGCCTGTCTTTCAGCGGCCCGGAATTGCCATCGGATTCTGGGAGCCGTTTGCCATGACGGATGTCACCCGTGCGCCTGGCTGTATGGTCAATATGGGCGGATTTTCCGTGAATATTCCAAATACCGGTACGGGTACCGGAACAAAAGTTGCCACCCAGCATCCGGGCACGTTCTATCACGTCCACTGGTATAAATATCCGCTCCTTTCATGGCTGAACATTATCGCTTCAGAGATGTGTATGCAGGGCGGGGAATACGATATCGGCTATCTCTCGGAGCTGGATCCGACCTGGCAGAATGACAATCTCGCATTATTCATCAACCCGGAGGTGATGCTGTTTGCGAACCCCGTGGCGCAGATGGCCTGTGCCGCCGACGCACTGGCGTCGGCGGTCAGTAAACCCATTGATGCGCTGTTCTGGTGTGCCGGATCGCATGGTTCGATGTATCCGTTCACCGGCAATATTGTGAATGAGTCCAGCGGGCTAAACAGTTCGGCGCTGCTCTCGGAACGCATGAACTTCAAACTGCACAGGCAGGGGCTAATCCTGGATACGGTGCCGCAGGACCGGGCGGTCTGTTATGAATATCCATCGGCTATTCTGCCAAAAAGCCGTTACCGCTACCAGATGGTGAATACCATTCCCGATGTGGCGTCATGTCATCCTCTTGGCCGCAATGTCATGCAGTGGCAGAGCGGCAAAGAGATGCCGATTTCAAGGAAGAACTACGGATATCTGATATGGAAAAAACGCAACTGTGTTGTGCTTTAAGGGTAGCGCTGGGATTGCTGCTGGCGACGATTTCGCATGCGAAAGCCTCGCCAATCGACGCAACATTGAATGAATCGGCCTACTTCCTCTCCACTTCGATCCCGGAAAAGCAGCTGGCTCTCCTGATTAAAGCAGCGGAGTCACACAACATCCCGGTGTATGTGCGCGGGTTGGTGGACGACAGCATGGAACAGACCGCGAAATACATGCTGCATCTGGTGAGCACTTACCACGTCAGCGGGGTGCAGGTTGACCCGGTACGTTTTGACTACTACAGCGTGCAGCAGGTACCGGCGCTGGTAAGAAAGTGTGATAAACACTTCGATATCATTTACGGCAATATCGCGCTGAACGATGCGTTCACGCTGCTGGATCAACGCGGTGAGTGTCGCGCCTTACCTTAATCCTCTTTCTCTCTCAGCCCGGAAAATCAGATGACGAATCCAATCCGTTTCCTGCTGGCGGGGATGCTCTTTGCCTGCCTGTCCGTGAACCTGTATGCCACTTCCATGGACGCCTCAAATCAGGAAGGCATTGAAGCGGGAAAACAGGCATCAGGTGCAATCCGGCCGGATCCGCACAGTTATTTCGAAAACTTCAGTGCGCAGGCACCCCAGGCGTCTTACTACGGTGGCGTCACCCAGACGGATACCGATATGGCCGTGCATGGCGAAACGGAGCTGAATACTTCAGAACTGGGGCAGACGGCTCAGGAGGCGTATATCAATAATCCTGCCGACAGCATTAGCCATGACTCTGACATGATGAAGTACAGCGATGAAGTGCGCAGCAACGCAGAGGCCATCGCCGGAGATTCGGTCAACCAGTGCGTGGCGCAGGAGCTGAGCAAAACCACGTATACCACTCACCAGTGTGAAATGGCTTCTGACCTGAGTCAGTCCTGCATACGCAAAGCCACCATAATCACCACCGGATCGCTGGAAAGCGTCCAGACCAGGCTGGTACTGGATGCGGGCAGCGTCAGTGGCCGACGTGCTGAGGATTACTGGATCCAGTATGACTTCACGATGCCGGAAGATGGCACGCTCAGCAGCGGCAGCTGGGAACTGCTGTATCCGGCTGATCCTGGTTATCACGGTGACCGGCTGGATTATTCCATTCAGGCATTCGGGCAGAGCATCCGGGCAAAACTAAACAACTCAGGCCAGTTTGTGATTCCTGTTCAGCAGGTCAGCCAGGGGCAGGTCATCAGTCTGCGGGTGCGTTATAACACCGATGGCCATCATGACTCTGGCGCTAACGGGCTGATGAATGCAATTTCCCGTGGAACGATTGTGGTTCGCGTGACTCTGCCGATGGATGTCATCCGGGAGACGCTGAAGCCGGTGCTGCAATGGACCAGCAGTTGCCCGGCAGAAATGGGCGATGCTGTCTGGATGAGTGAGGAATGCACAGATCCCGGTGGAGAACGGACCGTGGTGCTGAATGGTATTCCCTACACCCTGTACAGCGATTGCTGGGGCTATACCACCCTCTGGAGCCTTTACGAGAACGACACCAACAGCTGTCAGGCGTTTATCGACGATCCCAATTGTAGCGAGGGCATGCGGACCTGCGCAGAGAAGATCGGTAACTACTGCGTATTTCATCATATGACCTGGCAGTGTGCTCACACGGAGAAGAGCACCGGCTATGTCTGCGGTTCTGAGTTCTACTGCTCTGATGGCAGCTGTGCAGCGATGCAGGCCGGGGAGAACCTGAGCTTTGAAGGTGCTGTTTCACAGCTGGCTGCACTGGCGGCGGCCGGGAAAGAATTCGCGGGTATGGATCCGGCATCCGTCAATGCGTTTACCGGCACAGGGATGGCCTGCCGCAAAAGCGCCGCAGGCTTTAGCAACTGCTGTAAAAGCGGTGGCTGGGGGCAGGATGTCGGGCTGGTGCACTGCAACAGCGAGGAAAAACAGATTGGCACCGGGAAAGAGAAAAAGCTGGTGGTGAGTGTGGGAAGTTACTGCGCCAGAAAGGTGCTGGGTGTCTGCCTGCAGCGTAAGGAAGGTTACTGCGTGTTTGACAGCAAACTCGCCCGTATTCTGCAGGTTCAGGGACGTCGCGAACAGCTCGGAATTGGTTTTGGTTCCGGTGATAACCCGGACTGCCGGGGTATCAGTATCGGCGAGCTACAGAGGATCAGCTTTGAGCGTATCGACTTCACCGACTTCTATGATGACCTGAACAGCCACGTCGAGTTACCTGATCGGGAAGCGCTGGAGCAACGAATTCTCTCTGATATTCAGAACAGCCTAAAACCCGGCGGAGGCTGATCATGAAAAAGCGACTCTGTTTTACGTTACTGCTCGTCGTACTGCCGCTCTGTGCAGAACAGGAGAAGCCAGACGGCTATCACTATCTGCCCGCTGTCGGCTGGTACTGGTATAACCGGCCGCAGCCTGTTGCAGAGGAAGAGGCGGTAACTTCCGCCCAGGAACAAATCCCGGATACGCCGACCAGCCGAATGAGCCGCCTGCAGGCATTTCGCGACGATCTCATGAATGAGGCGATGCTGCACCCCTCTGTTGAGAATATCCGGCGCTACAAAATCGTGCAGGACTGGATGGTGAACCAGGCCAGCCTGTTTGCTGCCCGCTGGGAAAAAGTTCTGCTGGATAACCCGGAACTGGATTACAGCTTGACGCATCCGTTCTACAACGGCACGGCGAATATCCAGCACATCCGCCAGCGGCAGAGACAGCAGGAGGCGATCCGCTTCGTCAATCAGCGTTATGGCGTGTTCTTCTTTTACCGGGGGCAGGAGCCGCTGGATAACCGTCTGGGCAGCGTGGTGAAGGAGTTCAGCGCACAGTACGGTCTGACGGTTGTCCCTGTCACCATTGACGGACGAATAAACCCGGATCTGCCCGACAGCCGCATTGACAGCGGACAGGCCGGAAACATGCAAATCGAACACTTCCCGGCCATCTATCTGGTGGAACCGAACAGCAAAAGATACCAGCCACTGGCTTATGGCTTCATCACTCAGGATGACCTTGCACGCCGCATGCTCAACGTCGTGACAGACTTTTCACCGGAGGATTAACCGATGCTGACTCACCTTCTGATACTGCTGCTGTTACTGGTTCCGTCTGTGGCGGAATCGGGCACCCTGGATGACATTGCCCGATTGGAAAAAAAGAAAGAGAAGATACCGCCGTCTCCGCCTGCGGAGCCCGTGTCGGTCTGGTTCCGTCTGGCTGATGGTCGCCCGGTAAATATCAGCCACTGGCAGATTGTCCATTTCTTGCGTTCCGACTGTGTCCATTGCCATCGTTTTAACCCGGTACTGAAGTCGGTCGCCAGGCAGACCGGGCTGAATGTATTTGTCTTCAGCTTCGACGGGATAGGCGATGAGGTATTTCCGAAGGTGATGCCGGTGAATGAGAGCGTGGTGAAGGATTTTTTCGCTGAACTGCCGCGGGCAACCCCGACCGATTTCCTTATCAACACGAAAACGCTGGTCACGATTCCACTGTCGCAGGGGGATATTTCCGAGGAAGCACTGAAGCAGCGACTGATGGAGACATTTGCTCTTGCAGCCCAACTGGAGGTTCTCTGATGAATAGCCGCAGGTCTCTTTTTTATTTCACCACGGCAGACACCATCGTGCGCGATAGCTTCAGTGATGCATTCGTCAGCAATCTGACGTGCCACCTTAAAAGTATGAAGAAGATCGTGATGACCTGCTATCGTGCAGGCCCGGCGATCACCGAGTTAGTTATTCATACTCACGATGAAAGTCTGTTCTGCCTGACCATTTGGCAGGGAGATCTCAGTGTGAACGCAATGACAACGGACGACCTCCGTCTGGGACACAAGGAAATCTCTCTTCCTGACGCCGCTGATATATTCGCACTGGTAACGACGCTGGCCCGTTATGCCGGGCTTTCACCTTCGCTTAATACGGATAACGAGTCATCTTCATTCTTAGTGTTCAGTTCATAGTAAATAGCCAGCTGACGCAGTTTTGTTATTTCGAGGTTTATTGCAGTTTTCCCATTATTAAGTTCCTTTTCAGATACGATGGGGTTCAAAAGAAATATGCGGAAATATCTGACATCAGCTGTGCTGAGTATTTCATCCACATAATGGCCGAAGCGACTTGCATTCATGATGTCTTTGCTGACATACAGATTAATAGATTTGTCTTCATGTCTGTCAAAGAAGTTAATCAGAAATCCTTTGCCATAGCGCTTGACCAGTTTTCCACCACCATAAACCACACCATCATACTTGTTGGTCAGACCGCTTTTGATGTGGGTGATGTAATTATGTAAATAGACCTGACCGCGGTTAACGATATTTATCCTCATTGCACGGTATTCATCTTCAGGGAGTCTTTTTGCTTCCTGCCATGAATCGATCAGGCGTTGCAGCTGGTTAGTGCGTGTGTATCTGCTCCAGCCAGGATTTTCAGTGGTATCCGATGAGGGATTACTGGGCTGAGTATTCGGATTGCCATCATCCGTAGCTGTGAGTGATGGGTTCGATGAACTATTGACATCGTCAATTGAGGGATCAAAGCAGTTTATATAGTCATGTAATTTCTGCCTTGCTTTTCTCTCCTTGTAATCCTGTTCAGACTCGTCAGGGCGTTTTTCCTGCACGGTATCTTCGGTGAACTGAAGCCATTCACAGCCAAATTGATGGGGAACATGAGAGCGGAAATGTGCTTCTTTGAATTTGTGACCATCCTCAGCCTTAACGTGATAGTTAACGCCGGTGATGCTGACATTACAGTGGCGATCGCTGCAGGAGAACTTAAAACGTTTCCTTTTATCTGGCAGCGCGGAGAAATACTCCGTTCGGGCTTCGTCAATAGAAACACTACGATCCAGTTCATGACAGTAAGCAAATAATACTTTTGTATTGGACATGAGTGCTCCGCATATTATTTCTGATTGAGGTTATCACATGAATTATCAAATTACGGCCGCGACAGCAAGTATCAGTCTGTTGTTATCCATCGGCTCCTATGCGGATGTGCAATCAGATATCAATAAATTCTTTGCCGAGATTGGCGGTGGCAATTACACACAACCTGCCGCCTGGCAGGGCCAGTCTGCTGGTTATCTTACTGGCGGTAACCTGTTTATCCGCACCCCGGTGCGCAATATACAGCTTATCTCCGTCACGCTACCGGATATTAAGTCCGGCTGCGGAGGCATCGATGCTTACCTTGGATCGTTCAGTTTCATCAACAGCGACAGCATCAAAATTATGGGCAAGCAGATCCTGAGTAACGCGGCAGGTTATGCCTTTGATCTCGGGCTGGAGACCATCTGTCCGCAGTGCAAATCCGTGAAGGATTATCTGCAGAAGCTGGCGGCAGATACCAACAATATGAACATTTCGACCTGCCAGGCGGCGCAATCATTCGTGGGTGGCCTGTGGCCTAAAACCCAGGCCGCGAGTACTCAAATCTGTCAGGACCTGGGCACCCGGCATGACGTGTTTTCGGACTGGGCGGCCTCGCGCCAGGGTTGTGGTGTAGGCGGGCAAACGGACAGCGTGTTCAGTAAAGCCACTGAAGAAGAGAAGCGGCGTATTCCGCGCAATCGTAATCTCACCTGGGACTCGTTCAGCAAACTGAATCAGTTCTTCAGCAACGACCGGTTGCTGAAGGAGTTTCTGATGTCGATGGTGGGCACGGTGATGTATGACGACAGGGGCAATCCGACCTTCCTGCAACCGCGCGGCGGCAGTGAGTCCATGTTCAACACGCTGCTCAATGGTGGTACGGAAAAAATCTATCGCTGTAATGACAGCGACACCTGTCTGTCGCCGGTGGTCGCCAGTCTGACCCTGGCGGAGCAGGATGGCATGACAGGGCAGGTGCGCAATATGCTCAACGATATCTTCGACAAGAGCCGCAGTGATATGGCGTTGTCGGAAAACGAGAGGGCGCTGATCAGCAGTACCCGTGTTCGTATCCTGCGCTACACCATCGATTCTGCCTCGGTCGGACTGGATCAGAGCGTGGTCAGCAGCCTGGCTGAGTACATTGCTGCCGACATGGTGATGTCCTATATCAACGGACTGATCGATGTGGCGTCCAGCGGAGCCGCAGGCACGCTGGACACCGAAGAGGAAAATAAACACTTTCGCGAGAATCTGCGTCAGGTCAGAAACGAGCTGAGTCAGCGCGTGGCGCGCATCCAGGTGCAGCAGAATGGCCTGGCGGAGTACGATCGCAGCCTGCGTGAGATCCGGCAGCAGCTCTCAACATCACTGTCCGATCATATGATGGCCAGCTATGAGTTCGGGGGCTGAGTGATGGCGCTCGATATCTGGGTGGTCAGTGCTGGCAGCATGATCACACTGGGCCTCAATGCCGTCGCCACCCTGATGCAAAACGGTGGCTGGCGCACGGTGCTGTGGATTGCCGAATTGCTGGGGGTGCTGCTATG
This sequence comes from Pantoea sp. App145, assembly GCF_047947045.1. Taxonomy (NCBI): domain Bacteria; kingdom Pseudomonadati; phylum Pseudomonadota; class Gammaproteobacteria; order Enterobacterales; family Erwiniaceae; genus Pantoea; species Pantoea sp. App145. The sequence continues at coordinate 48,919 of NZ_CP133293.1, forward strand.
CGCATTTACCTACATTCGCAGTCACGATCTGAAGGTTATGTTTGCCTGGGGGCTGACGTTTACGCTGGTGACGGCACTGCTGCTGACGCCAAAAGTCACTGTCATCGTTAACGATCTGACGGCGCCGGAGAATATCGGGCGCGTTGATAATGTACCGGTGGGGCTGGCCGCACCGCTTTACCTGATTACCGGCATCGGTTATACCCTGGCGACCACGTACGAAGACACTTTTCACTTCCCGAACGAACGCGCATATACCAGAAGCGGGATGATGTTTGCCTCAAAGTTGATGCAGGACAGCTTCACCATCGACAGCCGGGATCCGGTACTTGCCTTCAATCTGGTGGAATACACGAAGAACTGTGTGGTGCCGGATATCATGCTCAACCACAAATACAGTTACCAGGATGTGATGGAGTCCGGTGAGGTGCAGGCGGTGATTTTCAGCCAGCCGAGTCCATTGCGCGGGGTGTACTGGCGTGATGCCAGTGGCAGTGCCTTTATGTTCTGCCGCGAAGCTGCTCCCAAACTGAAGGCTCTGTTGCAGGCGGAAAGCAGCAGCACCGGCACCACCTTTATGAACCATGCCGTGAAAATGCTGCCGGGTAATAACGCGCCACAGACAGTATATGCCGATCAGTTGGCAGGATCTTACAGCTATTTTTTCAACAGCAGTAAATCGGCCCAGGCCATCATGCTGCAGAACATCGCGGTTGCCGGGCTGCGACGTGGCATGAGCAGTTATATGAAAGGGATGAGTGATACCGCCTCGATGGTGGATATCGCTTCGGAAACCTCCCTGATGAAGCTGCGTTTGTCCCATGCTGTCAGCTATGCCATTGCTACCGAAGTGCTGCCGCAGCTGCACACGGTCCTGCTGCTGTTCAGCGTATGCATTTTCCCGGTGATGGTGCTGGCGCTTTACGTGCGCGAACTTGCATGGCCGGTTTGCCGCAGCTACCTGAATTTTATGGGCAGCCTGATGCTATGGCCCATCATGTTCGCCATCTTCAATTTTGCCGTCAACTTCAGCACCCAGAACAGTTTTCACGCTACTGGCCCGACGCTTTCCAATATGAACCGCCTGATGGAGACCAGCTCCACAACAGCGGGTATCGCTGGCTGGCTGATGATGTCGATCCCGTTCCTCGCCTTCAGACTGTTTACCGCGCTCGGCTCCGGTTTTGCCAGCCTCAGTTCCAGCTTGGGCAGCGCACTCAGCAGCTCAGCGTCTGCTGATTCGTCGGCCGTTGCCTCCGGGAATCTCAGTGCTGGCAACGTACAGGTGGATAACGTTAATGGCTTCAAGACCAACCTCAATCGCGACTACCGCGAGGGAATGACAACGCAGCAGCTGGGTAACGGGGCGCTGGAGTCGCAAACCACCAATGGTCAGACGGTGTTTGATACGTCCGGAGCGATCAGCCGGTTGCCGGTCGATTTGCATCTTGATCGCCATCTTGCCAGCACAGCCCAGCAAATGACGCGTGACAGTATAAGTCAGACAGAATCAGCATTGCAGGGATATAACCATTCCCTGCAAAAAAGCGGTTCTCAGCTGAGGCAGTTTCATGAGCAGTATGGCAACAGCGATTCCAGCACGCTCTCGGCCTCGACAGGCCTGAGTATTACCGAAGCGGAGAAGGTCAGCCGGATGCAGAACGTGGCGGAAGATTACGCCACCCGCAACCATATCAGCCTGAACCAGGCCTATTCAGAGCTGGAGGATAAATCCCGCAGTCTGGCCGCCAACGCTGGCGTTCGGGGACAGGCCGGTATCGACAGCAGCAAAGCGCTGTGGGGCAGAGCAGGACAGTGGATAACCGGCGCATCGGCGAAAGGGGATATTCATAGCGGCATAGAACTGACCGGACGAACGGGATCCCATTCGCAGACAACGGACAGCGGTAGCAAGGGGTTGGACACTTCACGGACGCTGTCAGCCCGGGAATCGCTGGATTTCAGCCAGGGTATGGATGTGCTGCGCAACTACAGCCTGACCTATAACGGCCAGCACATTGATAACAATGCGGCAGGTCTGATGCACCAGGTTTCATCCGGTATCACAACTTCCGACAGCCAGTATCAGCAGTACACCGCCAGCCTGTCCCATACCCACGAGCTGCAGCGTATGGCATCTGAAACTGAGACGCTCAGCGCAGGAGCGAGAGAAAACTATACCCAGCAGTTTGTGGAATGGGTCAGGCAGAAGGATCCCGGGGATGCGCAGGCCATCCTGACCAACACCGCAGATCCCGGTGTCGCCCGGCAGCGTGAGGAGAGGGTACAGGCGTTTGTGCAGGATAAACTTCAGGGCCGCATTGGTGATGATTATGCCCGCCATGCCGGGCAGACAGGACAGGGGATGGTGATACCCGTCAACGCAGCAGAAGCGCAGTTTGGTCTGGCATATGAACAGGCTGGTGAGCAGATCGATGCGGGTCATGCGCTGCATAATATCCGCACCGATGTGAAGAAAGAAGTTGATGCTCAGCAGACGATAGTGAAAGATAGAGAAAACTATACTAAAGGTGAGTTTCTGGAAGGGGGAAAGATTACGGATGCAGGTAAAGCTGAGCGCCAAAGTGATGATGGAATCACATCTAAAAATTACGAGGATAACGAACATCTTTCTCGGTCTTCCCAGAAGAATATGCTTCCTAAGGAATTGAGCGACTGGTTGCATAAGGACGATAAAAAATAAATTAACTAACTAACGATCATTTCATTGGTGATTTATATGCCTCTTACATATAAGAAAATACAATTTGAAATTAAAGAGATCTCGCTTGATATAATCTATTCTCAGGAAGTCGTCCCCGGAGTGCTGGCACATATCAAGCTGACTTTGTTGCCGATGGCTTTGTACTTTGGATTCTATGTTACGTGTGCATTTACGGATGTTTTTATTCAAAACATATGGTTGGGGTTAGGTTTGATATCACTGGCTTTTTGGACTTTCCTGACGATTTTTGTCAGTGGCTATCGATCCCTTTTTTCTATGCTACCCGCCGATGCATTTGATAAATATGAAATCCTTAAGCTATATAAAAAGAAGGTCATAATTTATTATTCAATATGGCTATGTTTCATCGTGATGGGTGGTTTAGTCTCCGTGTTTACCATGTTAAATATACTCCCCCTCGTCGCAATGACGTTGCTATCAACAATAATCCTTTCTTTGCTATTTCATCTGGATATTTCTCGCTATCAGATATCCAGTTTGTTCGGGGCGTTAAGTGCAGTCAAAGAGAGCATTAGCGATGACTGACCAGGTTCAGATTTCTGGCTGACTCATCTCTCATTCAGTTAGCTTATTCCCCCATCACTCCTGACTAAGGAACAGTCCATGAGCCTCAACGCCCGTGATTTCACCCAGGGCGGGCAGGTAATGAAATACATGATCGGCATGTTTTTGCAGATCATGAATATCGCCTCTTACTGGGTTGTGCTTTTCTCCGTGCTGGTCTTTTTATCATGGATGCTGCTGCGGTTGACCTTGCAGGAGTTCATCCACGGCAGCGCCTACTGGTTGATCAAATGGTTTGTCATCCCTCTGCAGGCGCTGAGTGGGCGCGCATCAGGTGGCAGCTGGACATTCCATTTTAAACGGACCAATGGTGATGTCGTGGCGTTCAGGCGAACTGCTGCGGAGGTCATGTCTGATCCGTATTTTGTGCAGATGGGGGAACAGGTCAGTGATGCCGCTTTTTATGGCTGGGGACTTGCCACCTTCAGTTTCCTGGGAGCTTTTCTCGGCATCACCTGGTTCCTTGGTCGGAAAGGCGCTAAACAACGCGAAAGCGAAATAACCGGTGGCCGTGTACTTGCCCGGAACGTCAGAGAGGTTAACCAGCTGCTGGAAAAAGCCGGTATGCAGTCACTGCTGAAGATCTGCGGGCTGCATCTCCTTAAAGACTCTGAAATGCAGAATCTGGGTCTGCACGGAACCGTTGGCACAGGTAAGAGTACCGTCCTGAATGACTTACTGATGCAGCTGCGGAAACGAGGTGACCGGGTCATCATCTATGACAAAGGGAATAACTTTATCCCCCTGTTTTACCGGCAGGACAAAGACAAAATTCTCAACCCCTTTGATGCCCGCTGTGCGCCCTGGGATTTATGGGCAGAATGCCAGTCGGTTGCTGACTTTGACAACTTTGCCACGACCTTGCTGCCGGACAGTGGCGGTGGCAGTGATCCATTCTGGGTGCTCTCTGCGCGCGCACTGTTTGTTGCAACAGCACGGCGTGTAGCAAAAGACAAAGATCGTAATATCGCATCTCTGCTGAAAAAACTGATGTCCATCAGTATGGTGGATTTGCGGGCCTATCTTCAGGGAACCGATGCTGCAAACCTGGTGGAAGGCAGTATTGAAAAAACTGCCATGACTATCCGTACTATCCTCACCACCTATGTTCGTTCCCTGCGCTATTTGCAGGGGCTGGATGAGCAGGGGCACCGGCCTTTCAATATTCGTGACTGGCTGGCAACGGAAGATGCCGATGGCGATAACCCGTGGATATTTGTCTCCAGTGATGGCCGTCACCATGCCGCCATCACACCGCTGTTATCTGCCTGGCTCCATATGACCATGACCAGCATCCTGGGTCTGACTGCCAGCCGATCCCGACGAATCTGGGTAGTGTTAGATGAAATACACACTCTGCACAGACAGCCTGTCATGCCTGAGTTTTGTGCGGAAGGACGAAAGTTCGGCGCCTGCATTATTGCCGGGGTGCAGAATTTCCCGCAGCTGAAGGAACAATTTGGTGCCAACTTTGCGGAATCCATCTGGGATCTTCTCAATACCCGCATCTTCTATCGTGCGCCCAGCGGCACAGTAGCGGAATGGGTGCGCAATGAGATTGGCGAGTGTCGGCATAAAAAGTTTCGCGATCAGTACAGTTACGGCATCGATATTATTCGCGACGGGGTGCAGTTCTCTAAAGACGAGGTAAATGAATACCTGGTCAGCTATTCCGATGTGCAGAAACTGAATGATCTGGAGTGTTACGTTACCCTGCCCGGTGACTGGCCGGCAGTCAGAATGAAACTCCGGCGCAGAGAATATCGGGTTATTGCGGAGGGACGCATCGACAGATCGGTGGAAGATCTGTTCGACCCGGAACTGGAAACACAGCTGGCTGGTGGTTTTAACGATGTGCCGATAAATAACCTGGTAACTAAGGTGTTTGACGGAACCGCTGTTACTGCTGCATCAGAAGAAGCGGATGGCCGGGATAACAGCACTTTGCCTCCTGTTCCGACACCCGTCCCGGTACAGGAAAGCGATCAACCTTTGCCTTCGGAACAGGCAACTCCGCCTGCATACATGCAACCCATTGAAGATCTGAAGCATCACGCTCACCAGCCCGATTCGTGGGACCGTTTCTGAGGCCATCCATGCTGTCCGTATCCGGTGTTAAAAACGCCTCAAAGGCGGCTGCCTACTATACGGCAGAAGACAACTATTACTTCCTGGGTGACCAGTCTACGCAGTGGTACGGCATCGGTGCAGAGCACCTTGGGCTGAAAGGGCCGGTTGTTCGCGATACGTTCACTGCGGTAATGGAGGGACAGCTGCCGGATGGAACCGACATGCGGCACATAGAGAATGGTGTCAATAAACACCGGCCGGGCTATGACCTGACATTTTCAGCTCCAAAGAGCGTTTCTGTACTGGCGCTGGTCACTGGAGATAGCTTCCTGGTAGAAGCCCATAAACGCGCAGTAAGTCGCACCCTGGATGAGGTGGAGAAGCTCACGACCACACGAACCATGTGCGACGGCATTACCAGTATGGAGCGTACCGGGAATCTGATCATCGCCCGCTTTACCCACGATACCAGCCGGAATCTGGAGCCGCATCTGCACGAGCATACAGTGCTGGCCAATGCCACACGGGCCGAAGGCGGGTGGAAAACCCTCTCGACAGATATCACCGGTAAGCAGGGGTTTACCGATGTGGTGTGGAAGCACCAGGTCAGCATCGGCATGCTTTACCGCGGTTTCCTGCGGGAAAATCTGACTGAAGCGGGATATCCGATTACCACGACAGGTCCGAAGGGCGAGTGGGATATCACCGGCGTACCCGTGAAGCCGTTCTCATCGCGACGCCAGGAGATCCTCGACCTGGTCGGCGCTGACGCGAGTGCCAGACAAAAAAGCATTGCTGCGCTGGATTCGCGGGAAGCGAAGCACTTCACCAATATGGAAGCGGTCCGGGAGCACTGGCAGGTCCGGCTGGCTGCCACAGGATTTGACCATCAGGCATTGATGAGAACGGTTATGGCTAACCGCGAAAAGGAGCGGGCAGAAACGGGTGTGATATCACCAGGGCTGGAGGATGCAGTCAGGCAGGCAATTGATCGTTTGTCCTGTAACAGCGTGCGATTCACCTGGGATGACGTCATGACCAGCGTACTGAGCCATGTACCCATTGAGCCAGGTGTTTACGGTAAAGCCCGCGCGGCAATTGATAACGCCATCGGGCGAGGTCAGATGCTGGCGGTGAATAAACACCAGACGTTATTCACTTCTGCGGTGCATGTCCGGGATGAAGCCCGCCTTGCACAGCTTGCTGCTGGGCTGGCGGAAAAAAAAGGCGGTTTACTGGCACCCGCCGGTGAGAAAGGAGCCATGGCTCAGATCGCGGATGCGAATCGCGCGGTGAGCCTGATTGATGTCAGGGGAGGCACTGCGTTTATCGGTGAACTGAGCCACAGCGTGATGAAGATGGCAGAGCGTAACCAGCGCTCGTTGGTGGTGGTGGCAGCCGATGGTGCGGCGCTGAAACGCCAGGCTGCGATATTCAGTAGTAACCCGGATGTCATGCTGATTACGGCTGACAGATTTCAGGCCCTCCCGCTGCCGGATAAATCTCTCGTCCTGGTCAGTGAGTCAGAACGCTTCAATACCTCTGGCCTGCATGATGTGCTGAAAACAGCGGCACAGCAGGGTGCGGTGACGGTGGTGACTGACACCCATGCCCGCCGTGCCACCGGCTTTGCTTCAGAAGTGCTGCGGGCTGCCGGCGTGGTGAATTTCACAGCTTCGCCGAAAACTGAAAATGTCAGTATCACCCTGGTGACCAGGGACTCGGCTGAGGATCGACTGTCTGCTGCGGCCAGTTATTACGCACAGCAAAGGCTGCAGGGAAGAACCGCCGTCCTCCAGGCGGGGAATGCGCGTATGCGGGAGCAACTGACAGCGCGTACCCGAGCAACTCTGGCAGAAGAAGGGGTGCTGGGTCGCGTGATTGGCGACGTAACGGCACGAATCCCGGTGTGGCTCGATGCGTCTAACCGCAATGATCGTCGTAGTTATCGCGAAGGTATGGTGCTGGAACATATTCAGAGGAACGGTCTCATTGACAGTTTTACCGTTACCGGCATCAGCGAAAAGCTGAACCTGCTAACTCTTTCTGATGATAAAGGACAGGTACATGGGTTAAAAATCCGCGATATTGACAGCGGATGGCGACTTTTTCGTGAAAAAAAGCTGCAAATTCGGGAAGGCGAACAGCTGCGCACCACTGCTTTTCACAGCCCGAAAGCGCCCGGCAGTGAAAAACTCACCGTTCTTCGCGTCAGACAGGGTAACTGGCTGTTTAAAGAGAAATTTGTGATGGAGAACACAAAAGGAGAGACGCTGCATATGAACGGGAACGCGCCTTTATATGTGGATTACGATTACGTGGAGTCGTTCGGAGCGACCCGAAGCACGAGTGGCAGCGTCATTGCCGTGCTGGCCGCAAAGGAAGTTACAGATCCAACAGTCAATCTTCTCCGGCGTAGCGGTGACAGGGTGATTGCCTTTACCCCGCTGGATGAGAGCACCATCAACCGTCGCCTGGCAGAAAATCGCCCGTCAGTGACTGTATCGCAAAGCCTGAGAACTGTGTCCGGAACAGACTGCATTAAGCATGCCCTGCGTAGCATCGAGGCAAGCAGGATATCGTATCCGGAACGGGCCATGCGTCTGGCGATTGAAAAAGCCACGGGTACGGGCGTGACCTTCAGCGGGATAGAGGTCATGGCTGAGGTGACAACCAGCGAGAGCCATATCAGCCTGGAACGTGCTGAGCAGGAACTGCTTAGGCTCCAGACGCGAAGGGATATTTTTCCACTGGCTGCGGAACAGGGCGCAGCCGGGAGTTTTATCACGCGTGAGAATTTTGATAACGAAGTCACCATCCTGAGCCATATCACGGAAGGAAAGCGTAGTGTGCACCCACTATCGGCTTCCGGCGTCAGCCAGCGGGAGAGTGGTCAGCTGACCGGGGGGCAGCTACAGGCAGCACAACTTATCCAGACATCAGTAGACAGAATTACCGCCATTCAGGGGTATGCCGGTACCGGCAAAACCACACAGTTTCGTACCGTAGCAGCAGCACTCAGGCAGCTGGAAAACCCACCTGAGATTATCGGGCTGGCACCGACCCACAGGGCGGTGAGTGAACTGAGCGAGGCGGGGATCTCTTCACAGACAATAGCCAGTTTCCTGAGCGAAAGCAGCCAGTGGCAGGCAGCCGGGCAGTCTCGTGATTACGGCAATACGCTGTTCATTATCGATGAATCCTCCATGAACGGGAATGCGCAGCTGGCTTCCCTGCTGACGATCATTACTGACGGAGGTGGTCGTGCGGTGCTGAGTGGTGACCGTGACCAGCTTAAGTCACTGGAGTCCGGTGTACCTTTCGCACTTGCTCTGGACCGCAGTGCTGCGGACAGGGCGGTGATGCAGGAAATTGTTCGTCAGGTTCCTGCGCTGCGGCCTGTCGTTGAAGCCATGATTGCAGGCAATGTCCGGGAGGCCCTGCGTGTCGCAGTCGCCACGGTACCGGTAGTGGTGCCACGCCAGGAGGGTGCCTTTGTTCCGCCAGCCAGCACGGTTGATGGGAAATTGTTGATCACGGCTGAAGAGGATGGAGCCGACCTGCACGCGTTGATTGCGGATGACTACTGCGGTCGGACGGCTCAGGCGCGTTCAGATACGCTTATCGTGGCCGAGCTGAACAGTGACCGTATGGCGATAAATGACGCGATTCATCAGCGACTGAAAGAGGATGAGGTACTGGGTGACAGTGTCACGCTACCGGTGCTTATCAGGGTCAATAATACCCACGCTGATCTGGGTCTTAATGCATTCTGGCAGAGGCAGACCGGCAATGTCATCAGGATGGGCGAACACTATTACGGCATTGGTACGACCGATACGGACAGCGGAGTTATCAGAATGAACGGGTTGGATGGCCAAGCCGATCGCTGGGTGAGGCCAGCTGAACTGCGTAAAGAGGACGTAGCCGTTTTCCAAAAGCAGGAGCGTGAAATCAGTATCGGTGAAAAAGTCAGGCTCACCGCGACCGATCGTGAGCGCAATCTACGGGCAAGCGATATGGCCGTTATCAGCGGCATCACGGATGAAGGTAAATTGTTGCTTGATACCGGTGGAAGAATCCTGACTCTCGATCCGGCTGGAGCGCACACCGATCAGCATATCGATTATGGCTATGCCGTGACGACTTACAGCTCACAGGGTGCCTCCATTCCTTATGTCATCGCGCTGGTAGGGGCCGAAGGGAGCAGAAGGATGATGGCAGCGCTGGACAGCACCTACGTAGCGCTTTCCCGTGCGAAAAACCATATCCAGGTGTATGCAGATGACATGAATAAGTGGCTGTCGGCGGTCGCCCACCACAGCGGAGAGCGCGAAACCGTGCACGATGTGCTGATGCGGGCTGAGGATATCCGCGCCGGGCGTGAAATGCATTTGTGGAACAACAGCCTGCCGGTGTCGGAAACGCTGCTGGCGGCTAAAACCGAACCGCACCTTACAGTTGATGCGCGATTTTTGTCAGGTCGGACTCCGGAACTGCTCTGGCCGGTGATGAATTCATACGGGAAACAACGGGGTAACTGGCATGTGCCAGTTTCTCCCGCGACCGGCCTGATGGATTTCAGCCGTGCTCACTATAAGGGGGCAGCGGACGGTGAATGCATCGTTCTGCAGTCGGGTGAACCTCATGCAGAAACGCTGGAAGCCGCGGATATCAGGGAAGCGACCGCGATGATGGTGGCGCATCCCGGTAGTCAGATAGTGCTGGTTACTGACTACAGTGAACGTTCAGATGAACAAAAAACGGCGGCTGCAGAAGAAGCCGGTGGTGAGGAACTGGCGCGTAAGGAAGACGAAGCGCTTGAAAAGGCCGTCAAAGACGCTGCCCGGATGGAGAAGGATGAACATATCCCGGATAGCACAGCGGAAAAAGAACACATGCTGGCAGAGATTGACCAGGAAGACCAGCCGGCAGACACCCTGCTCGACAGGGACAGCGAATGGGCAGACGTCATGAATCACGCCCCGGATATGGATAAAGCCGAAAAACACCCCTTCATGAATGACGAGGCAAACATCTCTCGCCACTCCCGTAACGAGCATACCCCTGAACTGTTGCCGGAGCGTTCTAAAACGCTGGAGTAACCCCATAAAAGGAAAACCCCGAAAATCTTTCCTGAGTTTGGCGACCTGGAAGATTAACGGGGCTGTCTTCAACCACACAGGACATATTGCCCTGTGCCCAGAGTATAAAATTATGACCGGAAAAATGGAATATTTTCTGTGCACGCTGCTGTTGAGCGGCGTAAGTGCAGGTTATGGTGGATAAGTTAAATACTGCCCGGCAGATCCGGAAGCGTGCAGATCGCCGCCATCGTGGAATGCATTCAACAGCCTGCAAGTGTCCGCATCCGGAATGGTTTGCACCGAAAGATTACCGGCCTCTTCCGGGTGAACTGGGGCATGCCATGCGGCAGCTGGTTATCAGGGATAAAGTGACCGGGATCCGACGGCTGCGCAGAAGGGTATCTCTCGATCCTTACTTCGTCTTTCTGCGCAAAGCGGCAGGGCGGGTACGTAATTTCAGACCGGAGCGGCAGGCATTGATTGATTCCATTTTCCCGCTGCTGGTACAGCGTGCTGACCTGGCAACCTGGATAGTGACGGTGAATGTAGGACGACTGGCGGCAGAACTGAGTGAAAAGGATGAGGACGGCAACATCATTCCTGAGACTCGGGTAGAGCCATCACGTCTGTCCCGACTTTTACCGGAACTCGCCAGGTTCGGGATCATCGAAATACCGGATCTTGAGTGGGACCCGATAGAGAAGTACTGGATGCCCCGACACATCAGGCTGACCGAACGCTTCTGGCAGTTGTGTGGGGTAAACATGGATAAGTTACTGGCGCAGCGTAACGCCCGTCTGGAAGCTGAAGGTCGGACCTATGCTGAACCTGGTACGATGGCTTCTGTTCGGGAAGCCCGTAATCACTGGTATGAAAATGCACGGATAAATACGCTGCGTCAGCGGCGTAAGAATGTCTTGCGAGGGAAGCGAAGAAAACGTCTGGCTTTGCTGTCTCTGGATGAGAGGAGGTATGTTATGTCTTCCTGGCTTATCAGGACACTGCCAAATCATGAGCTGTTCAATATGGATAGTGACAGCTTTGATCGTCTGGTCTGGCAGTATCTGAACTCTCTGGGGCTTGGTATTACTTACGAAGCCTGCGTTTCTGATTCAGTTCAGTAAATTTTCAATTTTCATTGTACCGCCTTAACTGGCGGTGAAGTTGTTTGCCCAGTAATGGAGAATTGAAAATTCTGCCAGTTCTGAGCATTTCTTTCATGCATTCAGGGAAGATGTCTTAAATGTTCTGCTTTGTCCACAGCTAGCTGCAAACGATGAGATCAGGATTTTTGCTCACAGTTTAATCCCTATCAGCAGTACATTCCTGACCTATGGTCAGTAGAAGAAAATATCTAATTAACAATTTTTTATTCGGTCAGACAGGATGAAGAACAAGCCTAATCATCTTAGTGTTTAGGTTAAGAGAAAGGATTGCTGATTTCAGAAAGTAGACAATCAATCACATTACTGTGTTTGAAAAAGGAGGGGGCTCGCAGAGTAAAAAAATTTACTGCAGTAACTTTGTCAGTATTGCCTGACACGTAGCGGCTCTGTAAACAGTAAACCCTAAAAATGCCTCTGCGATGTGTTACATTATACTTTTTTCACATTAATTCCGGCATCAGTGATAAGTCTGATTACTTCATTTTTCTCAACATAACGACCGTGAATGCCAACAGTATTGATGTTCATTTCGATTTCGATAGCTGCCCGACTGGCCTGCCAGGAATCCTGCCAGCATACCCAGGCGTTTCCTGTAGACGGATCATCATAAACATTGCCATTTTTCAGAAGATCATAACCCTTATCATCGGCCCATTCTTCGAAAACTGTTCTCATCGATTCAATCATCTGCCGTCCTTCAATAAAAAGTAGGGACACCTAATGGATTTATGATTATAAACCATATGTTTTAATAGATAAATATATGGTTTATATCTTGAGGTAAGTAGATTCCGCTATTTAATAATCAATTGAAGGCTCTATCAAGATTAAAATTAGATAGACCATTTATCAGTTTGGGCATAAGGAAAAATGCTATCATTCTTTCTTAACATGATCCCAAACAGCGCAAGCGAGCAGATGTAGTAGGTAGGCCCACGCAGCAGAAAATACGCATCCGAGCAATCCAAGATAAAAAAGTAAATCTGACACTCCTCCACAAATTAGCAAAACCGTTGTGAAAACAAGAACGCACCAAAAACCCTTCAATACATAACCAGACAATGTTTTAAAGTCATTCACTTTGCTATTCCTAAGAAATTAATTCCAGTCTTCAAATCATCGTGCTCATTTTTAGTCTCGAGAGATTACACATTAACACTGCTCATCTCAAACTTATTCTGCTGCAGCGGGAGTAAAGGTTAAAATGCGGGGCGTATTATGATACGAAGTAACTTAGAACCCCACATTAGTTACAACAAGCAAAAGACTATTACGTGTAAACACCGACCCAAATCCAGCACCTTGCCCCTCCACGCAAGTCCCGGAGAAAATCCTTAGCATCGAGCCCCTCTCAGACAGGGATCAGGGTGTTCTGAAATTCCGAGTGCTCATTAACAGGCCGCCCCGCCGGGCCGTAGGCCCGTATGTGTTTAGTTTCTGTGAATGTCTGTTGTAACTAAGCCTCTAACCTTTTCTGTCCTTTTGAACAGAAAAGGCAAGACCCCGGAAATCACTGCTTACGTGTCGCAAGCGCCACGAAATCAGCTCACCGGGGCGTCGGGCTTAGTGTTAAGTAAATTACGACAGACAGGTTGTCAGGCTTATCAGGGATAAGTCGGCGATCAACTCAGCTCTTCTGAATCGGAAAGATATCCCAAAATTGAACTTAGCAAATTTACCGCATTTGATAATCATGCTTATATTATTCAATCGATTTAAACTGACAGGAGAAAGTGACATGAATGATAACAGACCCGTTCCGTGGCCATGGGCTGAAAGCATCAGGGATGCTTATAACAACAGAAGATAATGAAATATTATGGCCCCGGTCTGTTTCCAGTCGTCAATCGCTTGGAAAAGAACTCATCGGAAAAACCTGTCAGATTTATCGTAAAGGCGATTTACTCATTCAAAATATTGTAGAAGGGCGCATTACTATCTGCCTTGATGAAGAGGGAAAAGTTATTGATGTTTTTGAAGAAGCGACACTTGATGAGAAATGAAGGTAGAACGCTAAGGGTTTTTCAGACAGGAACTCCGTGGAAAACCAGCAGATATGTGAATGAGATCGATATCTGCTGGCCTGAACCAAGTGTTAACAATCGGGAAGTGGCAAAAAAGAGCTTTTTAAATCAGGAAATCATCCAGAGATTTACCGCTTTCGATTGCTGCTTTAATCGGAGCTGGTGTACGTCCCTGACCAGTCCAGTTTTTCTCCTGGCCATTTTCATCGGTATATTTATACTTGGCCGGGCGAGGGGCACGTTTAGCACGCGGTTTGCCTGTGCCTTGCAGGGAGCCCAGCAATTCAGTTGGGTCAATGCCTTCTTCCAGAAGCATTTCACGATATTTAGCCAGTTTCTCGGCTTTCTCGCGACCGGCTGCTTCTTCCGCATGACTTTCTTCACGACGTTCAGCTACAACAACACTGAATTTTTCCAGCATTTCTTCAAGATCAACAAGTGCCAGCTCACGTGCCTGCGCACGCAGTGTACGAATATTATTTAGCGCTTTAAGTGACTCACTCATGTCCGTCTCCAGAATCTGGGTTATAGAAAATCAACTAATAATGTCCTCATGATTATGAAGACTGCTTTGATTGGATTATATACAGCTGGTACATTACAGAAAAGTAGAAGGTAATGCAATAAATGACAAAAAGTCTGATTTTTATTCTGGTTCGTTAGAGAGTTCTTTAAATTACCTTAGTTACTCTGTAACCGGACTATTTGTATCAGAAAAAATCTGAATTACTGCAAGGAAACGTAATTTTATCTATGATTCAGGACTGTAAACGAAGTCACAAATCATTCACGATGATAAAATCCCATTTCTCCTGAGATGAATGGCGAACGATTGTTCTCGTTGATTAAGTAACCTCCTCCCATTCATACGATAAAAAACAGATTGATCTGGCAACAAAGATAGTTGATTAAAGGAATACAATGCAGATTGAAGATTTGTATCAAAAAATCGGACAAATCGTTTTTAGCTGTGGTCCGGACAATGCTACCGGGCTGTACGTAAAAGCAACACTATTTCCGGAAGAGGATGGTGGTGAATTTGAATTCGATTACCTGGACGCAGATAGTGAACCAGACTGGTTTGATCCTGATCCGCTTGCCGTAGCCGACCTGTCTGATGCACTAAGAGAGTTACAACGCATTTTTATCGAAGAAAATACGAACAGGGGTATGGCAATCTGGACCAGATGCTCGATTACTGTGAATGTTGCTGAAGAAAATATCGACATCGATTTTCAATATGAATAACCCCATCAGCGCACAGGTCGGGGCAATACTGGAGCAGTTCTTAATTACAGGGAGGGGTAACGTGTGATGACTGAATCGATAACAGAAAAATCGGGGCATCTGGCATGGTGCGCTCTGGTTGCTCTTGAGCTGGCCAGGCATGACGGACAGGTAAGTTCCGAGTCTCAGGAGAATATTTTTCTGACACGCTGGCTGGCCACTGCTCTCAAACAACATCGTTTCCCACGTGAAGTGGCGACAGATATTCAATGGTTACTGAAGCAGGGCAGGATGCTCGGCATAAGAGCCAGACTACGGCATAAACTCGATTATCTCTGGCGCTCATGCACCGGCGACCTGACACAACAGAATGATTTATTCCGTCTGACCTATGCGATCGAAACTGCCAAACAAATGCAATGGGTATATCGGCTACTCAGTGACAGAGAGTGGTCCGGGCGCAACGCTGTACCGATAAACCAGAATGTAAATGGTATTTATCTGCCCCGAACATCACTAAATACAGCGTTCGATGATGAAGGCAGGCAAATTACCCCCCTTACAGCAAGACTCACTGGCAACCTGGCAGGGCTGGATAAACTGTTAAACCGTTGTGGATGGCGTCGTAAACTTGCTGACGGGGACAAATCCTCATCGGAGTATTTGCTTTTGGCCAACGCTGAAAACTTCGGTTCTGTATGCCCGGCTGATGGCCCTTAAGCATGTACTCGGGTTGGGTGGTTATAAGAGGGCGACAGGGGTATGTTCAACAGGCTGCTGTCATATTTCCGGGTTTTCAATTCTGGCTATTAGATTTTCCCCATGATTACGTATATTGCCGACGGCCCGACTCACCGGATGCCAGGCAAATGCTGTTTCAGGAAGAACACCATGGTGAATGATCTCTTCAGCGCGTTCTGAACGGGTTTCATTACTCAGCCATTCCCGTACTGCGTCTGGACAAAGTGCCAGTGGCCGCCGATCGTGGATGTCGACCATGCCCTGATTACTGTCCGCCGTGACAATCACGAATCCTTCATGGCCATGATCTTCATTACATGGTGCCTTGCCAATAGCAGCAAAAAATAGTGGCTGCTTATCGGCGCGATATATGAAGTAGGGCTGTTTTTTATTTCCCTCTCGTTTCCATTCGAACCAGCCATCAGCTGGCACTATCGCGCGGCCGTGATTCCAGAGCGGCTTAAACATACGGCTGGAGGCGGCTGTCTCGCCGCGGGCATTGATGAGAGGCTGCTTCTGCCACCATTCCGGACCGTAACCCCAGAATACAGGGTCGAGGAATAGACCTTCATTCCTGGCATTAAGCAGCAATACCCGTGTACCGGGGGCAACATTGAAGCGCCCGATCGGCTCAGGGTCATAAAGTATCTCATCAGGCCTGATACCCGCAGCTTCAAAATAATCATCCCGGCTGCGGTACTGGGCGAAGCGTCCACACATAGCCACCTCCTGATTAAAGGATAGCGCTATACAGACTCCGGCAGGGCAACGCGATACGGGATATTACTGATTCGTTTTATCTCATGGGTTACCACACCCACTATACGTATATCTTCCGCCAGGACCTGACCGCTATCAGTGACGATACGCCATGGGTTAATAAGCATCGTTCCCCATTCATAATTACCGGATATCTCCAGCAACACTCTGCTGCCATCACCAGGGGATTTGTACTCGTCAATGATGCAGCGCTCTCCGCCACACTCGACCAGATAACAGGTTTTGCTGGTAGGCAGGATCTGCGCCAGCTTTTTCATCACAAACGTCACTTCGCGACGGGCAGTTCGGCATACCTTGTTGTGTATGCCGGAGATAACATTTCCCGTTTCATTGCCCATGCTTTCTGAATCCCCTGTCCTGCGAACCATATTTTTCCCTTCCCGCTTTGATTGAGGCCGTCAATGACGCGCATCAGCGCCTCACTGTTGGCCTGTGGACTGTATTCGTCAAAGAGATTGAGCTGCGCCACGCCCTGTCTGAAAAAATCCCCCAGCATTACGCCAGCTTTCATGTAACGATGACCGTCAATCCAGATACGATCGAGTGCATCCATCGCAACACGCACAATGTCACGCGTATCATTTGACGGAGTGAGCAAGCGGCCCGTCGCCTGGTTGCCGTAAAACACTTCATTTTCTGCATGCGGGCTGGTGCGCAGAAAAACGGATATCTGCCGGCAGTATTGCTTCTCTTCACGAAGCTTTTCAGCCGCCCGTTCGGCATAGGCACACACGGCCTGACGCATATCCATATAATTCGTGATGCGGGAGCCGAACGATCGTGAGCAGATAATCTGCTGCTTTGTCGGGGCATACTCTTCAAGCGCAAGACAGGATTCGCCACGCAGCTCCCGTATGGTTCGTTCCATCACCACAGTAAAATGCTTACGCATCACCCAGGCGGAACTCTCTGCCAGCTCCAGCGCAGTTTCGATCCCCATCAGATTGAGTTTTTTACCAATACGGCGTCCGATCCCCCAGACATCATCCACCGGAACCTGAGCCATCAGCTTTCGCTGCCGATTAACATTTGACAGGTCAACCACACCGCCGGTTTTACTCCACTTTTTAGCGGCATGGTTGGCCAGTTTCGCCAGCGTCTTTGTCGGGGCTATGCCCACGCCAACGGTCAGATGCGTATCCCTTGACACCCGTTCCCTGATCATCCTGCCAAACGTTTCCAGCTCCATGCAGTTACGTACGCCGGTCAGATTCATGAAAGCCTCGTCAATCGAGTAAATCTCAACGGAAGGGGCCATCTCCTCAAGCGTGGTCATCACGCGCTTGCTCATATCGGCATTTATGTGGAATGGAAATACCACAGCTTTAAGGGTGACGTTTTAGTAGTAACGACGATGGATCGCCTCGGACGCAACGCAATTGATATCAGAAAGATCGTTGAGCTGCTTTCTCCGTCAGAAATACGGCTACACTGCCAGACGCTGGGTGAGGTATAACTCGTCAGCCCGGCACGAAAGATGGCTATACAGTTAATATCTGCGGTTTCTGGATTAGAATGTGATCTGATACCTGAACGTACATATGCTGGTATCGCGTGGACTAAGGCATTCGGAAAACGTTTCAGGCGCCCGCATGTTATGGATGATAGATAAACCTGCGTCTCAGTGAAGGGAAAAGCATCAGCGTGATCGCCCCTGAATTTAACATCAAACGGCAAATCATCCTCAGGGTGATAGCGGCAATGTAAGACGCTGATGCTCGCCCGCGAGTTGCATCTCAGTAAGTGTCCGCTTAAATCCAATAGTGAATGTTCGTATTTAATTATGTAGTTAAAGTAAATTTCAAACCGCTCTTTTTAACATCGATCCTTTTTGAAACCCTCACTTTTCTGAAAATATTTAATACTAATCAAATTTCAGTATAAATATATTAAAATAAGAATTTTCCAGTTGCGTGGAGGGGGTGGGAATGGAGAGGGCATCTACTGGGGCGACTTTAGCCCCTTTACTGACAGGAGTCATCGGCGAAGCCGTACTCGAACTGATAGATCGTGGCTTAATTGTTAGCAGTGAAGACATCGTGACCATGCTGGAAAAGAAAAAGCGTGTGTGCGAGCTTCCGGCGGTCACGCGCGTCATTGATGATGCGCTTTTCTGGATGCGTAAAGGTAGCTCCGGCTAATTTTTTGCAAGGGTCTAAGGGAAGGCCGGATATCAATAAGCGATATGCTTTTCTTGTGCTGTTGTAGAGAGAGGGGAGGGGGGCATTACGTAACAACCTTCAACGCTGAGTGTCTGATGCGTAGTTCTGATCATTTGACACTGGTTTGATCGGCAATCCTAATAACTTCGCCTTTTCGCAGCACGCGGGAATAGGTCAGCACCAGGCCGCTCATGGCATGGTTCATCACGCCTGCCGAGCCCAGCGTCAGCATCAGTCCGAAGAAAACGCTAATTCCTTTGAAGGCGAGCGAATTAGCGCCAGGTAAAAACGGATACGCCGCCGATAAGGCGAATAACCAGATGACAACGCTGATGAGTTTCCAGGTGACGCCAACGGTATCCGGATGCAGGCCCGGCAGGTGTAACTGCCCGGTCTCAACGCGTCTTAGCACCAGCCGGAGCAATCGCGTCACCAGCGTCGTGATCAGAAAGATGACAACAACAATCAGCATACCCGGCAGCACGGAAAGGATTGCCAACCCGAGACGTTGCAACAACCCTACCGCATAACCTCCCAGCTCCATGCTCCAAATCCGCGTCCATGGGAACAGCCGCAACACCCAGCTCATATTTCTCCCGGCCTGTTTCGGCCATAATTAGTCACCCGGCTAAGCCACTCACTGATTACCTTGAGTCGCGGCACATTGCGCAGGGTCAAACACCGTTTTCCACTCTTTCTTCATATCGACGATGACCCAACCCTTTTGCGGTGCCAGTTTGAGCCCGCTAATAAGTTTGCCACTGGCGGGCGGATGCGCGTCGTAGGCATATTCACGCGCAGCATCGGTGTGATGAACCAGTAAACCAAAGGATTTGTACGTCGGATTCGCAGAGGTGTACTGAAGCATCGGCACATCGCCGTCGCTGTTACCGAAGGCACCGACCGGATACCGCCCCATGAACAGATGGATGGCGACCGGTTTCATCGCTTCGTCATCGTAAAACGCGCCGTTCATGGTTTTACGCAATTGCGTTCCGTTGTTTGTCAGAGAGAACTCACTCAGCGAAAAGGAGCCAACAACCTGTTCGGGCGGGATGCCGTACATTTTTTCGGCAAGTACGCGCATAAAATCGATGCCGCCGCCCGACACAATCCAGGTTTTGAACCCGTTAGCGCGCAGATAATCGAGCAGCTGGCGCATCGGCTGATAGCCGAGTTGATCATAGCGACAGCCGAAACGTGCATGCCGGTGGCTATCGACCCAGTTACTGACGCGCTGGCTAAATTCTTCCGTTGTCATACCGCTGTGTGTCAGAGCCATCAGCTGCATCAGCCCCTTTTTGCCAGCCTGAGCCACGGTTTTCATATCGTCGTTAATCACTGCCTGCACCAATGCATCGCTATTCCATTCCGGATGCTGCGGGGCGAGGCGTTTGATTTCATCTATCACGAACTGCAACTGGAAGGTCAGCGGCGCTTCCGGCCACAATGTGCCGTCATTATCAAATACCACATAACGTTGACTGACAGGAATGAAGTCCTTGCTCTTCGCTGTGGTGGTTTCGTTCACCCACGTCTCAATCGCCTGTTTGGCGTGACCATCATTCCAGGCACTGAGCGGGTCGTCTGCCGCAAAAGCCGGACCAATATGAGCAGTAATCAGCAATGCCAGCAGAGGTTTTAATTTCATCATCTTTTCCTTTTGGTCGGAATGAGGTCGGGCAGCGGGACGATCCGCCAGTATTCCCGCGTTTGATGGACCAGCCGTTGCAGGATATGGCTCAGGAGGTGCCGGAAAAAGAAACCCAGAAGCAGCAGCGCCAGTAGCGTCGCCGATCCCATAAACAGCGGCTTCCAGTGCGTCGGAGCACGCGCTTTCAGTGTCTGTTCACTGCCAGCCTGACGCGCAGCCGCAATGGTGTAATGCGCACCGGGTAATTCGGCCAGTTGCCACTGATGCTGGCGCGTATCCCACCAACGTAAACGCAAAGGCGGGACCACCAGTTCGCCTGGCTGAGAAGGCAGATAACGCAGCCGTTCTTTACGCTGCACGCCGACAATCTCATCCCGTCCTTGTGTCAGGTTGCTGTTGATCGGCGGCAAACGTTGCGCACCGGAACCGGGAATGGCATACAGCAGCTGCGGGATTTGCACCGCAATCACATCGGTGGCGCGCAATGTCACCACGCGCTCAATCACATCACCGACATGTAACTGCTTATCTTCAGTTGCGCAATAAAGTTGCCATTGCTGCGAGAGTTCAAGACTGCTGGCGGGTAAAAAACGGTCCGGCTGACGCACATCGGCGGGCCAGTTGACTGACTTCTGCAGGACCGGTAGCGACACCGTTTTTGGCGGCTGATTCGCCGAACGAATCACCACATCTGCTGCCGGAAAACGCAGGTCGCCCTGATCCCACGCCATAACCTGACGTTCCATGCGGATGCCGCTCCAGCTGATACCGTCGTTATTGCGCGTAACCAGTTGGTTGGGCAGCGGCGTGTTAAGCAGGTTTCCGTTTTCAATCACCATTTCCGGCCATTGCGGCGGCGGATTAAACCAGCTGTCCGTCCAGAAGGTCACAGCAATCGTGATCGGCTGTCCCGGCACCATTTGTTCCGGCGCAATCAACTCACGCGTCATGGTCATTTCGGCGCCCACTGGCAGGCTAAGATGTAATAGCAGACAAAGCAGAAGTCGCTTCATGGTGCCTCCGCCGGCGCTGAGTGGTAGAGATTTTCCAGTAAACCGCCGGGCGAAAGGGTCAGATTGCTGTACCACTGTTCAGCCGAGGGCGCGGCGGAGGCGATGGGCTTCATATCCAGCTGGTTCACGCCCTGATCGGGTTTGAGATCGTGCTTGATGGCGTCAGGGTCTTCATCTTTTTGCTCATGCTGATCTGCCTGCCGGTCGCGTTCTTTCTGTCGCAACTGCATGATGATATGAGCAATCTTCGCCCGGTTCTCCTGAGCTATTGGCCATTCAGGCCGTAAACTCAGTGCCTGATCGTAGCTGTTCAGCGCCTGCTGCCAGGATTTTTGCTGAGCATAACAGTTGCCAATCCACAACAGACTTTCAGCCGTGGCGGGAACCTGACGAAAAGCACCCAGCGCTGAGACGTAATCCTGCGCGTAATAGAAGGCAATACCCCGCCGCAACGGATCCTGAAAATGCTGTGCGGCGGCATCATAGTTACCGTGACTGAAAGCGAATTGTCCCTGTACATCGGGGCGGATCCAGGCGTCCACCAGTGCGGCTGAACTGCCGGGAGACCAGATAATTAACGGCAGCATCACGAAAGCCAGACAGAGCAGCTGTTGCCGCCACATCAGCAACAGCAGCAGCATGGGGATGACCAGCAGATAGCCGCTGTTCTTCCACTGCAGATCCTGTCTGCTGTTCTGTTGCGTCGTCACGCTCTGCTGAATGTTACCGTTGACCGCGCGCAGATCATCATCTTCGGCTGAGACCAGCGTCACCGGAATGCCGCCCTCGCGAATTTGCTCGAAGCGCGCGACGTTAAGTCGCGTATCAATGCCCTGCGACGCCTGCGCTTCCGGCAATCTGCCGCCGTTGGCCGTGCCCGCCACCCAGATCTGCAGCGGCAGATTTTGCTGCCGCAGCCAGTCTGCATCCTGTTGCGCGACACTATCAGCAACCAGTATCAGCGCGCGTGGAGCGTCAGGCGTTGAAGGCAGATTTTTAAGCGCAAGGGCAATCGCCTGCCGTAGTCCTGAACCCTCGCCCTGTGGCACCAGCGTGGGCTGCTGGGCCATCAGGAAGAGGTTATAAAAATCCGCATCATTGGTCAGTGGCGTGGTGAGCCAGGCATGCGCGCTGTAAACCACTAAACCAAAGTGGCTGCCAGGCAGTTGCGCCATCAGCGCGGCAATTTTCTGCTGCATACGCTGATGACGGTCAGGCGGCACATCCTGCGCCAGCATGCTGAGATCCTGCTGCATTATTACCATCACATTGTTTTCTGGCGTAAAGGCGGCAGGCAAGTCGCGTTGCCAGCTCGGGCCGGCTAACGCCAGAACACCTAAGGCAAACAGCCACGGCAGCACCTGTCGCGCCCGCACGCGCTGACCTTTTATCAACGCATCCGCAAACGGCTTGTCCATTACACGATGCCAGGCACTGCCTGAACGCTGGGCCAAAAGATAGAGCAGCGGACAAAGCAGCAAAACCAGTAATCGCCAGGGATAAATGAAGTGGAAATCGCTCATGTGCGTCGCCTCATCATGGTGCTGCTAATGGCAAACAGTAGTAGCACAAGTAGCGCGAGGGCTAACGGCCAGATAAAAAGCGGGCGATGCCAGGATAAACCTAGCGTTTTCACCTGTTGCGGCGTCTGCGCATCAATTTGCTGCCAGACCTGCGCCAGCGCATCGCGGTTGGTGGCGGTGCGCCACGCGTTACCGCCGGTGATATGAGCAATGTTTTCCAGCAGCGCCGTATCGACTTTATCCTCACCGCTGCTGTTAACATCGCCAAAGGCGATGGTGTGCACCATAACGTGATGCGCGGCGGCGAGTTGCGCAGCGAGCGTGGGTTGCAATTGAGAGGCGGTATCGTTGCCATCTGTCAGCAGAATCGCCATTTTAGACGCGTCGGCTTCTAGACTGTGATCCAGCAGTTTCACCGCCACGCCCAGCGCATCGCCTATTGCCGTTTGCTGACCAATCATGCCCGGTGCGAGCTGGCTGATGCGCGACTGTAGCGCCTGCTTATCTTCGCTGATCGGCGCAAAAGGCCACGCCTGACTGGCAAAAATAACCAGACCGATACGATCATTTTTGCGCTGGCTGATAAAGGTACGCACCGTTTGCTGAACCGCCTGTAAGCGCGACTGACCATTCTGACCGTCGTTTTTTTCCATTGAGCCGGAAACATCGAGAATCAGCACAATATTGCGCATGGGTTTTATCAGCGTTTTTGGCGGCATCAGATATTCCGGCCGGGCAAGTGCAGCAATCATTAATATCCATACCGCCCAGAACAGCAGCCGATATTGCCAGCTGGCTTGCGGTGCGGGCGCTGAGAGTTGAAGGGCTTCAGCCAGTTCCGGTAAAAAAGGGACCCGAACCTGTTCAGTCACTGGCTGCTTTGCAGGAAGCAGATAATGAGTCAGCAACGGTAAAAACAGCAGCACGCCCGCCCACGGCCAGGCAAAATCGATGCGCGAAATAAACTCAGACATAAGGCAGCGTCTCCAGCCAGTGGCGTAACTGCTGAGAAATACGCTGATTGATACTGCTTTCCAGCTGATTGTCCGGCTGACAATAGTGACGACACATCAACGTGCGCAATTCTTCGTCCAGCGATGTCTGTGCCAGAAGTTGTTCAGGCGTTTGCCACTGGCTGACTTGGGCGCGCGGGTGTTGCACCAGCAGCACCCGCTTAATCAGTGCAATCCAGCCATCTACCTGCTGTTGCTCAAGCTGTTTTCTCGCTTCGCGGCGCCAGCGATTGCGGCGAAAGCGGGCTAGCCCTATCAGCAGGGCAATTGACATCGCCAGCAACAGCATCACGCCGAGCACCATCCAGCCTGCCGGTAACGGGAACCATGAGGCGGCGCCAGGTAAAGCAGGATGTGCCAGTTCCGGCGTGCTAAATCCTTTTGCCAGCATGCACGTCCTCCTGTTGAAGCTGCGGCAGAATCACCTCACCGGTAACCACGGTTTTTACCGTGACGCCCAGGCGCTGTAACCGGCGCTGCTGCTGCGACAGACGCTCGGTGACGCTTTGGTGAACCCGATCGCTGAGCTGTGAGGTGAGATTGAGTGTGGTGCTGACGTCCTGGTAATAAGCCGCCAGTTGGCCGCGCGGCGGCAGGCGGCGATGAAGATCATCAAGCGTGACGTAGGCGGTAATTTCGCAACGGCGGCGCAGGTGAGCCAGCACCGCATCACAGCGCGCATCAAGGTCGTGAAAATCACTGATAATCCCCAACCAGCAGCCGGAGGGCAGCAGTCGGACGATACGTTGCAGCGCGTCTGACAGGGAGACGGTTTGGCGAGGGTGTTGCGCATAATGTGCGGGAAGCTGTGCATTGATGCGTTGAAGGTCAGTAAGGATCGGCATCAGGTTGCGTTTAGGCGCGCGACACGGATGCAGCGCCAGTTCATCATCGCCCAATATCGCGCAGCCCAGCCGATCACCATCATGCCAGCTTCGCCATGCCAGCAATCCGGCAATATTCCCGGCGGCCACTGATTTCATCTGCAGCCGGGTACCGAAGTACATCTCCAGACGCTGATCCACAAGAAGGAATACCGGGCGTTCGCGCTCTTCATTATAGAGGCGGACCCAAGGTGTACGCAGGCGCGCGGTGGCTTTCCAGTCAATCAACCTGATGTCATCGCCCGGCTGATAGCGACGCAGGCTGTCGAAGTTCAGGCCGCGTCCCTGGTGGCGGGATACGCGCTCACCGGTTAACGCGCCGGGTGAGATTTGCCCCGGCGGATTATCGAGTCGCTGAGCGTCACCAGCCAGCGCCATCAGATCGGCCATTTCCAGCGTCAGCGGCTGCGGCATCATGCCACCACTGCATTAAGAAGCATGGCGATCGCCTGATCGGCCGTGCAGTTATCGGCGTTGGCCTGATAGCTCAGCAGCAGTCGATGGCGCAGCACGGCCGGTGCGATGCGTTGAATATCTTCTGGCAACACCGCATCACGACCATCCAGCCACGCGCAGGCGCGACCACAGCGATCCAAGGCCAGCGTACCTCGCGGGCTGATGCCGAGGCTGATATAACTCGCAAAGGCATCGCTGACCTGATCGGGATGACGCGTCATTTCCACCAGATTAACGATATATTGCTCGACGGTGGGTGCCACATAAACCGTGGCAATTTCACGCCAGCAATCGGCGATGTTCTGTTGGCTGATCAGCAAGCCAGTTTCTGGTGGCGGCGTTTCATGCTGCGCAGCCTGGTATTTTGCCTGCTGCTCAGCACGCACCAGCTGCATCACCAACTGCTCATTCTCTTTCGATGGGTAATCAACGATCACCTTCATCAGAAAACGGTCGAGTTGGGCTTCGGGTAACGGCCAGGTGCCTTCCTGATCGACCGGGTTTTGTGTCGCCAGCACCATGAATATCCCCGGCAGCGGCCAGGTTTTGCCCGCAACGGTCACGTGGCGCTCTTCCATAGCCTCCAGCAGCGCCGACTGCACGCGGGCTGAGGCACGGTTGATCTCATCAGCGAGGATAATGTTACCGAATACCGGCCCGGGACGAAAACGAAACTGATCCTCTTCGCGCGTGGCATTTTGCTGGTAAATTTCGCTGCCGGTAATGTCGGAAGGCAGCAGGTCTGGCGTGAACTGAATGCGACGGAATTCGCCTTCGATGTGACGCGCCAGTTCCCGCACCGCACGGGTTTTCGCCAGACCCGGTAAGCCCTCCAGCAGCACATGTCCGTCACACAGCAAGGCGACGATCAGCATCCGCACCAGCTCCTGCTGTCCAATCACCTGCTGATTCATACTGGCTTCCAGCGCCAGCAGCTTTTCACGATTATTCATTAGGCAGGTTCCACCGTCTGACGTTCCAGCAGCGTGGCGATGCCTACCAGCATCGGCTGCGCATAATCAAAGAACGCTTTAATGCCGGGGCAGAGATAATTCATGCCCAGCTCGCCTTCTTCGCTCCTGACGATGCGGTTTTTCGGGCATTCGCCATAACAGAGTTTCAGGTAAGGACAGCGTTTGCAGGCAGCGGGCAGCGTATCGCGCTTACCTAAACCAAAGGCTTTTTGCCGCTCGGAAAAGGCCATGTGCGCCAGTTTGGTGTTCTGCACATTGCCTAATTTGTATTCGGGATAGACGTAGTGATCGCAGGAGAAGATGTCGCCATTTTTCTCAATCGCCAGACCTTTGCCGCAAAACTCGGAGGTGACACAAATTTGCGCGGGCATGCCCATGGTCTGCGCCACCGCGGTTTCAAACAGATTGACCTGCACGCGGCCTAAATCGTTGTTCACCCACTCTTCGAAAACCGCAATCAGAAAGCGTCCCCAGTCATCCGGATCGACAGACCAGTCGGTGACGATGGAGTCGAGATCGCCGGGGCGCGCGCGGCGTGAACCAGTTACCGGGATGGTGACGTCGTGCCAGAACTGCGGAGCCGTTTGCTTGAAATCAACCGGCTCAACGCAGGGGTTGAACTGGATATAGGTGGCACCCAGTTCGCGCGTCAGAAAACGATAAACCTCAAGCGGGAAGCGCGCGTTGGTGCGGTTGACGGTAACCAGAGCGTTAAAGGGAACATGATGACGCTTCAAGGCGGCAACGCCCGCCATCACTTTTTCAAACGTGGGTTTACCGCTGCGCGTCACGCGGTAGCGATCGTGCAATTCAGCCGGGCCATCAATCGAAATGCCGACCAGGAAATTGTGCTGACGCAGAAAGCGCGCCCAGTGGTCATTTATCAGAATACCGTTGGTCTGCAGATCGTTTTCAATGCGCTGACCCGGTTTCTGATATTTCTTTTGCAGTACCACGATTTTTTCAAAGTACTCCAGCCCCATCAGTGTCGGTTCGCCGCCTTGCCAGGAGAAAACCACCTGCTCGCCATCCTGGCTGTCGATATATTGTCGGATGAAGGTCTCCAGCACCTCATCGCTCATGCCGCTGTGTCTGTCCTGTTCCAGTAGCTGTTCTTTATGCAGGTAAAAGCAGTAGTTGCAGTCGATATTGCAGCGTGACCCGGTGGGTTTTGCCATCACGTGAAAGCGTCGGGTGTAAGCCGGCCCCTTGCCACTGAACTTTTCCGCCGTAGGCAGCGGTTTAACCGGCAACGTTGTGCTGTATTTCATGAACGCCTCCTGAATACCGGGTGAAGTAGTTCACCCGGTGTTGTGGTCAGAGCATCAGTTGGTAGCCGGACTGCCTTCCTCGATGAGTTTCGAAACATCAGACACGGTGAATGAACCCGGTTTCTGACGCGGCGGGAACTCTTTGAAGCTTTGCAGCATTTCAGTGGCATATTTCTGCGCACCGCCCAGCAGGAACAGGCGGTCATAGAACCAGTGGTTGTAATCCATGCCATCGGTACCTTTTTCCAGCGGATCGATTTTCAGATCAAAGATCAATGGCACACGCAGTTTGACGAACGGGTATTTCCACACATCCATGCCTGAACGTTCCTGAATCATGAAGTGTGCCTTCCAGCGACCGTAGCGCATCGCCAGCAGATCACCGTCATCACTCCAGTAGAAGAATTCTTTGCGCGGATCCTCCTGCGTTTTACCGGTGATGAAATCAAGCTGGTTATAACCATCCAGATGCACTTTGTAGGTCATAGCACTGGTTTTATAACCCTTGAGTAACTGCTGTTTAATGTCCGGCACGCCCGCTGCAGCAACCAGCGTCGGGAACCAGTCATTACTGCCGAAGATGTCATTGATCAGCGTGCCTGGCTTAATATGCCCCGGCCATTTGACCATCGCCGGTACGCGGAACCCGCCTTCCCAGCCGGTGTTTTTCTCACCACGGAACGGTGTGATACCGGCATCTGGCCAGGTGGCCGTCATCGGGCCGTTATCGGTGGTGTAAACAACAATGGTGTTGTTTTCAATGCCGAGGTCTTTGATTTTCTTCAGTACTTCACCGACGATTTTGTCGTGCTCCACCATTCCGTCAGCGTAGTCACCCAGTCCGGTCACGCCTTTATCGGCCGGTTTTATATGGGTTTTGTTATGCATACGCGTGGTGTTGTACCAGGTGAAGAACGGCTTGTTGGCTTTGACCTGCCGCTCCATAAAGTCGTTGTTTGCCGCCAGCGTCTCTTCATCCACGGTTTCCATACGCTTGACGTTGAGTGGACCCGTGTCCTCAACTTTCCCGTCCGCGCTGGACTTAATGACGCCACGCGGGCCGAACTGTTTTTTGTATTCAGGATCTTGCGGGTAATCCGGGTTCTCCGGTTCCTCTTCCGCATTCAGATGGTAAAGGTTACCCATAAACTCATCGAAACCATGCGCGGTAGGCAGAAACTCGTTGCGGTCACCAAGGTGGTTCTTACCAAACTGGCCGGTAGCGTAGCCAAGCTGCTTGAGGATGCTGGCAATGGTAGGATCTTCTTTCTGCAGTCCCTGCGGTGCGCCGGGCATGCCAACTTTACTCATCCCGGTACGGAACGGCATCTGTCCGGTAATGAAGGATGAACGGCCGGCTGTGGAGCTTTGCTCTGCATAGTAAGAAGTGAACTTGGCTCCTTCGGCCGCAATGCTGTCGATATTGGGCGTCTGGTAGCCCAGCATTCCCTGATTGTAGGTACTTAGGTTCCAGTACCCGATGTCATCACCAAATATCACGACAATGTTGGGCTTCTGATTGTTTTGCTCCGGCGCCGTCGTAGTATTGCTGGCCTGGGCTGCATAAGCGCTGGTCGCACAGCAGGCAACAGACAACATCGAGGCGAGCAGCGATTTGCAAAATGGCACTTTTGACATTTCTGTGCTCCAGATAAGTGGACTCTCGTAGGAAAGGCATAGGTATCGCCCGCCCGGTCAAATCGTTCGACAGTAAGTTAAGTGATGCGCCTCCTTAGTTGGCCGAGTCAGAACGTCCGGCTGTAGTTGATGCCAAAGAAATAGAGAGCAGGAGTGTCATAGCGGCCTTTGACCAGCGGCGATGCGACCTGTGACGAGTCAATGTGCGCGTATTCGAAGGCGGCGCCGATACTGCTGTCAGGATCGAGTGGGTAACGCGCGCCAACGCCCCAGCGCCAGGTATCGCCAGACGGCATCGTCAGAGAGGTATCCTGCTGGTTGCGGTAGAAGCTGCTGTCAAAGGCAACGCCGGTGTTTAACGTCCAGTCAGCAGAGAGTTTGAACTGGGTGCCGAGTGCGAGGTGCCAGGTATCACGCAGACGCCCGTTGTCGCCCACCTGATTGCCCGCCACGGTTATTTCGCTGTTGCTGTAATCGCTCCAGTCCTGCCATCCCGCATCCCCCATGACAGCCCAGCGATCGTTCAACTGATGGAAAAAGCTGAGCATGATTTGTTGGGGTGTATTGACGGTGGCTGCAACAGGCAACGTCCAGGAAGGGGAATTATTCAGCTGGTCAAGACGGACTGTGTTGTTAACGTTGAAATGATAATTGGTCCGGCTGTTATAAGTTAATCCGGCACGCGTTTGTGGGGTAAACTGCCATAACGCACCTATTTTGCCGTTGAGCGCCCAGTCATGATCGGATAGCTCATCGCCCCGGGCGCGCTTGATTTTCAGCAGGCCATAGTTGATCCCGACACCCGCACCCAGCGACAAGGCATCATTGATTTGCCACGCCAGCGCGGGCATCAGCGTTACGGCCAGCAGCGTGCTGTCTTTAATCAGATTGTCACCAGCCCAGTCACCGAAATGCAGGCCGAGGCCATAATTGCCATAGAATCCTAATCCGGCACTGACGGTCGGGCTGATCCGTTGCGTGTAAAAAGCACTTCCGCCGGGAAACCAGCCAATTACATTGCCGGGGCTGTTGCCGCTGAGTTTTGCGTCATCATCAAGGCGGTACGGGGCATCTCCATAAAGTGCCTGGGCACCCACTGTGAGCATTTTCTCTGGCAACAGAGTCATGCCAGCAGGATTGGTAAATAGCGTTGAGGCATCCTGCGCACGCGCCGCCTGACCGGCACCAGCCAGCCCTATATCGTCAGTGCCAATTTCATATAGATAAAGTCCACTTGCGTAAGCAGATGAAAGGTTAAATAAAAAGGCCATGGCGATTATTTTGCGCATGAAACTCTCGCTTAAAACATTGACGAACAGTGCGTTACATGAATGCGAAAAATCGATTAACAACCCGTATCAGCCATGACAAAGCCTGGCTAATATCAGTTATCACTGGTGTAGGGAAAAGAAAGGTTGGGAAACTCGGCGAAGCCAAACCTGCAGTTTACCTGCAGAAATTATCTTTTATTTACAGTTTGATATTTAAGTTAGCGGGTTTTTACCTTTCGACAAGGGGGGGGTTAGAAAATTAATAAGTTACATGTTAAAAATATGATTTATCTCTAAATTATGAGGCTGCGTCATCTAAAAAGGACATTGTTGTTTAATGTATTGATTTAATTCACTTATCCCATTACTGTGGTATAAGTAAGCCAAAAGTTATAATTTTAATTTCGTTACTTTTCAATGGGTAATGTGAAATGAGTTGTAAGGTGTTTTTAGGATTTTCGCCATAATGAAGCTTGCTTTAAAATTTGCATTTTTGCTCATTAATTTGAACGCCTCGCTCATTGTAAAACCAAAAACCCAGGGCTAAACATTCATGTATGGTAGAGGTTTTGTTGAAAACGCCTACAACTCTCCGGTCCTAAAGAGGATTATTGTAAATGGCACATCTGTAAAAATAATTATTTGATTTTATTGAATTCTAAGCTAAAGATTTTAGGGTAGTGAAAAGGCTCTGGGTTTTAAAAAAATCATTCAAAGGATTAAATAATGAGAAAGTTATCTGTAAGCATGATATCTCTTGCATTAACGACTCTGACTTGCTCATCGGCGTTAGCTGCCAAGGAGATTTCTAAGGAGGAGGCAAAACAATATGAGAAGATCGGAGAAGTGAGCACGACCAAGGAATACACTGCACCCTCCGATGCAGTGAAAGATATTTCGCAGAAAGCTGATGAAACGGGTGGAAAATATTTCGTCATTACATCAGGTAATGAAGACGATAAAATTCGTGGCGCCGCGACAGTTTATAAATGACAGCATTTGTAATACCCTAGGTTACAGGGCATTCATCCTTGCGAGCTTTAATTAACCCTGTTGGTTTTTATTAACCATAAAAATTAAATCTGTAAAAAGAAGAAGTAATATCTTAACGCTGAAATAATTAATTTCTTCTAATCATATGATTCATCTCTTATTTAGCTAGAATGTTGCTATGTCGGCCCCTCGCTTATAGTTGACCTTATCAGGACGCTAAGGAAAGTTTACTTATCAAGATTTTTTATCTGAGCCTTTTTCGAGAGTAGTTAGAGCCTAGGATTTAGTGAATGGAAATAAATGGAATCACTTATGGTGTTCATATATATCCATATATCATACCCTGAAATTTTCCATATTACAGTTAAGTTATGGGCCGACAAATACCTCCTGATATTATCGCTTAAATGTTAGTAAGGCACTGCTCATCGGGTGACAGAATATGATGGAATGTAATATCCGTCTTCGAGCTAATTCAGCTAGAATTATTTGTCTGGTTTTAAACTCAGCTTTTTCAGCGCTATTTCAACTTTTTCAGCATCCTGCTCTACAATGGCTTTCTCATCCGGCGTCAGTGGGACTTCTTCAAGATAGCGCCTGATCGATGATTTACTCTCGAGTATAAGACCACGAGCGCTGTCCTTCAGCAGGTTAAAGTCGCAACCGATGCAGGCCATCCGGTGCTGACAGCTGCTCCAGAAGGGATTCGTGCAGTAGGAGTCGCCCAAATCATAATACGTCGCGGGGCCGGTCAGGCTGGCGGCTTCAGGATCATGGTCTATCAGCACGCTTATCATGTGAGCAACCCTGTCAGCCTTGACGAACGAGGCAGCCAGTTGAGTCGGACGGATACGAAGATAGTGCATCGTAGACTGAGGCGTTGAATGTCCGGTCCACTGCATCAGTTCATACAGCGACATCCCCTGCGGAACGCTCGCCAGCGCGGTCACTGCCGATGCTCGTCCCCGGTGGCTGGTTATTGTGCCGCCGCTGTCTTCTGTGGGTACGCCGGCTCTTGCACATAACATCGGTATCAGCGTACGGTTCATGATAGCGCTGCCAGCGGGCTTCCCCCGGTACTGAAACAGAAGCCGGACTTTCTCACCGGTCCGCTCATCAGACAGCATGGCCTGTTCTGTCGGGCGTTCAGCCAGCCAGATATCGACATATTTTTTCACCACAGCCGCCACGGGTTTAACATAGGCTTTTGAGGTCTTCCCGGCGGGGATATGCAGGTAGCACAGGGTTCCGGCAGGGATAACGCTGCCGTCATCTTTCACAATTTCATCCGCCTGAGGCGTGATACACCCGGTAGTCAGACGGAGTAGCTCGTTTTTCCGCAGCCCCGCATGGGTCCAGATAACGGCCATAGCCTGCAGCATGGCCAGCGGATAATGTATTTCAGTGAGCAGATCTTCCTGACGCAGATTGAGGCTGGCCCAGATGAGCTTAAGCCATACCGGATCGTCAATAACCCGTGGATTGACGCCACGGCGGAACAGGGGCGTGTCGGGCGTGGAAAGATGGCGCGAAGGGCTGAAGCGAAGCCGGCCCCAGCCCCAGTTTTCATAATCAATCATAAAACGGCGCAGTGAATAGATAAAATTCGCCCTTGAATGCGGCATCATGGGCTCGCCGGAGCGAGCCGACTTTCTGGTGCCCCTCTCGGTGCCAAGCTGAAGTTCATCCACGTTCATCCGGCCAACCGCCGCAATGAAGCTGGCGCAGGTCTCCATCGTCCAGTCTGCCGGTTCCCGCACCTCCGGATGCTCCCGGGTCAGCCAGAGACCACAGCGCAGAGCAAAGCTGTACTGGGTTTCGCGGGTGCGCGGCCTGAGTACTGACGTCTCCCGCCAGCGCCGGCACCAGTGCACCCAGGCCGGATCGATACCTTCCACCGGCTTCTCGTACCACTTCGTATAGTTTCGCATCCTCATCGGGGCGCTGATAATGCCCAGCGCGGCGAGCGCATGTGAAACCCGACCGACATACCGGGAAGTCCCTGCCTCCATGCCGGACTGGACCTGCCAGAGGAGTTCCGGCGTAAATGACTCAAGGCGGGGATCCCTGTTCACGATCATCAGCGTTGCCAGTATGCCCGATGTGTGCTGTTTCTGGCTTCCCGCGGCATAACCCAGTGACGTCAGCGTATCGGTCAGCCGGTGCAGCTCCTGATAATAAAAATTCTGACCGAAGATGGCGCAGGCATAGAGGGCGGGTTTCCGGATATCAGGGAGGCTGAGCGTGTCATGCAGACCTCCCAGGTGCCAGGCAAAAGCGGCCATCAAGGGGCGACCCTCCCTGACTTCCCGGCAGAGCGTCTGCCAGCTTTCCCGTGGCCAGCACCAGCAGGGAACGCCGGATAAATGCATTTCGCGCAGCAGTCTCGCTATCACCAGGCCGGCGATTTTGCTGCTGCATCCGCTTGCGGCGGCAATATCCGTCAGCGGCCTGATAAAATCAGGTCCGGGATTCATACGTAACATACCGGACCGGCTGTGAGAGCTGGCCAGCGCCGTCCGTTCATCGGGAGTCAGTGACGGCTCAAGCCGGTATTCATCAATGCTGAAGGCACGCCAGCTGATTCCGGTCGGTGTGCTTGTTCTCATGTTAACTCTCCTGGCTGAAAATGAGGTTCGCCATTCTGATATCTGCCGTTTCTATCGCGCCCGCCATCCTGGCGGCGAGATCCCGGCCCGAAAGGTGGATGTAAATCTGGGTAGTCCCTGGATCGCGGTGTCCCGCATAGGTCGCCAGCTCGTGCAGCTTCCAGCCTGCGCGGGCCAGATGTGTGAGGCGAAGGTGCCGAAAGGTATGTGTTGAAATGTCCGGTAGCCCTGAAACCAGTGCCCAGTTCCGTACCGTTTTGCTCCAGGTCCAGAATGAGAGCGGCGCGCCCTGATTACGGTCGGACTCAGAACGGAACAGAGCACCTTTTGTGATCCCCTCCCGCTTCATCTGCAAAAGATGAGCTGCCAGCACGGGTGCCACGGCCGGGTTGTAACAGACGATGCGTTCACGCCGGCTCTTGGTGGTTTCTGCCCGGATACGGATAAGCCGGTGTGCAAAGTCGAGGTCGTCGACACTCAAGGAGGTAATTTCAGATCGTCGCAGCGCGCCGTAATAGGTCAAGGCCAGCATCAGGCGATCACGAAGCGGGGATGAGGCAGCATGAAAAAGAAAAGCCTCCCACTGCGCATCATCAGGGATCCGTGGCAGCTTCACGACGCGAGGAACCAGCCCTCTGCCGGAACTCAGCATGCCTGGCGTGCCGGAACGGGGCAGCGGATTCACCAGACAGAGATCCTGGTACATCAGAAAGTCATACCAGAGGCGGATCGCCGACAGGCGCAGCTGGAGCGTGGCGCTGGCCACGGGAAAGGGCATACCGGGTAACTGAGGGCTGATATAGGCGGCCAGATCTTCAAACCGGGCCTTTTCAGGTTCAATTCCGTTCTCGCTGCAGAACGCAAAGTAATGGCGGAGTGCACTGCGGTAGGCTGTGAGCGTGGCCTGCGCACGACCCAGATCGGATAACAGCTTCAGCCAGCGCTCGGCCAGTAACAGAGCATGTGCATTTGGTGGGATCAGCATTGCAGTTTACCTCTGACAGCATCTTGGCTGCTTAAAGCTTACTCAATCAATGTTGCATTCCACTTAACTTACTAGAGCGCATAATTAGAACTAAATACATGAACTTTATCAGGAAAATCCCGATTTTTTATCTGGAACCAGGGTGCACCCATAGGAATGCCTATTTTTTTCGCGGATACGTTGCGTGCGATCACACAGCCGTCGTGGTATCTGAATGTCGCTAACAGTTAGTTATATGTAACAATCTAATTTTAATTACTATTTAATTGCTATCTTTTTCTGTGTGTTTGGTCTCGGTGTGTAGACCCTGAGCCCACAATCCTGTCCGATTCGTGCCAAAACCGGAAATTGCCATAGTGGTTTGTGTGAGTCAACGCGGAGCAGGTCATAGGAAAAAACGATTCTTGTGCAAGAGAATATATAAATATAAAATTAAATCTTACCATTCCTGACCATCAAGGAAGCATCTCTGTATATATTCGATAAATATGGTTCTTTCTCATTTTGGCGGAGTTTTTCTAATGTAGAGATGGTTGCTTTTCTTGTCACTTCATGACCAGAATTAATAAGTTGGCGTACTGCTTTATGAATAGCGTCAGAAACCAGCATGTGTCTGTCATTATCTTTATGCATAATTGCCCATTAAAGTGAGATAACTCTGACGAACAGATCTTCCGGAAATTAAATTTATCGGATTCCTGTAATTATCGAAAATGACTTTAACCAGTGAAAGTAACAATACTTACTACCCATCCGTTTCCTTTCGCA
Organism: Pantoea sp. App145; assembly: GCF_047947045.1. NCBI lineage: Bacteria > Pseudomonadati > Pseudomonadota > Gammaproteobacteria > Enterobacterales > Erwiniaceae > Pantoea > Pantoea sp. App145. Next base: position 84,538 of record NZ_CP133293.1, read on the forward strand.
ACATTAACTAGAAATCTATTCATAGAGATAACCATATAAAGTTATCAACAACCCTTTACTTAGGGGGGCAATCTAACATATAAATAAAACCCTCAAAATATTTGTGCTTTCACACATCAGCACGATTTATAATTAATTCGGCATTCTGATGACCGGGGGGAAGCGACATCCAGAAAGTCACATCCATGGATATCTCATACTCCGCATGTGATTCGACAAAAAAGTGAGTGCCCCCTTGGGATTGACCACCATAGAGCCAACCGCCTTGAACTTCACCCGACTTAAATTGAACAACACATTCCTGCTTAAGCCCCTGAATTTGCTCATTAATATCAACCCATTCAAGTATATGACGCATGTTTTCATCCTATTGGATATTTTCTTACTGATAAAAAGAGCTGGCTCATCAACTGATGAAGACTGAGTTAACTGTCTTTTCTATTCAGCTTCCAGTACGAACAGCACTTTACAATGCGGGCAGATCATAGCCTGTCCACGCCGTTGTTTTTCCAGAGATTGCACTGCATTTCTTTTGCAAACGGGGCATTTTATATTCGCCTCAGTCCGCACGAAAAATTTTACAAACGGGTTTGACCATTGCATAAATCACTTCCTGGTGTTGAGATATCATTCTAGCATGAATATTTACTATTCATTAACCTTATCACTCCAAATTGTCCTTTTTTTCTCAATGTACTATTTTTGTTGTATATATATTTTTAGTATAAAAACACGGAAATTAAAGAAAATTAAATCGTGATTCACACTATACTTTAATAAGGCATAGGTTTATTTCCACGTGTCTGGGATCTGGTTTTAATCTTGCCACGTAGTTTTCAAAGCGAGTTATTTATGTTACATATGATGCCATTATGAAAAAAAAGCACACCTCTTAACCTGTTTACATAACACAATCACAACGGGAAATACCTCATGAAAAAGACGCATTTCCTGCGAAAATGTTGCCTTATCAGGACAACCAACAGGATATTTTTTCTGATGCAGAAATGGATCGCTATAACGATCGCATGTCACGGAGTCATAAATTCGGAACAATCAGGCCATGCTTTGCCCCGGATGCAAGGCTCTGTTTATCTCCCTGGCTCGACCTAAAACCGCAGACCAGAGCCCATATCCTATACTTATGTTAAATTCTGGCAGCTGTTAAATCCCTGATGCCTGACACCCATCCTGAGAGAACGTTTCTGAACTGATTTCGCAACTGCTCATGCGCGCTAACGTTGCATCAGAGCTATGCTATGAAAATGAACCCCAGAGCGTGGTTTAACCACTCCCGTATTCCGATGAATGCCTCCGAAAACGTCACGTTTTCGGCGAACGATCCTGCCGGCGAAAGCACTCCGCGGTCAGAACTCTTTTCGACCGTCCAGATGGAACGCTACGGTCAGAAGCTGGCGCGGACTCATAAAGTATCGCCGGATAAACATCCTTATTATCTTCTGAAACGGCTTGGCGACAATGAGGCCGTTATCACCCAAAACTGCTATGAGCTTAACGCGGGTAAAAAGACCAGTATCATGCCCGCCGGGGAGTGGTTACTGGACAATTATTATCTGATTGAAGAACAAATCCGCACCGTCCGCCAGCACTTGCCGAAAAGCTTTGGTAAAGGTCTCCCGTCGCTGATGTCGCCGCTGAATTGCCCACGAATTTATCATATTGCATCAGAGGCCATTGTTCACGGCGATGGCCGCTGGGATGCCGCCACCCTGACCAGCTATCTCACAGCCTATCAACAGGTGACACCGCTGACACTGGGTGAAGTCTGGGCGTTACCGGGAATGCTGCGCCTGGCGCTGATTGAAAATCTTCGTCGTATCAGCATGGAAGTGATAAAAGCTCAGCAGGACAGAAACCTGGCAGATTCGTGGATAACAAGGATTTTCGAATGTGCAGAGAATGCACCTGGTGATTTAATTATGGTGGTTGCCGATATGGCGCGCTCCCGACCTCCGTTAACCAGTGCGTTTGTCGCAGAGCTGGTGCGGCGCCTGCAGGGGCATGGCAACGCGCTGTCGTTACCTCTGACCTGGGTTGATCAGTGCCTTCGGGAACAGGGGATCACCACCGACGTTCTCATACATAGCTTCAATCAACAGCTTGCCGCCAGCCAGCTGTCTGTCAGTAACAGCATCACGGGTCTGCGATTACTGAGTGAAACGGACTGGGCTGATTTCGCCGAAACGATAAGCGTCGTCGAGCAGGCATTACGCAATGATCCTGCCGGTATCTATCCCCGGATGCACTTCAATACCCGGGATCACTACCGGCACGTTGTTGAGGTCCTGGCCAGAGACAGTGGTCTCAGCGAGCCTGAGGTTGCTGACAGGGTGCTGGCGCTTTCAGAGGAAAAAGCTCCCGATACACCGGAACATCACGTTGGTTATTATCTTGCGGGTGAAGGTCGACAGGCGCTGGACATTCATCTGTTGGCAGACACCTCAAGGCTCATACGCTTGCGGCACAGTTTCAACAGAATAACCCTGCTGTCATGGCTTGGAAGCCTGGCGTTGTTGACAACCGCAACGACCGCGGCAATATTGCACGAAACAGCCATGCAGGGCGCAGACTGGCTGTTGATCGCGGTGATATTGCCTCTGATTATCGCTTTGACTCAGTTAATGAGCGATTTACTCAGTGACGCAACCACCCGTTTTCGCGTTCCTCGCCCCTTGCCGGAGATGGATTTTTCAACGGGTATTCCCGCTGACAGTGCCACCATGTTAGTCATCCCCTGCATGCTGACTAGCCACGAAAGTTTCAGCCAGCTCCTCACCAGTCTTGAAGTCTGCTGGCAGGGGAATGAAAACGAAAATCTCAGGTTCGCGCTGCTCACTGATTTTGCTGATTCTGAAAATGAACCCTCGCCGGAAAGTCACATGCTGCTCAGACAGGCGATTGCCGATACGCAGGATCTGAATCGCCGCTACCCCTCCAGCCGCCCACGTTTTTATCTGCTACACCGCCAGCCTGAATGGAACCCCGTGGAAGGAACGTGGATGGGCTATGAACGCAAGCGGGGAAAACTGGCGTTACTGAACAGCTGGTTGCGCCATCCGGGGACACAATTCGTCAGCATTGCTGACATGCCTGCCCACCTTTTACCTGGTCACATTAAATACGTCATTACTCTGGACAGTGATACGGTGCTGCCGCGCGATACGGCACACAAACTGGTTGCGACGATGGCACATCCGCTGAATACGCCAGAGTATGATCCGGTACTCCAGAGGGTTGTCAAAGGATTTGGCATTTTACAACCCGGTCTTGCGGAGAAGATACCACGCAACGGTCAGGGGAGTTACGCAGCCCTGCGCAGCAGCATACCGGGCAATAACCCTTATTCGATGATGTCTTCGGATATTTATCAGGATCTCTTTGGGGAAGGATCGTTCGTGGGCAAAGGGATTTACGATGTTGACATTTTTATGCAGGCTACTGCCAATACCTGCCCGGAAAATCTGATTCTCAGCCATGATCTACTCGAAGGATGCTATGCACGTTCGGGTCTGCTGAGTGAGGTGCTACTCTACGAGCAGTACCCTAATAATTATCTGTCGGATGTTGCACGCCGTTCACGCTGGATCCGGGGTGACTGGCAACTGCTTAACTGGCTGAAACCACGTGTCAGAAAAGCCGATGGAACCCGGGCCAGGAATCCGCTGAACGCGCTTTCTTACTGGAAATTACTCGATAATCTGCGTCGTAGTCTGGTAGCCCCCTCTTTACTGGTATTGCTGTTCTTCACCCTGCTTTGGGTACCCAATCCGGTTTACTGGCTTGGCGTACTGTCACTGATATGGCTGTTGCCAGCCATCCTCTGCATCACCCATGACCTTCTGCATAAACCGCTGCGTCGCCGCCTGAAGCCGCATCTGTTACTGGTGGGGGCGGGCGGGCTGAAGCGTCTGTCAGGTATCGGCCTTAATTTTGCGATACTGCCGCACGAAGCCGGATATTCGCTGAAAGCGATCGCCGTGACGCTATGGCGACTGGGGATCAGCAGGCGTCACCTCAGCCAGTGGGTCAGCCACAGCCAGGACAGCAATAAGGCCAGCCCCACTGTTGCACGTTTTTATCAGGCGATGTGGCTGAATGTTGCAGGTGGCGTGGCGCTGACAATACTGACCGGAAAATTTGGCCCACAACTGCTGGGGATTGCGTTACTGATCGGTTTGTTATGGTGTGTGGCGCCGCTGCTGCTGAGCTGGCTGAGTCGCCAGCCCGTGCGTAAGGTGTTTTCGCCAAATCAGGAACAAAAACAGCTGTTACGCCAGACAAGCCGTGAAATCTGGGCATTTTTTGAAACCTTTGCCACAGAAAAAGAGAACTGGCTTCCGCCTGATAACTATCAGGAAATACCACAACCGACGGTGGCACATCGAACTTCCCCTACCAATATTGGTCTGTCCCTTATGGCTAACCTGACGGCATGGGACTTTGGCTACCTGCCAGGCGGAGAAGTGCTCCGGCGCGTGTCGCTCATGCTCGATACGCTGGACAAAATGGAGCACTACCGGGGCCATCTCTACAACTGGTATGACACCCGCACGCTGGCCCCCCTCAGCCCACGCTATATCTCAAGTGTCGACAGCGGCAACATGGCCGGGCATTTGTTGACACTGCGTGCAGGGCTGTCCGCCATGCGTCATCAGCCTGTTTTAAACAGCCAACAGATACTGGCAGGACTGAACGATACGCTGGATATTCTGGAAAAACAGTGGGGTCAGAACCCACCTGACAGCCTGCTGCAGCTGCGCAAACACTGCCTGAGCGCGGTGTCGCTCTCTCCGCAGGCGTTTTTCCGCGAACTGAAAAACATGCGCACCCAATGCAACCATCTGACCACGCCATGTCATCAGGGATCTCCCCTTCAGATACGCTGGGCAGGGCATCTGGAGCATCAACTGGTTCAGATTTGCCATGAGTGGTCGCTGTTGCTTGGCTGGTTACCTGCATCCTGGAACGAACAGACGCTGCCGACGCTGAGCGAGCTTGCCCGTACGACAACCGGTACAGGAACACCTCCGGCGTCAGCGACGGAGCAGGCCCGAATGCGACTCAATATTATCACCGAGCTTGAACAGCGGCTGGATGAGCATGCCCGGATGGATTTCGCCTTTCTGTACAGCGAAGCAACCAGTCTGCTCAGTGTCGGTTATAACTGTGACACGAATACGCCTGACAAGAGCCACTATGATCTCCTGCCGTCTGAAATCCGCCTCACCAGTTTTCTTGCCATTGCGACTAATCAGCTGCCTCTTAAAAGCTGGTACGCGCTGGGTCGACTGTTTACCACAATTGATAATGAAACTGCCCTGATGTCATGGAGCGGGTCCATGTTTGAATACCTGATGCCGAATCTGGTGATGCCCACCTTGCCCGGCAGCCTGCTCGATGAAATGAGTAAGTCGGCGGTTATGCGACAGATTCACTGGGGGAAAGAACGCGGGGTACCATGGGGTGTTTCAGAGTCTGGCTATCATGCTTTTGATGTTCAGCATAATTATCAGTATCAGGCATTTGGTGTGCCGGGTCTCGGGCTGCGCAGGGGGCTTGCCGATGACATGGTTGTTGCCCCTTACGCCACACTACTGGCGCTGATGGTCTCCCCACAGAGAGCCTGTGAGAACCTGTTCCGGCTGCAAAAAAATGGTGCACATGGCGAATACGGTTTTTATGAAGCGCTGGACTATACCCCCTCACGCCTCGCAACCGGTCAGCTCTATGCGGTGGTACAGTCCTGGATGGCGCATCACCAGGGCATGGCATTTCAGGCGCTGGCTCATGTGCTGCTTGACGCCCCGATGACTGAAAGATTCATGTCCAGTACGGTCTTCCGGTCAGCGAGCCTTCTGTTACAGGAGCGCGTGCCGGATGCGGTCGATCTGTACAGTCCGCGCCGTCATTTTGAATCTCATGAGGGCAGGATCAAACCCGTTCGCTATGAACCCCGTATTTTCTATAGCGTGGATACACCAGCTCCGGATATTCAGCTCCTGTCCAACGGCCATTATCATCTGATGTTGACCGCGGGTGGCGGTGGTTACAGTCGCTGGAATGATATTGCACTTACACGCTGGCGCAGTGATACCACCCGCGATAACTGGGGAGCATTCTGCTATATCCGCGATACACAGACGGGAAATGTGTGGAGCAATACCTGGCAACCGACAGGTTACACCAGCGGACGCGACGAGGAAGTATTATTCACCGATGCGGGGGCTGAATTCAGACGCACCTTCGGGGAACTCAGCGTCAAAACTCAGGTGGTGATCTCCCCGGAGGATGATGTTGAGTTGCGACGGCTCACACTGATTCATCGTGGTCGCCAGCCCCGCTCTCTGGAACTGACAACCTATGCTGAAGTGGTACTGGCACCTGAGGCCAGCGATCTGGCACACCCGGCATTCAGCAATCTGTTTATTCAGACTGAGCTGGATCCTGAGCGTGACGCTATTCTTTGCCACCGGCGCCCGCGCTCCACGGATGAACCCGGTCCTTGCCTGTTTCACATGATGGTGGTGCGTGACGATAACCGACATGATGTCTCGTTTGAAACGGACAGGGAAAAATTTATTGGGCGTGGCAGAACCCCTGCTGATGCCCTGGCAATAGAGGCTGGAGGGACGCTCAGCAACACGTCGGGGTCAGTGCTGGATCCGATACTGACAATTCGCCACGCCATCATTCTGCAACCGGCGCAGCCGGTCACGATTGATATCATTTATGGTATCAGTGAGACCCGTCAGCAGAGCCTGGCGCTGCTGGAAAAATATCGCGATTACCCTATTGCCGATCGCGTCTTTGAACTGGCCTGGTCTCACAGTCTGGTGGTATTACGCCAAATGAACGCCAGTGAAGATGATGCCACTTTGTTCAATCGTCTCGCCAGTGCTGTGCTTTACCCTGTCCAGGAGCTGCGCGCCGAAGGCCAGGCGATCAGCCGCAACCGGCGTGGCCAGTCCGGTCTGTGGGGCTGGGCAATTTCGGGCGATCTACCGATAGTGCTGCTTAGTCTAACCAGCGAGGAAAGTATCACCTCAGTGACCACGCTGATTCAGGCACACCGTTACTGGAGACAGAAAGGGCTGGATGTTGATTTGGTTATCCTGAATAACAGCCCCGGCGGCTACCAGCAGGGATTACAAAATCAGATTATGGATTTAATTTATGCCGGGTCTGAAGCCAGTCTGCTGGACAAAACGGGCGGGCTTTTTGTCCGTAATGGCGAGCATCTATCCGCTGAGGATAAGTTGCTTTTGATGAGCGTGGCCTGTCTTTATCTTGATGACTGCGCAGGGGGTATTAATGAGCAGCTTAACCAGCGTATTCATACCCTGAAATCGCCGGCCAGAGCATTCATTCCGCGTGCTGTGCGCGAGCGTAATCAACATAAGGACTGGAGCCCCGATATCAGTCAGTTATGCCATTTCAATGGGTACGGTGGATTTTCTCAGGATGGTCGGGAGTATCAGATTGTCCTGCGGGAAAATGCGCTTACACCGGCCCCCTGGTCAAACGTACTGGCAAATTCCCGTTTTGGCTGTGTGATTTCAGAGGCAGGACAGGCCTACTCCTGGTATGAGAATGCACATGAATACCGGTTGACACCGTGGGAGAACGATCCGGTGAGCGATCGCAGCGGCGAGGCGTTTTATCTGCGCGATGAAGAGAGCGGTGAGTGCTGGTCACCGACGGCTTTGCCTGTTCGCGGACACGGTGATTACCTGACCCGCCATGGTTTTGGTTACAGCGTTTTTGCCCATCGTGAAAGTGGTGTAGACAGCGAGCTGACGGTCCTGGTTGCCGAAGAGGAGCCAGTTAAACTGGTGCTCCTGACGCTCAGTAACTCTTCGGGACGGACACGTAAACTCTCCGTCACAGGCTATGTTGAGTGGACGCTCGGAGGATCACTAACTCGCTCAGCCCCTCACATTGTGACACATGCAGCCAGAACGCCTGGTGGCTGTGGGGTGCTGGCGAACAACTTTTATGGCGATAACGGTGGCGGCCGAACTGCATTTTTTGCCGTCAGCGGTAATGACTGTTCGCTGACGGGGGACCGCCGGGAGTTTATCGGCCGTAATGGTTCCCTGCACGCCCCGTCGGCCATGAAACTGAGCAGGCTTTCAGGTAAGACGGGCGCTGGTCTGGATCCCTGCGGGGCGGTACAATCTACGGTTACATTAATTGATGGGGATCAGAGGACGTTTATTTTTATCCTCGGCGCAGAGGAGAATGATGTTTGTGCTCAGGAAACGCTGGCCCGTTACATGAACGAGGATACGGTCCGTCAGGAACTGAACCGGGTTCATAACCACTGGCATAATGTGCTCGATAAAATCGTGGTTAACACCCCCGACACGTCCGTAAATTTACTGGTTAATGGCTGGCTGTTGTATCAGACAGTAGCCTGTCGCCTTTTGGCCCGCAGTGGTTACTATCAGTCTGGCGGTGCATTTGGTTTTCGCGATCAGCTACAGGATACACTGGCACTGAGCCATGCTGACCCGGACCGGATGCGTGAACAGATAATACTGTGTGCATCACGCCAGTTTATCGAGGGTGATGTGCAGCACTGGTGGCACCCGCCACTCGGCAACGGTGTGCGCACCCGCTGTTCTGATGACTACCTGTGGCTGCCGCTTGCCGTTTGCCACTATGTTGAAACGACGGGGGATACGGATGCACTGGAAATACGCATTCCTTATCTGGAGGGACGCCCGCTTCAGCCTGGTGAAGAGTCTGTCTATGACACTCCGGCCATCAGCGGCACCGAAGAGACACTCTGGTTACACTGCGTCAAAGCGATTCGCCATGGACAGCGGTTCGGGGTGCATGGTCTGCCTCTGATGGGGGCAGGTGACTGGAATGACGGGATGAACCGCGTGGGTATCGAAGGCAAAGGTGAAAGCGTCTGGCTGGGCTTCTTCCTGTACAACATTTTGCAGCGGTTTGCAGGGCTGGCGGAGCGCAGGCTGGATGAAAGTGTCGCCTCGATGTGCCGTTCACAGGCGCTGCACCTGCAAAGCAATCTCGAAGCCCACGCCTGGGATGGTGAATGGTACCGGCGCGGATATTTTGACGATGGTACTCCCCTGGGGGCGAAAGCCTCACAGGAGTGCCGGATTGATGCGATTGCGCAGAGCTGGTCTGTATTGTCCGGGGCCGCAAGCCCGGGACGGTGCGCAAAGGCCATGCAGGCGCTGGATAAGCACCTTGTGGATAACGAGGGGGGACTGATCAAACTGTTAACGCCCCCTTTCGATGGACACGGTCCAAACCCGGGTTACATACAGGGGTACCTGCCCGGCGTGCGGGAAAACGGAGGGCAGTATACACATGGCGCCATCTGGGCAGTGATGGCATTTGCCCGAATGGGGAATGCCGAACGTGCCTGGCAACTCTGGTCAATGCTCAACCCTATAAATCATACTCTGAATGCGGGATCGGTCGGGATTTATAAAGCTGAGCCTTATGTCATGAGTGCTGATGTCTACAGCGTCGCTCCCCATACCGGACGTGCAGGATGGAGCTGGTATACCGGTTCCGCAGGCTGGGCCTGGCGTTTACTTACCGAGGAATTACTGGGGATAAAACGTTCCGGTACTGACTTTACGGTTCATGCCCGGTTACCGGATGAGTGGCCGTCTTTTTCTGTGGCCTATCAATATGGCGAAAGCCATTATCAGATTAGCGTTGCACGCGGCGACGGAGAGTATCGGGTTACGCTGGATGGCATCCTCCTGTCTGACGACAGAATTCCGCTGCTGGATGACAGACAACACCATACGGTTGAGATAATTCAAAACTGAGACTGACTTAAAATGCGCATTACAGCCTGCCGTTAATGCGCTGATTATCTCTGAGAACATCAATCGCCGTCTGCATGGCGACTTTGTCATCCCGCCTTTTTTGCCTGCCCTGCATTACCTGTAAGTACTCAAGCAAGGTTCGGGTATTTATCGGCCGGCCCTGTTTACCCACAGCCAGCACGGCTTCGCCAAGAATAATTTTCACTGGCGGTAGCTGTGCCGGGTACCAGTCAAGGGTGTCTTCTGATTTCATCATAAATTTCTCATGGAAGGGTATTGTATCATAAATCAGACGTTCATTTTTCAATGTCTCATGTTCTGATTAAGTTATAAATCATCATAACTTAAGCCAGTTATTTTTATATTAAAGCGTATAATAATTAATGTATTCATCAGAGAATATTATTTATGTCTTTTATACAAAAGGACTCAGGTACTTTAAAGAAAGACCGGTTGATGTTGCCTGCCCGGTATGCGAGTACAGAGCCGATCAGAAAGCAGGTAAACTAAGACAAGATGCGGTTCTGGAGTCCCCTGCCTTCAGGCTGTTGTTCAGGCCATCAGAATGCTGGTGTATCGGCGGCTGATCAGCTTCTTCAACTTAACGTGAGCGATGTCAGGTAATGACACTATTTCTCTTGTACTGCAGTTGTCGAGGGAATGATGATGAAATCTATAAAATCTGCTTCTGTTGAAGGGTATATCCTTTCGAACAGCTGTCATGGGCAGGCCGGTCAACCTTTCTGTATCCACAGGGTCAGATTTAGTAATGGTAAATATGCGATTATCCGGGAAGCATCAGGCATATGTTTCAAACCTGGTGAAATTATTCAACGAAACGATTGCGAGTGGTTTTATAAACTTACCAAAATACGCCTTCTTTCTTTTGAATACCTTAAGGATGATGAATCAAGAAGGCAACCCATTGAATATAAATGATAAAGTCATATATTTATAACGGCATAACTTTGCTGATTTACAATTCATTCCTGACTCTCCAAATCGTTTGTCATTAATTGAAAAAATTATTTTTTTCTGAATTTAGATGGATTTAAACTGTCTAAAAGAAGTGTATCGCTAAAGACAAATTTTCCTTTTGCGTTATAACCTTCATTAGCATTTAGGAAATTTATGTCACAGTCTTTTACTCACAATTTACTCCATCCCCGCTACTGGCTTACATGGTCTGGTTTGGGCCTGCTGTGGCTTATCGTTCAACTTCCTTACCCGGTTTTACATATTCTGGGTTCTGGTCTTGGAAAAATATCCAGGCCCTTTCTGAAACGACGGGAAGGAATTGCGATTAGAAATATCGAACTCTGTTTTCCCGAGATGACCCCGCTTGCCCGAAGCCAGATGATCAATAAAAACTTTATTTCTCTCGGGCTTGGGCTGATGGAGACTGGTATGGCCTGGTTCTGGAGCGATGTGAGAGTCAAAAAATGGTTTGATGTCGAAGGGATTGAAAACCTGACCAGTGCAACCAGAGGGGTAATGGTTGTCGGGATCCATTTCATGTCCCTTGAATTGTGCGGAAGAGTTATGGGGTTATGTCACCCCATGATGGCAACGTATCGCCCGCACAATAATCCATTGATGGAATGGGTTCAGACAAAAGGGCGTATGCGTTCAAATAAGGCGATGATTAATCGACGTAATTTATCTGGCTTTGTTCATGCGCTCAAGGCAGGTGAAGCAGTGTGGTTTGCACCAGATCAGGATTATGGGTCAAAGGGGAGCGTTTTCGTACCTTTTTTCTCGGTAAAGAAAGCAGCCACGACGAACGGAACGTATACACTTTCAAAACTCGCTGGTGCACATTTGATCACACTCAGCATGATTCGACGGAGCGATAAAAAAGGTTATCACATGTATATCAGTAATCCGTTGTCGGGCTTTCCTGAGGGAGACAAGGTCGCCGCAGCTGCTTATATGAACAAGATTATTGAGCGTGAAATTCTCCGTGCTCCTGAGCAATACCTGTGGATGCACCGCAGGTTTAAAACGCGTCCTGAAGGCGAAGTCTCTTTATACAAATGAATCATTCTACTGGTCATGAGCCAGAATCTATCTTGCCTGCCACTGTGTATTTGTTAAGAATGGGATGTGTAATTATATGGTCTACTGGGTATTTGTATTCACTAACTAACGTTTCTCACCACTCAGATCGTTGTTACTGAGAGCCACCACGGCCTGACCGCGCAGGTCGGGCCTGAACAGCGCCTCGCAGCTGGCATAAAAGCTGTTCACATCGGCCAGTCCGAACATCGGCATCATTACCTCCGGCGCGTGCGCGTGCTGTGGAAGAACCAGGTCACCACGCCCATCAGCTGCAGCGTCTCCGGATAAATGACGGGATAAGCCGGATTCATCGGCAGCAGCGCCAGTCGCGGATGCAGCTGCAGGCGCTTGACGGTGAATTCCCCGTTCACCTCGGCGATCACCACATCGCCCTGGCAGGCTTCTTCTGCCCGGTCAACGACCATGACGTCACCGTCGAACAGCCCCAGATCTTCCATGCTGCTGCCGCTGGCCCGGACAAAATAGCTGGCCGCCGGGCGCCGGATGCAGAGTTCATTGAGGTCGAGCTCGGACTCAACATAATCCGCGGCCGGGCTGGGGAACCCGGCCGGACACAGGTCGGCATAGAAGGGGATCCCCAGCTGAATTCTGTGCTCTGCGGGACGAAGCAGGGTCATCCCCGTCGGGACAGGCAAAATTTCACTCTCAGCAGCCAGCGCCTGTGCGTCACAGGGCGGAGAAATGGTGTGAGTCTGCGGCATGTTTTTTACCTTTCCTTGGCTGTATATATATACAGTATCAGATCGAATTACCGCGATCGCAAGAGGGCAGGGGAGGGGAGGGGCGTCTGCGTGAACCATGTGGCTGACGCGGCAGGCAATTTTATTTCTCCGCTGCTTATGCCGGAAACCACACTATAATCACGGTGAGCAACGTAGCGGCAGGGAAGCCTCAGCACAGGACTTTCTGCCTGCCCGGGTTCGCCCGGGCCTTTTTCCATGACTTCCGCAGTTTCAGCCCGTTCCGGGCGTAAGCAGACACTCTCCGGTCCCGATGATATGACGCTTCCTCGCCACGGCTGTTCGTTCCTCGCTGGCGCTGCGGTACGCCTCAGCCGTGACTGCGGCGAGCGTTGCCGGCAGACGGAAAGAGCGGGTAATTATTTCCGGTCAGTTATTGTGCAGAGCAGAGACGGCGTTTTATTCTGGCGGTAACAATAATGAAAAAACTCTGTGGTCTGTATGGACGGGTGCACTTCTCCCGGGCGGTTTCTTGCTTATCTTATGGCAGAGCACGACATTTCCGTGGAAATGTTCTGCCACCGGACGGGACTGGATAACGCCGACGCGTGGGCCTTTCTCGGGGGGCGAATTCCGGTCACGCCCGGGCTGGCTGAGCAGCTGGGCAGAGTGTTTCACTCGCCAGGATTCTGGCTCATCCGGCAGGCCATGTGGGAGCTGAAGGCGCCTGCTGCAGATGACAGGACGGACTGAACGGCGTGGTCATTCCGCCCGGTGCGTGATAATTTCTGACAGGCCTGCGCGGGCTCTTTAATCCATCCAACACCGGGGTTAAATAAACTGTGCGCCCGCGCAGGCTCCCTGCTTAAGCCACATTTCGTTACAGGGTTGCATTGTCCCGCCACTGAATTATTATTCTTCTGCTACTCACTATTGCATGGCAGTCTTCATGCACTCACGTTACCCCTGTGGTCTCTCTGACAGCCGCAGGGGTCTTTTTTAATCGAGCCGGCCTGAAGACCGGACATCTGAGTCGATATGGCTTCATCGCCCGGTTTAACCTCCCGGGCTTTTTTTTGTCCGTTTTCTGAAGGCCGTCGCTGCGCTCCGCTTCTGCGCGGCGCGGCGTCCCGCCTGACGCCGCCTGCTGTTACCCCCTCACTTTTTCAGCTGATTTCGCGGGCTACCCGGGGCACGCCGTGCCTTCACGTTAGCCGGGCCGCTTCTCAGTCGAGCGTTCACTCCGTCACCTGCTCACCCGTTCCCCGCCGTGCGCGGGACATTCAGTCCGCTCCGGCGGCGCGTGCGGCTTCCGCGGGAGCGCCTGCCTGCTCCGCTTTTCGCCCGGCTGCTGTGGCGGCACGGCGTGAGAGTGCGCCGTGCAACCATCAACGGAGGAGAGGAACATGCCGAACTGGTGCTGTAACCGGCTGCGCGTGAGCGGCCGCAGTGAAGATATCGGGCAGGTGAGGGCGCTGTTTGCGGGCGGTGGTTATCCGTCGTATGCGCGGGCGGCAGCGGAGGGTGTCCAGCTGTTTCTGGCCGGGTGTGCCGGGGTTCTTCGCCCTGACGGTGGGGCGCATTATGCGCCGTATCCGGCGCTGACCGGCACAAAAGGTTATCCGTCATGTGCAGGAGAGGGACGCGACGGGCACAACGATGTGACGGTGGAGCACTGGTATGCGGAGCAGGGCTGCGACTTCCGCGGTTATGCCCGTTACGCCGGTGGGGTACAGACGGAGAGCTTCAGCGATTCGCTGGGGTGGAGCGACGCGAATGAGGACGATGAGGACGCCTGCCCGGAAGTGACCGGCCCGGCGTGGATTCAGGACAACGTGGCGCATTTCGGCGGCTGACAGGAGGCAGCGGGCGCAGGCCCGCCGGTAAGAGCATGAATAAACACATCACCATTGCAGATTTGATCGCACACCTTCAGCGTTTTGACCCGGCCACGCCCTGCGTCGGTCATATCTGGACAGCGGATGACTTTGAAGACGTCGCCCCGGAACTGACCCCGGAGGAGATCAGGACGGCACTGGCGCTGGCCGATGCCAGCCTGGATGCGGATATCAGTCTCAGCTGGTACTTCCTGCGGCACTGCGCCGACACCGTTCTGGCACAGCGGGAGGAGAAGGGATGAACGCATGGCTGGTGACGTTTCAGGCGGAAAGGGACGGTGTGGAGTATGAGCACCATCTGCTGCTGCAGGGCACAGACCTGCCGCTGACGGAGGCGGCCTGCGGACTGATGGGGGAAACCTGGTGGCGGGGTGAGCGCCCGGTCAGCGCAGAGGGCTGCTACTGGACATACCTGCATGGCAGTGCGTGGCTCAGCACCATCCTCCTGCTCAGTGATGCGGAGAGGGAGACCCTCTCCGGGCTGAAATTTCTGGACAGGTGGTTCGTGACCGGCACGCCGGACGACCCGGTGGTGCAGGACGAACAGGGTAACCGGTGGCAGGACTTCCGCAGCTGAAGACGATATAAGGTGGCCGCCCGGCAGGGCGGCGCTTTTCACGTAAAGGATAATGATGTCGCTGCGCTCCGCTTTCATGCCGTCTTCCGTCCTGTGGCCGGAAAACGGCGGGCCTGAAGTGCCGTGCCCTCA
Source organism: Pantoea sp. App145 (assembly GCF_047947045.1). Taxonomy (NCBI): domain Bacteria; kingdom Pseudomonadati; phylum Pseudomonadota; class Gammaproteobacteria; order Enterobacterales; family Erwiniaceae; genus Pantoea; species Pantoea sp. App145. The sequence continues at coordinate 99,746 of NZ_CP133293.1, forward strand.
CGGTAGCCGGGCGGCCTCGCAAACAAGGTAAGCTGTCGCCGGACAGCTCACCCGTTCCCCGCCGTGCGCGGGACATTCAGTCCGCTCCGGCGGCGCGTGCGGCTTGCGCGTCCGCCCCTGTTTGCTCCGCTGTTCGCCCGGCTGTGTGGAGGCCACGGCACCAGAGGGGTGCCCCTTCACACAGAGGAGCAGAACATGTCCCGATTCATGCAGGGCGACAGCGTACAGATTATGTCCGGATTCCCCGATAACAGCATCGATTTTATATTGACCGACCCGCCTTACCTCGTCGGTTTTAAGGACCGTTCCGGGCGCTCAATTGCCAACGACGTGAATGATGAGTGGGTGCTGCCGGCGAGCCGTCAGATGTACCGCGTGCTGAAAAACAACAGCCTGGCGGTGAGCTTCTACGGCTGGAACCGGGTGGATACCTTTATGCAGGCCTGGAAGACCGCGGGGTTCCGCGTCGTCGGCCACCTCGTTTTCACCAAGCCCTATGCTTCAAAGTCCGCCTTTGTCGGCTACCAGCACGAAAGTGCATATGTGCTGGCCAAAGGGCGCCCGGCGCTGCCGCGTAATCCGCTGCCGGACGTGATGCCCTGGCAGTACACCGGCAACCGCCGCCACCCGACGGAAAAACCGGTCAGCATCCTGCGGCCGCTGATTGAGAGCTTCACACAGCCCGGTGACCTGGTTCTGGACCCTTTCGCCGGCAGCGGCTCAACGTGCGTCGCGGCGGACCAGTGCGGGCGCCGCTGGATTGGCATCGAGCTGATGGAGCAGTACCACGCGGCGGCCCTGCGTCGCCTCGGTGAACAGCGTGCCGCGCGCGCGGCCTGACGGAGAAGAATCATTATGATGAGCACAGATAATCAGCAGCAGCGCGCCCGTGACCGCCTGGCGGAAGACGTGGCCGACATTGACGATACCCTGACAGAGCTGTTTCTGCGCATCCATGCGATGCGCCAGTATTGCCCGCGCGACAGTGACAGCGCGGACCTGCGCCTGACCATGCTGGCGGTGGAGGATATTCACCGGGTGCTGACGGACGCCTCCCGCCGGGCGGCCCGGCTGCGGTCCTGCCTGCGGGGATGACTGAGTATACCGGTGTGTGGTTAAAAAGTGACCACGCACCAGGAGGGCTGATGCTCAGAGGCAGGGCCGTTTTTATCCACAGGATTCCGGGGCGGATATGCACCCCGGATGTGGACAAGGCATTAAGGATGTTGCTGCGCGCCTCATTGATGCCGCCTGCGGCGGGGAAATAAAACCGTGCTGTCTGCGGCCGGTGCCGTGACTTCACTTTAGCCCGGCCGCTGCGTGTTCAAGAGACCGCTTCGCTCGTCTCCTCGCCCGTTCGCACTCGCGCCGTGGCGCTTACTCCCGTCGTGCTGTCGCTCAGTTTTCGCGTCAGCACCGTGCGTAATCCCCTCTCTGCTCGCTTGCGCTGCGGCCTCGTCGTCGCTCTTGATCACTCCGCAATCCGTCGGGCTGTCATTCAGTCACGGCACTGGCCGGAACTGTTAACCACCCTGACTGCGGAGATTTTCTGATGAATACAGCCACCCCCGACTTTGAGCCCGCGCGCGTCCTCGACGGCTACGTGCGCCTGCGTTTTCTGCCCGCCCTGTTCGGCGACGATTTCTTTCGTGCTGAATATAACGTGTATCTGTACGCCGGGCGTTACCTGGAGGGATATGACGGGGCTGTGTGGGACTTTGCGCTGCTGCCGGACAGCGGCGGCTTTATGAAGCCCACCACGGATGAAGGCTGGCGCTTTGTGAACCCGGATAACGGCAGTGATATGACTGTAAGCAGCGAGGCGGCGGGGATCATCATCACGGCGCTGGTGCTGAACCACCGCAGCTGGATGTATGACCGGCACGATGAGGAAGAACTGTGCCGTCATTACTGCCTGCGCCACCGCCAGCTGATGGTGTATGCAGAAACCCACCCGGAAGCGGCCACGATTTTCCGCGCCCTGGACTGATAACAGCCGGGGCGGCGGTGCCGCCCCGCAGAGGAGATATCGCGATGACCGGACACGGTAATGTGAATGAAATCTGTGCGTGGCTGCTGCGTGATTACGGCCCGGACATGCGCCTGACGGCGCTGATCTGGACGGCTGAGGACGTGCATCACTGCGCGGAGGGAATGGGCACGACGGACGACGAAGCGGAAATTGTCCTGGCGGATATCGCCGCGCACCGGGAGCACCACGACACCGGTATTGACCGGCAGGCGGTGCGCGAAATGGTGAGAAACTGGCGGGCGGAAGCGCACCGTACCCGCATGGTGAGCCTGCCCGCTGACAGCCTGGAGATGCTGCTGAACAGCGCGGGCCGGTGGCTGGTATCCGGGGGTGAAGACGCTGACGGCATCCGTCAGGCCGTCGGGCTGGCGCAGGAAGCGCTGCGGAAATGACAGCGGCGGGCAGGGAACCGTTCCTGCGGGGAGGCCGCCGGAAAACCCTGCCGCTGCGCGGCAGTGCGGAGAGCCCGCGCCTGCGGCGCGCCTTCCGCACGTCTCATCTTTACGCTGAAGCAGAACATCACTGAAATCCGGGGCGGCTGCCGGGACCGGATGCAGGTTTTTGTCCTGCTGGTGCGGTTTTGCCGTTTTTTATGCAGAAACGGCCTGAAAAACAGGAACTGAAGCCGGGCCCCCTGACGGCTCCCCGGCGGTGCCGGGTCGTCAGCCCCGCTCCGCTAACCGGCAGAGCCGGTAAGCTCCACCGGACCACGCGGGGGCGTGTTCCGGGCCTCCCGGCCAGGGTCTGATGGCGAAGGTCAGTGGCTGCAACCGGCTGTCGCCGGTGCATTCACCGGGCGCGCTGCGCCCTTTAATGCCGCCACGCCGTTCCGTCGTGTCGGGTGTGTTCCTGCCCGTCTGCCCGTCCGGAGAGCATGTCCCGGTCGCCACTCGCGGAGGGCTTTCCGTAGCACAGTCGATTCACTCCCGAAAGCGCACCGCTTCGCTGCCTCCTCACCCGTTCGCACTCGCTCTGCTCGCTTGCGCTGCGGCTTGCGGGGGCTCCCTTTCTCCGTTCACTGCCGGTGCTACTTTGCCCTTCGCCGCGACTGGATCGACCGAAACATGACTACACACCGGAACAGGAGAAGTGCCATGAACACACAGAACGTCAACGTCAACACCGCCACGCCAGAATCTCCCAAAACATGGGTGAACAACCCTTCCATCACCTTTATTTCCCGCAAAACCAGTGCGCTCATCCGTCTCGCAAAAACGGAAGGCGATTTGATGATGTACCGCGCCTTTGAACGTCTCGGTATTGATTCACGGGATTATAACGATGAAATTTGCGCACCCCAGGAAGCCGCTCACCTGGTGACAGAGCTGGCAGACATGGGCGGGATCACCACGCCTACGGTGTATGACATGGTCCGCTCCGTAGAGTCTCTGGCACAGGGTATGAAGCTGTCATATCTGTGGGATGAGGAATACCCGGAAAGCCTGCCGGAACTGGCGGTGTTTCAGGCCGCATCGGCAGAAAAGAAGGCGCGGACTCTCCGGAGTATGACAACAGTCGCTCCGGTGTCTGCTGACGTGCCGGAAATACCGGGCCTCAGTCAGGCACTGCGCAACGATCTGGCCTGTCTGGCCAAACTCAGCACGAGAGAAATGGACGAAATGGAACGGGAGGAGCTGCTGAACGGCACGATTCGGAATATCGCGGATCGCGTCTGCAACACGGTAACGGACTGGACCCGTCCGCGTCCGGTGGTGCCGTTTTCCTCCCTGTCAGCCTGGAACTGCGCCGGTCAGCTTGCCATGAAATTATTCGGAGAAACCGGTGAAGCCGCGTGGAGTGCGGGGCGTTCTCACCTGGCGCTGTTACTGATGGCAGGGTATGCCATGTATGTGGCTGATATTGCCTGATTATTTATCCGGCAGCCTGGCTGCCGGATCGGGAGATAACCATGAAGACACATCACGCAGACAGTACAGACACGTCCCTGCCGGGAAAACTCACACCCTTTGCCGGTCTGTCGCCGGAGCTGGCCGACAGTCTTGCCGAACTGACCGCACTGTGCACGCAGCACCTGAGCGTCATCGAACAGCATGCACTGCTCTGGTCCGTGCTGCGTAACCTTGCGCAGGTGGTTGCTGACACCGCGACCGGCGATGTGCTGCCGCTGGCATCATTCCGGGCCTGGATACTGGCGAGTCATATCGTGCATGAGCGATTCGGACTGGCGGGAGAGGTGGCGTGGGGGCGGGCCAGCGGCTGGCTGGCCGGGCGTCTCAGTGAAATCAGTGACGGCGCGTCCGGCAGAACACAGGCGTAAAAAAAGCAGGCGTCTGCCTGCTTCTTCCACGGTCGCCAGTTCGCATCTGGCGACCCGTCAAAATCAATCTCTGGAGAGTTGTTATGAATTCTGACCCGCAAATCCTGTCACAGGCAGAGGCGTTTGTAAATGGCCTCAGAAATGGCCGCAGGGCCACCATGCGTCCCATGCCATTCCGGCAGTGGCCGCAGTTTATGCAGGCTGTACACACAATGATGGAGGCAAAAGCATGAGTACGGAAACCCTTCTGAATACGGCATCAGCGCTGACGCCGGTCGCACAGGCCGATATCGCCCGCGTGATGGGTGCATACTGTTTTATCCGCCTTGATAACGGGGATGAGGCCTTTTTCCACAACGGGCACTGGCTGGACGGCGCGGACGCCGCCAGCGGCGAACCTTCAGTGCTCGGTCTGGCACAGCGGGCGGCACGGGCAGGGGAGAAATTCCTGCGCTGCATGGAGCTGCCGGTGCCGGATTCGGCAGAGTGGTGCTGGAACGACGTCGCGGAGCAGCTGGCGCGCAGCGCCGTCACGGTGGGGGTGCGCATGGAGCTTATCGTCACGGGGTGTGAAACGCGACAGGGGCGGGGCGTGCACTTCTGTAACGATCCGCTGCTGAGCGGCATCAACAGCAACCTGTGGTTTCCGGTGCGCCCGGATGAGGACTGGTTTGCGGGCATTGAGCGCATTCTGGTGATGAACGGCGTGGCGGAGAACGTGGTCAGTCTGACGCCGTTGCGGGACAACCCGTCCTGTACCGACTGGAAAGTTATCTGTAACCGGAAAATTATCGTCTGACGGAAAAAAGGCAGGGGGGTGTGCCCCTGCCCGTTTCCGTTGCCGGTCCGGTAAAACCAACAACCTCACCTTAACCTCGGAGAAGCATCCATGTCTTCACTTGTTACTGTAGCAGCTGCCTGCCATCCTGTTTCTCAGGACCTCTGTTTTGCCGACCTGGTCACACTGGCCGGTGACGGGGACGGGATTCTGCCTTTCGACACCGGTAACACTGAGCGTATCAGCGCCGCGGCGGCTGCACTCGTGACCTTCGCGGAAAGGACCGGCCCCGATGCTGACGGGGAACCGGCAGAGACCGCCGTCACGGACCTGCTGGCTGACCTGATGCACCTGTGTAACAGCGGCGGAATGGCGTTTGATGGCCTGCTGGCGACTGCCCGGCTGCACCACGATGCGGAGACGGAAAACGAAGAATAAGGGTGGTAAAAGCAGGAGCGGCCCGGTGCTGACGCACCGGACTGCTTCCTCCTTCTGCGTCCGCCCCGTGCAGTGTTCGCGTTTTCCTCCTGCTGCTTTTCCTCACGTTGTGCTTTTTCGCCGGTTGTCTTCAGGCATTTTCCGCACCAGAACCACAGAAGAAAAGGGCATGGCCCCCTGACGGCTCCCCGGCGGTGCCGGGTCGTCAGCCCCGCTCCGCTAACCGGCAGAGCCGGTAAGCTCCACCGGACCACGCGGGGGCGTGTTCCGGGCCTCCCGGCCAGGGTCTGATGGCGAAGGTCAGTGGCTGCAACCGGCTGTCGCCGGTGCATTCACCGGGCGCGCTGCGCCCTTTAATGCCGCCACGCCGTTCCGTCGTGTCGGGTGTGTTCCTGCTCATCTCCCCGGTCGTGCAGCCTGTTCCGGTGAGCTCCCCGCGGAGGGCTGTTCGTAGCACCGTTCTCCGTCTGCCCTGAAGGGTACGCTTCGCCGTTCCTCGCCCGTTCGCACTCGCTCTGCTCGCTTGCGCTGCGGCCTCCGGTGACGCCCTTCGTGCATCCCTCGCCCGTCGCTACTCTGCCCTTCGCCGCGAGGAACTCACCGAAACAGGGTTAAAGCAACCGATAAGAGGAAACCAGCATGAACACACAGAACGTCAACACCGCCGCTTCAGAATCTACCGAAACACGGGGGAAGGGACAGGAAAACCGCGACCTGAGTCCGGCTCAGTTTGCGGACCTGTACCTCTGGATCCGTGCAAACGGTGAGTTTACCGGCGTGGCGGGCGTGCACTGGGCCGTACTGGCCGGGATGACGCTCATTGAGGAGCCTACCCCGGAGCCGGAAGCCCTGAAAATTTACGTCCACAAAGGGTATCCCGTGGCCGTCCAGGAATATGACACCGGATTTGTGGTCGTCCGGGAGTATTACGCCGCTGCCGCCGGGGAATGATCCCGGCCAGAAAACACGTTGATTTGACCGTCTTTCTCAATATAAGGAATTTTATTATGGTCCGTTTTGCCACCCGCTACGCCGCCCCCACGTCTGTCCGTAAAAATAATCCACTGACCAATGATGAGCTGATGCGCGTCGTGCCGAGCGCCTTTTCCGCTGAAAAACACGACTCACGATCTGACCGATATACGTATATTCCAACCATCACCCTGCTGGATAAACTGCGCGACGAAGGTTTCCAGCCTTATTACGCCAGTCAGTCACGCGTGCGCGACCCGGAGCGCCGTGACTTTACCAAACACATGATCCGCCTGCGCCGGGGAAATAATCTGTCCGGTGCCGAAGTCCCTGAAATTGTTTTACTGAACAGTCACGATGGCTCAAGCAGTTATAAAATGATCCCCGGTATTTTCCGCCAGGTGTGCAGCAACGGACTGGTGTGCTGGAAATCATTTGGCGAAATCAGCGTGCCGCACAAAGGTGATGTTGTGTCGCAGGTGATTGAGGGTGCTTATGAGGTGCTGGGCGTATTCGATAAGGTCGAAAATAACATCGACACAATGAAATCCATTCAGGTAAACAGTGAAGAACGCCGCCTGCTGGGGCAGCTGGCTCTGGAGTATAAATATGACGGTAAAGAGTCGCCAGTCACGGCAGAGCGTATTATTAAGCCGCGCGCCTGGTATGACAAAGGCACTGATTTGTGGACTGCATTTAATATCGTGCAGGAGAATCTGATCAAAGGTGGCGTCTCCGGCAGAACGGCGAAAGGAAAAAGAACCACTACCCGACCGGTGACGGGCATTGATGGCGATATAAAACTTAATCAGGCGCTGTGGAAAATGGCGGAGGAGTTCGCAAAACTCAAAGCGTAGCGATTAACCACGGTGCGAGGAGTTATTTTATGGGGGTGTCAACGTCTGCGCTGATAAAGGTTTCCGGCGCAGGCGTTTTTTTATTATGCTGTATCATGGCAGCATAAACCTCATCGCGGGCGATAAGCACGCGATATATACTTTTAATTATTTCCGCATACTCACGGCGCTGTTTTATGAGCTTCGGTCTGGGGCCGGTATTATACATCCCGACGCTGTCCCAGTTTCTGCCGTACTGCCTGAAATTGCGCGCCTCGATCCACGCGCCGGTATAAATGCAGATGCACGGATCTTTCAGAAGCCTTTCCCGAGTAATATCAAACTTTTTCAGCTGATCAAAATGAGAGCTGTTAATCTGCATGTTGCAGACGTCATGCGTTCCCCCGCTGCTTTTGGTATTCAGCGCATTGTTACGCATGCGCGACTCCTGTATTGAATGTGCCATCAGCAGGCGCGGATCAATACCGAAATCTTCCCCGGCCTTTGTGAAACACATTTCTGGTGCAGCCTGCACGCTGAATATTGCGGCAAAGCCTGCACAGGCAAACCATTTCATAAAAATAATCTCATCATAACGCGCATAATGCGCTGAGGGCGTTTGCGTGAAAAATACCCTCTCAGGTAATCCGGCGCAAGATAATTCGTTACAGACGCGCACGGGGCGCTCTGCGTGACCTTCTTACGGCCATGTCGGATTATTTAAAACAGCGGGAAGGGGGTTATTTCACAAGCCGCTTTTACAGGGTTACTCACATCACACCCCACGCAAGATTTCATCTTGCAGTTTTTTGTTTTTAAAACATGATGTTACTTGTGATTATTTGCCGCATCTGGCTTGTATCAGAAGAAAGGTGTGTTAATTAACACACTTTACAGTGCCGTATTGTGTGTTAATGCAGTGCCGGATTGTGTGCTGATACAGTGCCTGATTGTGTGTTAATCCGGCACTGCAAACGGCACTGTATGGTGTGTTAATTGTGGCTATGTATTTAAATCAGTGTGTTATGCATGATTTTTGCGTCAGTAGTGCCGGATCAACACACATAAAAACGAGGTGCAGTGCCGGATTAACACACATAAAAACGGGGTGCAGTGCCGGATTAACACACATAAAAACGGGTTACAGTGCCGGATTAACACACATATAAACCGTGTGCAGTGCCGGATTAACACACCCCGGAAAATTAATGCACAGTGCCGGATTGACACACAGTGACTTCCGACAGAATAATAAAAAAAGCAACATAGTGATTTTACGTATTCCGCAAGCTGTCCCGGAAGTGAAAAAACAGAAATATTCATCAGTCACTGTGCAGGTAATACCCTGCTCAGGCAGTAAGGATAATGGCATGGCCAGAAGAAATATTTACTTTAAAGAGAAAACCGAAAGGGAAGTTCAGGACCTGGTGCAAATTGAGATACAGAATGGCGCGACGCACGGCGATGTGAACTTCTCTTCCGTGGTCAATGAACTGGTCGGTATCGGACTGATGGTTAAAAAACATCAGGGTGAAGGGAGTAAATTTGACCTTGATGGTTTTAACCGGGATTTAATTCGTAAGGTGTCAGGGAGTCGTGAGGGTATCAGCATCATGATGGCGATGCTTTCTGAAATGTATCTGCGCATGCGGGGTGAGGATGTGGAAAGCGGGCTGGAGGGAATTATTGACAGTAACCTGTCAGGAATGCATGCCGCAGAGGATAAGGCAGAAAGTAAACATTTCCTCTCTGAGGAACAGTAATCTGCTCACGGAAATTTACCTGCGTGGCTGTTTCCGTGACAGTATTTTTGTTATTTCTGTTCCGGCGTATAAATCCTGTCATCACTCTTCTCCCGTAATCTCTGATGGTTCTGCTGCTGCCAGAGGAAAGAGACGCCCAAAAAATCATAAGCCTCTTAATAAGAGGCTGCCCCTGTCAGTCTGTTATGGCAGCGCTCACGCTGTCCACCGGGGTCTTCAGGCACTCCGGGGGATTTCGTTATATTTCATACAGGTGTTATTCCACCGTGATTTTTCACACTTACCGAGAACACGGAGTGAAAGTATTTTACCTCCTGCATGAGGGGTGAATTAATCACTGACGTGAGGTGGATGATTTTACCTGTGTAAGGGACGCGGTCTGGCGAATGATAATCCTGAATTCAGGAAGGGGTGCAAAGGGATGGTCAGACTTAGGTGAGTATTTTATGCGATGATACCAGTGATTTTTTCCGGCCAGGTAAAATATGCTAACCGGGCATCCTGCCCGGTCTGAATTCTGTCTGTCAGGACTGTTTTTTCTCATCTTCCGGCTTTTGCGTCAGCGGATTTTCGGCTGCAGCGACTTTCTCCGAAATAAATTCATCAAAAAGAATGGCCAGCTCACGCAGGCGGTGAACTTCCTCACTTTCAGGCAACTGCTGCTCCGTGAAGTAATTCAGCGAACCCAGCAGACGCTCCATAATCTCCTGATTGACGCTGCGCTGATTAAACCTTGCGCTGATATCCATATCGCGGCGTAAATTAACCGGAAAGCTGCTGCTGAATGCCCGGTTTTTTCCGGGGACAAATGTTTTTTTGTTCGCATCATCATTATTTTCCTGCCCGGCGTACTCCTGCCGGATGATTTCGAGTTTTTCCTGCAGGAACTCATCAAATAATCGAGCCAGAGCGACCAGACGCTGCCCCTGTCCGGTTTTAATCACCGGCCTGCGCGGCGTAAAACGCATTGAGGCCACGAGGCGGCTGATGATTTCGTCATTGGTGGTGTACCGGCGGACGCGCGCTGCCACGCGCAGTTCCATCAGCAGATTTTCCGGCAGCCACAGCTTGCGGTACTGCATCTCCCCCTGTGCATATTTACGCGGACGTCCACGCCCGTCGCCCAGCTTCTCTTTGACTTTCATTGTTTTTGTACCTCCCTGCGAGGCATGCCCTGAGTTAGCACAAAGCCTACAGCCCTCTCTTCCGGGAATAATCCTAAAAATTATCAATTACCTCTTAAAAATGTGATATGCATCACAGATTTTTTTTTTTTGAGAAAATGTAGACTTACGGTGCGTTACGTCTGTTTACGCGCAATGACGTTCCCTTAACTCAATCCGAGGATTTTTTTATGAAAGTTGTCTCAGGCAAACCTGCTCTGGCGGGGGCGGGGGCTGCGGAAGCCTGCCCGGTCTCCAGGGGCCGGTCAATGTCCGGCTTCATCGGTACGCTCAAACGCAGTGCCGGCTCTCTGTACCGTCACCGCGTTAATCTGACGCTGATTGGTCTGGCACTCCTCTGCTTCGCGCTGCCGCACCTGGTTCGCGCCGAGGACATGCTGGCAAGTCAGAAACAGGACGCGCAGGATACGTTCGGTCACGGCAGTACGCTGGAGTGGGGGTTTTATATCGGTGAAGTCCTGCTGTCTATCTACCTCTACATTAAATCCCGTAACCCGATGGTGTTTGTCGGTGGCCTTGTGTTCCTTGTCGTTGTAACCCGCACCCTCTTCGCCATCGCCGGTTAACCCTGTCATGGACAGGGAAACCTTTCAGTACCAGTTCCCGGAAACCCTCAATCTGCAGAAACGCGTGCTCGGACTCCCGCCTGAGGAGGCCTTTGTCATCGTTGCGTGCGCCGGTATCGGCCTGCTCTGCGACATCTTCATCGTGATGCTGATTGTGGCGGGCGCGCTCTGGCTGTTAATCCGCTACCTCAAGAAGGGGCAGGGCACCTGGTGGCTCATGAACCTTCTTTACTGGTATCTGCCAACCGCGCTGCTCCGGCTGCAGTTCCGGCGGGTGCCCGACTCAGGCAACCGGCACTGGATGCAGTAACCCGCGCGCCACCTCCGGGTGGCGCTTATTTCCGACAGGAGGAAGCAACATATGAAGTATCAGGTCAGGGAGGGGCGTAACCGTGTAACGGTCATGGCACTGACGGGGCTGGGGTCTCTTCTGGCCCTCAGCGTCGCCGCGAACTGCATCACCGGTGCGCTCGCGTGGCACTTTGCCCGAACGCAGAAAACCGTCACCACCCCGATGATGTTTGACAGGCCGTTCACCTCCGATTCCGCCTCCGGAGATGCGGCCCTCAACGCTATGCTGGTGCGTGCGTTTATCAATCTCCGCCTTTCCGTCACGCCCGAGACCGTGGACAGCCAGTACGCCGCCCTGCTGCGCTTTGTTCCGCCGGAAAACCGTGACGCCATGAAAAAACAGCTTGCCGCCGAAGCTGAATATATCAAAAAGAACGGCGTTTCTTCCGTGTTCCAGATTGACGATGAAATCACCGACACCACCACCGGTGACATCATCGCCCAGGGAACACTTAGCGCCAGCACCTCCAACGGCAAACTGAAGCTCACGCTTCCGGACGCCAACAAAGCCTACCGGCTCAGCCTGCACTACGTGGACGGACTTATCCGCCTTACGGCCTTCCCCGAGGTGCCCTGGACAAACCTGCATGCCGCCCGCAACAGGACTCAATAATGAAGAAAACCGTTTCCACGCTGGCCGTCACTGCGGCGCTCGCATTGATATCCGCTGCTGCATCGGCTGCGGTGCCCGGCCCGGCCGGTACCGTGTTTGAAAACAACGCGCACCTGAAGGCGCAGATGAGCAACACCAGTCCGAATAAAATCGTGATTGACGGTGAGCTCATTACCGGTGTCACCGGTCCGGAGGGTGCCTACACCAAAGACAACACTGCAGACGGTGCGCTGCTTATCACCCCGCTGACCGGACAGGACTTCACCGTCTTTCTGGAAACCGCAGGCGGGGTGAGCGTATCACTCGATGTGTCCCCGAAACCCGGCAGTGGTCGCACACTTGAGCTTATCCCGGCGGATGCGCCACGGAAGCCGAATCCGGATGCGAAAGCCTGGGAAGAAAGCCAGCCGTTCCAGAAGACGCTGGTCAGCGTCGCCCGCACCGTGATTAACGGCGGCGTACCGGACAGTTATACCGACATGAAGGCCACCCGCGGGCCGCTCTATAACCCGCCTGCCGGCGTGCAGCTGACGCCGGAGCGCCAGCTTGCTGGCTCGCACCTGCAGGTGATGCGCTACCGCATGAAAAACACCGGTTATGTCACCCGCACCCTAAGCGAAAAGCAGTTCTGGCAGAAAGGCGTGCGAGCGGTGATGCTCTCCACGCACACCCTGTATGCGAACGGCGAAGGGTACGTGTGGGTGATTTTCTCCACGGATGACGAGGGGGGCGCATGAGCAACATCAACACCCTGACGCGTCGTCGTCAGTGGATAATCGCGGGTGCGGCTGCCGCGGTCATGCTGGCCACGGGAGGCGGTATCTGGGCGTATGTGCACCATCAGAACGAAATCAGCCATCCGGTAAAAAAAGCTGCACCGGACCTGACCGGCGGCCTGGTGAATAAATCCTTCACCGATGAGCTGGCCACCTCTGCGCTTCAGCAGCAGCAGAACAAAACGGCCGGTCTGGAAAAAGACTTCGCCACTCTCACGGGCACCCTGAAAACGCAGAACGACGAGCTGAAGCAGCAGCTGGGCACGATGGCGGATGCCATTTCCCGGTTGCAGCAACAGCAGGCGCAGGAGAATAAGGCACCGGCGGGTCCCGCGCAGAGTGCCCCGCCCGCTACCGCGCCGGTTAACGGCCCCGTGGCGACCGGTCCGGCAGGCCCGGCGCAGTGGCGCGTTTCCGGAGGTCCGTCAGCAGAGCAGGGCAGCCGGTTCTATCCCGGCACCGGGTCGGTACGGCAGGGAGGACTGCAGCGTGACACCTTCACCTATGCCTCGCTGGCCGCGAAAAAAACGACGCTGCCCTGGATACCGTCAGGCTCATTCTCTGAAGCCGTCATGATTGAGGGCGCGGATGCCAACGCCAGCGTGACCGGTCAGCAGAATACCTCCCCGGTGGTCATCACCCTGATGGGTGACGTCTCGATGCCCAACGGCAGAACCTACAATCTCGACCAGTGCCGCGTGACCGGGGAAATCTACGGGGATATTTCCAGCGAGCGCGGTGATGTCCGCACGAAGAATATCAGCTGCATCCTGAAGAACGGCAAGCATATCGACATGCCATTTGAGGGCCATGTGTCCTATCAGGGTAAGCAGGGTATTCGCGGCAAGCCGGTGATGCGCAACGGCGACATCATTTTCAACGCCGGTGCAGCGGGTCTGCTGTCCGGATTTGGTGAGGGCATAAAGTCGGCCGCAACGCCGTCCGTGGGCCTGGGTGCCACGGCCTCTGTCAGTGGTGCAGACATCTTCAAGCAGGGCATTGGTGGCGGGGCCAGTAAAGCCGCTGACACGCTGAGTCAGTACTGGATTAAGCGCGCTGAACAGTATCACCCGGTGATTGATATCGGGGCCGGTAACGCCGTGACGGTGGTGTTCCAGCAGGGCTTCCAGCTGAAAACCATCGAAGACGATGCCGCAGAGAAAGCCCTGAAAGAAGCCCCGCAGGTTGCCGTGCAGAAAGTAGCTGCCGTCACCCGTTCAGACAGCAGCGGTTCAGGCGCTCCCGTCCTGAATCCGGACGAAGTTCTGCGTCAGGCAAGCCAGCTTCGCCTCGGCGATACCATCAACTGACAGGAGACCTGAATGGAAAACTGGTATGTGGCACAGACGAAGTACGCGCAGGAAAAACGGGCGCAGCAGCAGCTGCAGAGTCAGGGAGTGGCCTGTCTGCTCCCTGTCTTCTCTGAGGTCAGGTTGCAGAATGGTCGCGTCCGCCGCATCGCTGAGCAGCCACTGTTCCCGAACTACATTTTTGTCCGTTTCGACCCGGAGGTGGTACACACCACGGCCATCAAAGCCACGCGCGGTATCTCATCGCTCATTAGTTTCGGTGGTCTGCCCTCCGTGGTACCGGACAGTGTGATAACCCGTTTGAATAAGGGCTGGGAGAGTGCGCCGCTGGAAACGGCTGCGCCGCAGCACGGTGACCGGGTGGTTATCCGGGATGGTGTTTTCGAAGGACTCGAAGCCATCTGGTATGAGCCGGACGGGATGAAGCGGGCGATGCTGCTACTGACCCTGATGAACCGACAGGTTCGCGTCCCGGTGAACAGTCACATGCGCTTTCATATCACCGCGCGGGAGGCTGCCGCATGAACCGGGTGTGGCTCAGCAACTTCATCGGGAAAGACAATTTTTTTGTTCTGGTCACGGCACTGCTGATGGTGACTAACGAAGCCATACTGGGACTGCTGGTACACACCGGAAATATGCCGTGGGGGTTGGGTGATTGGCCACTCTGGCGGATGTCTCTGCTGGCAGCAGTGGGAGTCGTAGTAGCCAGCTGGGCGACGACTGAATGGTGCTCCTGGGTGGTTCCGGCCTTGCTGATTTTCGCCTGGCTGGTACTTCTGGTCTGGTACGGGTGTTTTGCATTCTGGTACTGGCAGATCCCCGTCCTGGACATGAGAGACCTGAGCCTGCCGCCTTTATTAGGGATGGCCATGACGGGATTTGCCGTTGTTATGTACGGGGTGAATAAGGTATGAGAGGGAGAACAGAAGAAAGTCTCGCGGTGAAATTGTTACCGGTGATAGTGATGGCGTTACTTTCAGCCCTGAATGCAGCGACTGTAGCCTGCCTTAAGCTCAGAGGATTTAATCCTGAGGGCATCAGCTGGCCGGTATGGCGTTTTTCGCTGCCTGTTTCGGCGGTACTGATTTTTTATGCCTGGGCACAGTCGAGTGACCGAAAAAATGCGCTTTATACCGATCAGCACTGGATTATGCCCGCGTTGCTTGTGCTGGGATGGCTGCTGACTCCACTGGTTTATATCGGCCAGGCGTTGTGGTTCTGGGAGTTGCCGGAACTGGCGTCCGGGTATCTGTTCACAGGTCCGCTGGCTGGCTTCGGGATGGCGCTCCTCTGGGCAGCCTTTAACCGGTAATGAAACACACAGAGCTGTACACCGGCCCGATGGGGATATAACCGGGCCGGTACTGAATATTTCCGGCTTAATACGATGAATGAAGGGGCTGAAGCCATGAACAGAAATCAGAATCCGGCTGCCCGTCAGCGGTGGGCGCAGAACAGCCGGCTGCAACGCATGGCGGCTGAATGGTCAGCAGGCTATCCGCCGTATTGGGGGAGTCTGACGGTATGGTTCGTAACGGCATGTTTAGCGGCGGGCGCGGCGACCGGGCTCTTTACCGGCAGACCGGTGCTTTACGTTGCGACAACCGGTTTTGTCCTGCTGTCACTCATCCTGCTGATACGGCGGGTGGGCAGACCGCATTCCTGGCCGGATATTACCGCTCAGGAACTGACAACGTACTGCCCCGCTGACGCAGTGGCATTCCGGGAATTGCAGTGCTGTGTGGCGGAAACCGGGCATATCACAGCCCGTGTGCTGTCATTCTGGCTGGAAAAAGAGTGGAGTGCGCTCACCCGGCGTGAATACGCGTTTACATCACGTCAGGTCAGAAATGATGAGAGGGAGGATATCCCGAATGAATAACCACACCCGTCGTGAGCAGCTTATCCGGTTATGTGCCCTGCGCGTCCGTTACCGGCAAGCCTGGCAGTCGAAAGCAGGTGCCTGTTAGCTGGCGGCACTGCTGACGGAGACGGAGCATCAGCAGAAGAGGCTCGCGGAAGCAGGCAAAGCACAGGAGAAACCCGGTGAATGTAAATCCGTCTGATCTCCGGGGCGTTATTCACGTTATTCCGTGGGTAATGATCTGTATTGCCGCGTGATTTTTCCTGTGAAGATAAAGCGGCCACGCCTAAAAGGATGCAGGCCGATGCCATTCAGGATCCTGAGCAACTGCTTTATGTCTTGATGCTCTGGAACGTCATGACCGATCTTAGCTTTCTTTATTAACTGCCCCGAACTCACCTTCAGTTGCTGACGTTGTAGCGCACAGATGCGCTCCCCCGGCTCTGTGTTGCCCTTCAGCCGGAGCCCGCAATTCTCACTGTTTTTCAACCATCAATACACCCATGTGCGGTACGACCGCCAATGAGGACACCACTATGCAGAAACTTTTTGCGTGTGCACTGTTGTGCGCAGCGCTTACCGGCTGCGCCGGTATGAACTCCGACTTCGACTGTAATAAAACCGCCACCGACCAGTGCCTGTCGATGTCTGATGCCAGCCACCTTGCGTCAAAACATCAGAGTCTGGATGACCTGAACGCAAAAAAGGAATCAGGCCCAAAGCCTGCGGCTGAGGCACTGGCAACGCCCGGCAACGTGAAGCCTGCCGTTAACCCGTACCGGCCCGTCAGTGTGGCCACGCTGGCACCCCGTCCGGTGTCCGGTCAGCCGGTCAGCCCCGGTAGTGTGAACTCTGCCATCGTTTCTGTACGCACCGCGGCAGTATCCGCTGGCAGTATTACCCCGGCGAATTACAGCGGACCCGGGCAGGTTGATGCACGACGTATTCCTGACGCCACACAGCGTTTATGGATTGCGCCCTGGGTGGACGAACAGGACAGCTTCCATCAGCCTGCGGTCGTGGAGTTCGTGAAACAAAAATCCCGCTGGGACGAAGACTTTCGGGTCATAAGCGAGGGCGAATAATGGTGCCGATCATCCTTAACGGATACCAGGCGACACGATTACGCCTGTCACAGCCGGGTACCGGACGACTGGCACTGATGATGCAGCGTATGCCGCCGTCATGTGCTTCAGCCGCAGCGCTGCATTTTCACAGGAGCAGGTCTCCTTCTGGCGTTACCGGACATGCATACATTTATGGCGATAATCCCGGAGCCGGGAAATCGCGGTTGATGATCGATGTGATGGGGACGTTCATGGACAAACGGGGAGAGAAATATGATTGGTAACGTCATCGATCATCTGGCCGGTATCCTCAGCAGCAGCCGTGATGAAGGGGGCGCAAAAACGGCCTCAAAGATGCTGCGGGAAAGTTTCAGTCAGCCCTCAATTACCAGCCTGCTCCCCTACCGCGAGTACGATGAAAAGTCGGATCTGTTTATCAACGGCCGGTCGGTCGGTTTCATTATGGAGGTGGCACCGCTCGCTGGGGCGAATCAGCAGGTGGTGCAGGCGCTGGACGACCTGCTGCGCAAGAAGCTTCCGCGCAAAACACCGGTCACCGTACTGATGGTAGCCAGCAAGTGCGTGGGCGATATGCTGGAGAACGGGCTGAGCCGCGACATGTGGAAAGGCGAAATGGCACCGCGCCTGAACGCCATCACCAAAGCCTACTGGGAGCGTTCGGCGCTGAAGGGGCTCGTCAATAACCGCGAGTATCCGCTCTATCTGCGTAATTACCGGGTGTTTCTGGTGTATGCCCATCCGGGAACCGGTGGCCTGCGCGTCATGGATGAAGTGGTGCAGGTGCGTGAAACCCTGCGCGTCTCCATGATGGCTGCGCACATGGATACCCGCCGCGTGGGGGCTGCTGAGTTCCTGACGGTGATCCGCGAGCAGCTCAACTACCGTCCCGGCCAGGTCAGTGCCGGTTCTGAGCACTGGAATCCTGAGCAGGAGCTGCATCGACAGTGCGTGGATCACAGTACGGAGATGGAGGTGCACCCGGGGTTCCTTCGTCTGACCACGGCACGCCAGACAGGTGACCGGCTGACGGGTGATGAAAGCGATAACGCCGTTGCGAGCACGCGCGTGGTGAATATGCAGCTGACAAAGGTGCCGAAACAGTTTGCCCTCTGGCAGGCGGCGGATAACCTCCAGAACATGCGCTTTCCGGACCTCGGCATTCCCTGTCCGTTCCTGCTGAGCTGGACCATCTGCGTGGAGGATCAGGTCAGCAGCCAGAACGAGGCGTTCCGTAAGGAACAGGATATGGGCAAAAAGGCCAATTCCTCCTACGGCAAACTCTTCCCCAACACGCAGCGCACCTACGAGGAGTGGCGTGACCTGCGCATGGGGTTGTCCAGTAACGAAATCGCCATGTGCAGCTTCAGCATGAACCTGACCCTGTTCTGCCCGGATGATGACAGCCAACAGCAGGCCTGCGAACTCGCCGCCATCAACGTGTTCCGCAAAAATGACCTGGAGATGTCCGCGCCGCGTTATCAGCAGCTGCGTAACTGGCTCACCACGTTCCCGTTCCTGATGCAGGAGGGGCTGTGGGACGACATGAAGCACATGAATGCGACCCTGCGCTGTAAGAGCTTCAATGCCGTGAACCTGATGCCGGTGGTTGCCGAACGCCAGATGGCACCTTCAGGCAGTCCGCTGCCGACTTACCGCAACGCGCTGGCCTTTTTTGACATGTTCAGCGAGAGCAACGGGGCAACCAACTTCAACATTGCGGTGACCGGCACGACGGGGGCCGGAAAGAGCTTCTTTATCCAGGAAATCCTGCGTCAGGTGCTGAATTCCGGCGGCTTCGGCTGGGTTATCGACATGGGGGGCAGTTACCGCAACTTCTGTAAGCAGGCGGGCGGGGCCTACCTTGACGGTGCCACACTGCGCTTTAACCCCTTTGCGAACGTGCGTGACATAAAGGAATCCGCCGAGGGCATTCAGGGGCTGCTGACCGTGCTGGCGAGTCCCAACGAACCGCTGGATAAGGTCAGTGAAACCATACTGCTCAAGGGCGTTGTCGCCGCGTGGGAGGCGAAACAGAACCGGGCGCGTATCGACGATGTCGTTCTGTACATGAAGTCGGGTGAGGTCCGACAGGAATATGGCAACCAGCCGACCATCATGAACCGTATCAACGAGCTGGTGCTGCTGCTGGACCGCTGGTGCACCTGGGGGGCGAACGGCGATTACTTCAACTCGGACAAACCCACACTGGACGGCGACACCCGCTTTGCCGTGCTGGAGTTGCTGAGTCTGGAAAACCAGCCGCATCTGCTGTCCGCCATCCTTTATTCGCTCATTCTGGCAATACAGGAAAAGATGTACCACTCGCCGCGCAGCCTGAAGAAGGTGGCCATCATTGACGAAGCCTGGCGGCTTTTCAGCGGCTCAAACCCGCATGCGGCGCGCTTTATCGAAACCGGCTACCGCACGGTGCGCCGCCATCGCGGGGCGTTCATCACCATCACTCAGGGCATCAAGGACTTCACCGGTACCAAAGACCAGGCAGCACCGCCTGCGGCTGCGGCTGCATGGGACTGTTCCGGGACCAAAGTCACGCTGCTGCAGGATGCGAAGGCCTTTAAAACGTATCTCAATGCCAACCCGGATCAGTTCAGCGAAATGGAAACGCAGGTTATCCGCGGTTTCCAGCCCGCACGCGATACGGGGTTCAGTTCGGTGATGATTTCCAGCGGGGAATACAGCTCGTTTCACCGTGTGTTCGTGGACCCGGTCACGCGCGCGATGTTCAGCACCCGCGGGGAGGACTATCAGTACATGAGTGATGCGCAGGAGGCCGGGGCGACCAGCGAGGAGGCCGCTTATCTGCTGGCCTGCGAACCGTATATGTATCAGGCCGAAATGCGCGAACTTGAACAGTGGGCCGGACTCGCGAGCGCCTAATCAGAGGAAACAGCGATGCAGGAAGAATACAGTCAGCCCGCTGAGGCGGGCAGTGCAACACAGGATCCAGCTGATATCAGCGTTCCCGGAGGAATACACACGAAGCCGTCTTTTCTGCACAGCCGGTGGTTATGCGCCGGTGTGGCGGGGCTGCTGATGGCGGTAATCAGCGTCGGAGTCAGTGTGCTGGTTGTGCAGTCATTTCAGCGGGACACCGTGGTCTTTGACATGAAGGGGACCATTGACGCGTTTAAGCAACAGACCGCACAGACGGCCCTGTCCAGGGAGGCGGCGGACACCCTGACGCAGCGGTTCAGCAGGGCGCTGAACAGCAGCCTCAGCGGGTGGCAGGAGAAACATGACAGCGTCATTCTGGTGAAGGGGGCCGTGGTCTCCGGGGGAACGGACATCACGCCGTTGATCCAGGCGGACATTGCCCGCCAGATGCAGGGGGCACCGTGAAGATCCGGCTGGCAGCGTTGCTGCTTATGGTCGTGATCAGCCTGCCTGCTGGCGCAAAAGAACTTGGCACCATCGGCCACGTTTTCCCCATTGCGGAACCTGACCTGCTGACTTTTATTGGTCAGCGTCTGCAGGGCATGAAAGAGAGCGGGGAAATGGACCGGATACAGCGTGAAGCCGAAGCCCGGGTGAAAGCGCATGCTGTGCGTCCGGTACCGGTGGCAGGACTGACGCCGGCAGTGAAGGACAGAACATTCCGCTATGACCCGACGTTTACCGTGCAGGAAACCATCCGGAACATGCAGGGGAACGTGATTGCCCGCGCGGGCGACAGGGTGAACCCGCTGGGTAAGGTGCCGTACAGCGAGACGCTGTACTTCATCGACGGAGATAACCCTGTACAGATGCGCTGGGTTAAGCAGCAGCTGGCCGGGCAGCAGAACTTTAAGGTCATTCTGGTGAAAGGCAACATCCGTGACAGCAGTCTGGCACTGGATGAGCCGGTGTACTTCGACCAGTACGGCACGTTAACAACAAAATTCGGCTTTGAGCACACGCCGGTACGCATCACGCGCGATGACCGCTGGCTTAAGGTGGAGGAGGTGGCACTGAAATGAGTCACAACACACGGGAACAGAGCGCACCCGAAAAAGTAAAACGCCATGCTGCGACCGTGCGTATGGATGACAGTGACAAAAGTGGTCTGCGTACCATGACGGAAGAGCATCCGCTGTACACCGAGTCGGTCATCATTCGTGCGGCGCTGCAGGCCTTTCTGGTCTATGACGGTGCGGTCAGAACGGCCATCGTACTGGCATCACTGAATGATAAAGATGTGGGTGATGTCATGCGGCGTCATGGCATGGGGGGATTGATGAAGCCGGGAGGAACGTATGCAGACTGACCTTGTGCCCCGTCTCATACAGGACTGGCAGACATCTGATGAACTGCCTGTGCAACAAAAGGATGTACCGGTGCAGACCTCGCCGGTTGTGTGCCGTGCGGAAATCGGTCTGTCACCCGACAGCATCAGGGCATTGGGTAACCTGGCGGATCATCTGCCTGCCGCCGGGATGTTTCTGCTGTTGCTGACGATGTCCATTGTTCTCATCCGTGTGGGGCGCATCTGTGTGGCCATGCTTGCAAATAAACCGGGTGCGATGAGCGTAAGGTATGGCACTCCGGTTTCCGCGCCAGCCACTTTCGGCAGCCGGGAAATGGCTGAACGGGTGGCGGAGCACGAAACCACCGCATACTGGCAGCATCTGCTGAACGTGTTCAGTACAGCGCTGGAAGATGAAGGCTACACATTGCACACAGATGAACGTGCAGAGGTGTCACTGCCCCTGTCTGTACGAGTGCGCGTGGGCCGGGAACTGGCAGGAGCACGTCAGTACTATCTTGCCCCTCTGACGGAGCAGTATGAACTGATGGACGAAAGGTTGCGCGAGGATGCTGATAAGCATTTTCTTCTCAGGGCGGATACCTGCCAGCGCGGTGTGAGGGCCGCTGGCTGGTATGTCGTCAGGAGGGATGATCTCTCTGTTCCACACTGAACTGCATTCTGTCCGCGTTGCGCAGGCTGTTCGTTCCTCGCGCAGCTGCGGTACGCCTCAGCCTGCACCCCGCAGGCAGATCTGATTACTCCTTTCTGATACGGCAGCACAGCTGCCACCATGACGGAATTCCTTTCATGACACATCAAGCTGACATAACGGCTCAGCCGGTCGTGCGCGATCGCTGGGGTGGCTGGACACATCCTGA
The DNA here is from genome assembly GCF_047947045.1 of Pantoea sp. App145. Taxonomy (NCBI): domain Bacteria; kingdom Pseudomonadati; phylum Pseudomonadota; class Gammaproteobacteria; order Enterobacterales; family Erwiniaceae; genus Pantoea; species Pantoea sp. App145. Next base: position 121,722 of record NZ_CP133293.1, read on the forward strand.
TTTTTTTATCCCTGCAGACGATCGCGAATACCCGTTACCGGGTGAGTTTGAGACTTGGCTGAAGGCACATAACCTCAAGGCCGCAACCACGTGGATGGATAACGAGGTACCGGAAGAACAGATGGCGCGGTTCTGGGAAACCGGTAACTGCAGCGACTGGCTCCCTTCCGGGCCCGCAGGCGAGGCCTGGTTTACAGGCAGTATTCACGATACGGACGACGGCCCGGTATGCATCTGGTTGTGCCCGCTCAGGGTGGGGGCAGCGACATGAAACGTTATGTCCTGATGCTCTGTCTGCTTCTGGGTGTGCTGATGGTAAAACCGGAGAGTGCTTTCGCGGATAACGCTGGCGACGGCCGCTGGGTGAATCCCATTACTGACGTCTGCTGGAAGTGCCTGTTTCCTATGACGCTGGGGAGTATTCAGCTGGCATCCGGTAAAAATCCGGACACGTCAAACCCGTCTTCACCGCTTCAGTTATGCCCTGTCGGCATACTGTACCGGCTGGGCCTGGCTATCGGATTCTGGGAACCGATGGCGATGACGGACGTCACCCGAGAACCCGGCGTCATGGTGAATATGGGAGGCTTCAAAATCGACCTCGGGCGGACCGGAACCGGACGGGGTGGACAGAGTGACTCCCCTTCGCCCGGCAGTTTCTATCATGTGCACTGGTACAAGTACCCGCTGATCTTCTGGCTGAACATCATCACCAGTGTGGGCTGTATGCAGACCGGGGATATGGATATCGCTTACCTGTCTGAGGTTGATCCACTGTGGAATGACAGCACGCTGTCCATGATTATCAACCCGGAGGTATCCCTGTTCAGCAGCCCGCTGGCACAGGGATCGTGTGCAGCAGATTCGCTGGCAGCAGCAGCGGGCATGCCGCTGGACCCACTGTTCTGGTGTGCTGGTGCGCAGGGCTCGATGTATCCCTTTACGGGCTATACCAGCAACGAGTTTTCACCCCTTGAAGCGTCGGTCCTGGTCAGTGAGCGCATGGCGTTCAAGCTGCATCGTGAGGGACTGGTCATGGAGTCAGTCGGTGCCGATAACGCCGTCTGTTTTGAATACCCGTCACCGATTATTCCCAAATCCAGATGGCGCTACCAGATGGTGAACATGTATCCGGAGCCGGGTGACTGTCATCCCTTCGGTTCCACGACACAGCTCTGGGGCTCCACTCATAACTCGCCCACAACCAAAAAGAATTTCGGCTACCTCATGTGGCGAAAACGTAACTGCGTTTTCCTGTAAAGAAGGACTCACCATGAATACCCCACTGATCACGGCGCTGACGTTCAGCGCCGCACTGCTGTGCACGCTCAGTGTCCGTGCCGCTGAGCAGCCCACTGTGTCCGGCGATGACATGGCGTACATGAAACAGCAGCAACGCGATCTCGAACTGTTTAAAAGCCAGCTTAAGGGCATGAATATTACGCTGCCGGATGCCCAGCAGGGCCGGGTGGCGCGGATGCAGAATGAAATTGCTGCGTCACAGGCCCAGGATAACAGTGCCTCCCGGTCCACGCCGAAGGCCGTCTACTTTGTGAGCCTGAGTATTCCGGAGGAAGGCTTGCTGCCGATGCTCCAGGATGCCCGGCATTTTGGTATTCCTGCCACGCTGCGTGGGCTGCTGGATAACGATTTCCGGAAAACGGCGTCGGCCATTTTTGAACTGTCGAAAAAGGACCGGCAGGCAGGCGTGCAGATAGACCCGACGCTTTATGAACAGTACGGCATTAAGGCGGTTCCGGCACTGGTTGTGACCTGCGGGAGTCGGTTCGATGTTCTCTACGGCAGCCTGCCGGTGAAACAGGCTCTGGAAGAAGTGAAGCAGCGCGGTGACTGCGCGGCGACGGCTGTGCAGCTTCTGCAGGATGCGGAGGGAACCCGATGAAACGGTATTTCCCTCTAATTCTGATGTTGATGGCCGGGTGGGGGCAGTCTGCTTTTGCAGATGCCGTCAGCGACGCGTTTAATGCAGGGTCAGGTTATGCCAGCAGTAATAAAAACCAGGGAACATCAGCCGCGACCGGAACAGACCCTTCCGCACTGATCCCCGGGTACACCTCAAGCCCTTCTCAAAGTGGGTATTACGGGGGCGTGCAGGGCAGTGATGGGGGGCTGGCGAGTCAGGGCCAGACCGCACTGAGCCAGAGCGAAGCCGGGCAGGCTATTAATGATTCCAGTACAAAAAACCCGGCCGTCACCATCGATCCCACGGCGGATTTTATTCAGAACGGCAAAAACGCCGAGGCAAACAGCGGCAGTATAACAAGCGGTACGAATACCCAGTGCAGTTCAACAACGGTCTCAAAATCGGTGTTTGAGAACTACAGCTGTGACAGGGATGTGAATCAGGTACAGACCTGTGCCCGGACCGCAACGCCGACGCTGAGCTACTCAACAGAGACGCATGACTCAACCATTACCTTTACACTGAATAACGGGACCAGTAACGGTACGGTGGTGACCTATCAGGTTGTGGCCACCTCATCAGGGGTGATTTCGGCCGGTACGGTGAGCTATACCCAGCCAGCAAGCCCCACCAACCATTCCGGCTGGGCGGCTATTATTTCCGGATTCGGGCAGACGGCAACGCTTTACCGTAACAACTCGGCCCCCTTTAACGTCACGCCGCAGACAATAAATAAAGGTGACACGCTGACCTTCACCGTCGGTTCAAATGCCACCGGCCACGTCGGGGACTTTGTCGCGGGGATCGCAACGGCAACCCAGGCAGGAACAGAGGTGATCACGCTGACGTTTCCCATCCAGGAGACGGTGACAACGGCAACGCCCGGAATCAGCTGGAGCACATCCTGCGGGTTCGATCAGAGTACGGCTATTGCCTCAGACGGCAGTGTCTGCACGGAGGAAGGCGGTACCCGGACCGTGACGGGAACTGACGGCCAGTCTTATCAGGTCAGCAGCGACTGCTGGCAGTATTCGGATGCCTACATCGTCCCGGTCAGTTCCACAGGCAACTGCAGCACCCTGATGGCCGACAGAAACTGTACCCTCTCCGCACGAAGCTGCTCAGAAGCCGAGGGCAGTACCTGCCTGCACGAAGCAGATACATATCAGTGCCAGACATCCTACAGTTCCGAAGGCCTGTTATGCGGCGGCCAGTATTTCTGTCAGGGGGGAGACTGCAGCGAAACAGACGGTGCGGGAGACAGCGGCTTTGATACCGCCGTAGCGAAACTCGCCGGCCTCGCGTCAGCGGGCGAAGACGTCAAAAACGATCAGATTAACGTCAAAGCCTTTACCGGCCAGGCCATCTACTGCCGCAAAGCGATGGCGGGTTTCAATAACTGCTGTGTGGACAGTGGCTGGGGTAACAGCGTGGGGCTTGCTAACTGCAGCAGCGATGAGAAAGCACTCGGTGTTGCCCGTGAGAAGAAAGTGACCGTCTACGTCGGTGAAGCCTGCAATATTTCGGTGATGGGTGTCTGCGTGCAGAAAAAGCAGGCCTATTGCGTCTTTCAGGGCAAGCTCGCGCGCATCATTCAGGAGCAGGGACGCCGTGACCAGCTGCACGTGAGTTTCGGCAGCGGCGACACGCCTGACTGTCGGGGCATCACGGTGCCGGAACTTCAGGCGATCAACTTTGACCTGATTAACTTTCAGGATTTTTACAGCGACCTGATAGACAACCAGAAAATTCCGGATTCATCCACGATGGTCCAGCAGGTGAAAGACCGGATTGCCGCTCAGGTTGCTGCCCAGACGGGAGGTAAATGATGAAAAGACTGCTTACCGCCTGCGTGCTCATGACCTGTATTAGCCCGGCATTTGCCGATGAGACCCCGGCTGCTGATGCCGTGATCACACCAGCTGACCCCTTTACCGGCTGGCACTGGTACAACGAGCCGAAGAAAAAGCCGGAACCGCCGGCACCTAAGCCCGCCGCGCCGGTGGTACCGGACTTCAGTCAGCTTTCCCCTGAGAAGCAGGCAGAGGTGCTGAAAGGCTATACAAAGCAGGCGCTGGATCGGGCGATTTTGTATCCCTCTGCGGAAAATACGGCAACCTTCCTGCGCTGGCAGAAGTTCTGGACTGACCGCGCCTCGATGTTCAGCCAGTCATTTGCCGTGGCACAACTCGACCATCCGGATCTCGATTACAACCTGGAGCATCCGCATTACAACAGCACGGCACCGCTGCAGCAGGCGCGCGATCAGGATAAGGAAACACAGGCTATCAGCGAGCTGGCCAGCCAGTACGGTCTTTTCTACTTCTATCGTGGCAGCGACCCGATTGATGCACAAATGGCCGGTGTGGTCGCTGATTTTTCGCGGCTGAAGCACATCTCACTGATACCGGTCAGCGTGGACGGCACGGTTTCCCCGCAGGTACCGGACAGCCGCCGTGATGAGGGGCAGAGTGCACGAATGGGGATCAGCCACTTCCCGGCGCTTTTCCTGGTCGATCCCGCATCGCGAAATTACCGTCCTCTGGCCTATGGCTTCATGACCCAGGATGACTTGGCAAAGCGTTTCCTTAACGTGGCTACCGGCTTTAAACCTAACTTCTGAGGTAATACAGATGTATTCAATTTCTCCTGCCTGGCGGGTGAGGTTACGCACCGCTTTTCAGGTGCGGGATCTCCTGTTGCAGACCTTTGTTATCCATCCTGCGTTGTTATTCTTTGTGCTGTTTCTGCTGCTGTCGCATCACGCTGGCAGCTGTGGAGAGATGCTGCTCAGACAGGCAGAGAACCTGGTACGTAATGCGCCGGACGGTCAGGTGTGGGACTGCCGGACACCCACAGCAGAGGGCGGTACCACCCGTCAGGAGCTGTCCCTGCCGCCGCATGCGATGACACCCGATAACATCCGGGCGACATCTGCACCTGCGGTTGCACCCTGTGTGAACGTCGTCGTAAGGCGTGAGGACTGGGTCTCGGGCATGAACAGCGTGCTGTTGTCACTTTACCTATGCGGCGTGATCTTTTCAGTGATAGCGAGCCTGGCGATACGGGGTATCCGCCGCCGGGCTCAAAGAGGTAATTCATGACCAGACTTCCCTTTATCGCCATACTGTTTATGGCGGGCATTCTGCTTAACTGTCTGCGACAGCTGATAAATTACTCGCCGGTGCTGACCCATGAGGTGCTGGTAACCAGCGCGGTGGCCTGTTTTGCGGGAGCCGCGCTGACGCTGGTTGCGGACATTATTTCTTACCGGCGCGCGCGCCGCCGTGGGGAGGTGAAGTCGTGAAGATAAATCATCTTCTTTCGCTTCTGATGCTCCTCACCCCTCGGGTTGCGCAGGCAACGGTGGCTGATGAGATTGCCGCTATCGAGCAGGTTAAGGCAGCAAAAGGGGTCCAGCTGCCCCAGCTCGGTTTGCCGGGTACGACACCGGCCCGCCTCTCACCGCCGAAAGTGCCGCGTTTCATGACACTGACGGACGGGCGCACGGTAAACCTGAATGATTATGCCATTGTGGTATTTATGCAGCGCAGCTGTCCCCACAGCGCGAAATTCGATCCGCTGCTCAGGGAATGGACCGATAAGGAAGGAATCAAAGTGTATCCCTATACCCTCGACGGTTATGGCGATGTCTCTTTCCCGGTGGCACTCATCCCCCGTAAGTCTGGCCCGAAGGAACCCATCGCCGGCGAAATTCTGACGTTCTTCGGAAACGGCCTGCCCATTGCCACGCCGACCACTTTCCTGGTGAACGTGAACAGCAACATGGCTTATCCGCTCTATCAGGGTGAAACAGATATTAACACGCTGAGCCAGCGGGTAGGCCAGATGATTGAGGCCGATATTGATCACCTCGCCCCGGATACGCTGGGGCCAGTCCCGACCAGCGGCGAGGCAACGCCGCAGTAACCCACCGGCGACGGCTGTCGCCTTTCGGAAAAAAACATGTACGAGACCCCTTTAACCTTCTCCCGGTTCGAGTCGGCGCTGCTGCTCGTCTGTGTGTCACTCCTGGCTGCAGCAGGGCTTTACGCCTGGCTGGTCTGTGACCTGCTTAACCGCACGATAGAACTGGCGATGGGTGGCCCGGATGGGCAGCTGATGAACGGCATGCGGGCCTTTCCGTTGCTGTTTCTTCTCTCTCTGGCCGGAGGTTTTGCCTGCGGCGCTCTGGTCAGCATCACGCTGCGCCGGCATGGATTTATGGAAACCCCTGAACCGATGAAACGACATAAAACATTCCCGGAGGCGATGAAATGAGATGCCGGCAGCTATTACTTTCAGCCATTACAGCCCTGGTTATCAGCAGCCCGGCGCTGGCTGATGTCCAGGGAGACCTGAACGGATTTTTTGGCAGCCTCGGCTTTGACGGTAACGTCTCAAAGGCACAGGCCTGGCAGGGGCAGGCAGCCGGTTACTTTACCGGCGGTTCGGTCTACCTGCGCACACCGGTCAAGCAGGTGCAGCTGATCTCGATGCAGGTGCCCTCGCTTAATGCCGGTTGTGGGGGGATCGATGCGTATCTGGGGGCGTTTTCGTTCATCAACGGTGATGAACTTCAGCGCTTTGTGAAGCAGATCATGAGCAACGCAGCGGGTTACGCTTTTGACCTTGCCCTGCAGACGATGGTGCCGGAACTCAAGCAGGCAAAAGACTTCCTGCAAAAGCTGGCGTCTGACGTTAACTCCGCCAACATGAGTTCGTGCCAGGCGGCGCAGGGGATCATCGGCGGCCTGTGGCCAGTCTCTCAGGTATCGAACCAGAAAATCTGTCAGGACATTGCCGGTGAAGACAATATCTTTTCGGACTGGGCGGCTTCACGACAGGGCTGTACGGTGGGCGGACAGGGTGACAGCGTGACCGGCCGGGCCTCTGATAATGAAAAAGATCAGGTGCTGAAAAACAAAAACCTTATCTGGGATGCGCTGGGACGTAATCACCTTTTCGACGGTAACCGGCAACTGAAGGAGCTGGTCATGAGTGTGGTCGGCTCCATCATTTTTAACAAAGAAGGACAGGTCACCATCCTTTCACCGCTTGTTGATAACCGCGACATCATCACCGTACTGATGCGCGGTGGCAGCGCCAAAATCTATGGCTGCGACGAACCGGATCTCTGTCTCGGCCCGACCGTCGAGGACGTCACCGTCAGCAGCGACGTGGCACTGGTCACGCAGGTACGCAACCTGATGATCTCGATTGATAACAAACTCAGTTCAGATACCGGCCTGTCAGACCAGGAGAAGGGCTTTATTAATACCACGTCGGTGCCGGTCATGAAGTACCTGACCAACTCGCGCAGCATGGGGATGAGCCCTACTTATCTTATCCAGGTGGCAGACTTTATCGCGCAGGACATGATGATGCAGTACCTGCAGGAGCTGGTTAAACAGGCCAGTCAGTCGCTGGCGGGCAAGAACTTCCCGGAACAGGCAGCCGGTGAGCTGCGCAATAACGTCGCCAGTGCACAGTCGCTGCTGGCGCAGATGAAACTGCAATCCACCGCAGACCAGAATGCACTGGACGGGATTGACCGCAACATGCAGTACCTGCAGCAGCAGGTATCCACCATTATCTCAACGTCCTATCAGGGCAATTATCAGTGGGGAACAGGCAATGACTGAAGTCTGGACCATTTATGGCGGAGACATGTGGCGGCAGACGTTTAACGGCGTGGTCACCATTATTGGCTCGGATACGTTCAGCACGCTGAGGCGGATTGTAGGGCTGTTTGGCGTGCTCGGCGTGATGGCTAGTTTCATCAAATCGCGCAATCCGATGGTGTTTGTGCACTGGTTAGCGCTCTTTTTTGTCATCACATCGGTGCTGCTGGTTCCGAAACGCAGCGTGCAGATTATTGATATCACGGACCCGGCAGGGATTTACGAGGTCGATAACGTCCCGGCGGGGCTGGCAGCGATTGCCGGGCTGACGACAGGCGGCGGTTTCGGGGTGGCACAGCTATATGACTATGCGCTGGCGCGCCCGGATTCGCTGACCTACACGAAATCGGGGATGCTTTTTGGTTCACAGGTTGTCGCGCAGTCATCGGATTTCCGGACACAGAACCCGCAGCTGGCGCAGATGATGACCGACTACGTGGAAAACTGCGTGGTGGGCGATATCCTGCTGAATAACAAGTATACCGTGTCGCAGCTGCTGAACAGCACAGACCCGCTGTCGCTTATTACCAGTAATCCGAGTCCGCTGCGCGGTCTGTATCAGGATGCCGGTGGCGGTCGTCAGTTCATCACCTGCCAGCAGGCGGCGGCGGTCATCCAGAATCTTATCGGTGCTGATATCAGTATCGGTGGTACCACCTGGCACGCGCTGGCGACGCGCCTGTTTGGCAGCCGTATTGATGCTGATTCCCTGCTCAGCAGTGCAATGGACGACAGCTACAACTTTTTTTACACCGGAGGCTTAAACGCCTCGCAGATTATGCGTAATAACGTCACGAATGCGGCTATCCGGGATGGCTGGAAAGGCTTTGCCGCCCGATCGTCGGACACGGCCAACCTGCTCAATCTGGCGACGGAGTCCAGCCTGACCAAACAGCGTATCAGCTGGAGTGCCGGCGGAGTGATTGCGGCACGCACGCTGCCGATGTTCCAGTCGCTGATGATGCTGGTTCTCATCGGGCTGTTCCCACTGGTGATTGCACTTGCGCTGGTTAACCACAGCATTTTCGGACTGAACACCCTGAAGCTCTATGCCGGAGGTTTTCTCTACTTTCAGATGTGGCCGGTGATGTTCGCTATTCTCAACTCGCTGGCTAACTTCTACCTGCAATCGAAAACCGGCGGCACGGCGCTGGTGCTGGCAAATCAGGACCAGGTGGCGCTGCAGCATTCGGATGCGGCAAATATTGCCGGCTATCTCAGTATGTCGATACCGGTGCTGGCGTTTTTCCTGACCAAAGGTGCTGCCTCAATAGCCTCTCAGGCGGTGGGTGGCATGATGAGTTCGGCGGCGTTTGCAACCGGCGGACAGGCATCCACGGCGGCTGATGGCAACTGGTCGTTTAACAACATGTCGATGGATAACGTTAATGCGAACAAGTTCGACACCAACATGATGCACAGGTCAGGACAGCAGGCGTTCCAGACCGGTAACGGCTCGATGCACACCCAGACGGCGGACGGACACAGCGTGTATGACACAAGCGGGGCGATATCGAATCTGCCGGTGAATATGCGACTCAGTGCGCTTGCCAGCAGCGGTTTCTCTGAGCAGGCGCGACAGGCACAGCAGCAGGCACAGAGCTCGCTTGATGGCTATAACCACAGCGTGACCAGCGGCTTCCAGCAGATGAACCAGCTGACGCACCAGAGCGGCAACAGTGACAGCCTGACGCAGGGCAGCGACAGCAGCGTGGCCACGAACATCAGCCGCGGGGCGAGCAAAATGCAGTCGGCCGTGGAAAGCTACGCGAAGTCGCATAACATCTCTGAGCAGCAGGCCTATAACCAGCTTATGGATATCAGCAATCAGGGCAGCGCCGGTGCAGGCGCGAGGGCTTATGTGAAATTTGACTCGGGTGACCAGCTGGCCGGTAAGCTCGGCAAGTGGGCTACCGGACTCAGCGCTGGCGGAGAAGGTAATATCAATACCGACTGGCGGCATACGTCAGGCAGCTCGCACGGTACGCAGGACAGCCACGCCGAGGGCCATGATAACCGTCATGACGAGAGCAGTCAGGAAGCCCGCGACTTCCGCGAGGGAATGGATATGGTCACTTCAACCCGCCTGAGCGAATCCGGAAGCCATACGGACAATCAGTCAAATTCGCAGGCACAACAGTTTGCGGCAACCCTGAACGATGCGAAAAGCCAGTACCATCAGTACACGGAAAGCAGCACGCGCAGCCAGGAGTTCAGCCGCATGGCCACGCTGTCACAGACGCAGAGTGCCAGCCTGGATGCGAACTACAATCAGGAGTTTGTGGACTGGAGTACCGCAAAGTTTGGCAGCGATGCACAGAACGTCCTGACCAACGTCAGAAGCGCGCAGGCTGCGGCCACGGAATTTATGCACGAGCGGCTTGAGCCGGAAATCATGCAGAACTACGGCGCCCGCACGGATCAGGTAAACGGTGAGCCGCTGCAGGCGTCACGTTCGCTGGATGTGCCGGGGCAGCCTGCGCAATATGGCGACGGCGGAACGGTAAGTGCGTCCGGTGACACTGATGGCCCGGCGCACAGGTCAGCTCAGAGCTCGCATGCACATTCCGCAGGGGAAATCCCGTCAGCAAAAGAGGGCGTTATGCATGAATCCGCAGCGGTTACTCATCGTGCCGTTTCTGCAGAAGCGCAGAGTTCACGCCCAGGTATCAGCCAAACCGGAGAGGTCAGGACGGGTACACGGGAGCGTAATCTGAACGGCCCGGCAGGCGCACCGTCAGAACTGATGACCCGTGATTTCCGGCAGAGTTCGGAGCTGGTCAGCGAACAGGCGTCCGGGACGGGCATTCGTCACAGTGTGGCTGATAGCGTGGCAGAACAAAGATCTGCCGACATGGAAACTGTCAGGCAGAATGACGGCAAAATCGCTGAAAATAAAACCACTGTTCAGACGTCCAGTGATATACTCAGGAATGAGCATCAGGGTGCGGTGAAGAGTCAGCAAATAGGCCGTACTGAAGAAGATTTGAAACAAACGTTACCTGTTTGGGATAGCTCAGAAAAAAGAGACAGCTTTAAAGAAAAAATCGATGCACTTAGGGCGCAGCAGAGAAAAGCCTCATAATCGAATTGGAGAGGGAAAATGAACAATTTCACAAAAGCAGAGATTGATGCAGATATAACCATGCTGACCGATAAAATTTCGGCAGGAGGCAGAATTATTCCATCCAATTCAGATTTGCTTAAAAAGTGTTTTTTTATACCGGCCGTATCGATTTTTTTGAGTTTAATTAGTACGTGGGTGTTGTATTTTATCGATTCACTTAAGTATTCATATATATCCTCTGAAGGCTACGCCAATTATTTAGTGTCTGAGGGATGGGTCGTGCTTGTACCTACTGCTATTATAGGGTTGCTTTTTTCTTTCATGGCCTATAACAATCTTATTATGTATCTAACGCTCTCAGAGGAATTGCGTAAAAAGTCTCTTATTTTAAATCAACTGAGAAAGGTTGTTCAAAAAACAGTAGTGTTTTTCTTAGTAATAATGATTCTTTCAGCGATATTATCTGGTTTCGTTTCATGGCTTGCTTTTGGTGTGCCAGCTGCAGAGTTGGCTTTGTTTTTTATTGTTAACTTGGTTGTTGGAATGGAAATGAATCGTCTCGGAGCTGGTCTGGCTCTTGAAAAAATCAGCAATCTTATTAAAAATATTTAACCCCATTTGTTTGTTTTTTTCCTTCGTCAACTTCACCGAAGGGGAAGCTCTGAGAAACCTCAGCATGAATATCTGAAAGCCGGGATAGTAACCCGGTTTTCTTATGCCTAAAAACGACACAACTTTTATCCCTGTCCTAGATTGAGGCTTCGGCGTCATTCCATCTTTTTGTTCAGGAACAACACTTCCGGCACCTGGCCGAAAGCTCTTCTTCCCACAGTTTCAACTTATTCAAAACCACGGGATGTGACCATCCCTCTTTTATCGTTAGACAAGGATACGTATATGAACAACCGCAAAGTATTTGTGGCGGCCATTGCTGCTACAACCCTGTTACTGTCCGGCTGTGGTGCAATGAGCACCGCTATCAAAAAACGCAACCTCGAAGTTAAAACCCAGATGAGCCAGACTATCTGGCTGGAGCCATCAAGCCAGAAAACGGTCTATCTCCAGGTACGCAACACGTCTGACAAAGATATGAGTGATCTTCAGACGCTGCTGGCGCAGGACCTGCAGGCCAAAGGCTATACGGTGACGTCATCGCCTGATTCAGCCTATTACTGGATTCAGGCCAACGTACTGAAGGCCGATAAGATGGACCTGCGTGATGCGCAGGGGCTGCTCTCCAGCGGCTATGAAGGTGCGGCAATGGGCGCGGCGCTGGGCAGCGGTATTACCGCGTATAACAGTAATTCCGGTGGAGCTATCCTCGGTGTAGGACTTGCTGCCGGTCTGGCTGGTATGGCGGCAGATGCAATGGTTGAGGATACGAACTACACGATGGTGACCGATCTGCAGATTTCTGAACGCAGCAAGGCAACAGTGACCACGGATAACGTGGCGGCCCTGCGTCAGGGAACTTCCGGTATTAAGCTGCAGACCAGCAGCGAGGAAGGGAACCGCATGAAATACCAGACCCGTATCGTATCGAACGCCAACAAGGTTAACCTCAAGTTTGAAGAAGCGAAGCCGGTCCTTGAAGCACAGCTGGCAAAGTCAGTCGCCGGAATTATGTAAAACCTTTTTTGTGATGATTCCTTTTCGCGGAGTCTCTGTCATATTGCAGGTCACTGAAAAAAGGAATATTGATTGGCCTGCCGGTTGCTCTAACCCGGTGTGGGCATCTTCCAGGAGAGCACAACTGCTTCTCTCCGAACAACAGGATGCCCGCTTTTCCCGCGCGGTATAACACGCGCTTTTTTCTGTTACATCTCTGACGAGTCCGTCTGCGGACCGTCTCTCTCATTTCTCCCGTAATGTCTGCCTGCCCCTGTCCGGGGCGGGTTGTTCCTGCGCGTCATCCGGAGTCTTTATGAGTTTCACCCCGAAATACCTCACGCAGGGCGGTCAGATGACGGCCTACCGTCTGCGCATGTTTGGTCAGGTCAGCAACTGGATATTTCACTGGATACTGATGCTGTTCATTGTCTCCGTGGCGGTGCTGTTCTGGCTGACTACGCCCGATGATGTGCTGCATAACGGTTTCTGGTACTGGGCCGCGTGGCCGACCCATTCTCTGCTGGGGCTGGCTCCCGGCACCACCAGTGCCACCTGGAGTATTGTCTGGCACTGCGGAGATGGTTCGCAGTTGTGCACAACGAAAATGACGCCGTCACAGTTGCTGGCTGACCCCTGGATGCAGGAGATGGGCCATGCTTTTGTGGCCAACCTCAAGTTTCTGTCAGCAGCATGTGGCCTGACAGTTTTTGCTTTGTGGACCCTTATTGTCTGGTACGTCGGCCGTATTGGTAAAAAGGAGAGCGAGGACGAGTTCATCTCCGGTATGACGCTGACGGAGAACCTTAAAGAAGTGAACCGGCTTCTGAAGAAAGCCGGAGAGCGGTCTGACCTGCAGATTGGCGGGCTGCACATGGTAAAGAATGCTGAGGTGATGAATTACCTCATCCACGGCACCATCGGCGTGGGGAAATCCACGCTCATCCGCTGGCTGCTGGATTACATCCGTCGTCGTGGTGACCGCGCCATTATCTACGACTCCGGCTGCACCTTTATCGAGACGCACTACAATCCGCATCGCGATAAAATCCTCAACCCGCACGATAAACGTTGTGAAAACTGGGTGATGTGGCGTGAGTGCCGTGACGTGGTCGATTACGAAAACATGACCGCAGCACTGATGCCGGTTGAAGGAGACTCTGACCCGTTCTGGGTTTCCTCCTCACGTACCATCTTCAGCGACGGTGCGATGCAGTTTGCACCCGACCCGGACCGCAGTATTGAGAAGTTCCTGAAGACTCTGCTTTCCATCGATCTGAAAAGCCTGCGTGAATTTCTGAAGAACACACCATCGGCCAACCTGGTCGAAGAAAAAATCGAGAAGACAGCTATCTCTATCCGTTCGGTGCTGACTAATTATGCCAAGTCACTCCGTTACCTGCAGGGACTGGATAAAGAGGGGAAGCCGGAGTTTAGCATCCGCGAGTGGATGACCAGCCCGGAGTTCGACAGCAGCTGGCTGTTTATTTCTACCACGGCCCGTCACCGCAAGGCGGTGCGTCCGCTGATCTCCATGTGGCTGTCGCTGGCTACTCTGCTGCTACAGAGCATGGGGGAAAACAGTGAGCGACGTGTGTGGTTCGTCGGCGATGAGATCGCTGGTCTGCAGAAAATCCCCGAACTGAACGAAACGCTGGCCGAGGGGCGCAAGTTTGGCGGCTGCTTCGTACTGGGTATCCAGAATATCCCGCAGCTGGTGCACATCTACGGCCGGGAAATGGCCAAAGCCATTTTTGACCTGCTGAACACCCGCGCATATGGCCGCTCACCGAGCGCAGAAGTGGCGAAAATGGTTGAGGAGGAGCTCGGTCATCAGCGGCGACGCGAGCCGCGTGAGCAGAACAGTTATGGTCTTGACCAGGTCCGTGACGGTATTTCTATCGGCAAAGACAAGGTTAACGAACCCATCGTCGATTATGACGTGATCATGAAGATGCCGAACCTGCGCTTCTACGTGCGCCTGCCGGGTGAGTACCCCGTGGTGAAGCTCAGCCTGAAATACCGGAAACAGAAGAAAAATCATCCGGCGCTCATCGATCGTGAGTTCCGCGATCGCCTCAGCCCGGAACTTGAATCCATTATTGCCGGTAACGAGCGCGCGGCAGCGGCAGCACAGATCCGCTTCCCGACCGGTGAGGAGATGCTGGAAGGCAGCACTCGCGAGACCTTTTCCATGCCTGAATCAGCACCTGCACACTCAGTTATCCCCGGGTCCGCAAAACATTCTCAGCGGCCTGAGAGTCAGGTATCCGGCATTCCGGCGGCACCGGAACTGCAGCGGGTAAAAGTGCATATCGTGCCCGCAGAGCGTCCCCCAATGGTAGCGGAAGCACCCTCTTTGTCAGATATCCCTGGCGCCCAAACCGGACGACAGACTTCCGCACCGGTCGATGGTTCCGGTACCCCACAGTCAAATATCCGCCGGTTTCCGCAGCGAGCCGTCACCGCCACACCGTCAGCAGAGGAACAGGTACCCGCCCCTTCGGTGGTGAAGAACATTCCCTCCACGTCTGCACCTGAACGTTCCGTGCGTCCGGTCGTCCCGTCACTGGCAGCGAAACCCGTTGTGCCGGGTGTCAGTGCGCTGGACATGCTGGCGAAAAGGGCTAACAGGTCTGCCGCCGCTGAAAACGAAACGGAAACTGACACTGACTCGACCGGCGACGCGCAGGGAGAAGCCCCTGAGCTGAATATGCAGGCGGAAAAAGATGACGCCGGGAGGCTGACAGTGCGAAGCCGCGGACATAGCAAAGGTGAGCCGGAAAGCCGTGAGGAAGCCTATGCCGAACAATACGTCGGGGCGAACGCCCGCATGGCCGACGAAGAGAAGAATATCCTGCGCCACCGTGATGACTATGCGGCGTATCAGGAGATGAGCGACAGCCTGGACCCGGGAGGGTATGAGCGATGATGACCGTTGCCCCGGTGGCTTCTGCTGCCGACGCTGCCAGCTACTACAGCAGCAAGGATAACTACTACTTTCTGGACGACATGCCGACGCAGTGGCTGGGCGAGGGAGCCCGTGAGCTCGGGCTGGAAGGTCCGGTGGATCTGGATACGTTTACCGGCATACTGCACGGCTCTCTTCCTAACGGCGTGGTACTGGGTAAAGACGTGCAAGGTAGTCACGTCCACCGGCCGGGCCATGACTTTACCTTTTCCGCCCCCAAAAGCGTCTCGATGCTTATCCTTGCCGGTGGCGATAAGCGCCTGCTGGAAGCACACCATGAGGCAGTAAAAGAAACGCTGTCCATCATGGAGCAGATGGTGAGCGCGCGCGACACCAGAGATGGCGTGACCCGAATTGTGGCTACCGGAAAAATGGTGGCCGCACTATTCACGCACGACACCTCGCGTAACCTCGACCCGCAGATACATACGCACGCGGTACTCGCCAACGTGACGGAACTCGACGGGAAATGGAAGGCGCTGGCGACGGACTACATTCACGGTGCCGGCTTTATCGAAACGGCTTACCGTAACCAGATAACCTACGGAAAAATCTATCGCAGCGTGCTTAAAGGGAAGGCTGAAGCCATCGGCTATGAGACCCAGCCCACAGGCGGCCGGCACGACCTGTGGGAAATCAAGGGATTTACCGAAGAAGTGCTGGACGAGTTTTCATCGCGGCACCGTGAAATACTTGATCGGTCCGGTGAAGATGCCTCGCTGAAAAGCCGGGATGTGGCAGCGCTGGATACGCGTCAGCGTAAGCAGGACATCAGTCGCTACGGTGAAGGCAGACGACCATACCCGGAAAAGGATAACGTCAGCCCGTCCTCTGGCGAAAAAAGTCCGGAAGGAACAGCTCCTGCACTGGCGACACCTGCACAGTCAGAACGGAACCAGGAAGCCGGAGAGGAACAGGATGCACCGGTGTTCGGGAAGGATCAGGGGGATACGCTCGCCAGAGGTGAACCGGTTGAAGGCGAACGTGAACCGGATGTGGCTGTTCCTGCCGGCGTAAGTCGGGCACCGGCAGAGCATGATCCGGCCCTTCAGGAGGAGCAGGAAGTACCAATCGTGAAACCTGAGACGGAGGATGGCCGTGAACGCCTGCGCCAGCGCTGGCAGCGCCAGATGGAGGACATCGGTTTCGATATCGGAAGTGTGATAAGCGAGGCGAAAGCCCGTGAGGCAACATTTGAAGTGCCAGGGGAAGCCTTACCTGACATCCCGGAGGCGATGGCGGCAGTCCGCAACGCCATCTCCGTGCTGAGCGACAACCGTACACGTTTTACCTATGGTGATCTGCTGCTGACGGCACATGAGTCAGGTGAGATACAGCAACCCCTTCCTGCTCTGCGTCGGGCAATCGACCAGGCCATCGGTGAGGACCTGCTGACACCGCTTGATGGTGAGAAAGGGGTGTTCACCTCGCATATACACCTGCTCGATGAATTGTCCGTACAGTCTCTGACGGCAGAGATTCTCCGGGAAAATACGGTCGTCAGCTTCAGAGTCCCGAAAAAGGAACCACCTGAGCATCTGCTGCAGGTCTCTCGTGCGCCGGTGGCCATTCTGAGTGCACCTGCGTCAGTGCAGAGTCTGCGGGAAACGGCAGAGGCGCTGGTGACGCTGTCACGTGAAGAGGGGCGTGAAGTGAAGGTGCTGGTCAGTTCCGCGGAGCGCGCCCTGAGCCTGGGTAAATCCGCCCTGCTGAAGAGCGATATCCTTTCCCGAAGCCGTGTACTGGACAGTACATTCAGCCTGGGGGTGCAGAGCACGCTTATCGTGGAAGGGGCAGAAAAGCTGGGTCTGAAAGAGATGCTGGTCCTGACCGGTGAGGCGCGGGAGAAAAACGCGCAGCTGCTGTTTCTGGACAGCGCCGGACGTCAGTCAAACGCCAGTGCACTGTCCGTACTGGCTTCCGCAGGAGCTGAACGTTTTGCCCTGACCGGGCCGGGTCCAGAGATGGAAGCCCGGGTTATCAGCATTCAGGATAAGCGGGAGCGCTATCAGGTGATGGCTGATCGGTTTGCCGACCTGAGCGGCCAGGATAATCCGGTCACGGCGGTGGTGGTGGGGGCGCGTGAGCAGCAGCATCTGACAGGTGCTATCCGCGAGGCGCTCATGAACGCCGGAAAACTGGAGCGGGAGACCGTCACCGTGCAGGCTCGCACACCGGTTTTTGTGACCACAAAGGCACGTAAACTGCCGGGAACCTACCGGGCCGGTATGGTGCTCGAAGACCGCACGGAAAAAGAGGAAACCCGTCATTACGTCATTGATCGGGTGCACGAGGACACCCGCATGCTGTCGCTGGTTGACAGTGACGGGGTACTGAGCCGTGTGAAGCTGAGCGCGCTGACCGGGGACTGGAGACTGTTTACGCAGAGCGAGCTGAGTGTGGCGCAGGGAGAGCAGCTTTTCGTGCTCGCTGCCGATAAAGCGGCTGGTCTGAAAGCGCGCGATCGCCTCACGGTAACGTCAGCCGGACCGGGTGAGCTGACTGTCGTGCGTGAGGGGCAGAAAAGACCGTTACGTCTTGCAACGGACAGCCCGCTCTATGTCACGCACGGTTATGTCAGCGCGCCAGGCAGCCGGGACAGTGAGCACGGGACCGTACTGGCATCACTGGGTGCGCGCGACCTGTCGGCTAACATGATGAACATGCTCGCTCAGTCCGGCAGCCTGGCGGAAATTTTCACCGGTGAGGCTCAGTCACGCGCGGAAGAAAAGCTTGGGCGCCTGCGTGATAACCGCTCGCCGCTTGCGCTGGTACGCCAGCTTAGCGGGCGGGAGGAGGCGGGTGAGGCCATTGATGCACTGAAGGCGGGCCTGCTGACCGATACCCAGAAGGCCTTGTCGCGCGCGGTGTCCAATATGCGCGAGGTGGCGTTTTCGTCAGCGATGCTGACTGAGAAGGCAGCCGGATTCCTCGGCAGTACGCAGGGGCTGAGTGATGAGATTGCGCGGCAGGTTAAAGAGGGGGGACTCATCCGGGTGCCATACGGCGGAGAGGTGCGCTACGTCGCCCGCGCCACCTGGGAAATGGAGAAAGCGATTATCCGGGAGGTTGAGGCGGGTAAAAACACTCAGGCGGCGCTGATGGCCAGTCCGGGGGGCGTGTTGCCGGCCACCCTGACCACCGGTCAGCGGCAGGCCTCGGCCCTGATCCTGCAGAGCACTGACCGTTTCACAGCAGTACAGGGCTACGCAGGCGTGGGAAAAACCACGCAGTTCAGCGCGGTGAAAAATGCCATCGATACGCTGCCAGAGGCTGTGAGACCGGTCGTTATCGGGCTGGGTCCGACGCACCGCGCGGTAAAGGAAATGCGCGGCATCGGTATCGATGGCCAGACCATGAAATCCTTCCTGGTAGACTGGCAGCAGCGTACCGCTGCCGGGGAGCAGGTGAGCTATGCCGGCAGGCTGTTCCTGATTGATGAGGCGTCCATGCTCGGTAACCAGGATACCGCCGAAGCCCTCCGTGCCATTGCGGCCGGAAACGGCCGGGCAGTGATGGTCGGTGACGTGGCGCAGCTGGAATCACCGGAAAGCGGTGCGCCGTTCCGGTTGCTTCAGGAGCGCAGCCCGATAGATGTCGCCGTGATGAAGGAAATCAAACGCCAGCTCAGCGATGATCTGCGTGGGGCGGTCTACAGCGTTATTGAGAACAAAGCGGCGGCGGCGCTGGAGAAAATTGACCAGGTCCTGCCCTCTGCGGTACCCCGCCAGGCAGGCAGCGCTGCACCAGCCCGGTCCGTAACGGAAGTACCTCCGCCGGAAAAGGACGAAAATGGCATGGAACTGCCCGCGCCCGGCGTGACGGACGCTGTGGTCGCGGACTACATGAGCCGCACGCCTGCCGCACGAGCAGAGACACTTATTGTGGTGTCGCTCAACGAGGACCGGCGTTCGATAAACGCCGGTATACATCAGGCGATGGTGGATGCCGGTGAGCTTGGCACGAAAGCTGTCACGGTGCCGGTGCTGGAACGCATCAGCAGCGGACGCCATGATTTTAACCGTATTGAGTCGTGGCAGTCCGGTCAGGTGGTGCTGGTCAGCGATCGGTATCTCAGCGTGACGGGTGTGGACCGGGGCACGCAGAATGTGCTGCTTCGGGATGAGGAAGGGCGGATGCGTTATTACTCTCCGGCAGAACTGAACGCGACCGAAATCGAGGTGTTCAGGCAGGAGACGCTGGAGCTGCGCGCGGGGGACAGCGTCAGGATGAGCAAGACCCAGCGGCAGGCGGGGCACGCAGCACACGATCAGTACAGGGTGTCGCAGGTGCGGGACAACGGCGAAATTGTGCTGAGTGGATCGACCGGCGACAAGGTCATCTCTCCGGGGGACACACAGGCAGACCGGCACATTGACTATGCCTGGGCGGTCACAGGGTACGGGGCACAGGGAGCCAGCAGCCGGTTTGTCATTGCGCTTGAAAGCGGGCTGGGGCGACGCGGTGTGATGAGCGGTATGCGGGCTTTTTACATCAGCCTCTCAAGGGCGAAGGAGCATGTCCAGGTCTATACCGACAGCCTGAAAAGCTGGAAAGAGGCGCTGCTCCGCGAGGAGAAGGGGTTTAAAACGGCGCATGATGCTCTGTCGCCGGAAACTGAGCGTAAACAGGCGCGGGGCATATGGGGAATGGGACAGGCGGTTTCCAGAACGGCCATCGGTCGTGCGTTTCTTAAGGGGAACGGACTCAGTAACGCGCCCGTTCTGGCCCGGATCATCCCGCCCACACGGAAGTACCCGCAACCCCACCTTGCTCTGCCGGCGTATGACGCTAACGGCAAGACTGCAGGATTGACGCTTGTTCCACTGAACCATGATAAGGGGGTTATCGCAGCGGGCAATCCGCGGCAGCTCGCCACTGACGGGGCACAGGCCGCGATTCTCCAGAAAAGCCGGAACGGTGAAACCGTGATTGTCAGCGACCTTGCTCAGGGACTGGCTGCAGCGCGTGACAGACCGGAGGTCGGCATACTGCTGCTGACCGGCAGGCAGTCTCCTTCTTCTCAGTTGCTGAAGGTGGCGGGCGGGCATCCCGGACAGGCCTCGCGTCCGGATGAGACGCTTCTGCGGCTGGTGCAGTCAGAATTGCAGGACATACTTCGTGCCCTTCCGGAGGATGCTTCTGTCCCTGATGAAAAAGCGGTGCTTCGTTCAGCGCTTGAGGCCGTGGAAAAATCACAGAGATTGCCGGACTTTCAGATGTCGGATGAAAGAACCCCACAGAAGGAAGCAGCCGATATCAGGAGCATCGTGGAGGTGCGTGATTCGCTGACTACTCGCATTGCAGACGTGATAAAGCAGCAGCTGCAGTCACTCCCGGGCGAAAAAGAACCCGATTATGCGGCGCTGGTCCGCCAGGCTTCCACTGCGCTTGCAGGCGAAAACAATCTGCCGGACAGCGCTGCTGTGCAGGCGGTCCTGAGTGCGCTTTCAGGTGCTCAGATCCCAACAGATTTTCGCCGGTCTTCTGACATCACCCCGGGTGAAACGATTCCATCAGGCGTGCTGAAGCAGGTACAGGAAGAACAGGACCGGAACCGGGCACCGTTAAAGAATATGCAGAATGACCTGTCAGAAAAAATGCTGGCGAGTGCAGCACGTGAAATGGAAAGACAGCGTCAGCCTGAGATCCCGCCGGAAACAAGAGGACGGCAGCCTGAACGGGAAGAACTCTCCCATGGCAGGGTCCGAAATATCCAGAAAGAACGTTAATCACTACTGCCGGTCCCATTCCGGCAGTCAACATGCCCCCTCCGGCTGATTGCCGGATTACGAGATATTTCCATGAAAAAAATGTTTAAAGTGGCCGCGCTTGCGCTGGTCCTGAGTACGTCTTTTGCCACCGTTAATGCATTTGCGGCAGAGGAGGCAGATTTCACGCCGGCACAGCAGGCGAGAATCGGTGAGATTGCGACAGAATACCTGGTGACCCACCCCGAAGTGCTGATTGAAGTGAGCCGGAAATTACAGGCTCGCCAGACCGAACTCCAGAGGCAGGCCCTGGTATCCGCCGTGTTACACAGCCATCGCCTGCTGATGCAGCTCGATGGAGTACCGGTGAAAGGTCCTTCTGGATCTGCCGTGATTGTGACGCAGTTTTTTGACTATGAATGCAGCGTATGCAGCGCTATGGCACCGATTATGGAGAAAGTAATGGCCACTAACCCCAATGTACGCTTTGCCTTCCGTGACTGGACTATCTTTGCCGGACGTTATCAGGAATCCACAATGGCTTCCCACCGGGGTCTGGATGTCTGGCGGCAGAAGGGGGCTGATGCTTATATGGCCTATCACAACGGGATTTACCGCACAGGGCATAATGAGGGCCATCTGACGGCTCAGGACATTGAAAGCGTGGCCATTGCCGCCGGTGCGGGAGCGGAAAATGTCAGCGGGCGCAGTCAGTCTGATGCCCTGATTAAAGGCAATGATGAGCTGGCTGACATGCTGGGTCTTACCGGGACGCCGGGGATTATCGTGATGCCGGCAGAGAATGCTACAGCTGCGAATATCACCGTGTTTCCGGGAATGGCTGGTGAACAGGCGATGCAGCAGGCAATAGCCCGGGCAACGAAAGGCTAAAAAAAGCCCTGACTACCTATCCGGGCTAACCAGTAATACCTGTGATATACGGATGACTCTAAATTTAAGCGCCTGATAAATTTCGGTAAAAGCGTCAGAATCTTTAACACTTCTGACGAGTATTATGATCAGACAGTGATGCTGACAGCATGTCACCATCACTGATCCCGCCGTCAATCATCGAATCACCACTGACCCTTAATGAAATAAGTCGCGCTGGGCCGCTGAACGAGTAAATCGTTGAGGTCGAGCTGCTGCTCAACATAGTCCTGCGCCGGTGACGGAAAGCCACAGGGAACGCGCTCAATGAAAAAGGGGAGGGCCAAAACAGCGCAGATTTCTGCAGGTCGGTACATCTTCATGGTGGCAATCTCATTACATGCTGTATATATAAACAGCAATATTGAATAAGGGGATCGATCAAGTCTGGTTAAGCTACTTTTCAGGAAGAGATTGTCAGGAAAGAGAATTTAGTTTCCAGCAGTGGCCGGAAATGGCTGTTTTTAACGTAGGAAAAGGCTGTCCACATCCTAAATTATGATTATTAGTTCATTTTATGAGCATAACCATTGATGTGACGCTTTAATGGCGTAACGATCCGCTTCACCGCATGAGTCTGATAAACGAGATTCGGAAGAGGGGAGAGATATTAAGATTTAAAATGCAGACGAGCATGTTCAGTGAGGCCTGAGATTGCATAACTGATGCTCAGTAATGGCAGCAAGTTTGCTCTCACGCTGTGTTCTACACACCAGCTAAGCCGTCACAACATCAGTGACGGATCTGAGCCAGGTCTTCATCTGACAGTCCGGTAATTTCCTTTACTGACTGCACAGACATACCGGTTTTGATTAACTTGCTGGCCACTTCCAATTTACCTTCTAATTTGCCTTCCAGCCTCCCTTTTTCTTCACCCACTTGCATACCTTCCTGGCGGCCTTTCTCAATACCCTTCTGTTCAAGCTGCTGTGCAATTGTCATCAGTTCATCCTCATGCTGTGGCACTCTCTGCGCCAGATTACGTATGAAGGTTTCGGCGTCATCAGTCTCCCCCACCTGTACCAGGTAGTTTATCAGCGAAATCAGCTGCTGTCCCGTCAGATGGCCTGTCAGTAAAGTGACCGCCAGCCTGTCCAGCAGGTCGGCCAGATCACGCCGATGAATGTGCTTCTGCAACAGGGTAAGCGCTGCCATGCTCCGGTGGTTCATGATGTCATCGTCAGGGATTACAGTGACATCTACCAGGGGGAACGAACTCCCGTAGAGCCGTCCTGCGAGCTCCGGGTCGTCAAACTCCTGCAGCCAGTCGGTAGAAAACGGATACGGGCTGCGCTTACCGGTATAGAACAGCACCGGAATAACAAGCGGCAGCTTTTTATGGCCAGCATCAAGATGACGCTGCATAGCAGCCACCGCATATCGCATCAGACGGAATGCCATGTGCTTATCAGGTGTGGACTGGTGTTCAATGAGTACCTGTATGTAGCCATCGCCTGCGGTTGTTTTCAGACTGTAGAGTACGTCGCTATAGTAAGCGCGGAGGTTTTCCTCAACAAAACTGCCAGACTCAAGTTTAAGCGTGCTAAGATCGCAAATTGCGCGCAGCTCAGCAGGCAGATGCAAATCAATAAAGTCTCTGGCGGTGTCAGGTTGCGTCAGGAACGCCTTAAAGGCCGCGTCATGCGGTACAGGTGTCGGCTTTTTCATAATCAGATCCATCCAGACTGGAAACTCTATGGTATCACAGTGATGTCTGGATCACCTGCATCCGGGCAGGAGCAACTTATTCCCCGTATTCACGTAACTGAATATGAATCCATGAAATCCACCATCGCTCCGGAATGCGCATCGACGTGCCGGATATAGCGCATCACCGTTTCCGGCTTTTTCCACGTACCTTCCTGCATAATCTGCGCCGTACTGTACTTTTTCGCCGCCATATCTACGGCGGCACCGACACGGGTACTGTGCCCTGACCAGCCACGGTAGCGATTTTTATTCGGCCGCGCGTCCTGCCCGGGTCCGGCCTCCTGCCAGGCGCGGACAAAGATATTCTCCAGTGCGCGTGTCGAAAGCGGCTCGACTGTAATGACGCTGGCCTGATTCGAGCGGTGAACCGGGCCGAATATGAACGCATCCGGCTCTGCTATCAGTCCTGACAGAGTCAGCCATTCGGTCAGGCGCTGAGAGGATAACTCACCCAGCGCTTTGATAAGTCCACCGGTCATCACAATGGTTTTGGTCCAGGCAACATCCAGAATGATCCGACCGTCGGCTGAACGCGTCACGTCACGGACACGCAGACGGCTCAGCTCGCTGATCCGCAACAGCGTTGCATAGGCTGTATGCAGAAATGCCAGATCACGAGTCTGCATCAGCAATGGCGAACCGGACCAGCGGGAGTCCAGTTTCAGCAGATCCCCGATGCGAAAAGGAACGGCCTGCCCGGCGCGCTCCCCGGAGATGACGGCTGTGCGGTTTATCTTCTTAACGGCACGGAAAATCACCGGTGAAGTGGTCGGCGGTATCAGCCCGGCGTTACGGTGTAACATTGAGATCAGCGCAGCATGCGTGCCGATGGTGGAAGAGGCACGGCCAATCGCCTGCAGGTGCATCAGATAGTCACGCAGGTCCTCCGGTGACATTGGCAGAAAGTTGCGGCCATTTTCAGTTGCCCACCGGCTGCAGATCCGCATCACGCTCAGCAGCTGGTTCCATGTATTTAAAGAAAAAGCCTCCCGGTCGCGGACAAACTCCCGCAGGCGGTCGGCAATATCGCCGTTTCCATGTGCGAGCAGGGCGGTTGCAGGTGAAATTTCCGTCATGTTGTCCTTTTTCCAGGCAATTCCTGTTCAGACGTCGCTGTGTGAATTCTGAAAAACTTTGCCGGGTAATCTCCTGCAGATTTCACGCAGCGATGCCTGTTTTGTGAGCGTTCAGGCCAGCCATCAGCTGTTCAGTATCGGATCCCGGCGGGCCAGTGCATATGATACCCGGATCCTTCTGTGGATCCCAGATTCATATAAGTACCATTATATGAAGTTAGGAACATGGCAAAAGGGCCATAATTGGCAGGGAAGAGTGAGTTAGCTTACATAAGACCTATTATAGAAAGTTAAGTGCGAAAAGGAACTAGTCGTAGCCGGGTGGTTACGAGGGGGAGCTGATAAATGCCTAATTATATAAGATTAGGCCTTACTACACTTCCCCTTATTGCTGGATTTACCTGAGTAGGTAAAAGTTTCGTGATTTTTTAGTGGTGACCCGCTCTGTCACCTTGGCCAATAGTGGTAAACTTTTGGTTTAGTATAGTCTAATGGGTAAAGGATGAGTCTTTACATACATTTAAAACAGAAGAACTAGGACTTGAAAGTCGCATGCTGAATGAGAAAAGTTATAATTTTGTATTAAAATCAGATGGTTACACACACCCGACTTTGGTGTTTAAACTTTGACCAAATACCAGAGGCGCTTGTCAAAAATCAACTTATCAACAATAGTCTTTTAAATCAATAAGATAAGAATTTCCCTAAAAAAAAGAGTGAAGCATTAATCTGATAAATATGATAAATTTTCTATTAAACAAATACAGCGCCAGAAAATGCAGATTACAAATTTAAGTAAAACAGATATCTTAGGCCGATATTTTACGAATGAGAAAATCGGAAAAATTCTCGTGGACTCAATGTGCCATGCGTCCCCATCATTAGTCGTAGATTTAGGGGCTGGGGATGGTGCATTGACTGAAATTGCAGCATCAACTTGGTCCAACGCTCACTTTTTGACTGTTGATATAGACCAAGATGCACCGGTAAGATCACCCTTTCTTAATAGATCAGACCGTGTAACCCATATAACGGTTGACGCACTCTGCCATGATCTGCATGAAAAACTTAATATCAAACTTGAGAGTGCCGATGCTGCAGTATGCAACCCGCCTTACATTAAGCCAAAATGGAGAAATGACTTCAAAATCATATTAAAAGAGGCAGGGTTAGATAGTGTTTTTTATACTAAAAAAGACATATCTGCAGAATTACTTTTTATAGCTCAGAATTTGAGAATATTAAAGCGAGGTGGCATTCTAGGTTTAATATTGCCTGATGGCATAGTATCAGGTGAAAGATATTACCAATTAAGACATAGCTTATTAAAAAATCATGCAGTGACATCGGTTATTGAGTTACCTCGCCGAATTTTTGACAAAACTGATGCTAAAACTCATATTATAGTTCTTGAAAAAAATGGTGACTCTAGAGATCGCTTAACATTGCAGTGCATTGATGATGAACTAAACTATCTTTCTCCAGTTGATATTACTATTTCAGAAGGTTTTGAACGGCTTGACTATTCATATCACAAATTTAAAGAAATAAAATCAGGTCGCTCAAAATTAGGTGATATAGCAACTTTCATTGCGAGAGGTAAAACCTCATCATCTAAAATCAAAGATAGGCCCTATCCAGTTTTTCATATTACAGACATGATTAACGGAAAATGTAAAATTGAAAAAAAATTTAAATTGCAAAAAGACCACCTACCTAGTGATGAAACAATTGCTGAAAAAGGTGATATCCTTATTTCTAGAGTTGGTAGGAACCTATCTGAAAAGGTTTGTCAAATTACTTCTGGCAGAGTCGTGATTAGCGATTGTATTATTCTGATTAGAGTTCCAAATGAATATCAACCCTCACTTTTAAGCTACTTAACAAGCTCAACTGGAAAAGAAAATCTGGAAGCCTTATCTAAAGGTGTAGGCGCGAAGTTTCTGTCACAAAAATCCATCATGGAGTTGTTTTTTTGAGGGGAATTGAAATTGATTAGAAATGACGAAGACCTACTAAATTACACTTTACAACAACGTGCAGATTATATCCCATTTGATGATTTATTAGATGAAACCTCTGAAGAGGGGGAGATATTTTCACGTGTTTATTCTGAGCTGACTAACAAAGGTCTAAGAACTATTGTTGGCCCTCGGGGATGTGGTAAAACTCATATGATGCGCTTTGCATGGCTTAAATGCAAAGAGATAGAAAGCAAGCCATATGCAATATATGTATCTTTTAATCGATATTTTAGATTAGAGCCTCTTTTATCAAGCCGTGCAGGAGCATTAGCACAATTCCATTCATGGGTATTAGCCAGAATTCTATTAGCCATTGTGGATAAAAGAAATGGTTGGGTTGAAAATAAAACTCAGCCTGAACTAACATTAGAGCGACATGGTTTTAACATTGATGAATTGAGTGAGTTTGTATCTCGTGTAGAGCGAGCGCAACCACTTGAGAAAAAAGAATCTAATGTTGTAGAAAAGCTATCCATTGAAAAGACGTTATCCATAATTGATGATATTAGGCTGCAAGCACAAAGAAATTACACTGTAATCTTAATGGATGATGCAGCATTAACATTAACACCAGATTATTTAATTGAATTTCTAGATATTGTCAGATCATTAAAAACGACAACTATAGCTCCTAAAGCCTCCGTATATCCAGGAACCACAGAAAAAAGCCCGAAATTCCATGAAGGTCAAGATTCGATATCAATACCTGTTTGGATCTCAATTGATAATTCTGAGTATAATCAGGTTATGAATTCAATCGCAATTAAGAAAGTACCAAATCTCAATGACGTTCCTGATGATGTGAAGAATGTTTTTAAGATAGCTGCTTTTGGTATACCTCGTGCATACATTACAATGCTTGATGAATATCAAAGAGGATCATTTAAGAATAGCCAGCAGGCTATAAATGCGATTGTTGGTGAACATATAAAATCAAGAATTAATGAATATCGGTCATTATCTCTAAAAGCACCTAGATTTAGAGATCTAATATCTATCGGCGAAATTATATTAGATAAGTTCGCAAACTTACTTAAAGAAGCAAATATAAAATTAATTGATAAAGGTGAAAAGCAACTTTATATTGGTATTGAGAGGGATGAATTAACACCAATCATTGAACGCATGTTCAACCTTTTAGTAGAAGCGGGGTTAATATACTCGTCAGGTGAAGTTAAACATGGAACTCCTCAAAGAATATATCATAGGTATATTCCTCATGCGGCCGCCCTTATATCTCTTAGGGTATTTTCCATTAATGAAAAAGGTGGTGCTATAAAACAAATACTAGAGGGGTTTTCTAGAAAAAACACTAAACATCCTTTACGCAGGAGCCTCTCTAGAATCATAGCTAAAGAAAGACTTCAATCATTGAGTTTCTCCCTACCTGTTTGCGCTTCTTGTAAAACAGCGCGTTTAAGTGACAATCAAAAATTTTGCCACAACTGTGGTAATCAATTGGTTGATGCTTCAACATTTAATCTTTGTTTAGAAACAAAAATTGAGTCCGTTCCAGGATTAACCAAATGGCAAAATAAGAAAATAAATGAATCACTTCCAAATTTAAAAAACATTAGAGATTACCTAGCTAAACAAGACCCTGCTGCGGATCTGTTGGCGATTAAAGGTATAGGCGATAAAAGAGCTACTCGTATCGTTGATGTGTTAGAAAGTTTTGTTGATGATTATTTATCTTAAACCTGGATCATTATTATGACTTTGGCTACTGAAGATTACTCAGCAATTGTAACAGTACGACTTCCAAGTACTAATTTTGATACTTCTTCTTTTTTTTCAACTGAAGCTGGAGAAAAACATTCCCCTATAGATGAGTTTTTGAAAAACGCTGTTAGCTTAAATTTACTTTGGGCAACTGAAAGCGGAGAAATTAATACTCAACTAGCTAACTTACTGCTGTTAGGTTATGTGTCTGCAGTTGAAGGTTATATGCGCTCACTAATTAGAACTCTAATCTTAAGTGATAGTTTAGTTCAAAAAAAGTGCGAATCTTTGCAGGTTAGCTACACTGCAGCTTTGCATCACACTAAAAACCTATTGCCCGAGGCTTTGCTAGAGGAAACTGTGTTTTCTGGGAAAAATAATATTACTCAGAACCTAACTAAATACCTTGAAATTAACAATTTCAACGCTAGCTTAGGTGATTTGTTGAATAGATATGATTCAATATGTCAAATGCGTCATTGTTGTGTTCATCGCTTTGGAAAACTTGGCGTAAAGAATGCTATAGCTTTAGGGCTTGATGAGCATCGAAATTTTCTTGAAAAGCCTGTCATTTTATCTCGGGACGATTTGGGCTTGATCGCTGAAACTTTATTTAGTTTAGTTAAGTCTATAAATAATGAAGTTTTCTCACATTTAATTAACCGTTTAATTCCACCAAATAGAAGTAATTTCACATGGTCTTGGGATTATAATGAAGATAAGCATATGTTTACAAAATACTATAAAATATTCAGGACGATTGAGGATGCAGTAAAATCGCCTGCAGCTAAAGAATTGTACAATAGATTTAAAAGTTCAAAAGCTCCGCGGGCACTGCGATGAGAAAGATATATTAATTTAAATTGAAAAATACTCATCAACTATACTTTTGCTTGATTTTTTTCTAATATTAATAGCTTTTGCAATTACATAGCATAGCCAATTTCGTAAAAGCTAAAACAGCAGGAAGAAAGTTATCGTATCTTGGAATGCAGTGCCTTCTTCTAAATAAAATTTAACATAATTACCATATGAAGTAATTCATACCCTAGACTTGAGCATTAATTATGTTCAGCTCTCTTGGATAAAAGTAAAATGGCTTCGGCATGCTACGAATTAACTTTTTAAACATGGGATTGCGTGTGGGACATGAGAACTCCCGATGATGAACAATAAGGGAATATTTTCTCAAGCGATCGACACTAACCCTATCTTAATTACGGTTATGCATGGTTGACAGGAATTTTAAGTTCAGGAAGTCGACATGAGTGGCTTCCTGACCTTGATAGCTATTTATCCAGCCAAACCTGCGACAGATTTCCTTCGATACCATCGGCAGTCACCGAGTGAGCATGAACCTTGCGGTTATAGATAGTGATGAACTGGGGGGAAATCAGGTTTATGTCAGGCAGTTCCTGCTCGACGATTTTCTGAAACGCTTGAAACTCCTCAACCCGTTTCTGTGGATCATTTTCAGTCTGTGCGCTTTCGAGCAATTGATCGACTTCCGGGTTGTGATAATCGGATGCATTAGAGAAAGGAACACCCTTACGGAAGTTTTTCGACCAGTAGATACGCTGCACACCAACTGTAGGATCATAAAGATTGCTGTGTCCATTAATCGTGAAGGCGAAGTCCCTGTCAGTGTAGATACGGCGTACAAATGTAGAAAGGTCCTGCGAACGCAGAGTGACTTTTATACCAATTTTAGCCAGCGCGGAACGTGTATATTCTGCCGTTTTACGTAGATCCTCTGAGATAGGATTGTAATCGAGCGTAACGCTAAATCGTATACCATCACTACCTTTGGGGTACCCGGCTTGATCGAGCAGCTCATTGGCTTTCTTAAGATCAAATTCATAAGGCGAAGGAGAGGGATCATTATACTCTTTGATCCCTGGAGCAATAGGTGACGCCGTAACCTGTCCCAGACCAAAATAGGCGACCTGAAGGATTACGTTGCGGTTGATAGCATGTGCTACCGCCTGACGCACACGCAAATCTTTGAAATGTGGATCATCCAGATTAAATTGTAGCGAGCTGACATTATACGAATAGCTGTTGCCTTTCGTTTCAAACCCAAGCTGAGGCAATGTTTTCAGGCGTGATACATCGTTGAGGGCTACCGGAGTCCGATACCCCAAATCTGCCTCATCAGTTTCAAACGCGACCGATCGTGCCGCAGCATCCGGGATAAATTTCACTACCAGTTGATCGAGATAAGGGCGATTCTTATCCCAGTAGTTCGGGTTACGTTTATAGAGGATATAGCTTCCTCGCACCCACTTTTCAAAAATATATGGGCCTGTCCCGATAGGGGCATTGTTGTTCGGGTTAGTCAGCGCGTCGGTGCCATCATAAATATGTTTAGGCACAATTGGTGATTCCGCTGCTGCAAATGCCTTAATGAGATAGGGGGCCGGTTTCGAAAGCACCAATACTGCAGTCAGTGCATCAGGGGTTTCAACATTGATGACATTGGCAAAGGTGCTGGAGGCCCGCGGATGCACTTTTTTTAGCAGCGTGATGGAGTAGGCCACATCAGCCGAAGTGAAGTCCTGTCCATCATGCCACTTTACGCCTGGCCGCAAATGGAAGGTATAGCGCTTCCCATCCGGGCTGATTTCCCAGCTGGTTGCCAGCTGTGGCTTAGGATTCAGATCAAAATCATAACTGAGAAGTCCTTCTGTGACCTTTGCACTAACACTTAGCGCAGGTGTAGCGACTGTTGTTAATGCGATGAGCGCGGGCGGTTCGTAGTTGAGAACCAGATTAAGGGTCCCTCCTGAATGCGGCTCAGCTGCCTGAGCAGCGCCACCCAGTAATGATGCACCCAGAGCCAACGCCAGCAACGAGCGGCGAAATGAGACAAGCATATTTTACTCCGTTTGATTGGTGAACGGGACGTCATACCCGTAGAATTCAGCAGCCGCTTCTGCGCTAATAAGCTGATTGTTGAGATCACGCTTGATACTGTCTGGGTCGCGATGGTAGCCATTCCCCAGCCCGCCACCACCGGGTGTCTCCACAATGAGATGACTGCCCGGAGGAATAACCTGTCTTCCTTTTCCTGACAGAGTCTCCCCGGTGGAAAGCGTCACGCGGCCGGCGGCACCCGGCAGACCACCTTCAGCCCCATTAGCTGGAAAATGGATGCGGTCCCAGGCTGCGCCCAACTCCATGGGGAGCTTTTGGCCATGTGACAGCTCAATAATCTGCCCCAGGCCACCACGTTGTGCGCCGACTCCGCCGGAGTCCTGGCGATATTCCTTACGCCAGAACACTACCGGGCTGATCGACTCCAGTATTTCCAGTGAGACGTTACGCACCCCACTGGGAAAAGACGTAGTTGAGAGTCCATCAAGCTTTGGCCGCGCGCCAGTACCGCCAGTTGAAAAACTGGTGATTGAAAAGCGCGGTTGTATGAGCGTATTTCTTGCGTCATATTCAGGAATAAGGTGACCACCGGAGAGTTGAATATTCCATAGACAGGAAGCCCCTTCAGCCGGTACCTCGCCAGGACGTGCCTGACGCAAGCAGTTAAAAACCATATCCGGTAGCATCTGTCCGATAATATGACGCGAGGTGACAGCTGCCGGGAAGGGTGCATTGAGAATAGAACCTTCAGGTGCATCAATTTTAATGACACCTAGCGAACCGGCATTGTTGGGGATATCCGCGCCGATCAGGCAGCGAATGCCGAAGGAGGTGTAAGCGTCAGTATAGGCTTTGACTACGTTGATGCCTTTCGCCACAAAGCCTGCGCTACCTGAAAAATCAACGTGAATACCGTCGTGGTCCAGTGTCAACCTGGCTTGAAGACGCAACGGCTGATCGTAGCCATCTATCCACAGCTCACTCTCCCAGCTTCCTGTGGGCCAGCTACGTATCGCATCAAGCATTGCCTGTTTTGAACGGTCAAGAATATATTCACCAACTTCATGCAAATCAGCGAGAGAAAACTCTTCCAGGAGCGTGAGCAAGCGACGCCCACCGACATCATTACAAGCAACCAGTGCGAAAAAATCCCCTTCAACCTGAGCGGGTTCACGCACATTAGCTTTAACAATGTTAATGACTGTCTCATCAAGTCTGCCTGCATGAATGAATTTGATGATGGGTAAAAATAAACCTTCATGCCAGATCTGCTGGCCATCAGGCCCCGGTCCAAGACCCCCAATATCAATGACGTGGAGTGTTGAAGCAAACAACGCGACTACCCGGTTATGCCGAAAAACGGGAGTGACCATGGTGATGTCATACAGATGACCGGTGCCTTTCCAGGGGTCGTTAGTGACCAGCACATCTCCCGGTTGCAGAGTTTCAACCGGAAATACGCGAAGGAAGTGTTTTACTGACTCCGCCATCGAATTTACATGTCCTGGTGTACCGGTAACCGCCTGCGCAACCATGCGCCCATCAGGAAGAAATACACCGGCAGAGAGATCACCTGCCTCGCGGGTTGCGGTGCCAAAAGCGGTGCGGATCAGTGCCTGTGCCTGCTCTTCCACCACTGAGATGAGCCGGTTCCAGATAACCTGGTATTGAATGACGTTCTGGCTCATTGAACACCTCCGATCAATGTCTTTCGTTGCAAAACCAGATGCCCCTCTTGGGTACGGTGAGCCGTGAAGAGTTCATCCACCAATGTGGTAGTTTCAGGATCGACCACCAGTAACGGTCCCTGGAGAACGTTGTCGGGGGCAATATCTGATCTCTCGTACACAGGAACCTGAATACGCTTTTGTCTCTGAAAAGAGAAAACTTCCCGGGTCGCAGTGAAAGCAGGTGCAGCCAGTTCGGCAAAAGGAGCCGACGGAACAATCATCGGTGCAGGTGTGGAAGCAGTCACCGTCCAACTGATGGCTTCTACCGCGACATGGTCCAAACTGCGCCCGTAAAGCTGGCGATAGGTGAGGGTAAAGCTCTCATATAAAGTTGCGAGTCCTTGAATATCCAGGATATTGCTTTCAATTCGAATCGGCACTTCGTGCCCCTGGCCTGCGTACCGAAGATAGACGCTTCGCTCAAGCGTCACTGACGCACTGGCATCAGCCTGTTGAACAATATGCCGCGCCTGCTCGCTTAACGCGGCCAGTACCTCATTGATTGCCGCCAGATTGGGGCTGTCCAGACGCTGATAAAAACTACGAACAGCCTGGTAAGAAACCGGAGCTAGCAGGAAACCGAGAGCCGAGCCAACACCCGCTGCATGGGGAATCACGACATTATTAATCCCCAGCTTACTGGCGAGACGAGCAGCATGCAGCGGTGCAGCGCCACCAAATGCAACAAGCGTGTAGCTGTCGACCTGTTTACCCAATTCGCTGGCATGTACCCGCGCCGCATTTGCCATATTTTCTGCAATGATTTCGGTGACCGCCTGGGCCGCATCATCGGTCGATAGCCCCAGAGGCTCACCAATCTGTTGCCTGATGGCTTTTGCTGCCTTACTGACGTTCAACTCAACCTTGCCTTCGGCAAAGCTGGCGGGGTCCAGCAAACCCAAATGAGCATTTGCATCAGTGATAGTTACCAGCTCGCCACCGAGGTTATAGCTGACCGGTCCTGGTGCCGAACCGGCACTGTCGGGACCAACCTGCAGGCGTTGCAGATTGTCTATGCGCGCAATCGAACCACCACCAGCACCAATTTCAACCAAATCAATGACTGGAATGCGGATGGGTAAACCCGAACCTTTCTGATGGCGATGCACCCGACCAAACTCGAATCTGCGGGAAATCTGCGGCTGAAAATGATCAATAAAGCAGATTTTGGCAGTTGTTCCCCCCATGTCGAATGAAAGTACTTTGCTCAAATTCAGCTGACGTGCAATGTTACTTGCCAAAATGGCCCCCCCTGCGGGCCCGGACTCGACCAGACGAACTGGCTCACTGATACCGG
Organism: Pantoea sp. App145; assembly: GCF_047947045.1. Classification (NCBI taxonomy): domain Bacteria; kingdom Pseudomonadati; phylum Pseudomonadota; class Gammaproteobacteria; order Enterobacterales; family Erwiniaceae; genus Pantoea; species Pantoea sp. App145. The sequence continues at coordinate 156,053 of NZ_CP133293.1, forward strand.
TCTCCAGTGTGGTGATTCCGCCACCAGAGGTCATGAGGTAGGGCGCTACACGAAGTCCGCTTTCACTAAGCTGTTGTTGAAGACGATGAAGATAGCCAGCTACCAGGGGCTGAACGTAAGCATTTGCTGAAACAGTAGAAAGTCGCTCATACTCTCGGATTTCCGGGCAGACATCACTCGAAAGTGACAATGTTACGTCTGGTAACTGGTCACGCAGAATTTCAGCCGTACGTTGTTCGTGACTGGAGTTGATGAAGCTTTGTAGATAACCGATGGCAATGCTTTCTATTCCCTGAGCACGTATTTCATCAGCGAGTGCAAATACCTGTGCTTCGTTAAGTGGAATCAGGATGTTGCCTTGCGCATCAATGCGTTCTTCGATGGTAAAGCGCCACTGACGTTCTACCAAAGGGCGTGGCTTTTGTAGAAAAACATCATACTGAGCAAAGCGATCTTCTTGCCCGATTTCAACTAAATCACGAAAACCAGAGGTTGTGATCAGCGCTGTGCGTGCACCCTTACGTTCAATAAGCGCATTGGTCGCAAGCGTTGTACCTAGTATCAGTAGGTCAATATCACTGAAAGTTAATGCCGCTTGATTAAGTACATCGGTGATACCGGCGATTACAGCACGTTCAGGCGCATCGGCGCTGGTGAGGATTTTAGCTGAATATTGCGTCGGGCCTTGCAACAACACAATATCCGTGAATGTACCACCGACATCTACAGCAACCCGAACTCCCGGAATCTTTACAAGTCTGTCTGACATGCACTCGCCTTTACAAATAATAATAAGTTCAGGGCGTTATTTACCGGCATCAAAGAAGAGCTGGCTACTGAGTATTTTGGATTAGCTCATGCACCATTTGCAAAAGATGAGGAATCTCTTGAATATCTATATTTCAGGATAATATATCTGCAAATATTATTAAGAATGAAAAACATGGCCTGTTAATTTTCCTGCTTCTGACATGTTTTGACTCAAGGACGGTGGCTATGCAGCGCGAAAGACATTGGCTGCTCATATTTATATTTAGAATAGTATGTTATGTGCTGCCAACGTTTATTGGTATTTTACTGGTCATGTTCTTTATCTTGAAAGCCATTCCTGGTGATGCAGTTGATGTACTGGCGGGAGAATCAGGAGGGGCAAGCGCGGCTACTATGGCATTGATGCGAGAGCAATACGGACTCAATCTGCCGGGCTGGCAGCAGTTTGTTAACTGGGTTGGCCATATTCTCCAGGGAAATCTGGGATTTTCCCCCCGTTTTAATACCCCTGTCACTATGCTGATAATATCAAGACTGCCAGCCACACTCGTTTTAATGGTTGCGGCACAACTTGTTGCCTTAATTATTGGGGTATTGTGTGGCGTGATAATGTCGCTATTTGCAGGTCGGTGGCCTGATCGACTGTTATCCCTGATAAGTCTTTTGCTTTATTCACTCCCCGGATTCTGGATCGGCCTTATGCTGCTGGTGCTTTTTTCTGTACATCTGGGATGGCTTCCCAGCAGTGGAAATATGACGATTGGTGCAAATCTCAGTGGCTGGGAATGGTTCAAAGACCTGTTTACTCATGCAGTGTTACCTGTTTTATCGCTGGCAAGTTTTTTCCTGGCGATTTATGCACGCCTGACACGAGCAGCCATGCTGGAGATCATGCATCAGGATTTTGTTCGCACTGCACATGCAAAAGGCCTGTCACCTTTATGCGTAACGATTGTCCATGTGCTGCGTTGCGCTCTGATTCCCGTCCTTACCGTCAGTGGTATGCATATTGCCACACTGCTGAGTGGTGCAGCAGTGGTTGAGACGGTGTTCTCCTGGCCTGGTCTGGGCAGGTTGGCTTTGGATGCGGTGATGGCGCGCGACGTAAATATTTTGTTGGGTATATTGCTCTTTTCTTCTTTGATGGTTTTGCTCGCTAACTTCGTGGTGGATCTTATCCACGCCTGGCTTGATCCCCGTATCGTGAGACGCTAAATGACGATCTTATCGGCGCTTTCCTTATCCTCCCACGTCAGACATCGTGCGCTACGCCAGCTGTTGCGTAATCCGGCAGGCATTACAGGCGGATTTATCCTATTACTCGTCATAGCAATGGCCATTGTTGCCCCGTGGCTTTATCCAGGTGACCCGCTTGATATGGTGGCATCACCTTTACTACCGCCAGGAGCCGAACTATCCTGGCCGCTCGGGACTGATGCTATGGGACGTGATCTCACGGCAGGCATCTTTCATGGGGCGCGAGTCTCATTGATGATAGGCATCGGTGCAACGGTAATTGGCTTACTGACCGGGACATTGATTGGCAGCATGAGCGGATTTTATGGCGGCATCGTTGATAATGGACTGATGCGCGTGACAACGCTCTTTCAAACGATGCCCGCTTTTTTACTCGTCATCATTATTCTGGCTATCTCAACACCCTCAGTCGGGCTGATCACCTTGAGTATCGGCCTTACTACCTGGCCAACTATTGCTCGTCTTGTACGTGCCGAATTTCGTAGCTTGCGGGAGACGGATTTTGTACTAGCTGCACGTTGCCAGGGATTTTCTACCGGGCACATTATCATGCGTGAGATGCTACCAAATGCACTACCGGCAATTATTGTGACCTCTTCCGTGATGGTGGCTTCCGCCATTCTGATGGAAGCAGCACTCTCTTTTCTTGGCCTCGGTGACCCGAATGTAGTCAGCTGGGGTTTTCTTATTGGCAGCGGGAGAGAAATGTTGCGCACGTCATGGTACCTGACCGCCGAACCCGGCATTGCATTGGTGATCACGTTGCTAGGTCTGAATCTGCTTGGCGACGCGCTGAACGACGCCTTTAATCCGAGGTTAAACGAACAATGACGCGGCCTATCCTTTCCGTAGAAAACTTAAAGATTCGATTTGGCCAAACCAATGTAGTTAACGAGGTGAGTTTCATCCTGGAAAAAGGGGAGATGCTGGCCCTAGTGGGGGAATCGGGCAGCGGCAAATCCGCGACTGCCTTATCAATAATGGGTCTGCTGCCTGAACAGGCAAAAACCAGTGGGCAGATACTTTTCGAAGGACGCGATCTGCTTACTCTCCCGCCCCGCCAACGGCGAGGGTTGCGCGGCAATAACCTCTCTATGATTTTTCAGGAACCGATGACGTCTCTGAATCCCGTTTATAGCGTGGGTGCTCAGATTGCTGAAAGCCTGAGGGCACATCAGAACCTATCATCAAGACAAGCTCGCGTGAGAACGATTGAACTGCTGGAGTTGGTTAATATTCCTGATCCTCATCGCCGCATTGATGACTTCCCACATCAGTTATCAGGAGGGCAACGACAGCGTGTAATGATCGCTATGGCTATCGCATGTGAGCCAAAGTTACTGATTGCAGACGAACCGACTACCGCTCTGGATGCTACGGTTCAGGCCAGCATCATGGCGCTACTCAATCAACTTCGCAGGGAACTTTCACTGAGCGTGTTGATGATAACGCATGATCTGGGCCTGGTATCTCAATGGGCGGATAAAGTTGCGGTAATGCACAATGGTAATATCGTGGAACAGGGGAGCGCCGATCGGCTTTTCCACCATCCTGTTCATGATTACACACGTGGCTTAATGGCCGCTTCTTTGATGGATTCGCATAATCTTCATTATCGTCAGTGCCGGCTTACGGAGATCCGTCATGATGAAAGTGGCAAGTTTCAGTTATATCAGCCCGAAACGCTGGTTTTTTCACATAAGTCTGAAGCCCAGGCTAATTCACCTTTATTGTCAGTGGATGGCCTGAATGTCAGCTATATTCAGGGAAGATCATCTATTTCGGCACTTAAAAACATCACATTCGATTTGCATTTTGGCGAAACCCTTGGACTGGTTGGGGAATCCGGTTGTGGGAAATCGACATTGTCGCGATCAATATTGCAGCTGCTTCGCCCGGATAATGGAAAGATTTTACTGGAAGGCGTAAATGTTGCTGATAAAAAGGGGCCTGCTTTAAAAAAATTTCGCCAAAGTGTGCAAATGATATTTCAGGACCCCTATGCTTCGCTGAATCCACGTCATACCATTTTCACCATTCTGGACTCAGTGCTACAGCTGCATGACCCTGCACCTGCACCAAAAAGATTGCAACGCATTCACACTATGCTTGATTGGGTAGGATTACCCAGAGATTCTCTGCACCGCTACGCGCATGAATTTTCTGGTGGCCAGCGTCAGCGTATTGGTATTGCTCGTGCTTTGATTATAAAACCGCGACTGGTTATCTGTGATGAGGCGGTATCCGCTCTGGACGTCTCTGTCCAGGCGCAGATACTTAACCTGCTGCTTGAAATGAAGCAGGAGTTTGGTCTCAGCTACCTGTTCATCTCACATAATCTTTCTGTGGTGCGCTATATGTCTGACAGGGTGTTAGTAATGAATAATGGCGAAATCGTAGAAACAGGGAGTGTGGAACACATCTGGCAACGTCCTCAGCACCCCTACACCCAGGAATTGTTATCTGCGGTGAAAGGGGCGTCAGGAGAGGACAGCCGCTCAATGTCGCTCACGCCCCCTTATACGGAAAAATATCTGGTTTAAAAACCGACAGCCTGCCCATCACGCCGGCTGTCGCTAGCCGCGACATAACCATGATCGTTATCATCAGACAGTCGCCAGATAAACTGACCTGAGCCAAAGTCCATATAACTGTCATTTACTGATTTAAGCTCATGTCCCAGCTGGCGCAATCCGTCAGTAACCTGTGAGTCAAAACCCTGCTCAAGGTCCACACTGTAGTCCTTATTCACCTTCCAGCGTGGTGCATCACAGGCAGCCTGAGGCTGCTGTTGATAGTCGATCATCCGCACCAGTGTTTGTACATGTCCCTGAGGTTGCATATCACCTCCCATCACACCAAAACTCATTTGCGGTTTGCCATCTTTCATCAGGAAGCCCGGAATAATGGTGTGAAAAGGGCGTTTTCCTGGCGCAACAACATTGGCAGACTCAGGAGCGCTGGAGAATCCTGCGCCCCGGTTTTGCAGGCTAATACCATAGCCGGGCACCACAACCCCAGAACCGAAGCCCATATAGTTCGACTGAATAAACGAGACCATCATTCCGCTTTCATCGGCCGTTGTGAGATAGACAGTCCCGCCGCTAGCAGGCATACCGGGCAGAACCGGTGTTGAACGGTTCAAATCAATTTGCCGCGCGCGCTGCGTCAGATAATCGTCATCCAGCATCTGCTGCGGTGTAATGTGCATTGATGACGGGTCAGCAACGTAGGCGTAAACGTCTGCAAACGCCAGCTTCATCGCTTCAATCTGCAAATGCTGCGACGCAATGCTATCGACAGGGAAACTACTAAGATCGAATTTTTCCAGTATACCCAGCGCAATCAGCGCAGCAATGCCCTGACCATTGGGGGGCAGTTCAAAAACGTCATATCCCCGATACTTTTTACTGATGGGGGTGACCCATTCTGGCTGATAACCTGCCAGATCATCCCGCGTCAGATACCCGCCGCTCTGTTTTGCCCAGTTTACGATAGCCTCGGCTACCTCGCCTTCATAAAAGCTACGGGGGCCATGCTCGGAAAGGATCCGCAGCGTATGTGCCGCGCCAGGCATGATAAACCGTTCACCGGTTTCTGGTGCCCGTCCATCTGGCATAAAAGCCTCGGCGAAACCAGGCTGACCACGCAGTAATGGCACTGCCGCCCGCCATTTGCGCGCCACCATTGGTGCAATAGTCACACCACGCTCGGCAATATCAATTGCGGTTTCCAGTAACTGCGCAAAGGGGAGTCGACCAAATCTCTGATGCAGTGTCCCCCAAGCTGCAATCGCCCCCGGCACAGTGACACTATCCCAGCCACGCTCTGGACGATGAGCATGTCCCTGCGCATTACGCCCATAACGCTCAGCAAACCAGTCAGTCGTCCAATGAGAGGGGGCGGTGCCAGAACTATTGAGGCCATGCAACTGTTTACCATCCCAGACCATAGCGAAAGCATCGCTACCTAAACCGTTTGATACCGGTTCGACTACCGTCAATGTCGCTGCCGTAGCAATAGCAGCGTCTACCGCATTGCCTCCTGCCAGCAAAACACGCGTTCCTGCCTGTGCTGCCAGAGGATGTGATGTCGCGACCAGATTGCGCGCGAACAGTGGCGTCCGTGTTGTACGATAAGGATTATCCCATTTGAAAGTCATACCTGCTCCTCCCGCTTCTCCGCTGAGACACTTCGCTCAGCTAAAACACGCAACGCCTGTTTATCAACTTTATTGGTACCTGCCAGCGGAAACTGCGTTGTAAGCCAGATATGTCGCGGATGCAGGTAGGCAGGGCCGTGATTAAGCACCCAGGATTTTAGCTCTAAGGGTGTTGGCTGACTGCCAGGCCGGGGGATGACCCATGCCACAGGTTTGCTACCCTTTATGTTGTCCACGATAGCGATGACACAGGCCTGTTGTACATCTGGATGCAGCTCAAGCAGTTTTTCAACTTCACTGGGATAGATGTTTTCACCACCACTGACAAACATGTCGTCGTGGCGCCCCACAAAGGTGTAGAACCCGTCAGCGTCCCGCTCAAACACATCCCCGGTATGGTAAAAACCATCGACAGTGATGGGATTTAATTCAGGTCGCTGATGGTATCCCTGCATCAGTGCAGGGCTGCGTATTTCCAGCACACCTCGATCACTAAGCTGACCGGCATCGTCACGCAAGCGTAGTTCAACTCCAGGATGAGGATATCCAGTCGCATGCACAGGAGCCGGCATCCCTTCAGGATGTGCAGTAAATACCACCGGCCCGGCTTCTGTGGTGCCATAGGCATTGATGATCCGCGCATGTGGCCATAACTGGCGAATTTGCTGATTGAGACCCTCATTCACCGGTGCCGAACCCATGCGTACTACACGCACGGAAGAGAGATCATTTTCCGCCAGTGTGTCCTGTTGCTGCATCATCATCGCGATCATTGGTGGTACTGCCGTCAACCAGCTGCAGCGATAACGCGCTACCGCTCGGATATAGGCTTTCGCTTCAAATTGCGGCAGAAGCACAGTCGTCACACCACTGTTCAGGGTTAGTAACGCCAGTGCTAAGGCGTTCATATGGTAAAACGGCGCGGCAATCAGAACCCTTTCACCCTCAAGTTCACCTGCTGCCCGACGGATCTCCACGACCCAGCGATGGCTGGCGTGTGTCAGGCGCACCCCCTTTGGCATCCCGGTAGAGCCCGAAGTGTAAAGCAGCAGCGCCAGATCATCAGGTTGAGGAATGAAACCTGTAAATTCGCCCGATTGATATAACGATGGCAACAGACTGAACGTCAATGGGTTAAAACGGTTGTCCAGGCGTTTGACTTGATCGCTATCACCGATTACCAATCTGGCATCGCTATCTTCAAGAATCTTTTCCAGCGTGGTATCGGGAAGTTTGATGTTAACCGGTACAGCAACCAATCCGGCACGCAGAATACCCAACAGGCTGATAATAAATGAGATTGAATTTCGTCCCAGTAGGGCGATACGTTGCCCCGGCAGATATCCCTGATTCAATAGTCCTTTAGCGAGCGCATTAGCCTCAGTGTCGAGCTGCGCATAACTGATTTGCTGCTCTTGTTGATCCTCGCCAGGCGTAATAAAAGCGGCCTGCTGTGCATTTGCAGGCGTGAGGTGCAGTGTACCCAGATTCGTCAGGATCATAGTTTGAACTCAAGTAAGGCATTGACATCAGGAAGAGCGATAAGCAACCGATTCCCGACCTGTTGCCAGGGCAGAGAGAGCTGCCGGGCGCCCGCAATCAGCACCTCAGCCCGGCCACCATCGAAAGAAAGGGCGAGGAACTGACTTCGCCGTCCGGGATTCGGAGAAATTAATCCGGCGGACCAGCTTTCAAATGTGTCAGGATCAAGTACGGAAATATGGAAGGATGCTGGCAGGATGCCCAGTTTCAGCCAGTCCTGTTGTTCTGCCTGTGGCTGCTGGCTGACGACAATTAAGCCATCGATCCCTTTAACTCCATTTGCATGATCTAACCAAGGTTCACGCCACACTAATTCCGGAGTGTGATGCTGGCAAAAGTAAACGCGTCCGGCCGCAAAGCTACCTTGTTTCAGGCGGGTGGTACTGAAGCGTGCTTCTCCCCATTTACCATCAAACTCAACCTGGCGGGAGAAATGCTGAACCGGCTGCACGGTATAGCCAAGTTCAACCAGCTGGCACTCTGTGGCTTCAGCATCCTGAGTGCGGAATACCAGACCGTCTATCCCCCGGGTACTGTCCAGCAACTCCTGACGTATCGGTCGCCCATCACCCGGCACACCGATAAGCTCCAGATAATGATCCTCAAACATTACCAGTTGATTGATCGAACCCAGCGTGTGGAAGCTTTCCGGGGTCAATGTGAATCCGAGAGCAGCAAAAGTCTTCCCGATAGCAGCAAGATCGTTATGATTGTTGATCACGATATGATCTGGTTGCAGTTGCATCATGAAATCCTCAGTTTGCCGGCATTGCATAGAGACCACGGCCACTTGCGACCAGCCGATCTTCGCTGTCGTAGACCCATGCTTCAGCACTCGAAACCTGTTTACCGACCTTTATGACTTTGCCCTTAATACGCAGATCACCACGCGCCGGGCGATGGTAATCCACCCTTATATCGAGAGTTGGGACACCTTTCCCCGTCCAGGCCACCAGCGCCCAGTCGGCGGTGAGATCAACCAGCGCCGCCAGAATCCCACCATGAATGTAGCCTCCCGCAGTGTTGACCACCCATTCATCGCGAAAAGTAGCTTTCAGAGTCAGTTCACCCTTTGCAACTTCAATAACCCTGAGCCCAAGCCACTGGTGATAGGGGCCTTTCAGCAGTTTTGCTTCTACTTCTGCCACGTCGGGCACAATAATTTCACTCATGACCGGCTCCTTATGGGGTAACGATGACTTTGCCCAGAACTTCACGGTCTCGTATCAGACGCAGACCTTCTGCAGCGCGGTCCAGTGGCAACTCACGATCAATAAGTGGCGTGATTGCACCGTCAGCTACCAGTTGCAGCAACGCTTCCAGGTCATCTTTATAAAAACTGTTTGAACCTTTGATATTGAGTTCAAAACTCCAGACATAACGCAGGTCTTCAGTTGGGTCGTATCCGGCTGTTGCTCCACATACCAGTAGCGTTCCGCCACGTTTCAGACACTTCAACGACGGACGCCAGGTCTCGCCCCCGGTAAAATTAATCACCACATCAACGCCACCTTCGTAAGTTCGACGCTGCGGTTTGCCGTATTTTTCGATAGTCCAGCGGGAAAAGTCCTCTTCGCGATAATTAACCACCTCATCCGCACCAAGTGCCTTCATTGCCGCGCCCTTTACTGCGCTGCCAACACAAGCGATGACCTCTGCTCCCAGCTTTTTTGCCAGCACCACGCAGGCGGTGCCAACACCACCACTGGCCCCCAGAATCAATACCTTATCGCCTGCTTTTACCGTGTTATGTGTGACCAGCATGCGGTGTGCCGTGCCGTAAGCAACTGGTAGTGACGCCGCTTGGGTGAAACTAACCGTCTCAGGCAGGCTAATCAGCTGGGATGCATCCACCAGTGCATATTCCGCCATACCGCCGTCGGTCATTTCCCCCATCAAGCCGACACCAGGTTTAAGCGGATTGACCAGTACACGATCCCCTGGTTGCCACCCCGTTACATCCTCTGCCACTGCATCGACGGTTCCGGCCAGATCTAATCCTGGCACCACCGGCAACGGAACTTTGATGCCCGGCATACCTTCTACGGTGAAAACATCGTGGTAATTGAAGGAAGAAGCCCGCACACAAACAACAACATGGCCCGGGCGCAGTTCAGGCTTTGCTTTATCGTTAACAACGGAAAGATTTTCGAGGGTTCCATGCTGATGCAGTACCAGCGCTTTCATGGTTTGACTCACAGGTAACTCCTGTTAATGAGAGGTATTAGCCAGCTTGTAAGCGGCATCGTCGTATAACGAATCAGGTACATTTCCCTGCACAGTGCCACTCGCAACAAACACGTCATGCTGACGTTTAAGGGTGGCAATATCGGTAGGTTCAAAAGTGAGCTGGTTCATACTGTTCCAGCGACTGGCATAAATGTTGGCATCACGCGCAGGCAGGTTGGCTTTCTGTTGCAGTAGTTTCGAAACATCCTGAGGATGGCTGGCTCCCCAGGCCAGGGTATCGCGTAAAGCGCCGATAACTTTGGCTACTACTTCAGGGTGCTGATCGATCAACTCGCTGCGCACTGCACCAACACCGATATAAGGCACCGCATCGCTATGGGTAAGTCTTTTCCACTCATCGGCAAAACTGCCTAACGAGATAACCTTCAGTTCATCCAGCTGTTCAATAGTCAGCGACCTCAGAGCTGCTGCATCAACTTGTTTCTGCACCAGGAACTGTGCCAGGCGGGATTCATTTCCACCAATCAGCTGAAAATCAGCAGGCTTAATATGATGATTTTCCTGTAATAGTGTGGTGGCTATTACCGCTACTGAGGAGCCAGCCGGTGAGGTACCGACTTTTTTATCTTTCAGTTGGTCCAGTGAGGTAATGGGTGAACCCTGCGGTACGACAAACTGAACATCAGCAGGTTGGGTCGCAGCAAAAATCTTAATCGGTACGCCTTCTGCAGCACTGCTGAATACCCCAGCCAATGGTGCTCCGAATGCCAAATCAATAGATCCAGATGCGAGCGCCTTAATCGGTGCGTTAACGTCAGGGAAGTGAATAAACTCCGCCTGAATTCCATGTTTCGCCAGAAAATCCTTTTCTTCCAGTACGGTGCCATATCCCAGGCTAACCCCACTACTCCAGTAGCCAATGCGTACTTTTTCAGCTGCTGCTGAATTCAGGGCAAAGAAAGCCCCGGCAGCCAGGGTGGCCGCCATTAATATCTTCTTCATAGTTAATCCTGTGTGTGTGATTTCCAGCGAAATAGATGGCGCTCAAGGGGTTTAAGCAGCCCACCTTCAAGTAATAACATCAGCACGACCAGCAGCAGCGTCCAGGCAAACACCTGATCGGTTTGCACCAGATCGCCCGCCTGACGCAAGCGATAACCGATACCATTGGACGCACCCAACGTTTCCGCAACCAAGGAAACTCGCCAGCCAAAACCAAATGCCAGGCGTGCTCCGGAAAAGAAGTAGGGCAGAATGGTCGGCAGATAGATTTTTCGCAATGTTTGCAGACGGCTCATGCGGAAACTCTGAGCCAGCTGTATATGCTGCTTATCCACAGTCTGTGCGCCTTGCCAGACATTAGTCAGGATCAGCGGCATCGCGGTCATAAATACGACAAAGACCGTTGTCGCATCCGAAATACCAAACCAGATAATGGCAAAGATCGCCCAGATGGCAGAGGATACGGTATTAAAGACTGCCAGAAGCGGTTCAAAAAAAAGGGCCAATCCGCGGCTGGCTCCCAGCGCCAACCCAACAGTCGTCCCGACCAGTGTCGCCAGAACAAATCCGCTTAATACACGTTTGAAAGTTGCTTCAATATCCTGAAATAACGTGGCATTACGCCACAAGGCCATCAGCGCATTGAGCGTCCGTTCAGGACCCGGCAACACGAATGCAGGCATGTTATGTGAGGCAAAAAGCCACAAAGCAAAGAATGCCAGCAGTAACGCCATCCGTTGCAGGAATAAAGAGAGGGTCTGTTGTAACTTTTGCATCATAACGCCATCCTTAACTGTCGTACCTGCTCTGTAACATCCCTGCCAGTGGGTAATCGTGGATGGGGTAGAACCACAGGTGTGACCTGTTTAATCTGTCCTGGGTTAGGTTGCAAAATGATGATGCGATCAGCAAGGACAACGGCCTCTTCAACATCATGCGTCACCATCACTACGGACATTTTTTTCAATGCGCGGATACGTAATAACTCGTCATGCATCACGCTGCGGGTATTCGGGTCTAATTTGGAAAAAGGTTCATCCATCAAAAGAATTTGTGGTTCCGCCACCAGACTGCGTGCCAGGGCGACCCGACTGCGCATCCCCCCGGAGAGCTGATGGGGCCATTTGTCTTCTGAACCCGACATGCCAGTTAATGCCAGCGCGGCCCGGGCGCGATCTCGACGCTCATTACGGGAGAGTGATATGTTTTCAATGCCAAAAATCACATTCTGCAAAACAGTACGCCATGGTAATAGTCGGTCTTCCTGAAACAAATATCCCAGTTGCTGCCAGTGCCGAAACTGCTTAACGGATTCTCCCTGAAGTTGAATATCGCCATGATCAGCGGTCAACAAACCAGATATCAGATTAAGCAAGGTGCTTTTACCACAACCAGACGTACCCAGCAGGGCCACTATCTCACCGGGCCAGACATCAAGAGTAATATCCAACAATACAACCTGCTGGCCAAAATTTTTGCCTACCTGTTCCAGATGAATAACCGGCTGCCAGGTTTGCAAATCGTCACTGAGAATAGCGCTCACGAAGGCTGTCTCCTGGCTGACAATGGGATTAGTGCACCATCGCGGCTTAACGTGGCGTAAATTTTTTCCAGCGTCATCGACTGAAAGGTTTCAATATGACGGCGGGCGATAAACTCAACCCTTTTGCTGTCGCGCTCAGTAAATGCCTGAATTAACGCATTATGATCATGGCGAATTTCCGGCTTGGTGCCCTGGACGTTAAATCCCAGCGCGACAAGTCGCGACATCTCATCCATTAACCCAGAGAGGGTACGGATCAGATGCTGGTTTCCGGTAGCTTCGGCTATCGCCAGATGAAAACGTTTATTAGCATTCATAAAAATATCAATGCGGGTGGAAAGGGGCGCTGCAATCTCTACGCGACAATCCGCCTCAAGTTTCTTCAGCAATTCAATATCTACCCGGTCAATTGCCAGCTTCGCCGCCAGCGGCTCCAGCTGCGCGCGCAGGGTAAATATTTCAAGCACATCCTGAACTGTGACTGGAGCAATACGATAGCCCTTACGCGGTCGCGACTCGATGAGGTAGTCGTGTGCTAACCTCGCAAGTGCCAGGCGGCAGGTACTTTTGCCAATCTGATAACGTTCCATGATTTCTGCTTCAGTGATCAGTGATCCCGGCAACAGCTGACAGGTAAGAATATCTCTGCGTAACGTTTGGTAAGCCTTATCGCTTAAAGGCAACTCGGACATAATTTATGCTCTCAACATGTCAGTGAAATCCTGTGGGATGCTCACAAAAATACTCTGGGGTGCTTTATGTCGTGCATATTAGGACGCTGAATATCGACCGTGCTACTAACTAATTCAGATAAGCAAACAACAAAAAGAGATGCTCTGGACTGCTTAAGGACTTTTCTTTTTTAGCATGAAAATTTATGACCAGAAGGTAATAAAAGGCATGGCTTCTACTTTCATCATTAGAAATGTCCGCATTAGTGACTTATTTACCAGTAGGTATCAGGCGCGCTATTTTTTAACAAGCGAGGTATACCGTAAAGATTTCTTCATGCAATCATGGAGTTTAAAATCGATTTGCGTCATTAAAATAGAATAAAATAATTATTTACCCTGTGTACTTGCAGACAATCAAATAATATTGAAATACTTATTCAATCAAAAATTATGATGTCATCCAGATACGTCAAAAAATAAAAATACACTTCATTTGATTGAGGTGGAAAACAGATTCTTTTGGAGTTAATATGAAGAACATCTTCATCTCCACATCCTTAATTATAATTGTAGGCTGCACTAGTCCATGGCCCTTACCAATAGCAAAACCGACTGTCTCAGACTATTACAATCAGGCTGGAATATCGGCACCAAAGAATAGTGATGATGATAAATCCAGAGAAGATACCTTTAAAAAAATCAATAAATCAGATCCTCCTATACCCAAGAGCTACAACGAAAGTCTCTTTCTCGCATCCGCATATAGACAAGTATGGCATCAAAAAGAGATGGACTTAGCTAAACAAACATATGCACTATCTGACATTGGTATATTGGGTTTAATCACAGGATTAATTGCCGGTGTAAATGGAGCAATAACGACAGTCTGGATAGGTGGAGGCGTTGCCGCTGGTTCACGTCTTATCCCTGAACATTATCAATATAATGTCCAGCGAAAAAATTATCGACAGGCGGCGGAGGCAGCTGATTGTGTTGTTGTAACATTAAACAATGTTGATTCGGGCACCAGAACTGTCCTCGATGACATTAACTTTAGAGAAATACAGGGGATGTTTGTTGCTAATACATTAAGAGAGATATCTTATCTCCTTGAGACCAAACAGTCCCAGGTAGAGTTTATTACTCCAGATATTGAGAAATTAAAAACGGCAATTAACCAAGAATCCACGCGAAAATTAAACCAGGATGAAAAGTCATTATATGATGAAAAATCATTATATGATGCATTCAAAGAAAAAATTGAAATCTGTACTGCATTGAAATGAATTATTCACAAAAATGATTTAATTAAATCACAAACCTATATAATCGCACTAATCCAACCGGAGGTATTTATGTCAAAGTGGCCACATCAAAATGAAGTTGATTCTTTTTACGGAGATCCTCGCGGTGCAAATGGTGAGGAAAGTGAATCGTGGGTGGCTGAAAATATAGTTTATGTTAGACCCCCATGGGAAATTGTTACTGCATGGGATTTTATGCCGGTTAAGTCAGGCGTGAAAATTCACAAGAAATGCGCTGATAGTCTTGAAACTATTTTCACACGTATATGGGATGCTGCGGATCAACAACAGCAGAAAATAAATGAATGGGGCATGAATCTTTATGCAGGAGGTTTCAATTTCAGAATTATGCGTAACGCAACCAGATTATCTATGCATAGCTGGGGATGTGCGATTGATTTTGATTCTGCCAAAAATGCATTTGGCAACCCATCACCCAATTTTGCCCTTATCCCCCCAGTTCTGGATGCTTTTTCAAGTGAAGAATGGACCTGGGGAGGAAGATGGACCACGCCGGATGGAATGCACTGGCAAGCTGCTGATATCTAGTGAAACTCATGATAATCTGGCATCAAAGTGAAAATTTTTCCGACAACCAATGTTGCGTCCCTTACGGGACGCATTTTTATTCCACATCAACATCCAGTAATGGCAGCTTAACTCAGGGCCAGGCATTCTTTCAACGAAACCAAAGTAATAATCATGGTGTACGGTGTATCCATCTGAATTAGCACTGCACTGCATTGATGCAGCGCATGGCTGGACGAAGACAATCAATGAAGTGGTATAAAGTTGCTCCAGCTATTAAGTTTAGCTGCTCATCGATTTGGCTGCCTTCTTGACAAGGTTATCACGGCATCGATAACAAACAAGTAGAAGCATAAAGGAAAGCAGCGCACTGATAGTCTTACGGATAGTTTCAATCTTGTCGGAATAGCTTTGGTAAGCATCAGCAAGACTGCTATATACGCCAGATAGCCTCTGTACAGAAGATAAATACTCAATCATCACAGTGTCACATTTTTGAGAGGGTGTATTTTCAGCGTCAGAAATATTTCGTAAGATCACCTGTGTTTGTGCAATCAAAATATCTGACATTTTATCAGATGAAGGTTCTGACAATCCGGCGACTAAATTCTGGTAGTCTTTCATTGCATGGCTATGGCACTCAGTCATTTTTGGGTAAAAATCATGCAACTTATCGGCTGTATCTTTAATTACTTTGCGCAGTTCAGGAGAGAGGCTGGTGTACCAGCCAACATATTTTGATTCATCAAAAGGCTTGAACATACCAATGACAATGGGTTTCTCAAGCAGCCAAAAATCCAGATACCGAGTCTCTGCAATGTTTAACTTGAGTGCAATCCTTGCTGTTTCATAATAGCTATGAGGACCTGATGTCATCTCATTTTGCATGTCAATTCTCTGTTTTTGATACTCATCCCGTAGTTTTATCAGTAGTTCAGTATGTTCAATGAGGATATTTTCATAATAGCCAGGAGGTGTCTCAGGTATTTTTTTTCAAACTAAACCACCCGAAGTTAAAAGCTGCAATGATTACCATAAGTATCACAGCCACTACTTCATATTTGTTTTTTATAAAATAGCATAAAAAACCACAATCAAATGAATTAACTTGACTTGATTCCATTTCTTTATCTTTGTCCATAAAGAGCCTTCATTTATAGGAAAAATTTAGCATAGAAATCATCCATAGAATCATGAACATCACAGACGAAAAATCATCATTCAGATAAATAAGATTCACTTTCTTCCTGGATAAAGCAAGCAATACACCAATAATAATTAAAAATGCAACTACTAAATTTAGTAGTAAACTTTACTGAACAAATGCCGATAATAGCATAGTGTAATGATGGCTTATTATGAAAAGGGGATTTTCTTGAAGTTTGAGGCGACTTCCCTGCTGGGAAGACAGTGTTCCTTCTAAAATCGCATACCTTATCCTGGTCCAAATGTATTATGCCGGATTTGAATTTTATTTTAGAATGACAATCCATTTTCCAGAAAAACCAACTGTACATTACGTTTTTATAATTGGAGGTTATATACTATGTGGAAATTCTCTATCGTTTGTTCAGTCATTGGATTCATTCAAGGCATCATTCTTGTATGGACTGCTAATGGAGCACCACAACAGGCAGCAGGTGCTGCAATGGGCTTAGCCTGGGCAGTGATCCCATATTGTATCTGCCGTGCAGTGCAGCAATTAAGTCCCCGTGAAGTTATTATCAAAACTGAGAGCCAGAAATAATGAAGCGCTTATTATGCTTTATCGCATTAATGGGATTATCTCAGCCACTTTTCGCTAGTCCCTGGGTTGCATCTTATGATAACGATGAGATGAGAGGGACAGCACGAAAGTTTCTGCAAAATGAGTCGAGCAATGATGTTCAGTTTGAGTTTCCATATAATGGAGGGTCAAAAATGGTCATAACTCTTCGGTCAAAAAAAATTGAATTAAAGTCCGGGCAAAAACCAGAAGATTTGAAAGTGACTGAGGCACTCCTCAGTATAACTAAAGGTCAATTTATTTGCCATTCATTCAATGATTGTCAAGTCGCCGTCAAATTTGATGATGGAAAAATCCAGAAATATTCCATGACTGAAGCAGGAGATGGTAGCTCTGACGTGATATTTTTTGACCAATCTTCATCTTTCATTAAGAACGTGCAAAGCCATAAAAATCTAATCATTGAAGCTGAGTTCTACCAGGCTGGAGCCAGGCAATTTAAATTTGATTTAGATGGAATGAACGTGTCTCAAAAGAATTGATTCATCGCTCCGTATTTAAGCGATTTTACTGAAAAAACTCCCAGCCAGTCTATTCTGAGGCCTGCTGGGTGATTTTTTCTCTGAACTTCCTTATTACAAGACCGATCCGTGAGAATGCCAGAAAAGAGAAAGTGTGTATTTTTTGTACAATTAAGTGTGTATTTTTTGTACAATTAAATGTGTTGTTTTCTGTTACAAGGACTCTTGTTATATTTTTCAGGCATTTTAAACCTAACCAGCAGTGAAATATTAGTTTAACCCTAGCACACTAACTATTTCTTCGCTGACTTTGATTCCGTTCTGAAGTGAATTTTCGCGATTAATTCGTCGGCGCTTACCAGGCAAGCGAATTTCAGGATCGTTATGTAAATGCGTGATCAGATTGGCGATCCGTTGTACAAAAGACGTCGGGGAGCTAAAAGCCGGATCAATGACGATGAGAAATTGGCCAGCATTGGAGCTGGCCGCACCAGGGAATTGAGTTGATCGGTCTTCAAAGCCAAAACTGGCACCCGTCAACGCTGCCGCCATAACCTCAACCATCAAAGCGATACCCGATCCTTTATGCTCACCAAAAGGCAGTAAGGTGCCCCCTTTGAGTATTGCTTGCGCATCAGTTGTTGGATTTCCTCTATGATCCAAACCTACACCAGACGGCAAAGGCTGCTGGCGTAATGCATACTGTTTTACTTCACCCAGCGACATAACGCTTGAAGCCTGATCCCAGCTAATGACGCCACCATTACCATCATAAAATGCAAACGCCATAGCATTGGTCCCGAGTAACGGACCACTGGCACCGTAAGGAGCCAATCGTGGGCGAGAGTTAACAAAGTTGAGCGCCACATATCCACGTTCCGCATAAGGTTCGACATCGGTCCAGAGAGCGCCAATATGATGGGCATTGCGGATGGACAACAGGGCAATACCGTTACCCCGAACACGTTCAAGTACAGCATCGATCGCCAAAGCAGAAGCCACCTGGGTAAATCCATTATCACCCTCAACCTGAACAAAAGGTGTCGTAGTGGGTGAAATTTGCTGTTTCGCTTTAGCATTAACCCAGCCAGCGCGTAACGAAGCCAGGTAATCTGGGACACGCATCAGGCCGTGACTGAGTGTGCCATCACGTTCGGATGCCACTATATGGCTGGCAAGTATGTGTGCGTCCTCATTCGAAAGGTGTTCACGTACCAGTATGGTTTTTACCGCGTTAGTTAGTTGTTCAATGCTGAAAATTCGACTCACCATCATCTCCCTGAAAACCGTTGTAGATTAAAAGGCTGTAAACTTCGTGCGCTGGCTTTGCCATCTATAATTGCCTGCACAAACTGTGCTGTTTTAGGTGCACCTGACATACCATAATGCCCATGACCAAATGCCACGATGAGATTGCTGAACTCGGGATGACGCCCAATGTAAGGTAATGAATCCGGTGTAGAAGGACGATGCCCATACCACTGCGAAAGTCGTTCAACAGGATAGTCCGGGAAACGCTGACGAAAGTGCTGTTCAAGCCGGTCATAACAGCGAGCCTTCTCAGGGGATGAACTTGAAGAATATTCAACAAAACCCGTTACGCGAATACCATCACTCATCTCGCTAATGACTTTCTTCTGGTTAGAATCATGCAGCACACAGGGCATCAGCCCCAGATCAGTGTGAGGATGAAATAACGGCTTTTGACGTTTAATCATGATGTGATATCCACGCTCAGCCATCAGGGGAAAATGATGTTGTGATTCAGGCAACAACGACAAGGAGTCACTGCCCGCAGAGAGAATATAGTTGTGCGCAGACATGCGATGATGATCGCCTGAGAGGCCAGTGATTTCTCCTTTTTCAACCTCAAAGCGTTGTACCGCGCAACGCTTATAGTCGCCACCAGCCGACCTGAATTCCCTGACAAGATACTCAAAAAGTTGTCGGGGGTTTGTCACCAGAGCGGTGCCATCAACAGCAGTAAAAGTACTGCGAGATGTTTGCAGCCCCGGGAAACATTGCTGGATGACATCTTTGGAAACGAGGCGACTGGCGACACCGACTTCCCGCCTTAACCTCACAGCAAGAGAATTCATCAGCGTCTCATTGTCATCCGGTGCAATATGCTGCGATACCGTACTGCCCATAGAAAATAACTGATACCCTCTTTCTTTCCCCGTTAAACGCTGCCAGTCTTCCAGTGTGTGGCGATTAAGAAGAAATAAACCATCACGGCTCAGCCTCAGTTGCGCCTGATTTGCCATTCGCAGGCATTCTCTTAACCAGCGCATCGCGCTCATACCGGCATGCGCTGCCAGTAAAACACTTCGGTCAGATCCGAAAATTAAACCCGGCAGTTGCCGCAGTAAACCGGGCGTCACCATCGGGATGACGGCATTGGGTCCAATCATTCCGGCATTGCCTGACGATGCTCCCGCACCAGGTGCTTTCGCGTCCAGCAACACGACCGCATAACCAGCGCGTTGCAGTTGCAGCGCTATGGTACATCCGATCACGCCAGCACCTACCACAATGCAATCGGTCATCGCGATGGCAACTTAAAGGTGGTGTGGCTGGCAAGAAAGCGCTGGGTGTGCGGTTTTTCCGGCGTCAGCAGGATCTGGTCTGGCGTTCCCTGTTCGTAGATTTTGCCGTCACGCAGAAAAACAATCCGATCCGCCACATGCCAGGCGAACCCCAACTCATGCGTGACTATCGCCATCGTCATCCCTTCGTCCCGCAGGCCACGGATGGTGTTCAGCACCTCGCCGACCAGTTCGGGGTCCAGTGCCGATGTTGCCTCGTCGAACAACATCAATTCAGGCGTCATCGCCAGCGCTCGGGCGATGGCAACACGTTGTTGCTGCCCGCCCGAAAGCTGCGCCGGTAATGCCTGCGCTTTATCCGCCAGTCCTACCTGCTGCAAATAGCGCTGCGCCAGTTGTTGTGCCTCGGCCTGGCTGCGGCGCAGAATATGCGTCTGCGCCACGGTAATGTTTTTTTCTACGGTCAGATGGGGAAACAAATTGAACTGTTGAAACACCATGCCGGTTTGCTGGCGCAGCAAACGAAGATCGCTGGCGCTATAACTGCGTTGCCCCTTTTTTCCAACTTTGCCCAACGCCTGCCCATGCAGCACAATCTCGCCTTGATCGGGTTTCTCTAGCAAATTCATACAGCGTAGCAGGGTACTTTTGCCCGAACCGCTGGCTCCGAGGATCACCACCACTTCCCCTTTATTGATGGTCAAATCGATCCCACGCAACACATGCTGATTGCCAAAATGTTTATGCAGGTTCCTGAATTCAATCATGATGTGTCACTCGGGTTGAAGAACTAAAACGGTTTTCAATCAGCCAGGCGATGGCGCTTAACAACAGGATGAACACCATAATGATCACCGCCACAGCGGTGTAGGTTTCAACCGGGCGGTATTCGCTGTCGCTGATCATCCGTGCCTGACTGAGCAGTTCCGGGAAGGCAATGGTGGCAGCGATCGCGCTGATTTTGACGATCTCAATCACTTCATTAACCAGCGCCGGTAAGGCATGACGTAACGCCTGTGGCAACATCAAAACAATAAACGCGCGACGTCGGGAAAAGCCCAGCATTTCTGCGGCTTCCCATTGTCCGTTGGGGATTCTCTGTAAGCTGCCGCGCAAGATTTCGCAGAAGTAAGCCGCAGTGTAGAGAGTGAAGGCCAGCCATGCGGTCAGAAAGCGACTGACCTGCACGCCGGTAAACAGCGGCAAGGCGTAGAAGAACCAGAACAGTACGATCAACGACGGAAGGTTACGCAGCAGATTGACATAAATCTGACCCACCATCCGCACACCCTGATGCTGCGACAGGCGGAGCAGCGCAATCACCGTGCCCAGCAAAAAACCACTGACCATAATGGCGAAGGAGAGCTGCATGGTGTTAAGTAGCCCCTCCCACAGAACCTGGCGGTAATTGAGCAGGAAATGGAAATTCAGGTTGTAGTTCATACCCGCCTCCCGATTTGCCAGCGATGCTCCAGCCATCTGGCCAGCAGCGCGATCACCGACAGCAGGATAAAGAACAGCCCGCCAAGCAGCGTGAAAGTTTCCAGAGGACGAAAGGTCAGGGAGGAGATGCGCCCGGCGTTATACACCACCTCGCCATAGCTGATCACGGACGCCAGGGTGGTGGTTTTGATCAGATCGATCAGTCGGTTCATCAGCGCAGGCAGAACATGCCTGAGTGCCTGGGGCAAAATAATGATGCGAAATCGGGTCCAGCCACGCATTCCCAGCACCGCAGAAGCCTCCCATTGCCCGCGCTCAACCCCCTGAATCCCGGCACGAAACACTTCACAAAAGAATGCCGCCGCCTGGAGACTGATCGCCATCACTGCCGAGGTAAGCGGTGCCGGGCGGAATGACAACAGAATGGGTGCGGCGAAGAAAAACCAGTAGATCAGCACGATGGCGGGTGCAGAACGAAAAAATGCCACGTAGATCCCAGCAAAGTGCCGGAGCAGGCCCTGTGGCGACAAGCGCATCAGTGCCAGCAGCAATCCCAGCGGGATGGCAACCAGCATCGACCACGCCACCAGCACCACCGTACCCTGTAATCCGCTCAATAGCAGCGGCAGTTGATGGGTGACCTGGGAGAAGTCCCATTGATAATGCATAACAGCCTCAAGTCCTGAAACAGTGAGACCGGGCAGGGGCAGCCCGGTTAAATTCACAGATCCCCGTCAGGCAGATTCACGCTGGACAGGGATGACCTGCTTCGGATCGATGCCACGGAAATTGAGGAAGGTTTCGTAAAACTGCTGCGATTTTCCGGTGTAGTAGAAGTAGCCGGCACAGGTGTTCAGATAGTTGAGCCAGCGGGAATCGGTTTCCTGACGCACGGCAATGCCACCGGGAATATACACTTTGGGGGCAGGGACCAGTGTCTTACCACTGCCAATACGCGCGCGGGCCAGATCGGCGGCAACCGCCGAGATCAGCCCGGCATTAATCCTTCCAGACTGGAATGCGGCGAAGATTTCTGCGCTGCTCTGGAACCGGCTGATGGTGGCTTTGGGCGCTTCTTTGGTGATGAACTCGTCCCAGGTGGTGCCCAGTCCGACACCGATATTGAAGGCAGGATCATTAATCTGCTGCCAGTTCTCAATGTTGGCATCATCTTTCGCCAACAGCGCCAGCGGATACCACAGCAGCGGCGTCGGTACAAAGCTGACGGAAAGCGCCCGTGTCGGTGTCGCGTCCAGCAGTACAAAGGTATCAAACTGACCGGTTTGCAGCCCGGCAACGGCGTTTGCCCAGGTCGTCTCAACAATTTCCAGCTTCACATTCATCGCTTCGGCAACAGCCTGGGCAAAACTGATCCCCACGCCACGCCAGGTCACGCCATTGCTGACTACCGAGCCGGGAGCGTCAGATCCGCTGCTGTCCTTGAAATACCAGGGTTCCATCACCGGTGCGCCAATACGCAATGTTTTGGTTTTCTGGATGCGATCCCAGGTGCTGTCCCCGGCGTTAAGCGCCTGTGGTGCTTGTTCAGCATTGGCGACCAACGGTATCGCTGCGGCCGCAAAGGCCAGCGGCATTGAAGCGAGAAGCTCGCGACGGTTCATACTCTTTCTCCTGGTAAATAAAAAATTAAAAAGTTAAACGCTGACTTTGCTGTAGATTTTTTTCACAACACCCTGGCTATGCCAGGCATTGCTGACGCCGCGATTGACGATAAAGCCCTCGTGCGCACTGAATGTCCGCGCTTCACCCAGCGCATTGGTGATTTCAATTTCACCCGCGATCGGATACATCAACTCATAGTCCCCAAAGGCGGCCAGGCGACGGGTATAGGCTGTGGCCTGCCAGATCCCTACACTGAACTTGCCATCAGCGCTGAGATACACCATGTTGCGCTGCACCTCGGGACGTTGGGCAGAAGTGATCAGTTCAGCCGATGGCCCGTCAATGGATGCCAGTTCAAGGTTTGGATCAACTTTGAAGGGGGCCTGCGGTGCAGCCTCAACAGGGTTCTGCTGCGGCTGATAAGCAACGAACCAGACCTCAGTACCCGTGGTGTTCAGCCAGTGAAAGGTTGCGCCACGCGGTATCACCAGGCTTTCCTGTGCCTGAGCCACAACGTCTTCGCCTGTGGATAACCGCAGCGTGACCTGCCCGGCGGTGACAATCAGGAAAAGGTCACTGGCGAAGTGATTAATGTGCTGCGCAAAAGGATGCAGCTGCGCGCTGCCCGCGTAGATGCCGTGTTGCTCGTTTTTGGTGTAATAGAAAGCACGTTCTATCAGTGGATCATCATTGTGATGTTGTTGCAGGTCGATCCATGATGTGACAATGTCACTTCTTTGTTCTGTGCGTACAAACGGGATAATGGGATACATAGCGATCTCTGGTGTTATGAATGAAGGGAAGGAACGGAGCGGGCGTACTGGTTATCGTAATGGCGATCTTCCACCCGATAGCCGGTCACCAGAGTTTGCACCAACGGACGATGAATGGCGTGATACCACTGCGGCTGCACAGCCGAAACCGGGTGAACCAGTTGATCTTCTGAGTGACCCAGCGCCAGATGAGCCAGATCGCGTCCCATCAGTGTGCCAATGGCGACTCCGCGGCCACTAAAGCCATAGGCCGCCAGCACACCAGGGGCGAGCCGATGCAGGCGAGGGTAGTGATCCACCGTCATATCAACCCAACCTGCCCAGTGGTAAGCCCAGCGCAAATCACGCAGTTGTGGGAACATCAGTTGCAGACGCTTTGTCGCTCCCTGCAACCAGCCCGATGCATTGGCCCGGAACAACGGACCATCAAGGCCAACGTGTAGTCGACCGTCTGGCCAGACACGCACGCCGGAAAACATCCGCCGAGTGTCGTTAAAAGGCTGCCCGCCGGGCAACAGGGTGCTCAGCACTTCTGTTGTCAACGGCTCGCTAATCGCCTGATAAGCCCGTACCGGGAATATCTCCTGTTGAGTCTGGCTCTGTAGCAGATTGCCGGTAAATGCCCCGGTCGCCATCACCACCTGCCTGGCGGTAACGCGGCCCTGAGGGGTTGTCACCTGCCAGTCGGCTCCGACTTTTTGCAGGGAAAGAAGCGGGGATTGAGTGAAAATCTGACTGCCCGCCGTTTGGGCGGCGCGTGCCAGACCGCGCGCATAACCTAATGGATTCAGCGCTCCGCCTCGTTCATCAATCAATGCGCAGCGATAGCGTGGGCTGCCCGTCAGTGCTGAAACGTCTTCCGCTTCCAGCAACCGTACCGGATATCCGCGTGACTGAAGGTCGGTGGCAGTGGAGCGAATCCACTGCGCTTTATCAGCATTATGGGCGGCAATGATGTTACCGTTTTGCACCGCATCGCAGCGCATATCATGCTGTCTAATCAGCCCGAACACCAAATCCGGTGCCAGTTCGGCAGCTCGATTAATACGGCCAGCAATCTCCGGCGGGAAATCCTTTTCAATCTGCGCAGGCATAAATTTAGCCGCCGCCGCAACCTGACCCCAGGCGCGGCCGGAGGCACCCCAGCCAATTTCCCGTGCCTCAAGTACCAGGTTACTGACACCCCGTTCTGACAGTTCCAGCGCACAGGACAGTCCGGTAAATCCAGCGCCAATGATCACCACATCGGTATGCTGGTCACCCTGTAATACGGACGTCTCAATCGGAGGTTCAGTACGTTGTGCCAGGTAATCGGAGAAGGTGCCTGCGGAGTCCAGCAAATGTTCAGGAGAGTTTGACACGGTTTTTTAATTCAGACGGTTAAAACATTACCTTAGTTATTCAGGCCAGACATGTGAAATGACGAATACAGGAGAGGTTATATCGAGAACGCAATAGCGCGTCCCTTACGGGACGCATTTTCACGCTTCATTTGGATCAAGCAGCGATAGTTCATCAAGAAATCGTACCGCAAAACTGCCGGTGCCACGTGCGTCGGAAGCGCGCCCACTGGCTTCCGCATAGATAACATGAGCGACTGTAACGGCCGTTAAGCTATCGTCTGATGCAGAGAGTAACGCAGCGGACAGGGCACCAAGGCTACAACCAGCCCCCGTCACCTGAGTCAAGCGGGCATCCCCACCTTCCACCAGGAACGTGCGGTTACCATCAGTGATATAATCCACTGCCCCGCTCACCGCCGTTACACATTGTTGAATACGAGAAAACTCTTCAATGAATGGCAGCGCATCCAGAGAAGTCAGCGTGGTTTCGACACCTTTACCTCCACCTTGCCCACCAGCCAGCGCGATAAGTTCTGAGGCATTACCGCGTATGGCTGTGGGTTTGAAGTCCAGCAGCCCGACGACGACGCGATCATATTCGGTCGCTCCCGCCCCCACAGCTACAGGATCCAGCACCCAGGGCACGCCTGCTTCGTGTGCTGCCCGCGCGGCCTGCCGTACTTCATGCGGTGAGTTGCTCATTAAACACGCGGCGTTAATCCATAGCGCATTGGCATGACGACCAAACGCCGTTTGCCAGTCCAGCGCGGCACCGATCGCCGGGCCAGCACCCACGGCCAGCAGTACATTGGCGGAAAGATTGGCGGCAATATAGTTGGTTAACCCGTAGCAAAAGGGTTTATTGTGTTTAACCCTGCGAAGCGCGTCGCGGACAGCGCTGTCCTGCCAGCTGAGTAGCTGCATAGTTTTCTCCTCTAAGTTGGATCACTGGCTACCGGGCGTGAAGGGTCGCTTAGCCAGCCATTAAGTGAGTCGTCGTAAAGCAGCAGTGAAGTGATGGGATAACCCGACGCGACCAGTGCCAGCGCTAACCCTGCAGCGTTAATGCCGCCACCGCAGTAAAGCAGGAGCGTTTCAGGCGGGGTGATCTGCGCATCGTGTAATGCGGACTTTACCTGGCCGATATCAATCAAACCTGCGGCATCAAGTAGTTCGGGATAGGGCAGGTTGATACTGCCGGGAATATGAGCCTGCCTGAACGGTTCACGACGCAGCGCGCATACCAATGGAAATCGTGTTTGCTGCTCGACCTGTCTGGTTGACACCAGCATCGGTTGTGCTGAACCCAGCTGGATATTGCCCCGGGAAACTGCGTGGGCAGGGCCATGCTCAACGGTTCCCTGAGCCTGAACCCAAGCCGGAAAACCACCGTCCAGCACCCGGACGTTATTCCAGCCAAATACCCCGGCGAGCAGATACCAGACGCGTGCCGCATAAGCGCCATTGAGTTGATCGTAAGTGACAATCAGGCTGTGCTGGTTCACACCAACGGCCTGTAGCGCTTCTGACATCTGACGGGCGTCAGGTGCGGTAAAGAGAAAACTGGCATGCGGTGCGGAGAATTGCTCAAACAAATCGGCAAATTGCGCGCCCGGCAGGTGTTGCTGCAAAAAGATTTCACGACCCGAAGCAAATGCGGTGCTGCCGTTTGTGGCGGCTGTGCGTGCGACGGAACAATCAAGAACAACGACCTGTTGCTGATGCTCAGCCAGCCACTGTGCAGAAACCAATGGGCCAGAGGGAAAAGTGACCGCCACATTCACCTCCGCAACGCACGCTGCTGCCACTCGTCACGCGCAGCTCGCTTAAGGCCAAAGTGTTCGCGCGCGGTAGTGCCCTGATACTGAGTTTTATGCAGGCCACGGCGCTGCAATTCAGGGACGACATGCTGCGCAAATTCTTCAAATGCCCCGGGCAAATGGGTCGCCTGGATCATAAAACCATCTGCGGCACCACGCTCCAGCCACTGCTCCATCGTATCGACCACACTGTTGACTGAGCCAACCATGCTGCCTTCAGTGCGGGCACCGTACCAACGCCCAATCTCACGAATGCTGAGTTGTTCTCGCTGTGCAAATTCACGGACTTCATCGTAATGACCTTGCACGCCAACTTCACCGAGATCCGGCAAAGGACCATCAAGGTCGTATTGGGTAAGATCGACATTAACATGGTAGGCAAGACGCGAAAGTCCGGCCAGTGGATGCACCAGCTCAGCAAAGGCATAATGCTTCTGCCAGGCGTCGGCATCATTTTCGCCCACCACCACGGTGGCAGCGGGAAGGATCCTGACTTGCTGCGGATCGCGACCATGATCGGCCACTCGTTGTTTCATCTCCTGGTAAAAGGCAATTGCAGAAGCGAGAGATTCATGGCTACAGAAAATGACATCTGCCCAGCGCGCGGCAAAATCCCGCCCGTTGGGTGATGCTCCTGCCTGTATCAAAAGTGGATAACCCTGCGGGGAACGTGGGACATTGAGTGGCCCCTGAGTGCTAACATAATCACCGCGGTAATCCACCGATCGCACCTTGTTTGGCAGACCAAACTCACCGGTAACTTTATTTTGCTGCAATACACCGTCATCCCAGCTATCCCACAGCTGCGCTGCTGCACTGACGACCTCTTCGGCACGCGCATAACGCGCCTCACGCGGCGGTAAAGCGGGATAGCCAAAATTTTGTGCTTCGGCATCCTGGAATGAAGTGACGATATTCCAGCCTGCACGTCCGCCCGATACATGGTCAAATGTCGCCAGCGCACGCGCCAGATGGAAAGGTTCGTGGTAGCCGGTTGACAGGGTCGCCGCCAGCCCAAGATGCTCAGTCACACCTGCCATCACGCCAAGAATCACGAGAGGATCCAGACGTGGCGTGCCCGAACCCCACTGCACCGCTGGCTCAAAAGAGCCTCCTAATGAGCGGGGCACAGAGAGTGCGTCAGGGATAAACGCCATGTCGAAACAAGCAGCTTCAAGCAGTTTTGCAATATGTCGGTAATAACCTGCCGTCAGAAAATGAGGGTCGGCATCAGGATGTCGCCATCCTGAAGTCCCCATCGGGCCGGCATTGAGGAACGCAGCAAGATGCATAATCGGTTTTCATTCTCCTGGCTGGATGCGGGAAAAGACCCGCTCAGGAGACCAACATAGAACATCTGCGATATCGGATTTAGATGGATTTACGCAAAGCTTAGTTTGCTAATGAATATATGGGACTGACACCCGTCGGCTTGTTTCTCTTATCACTGCTGTACCAGAAGATAGCGATCCAGGCGAATCAACGCAATGACGTAGATCGGTATCGCCTCCAGCAATGACGGCAAATGGATCGTCTCATCCGCGCCATGAGGTAAGCCATGGCCTTCAGGCAAAAAATCGGGCGTATTTTTATGGTTTCTGCGATAACCGGGACCAAAGGTGATGGCATTCCGCAGCATTTTCGAATGCGTGACACCCCCCATCGCATAAGATGCGTCTTCTCGTCCGGTCAAATTGTTCCAGGTCTGCTGAAGCAAAGTGATGACCGGGTGTGATTCCGGTAAATAGAAGGGGGAAACATCACGCCAGCGCTCATCGAGCGAGACTCCCGTATTATGTAAACGTTGTTGCAGAATCGCCATAATCTCCTCGCCTCGGCATGACACGGGATATCGGATGTCGCAATCAATGCTGAGAGAACCCGAACGCGTGCTATACCAGACGCCAGCATTCAGCGTCAGTTTACCTGACTGTTCGTCCTCAAATCCCAGACCGGCATTGTCACCATAGGGAGAATCAAAGATCTCATAAAGAGTACTGGCGATGCATAGCTCTGTTTCATCGAGTTGCTCAAGCTCAATCAGTGCAGCAAGTAAGATTAGCGTGGCGTTCCGTGTGCCCTCTGGGAAGGCGGCATGCCCGCCATTACCCCGTGCGACAAGGGTAATAGATTCCTCCCCTTTGCGCTCAAGGGAGACGTCAGTCGCTGCAATTCCCTGAAGCGACACCCGTTTTTCATTAATTGCTGCATCAGCAGCAGGCTCGAAATTAACACTGGCCAAATCCGGTACGCTGTTGCTTGCCGCTCCGGCCTTGATCCCGGCCAGCAACCCGGCATTAGAGATGTGTAACGTAAATGACAGCTGACCTTTCTGCGCGTTATTCACCGGAAACATCCCATCAGTGACGATAGAGTAAGCCGGCAGCGGGCCATGTTGTGCGTACCACGCCATATCTGCCATCGTGGTTTCTTCTGCCAGTCCATAAACGATACGCAAATTGTGATGTAGCGGAATATGCAAATCGCGGAGCAGCTTTAATAGATAGATGTTCATCAAACCGGGGCCTTTGTTATCGGCAACACCACGCCCGATAAGAAACTCCCCATGTCGCGACAGTGAGAAGGGGGGCCAGGACCAGTTATCGCCAGCCGGCACCACGTCGAGATGACCAATCAGGCCAATATCGCGTGAATGATTGCCATAAATGACGGAGCCGGCATAGCCTTCATGCCACTCCGTTTTAAATCCCGAATCTTCCGCCTGACTCAGCACCCTCTGAAGGATTGCGGCACATTCCGGACCAAAAGGTGCGCCGGGAACCGCCTGGTCCGCCCGGCTTATGCTGGGAATCTCAATCCATTGCGCCAGATCCCCGATGAAATCATCGCGATACTTATCAATCCATTGTTGGATAAGAGGCAGCAGTGCTTTTTCCTGAGCAGATATCGTTGCGGGCATGAGGGATCTCCTTGATGTTGAGTCCAACATAAAACATCCCATTGTTAACGCTTATTCCTATTTGCGCGAAGTTAAGCCAGATCTCAGTAAACGGGTCAGTATGCGATTTTCAGCAAAGCTTAGTCATTTTTGTTGGTCGCGCCGAGCATCAAAGCAACGGAGATTACCGGGTTATCTATCATGCAGATAATCTAAGTCACCAGTAATGCAGGAGAATTAAGGTGGATAACAGCCCCGTAGTCGGCACAATTGTCGGCGTGGATGTTGGTGGAACGTTTACCGATTTTGTTTTATTTGATTCTCAACGCCAGCAACGATTCTTTCATAAGCAGCCCAGCACCCCCACCGATCCTGCTCAGGCAGTGAGCCAGGGACTACAGGCAATACTGCGTAAATCTGACTTGCCTGCCAGCGCACTGACGTTGATTTTGCACGGCACAACGCTAGGCCTGAACGCAATAATTCAGCGTAGAGGTGCCGATATTGCCCTGGTGATTACTCGTGGGTTTCGTGATGTTCTGGAGATAGCGCGGGCGCGGATGCCATCTTCATTCGATTTTCATGCAGATCGCGAACCGCCGTTTTTACCCCGCCAGAAAGTGGTAGAAATCCCGGCTCGTTTTAGTCCGTCAGGTACCGTGACACAGTGGCCTGATGATGATGAACTTGCTCAGGTCGCCTCAGATATTTTACGTCTCAACGTCAGCGCAGTGGAGCTGGTCACCATTAATGGATACGCCAATCCGGAGCGTGAAGCCGAACTTGCCGCTTTGCTCGCAGATAAACTTGGCTCGTTGCCTGTACTGTCTTCGGCACAATTATGGCCTGAGATCCGCGAGTATGAGCGCACTCTGATTGCTGGTCTCAATGCCTATATTCAGCCGCTGATGCAGACTTATTTTCAGCGTCTTAATGACCTATTGAGTCAGCAGACTATCGATGTTCCATTGCTGATCACCGCATCAAATGGCGGTGTGCTACCACTGGACACCGCACAGCAGCGCCCCGTCGATACACTACTTTCCGGGCCAGCATCCGGTGTCATTGCTGCCGCTCAGCTTGCCGCAGGTGAAGGATTTGTCTCCTTTGATATGGGTGGTACCAGTAGTGATATCTCGCTTTCGGCACAGGGTGAAATCGAACGTGTTAACCGCACAGAAATCGGTGGACTCCCGCTGATACTGCCGGTGGTGGGAGTATCAGCCATTGGGGCCGGTGGCGGCTCCATCGTCCAGGTTGATGATTACGGCATCCTCAAAGTGGGACCTGAAAGCGCCGGTGCTGATCCAGGCCCTGTCGCTTATCAACGTGGCGGTACGAGACCGACACTTACCGACTGTTATCTGGTTAGTGGCATTTTATCCGCTGACGCACGGCTGGCGGGTAGTATTAGTCTGGATCATCAAGCGTCACATGACGCCTTGCGTGAGTTAGGGAGTTCGATCGATTTCACTGCTGAACAGGCCGCCAGTGGGGCAATTGCTGTCGCCACTGCGCAGATGGCCACCGAACTCAACAAGGCTTTAGCACAACGCGGACTGACAGCGGACGGTTTGACATTAATCCCCTTCGGCGGCGCTGGCCCTACTCACGCCAATTTCTTTGCTGAAGAAGCAGGCATTAACCGCATCCTGGTGCCCCTGCGCCCCGGTACGTTCTGTGCAGAAGGGGCGATAAGCGCGGATATCCGTCGTGATTTTGTACGCAGCCTGCGCACCAATGTCACCACCGATACGTTTATCGATATTGCCGGGACCATCCAGGAACTTCATCAGCTGGCTGAGCATTGGTTCTCACACCAGGCAAAACACCTCAGCGATGCGGCG
Organism: Pantoea sp. App145; assembly: GCF_047947045.1. NCBI lineage: Bacteria > Pseudomonadati > Pseudomonadota > Gammaproteobacteria > Enterobacterales > Erwiniaceae > Pantoea > Pantoea sp. App145. The sequence continues at coordinate 187,570 of NZ_CP133293.1, forward strand.
CATTATCGGGTTGAAGCCGATATGCGCTACGCCGGTCAGGCATATGAGTTAAGTGTCAATCTGGGAAGCCCGGATGGCATCAACTATGAACAGATTGTCGCGCATTTTCAGCAGCTTCATCAGCAGCGTTATGGCTTTATCACTCCAGACGCCACTGTCCAGCTGACCACGCTACGGCTTGCATTAAATGCACCGTTGCCTCGTCCTGCTGAGAAAAAACCTGCGCTGCAGACGGCACGACAGGGACCCGTTCAGCGCCAGCTCTGGCTGCGCGGGGCATGGGTTAATGCTGATATCTGGCAGCGCAGAGACGTATCCGGGGATAGCAAAATCGACGGTCCGGCGGTGATTGAGCAGGAGGATACCACCACGCTGGTGTTGTCTGGCTGGACGGCGCGCACCGATGTCAACGGTAATCTCATCATTACCCGTAAAGCGGGAGACCTGCAATGAAACTTGATGCGATCACACTGGAGATCCTTAATCAGAAGCTGACCGCGCTGACTGAGGAAATGTGCCACATACTGCAACGCACAGGCCGTACCCTTTACGTGAAAGAAACGGCAGATTTTTGCTGTGCGGTAGCAGATGTGCATGGCCGTTTCTTTGCTTATCCGAAAGGCATTGGCGTGTCGGGTTTTGTCGGACTGAATGCATTGACGGCTATTGAGGCTGTCGGTGAGGTTGAACCCGGTGATGTGATCCTGACCAACGATCCCTGGCGTTCTCGCGGGCTGGCAACGCATCTTCCCGACCTGCAGGTCCTTGCCCCCTGGTTTATTGACGGGGAGCTGGTAGCCTGGGGATGGGCTTTTTTACATGCATCTGACGTCGGTGGTCGTGTACCCAGCAGCATTTCACCCACTAACAGCGACATTTTCCAGGAAGGGCTGCAAATCCCGCCGGTTAAATTACTGCGCGCAGGCGAACTGAATCGCGATGTGATGAATATCCTCACCGCCAACAGTCGGACCCCGGACGCGATTGCCGGTGATATTCAGGCGATGCTCGCTGCACTGCATGCCGGACGCGATCGTCTGTCCCGTATTGCCAGCCAACATAGCGTGACGAATATTATTCAGGCGCAGCAGGATTTACAGGCTTACTCGGCAGCGCGAGCTCGCCAGGTATTGCGCCTCATTCCTGATGGCGTCTGGCAGTTCGAAGATTACCTGGATGATGCCGCAGGCAACGGGTTGCCGGTACGTCTGGCAATTACCGCCACCTTCAGTGACGGCAACGTCCACCTCGATTTTACCGGCAGCGATGCTCAGGTTGCGGCAGCGATAAATATTCCCAGCCATGGCGATCCGCATGCCTGGCTGACACTGCGTATTCTGGCGCTGGTCTGCACGCTGGACAAATCAGTGCCGCTGAATGCCGGTTTGCTGGCACCAGTATCGCTCTACGCGCCTGTCGGATCGCTGGTGAATCCCTATTATCCGGCAGCAGTGGGGGTGCGCCACGCGGCGGCGGTGCGTGTTAACGATCTGCTCAATGGTTTGCTGGGTCAGCCACTGCCAGAGGTGATGCCAGCCGCCAGCGGCGGCACCATTATTCCGCTGGTGATTGCAGAAGTGGCCCGTAATGGCCGTGAACAAAATGTGCAGGTTATCGAACCCATGGTCGGTGGTGGCGGTGCGCGTTTTGGCCGCGACGGCATTGACGGGCGTGATAACAGTATCTCTAATCTGGCCAATAATCCGGTAGAGATGGTTGAGGCCGAAACCCGGATCGAAATCAGTCAGTATGCACTGCGGCCATCATCAGCGGGCGCAGGTCAATGGCGCGGTGGCATGGGGCAACAAATCCGTGTCCGCATCCTGGAGGATGACAGCACGTTACTGGCTCGCGGCATGGAACGCATGCTTTTCCAGCCGTGGGGAGTGCAGGGCGGGCAGCCAGGCCAATCCACGACACTCACGCTCAATCCACATCGGGCCGGTGGGCAATCGCTGGAGAAAATTGATTTACTCAGCGTTAATGCCGGTGACGAAGTGCTGTTGCAAACACCAGGCGGCGGAGGCTGGGGAGACCCCTACCACCGTGATCCACAGGCAGTGAAAACCGATGTTGATAATCAGCTGGTGAGCATCCCCGAAGCGGAGCAGCAATATGGCGTGATCATCACCGGTCAGCAAATCGATATTGCTGCGACCGCTGCACGACGAGCATTATCGCGCCACCGTCACTCCTCATCCGGCCCAGCCCGAACCCACTGGCAGCGCGTGTTCGATAGCGACGCGCTGACCCGGCTGAATCAGTTGCTTTATCCTCTCAGCCCGTCGGAGCGGCAACGCCATCGGCAGGCGGTTTTTGCTGCAGCATTGTCGCTGCTACCCACAAATTTTCCCCGTGAAACGTCCTCCGCAGTTGCCGCTGCGCGTCAGAAATTTGCTGAAGCGCTGTGGGCACTGGAAGTTCAACTTTCCGGTTCTGTTCCTTCAACGCCAGGAGATGGCCATGCTCAAGTCTAAAAATAACATCGTAATTACCGCCCTGCTGGGCATGCTAATCAGTTCTGCCGCAGGTGCTGCCGAAACGCCCGCAGCGACTGATACGGTGGTTGTAGGAGTCTACGGCGGCGACTGGGAAAAGAATATTCGCGCATCGGGTCTGGAGCAGTTTGCTAAAGATAATCACCTGAAACTGACCGTTGTACCGGGTGCCGATGCCGAGTGGTTCGCTAAGCTGCGTGCATCAAAAGGTAGAAGGGCACCTTACGATGTTGTCGTTTTTCAACCCGATACGGTGCAACGCGCACAGGCGGCGGGGCTGCTGCAACCGCTCGACGCTAAAAACATCCCCAATCTCAATAACCTCTATAAAAGTGTGCAATCACGGTTTGTTTATGATGGGCAAACCTGGGCCGCTGCATTCAGTCTTGGTCAGTTGGGACTGGCCTATCGCACGGATCTGGTGAAGACGCCCCCCAAGAGCTGGCTGGATCTCTGGAATCCAGAATATAAGGGGCATGTCGCTATCTCATCCCCTACCTATGCGGCGGGTCTGCAATTTTTTGCCGGACTGGTTCACGCGCTGGGTGGAGAACTTAATCAGCCCACAGCAATCGATAAAGCCTTCAGTAAATTACAGACACTGCGTGGCAATGCGGTTGCCTTCCCGGACAGCCCTGGTGCGATTCAGACGCTGCTGGAACGCGGCGATGCATGGGTCGTACCTTACTGGGATGGGCGTGTTTTTGCGTTAAAACAGCAGGGAATGAAAGTCGATTTCGTTTACCCCTCTGACGGCCCGGTGGTCGGCGCAGCGAACTGGGTCATCCCCAAAGGTGCGCCGAATCTCGCTAATGCCTATAAGGTCGTGAATGCCATGTCCGCAGCCAACGTGCAGAAAGCGTTCTCCGATAAATCACTCTATGGCATGACCAATAAAGATGTGCAGTACAGCGACAACCTGATGAAGCAGGTGAAGGTCGGGGAAGAGGCCTACAGCAAACTTATCTGGATCGATTACAGCACGGCAACGCCGCAGCTGGCAGACTGGACCCGTCGCTGGAGTCAGGCTCTGGGTGGTAAACCATGAGTTCGGTTGTCATTGACAGCGTGGCGCGGCAGTTTGATAACCACCGCGCATTGAACAATGTCAGCATCACCATTGAACAGGGTGAGTTCTTTTCATTACTCGGCCCCAGCGGTTGTGGAAAAACCACGTTGCTGAATATCATTGCCGGTTTCCTGTCGCCAAATCAGGGGCGTGTCTCACTGGGTGGAAGGGATGTGACCGCGATACCACCCTATCAACGCAATATCGGCATGGTGTTTCAGAACTATGCGCTTTTCCCCCATCTGAGCGTGGGCGATAACGTCGCCTTCGGCTTGAAGGTACGCAAAGTTTCGCGACATGAACAGCAACAACGCGTGACGGAGGCGTTGCGGCAGGTGAGGCTGGAAGGGCTGGCGGAGCGGATGCCTCATCAACTTTCCGGTGGTCAACAACAGCGCGTGGCAATTGCTCGCGCGCTAGCCATCGAACCACAGGTGTTGTTGCTGGATGAACCCCTATCAAATCTGGACGCACGACTGCGCAGGTTGATGCAGGATGAGTTGCGTGAGTTGCAGCAACGTATCGGTATCACCACCATCCTGGTAACGCATGATCAGGAGGAAGCGCTGACGCTGTCAGACCGGATAGGAATTCTGGGGCAGGGCGAGTTGCAACAGGTTGGCTCCCCCTCTGCGCTTTACCGCCAGCCTGCCAACCGTTTCGTCGCGGAATTTGTCGGCCAGGCCAATTTGTTTCATGTCTCCACGCACAGCGATGGTTATCATGCCCGTGATCACTTCACCGCCACTAATGAAAAACTGATACTTACCGCTGTGCAACCTGTGACAGCGGCAACATTACTGATTGTGCGCCCGGAGCGAATTCAGTTATTACCCGGCCCATCAGTTCAAGCTACATCGCCAAACATGGCACCGGCAAAGGTGAAAGAGGTAAGCTTCGCGGGTGCGACGTTGCGTGTTGTCTGCCAGTTGCCTGGCGGCGGCGAAATCCGGGTTCATCCCGCTGAAGCGCAGTTTTCACAACTGCCTGCGGCGGGCGACAACTGTTTTTTACAATGGCGTGCGGAAGATGTCATCGTGCTGCCAGCACGGGATCATGCCTGATGAAAATGAGCACGCGTAATCTCTTTCCCTGGCTGATGCTGACCCCATGCCTGGTGTTTCTGCTGCTGTTTTTGCTGGTGCCGTTACTGCTGTTGTTTGATCAAAGCCTAACAAACGTCGATAGCCTGTTGAATCCGTTACCGGGGTACAGCTTCGCCCAGTACGTCACCATTTTTGCCGATCCTCAGTACCTCTATGCCCTGTGGACGACACTCTGGGTATCCCTGCTGACGGCCGCTATCACGGTTTTGCTTGCCTGGCCTGCTGCCTGGCTGCTAGTCACCACACAACGACGTGGCTGCCGCACCCTGCTGTACGTGATTCTGCTGTCGCCGCTGCTAACCAGTGTGGTTATCCGCACCTTTGCGTGGATCGTTTTGTTGGCACAGAATGGCCTGATCAACGGTTTTCTGCTTTTTACCGGCTTAATTCCTCAGCCCCTGAGCCTGTTATGGAATATGAATGCCGTGGTCATTGCCTATGTGCAGGTCATGTTGCCATTTGCGGTGTTGCCGCTTATCACCTCGTTAAATGAGATTGCCCCCTCGCTGCGGCTGGCAGCAATGAGCCTGGGTGCAACACCAGTAGCCACCTTTCGTCGGGTTGTGCTGCCCCTGACGCTACCGGGCATGTTGACGGGTTTCATCATTGTGTTTTCCCTGGCGGCGGGGAGTTACATCACGCCACTGTTGATCGGCGGGCGTTTACAACCACTGCTACCGATTGCCATTTATCAGCAGGCCATGCAGATCGCAAACCTGCCGCTGGCGGCGGCACTGTCGCTGACATTGCTGCTAATGACAATGATCGTCGCGGCGATTGTCGGTGTCTTCATGAAACGTTGGGAGAAAAAAAATCATGGATAGTCCCCATAAGCTATCTTACCGCCTGGGTCACTTTGGCGTGAGAGTGGCAGGCATCCTGATTTACGTGTTTTTAGCCCTGCCAGTGCTGGTGATAGTACTTTCGGCATTCAGCCCAGAGCCTTATCCTCAGTTTCCACCGCAGGGTGTTTCATTACGCTGGTTTAGCGCATTGTTACAGGATGCCGGTTGGATCGAATCACTGTGGATCAGTGCGTTGTTGCTGGTTATTGTCACGCCGGTTACCGTGATGCTGGGCACCGGCGCGGCATGGGCTCTGGCGCGAGTGGATTTTCGCTACCGGCAAGTGTTGCAGGCCTTCATTTTATCTCCTCTAATGATCCCCCAGGTTGTACTGGGTATTGCTCTGCTCTATGTGCTCACGGCAACTGGTATTGCCGGAATGGTAAGCGGGCTGGTGATTGGTCATGTGGTTGTGGCATTACCTTATGTGGTGCGCACAGTCAGCGTTAGCCTGATGGCAATGGACCAGCGGCTGGAGGCGGTGGCGATGAGTCTGGGGGCAGGGCGCTGGTATAGTTTTCTCCACGTTACACTGCCGCTGATTAAACCGGGCATCCTGGCAGGTGCTGTCTTTGCTGCCGTGACCTCATTCGGCGAGGTATCGGTCAGTCTGTTTTTAAGTGCACCGGATACCATTACCGTCCCGGTGCGAGTATTTAACTATGTCGATCAGACTTTTGATCCCACTGTTAATGCTATTTCAGTGGTCTTTATCGCCGTCGCAGTACTCATTCTGGTAGTGATAGAGAAGACGATTGGTCTGGTGAAACTCAATTGATAAGAAGCAGGGATGTAGTGAACCCCATGGATTTAGATTGCACCGCAGCGCCAGCTTGCGTCAACGTTCTCCCATCACCGTGGGTAGCTAGATACCAATGCAAAGCGATTTTCGCCATGTTTCACCTCAGAAATAGGATGTGCGTGGTGGCTGAATGTTGTTAACTTCCCAGTTCGCTACCGCCCAACGCTTGTAATCCAGCGGGTTGTGAGCCACCACAGTTTGCGCGTTACGCCAGTGGCGGTGCAGGTTGAGTTCATCACGTACCGCTGATGCTCCACCCGCATTGAAAATGCGCGTGGTAGCAGGCAGCACCAGATCAGCCACTGCTACTTGCGCGCGCGCCACATCAATTGCCGCGCAAAGCGCTGCCGCTTCGTTATCAATCTGTCGGGCTGCTACATCAAGGCTATCCGCTGCCGCCAGCACCACCGCGCGAGCAGCCCAGGCCGCACTGCTCACATCACCGGCAGTGCGCAGGAAGAAAGGGTCTTCACTTGCTTTCTCTGTTAAACCGTGGGCACTGGGTCGCGCTTTAGCACTGAGATAGCGGTTGATATCGGATGATGCATTCAGCGCAATACCTGCCAATACGGCTGAGAGAAACAGTTGACGCTGACCACCGATATGGGTAAATCGTTCGTCGAGCGAGTGGAAAGAGAGCAGTTCATCGGCCTCCACTCGAACCTGTTTAAAGATCGAGGTCCCGCTGGCAGTGAGACGTTGCCCCATGCCATCCCAGTCATCGTTCAGCGTTATCCCGACGCGATTGGCAGGGATCAGCGCGGTACGCCGCACGCCGTCAGCATCCTGGCCCGCCACATACAGCAGCGAAGCGAACAAACTTCCGGTGGAATATGCCTTCACACCATTCAACTGCCAACTGCCATCGGGCTGTTTGATCAGCGTTGAAGTGATATCACCAACACGTGAAGTCGTAGCTTCGCTAAGTGCATTACCAATGACGGCACCCGCAACAATGGTTGGCCACCATGCTGTCGCCGTGCTGCCTAAGCCATGTACACGCAACTCCTCAATAAAAAAGAAGTGCGGGCGAATCGCTTGCGCAAGGTTGGAATCGACGGACGCGATGGCCGTAATTGCCGCCATTTGTTGGTGTAATGTGCCACCAGCACCGCCATATTCTTCCGGAACACGCAGGGTGAAAAGTCTAATGGTCCGCAATAGCCCGAGACCGTCAAAAGGCAATTTACGCTGTCGTTCTGAGGCTGCAGCATGTGCACCAAGAAGTGGAAGAATCGCGTTCAACGCAGTAAGAATTTTTTCAGCCTGTTGGCTCATCGTTTTGTCTCCAGATGACGAACGCGCGGCAGAACTTCCTGCGCAAAAATCTCCATCCCTTTTTCGAAGGGTTGGAAGGCGAGCATAAAAGTCTCAATACCCAGTTGATTCCAGCGTACAATGCGCTCGGCGACGGTGTCATAACTGCCCACCAATCCCGCCGCCGTTCCGCCATTGGGACCGATATGCGGACGATCGCGCAGGTTCTGCCACATCACCGAGTGCTGATCGGTTTGTTCAAGGAAACGATCGATCATGTTGCCTGCTCGCGCTTTATCCTCCGCATCCAATTGCCACTGCCAGTGCAAAATATCCTCAGCGTCTGCGTCACTTGCGGCGGCAATAACAAACGCCGCCATGCCAAAACGAATCGGTGCTAATGCAACAGGTCTAACGCGGCGACGCAGATCGGCAATCAACGTGATAGCGTTCTCTTCAGGTTGTCCATTAAGGAACAGCACATCAGCCTCTTGAGCTGCCAGTGCACGAGCCGGTTCTGATTCCCCGCCCATGTAAATGCGCGGCCGGTTACGCCAGCTTCTGGCCGGGCGCAACACAAAGTCATCCACATTGAAAAAATCACCACGCAAGCTGGTGCGTTCGCCCTGCATCAGCTGGCTCACGACCTTTAGCCACTCGGTGCCATAGGCGTAGCGCTGTTCATGCGGCAACATACCGATACCTGAACGTTCCAGATCAGGTTTCCACCAGGCATTGACCACATTGATGGCGAAACGCCCGCGGCTGATCTCTTCAATCCCTAGCGCCTGTTTCGCCAGCACCGTGGGATGAATGATTGAGGGTTTGATTGCGGCGATGATCTCAATCTTTTCAGTTAACGCTGCTGCCGCTGCTGCGGCCGTCCAGGCATCGAGCTGATCAAGGTCTTCACCCAACGGATTCATGGTGTGCTGAGCAATCAACGTACTGTCAAAGCCCAGCTTTTCGGCTAATACGATCTGTTCACGTACGCGCTGCCAGCTGGCATCCACTTTTTCTTCTGGGTGACTGAGTGAAGCAAAGGTGCCATGGACATTGGCCCAGACACAAAAACGAGAAACACCAGGCATAATTGTTGTCCTTACTTAATGATGTTCTGCAAACTTTGGCGATCGATGGTGGTGAGCACCGCCAGCACGATTATGAAGCCCTTGACGATCTCTTGCGTGAACGGCGAAACCCCTGACACATTGAGACCATTGCTGAGGATGGTGATCATCGCAACACCGGAGAGGGTGCGTGCTGCCCCACCTACGCCGCCGCTTAACGCGGTTCCGCCCACCACAATCGCTGCCACGCTATCCAGTACGTAGCTTTCGCCAATGGAAGGAGTGGCAGAACCAAGGCGTGAGAGCAGGAAGAAACCACCGACCGCTGCCAGCGTGGCAGAGAGTACAAAGGCATAGGTTTTAAAGCGCCTAACCGGAATGCCGCTTAACAGCGCAATGCGTTCGCCCGCACCAATTGCGACGATGTAACGTCCAAAGCGAGTGTGAGACGTGCTGAAACTGAGCAACAGCCACAACACCAAGCCGAGCAATAGCACATTCGGCACATTCGGAATGAGCTGACCGTTCGCCAGTAAAGAGAAATCATCGTTATCCACCGACAACGCTGAACCGTTCAGCACATGCAACATGACACCAGTAAAAATCGAACCGGAAGCGAGCGTGGCGATAAAAGACGGTAAGCGCATTAAGGTCGAAAAACTGGCGTTGATCAGTCCAGCAACAACACCAGCCATCAGCGCCGCGAGGAAAGTTAAGCCAAAACTCAGACCAAACTGTTGCAGCAAGACTGCGCTGAGTGCTGATGAAAGTCCGGCTACGGCACCAACAGAAAGATCTATACCACCCATCAACACCACAAAAGTGGCACCTAATGAAAGCAACAACAAAGGACCCGCCTGAGCGCCCATCACCACCAGATTTAACGGCGAAATGAATGCCGGTTGGTTAATGCCAAACCACAACACCAGGACGATCAGTGCTGCTATCGGCAATACGATGGCGCGCTGCTCACGCCGCAGCAGGTTTTGCAGGCGCCAGCACGGCAGCGTTTCAACCGGTTTAAGCGAATCGATACTCATGAGTATCTCCTGAATCATAGTGGGTAGAAGATGGGCCAATCATTGCCGCAACCAGATGCTGTTCGCTGGCTTGATTGCTGTGGGCGGAAATATCCGTGACCAACCGGCCATCACGCATAATCAAAATGCGCTGACTCAAACTAAGTAACTCCGGCAAATCATCGCTGACAAAAAGAATGGTGGTGCCCGAGGCAGCCAACTGACGCAGCAACGCGTAGATATCGGCTTTGGCCCCGATGTCTACTCCCGCTGTCGGGTTTTCAATCAGTAGCAGGTCGGGTTGACGGTGGATCCAGCGCGCCAGTGAAACCTTCTGTTGGTTGCCACCGCTGAGCGATGCGACTTTTTGATCGGCGCGGGTTTTAATACGCAACTGATGGATCATCTCTTTGGTGATCAGTTGTTCATAGCGAGTACGCCATAGACCAAACCAGCGCGTAAAACCGCGAGGTGCGCGTTCCCCACTCGGCAGTGAGATGTTGCTGGCCACGCTTTCACTCAGAATTAATGCCTCATGCGGTCGATCGCCGGAGATAAAAACCACGCCTTGCCGAATACGTTGACGCAGATTGCCGCTTAATGACTGTTGCTTAAAGCGCACTTCACCGTTTTCCGCCGGTTCAATCCCCGCCAGAATGCGCAAAAGCTGCCCTTTACCCGAGCCGAGCAAGCCACCAATGCCAACAATCTCGCCCTGGTGTAGCGCAAAGGAAACATCATGCAATGCCCCACGCCGCGTGCCGCCGCGTAGCCTGCTGCCCGCAGAGAGCGCATTGAGAGTCAGAGTTTGCTGTGCTGCCGGAATCGGTACAGTTGCAACCGCATCAGTGATAGCCCGTCCCACCATCAGCTTATGAATGCGTTCCTCGCTGTAATCGCTGACTTTTCCTGTGCTCACCAGTTCGCCATCTTTCAGGATGATCACGCGATTGCACACCTCAAACACCTCTTGCAACCGGTGCGAGACAAACGCTACGCCTACGCCTTGCTTTCGCAAAGCAGACATTTGCTTGAGTAACCGCGCCACTTCAGCACGGCTCAAACCGGTTGTGGGTTCATCGAACAGCACAAATCCAGCAGGGAGATTAAGCACTTTGGGCAGCATCACCGCGCGCGCCACTTCCAGTGCCTGACGCGTGGCGAAGTCATAACTGAGCATCGCGGCTTTGACGTCCACCTCAAGCCCCATATGCGTAACGATGCGCAGCGCTTCTTTAACCATGACGCGCTTTTGCAGTACCCCAAAACGGCTGAACTGCTGCTCATGTCCCAGGAACAGACTTTCATACACGGGCAAATTGCCGATTAAGGCCGGGTCCTGAAAGATGCGCCAAATCCCGGTGAGATTGGCTTGCCGGTAGTTTTCCAGCGTCAGTGGTCGTCCATCCAACTGCACGCTGCCCTCCGTGGCGTGTAAGGTACCGGAAAGGATATTGAGCAGAGTCGATTTTCCGGCACCATTTTCGCCAAGAATCCCTACCACTTCACCGGATGCGATATGCAGATTGATGTTTGCCAGCACCCGATTCCGACCGTAGCTGTGGCCGATACGGTCAAGGCTGAGCTGCGCCATCAGACACTAATGCCTTTATAAGCAAAGTCATCCAACTTCAGGCGATAAGCCTGTTGATAGCGCTGGGTCACCTGCTCAAATTCGCCGGAGGCAATCGATGCGGCATAGGCTGCTGGCGGCTGCCAGCCAGCGGGTTTTGGCGTGCCGGATGAGGCGTAATAATCCTCAATATTGATCGGTACCAGAGGGGTTTGCGGATCCCAATTATCGCCGCTGATTACATGCGACAGCAGGTGCGGGTCAAACGGCAAATTAGGGTTATCGACAAAGCGTGCCATCACGCCATCAACATTTTCTTTGGTAACCAGCAAGCCAGCAAAACCGACAAATCTCTCCGGCACTGAAGGTTTATAGCCATTGAGAGCGTCAAACAGTCTGACCACCGCCTGAATACCATGGTAAGCCGGCGACTGGAACACAGTCGCGGTGACACGACCACTTTTCACCGCTCGCAGAATATCCGTTGCACCATCCACGCCCACGGTTAGCACATCGCTGCCCGGCTTCAGGTTGAGACTGCGCAATGCCGCCAGCACGCCCGTAAGTGAACCGTCGTTTTGCGCGATAATTACGTCAGGTTTGCCAAAGCGCGCCACCAGTTCTGCTGCGGCTTTTTGCCCGTCTTCGGCACTCCAGTTACCCGGCAGGTTACCGAGGATTTTGGCTTGCGGGAATTCAGAAAGCGCATGATAAACCGATGCACTGCGCAGATTATCAACAAATGCACCTTTTGGACCAGTTACGTGCAGCACCTTCAGCGCGGGACCGGATTTCTTCACCGCTTCGCCAAGGGTATATTTCACTGCCTGATAGAACCCAACATCCTCACGCGTGACAAATGCCTGCGCATAGCCATCGCCTGCATCCAACGGATGGCTCCATGGCAAATTGCTTCCAAAATTGACCAGGGCTCCTCCGTTAGAGGCTACAGCGCGCGCAATGTTCTTGTTGCCACTGCCATCAACGCTATTGGTGAGAATAAATTTTTGCCCGGCGGCAATCGCTGACTGCGCCTGCGTTAACGCCGTGGAATCGTCAAGGTTGAAGTTGGTAGAGGAATAGGGCAATCCAAGTACCTTCGCGGCGCGTCGTCCGGCATCATTCACAATGGTGTTCCATTCATTATTGAGCAGTAGCAGCTGATGCACCGGGGCAGTTAGCAGATTTTGCGCCAATACATTACGCGCTGTTAATAACTGACCACCTAATAAAGCCGCTCCGGCACTGAATTGTAGAAAATGACGACGTGACAAGGACAATGAATCCATTATGCTCTCCGGCAATGATTAAAAAGTGAGTTTACTGGTGTTGCTACTTCAATCTTAACTTCAGACTGAAAAAACAGTAATATCTGAATTAATGTTCCAATTGAAATATCGATATCAGTATTCTATTGCCTTCCAGGTAATAACCATTTTTTTATTTTTCATAAGAAATAGGGATATCCTCAACCTGATATCAGTCGATTTTAATAAGGAGGGCAGTTTCAATGTTATTATAAAATATCGTACTTAACGCGGAGTACGATGGTTAACAATTAACTCCCCAATACGGATGAGGTGTGACCGTGTTACATTACGCGTCAAACCCAGCAGGCTAGCCGTATGCACCTGATTGTATCCACAATGTTGATACGCCATTTTAATCAGCAGGTCTTCTACGAGTTGATGGATATTATCCACTCGCTCTTCAAACAAACTTTCTAACGCCTGCAACAACAGTGTTTCGCTGGTGATTTCTGACACATTACTGTTATCATCTGGTACCAACCTGGTATTATTTAAAGTGATATGCCACGCCTGAATTTCATTGCCATTACTAATCAGTAAGGCATGATGGATAACATTTTCCAACTCCCGGATATTACCCGGCCAGCTGTATTTGGAGAGTTTATGGATAGCATCATCACTTAATGTAGCTGATTGATAGCCCAGTCTGCTGCTGTACTCTTCGATAAAATGATGCGCCAACGGAATAATATCACCAGGTCTTTTCCGTAATGGCAGCAGTTGTAAACTCACAACATTCAGGCGATAAAAAAGGTCTTCGCGAAACCGTCCCTGAATAATCGCCTGTTCAAGTTGAATATTGGTGGCGGCTAATACTCGCACATTAATCGGAATCGATTTTCGTGAACCTAAACGCACCACTTCGCGTTCCTGTAGCACGCGTAAAATCTTCACCTGAATCGCCAATGGCAGATCGCCGATTTCATCAAGAAACAGCGTGCCACCATTCGCCTCTTCAAACCATCCCGCTCGCGCCGCAAGTGCGCCCGTGAAAGCCCCTTTCTCATGACCAAACAACTCTGCTTCAACCAATGTCTCGGCAAATGCGCCGCAGTTCACCGCAATAAAAGGGCCGTTACGGCGATGACTAAGATTGTGAACATGTCGCGCCACCAGCTCTTTACCGGTGCCGGTAGCGCCGTTAATTAAAATGCTGGCTTCACTCGGCGCAATACGTTGGATGTGCGCCAGTAATTCCAGCGAGAGCGGGTCTTCAAATACCTGCGCGCTAGCTCTTTTTCGCATTGGCACAGGCGCTACAGCGGGAAGCGTCAGCAGATTCATGGCTGCTCCTTATGAGTAATACGAAGGTTCAGGGATCCGATCGTTTAACGCCCATTGCCCCAATTCCTGAATGCGATAATCCAGTGGATCGTGCAACGTTTGCGTGCGCATGTTGCGCCAATGACGATCGAAACGCAGTGACGCATGCGTGGCTCGTGCGCCAGTGACATCAAACAGACGATTACAAATATCTAATCCGTGCTGTGTGGCCGCCACTTTAGCGGTGCCAACAGCTAGCGCAAGTTGCGCACGCTCTGCGGCATCCAGCTGTAACTCTTTGCGCCATGCTATATCGAGCTGCTGCGCTGCACGATCGACGAGCAACCGTACACTTTCCAGACCGACCCAAAACTCGCCGTAATGGTGCAAAACGTAATGGTCTTCCGTAGCCACGCGCACATCCGAACGCAGCCAGGGGCGTTTCTCGCGACGCGTGTAATCACGTGCTTCATTGAAAGCACCTTCGGCTATGCCGAGAAACATCGAGGCGAAGTGCAGTTGTGAAATGAGAGGACGCAGGCTGGCAAAAGCCGAGCTATTGGGTCCAGGCTCCAGTAACATTTCAGCGGGTTCAACACGCACGCGTTCAAAAGTGACATTGCCACTGTCGGTCTGACGTTGGCCGATATTGTCCCAATCATTGTGAATGGTGATCCCTGTGCGCCCGCTCGGAACCATCGCCATCACGAAACGGTTGTCCCGCTGAGTCTCAAATCCTGACGCGAGCAGAATTTCAGAATCTGCAGCACCCGAACTGAAACTTTTCTGCCCGGAGAATTCATACCAGCCGGGCTGCTGCTGCACCGTCATGCGCGCATCCAGCACATTTAACGCATTGCCCCAAAACCAGTTACGCGAGGCGGTTTGATCAAACCAAGGTTGCCACTGATCAGTGCGGGCAAACATCCGCACGGTGGCCAGTTGCAAATGATGGAAGCCAAACACATGAGCCAGCGAACTATCGACGCGGGCAAACAGTTGCGTGGTTGCCATAATCTCGCGCCAGCTACAGCCCAGCCCACCAAAATGTTGCGGAATCAACATGGCTAACAAACCACTGGCACGAATTGCATCGCGCTGCAGTTTCGGCGTGCCGCCTTGTTGATCGCGCTCAACCGCATCAATTTTAAAAAAATCAGCAAGTTGTTCAGCACGTTTCACCAGCGTGGCCATAATATCTCTCATTTTTCAGTGTTTGATACTCAACAGCAGTCGCTAGTCTGGCATTCAGCTCAAATGCACTAATGTTCAGCAGGCAACAGTGTTATAACCAATCTGTATGAATGGCCCAACCAACTAAAATCGCTAGTTATAGTTGAAGAATGGGATACGAAGGGCGGCCAGCTCGCTGTCTGACCGTTTATGTTAGTAAAAGGCGTGCCGCCATTTTCGCGCCGGATGATGCTCAGGCAAGGTGGGAGCTATGCCAAACATCTTTTCACGGAGCGTGCCGTCGCTATATTCGCGTTGCGCCAGACCGCGCTGTTGTAAAACCGGCAGAACATGATCGATAAACTCAATAAACGAGCCTGGCGTGGTTTCATACATCAGGTTGATGCCGTCAACACCGGCGGCCTGCCAGCGAGCCAACTCATCTGCAATCTGTTCAGGCGTACCGACAATGCGCGTGTTAAGGGCGTAAGCGCTGGCGAGATCAGCAATGGTGGGAGTACGGTCGAAGGCATCACTGAAATACTCAATAATTCCCTGCACCCCATCGATTTTGACTTCAGACAAGGGCTGATCCGGTGACATTACGCCAAGATCGACACCCAGGTCACGGCTGATGTGTGCCAGCAGACCATCGACACTGAGATATTCATCTAATGCGCGCGCTTTACGCTTGGCTTCCTCTTCCGTACTGCCGACCACAAACGACAAGCCTTGCATAAATTTCAGGTCGTGCGCATCGCGTCCACTTTGGCGTAGCTGTTCCCGCATGTTGCTGGTGAGCACGCGCGCACCTTCCGGATTACGGCAAACAATAAAGGTACCTTCGGCGTGGCGACTGGCAAAAGCGCGCCCCGCCCTGGACGATCCCGCCTGATAAAGCACCGGAGTACGCTGCGGTGAAGGCAGCGCCAGATGCGGTCCAGCGACGCGATAACGATCTCCCTGATGCTGGATACGATGAATATGCGTTGGATCGGCATAGCGATTGTTGCGTGCATCGTTAAGTAACGCCTCATCGTCCCAGGATCCTTCCCACAGTTTATAGACCACCTCCATGTACTCTTCAGCCCAGCGATAGCGCTCATCGTGAGCGGTAATGCCAGGCAAGCCAAAGTTTTGCGAGGCATTGTCGCTGACGCTGGTGACAATATTCCAGCCGACGCGACCTTTACTGAGATGGTCGAGCGTCGAGACGCGACGCGCGAAGTTAAATGGATGGTCTTGCAAAATTGAGCTGGTAAAGACCAGTCCAAGTTGGTGTGTGACCGCGACCAACGCGGTCGCGATGGTGGAAGCATCGTGAATTGGGATCTGCACCGCTTGTTCTATGTAGGTGTCGGCCGAGCCTTTATAGATGGCGTCGACGCCGAGCACATCGGCGAGAAACAGCGCATCGAAGTGTGCCGATTCCAGTCGTTTCGCCAGCTCAACCCATACATCAAGCTCATAAAAACGTGTCGCCTGCGTGGCCGGATTGCGCCAAAAACCGTGATAAATATGTGATACCGCTGCCATCGAGAAGGCGTTAATAATCAGTCGTTTTGCCATCGGTAATTTCCTCTCTATTTCACTACATTCTGGGCTGGCTGACGTCCGGTGAGAACAGCTGCGATTACCACCGCGCCCTTAATGACCATCTGCATAAACTCCGTCACACTCAGTAAATTCAGACCGTTATCCATCAGTGCGATAATCAGTACACCAACCAGGGTACGCTGCGGTCCGCCGTTACCACCCGCTAATGAGGTTCCACCAACCACAATCGCGGCCAGACTATTGAGCAGCAAATCGCTACCCAATGATGGCCCGGCAGCACCGAGACGTGCTACTGAGAGGATCCCTGCCAGACCGGCGAATACACCCGAGGCGCAGAAGGCATAAATCTTATAGCGCCTCACCGGAATGCCTGCGGTATGCGCCACGCGTTCGCCGCCGCCAATCAAATAGCTGTAGCGACCAAAGCGAGTACGATGAGCAACAAATACGCTGAGCAACCACGCCAGTAGTGCCCACAGTGCAATGTTGGGCACATGCGGAATCAACTGACCAATGGCGATAGACTCAAATTCCAGCGCTTGATACGCCACCGCACGGCCTTGAAGCAATGTCAAAGCCAGACCACTGAAGATCGATAATGACCCCAGTGTGACTACAAATGAGGGCACGCGACCAAAGGTGTAAACCACGCCATTCAGTACGCCTAGTACGCCACCAATCAACAGCGCTAGCGGTAGCGCGGAGTACATCAGCCCCATACTGTTCATCAGGGTCACGGTAGCCGCTGCAACCAGCAGCACCATCGCACCCACTGAAAGGTCTATACAACCCATCAAAATCACAAATGTCAGGCCAATACAGGCAATCAGCAACGCACTGGCCTGACCGGCAATCGCGCTGAAGTTGCGCACAGTGGCAAACGCATCGGTGTTTAGGCTAAAAAAAATCACCAGCGCGATAACCACCAACAGCGGCAGCGCCTGTTTCCAGGCGAAAGGAAGGGCACGCGTGTTGAGTAACGGTGATACGGTCTGCTGTGTCATAGTAGGTTCCGGTCAGAGTGGGAAACGGGGACGTTGAGCATCATGGCAACCAGCGTTTGTTCATCGGGTTTGTGATTGGCAGGTGCCGATATTTCACCGACCTGTTGCCCGTGTTGAAGGATGACTATACGGTGTGACAAACCAATCAACTCCAGCAGTTCATCACTCAGCAGCAAAATCGCAACGCCTTGCGCACTCAGTTGCCGTAGCTCGCGATAAATTTCCTCTTTGGCACCTGCATCAACACCACGTGTGGGATTATCGAGGATTAACACGCGCGGCTGGCGAAAAAGCCAACGCGCCAGCACCACTTTTTGTTGATTGCCACCGGAAAGCTGTGCGCAGAGCTTGTTCGGTGTTGCATTACGGATACGTAAGCGTTCAATAAAATCTGTTGCTACCTGGCTCTCTAGCCGCCGATACCAATAGCCATAACGATGGCTAAAACGATCTGCTCCACTGGACAGTGAAAGATTCCAACTGACGCTAAAGGGTGCAATCATACCTTCTTCCAACCGCTCGGCCGGAATGTAGCCCACGCCTTGTCGCACTAGCTTGCTAATGCGCGGTTTCTGGCTTGGCGCTCCTGCAAGCGAGACTTCTCCGCTTTCCGGCAACAGCACTCCAGCAACGCTTTTGGCCAACGCTTCCTTGCCGCTATTTAGCAAGCCACCTAAGCCAACAATTTCCCCCTGACGTATCTGCAAATTGATGTTGTGGTAACTTGCTGCTCTCGCGAGGTTTTGTACCGTAAAAGCCAGTGGCTGATCATCGACCGGATGTTGCAGATGTTGATAGTAGTGATCGGCTGCGCGCTCGCGCCCCACCATCCACTGTTGCAACTGTGTTGGGCTGGTGACCTGCGACTCGGTACATGCAACCCGCACTCCATCTTTAAGCACGTAAATAACATCGGAGAGTTTGATCACCTCCTGTAATCGATGGGATACCAACAGGAAGCTGGCACGCTGGCGCAGTTTTCCCACTAAATCCAGAAACCACTTTTCATCGGCCAGGTCGAGTGTTGCGGTAGGTTCATCCAGCAGGATCAGCGGGTGAGCAATATCATCAAGCAAGCCCGGAGCCAGACAAGCGCGTGCAATCTCGATGGTCTGGCGCTGAGAGAAGGAGAGCCGATCAACCGGTTGACGCACATCTAATTGCAATACCGCCTCATCCGCCAACTGCTGGGCTTTTAGCACCATGGCGCGGCGCTGTAAAAAGCCAGCACGATAAAAGTGGCGATCGCGACCCAGCAACAGGTTTTCATACACGGATAATCCGCTGACCAGAGCCTGCTCCTGAAATACTCTTGAGATGCCTGCGTCTTGTGCTTGTTGTAACGAACGGGGGGCATAACGGACGCCACGCAATGACATTTCGCCGCCGTCAGCGGGTGTGAGTCCAGAGAGAATATCGAACAGCGTGGTTTTACCCGCTCCGTTTTCACCCACCAGACTCACCACATTGTGTTGCGCCACCTCCAGAGATAAACCGTGCAGCACCGCATTATCACCGTAACGCTTTTTCACCCCCTGAATACACAACAAGCTACTCATACTTTGGCCTTGAAGGGCGAGGGACCAAAGAAGGGGATCTTGTAGTGAGCGCGATACTCCTCAATCACGCGTTGCCATTCGCCGTTGTTTTTGGCATCAAGGTAGGCTTGGGGATATTGCCAGTTGGCGGGTTTAGGCAGTCCAGCCCACTCAACATCTATATCCAGAGGCGTGATTTCGCCTTGCGGGTCCCATTCATTAGGGTGTGCGACTTTCGACATTAATTTGTAATCGAAAGGTGGAACGTCACCGTTATCGACATAGCGTTGTAGATACACATCGACGTTATCGCGAGTCATTGTGACTGAGTGCCAATTAAGCATGCGTTCCGAAGCGCGTGGCTGCCAGCCATTAAGCACATCATAGAGACGCGCAGTGAAAAATCCTGCCTGAAACGCCGGGCAGTTGGCGCTGGTTGCCAGCTGTTGACCGTTTTTAATAGCACGGGCGCCTTCAGTGGTACCATCTGCGCCAACCACCAACACATCTTCACCTGGTTTCAGGCCGTTGGCCCGCAAGGCAGCGATCACGCCCTGAGCAACATCATCATTTTGTGCCACCACACCCACCACATTCTTATGGCGTGACAGCAGATCCTGCGTGGCTTTTAATGAATCTTCGCGGTTAAATAGCCCTGGCAGTTGGTCGACCAGTTTGGTTTTCGGGAAAGCAGCAAAAGCAGCATCGCGTCCACGACTGCGCACCGAGTCAGTGGAGAAGCCAGGCACGCCAGTGACGCCAATAATATCGCCGCCGCCAAACTTCTCAGTGACCGCTTTGAGCAGCACTTCCGTCACGCTGCGATGGGCGCTGAACTCTTCAGGTACCGCATAGAGTGTGTAGTATTCACTGGCATCGAACGGCGTAAACCACGGTAACGTCGCCCAGACATTGGCAAAGTAAGCTTTGTTCTGCTGTGCTAGCTGCGCGATGCGCCGCACCGCGCTACCATCCGGCGCATGCAAAATCAATGCGTTGGCACCATCGGCAAATTGTTGTTCCGCCTGGTTCAGCTGACGCTGGCTGTCGATTTGCCCGTCAAGGTAGCTGTAGCCAAGGCCAAAAAGCTGCGAAGCCGCCTGAGTGGCGTGGCTGGCCTGCGCCATAAACTCTACCCGACTGGTCCACGCCAGATAGGCGAGTTTGCCCGATGGTGCAACGACGGCAACTGCTGGGCTACTCCACAAACTGGCCGTGGCAGCGGCAGCGGCGCCTGCGGTGGCTAAAGTGATAAATTCGCGGCGACTGATGCCATGTGTATCGAGGCGATCAAGGTGCGTATCAATAGCGCGTGGATTATTTAAGTTGAACAAGGTAGATCGCACGTGTTTAAACATCATATTTTCCTGATTGAAGCGGCAAAATTAACGCAGAAACTCGCGTAAAGAGACTTCGGGTAAACCAAGGTGGTCGCGTAAACGAGTACTTTCATAACGCTGGCGTACCCGTCCGCAACGCTGGAGTTCTGGTACGACAAAGTCGCTGAATTCGTCGAAGCTGCCCGGCAAATAGGCGGCTGAGATGATGAAACCATCGGCTTCGCCATTGTCGAAGCTGGCTTCCAGCTGATCGGCAATTTGCTGTGGTGTACCCACCAATTGCGGCAGTAGTACGCCTTGCGCATAGAGTTTTCCGAGATCACGCAACGTTAGGTTGTCTCTGGCGGTGATACGACGTGCCACTTCAAACAACCCGGTATTGCCGCCAACATCAACGTTCTGTAGCGACTCATCCAATGCGTAGCCGGAGAAGTCGTGATCGACGTGCGCCGACAAGGTAATCAATCCCGCAATCGGATCCGCCAGTTGGTTATGGAAACGCTGCTTTTCCCGCGCAATACTTTCCGTTTCCCCGACAAACGTAATAAAAGAAGGGAAGATTTTGACACTATTGGGATCACGGCCACGTGCCGCCGTGCGAGCCTTAACATCGCGATAATAGGCTTTGCGACCATCCGACGTGGGATCAATTTCGAAGATAATTTCCGCCCAGCGCGCGGCAAAATCCTTCCCGAGTGCTGATGATCCCGCCTGCATAATGGCGGGTCGGCGTTGCGGTGATGCGGGTACCGTCAGCGGCCCGCGTGTGTTGAACCATTCGCCGTGATGGTTAACCACATGCACTTTATCGGGGTCAGCAAAACGCCCCTGTTTATCAATAATCAGCGCATCGGGATCCCAACTACCCCACAATTTACAGGTGGCTTCGAGGAATTCATCGGCACGGTTGTAACGTTGTGCATGTTCCAGATGGTGCGGGAAACCGAAGTTCTGTGCTTCGGCATCGGCGTTAGACGTCACGACATTCCAGGCGATGCGACCCTCTGTGAGATGGTCAAGTGTGGCAAAGGCTCGTGCGATGTCATACGGGTTGTAATAAGTGGTAGACCGCGTCACGCCGAGGCCAAGATGGCGTGTAACGGCGGCCATCGCCATCACCACATATGAAGGATCCAGCGTAGCTACCGACTGCACACCATGCTCAACGGCCTGCCGAATGTCGTTGCTATAACGGCCGGGCACCGCCAGAACATCAGCAAAAAACACGAAATCGAAGAAACCACGCTCTGCGGCACGTGCCACATCCTGATAATAGCGAACGCTGAGAAAATCCGTGTTGCCGCGTGGGTGGCGCCACATCGCGTGACTGTGCGTCACGGCAGAGGCCATCATAAATCCCGCCAGGTGAAATTGTTGGCTCATGCTTTCTCTCCTGTGTTTTCAACAGCCACCCCAATCCGCCATTGATAGGGCGGCAGGGTGCCATTCACCGCGAAATCACCAACAATGCGATCTTTGTAGATGCGCGGGTTGTGAGAGGAAAGGGTGCGCACGTTGCGCCAGAAGCGGTCCAGCGCATGTGGTTTTAAAGTGGCGGATGCGCCTAGTGCATCAAATAGCAGCGTTGAACTGGTGAGAAGCAGATCCGTCACCACATTGAGTGCCTGCGAAACTTCAAGTTCAGCGATAGCATTAACCTGTGCCTTCTGCTCTTCTTCCTCATGACTGACTTCAAACGCGCGTTGCAAGGCTTCAGCACTTTTCAGCACGATAGCGGAACTGCTATAAGCGGCACTGCGCACTTTGCCGACTACTTGCAGAATTTGTACATCCTGCGACGCACGCGGTGCATTACCGTTGCTATAGGTGCGAGTACGTTGTGCCACATGCAGTGCCACTTCATCACTTTGCGCTCGGCCAATGCCCGCGAGCGTGGCCAGATGAACCAACTGGTAAAAACCGGTTGCATAGCGGAAGTTGGGTTCCTGATAAACGTCCGTAACGGAGACCACAACCTGCTCAAAAATGGCGGTGCCGCTTGCGGTCAGGGTCTGGCCGAAACCATTCCAGTCATCCAGAACAGTGACACCTTGCGCATGGCGCGAGACAATAAGCCCTTGCAGATTTCCTTCGTCGTCCTGCAGGCCGATATCAATCCAATCTGCGTAGAGCGATCCGGTGGTGTAGAATTTTTTTCCATTCAGCGTCCATTGCCCTTCCGATTCGACTAACTGGGTGCTGAAGGTTAGCTGGAGTGCATCTCCTGTTTCACTCCAGGCCAGCCCTACAATGTCACCGCGCCCGAGTAGCGGAAGCCAGTGCGCCTGACGTTCAAGGTTGTCGCTGTTAATAAGACTTTCGATAAAGCCAAAATGGCCGCGCAATGCCTGAACTAAATTAGAATCTGCTTCGCCTAATTCAATCAGCAAATTAAACAGTTCCGGAAGGGAAACCGCGCTACCTCCATATTTTTTGGGGATACGTAACGCAGTAAATCCCGCTTCTTTGAGCCAGTCTAATTGTTCAATGGGTAATTCTCTCTTTAGTTCACGATTAATGACCCCCTCACGAATGCGGGCAAAGAGGGGCCTGAAGCGCTCAGCAAGACGTTCATAACTCTCTGACGGTCCCGCTCCCCATGCTTTGTCTATTTGACTCATACTGACTCCTGTTTTAATAGAAGTAGAATGTCATTCAAATAGCATGCCAAGGCGCATCATCATGATTACGTTGAAGAATTATAAAATGACATTTTTTAAAATGTCTCAACACCAACAGCTGGCTATAGAACTGTTGCGTGATATTCAGCTCAATTTTTCAAAAGCTTAATAAGTGAGTAAATAAGGGCGGTATGAAGGTGAGATCACAACGTGCAGCTTCCAGAATTTTCGCAACATGCCGATAGTAGTTTGCAGTAAAAAATCCCGAGTCTACCTCAGGGGGGCCGCCAACCGATGGTTGCCCATGGGATCGCATTGAGAAAAATACCCTCATGGAATGATTACATCAATTATCATGAAATAAAATTAATGATAATCTATGTTTCCTTATGTCTAATTGCATAAATTATTTTAGCTGCAAATTACTTTATTTATAAAGCTTACAACATAAATAGAATAACCCAATAAGTATTAGTAATTAGCAATTTCCCTGTGTATTGTAACCTGCCTCTAACACCATTTAATAAATATCGTGATAGTGATTATATTGAGCATAATTAAAATCATTATAAAAGTATTTAAGACTGCTACACCGATATTAGGGAATGAATAGATGAGTAAATTAAAAGTCGCCGTCGTGGGGTTAGGTGCCGTAGGCTGCGCCACCTTACTGGCGCTGGCGCGCAAAGGCATCGAGGTTCATGGTTTTGAACAGTTTAGAGTGGGCAATAATTTCGGTGCCTCAGGGGGACGAACGCGACAACATCGCCTCATTTACGGTGAGGGCGGGTTGTACACCCCGTTATTACAACGCTCCCAGGCACTTTGGCAACAGTTAGAAGAGGAACAACAGCAAAAGCTTTTTTATGCTGGCGGATTCCTGACCCTGGGAACACCTGATAGCCCGTGGTTTCTTGCCGTCGAGCACTCCGCTCAGCAACAGGCGCTGCCTCATGAACGTTTAAGCCGGCAAGAGATTAACCAGCGTTTCCCTCGTCTCAATGTTGATAAAGATGAAATAGGATTATTTGATCCCGCAGGTGGCATTTTGCTTACCCATGAGCTGCTGCTGGCTTCTGCCCAACAAGCTCAGTCACTGGGTGCCGTGATACAGGAAGACGCGAAAATCACCGCCATTATCCCGACAGAGCAAGGTGTAGCATTAACGCTCAACGGAGAAAAGCAAGAATTTGACGAGGTTATCATCTCTACCGGTGCGTGGGGAAAAAACCTGTTACCTCAATTACCTATTGCCTCGCGTCGTTTAGGAATGAGCTTTCACATCGGTAAGTCTGATGGTTTTGACAGTCATTTGTTTCCCGCCACGATGCGCGTCACCGCCGGACGTCCCATGTGGAATACGCAACCCTTACCTGACGGTAAACATTTCAAGTTCTTCGTCGGCGATGCTGAACTGGACGAACAACATGATCCGCAGCTGGTCGCTACTGACGCCACAGCGAGTCTTACCCCAGTGCTGTATCAACGCCTCGATCGCCATCTGGCAGAAGCCGTCAATGGTGCCCATCGAACCATTATTGGCGGTGGGACCTGGCCAGAGGCTTACACCTTTGACCAGGCCCCGTTATTAGGTCGTCACCAACCGCATTCGCATTTATGGCTGGGGCTGGGTTTATCAGGTCATGGTTTCAAACTGGCCCCAGCGCTGGGAGAACTGCTCGCTCAGGCCATCAATAACGAGATCAATCTGGACACTGCGTGGCCAGCGTTTTCACCTGAGCGTCAATTCGCTGATCCTCAGGCGGTTTATTCACGTTAATTACACCAGGAATAAAAGATGAAAAAAATAATGATAGCGAGCCTATTCGCCTGTCTGAGCACCCATGCGTTCGCAGAAAGCACCCTGAATACGCCTTTACAGGGTAAACAACTGCACGGAATTATGCAGAATGACTACGAGCCATTAGTTTTTGTTGATGATAAGGGCGAAAACAGTGGCTATTTCTATGAATTGGTTGCAGCGGCAGCGAAAAAGTTGGGCGCTAACCTGTCGATTGCCAACGGTACCTTCGACACCTTCATTCCTGGTCTGCAAAGCCAGCGCTTCGACCTGGCGTTGGGAACGGATGCCACTGTCGCCCGACAACAGGTGGTCGATATCATCCCACTGATCGATGCGGGTTATTCCTTCATTACCCAGACTAAAAGTACGGTGCACCTGGGTAAGCAGATGGATGCTTTGTGCGGCCATTCAGTTGCAGCATTGGCAGGACAATCGACGCTGGATGCCCTGAACGAACAAGCGGCACAGTGTGAGAAACAGGGTAAGCCCGCCTTACGCGTCGCTATTTTTCCGTCTCGCTCTGCTGCGTGGTTAGCGGTTAAAAGTGGCCAGGCTGAGTTAACACCGGTCTACACCGGTGAAGCCGGCTGGATCACCAAAAAAGACCCAGACTGGCGCGTTACCGGACCGGTTTTCAATAGCGGAGAGTCCGGTTTCTCCGTGAATAAAGAGAGCGGAAACGCTAAAGCCTGGGCTGCAGCCATCAATGCCCTGATTGCAGATGGTAGTTATCAAGCCATTCTTAAAAAATACGGTGTTCAGAATGTGGGATTGAAAAAGGTTGTCATTAATCCAGCAACTTGACCCGTTTGCGGGGACAACATGATAAATCCAGCAATAGATAATTAAAATTCGCATTGGTGCCCCCGCATCATTTATGAACAAATAATTTATTATTTTCCAGGGGAAGTTATGAGTGAGATAAATTCACGCTGGCGTGCTGAAGCCAGTTTAAATGAAAAACATCCACCGTCGAAAGGAAGTGAAACTTTTGCTATTTCCGCAATACTGGAGGTTGAACAACGAGACGGCATTCATTCTGCCTGGCGTTGGCGACGTGATCTTTCTGCGCTCTTTGCTGGCGGAGTATTACTTTACCTGATATGGCAAGCTGCTGAAAATCAAGCTTTTGACTGGCCGTTGGTGGCGCATTATTTGTTTGATAAACAGATTATGCTGGGACTCTGGACCACACTGTGGTTGACAGCGTTGGTGACGTTATTAAGCGTCATTTTTGGCGTAGTTATTGCCCTGATGAGGTTATCGGTTAATCCTTTACTTTCCGCGCTCGCCTGGGCCTATATCTGGCTTTTCCGCGCCACACCACTACTGGTACAGTTACTGTTTTGGTTTAACATCGGCTATTTAGTGCCCAAACTGACTCTGGGCTTTCCCGGCCTTACCCCTTATATCACCGTGCCTACCAACGATTTAATTAGCGCACTAGGTGCCTCAATCCTCGGTTTGACATTACACGGTATGGCTTATTCCGCTGAATTTATTCGTGGTGGCCTATTAGCTGTACCGTTAGGGCAAAAAGAAGCGGCCAGTATGTTGGGGCTATCACCGGGTGAGATATTCAGAAAAATAACTCTGCCACAGTCACTGCGTACCATTATTCCTGCGCTGGGTAACTTCCTCATAGACAACCTCAAAGGAACGTCGATTATCAGTGTCGTTGCTGTCACCGAATTGTTGTATTCAGCGCAGCTCATTTATAATCGAAACTATAAAATCATCCCATTGCTATTGGTTGCCACATTCTGGTATGTCGCTGTCACTTCGTTATTGTCATTATTGCAATCTTGGAGTGAGCGTTATTACGGTCGCGGTTATCATCGGAGTTAAAATATAAAAGGATAACTTATGTCAGAGAGTATTCATGCTGGTGATAATGCAACAGCCGTACCGGTTATGCGTGCGCGTCATTTACAAAAACGTTATGCCGATAATGTGGTGCTGGAACATGTCGATTTAGATATCGCTGAAGGCGAGGTACTGTGTTTAATAGGACCTTCAGGGTCGGGAAAAAGCACATTGCTGCGTTTACTCGCCACGCTGGAACGCCCTGATAGCGGAATGATCTTTTTTCACAACGAAGCGCTTGGCGTGGTGAATCGCAATGGAAAATTGTTTCATGCGACAGAACGCGTGACACGCCAGCAACGTAACCGAATCGGTTTCGTATTTCAGCAGTTCAACCTGTTCCCTCATTTAACTGTTCTACAGAATATTACATTAGCACCCGGTATACAGGGACAGTCCGCAGTGGCGGAGGATAAAGCCAGGACATTGCTGGCACGTGTGGGATTGGAACATAAAGCCGATGCCTGGCCGCTATCACTTTCAGGCGGCCAGCAGCAACGTGTGGCTATTGCGCGAGCGCTGGCGCGTGACCCGCAATTGATCCTGTTTGATGAACCTACGTCAGCCCTTGACCCAGAGTTAGTCAACGAAGTATTGGCGGTAATGACCGACCTGGCGGCCAGTGGTATTACCATGGTTGTTGCGACGCATGAAATGCAGTTTGCGCGTCGTGTCGCCAGTCACGTTGCATTCCTCGATAAGGGGCACATAGTCGAATACGGGACACCACAACAAGTCATTGATAATCCGATTCAGCCACGTACCAGAAGCTTTTTACAACAAATACAATCACTTTCCTCAGAGTAATTTTTCATGAGCAATGAACATAAGCACCTGTTTACACCGTTACAGGTCGGAAAACGCAGGCTACGCAATCGCATTATCAATTCCGGGCATGGTACGTCGCTTGGGCCAGGCACTCACAACGAAGATCTGCTGGCTTATGAAGCCCGCCGGGCAGAAGGCGGCGCAGCCGTGGTGATCACCCAAGCCAATGCCGTTTCCCCAGGATGTGGTGACTTTTTCGTTCAGAATGAAGCGCGAACCGGGAAATACCATCAGCTTGCCGAGCGTATCCATGCGCATGGGGCATTAAGTTTTGTGCAGCTGAATCATCCTGGGCGCCAGGCATTTCTAGGCCCTAATCGTAGCGAAGAGATCCTTTTCTCTGCTTCGTCGGTTCCACAACGTGAGTATGGTGGCATTGTTCGCGTGCCTCGAGCGATGAGCGAGGATGAGATCGAGCAGGTCATCAATGATTTTGCCGATGCAGCAGCCGCAGTCGCTGAGACGGGGGTTGATGGTATTGAATTGCACTTTGGCCACGGCAATCTGGTGCAGCAATTTCTCTCGCCAGAAACCAATCTCCGCAATGACGATTGGGGCGGTAGTGCAGAGAAACGCACGCGGTTTGCACTGGCAATATTGTTGCGTATTCGTGAGCGGATTGGCGACAGTCTGGTAGTGGGTGCGCGAGTCAATCTGGAGCTTCAGCCTCAGAAAGAAAACCTGACACCCTTGACCGAGCAAATCGTTACTTTAGGCCGTAGTGGTCTGCTCGATTACTTATCGGTAAGTGGCGGCAACTTCTCCAGTGGGTGGGGGGTTTCAACCAATCTGCCGGATGCCAGTTTTCCACCGGCGTTATGGCAGGAGTCAGCGGCAACCTTAAAGCGCCAGTTACCACATTTACCCATCTGGCTTGCCGGCCGAGTGCTTGATGCGACACTGGCTGAAAAACTCATCAGCAGTGGCGTGTGTGACGCCGTCACAATGGCACGTGAACTGGTTGCCGATCCAGACCTACCTTTAAAAGCCCAGCGAGGAGAGGCTGATCGCACACGTCCCTGCGTAGGTATCCAATCGGGTTGCTGGCAGCGTGTCGCGGATGGTAAACCCATTCACTGTGCATTCAACCCGGTCGCTGGCCGTGAAGCGGAAGCAGCAGCATGGTCAGAGCGCGAGAGCAACAGCGTACTGAAAGTATTGGTTGTTGGTGCAGGGCCAGCGGGCCTGGAAGCCGCGCGCAATGCCGCGTTACTTGGGCATCAGGTGACGTTGTTCGACCAACTGACACAGTTGGGAGGGCAGTTGACGCTCATCGAAAAAGTGCCACATCGACAGGATCTGCGCGGCATCATTAACTGGTTTGAACGGGAACTGGCTGTCTCGAAGGTCAGTTTGCATTTGGGGCATACTGTCACCCTACAGACCTTGCTCGACATTGCTCCCGATCAGGTCATTATCGCCAGTGGCAGTCGCGAAACGGAAGCCGTTGAATGGCGTGAAAGTCTTTCTGCCCCCATTCTTACCGTGAATCAAGCGCTGGAGATGCCGCCCACTTCGGCCAGCAAGGTTTTGGTGTTTGACGATTGGGGCGGACGTGCCGCACTCAGTGTGGCAGAACTTCTGGCCAGCCAAGGTCATCAGGTGCAATTCATTACATCGCTAAGTTTTGCCGGGCAAGGACTGAATGGCACCGTACGCTTACCAGCGTTATCACGACTTGCAGACTTGGGTGTGCAGTTTATTGCCGACCACAGACTGATACTCAACCAGAGGTGTTTAATGCTTCAAAACATCCTCAATAATCAGTTGGTTGAATTATTCACTCAGCCTGAGTTAATCGTCACCTCACTGATTCCGAGTGTCAATAACCAGTTGTATGATCAAGCAAAACAGGCGGGATTTGCCGTGCAAATAGTCGGCGATGCCCGCGCACCGCGTGGCTTAACCGAAGCAACGCGAGAGGGGTATCTGGCCGCTCGCACATTAGGTCGTTTTCACACCACGCCGCTGTAACTGGCAGGTATTTCACTTGGGATAAAATATGAAACTTCGAGCTATATCTATTGCCGTGCTCTCATCTATGCTGGCTGCCTCACTGGCACATGCTACGGCCATCAAAGACTCGCCTTATGAGGGAAAAACCCTGGTTGCAGCCATTCAATATGACTGGGAGCCACTGTCTTTCAAGAACGATAATGGCCAGCCCACGGGGTATTTTTATGATATTGCGAACGCGGCCGCACAGCGGCTGGGAGCAAAGATTAGCGTCACGAGCGGTGATTTTGCTGCAGTCATTCCGGCTATTCAGTCTGGTAAATTTGCTCTTGCCGCCGGTTTGGACGCCACACCAGAACGACAACAGGTTGTGGATATCGCCTCTACAGTGCGTGCAGGTTATCAACTTATTGTATTAAAGAACTCAGATTTTCGTGACAATGTCACTCTCAATGATCTCTGCGGTAAGACTATTGCTTTGCTGGCCAGCCACCCTTCGACTAAAACCTTCGAACAGCATTCACAGCAATGTGAATCACAAGGTAAAGCGGCCATTAAAGTGAGTCAGTTCCCAGATCGTGGGGCAACATGGCTGGCGCTGCGCTCTGGACGTGCTGATGCAACCTTGGGCTACACCGGGGAAAATGGCTGGTTGCTACAAAGTCAGAATGATTTAAAACGGGTTGGACCTGTATTCGATACGGTTTACGCTGGCATTCCGATTAGCAAACAATCAGGGGATGCTAAATACTGGGTAGAAGCCGTGAACTCGTTGATCAAAGACGGTACCTATCAAAAGATTCTGGCTAAATATGGTGTTGAAGATGTTGCCATTGATCACTCCGAATTGAATCCTGCTAAGGGCTGATGGTCGAGACTGTCGACTCCTGTATTTTCTTTTGACTGAAAGGATGCATGCATAAGGTGGATACTCATACCAGGGAGGTGGTTAATGTTTTTTCAAACTGGCGGCGACAGCATAGGATAGCCATGAAATAACCGAGCCAGTTTATTGTTCAAAACTGCGCTTCAATTAAGTCTTTTCAGACTTTGGGAATATGAAGAGTATCAGTCTTAGTATAATGCCGCTTTACTGGTGAGGTGAGCGGCTTTTGTAGATGAAGGCCAGATAACTGAGACGATGAGTGAATGTCTGAAGCATAGGTGGTGGTAGGTGATGTAAATAACTGGTTTGTGTATTTTTGATGAGTATGTATTTAACATAATCCTCATTTTGTGAACTTTTATTGTTACTCCAAAGCGCTAATGTCGTACGGAACAATTTACAGATTTCGTCCCTGAACTAGTCTTAAATTTCCTCAGGCTCAGCTCAGGATGCAGACTTTATGTTGGTGACCATGACAGATAAAGATCTTTACCGGCTTGGCATCATTCAGCGCGTTCACGACCACACTCTGCTGCAGCGCGAAGCCGCACGCCTTCTCGAACTTACGGTACGTCAGGTGCAGCGCGTTTTGCGGCGTTACCGTGAACACGGTGCGGCGTCGATTGTGTCTGCCCGCCGCGGACGTCCCGGCAACAACCGCATTCCCGAAGATTTACGCTGTGCCGCTCTGCAACTGATCCGGCAACACTACGCGGATTTCGGGCCAACGCTGGCCACCGAGAAGCTGCTTGAACGACACGGCATTCCGGTTTCCGTTGAGACCGTCCGCAACTGGATGATCTCAGACGCTCAGAAAGTGACATTCAGTCCGCCCCCTCACGTGATCACAAACGCTGTCCTCCGCTGGCATCAATCTGCTGGCCGGTAATCCAACCTCCAGCATCACTTACCAGAAACCCCACGACCTGTGCGATATCGTTGGGTTGGCCGACCCTACCCAGCGCGATGGTACGTGCAACGGAAGCAGCAACGACCGGGTCGCTGCTAACGGCATTCATATTGGTGGCGGTGGCGCCCGGCAAAACCGAATTAATGGTAATTCCACGCTCACCTAATTGCGGAGCCAGCGCCAGCGTAATGGCTTCCAGCCCTGCTTTGGTCGGCGCATAACCGATCATTTCAGGCCAGGATGAACGGGTTGCAATCGATGAAATGTTAATGACCCTGCCGCCATCGCGTAGGCGTGTTAATGCCTGCTGGATAAGAAACAGTGGTGACGTCAGATTGGTCTGCAACAGGCTGGCAAAGTGCGCAGGCGTCAGTACCTCAAGTGGCTTCCTTCCGCCTTTACCCGCATTGTTAATCAGAATATCATAATGGTTACTGCGATACCGAGTCTGCAACTGCGCATCCAGTTTCCCAGTCAGATCTTCAACTCCGTTTGTTGCGGCCAGGTCAGCTTGTACAATCAGCGCATCTCCTCCAGCAGCAACGATCTCTGTCTGTAAATCTCTCGCTGCAACTGCATTGTTATTATAATGCAGCACCACAACCGCCCCCCGCTCAGCCAGCAGCCGCGCTATCGCCGCACCGATTCCGCCGCTTGCACCCGTTATTAAGGCTATCTTGCCTTTAAAATCAGACATCTGTGCTTACCTCACCCGCCGGTTGCTGCCAGCTTTGTTGTTCTTCCAGAGTGCGTGCGCGAGCAATCAGCTGGTTGCGGTCCACTTTATTGGTGCCTGCCCAGGGTAATTCGTGAATGAATGCAATGCGTCGTGGATGTTGATAGGCCGGTGCTTGCGACAAGGCCCACGCTTTTAACGCTTCAGCGCTTAGCGCACTCCCGGGTTGGAGCACTACAAACGCGACGGGTACCTGGCTCCGCTCTTCATCAGGTAACGGCACCACGCACGCCTGACGCACCTGAGGATGCGCTTCCAGGGTTTTTTCGACCTCAACCGGATAGATATTCTCACCTGAGGTGACAAACATGTCATCGGCGCGTCCAACGAAAAAGTAAAATCCATTCTCGTCTCTGCGCATCACATCGCCACTGTCATACCATCCATCGCTGAGCACCTTGGCGGTCTTATCTGGCAAACGGTGATAGCCAGGCGTAACCGCAGGATTGCGCATGCGCAGCACACCCTTATCCGGTGCTTCTGCTCCAACTAACTCAACCGCCGACAGCGAAAGCGGATAACCCAATGAAAGCGACGGCGTTGCCAGTCCATCCGGATGCGGGCCAAAAATAGCCGGTCCCGCTTCCGTGGTGCCATAGCCATGCGTAATGATAACACCGGGAAATGCCGCTTTAATGCGGTTCAACAATCCTAAAGTCATCGGGGCAGAACCGAGCATCACTTTGCGTAACGCACTGAAATCATAGCGCTGTAGCTGTTGTGCATCGCGCAGTAAACGGGCAAACATAGTCGGCACCGCCGTGACAATATTAATCTGATAGTCAGCCAGCGCGGCAAGATAGCTCTCTATGCTGAATGACGGCAATATCACCAACAGTCCGTTGGCGGAGAACACCCGTTTGCTCAGAAACAAGCCATTCATGTGAAACAACGGTTGGGCCACTAAGTAGCGATCCTGACCGCCATCCGTTTCAATGCCCGCCGATCGTGTGACGGCCAATGCCCAGCGGTGACCACTGTGCGTAAGCGGCACACCTTTAGGTCTTCCGGTTGAGCCTGATGTGTAAAGGATCATCGCCACTTCATCCTCTTCTGCGTTCACAGAAACAAAAACGGCCGGTTTAATCTGCGCAGCAAAGCCAGCCTCGCCAGGCTCATCAAAACAGACGATCGGCAGGAATGACGCCAGCTGCGCCGCCCTGATGTCATCGACAAAGGCCAGTTTTATATCAGCATCACGGATCAGGTACTGCAGAGTTTCCAGCGGCAGCTTGGTGTTTAACGGCACCGCGACATAACCCGCCCGCATAATGCCGAAATAGGCGATCAGGTATTCCGCCCGGTTCAACGCGGCAATAGCAATCGTACTACCGCGCGCATAGCCCTTTTGCTGCAAAAAGTGAGCAACGCCACCCGCAAGCGCATCAACTTCAGCATGACTGTAATGACGAGGTTGATGCACGTCACGCAGATCGATAATGGCGGGTCGGTTTAAATTCAGTTGGCGATCGATCAGATCGCCGAGATTATTAATCACAGTCATAACATTGCTCCGAATTCAGCCCAGATGGAAATGACACGCCACCTGACGCTCAGATGAAATAAAGGAAAGTTGAGGAGTTTCTTGCATGCATAGCGGTTGCGCGTGCGGGCAACGCGTGTGAAAAGCACAGCCCGTTGGAGGTGAAAGCGGGCTGGGTAATTCGCCTTGCAGCAAAACCTCGCTCTGGAGATGGCGAGGATCGGCCACCGGCGCTGCTGCCAACAGGGCTTGTGTGTAGGGATGAGCTGGCTGACCCCAGAGTTCAGCAGTCGGCCCGCTCTCCACGATACGGCCGAGATACATCACCATGACGCGCTGCGCAATATACTCCA
Source organism: Pantoea sp. App145 (assembly GCF_047947045.1). Classification (NCBI taxonomy): domain Bacteria; kingdom Pseudomonadati; phylum Pseudomonadota; class Gammaproteobacteria; order Enterobacterales; family Erwiniaceae; genus Pantoea; species Pantoea sp. App145. Next base: position 221,437 of record NZ_CP133293.1, read on the forward strand.
CCACCGATAAATCATGGGAGATAAACAGGTAAGCAATCTGCGTGCGTTGCTGAATATCCTTCATCAGGTTGATCACCTGCGCCCGCACCGAAACGTCTAATGCCGAAACCGGTTCATCGCAAATCACCACTTTAGGTTGCAGCGCTAATGCGCGCGCGATGCCAATACGTTGCCGCTGGCCGCCCGAGAATTCGTGAGGATAGCGCCGCGCCGCGTCGGGCGATAATCCCACTTGGTCGAGCAATGCCTCTACCCGCTCGCGGATCTGCGGTTTTTTCCAGCCTGCAGCCTGCAGCGGTCGCGCAATACTGGTGCCCACGGATTGACGGGGATTGAGAGAACCCAGTGGATCCTGAAACACCATCTGCACATGGCGGCGAAAAGATAATAGCGCTTTGCCGCTGGCAAGGCTGATGTCCACGTCATCGAGAGAAATGGATCCTTCCGTCGGGATCAGCCGCATCAGGGCTTTGCCCAGCGTGCTTTTTCCACATCCCGATTCACCCACCAGCCCCAGTGTTTCCCCGGCGTTTAGATACACATCCACGCCGGACAATGCATAAACATAGCCTTCACGGGTGCGATAGCGCACCTGCAGGTTCTGCGCTGCAAGAACATGACTCATAAACCTCCTCCAGCACGTTTCAGCGATGCGGTAGTTTTTTGCTGTTCGGCAACAAAACACGCGGCAATGTGTTCACTGCCAAATGCTCTCAGCGCCGGGGGGTGTTGGCGACACAACGGCTGTGCGCAGGCGCATCTATCATAAAAAGAACAACCCGCAGGTAACTGACTGAGCGGCGGCACGCGGCCAGGAATATCAAATAGTTTTTGCGCTGCGCTGCCTTTGGTTGGCGTGGCGTTGAGTAAACCTTGGGTATAAGGATGCTGCGGATGTTCAAATAAGCTCAGCAGGGGCGCCTCTTCAATCTTGCGACCGGCGTACATCACGGCAACACGGTTTGCCACCGCGGCCACCACGCCCAGATCATGTGTAATTATCAGCAGCGCCATGCCATTTTCCTGCTGCAGTTCTTTCAGCAGGGTGAGGATTTGCGCCTGAATGGTAACATCCAGCGCGGTAGTGGGTTCATCGGCAATCAACACTGCTGGCTGGCAGGCGATAGCCATCGCAATCATCACCCGCTGCGACATGCCACCGGATAAGTTATGCGGATATGCCTGCATGCGCCGTTCGGCATCGGGAATGTGCACGCGCTTGAGCAATGCCACCGCTCGCTGATAAGCCTCTGCACGACCTAGCCGTAAATGGGTAATCAATACTTCCATCAATTGGTAGCCGACGGTTTTGACCGGATTGAGCGCGCTCATTGGATCCTGAAAAATCATGGCGATCTTGCATCCCCGCAGGCGCTGCATTTCACGCTCTCTGAGGCGGGTGAGGTCTTTTCCCTGAAAGCGGATTTCACCTGACTTTATGCGCAGAGCGGGCTGGGGTAACAGCCCCATCAGCGCGAGTGCGGTTAGTGATTTACCGCAGCCAGATTCTCCCACCAGCGCCAGCGTTTCTCCTGCATGCAGCGTTAATGACAGATCGTTTAGCGCATCAATACGCTGCCCGCCGGAGCGCAGCTCCAGATATAAATTTTTGACGCAGAGAACGGGTTTCATGTGCGCTCCCGCAGTTTGGGATTGAACGCGTCATTCAGACCGTCACCCAGCAAATTCAGCGCCAGCACGGTAAGCATAATCGCTACGCCCGGCACAGCGCAGATGAACCAGGAGGAACGAATCAGCGTTCGGCCTTCCCCGACTAACCGTCCCCAACTGGCAAGGTTGGGATCGCCCAAGCCAAGAAACGCAATCACTGATTCATACAGAATGGCGCCCGCCACCACCAATGAGGCCAACACGATCACTGGTGGCATCACATTGGGTAGAATTTCTCGCGTGACCGTTTGAAAGGCGCTCATGCCGCTGGCACGGCAGGCGAGGATAAACTCGCGATCTTTGAAGGAAAGAAATTCGGCTCGGGTCAACCGTGCAATCGGCTGCCATGAAACCAGCCCAACGGCAACAACCACATTAATCATGTGCGGCCCTAATACCGAGACGATGGTCAGTACAAACACCACGTTGGGGATAATCTGAAACAGTTCCGCCACGCGCATCAGCGCTTCATCGACCCAGCCGCCAAACCATGCCGCACAGGCGCCCACGGTGACACCAATCAGGGTAGCGGCAACGCTGGCGCTGATACCAATCAACAGCGTTGCCCGCGCACCATGTAACATCAGCGCGGTAATATCGCGTCCTAATGAATCGGTTCCCAGCGGATAGCGCCAATCAGTAAACGGCCAGATTTCCGGCAGGGCTACGATACGCAGCGGATCCCTGGGATAAATCCAGCCAGCCGCCAGTGCCACCAGCAAGACTAGTGCGAGGATCAAGGTGCCCAACATGCCACCACGATGACGGCAAAACTGCCTGAACCAGCCGCGGCGCGGTGCTGCAACCGGCAGTCGAATCGAGGTTACAGTAGCCATCTTCAGCTCCTGATGCGCGGATCGAGGCGCAGATAGAGCACATCGACCATGATATTGATAACAATGACGAGCAGCGAACTCAGTACTAGCACGCCAAGCGTCAACGGATAATTGCGGCTCATCACGCTGTCAAACAGCACCTGACCGATGCCTGGCCAACTAAACACAGCTTCAATCACAATACTGCCGCCCAGCACCGTTCCCAGCTGAAGCCCCAGCAACGTCACCACCGGAAGCAATGCATTACGCAACGTGTGATGAATGATGATCCTGACACCCCCTAAACCTTTAGCGCGCGCCGTTCTGACAAAGTCCATTTGACCGACTTCAAGCATAGAAGCGCGCATCACGCGCGTGTAGGTGGCGGCGTAGAACAATCCCAACGCGACACCGGGCAGCACTAAATGATGGAAAATATCCAGCGTCTGGTTCCATAAGGTCAGATTCGCGCCGATGGTTTCCATGCCTCCCACCGGAAACCAACCGAGCTTTACCGAGAAAAAGATGATCATCATGATGCCCAGCCAGAAGCTCGGAGCTGCAAAGCAGAGGATGGCGGCGGCTGAGATCAGCGTATCCCACAGCGTATTCACGCGAAGGGCCGACATCACGCCCGCGCTGACGCCAACTACCACCGCCAGCAAGATGCTTGCCAGCATCAATATCAACGTTGCGGGCAGGTGCGTCAGGATCACATCTAAAACGGGCATGTTTTGTCGATAGGAAAAGCCGAGGTCGAAGCGCAAGACCGAGCCGATATATTTCAGTAATTGCATCAGCACCGACTGATCGAGGCCATACAGATGACGCAATTTTGCAATCATCGCCGGGTCGGTAACCTGTTGCTCGGCGGTCATCACGTCCAGCAGGGTGCCGGGTACCGATTTTATCAAGATAAAATTGATGACAATAACGCCGAGCAACAGCGGAATGCCCTGCAGAACCCGTCGAACGATCAGCCTGATCATCGTTCGACCGCCAGCCAGATATCGTTCAGTGAGGCGCCCTGCACGTTGGCATCGGTGGTGACATTGCGCACGTTGCTGGCAGCCAACGTGAACGATTGCATTTCAACCAGCGGCACAATCGGCACATCGGTGCTGGCAAGGCGGGCAAACTGATGGATTAACCCCTTGCGCTTTTCCTCATCGGTTTCCACGGTAATCTGCGCTACCAGTTGATCCATTTCAGCTGAGCGATAGCCGGTGGCGTTGCGGAAGGCGGCTCCTTTCACGATGCCGTCGCTGGTATAGAACTGAGTCACCGTTGGCACCGGCTCTATCGGGGCCGTGAAGTTGGAAATGGCAATGTCGTAGTCATAATCACTGTAAATGCGCTTTAATGCCGTCGCGCGGTCGACGGAATCCAGACGAACATCGATGCCAACATCATTCAGCGCCTGCTTGAGATATTGCCCCAGTTTGGCGTTCTCTTCGAACCAGGCCGCCGCCAGCAAATTGACGCTAAAACGCTTGCCGTCTTTTTCCGGTAAGCCAGCCTGATCGAGCAGCTGTTTGGCTTTTTCTGGGTCAAAAGCATAGAGCGGAACATCGTCAGTAAAGAAGAAGGCATTGCTGCTAAAAATAGGTGATACGGCAGCTTTGCCGCGACCAAAATAGATGGTGTTGATGATGAACTGACGATCAATGGCGTGCAGCAGCGCCTGGCGCACTTCGCGGCGCTTCACGTTGTCGCGTCGCTGGTTAAACTCCACGCTGACGGTCCACGCTGAGTTTTCGTAACCGCGCGTATCCAGCACCACTTTTCCAGTTTTCACCAGTCGCTCAATTTCGCGAGCTGGCACCGGATTAGAATACCCAACGTGTAATTCGCCAGTTTCCAGTGCCGCGGTGCGTGACGCCGCATCACCCCACCAGCGAACAATCAACTTATCCAGCCACGGTTGGCCCTGCCCCCAGTATTGCTCGTTACGCGCATACTCGACGTAGCTACCACGGATCCAGTTGCCATACTTCCACGGTCCGGTGCCCACTGGACGATTGTTCAGCGGATTGGTCAAAATCTCCTGACCTGCATACAGATGTTTAGGCAGCACCAGCTGATACTGTCCTGCCAACGTCGATTTCAGGAAGAACTCGGGCACCGGCACAGCAAAATCCAGCGTCACCGTATGTGAGTCAACCGCTTGCGCCGCAGTTAGTGACTTCAAGGCGATCCCCGCCGAGATCGCCTTCCAGTGTTCGAGAGCGTTAAACACCACGTCCTCGGCGGTGAAATCATGGCCATCGTGCCATTTCACACCCTGGCGCAGTTTGAGGGTGTAGCGTTTAAAATCCATAGAGGGCGTGACGCTCTCTGCCAGCTCAGGCAGGAAGGTTAAATCACTATCCAGCTTCAACAGACGCTCGAGGATCTTGGTCGATGTCTGGAAGGGTGCCGAGCCACCACCACCGGGGACATACAGCGCCTGTGGCTCCAGCCCACCCCATGAGATCACTAGTGTGCCGCCGCGTTTTGGCACATCGGCATTCACTGACGCCGCAAGTGCGTGGGTGATCAACGAGAATCCGCTGAGTTTAGCGGCCGCAACCAAAGTGGTGCCGCCCGCCGCGAGCGTAAGCAAGCGGCGACGTTGTTGATTAAATTTCATTTTTTATCTTCCGGCGTAGAAAGGGTGGTGGCGTAGCTCGCACGGCCAATCGCCACCACTTGCTGGTGATCATTCAAGACATCAATATCCGCTACGCCGACGGTGCGACCCAACCGTCGAACGGTGGCGACCACAGTGAGATCGGTATGAATCGCGGGCCGCAGGTAATCCACGCGAAAGTTGATGGTAGGCAAGCCCTGCCCGAGCAGCATCCCAAGGGCAAAATCCCCGACGGTATCGATAATGGAAGCGAGAGGTCCGCCATGCCATTGACCGGAATCGGCTTTACGTTCGAATTCCGGCCGCATAGGTACGGTCACAGTTAAGGTCTGGGCATGATAATTCACCTCTTTCACGCTGAGATTGAGCCAGCGGATAAATGGTGAATGATAGAAGCGATCAGCCAGCTGTTGTGCATCAAGGCGCTGTGTCATGCCACCACCGCCTTACCAAATACCTGGCGTGCTTCAAGTGCCGCTAACGCATCAGCCCCTTCAGCCAGTGGCCACTGACGATCAATCACCGTTTTGAGTTTGCCTTGTTCAACCAAGCTTAACAGCGCATGCAAATCCTCGCGTTCCCAGCCGTTGGAGCCAAAGATCTTCAATTCAAACGTCCAGATGTAGCGCAAATCTTCGGGTGGCGCATAACCGGCTGTCGCGCCGCAGGTGAGCAAGCGGCCGCCAATACGCAGCGTGCGCAGCGATTTAACCCAGGTATCGCCGCCCGTGAAATTCACCACCACGTCAACTCCGCCCGGTGTAACAGCATGACGACGACGCGCAGGTTTACCGTGGCGCTCATAAATAATTTTCATAAAATCAGCGTCACGATAGAGGATGATTTCATCGGCCCCCAGCGCCGTCAGGCGGTCTGCTTTTTCAGGCGTTCCGGCGCAGGCGATCACATACGCACCCGCCAGCTTCGCCAACTGCACGGCGGCAACACCTACCCCACCGCTGGCACCGAGAATCAAGACTTTCTCGCCTTGCTTGATTTGCCCGATACTCTGCATCATGCGCCAGGCAGTACCATAAGCCACAGGCAGCGACGCCGCATCAGCAAATGACACCGTATCCGGTAGTTTAATTAACTGATGTTGGGGAACGCGGCATAATTCAGCTAATCCACCGTGGCGGGTTTCACCAATAAGTCCGCCATCAATCCTGTTTACCGGATCAACTAAGACACGATCGCCAATATTCCAGCCATCGACATCTTCACCAAGCGAAATTATTTCACCAGCCACATCGAGGCCGATAATCACAGGGAACTGCAACTTTATCCCCGGCATTCCACGACGAGTAAAAACATCATGATAATTCAATGAAGAGGCTTTCACTGTAATGAGAACTTCATTTTTCTCTGGCACGGGATCGGGGAAATCGCTTTCCAGCGTTAATAAGTTATTATCACCGTGCGCACGTAATACAATGGCTTTCATAATATGTCTCAGTAGTGTTTTATTGGCAGCCTTTATCCCTGGGTGCGGCTATACACAACTTTCCCGGTCAATGACTGGGGGTTTTTAATTAAATTCAACACCGGGCACCAGCGCTCGACAGCAGCCTGCAAGGCATTAATTTCTTCCTCGCTGACATTGCTCTCCAGTTTAACCTGATATCGAATATTAAAAGGATAAAAAGGCACATGTTCAAAGCCGGCCACCTTTCCACCACGTTGATCAACCTCAGCCTGTACTTCAACCTCCAGTTTTTCCAGCGGAATTTGACGGTCGGCGGCATGAATCAGGAAAATATGTGTCAGGCAACTGGAAAGTGAGCCGAGGAAGATTTCAGGTGATGCTGGGCCTAAATCATAGCCCGCAAAATCCGCCGGGCTGTCACTGATAATATGATGATCGCGAATACGAATATGACGGATGCCGCTGCGTCCTTCCGCCGTTGCGTGAGCGGTAAGCGTCACAGGTTGGATATCCTCGACAGGTACTGCATTTCTGGCCAACAGCGCCGCTCTTTTTTCAATAAGATATTCTTGTAAATTACTCATCGGATTTCCTCAAAGATAAAAATTCGCTCAGACAGCAATCAATGGCTTAACGCTTCACTATGTTTATCTCACGTTCGATTTAATGATCAAATGCGTATTTAGATTATCCTTACCAGAAAAATCATTATCTATCGCCATTTTCCCAAAAAACCATTTTCCGTTTTACGCTTCGCACTAATTGCGTAGTGCACACGCCGATAATGGCCAGTAAAAATACGCCAGCAAACATCGTTGATAAGCTCATATTGACCGAACTTGACGCAATTAAATAACCTAAACCGCTCTGTGCCGATAAAAATTCGGCGACGACGGCACCAATCAACGCTAATGAAACGCCAATTTGTAAACCGGAGAATATATCGCCTGCCGCCGACGGTAATTTGACGTGCAACAGCAGATAGAGACGCGAGGCAGAAAATGCCCGACAGGTATCCAGTAATTCTTTATCAGTACGACAGATGCCATTGACGGTGTTAACAAACAGCGGAAAGAAACACACCAGCGTCACCAATACAATTTTCGACGCCATGCCGAATCCGCACCACACCAGAATGATCGGCCCCAACGCCACTTTGGGCATCGCCTGCAGTGCCACTAACAGCGGATAAACAAAACGCTCGAAGGTTTTTGATTCCGCCAGCGCGATTCCCAGCGCTACCGCCAGCACGCTACCCGCCAGATAACCCACGGCAATTTCACTCAATGTCGTGGCGATATGCGGCCACAGGCTACCATCGGCAAATCCCTGACTCAAGGCCGCAAATACCGCGTCGGGCGCGGGTAGCAAATAGTCGGGAATCGAAAATATGCGAACCGACAGATGCCAAACCAGCAGCACCAGCCCCAAACTGATCAGAGGATACAACAGCGCTGACATTTTACGCATGCGCAAAATACCCACGCAAATGCTGGCACAGCACCATAAATTCGCCCTGCCCCAGCGTTTCAAGGGTGCGCGGTCGCGGCAACGGGATGGTGAGAGACGCCACAATTTTCCCTGGTCTGGGTGACATGACCAGCACACGATCGGCCAGAAAAACCGCTTCCTGAATGCTGTGCGTAATAAATAGCACGGATTTACGTTGCTGCTCCCAGATGCGCTGCAATTCCAGCATTAGCATTTCCCGGGTTAACGCATCCAGGGCAGCAAAAGGCTCATCCATTAGCAGCAGTTGCGGATCGTGCAGCAGCATACGCGCAATGCCTACGCGCTGCTGCATGCCGCCAGACAGTTCAAAAGGATAGTTATCTGCAAACTCCCCTAATCCTACCATCGCCAACATTTCGCGGGCGCGCTTCCGGGCAGATCCATCGACCAATCCCAGCGTTTTAGCTGGCATCAGCACATTTGCTAGCACGGTTTTCCACGGCAGAAAATTAGGTTTCTGGAACACCACGCCGGTTTCCCTACCGGGTCGCGTTACCGTCCCTGCACCTACCATGATGCGCCCGTGAGTGGGATGTAATAATCCCGCAGTGAGTTTGAGAAGCGTCGATTTACCGCAACCCGAAGGCCCAAGAATCGCCACAAACTCGCCTTCAGCGACGTCCAGACTGACCTCCGCTAAGGCCGAAATATTACCCGCACGCGTTGTATAGGTTAGCGCGACATCCTGGAGTTGTAAGGCTGCGCTCATGAGTGATAGGCCCGGGCCGCAGTGGCCGCCGTCAGGAATGCCAGTACCCGCTGCCAACTTCGTCGATTGGCCTGCGCATTGGCCAGCGGCGTGCCTCCGCCGTCGATAACCACCCCCGCAACCGGATGCACGCGGGCAATCTCGGTGGTGGGAACATAAGGGAAGCTAATCGCATGCCCCGCCCCCAGATTCTCAACATGCTCGACCGGCCAGCGATGTTTGCTGGCGCGCAGCGTTTCGCTGATGCGATGGCAATAATCATGCGAAGGCCAAAATCCGTCATCGGTGGCAGAAATCAGCAGGACTGGCCCGGCAATCCGTTCGACGGGAATGCGTGCAGCTTGCAAACTCACTTCATGCTGTTCAACCGTTACAAAGGCGGGTGCTTGTCTGATAGATTCACCAGGGCTACCTGGATAGTCGAAGGCGTGCCAGTTCGCCGCAGGATTGTTTTGCCAGATATTGCGCAATCCCTGCCCCTGAAATGTCCAGGCAGTGGCATCGCGCGGTTCATCAGGACGACCAGCACGCAGCGTGCCATGTATCACTGCGCTGGGAACATAGCCCAGCACCGCCGAAACGCGTTCCGGGAATGTTGCCCCCAGTAGCAACGCCAACTCCCCGCCTCGCGAATGTCCTGCAACGGCGATAAAATCATCTCGCGGTTGCAGCGCGCCAGCGGCCCAATCCAGCGCCTGCTGAAAATATTCAAGTGGCGTTTCAGAGATGTAATCCGGTCTTCCGGCGGCTTTAAAGTAACCCAATGCCAACGACTGATAACCGTGTGCCGCAAATAATGCGGCGCGCGCTTCAGGCACGCCACCACCGGAGCCGTTAAGGACGATCACCAACGGAAACGGACCCGAGCCTGGCGGAGAAAACAGGGTACCCGACAATCCCTCGTCACGGATTTCACGGCGCGTCACGCCGTCCGCCAGGTAACGCTGTTTTAGGCGGGCACGAACGAGGGTTCCCTGCGCATCCACCAGCTGTAGCGTAACCTGTCGCGCGGCCAGACTTTCGGACAGTTCCACATCATCCGGCTCCGACAGCTTTCGTAACGCCCACAGCGGCGCACCCGGCTCGGCCTGATGCCAGTCGCCTTCAAGCGGAATCGCGCTATCTAGATCAAGGGTGCCATTTTCACCGACAGTAAAAGTGGCGCGACTCTGCCACCGGCTGCCATCCGCATGGATAAAATCGGTGGTCAGCGTAGCGTTACCTGCGGCCAGACCCGTTGCGTAGATATGACGAGGCTGGTCAATCAGCCCATCCACAGGTTCAACGATCAGTTGAGTACTCATTTAGCCTCCAGCGCACGCGTTTTCAGCGCTTGCTTATCAAAGTCATCAAAAGAAGCAACAAATTGGTTGGAGAAAATGCGCTCGACCGGGACATCGGCGCTGGGAAATTCCCCGACCCTGGCCATGGCATTAATCGAGGCACGGATAACTGGCAAGTCGTACTCTCCTGGCGTTCGGCGCGTGCCATCCTCGCGATAGAGCGTGCGGTGCAGACGGCGGGAAAGCAGCGTGGTGGCATCAGCCAAGGCGCGCGCATCGGCATGGGCAGGTTTGCTTTCGGGATGTTGTCGCCAGAACGCTTTGACACAGTATTCAGGATTGATTTCGCAAACATACTGCGCTTCGGTGTAGGCACGACCAAAACGGCGAATCAGATCCGGCTGCTGAGTAAAGGTATCTTCGTGAGCGATAAAGCCATTTCCGGCCGTTTCCTGAAAAATAGCCGGGTAGGCAATGCGGTGAATTGGGGTTCCGGACAGCTCGAGAATATCGTCCCAGCTACTATTAAAGTTTAGCGCATCCACCCGTTTATTCTTCAGCGCCACGAATCCTGACCCCAAAACGCCGACCGCTGCGAATTCAACATTCTTCCCCGGTTCGAGACCCGCCACTTTTAAAGCCGCACGGCTGTTAGGCAGGGTACCCCACGTCAATGCGCCGACGCCGATGGTTTTGCCTTTGAGATCCGCCAGCGTTTTTATTGGCGAGTCTGCCAATACCGCATATTCCATGGTTTGTGACGGCGTGCCGTTATAAAAGAAGCGCAAGGGCAACGAATTTTTACCGCTGAAATAGCTGGAGATCACTGGTTCAGAAACGGGAAAACCAAACGTGACGCGTTTACTGGCGACCTGCGGCAGCAAAGCCCCGGCACCCTGAAACACCACCAATTTGACCGCAATATTCTGTTGCTTAAATAATCCCAGTTCCTGTGCTGCCGCATAAGGCGCACCATCGTGAACCGCTAACGGTATGGCCAATGCCACGGTCACGTCATCAACGGCCCGGGCGGCGGTTACACCGGCAGAAAGTAAAGTAATAAATAGCCACGTTAGGCGCATGTATGTTCCCGGTCGGTAATGAATGCCCACCAGGGTAAAGCAGAGTTTTAAAATCAAGAACGAATAACTTTATCTAAATATGTGCACATCCTGGCTGAACTGAGATGCTCAGCATGAATCTCGTGGATGAAGATTCTAACATGCTAACAACGATATGGTGAGCAGCCCAGTTAACGCACGCTGTGTGAAATCCAGACGCCCATCCTATGTAAGGTAATGCTCAATAGCGTAAACTTTCTGGGCGTGTGAATATCTTTTCCTGGATTTCAATTCTTTTGACAAGTCCTCAGCTTATTTATAAATACGCCACCAGTGACTGAGATGTTTAACCGAGGGATAATCTGTTCATCTGACAATAGTGGCAGGTCTTCTGCCGCCCCTGAATAAAGTTCAACTGCCCAAGCCCGGTCTTCATATGAATGCATAAATGGTCTCCGGAACGTGCAGAAAACACCCCCCCTGATAACTATTATTATAGTATTGACTTCTAATAAGTAGAGGAGAGTACTAAAAAATCATAAAACAGGAGATTATAAAATAATAAGTCAAATCACTTTTCACAAATTAATGAAAAAACCACTATAGTGACGTCCAGAAATGATTGGAATTTTCCATAAAACCAAAAAACTAAACATTTGATGCTATTTCGTTTGCAGTTTCAAAAAAGTTAATTAAAATCAGCAACCTTTAATTCTATAGCCTGGATGCAGTACCATGAATTGTAAGTTAGCCTTGTTTTTTTTTAGTACTTCCTGCCTGCTTATTGCTCTTCCATCACATGCAGACCCTTTGTCTCTTGGTGCTTCTGTTATTTATGCCCAGTCACCTTATCGAGGTGGACAAGATCGATACATACCAGTACCTATCATTAATTATGAAAATGATAACTTTTGGATCCATAGCTTGGAAGGTGGGTATTATCTTTGGAAAGACTCTGCAAACCAATTATCGTTAACACTACTGGGTTCGCCACAGCAATATAAACCAAAAGACAATGATTTTGGGGCCATGAAAGCATTGGATAAGCGCCGTATGACATTAATGGGAGGCGCAAACTATCAACACACTGCTGATTGGGGGATAATCCGAACATCATTGTTAGGCGATGTATTAAATAATAGCAACGGTATTGTTGGGGATCTTGCATACTTGTATCGTTTCGATTTTGGGGATTTTAGTCTAACCCCAGGATTCGGAATCATGTGGAACAGCTCAAATCAGAACAAATATTACTATGGCGTTTCTTCTCATGAAAGTGCTCGCAGTGGTATATCAAAATACGATCCGAATGACAGCTGGTCACCTTATTTAGAATTAGATGCCAATTATCAAATCGGCAGTAATTGGAATGCCAGCCTGTCGGGGCGATATACACGTTTTGATAACGAAATCAAAGACAGCCCTATGGTGAGTAAAAGTGGTCAAGTTACGTTATGGACAGGCATAAGCTATAACTTTTAATTATTTTGGCTACCGCCCACCGAGGGTGCAGGCCAGCACTACCTTCCCGTCATCACCGGGTGCCATCACTGCGGCGAGGCGGGAATGCGCAACGCAGTACGACACAGACTCAGCGGGCAGGTATAACGCCTTTCAGCGGAGGCCACAGGCCGACTTCCCTTGGCTGGCGACTGAAGGGTAACTGACTGATAAAAAAATCCCGACCCAATGCCCCCCTGCTGCGTCGTCAGCGTGTGGGACAGGTTACTGCTGGTCTCCTTCCCTTTGCTCACGCTGACGTTCGCTGAGACAGAAAATCCGGCGCTGCCCGAACCGGCCGCAAAACCCACCCCCAGGCTGCCGCCGTGGCTTTTGCTGGTCTGGCTCTGCTGCTCGCTGTTCTCACCGGACGTCAGGCTGATATCCTGGCTCGCCGCCAGCGTCATATCCCCGCCCGCCTTCAGCTGGCTGCCCTGCACGCTCAGGTCGCCGTCAGTGGCCCGCAGCGTCATATCCTGCCCGGCCTGCAGCGAACTGCCCGCTGACGTCAGCTGGTCGGTGCGGCTTTCGGTGGTGGATTTCTGGCTGCCGTAGCTCAGCGTCAGCCCGAAGGTGTTTTTGTCCGCCGGATTATCCGACACCCCCGCCAGCCGTTCCGCCTGCGAGGCCTGGAACCCGGTCAGCGCCGCCTGCGTGCCGCGCAGCGCAGCCAGACGGCCATTATCCTCTTTCGCCGCCGCCGTCGCCTGCTGCGTGGCGGAGTTCAGCGCGCTGCCCACGGCCCCGGACAGCCCCAGCGTCAGCCCGCTGCTCTTTATCTCCGTTTTCGTCAGCGCGGTATGGCTGTTCTCTGCGGCGGTCACCGCCACCTCCCGCCCCTGAATGCTCAGGTCCTGACCGGCCACCAGGTCGCTGCCGTGGATTACCGCGTCGTTGCCCGCCTCCAGCGTCAGGCTGCCCGCACTGCTCCCGGCCACGCTGCCTTTCTTCACGTTGCTGGTGTCATCGCTGGTGAGCTTCTGCTTCGTGCTCCCCACCGAGAACCCTATCCCGCCAGTGCCGCTCAGGCCGGATTTCTTCTTCTGCGTGATGCTGACGTCATGGTCCATCTCATCGGCCGTGGTCAGCGTCAGGTCATGCCCGGCGGAGAGCAGCACATCATGCGTACCGGCAATGTTGCTGCCCGTCAGGGTCAGGTCATTGTTCGCCACCGCCGTCACCGTGTCGCCGCTCACGGTGGTGCTGACCGCCGACTGCTGCTGCGTACTGGTCTGTACCTGGGTTTTGGTGGTGGACAGGCCGTGATGCGACTTCCACTTGCTGCTGGTCTGCTGATCCCAGCTGTCCTCGCCACTTTCCAGGGTGAGGGAATTGCCTGCCAGCAGGGTGGCATCGCCGGTTGCCGTCACACTGGCCGCGCGCAGCGTCATGTCATGCCCGGCCTGCATGGCCAGGTCGCCCCCGGCGTTAGTGGTAGAGCCGATCTCCTGGCTTTCCTGGCTGCGGTCGTAATTGTTCTTATCACGGGTATAGTCAGTGGCGTGACTCGTCGTGGCGGTATCCAGCACGATGTCATTGCCCGCCACCAGGCGGGTCTGGCTGTCTGTCCCCTGGTTACTCACCACGCTGGCGGTGAGCTGAATGTCATGACCCGCCGCCAGCGTCAGCGTCCCGTTATCATTCTGAACACTGAGGCCCGCCTGTCTGTCGAGCCAGCTTTCCGTGCCATCCTGATGGCTGTCTGTCAGGCTCAGAATGTCATTTCCGGCCTGCAGCGAGAGCGCATCGCCGCCGCTAATCTGTCCGTCGCGATTGACCAAATCATTACTGGCCACCAGCTGGGTGGTACTGCCGCTGATATCACCGGTATTGAACAGGTCCGTGGCGGAGAGGGACGTCAGATCACGCCCGGTGATGGTGCCGCTGTTAATCAGGTCCCCTGCGGTATTGATTCTGACGTTATTGCCCGCCAGCAGCGTACCGTCACCACTCAGCGTGTCCGGCTGAACCCGGGCATACAGCTTCGGTATGCTCACCTGCTGCGTGCTGCCATCAGGGAGCGTGACCGTTTCATTCACCATGATCACCATGTCGCGGGTGACGGAGGCCATCTGCTCCGGGGTGAGATCCACACCCGGCGTGATATTAAACTGTTCGGTGAAGGCTTTGCCGCTGTTCAGCAGATCGCGGTATTCATCTTCATCGTTGGTGTAACCGGTCAGATAACGCTGGCCGGTGGTTTCCATCACCTGGTCGCGCACCAGGCTTTGCTCGTAATAGCCATCACCCAGGCGTTTCTGAAGCTGGTCCTGGCTGTAGACGTCGCTGCTGCTGACGGTGGTGTTGCCCTGGGTGAACTGCGGATCGGTTTCCACCAGGTACTGACTGTCGGTGCCCGGATGCAGGGAATACAGGCTGGCGTCCGGCAATTTTACCGGCCCCGTCACGCTGCGCAGCACCCACTTATCCTGAGCGGTGGAGATACTCGCAGGCGTACTGTTTTGTGCACCACTGGACGGGTCACTCTGCTGCGTGGTGGTGAGCTGTGCAGCCGGGCTCTGCGTCACCTGTGTCAGACCGCCTGAGGATGACGGATCGCTGCGTTGCGTGGCGGTTAACGGGTCATTCTGATTCAGTGCCACCTGTGTCAGCCCGCCAGCTGTATTACTGCGGGTCTGCAATGCCGTCTGCGTAACGCTGGCATTATCCGAGAGCGTATCTGCCACCGTACTGATCTGCGTACTGGTCGGTGTAGAAGGCAGACTGACTTCAATGACCTGCTGTTGTTGTACAGTGCGCGCTAACGCCACGGTGCCATTCAACGCAGCGGCTGGCGTACTGGCATTAGCAGACTGCCGCGCATCAATAGTCTGTCCCTGGCTCTGGCCCTGATTCTGCAGTTGCTGTGTCAGGTGCAGCGGAACATCAAGATCGCTGACCGGCGGCTGATAGGTTTCCGGGCCTTCATAGTGCGTCTGCTCGTGTTTTTTACGTTTCCCGGCGGTAAGGCGATTACCGACGTCGGTGATTTCCTGCCTGACGGTGGTTTCGTCATTGTTCACGCTGCCGTTAACCGTCAGATCCTGACCGGCCACCACCTGGCTGTCTTTATTGTGTAAGCCACCGTTGAGCGTTAAATCGCCTCCGCTGCGGATCAGCGCGCTGTCCTGCTGCGTCACCACCTGTTCTTTCACCGTCTGGTTGTACTGGAACACATCGAAACGGCGTCCTGCCGTGGTGACGCCGGGCAGGTTAAACAGCAGAATGTCGCTGTCATCAGGATCTTTATAGAAATAGACGTAATCATCCTTGCCATCGACGGTAACCCTGAGACGATTGCCCTGATCATCCAGCGCATAACTGCGGCCATCCGCGTCAAACACAAAATCGACGGTGTAATCATTCTGTTCCGTGCCGCTTTCGTGCGCGTTGAAGTGATAATGCACGCCGTCAGTTCTGCCGCAGGCGTCTACCCATTTCTCACCGGTGCACAGTTCAATATCCAGCACAGCCGCGGAGGTGGAGACCGTCTGCAGATCCGGGCTGACCGCTAAATGAATATCGCGGTTTTCCGTCTGACCGGCATCAATCTGCAGATTGCCCATCGCTTCAAGGGTGGCACTCAGGTTTTCAACCAGGGCGGCCTGGCCGGTCAGCGCACCGTTTGCATCCAGCGCCCCGCCGATGTGCATATCCCCCGCGCTGTAGATCAAACCGTGGTCCTGATTCAGCAGATGATCGGTCGCCAGATTAAGCTGCT
Organism: Pantoea sp. App145; assembly: GCF_047947045.1. Taxonomy (NCBI): domain Bacteria; kingdom Pseudomonadati; phylum Pseudomonadota; class Gammaproteobacteria; order Enterobacterales; family Erwiniaceae; genus Pantoea; species Pantoea sp. App145. The sequence goes on from NZ_CP133293.1 coordinate 237,767, forward strand.
CACGGCCCGCAATCGTCCCCGCTGTATCCCCTGTTTTGTCATTGGTTAACGTCCGGGCCGCGATAGTCAGGTCATCACCGTAAATGCGCCCGGTGCCGGTATTATGGAGCGTAGCGCTTTGCAGCAGCACGTTGCCGCCGTCAATCAGTCCCTGGTTGAGGATATCGGATGCGATGAGGTGCGTTGTGCCTGCATTGATCGCACCGCTCTGCTGGTTTTCGACATTACCCGCCTCCAGGGTTAACTGGCCTGTCGCGGTCAGCGCGCCGCTGTTGGTCAGCGCATTGCCATGGGTATTCAGGGTGAAGTCTTTACCCGCGGACAGTGTGCCATCCTGCGTCAGCGCGGCGGTGGTATCCAGCGTCAGGTTGCCGCCGCTGGTGATGCGTCCGGCGTTTACAATCTGGCCCACCTGTAAATCTGCATCGCCGTTGGCAACAATATCGCCATCGCTGTTATCCAGCGTCGGCCGCTGATCGGGCTGACCTATCGTCAGGCTGTTCTGCGAGGAAATCAGACCCTGCTGGTTATCAACTTGCTGACGCACATTGGCCTGTAAGGTATCGACGGCACGGAGCGCACCGCTCTGGTTATTCAGTGTGTCGGACGAGAGTGTGAGGTTTTGCGCTTCGATCCCCTGGTTGGTACCACGGGTATCATGGTTATCTATCTGCGGAGCCGTCAGGTGCAAAGTCTGACTGGCTTTAATCAGCCCCTGCTGATTCTGCACCTGTTGCAGGGCGGTAATATCGGCGTTGCCTGTGGCGAATAACATCCCGTTATTATTGGTGAGCTGATCCAGCACCGCGGTCAGATCCGTGCCTGACAGGATACGTCCCTGAGTATTGTCGGCGGTGGTTCCCTGTAACGTCAGGCCGTGGCTGCCCTGAATCACCCCCTGCGCATTGTGGAGAGCGGCGGCGTTAATGGCTAAGGACTGATCCGCAATCACGTTGCCCTGCTGATTGAGTAAATCAGACTGCTGCGTATTCAGCGTCAGATTGCCGCCCGACTGGAGAGTACCGGCCTGGTTATCCAGGGTCAGGCTGGTCAGCTGGCCGTCCCCGGTGCTGCTGATCTGACCCTGTTCATTGTTTACCGCCTGCATTGCAGCATTCAGGGTGCTGGCGGTGATCAGCCCTTTCTGGTTGTTCAGATCACCCGACGTCAGACTGAAGTCTCCGCCGGTACGCAGCCCGGTGGTGCTGCCTGCGGTATCACTGTTATCCAGTTGCTGACCCTGAGTATCGATAGTCAGCTGGCTGGCACCCTGAATTAAACCGGCGTTGTTACTCAGCTGCTGGCTGGTCAGGTTGAGGGTGTCGGCAAGCATCGCGCCGCCGCCGTTATCCACATCCCCTGCCTGTAACGTCAGGTTTTTCCCTGCACTGAGCGTGCCCTGCTGGTTATTTAACGCGCCGGCCAGCGTCAGCTGGTTATCACCCTGCGTTGACTGAATGATGCCGTTCTGATTATTCAGCGTTCGGGTGTTCAGCAGCAGATCGCCACTGCTTTGCAGCGTCCCGCCGGTATTGTCCAGGGTGCTGGAGCTGCCTGCTGACAATACTCTGATGCGCGCCAGGATCCTCATCGCCGGGTTGGTCTCCACGGTCAGCCCGCCGCCGACCGCCGTTACCCTGCCCAGCTGGTTATTGAGTGCGCTGGCATTCAGATGAATGTCTTTGCCAGCGGCAATACGCCCCTGCTGATTATTCAGTGTCTGGTTAACGGATACGGTCAGCCCGTCGCTGGCCGAGAGCAAAGAGCCACTGGTGTTATCAAGCTGATCGGCGCTGATTTGCACCGGACCATCGCCTTCCAGCGCGCCGCCCTGATTATTGATCGCCTCACCGCCGTTAATGCTCAGCGCCCCATGCTGGCTGCTGACGAGTCCGTTCTGATTGTCCAGGCTTCCGGCCTGCAAGCTGATATCCTGTGCGCTGAGAATGTTGCCCTGGCTGTTGAGCACATCCCCGGTTACCGCCAGATTATTGCCTCCTGCCACAGCCAGCACCTGACCGTTACGGTTATCCAGCGTATCGCTTTGTACGGTTACGCCATGACCACTCTGCATCACCCCGGACTGATTGTTGACCGCGCCATGGATCAGCGCGTTAAATTCCCCCTCCACACTGGTGAGCGTTCCCCCGCTGTTATCCAGTGACTGCCCGGTCAGCTGAACATCACCCTGCCCGATTATGCGGCCATTCTGGTTGCTGAGGGAATCCGCAGCGGAAACGGTTAATGGACCGCCTGAAGCCACCAGCTGGCCTCCGGTGTTATCAATGCTGCGGCCATTTAACGTTAATGCGCCCGCCGCCGCGATGGCTCCGCCCTGATTGAGCACATCCGACGCGGCCCCAAGTTGTGCGTCACCATTGAGTGCCGATAGCGTACCGGCCTGATTATCCAGGGTGGCAGCGGTTATCTGAAGATTGTCTCTCGCCAGCACCTGGCCCTGGTGATTACTCAACTGTCCCGTCACGGTGACACTGGCATCCTCACCGGCAGCGAGCAATGATCCCCCTTCATTATTCAGCGAACCGCCATTGAGGGTCAGCCCCTGGCTGCTTTGCAGTGTGCCCTGCTGGTTATCGATGTCCTGCGTGAATGTGGTGGTCAGGTTACCGCCTGCTGCACTGACCAGGCCCTGGAGGTTGGACAGAGATGTGCCCGTGAATGTTAAATCCTGGCTGCTGTCCAGCTCGCCTTTTTGGTTATTCCACGCCTGCCCCTGTGCCAGTACCTGATTGCCGCTGATCAGCCCGTTGTGGTTATCCACATCGCCCGTGGTGAGCGTTAACGCGCCGCCGGACCGGATACCACTGGTGTTATTCAGGGTATCGGCGTTGCTCAGTGCCCCGGCGTGGGTATCAATATGCAGATCCTGCCCGGACTGGATAAGCCCCTGGTCATTGGTCAGGCCGGTTGCCGAGACCTGCATGGCATCGTTCGCCAGCAGCCTGCCGGCGCTGTTATCCAGCGTGCCGGAATTAAGGGTCAGATGCTGACCGCTTTCAACGTCACCGCCCTGGTTATTCAGGGCTCCGGTCAACGTCAGCTGCGTGTCGCCCTGGGTTGAGGCAATCACTCCCTGCTGATTATTCACCTGCGCCGCGCCCAGTTGCAGCGCCTGGTCTGCCAGAATCTGCCCGGACTGGTTGCTGACCCCCCCGCTGAATGCCCCCGTGACCGCACCGCCCGCCGAGAGCAGCCTGCCGCCATCGTTGGTCAGCGACGCGGCGTTCAGCGTCATGTCCTGCTGGCTTTGTACGGTGCCCTGCGCGTTCGACAACCCGCCCGTGAGATCGACACCCGCGCTGCCTTCTCCGGCGCTTATCAGGCCAGCCTGGTTATCAAGTGACAGGCCTTTTATCGTCAGCGCATCATCCGCCGTCAGATAGCCCTGCCGGTTATTGATCTGCCCGGCCGTCAGGCCGAGAGTGCCGGCCTGGATATTCCCCGCCTGGTTATCCAGGTCACCGCCGGTAAACGTCAGGTCATGACCGGCCAGGATGCCCAGCCCGTCAACCGCGGTCTGTGAATTGTTCAGCCCGCCGCCCTGCAAATCCAGGCTTAGGCTGTCCTGGGTGGCGATCCGGCCAGCGGTATTATCGAGACCGGTGGCATTCACCGTCAGTGCAGCTGCACCTTCCAGCGAGCCGCCACGGTTATTCCACGCCTGCCCCTGCGCCTGCACCTGATTGCCGCTGATCAGCCCGTTGTGGTTATCCACATCACCCGTGATAAGCGTTAACGCGCCGCCGGACCGGATACCGCTGGTATTATCCAGGGTATCGGCGTTACTCAGTGCCCCGGCATGGGTATCAATATGCAGATCCTGCCCGGACTGGATAAGCCCCTGGTCATTGGTCAGGCCGGTTGCCGAGACCTGCATGGTATCATTCGCCAGCAGCCTGCCTGCGCTGTTATCCAGCGTGCCGGAATCAAGGGCCAGATGCTGGCCGCTTTCGATATCACCACCCTGATTATCAAGGCTTCCGGCCACCGTCAGCTGCGTATCACCCTGGGTTGAGGCAATCAGTCCCTGCTGGTTATGCACCTGCACCGCATTCAGTTGCAGCGCCTGATCGGCAAGGATATGCCCGGACTGATTGCTGACATCGCCGCTGAATGTTCCCGTGACCGTACCGTCCGCCGAGAGCAGCTTGCCGCCATCATTGGTCAGCGACGCGGCGTTCAGCGTCATGTCCTGCTGGCTTTGCACGGTGCCTTGCAGGTTCGACAGCCCGCCCGTGAGATCGACCCCCGCGCTGCCTTCTCCGGCACTGAGCAGGCCAGCCTGGTTATCAAGTGACAGGCCTTTAATGCTCAGCGCATCCTCCGCCGTCAGATATCCCTGCTGATTATTGATCTGCCCGGCAGTCAGACCGAGGGTACCGGCCTGGATATTCCCCGCCTGGTTATTCAGGTCGCCGCCGTTAAACGTCAGCGCACCCGCGCTTTGCAGGTTACCGCCGCTGTTGTCGGTGTCCCCGGTGATATGCAGGTTTGCATCGCCGTTATCGGCGCTGATAAAACCCTGGTGGCTGTCGAGGGAATTCGCGTCAATCGCCAGCCCCTGCTGGCTTTCCAGCGTTCCCCCACTGTTGGAAAGGTTGCCCGCGGTGACATCCAACTGATGGCCCACGATAAGCCCGGCGGCGTTATTCATATCGCCAGCCTGAATATGCAGGGAGCCGTCAGTACGTATCCCGCCCTGGGTCGCCTCGCTATTCCCGTTGATGAGATCACCCTGATGGGTATCTATCGCCAGATCATTGTTGCTGGCGATGCGTCCCTGCGTGTTATCAACACCACCAGTATCCAGATTAAACGCACCCGCACTTTCCATCACACCCGCAGTATTATTGAGCTGGCCGGTAAGCTGAATCTGCGCCGTACCCTGCCCGGTCTGCAGCAGATGTGCCCCCTGATGCGAAAGATTGGTGCCCTGAAGGTTGATTTGTTCGCCCTGGGTCACGCCCTGATCCAGCGTGATCTGCTGGCCGGTAATGCTCAGATCCATACCGGCCAGAATTTTTCCCTGCGTACCGGTAATGTCACCACTCCGGATAGTCAGGTTGCCCTGGTCCGTACTCAGTTGACCGCCGGTATTGGTCAGCTGGTTAGTGGAGAGACTGAAATCACCGGCTGCGGCAAGCGTTCCGCCGGTGTTGTTGATCTGCTGGCTATTGAGGGCAAAGGCATCAGCGCCCAGTTGTGTGAGTGATCCACCGCTGTTATCAATCAGATCGGGTGCGCTGATGGTCAGATTGTTTGCCGCAATCGCCCCCTGGCGACTGGAGAGCGTGTGAGCGGAAGAAAGCGTGGCCTGCTGCGCATCAACCACCGCATTGTCCGCATTCAGGTTACCCTCACGCGCCGTCAGGCTGACATTAGCGGACCGGTTCTGGCTGCCGGAGACATCCACCTCAGATCCGGACGCCACCATCGCGTCATGGCTCAGTTGCGTACCGTGGCTGACCAGCGCCCCTGAGGCGTTGAGGGTGAGCTGGCCGCTCTGCGTGGCATATCCGGTCTCATCGATACCGGCCCCCATCGCGCTCCCCGCATCGGCCTGAATATCGTGGGCATTAACCGTGGTATTTCCCCGGGCGATCAATGAGGATCCTGTCTGGCTGTGGAGCTGCCCGCTGGTATCTAACTGCAGGTTACGGCTGGCGCTTAACTGGCCCTCGTTTGAGATGTCGCCCTGGTTACTGACGCTGAGATCATTACCGGATGAGATTCCGCCTGAGTTCTCAAGCTGCCGGGTATTGACTGCGAGATCCTGCTGCGCGTAGACGGTGCCGCTGTTGGTGAGCTTTCCGTCTGCGCTGAGGGTGAAGTTTCCTGCTGTCGCCCCCATTTCACCGGCATTACGCACCCCGACACCCTGCTCAGTCCCCACCAGGGTAATACGGTTGGCGTACATCCCCCCTAACGCGGACGTGTCGAGCGCAAACTGCGGACGACCGTCCGGATCGTCGGCTTTAACCTGTGTCACCTGACCATTCGCGTCGGTCTGGTTATGTCCGAGGGTGACCTGTAAATTGTTTGCCTGCAGGCGGGCATTGACGTTAACGGCCCGGGCAATCAGCGTCGTGTAATCCTGACCGGTGCCATTCATTCCTGTGCCGCTGATGGTGATGTTGCCACGATCAACGTCATAACCTGCCACCTGACCATTTGCCAGTTGTGCACGCCCCGCCGCCAGGGTATTACGCCCGGCATTAATAAATCCGCATCCGCTACAGGTAATCCCCGCCGGGTTAGCGATAATCACATCCGCTTTGCTGCCCGCCACTTCGACAAACCCATTCAGCTGGCTGGGATTAGTGCTGTTTACTTCGTTGAGAATAACCGTTGCCGAACCGTGCGCCAGCCACGGGTTACCCGTCACCGTACCCGCCAGTTGCGTCTGCGCACCGTGCTGGCTGTTATTTAATATCGCTCCCGGCTGATTAACATCGAACTGACTGTAAGTATTGTGGGAAAGCCCCTGGCTGTTGGGCGTCTGAATATTGATGAGCGGCAGGCCGTTACCGGTCTGCATCACCGTCGGCTGCTGCCCGCCGGGCGCACTGTGATCGGGGGCAATAGTGCCTGCCTGCACACTGGTACTCACCAGCCCGCCGGCGATCCACATCGCCAGCGTTAAAGGACGCAGACCTGCCAGATAATGAGCAGCAATCTGTCCTGGCCCCCGACCGGTATCGCCACCCCGGGCGCGGGCCAGTTCAGATACCACGACCAGCATCCGGCGTGCACGATTGAAAATAATGCGGTAGCAGCGTTTATTCATCATCTGTCCCTGTATTCAGTACTGCCAGCTAAGGCTGAAGCCAAACGTCACCGGATCGGTTTTAAAACCCTGTGGTTTAGAAAGCGGAATACCGCTGAAAACGTCGTAATTGGCATGCAACGCGGCAATCGTACCGCGCAGGCCCGCCACCCCCCCGGCCAGATGCTGACCCAGCAGCGTGGAGCCATCGCTGAATCCGCCGACCTCGCCGTAATCAGCGCCAAGATAAAACTCCTGGTCCGGCAGAGGGGTACGCCACGCGAGGGTGTTTTGTACATACCAGCCGTGGCTGGCGCTCAGCATCCGCTCACCGTCAAAGCCCCGTACCGTCCAGCGGTTGCCGATGGCAAGTTGATCGGGCGAGGTCAGCGGCGTGGTACTTTGCTGACGCAGGTAGTTCATCTGATAGCGGAAATGCTGATTCCACAGTGTGAATGGCCAGTTCAGGGCGGCCGTCCAGGTCAGGATTTTGCTTTTTTCCGTGGCTCTGTAACCGTCGTCATAGCTTTCTTCGTAGGCGGGAAGCGCGCCAAACCAGCGCGTACCGTGCTGATAAGTCACACCGCTATCCAGGGTGACATCACCAAAATACTGGCGATGATCCAGCCCCAACTGCCAGGCACTGGTACGCCGCCGCTGTACGGCAATTTCGGTATCGTCGATGTAATTGCGGATTTCGCGGGCCTGCACACTGGTGTGCAGCGTGGTTTTGCCGCTGGCATTGCGCTGGATGACTCTGCTCAGCCCGACACTGAGGTTTTTGCTCTTACCGGAATAACGGATGTCGCCGTTATAGCCTGCAATGTTCTGCGTGTAGTTATTCTGGCCCGCGTTGATTTCAAACAGCCAGTAACCCAGCGGTACGGAATAGTGGCCATTGATATTTTTACTCTGCCGGCCCCCTTTAAAACCCAGATCATGGCTCGCAGAAACATACAGCAGATCGCTCAGAGCAAAGGGATTATCGAGCGCCAGCATCGCGCCCCCCTGATACCGTCCAGTGGACCGGGTACCGGAATCATCCACCCACAGGCTGGTGCGCCAGATTCTGCGCTGATGTCGGGTAATCACCACGTCGCTTTCGCCCGGGTGTTCACCGGGCACAATCTCCATACTGGCTTCCACCGTCGGCAGGCGCTGCAGGTTTTCTAATCCCTGTTCAATATCGCGCAGATCCAGCAGTTTTCCCTCCTTCACAGGCATAGCATTGTAAAGGAAGGCACGGGCATCAGACCCGTCAGCATATCGGATCCTTCCCAGGGTGCCCGGCACCATCGCCAGCCTGAGTTCGCCCTGGCTGAGATCCTGTTCCGGCACCAGGACACGGGACGTCACCCAGCCATGTGCAATCATCTGATTTTGCAGTTGGCTCATCAGTTGATTGATGCCTTTTCCCCCCAGGCAGTGGCCCACCGCAGCGTTCGCGATGTGCTGCGCCGGGAACCAGAAGGGAAACCCTTCACGGCCGATAAGCTGCACGCTTTTTATGGGAAAACAGGGTGTTTCCCGTGGAAATTCGCCATCGGGATTGGCGTTTTTTTTCGCCTCAAACGTAATATCCGGTGCCTCAGGCGTTAATTGCGCATCTCTTGCCGACTGCTGCGTTTTTATATGCTGTTGCTGCTGATCAATAAAAGGCGCAGCCTGCGTGCCGAAAGAGAGAATACTGATGCCGACGGCAATATGCCCACGCAAGCGAGTACCGACATCCCCAGCCAGGGTCAACAAATCCATCTGTTATTCCAGTAAGTTAGTTATAAATCCGATGATTTTTATAATGAGACTGATTGTTATCGATTCGAAGTCACTGTTCCTGCATTGCCCCCTGCCGAGGCAGTTTATGTAAGGATGTAGAAAATCAGCCATTAATCGACAGCACACATCAAGCCATCATTCATTAACCAAACTGATTGTAAGTTTTGTGTAAAGAAGAAAAAGAAGAATACCACCTAATCAATCGGATAATTCCTGCACACAATCAAAAACGATTAATTCACAGCGATTTATATTATGTAAAAATCGATTGTCGCCTTAACTCAAATTCCTGAATCGATATACAATTAAAATCATTGCCCACGCACTAATTGCTAAAAATCCCGCCAAGTCAATTTAATACTTTTTATCTTTTTTTCTTTCTAATAGCAACTAAAATGTAAATAGATATATTTAACTGGCTTTTCAAAATACAATGATAAAGTGCAGTATCTTCATTCAGATATTACGGCAACGCAAACCTGACCAGGTTGTTCTCTGTTGAGGGGGAGTTATGAAGTCGATAGGTGCGCAGTTTTGTACGATAAATGGAGTTAACCTGCTTAAAGGTAATCCAGCTCTGCACGTTTCATGGGAATATGAGATCCTATAAAACCTTATCCGGGGTCACACTTTTCGATTTAGTTTTATCACTGATTTAGATATCAGAATTGGTGAACCTGCCCATTAGAATCCCGCGCTTTTGACTTTTCAAACAATGGATTTATCTTTCTAATATTGAAGAATCTTTCCGAAGAGAACACCAGTACAAGCATTAAATTAATAGTATTCTGTAAAAAACCATGAGAAATATATAGGTATTATTAGATTGGATATTTGGTTAATGATGATTGTATAATAATTTTCGATAAAATAGTGATCGCTTGATTTTAACATAAATACGGATGCATAGATATTTCAACCGTTCAATTTAATATTTAAACTATAGCTGACATGTTATAAGAGGATAAAAAAACCGTTCAGGAGAGTGAACGGCCTAAGGTGTTTTAGTAAGACAAGTTATAATCATCAGTAGACGACTCATAGGATCGTATTCCATAGAGGCAGTATGAGTATTATCAATAAATGCTTAAATTTTCTGGTTGAATTTCGCTCAAAAAAAAGACCGGAAATTCCGGTCAATAAAAAAGTGATCTTTCAATAAGGGATTACCTCTCAGGAGGATTTTCAATATTACATCTCAGAGCGATGAAGAGATTATCACATGGTGCTCTAGAGAATACCAGATTGTTACAATAACAAAAAAATCGACAACAAGTGTCGATTAAATATAGGGATAGCGATTATTATGAAAGAAAAGCCGGTTAGTTCGTTGGGGATACCGGCCAATCCAAGACACATGAGGATAAATGATAGCGTTTTGATGGTACTACATCCCTAATGCTGGTATTGTCGTAAAGTGCTATTAATTAAAAATTATAAAAAAAAGTCCTGGATTAATGCCAGGACAAGTGTTAGGAATGCGAATAAAGTAGCTATTATAGTAGTACGGTCAATCACAGGAAAAAATATGATAAAATTAAGATACATTTTTTTCGTTAAGTGCTAAGGAAGACTAATTAAGCATTAAATTATAAAATAGTAATTCACCCTACATATCATAAAAACAAGTCCCATATGCATCAATCATTTTCTTTCTTGATTTGAAACAACCAGTTAATTAAAAATTGATGCTGGACCTTCAATTAAAAACCGGTATGCAATATTTAGAACTTTCTCCAACCAGTGCCTGGGTTCATCATTGATAGATTTAATTTCGGCGAGAAAGATATGAGTCCAGCCCGATGAATGCCGAAAGAACAGTTTATAGAAAAATCAATTTAAAAGCATATCTATTGAGGTGAAATCAATTTCGATGCCGCGAACGCAGTTAACCATGTTAGTGAACAAAATTGCGGTAACAGCACCGATGATTTTAATCACCTGCTGATCAGTATAATTCGCCTTTCTCAACAGGCTGAAATGATGCACAGCCAAGGTTCCCCGCGTTTAAACTCATTCAACTACCGAAATAGATAAGTCCAAAATCAATCAAACAACACAAACCAATTCACTTAGTTTCATTTGGAAATAAATAATTAATCTGTGAAATAAAAATACGACTGCATTAGCACTTAACTCAAAATAAAGGATCTTGAAAATACATCACAGATGTCACAAGCATTTATTATCAAAAAATTAATTCTTTATGTATATATTGTGTTAACACATTGTGAAATATAATTGACTTTAATTATAAAATAAAGCCTTTACATCATAATTCATGTATGTTTCATACTTTTAACTAATGATTTATTGTTAATGAATTATTTCCCTGAATGTTCTAAGTATTCAAACACGACTCTTTAATCTTCGAATAGGGATTAGCTTATGATTGAAAAATTCAAGTCGCCCCAGGGCGACATGGTATTACGTACCCTTGCAATGCCAGCCGACACCAACGCCAATGGCGATATATTTGGTGGCTGGATTATGTCTCAAATGGATATGGGTGGAGCCATAAAAGCGAAGGAGATCGCGGAGGGGCGTGTCGTGACGGTTCGTGTCGATGCTATGAGCTTTTTAAAACCCGTTGCTGTGGGAGACGTTGTCAGTTGTTATGCTCGCTGTGTAAGGACTGGCACTAGTTCTATATCAATTCATGTCGAAGTATGGGTAAAAAAAGTCGCTTCAGAACCAATTGGAAAAACATATTGCGCTACTGAGGCCGAGTTTATTTATGTTGCCATTCAGCGAACTGGTAAATCACGACCATTACCAAAAGGAAAGGCCAATTTCTGTATTAAATCAACTATTCTATGAATAGAAAATCAGGCGCTAACTTTAATACCATCTACTGACATTACAGTAATTTCCAATAAGAAAATTATATCAAAATTTGTGCCTGAAAAAGCTAGAGACAGAAAATTTTGCAATGGTTGTATGAGAATGTCTTGACATTTAATCAATCATAAATGAGCAAATAACCATGTGGGGTATCTCAATGGAATATCATAGCTTTATGCATTCATTGCTTGTTTGGATAGAAAACAACTTAACAACGCCTTTAAGCATTGATCATATTGCTTACAAATCAGGCTATTCAAAATGGCATTTGCAACGCATGTTCAAAGAAATTACTGGGCAAAGTGTAGGAACATATGTACGCGGGAGAAGATTATCTAGATCTGCAATTGCATTACGTCTGACCAGCCGCTCAATTCTGGACATATCTGCTGTATATCAATTTGAGTCCCAACAGTCTTTTACCAGAGCCTTTAAGAAACAATTTAGAGAGACACCCTCTCGTTACAGAAAATCGGAAGACTGGGATGCAAAAGGAATACATCCACCAATCACTCTTTCTAAACAGTTCCCGCTTCAATTCTCATTTTCCATCATTGATGACATTAGCATTTATGCATTCTCAGGAAAATATAAAAGTACATTAGATTCTTTCAACGAGTCCCGAACTATAATAAGAGAATCATTATGGAAGGAAATTATTGAAAAACGGCCTCATCTCCCTGGAAAATTATATGGCCTCCACATAGCGATACCAGGTGAAAATGCATTCGATGAGCAGGAGCTTTTTTATGCAATAGGTGCAATTGAAAATGATTCATTCAACGGCACTACAAATTTAGATAAAATTAAAATTGAGAGAGGTCATTATGTAAAGTTTAATTATAATGGTCCTTCTTCAGAATTTCAAAGATTCATATTAACTATCTATCACACGCATTTACCTTCTTTAGGTCTGATAAAGAGGAAAGGATATGACATCGAGAGGTATAGTACGGATCAATCACGAAACACAAAAGAGCTTCCATCATTCATTTCATGCGAATATTTGGTTCCAATAAGAAATCCAAATTGAAAGATTTTAGTTACTAAATGCTTGGTACACATTTTGCGCTATAAATTCATCATTATGTCTCGTTCCCGGTATTGGTCTTGCGCGGATCGCCAGGTTCACTTCCTGTTTCGATTAACCTCCGGGTAATGGCTCAATCTCAGTGACGGACAGATGGCCTATATGGATTTGGGTTTAATGAATGCGAAGAAATCTTACTCAGTAGTATGACATGAGGTATTGGTCGGGCCATTGCTGAAGCATTTTTATCTGAAGGTTCAATATCACTTTCTGTGCATGAAATGCAATGAGATTGATGCGGCGCAGGCTGAATTGGGCAAACAGGTCTTTGGCTACAAAGTAGATGTTGCAGAGCTTGCCCCGGTACGCACCTGGGCAGTGAATGCGGCTGGACACATGGGGTGTCTACATCGTCATCCCGGATTTCAGCGCTTTGACCGGCGGTTCTGACCCAGAACTTTTGACACCATTCTGTGGAAACGGGCTCACTCCACACGGTGAGGCCTTTCGAAGGCCTCCACACTGCTGCAATACCAGTCTGTTGTTGCAGTATTACAGCAATGCGCATCAAAGCAGCCCGAACATTTGGCAATACCACATCTCTGCTCTCCAGTGGAATGTAGGACTAATCAATATCAACCGATAAAGGTGGAAAATCACAGACAAATAAATTGATGGCAGTTCCACCTTTTAATGCAAAGCATGGTTCTGATGCCACGACAGGTAATGCACTGAGCAACAACGTAACTTGCCGATAATAAGGTGATTGCTTATCCATATGAGGACCCTTTGATAACAAAACTTTCTGGAACAGTGTTCTGATATTTTTGGTCCAACTTGCCACCAGATACGATCTGTCGTTTCCCAGCACCCAAATCAATGCTGGATTTATCTATGCGGTTAACCCACGCATGGCCGTAATGTTCGACCATAAAAAGGTAAAGACGGTTAGTTTGAACTGCTCGACTGGATTGCAACAACATTGCGACTTTACGTGGACTCAGATTTACCTAGCCCTGAAACAACTCTCCAGCCTGTTCAAATAAAAGCAACCCTGGGACCGCATTAACAATCTCGTATGCAGCTAATTCAGGCACAATCACTTTGAAACGCTCACCCTTAATTTCTACCTCTGTCAGCTACTTTTCATCATGTATATTGAGCTTCTGATTCGAAAGTAAAAGCCATTCGACATTGGGAAATCCTTTGAACCATTTTGGTAATGAAGCTTTATCTTCTACACAAAGCCTAATTGCCTGAGGCGTTGAATGAAGATAATGAGAGCGCCCCTGATAGGCCAGGGTAGTGAGTCCGGCCAGATGCACAGAAATTTCCAGCTGATTTTGTAAGCACAGAATGGCATCACTCCACAGAGGTTCATGCCCGCTTCGCACATATCCCCCAGCACGCAACTTTTGTAACCAGTTGCTGTGCATATACTTATTGGCTAAAGACGGACTGATGCCATTTTTGTCAACCAGGGCTGCAACACCAAAGTTCCCGGCGCTGTGTTCTGCAAGAGCAAGTTTATTTTTGATGACATACATTCATCAATAGTTGAACAATAGCATTAATATTAAACTAATCAGTGAGCAAAATGTCGATAATAAACCGCTGCTGGCACTCCAGACACTCCTGGGCCGTTGATAGTGATGTTCATATTCAGGAAGGGAAACTGGATCAGTCAAACCATAGCGTGAAGAAAGCCAGGAATGTGTTAGATAGTCAAATGGCATGACTTTTCTCGGTTTTATTGAGTACGGTATGGCTGTTTTCTGTAGAGGTAACGGCCACCTCACGGCCTTGAATAATCAGGTCCTGATCGGCCACCACGTCGCTGCCATGGAGAAACGCGTCGTTCCCCGCCTCCAGCGTCAGACTGCCCGCACTGCTCCCGGCTACGCTGCCTTTCTTCACGTTGATGGTGTCGTCACTGGTGAGTTTCTGCTTCGTACTCACCACCGTGAATCCTATCCCGCCGGTGCCGCTCAGGCCGGGTTTTTTCTTCTGTGTGATACTGACATCGTGGTCCATCTCATCGGCGATGATCAGCGTCAGACCATGCTCGGCATGCATGGCCAAATCGCCTCAAGCACTGATGGTGGAACCGGTTTCCTGCCTTTCCTGGTTGAGAACGCAATTGTTCTTATCGCGGGTATAAGACATTAAGGCAGAGGTCCCGGACTCAGGACATGCTTTCCAGTGATAAAAGCGTGCGAATTAGCCAGAACCATATCCTCAACAAGCAGTACAGAAGGTCTTAATTCCAAGGTGTTAGTCCAGAGCCTTGCCGATACAATCTACCGGTGCCAGCCAGAATAATTTAAACTCAAGATAAGACGATAGTTGATAAAACTTCTGTCGGAGATAATATGACCAGATGGGCCATTTAAGTTCACCTTATCGCGCTTGCTGAAATGGCACCGTGAATAGATACCATAAATGAATCAAGCAGGTTAATAGTAGTTGTCAAGGAGTATGCCTGCTCGACGAGTTGAGATTATAGATAAATACATTCTACTCTACATCCAAAAAAGGGCAGAAGTTCGATGTTAAAAATAAATAATATTCACATGCGCAGCTGCCTCTCCTTAAAAACATTTACAGATGTCACATAATTTATTCCATTTTCTTGATAGATAGTAATACCAAAAAATTTCGCCATCGCGTAAATATGTTCGACTAAAGATGCCGAGATCTCCTCATACCATGACCATTGTGTTGTGGAACAGAAACAATATATTTCCAAAGGTAACCCATAAGGTTGGGCATCAAGCGTCCTCACGAGTAATGTCATGTCCGTTTTTACTCTCTCATTAGAGTGAAGATATTGCCTGATATAATCACGAAAAAGCCCAAGGTTAGTCATATCATGATTGTTAGATTCATTAATCCTCATGCGAATATGTTCACAGGCAACTTTCATCTCATGGGACCGTCCGGTTAATTCATTGAGAAGATCCTTATGTTTTTCTGACAAGAATTCGATTGATGATTGGTCTATGAACAGTGTCCTTTTTATCCGTCTCCCACCCAATTCATACATCGTCCTCCAATTGATGTAATTTTCGGTGATAAATGTTTTAGTAGGAACGCGAGAAATAGTATTATCCCAGTTTTTTAATGTGATTGTATGCAATGCAATATCTATTACCACACCATCAATGCCATATTGAGGAACTTGTATCCAATCACCTATCCGCAATATATTCGATGATGAAACCTGGATGTTGGCAACTAAAGAGATGATCGTATGCTGAAAAATCAACATCAAAACCGCTGCAACAGCCCCCAGACTTGACAATACAATAACAGGTGATTTATTAGAAAGTATTGCAATGATAAGAATAACTGCAACACTACCGTTAAATATTTTTGCTATTTGTATATATCCTTTTATTGACCGATGAGAGCCGATGTGATTATTTTGCTCATGTTTATTTAGCGTACCCTCCAAAATCTCATTAATGACGAGAAAAAAAGAAAGTATCATGACAATACTACACGAAGATTGAATGATTTCACGAATAGTGAGTGTCAATAAACAGTCACTTGACACCAATAACCAGACGATTAACGAAGGCACAAAAAGAGAAGCTCTTCTGATGATTCGTTTCTCTCTCTCCGAATATTCTCTATTTTTATTCTTCAGAGAATGAAACAGAAATCGAAAAATCAATCTAAATATCACATAACGACTGATAAAATAAACCATGACATACAATAACACCCCAATTACTAGATGTTCAGCTTCGAATTTATAAATTTTAATATCAAATGAAAACATATTTAACTAATCCTATTGCTAGATATAAAAAATAAAAAACTACCATTATCGCATTTTGCAACATCATCTATAGCACATGTTTTTCCGGTCAAAAAAATACTATGATGTAGTTCATACGGAAAAAATTATCAAATCCTGCTAAATCAGACCACCTTCTATAAATACATACCCCACACATTAAAATAAAGAGAGCGTAAAAATAAGATGCTAAATTCCGGAGACCATTTTACGATGATAAATACTTATAATGACAACTAACCAAACAATCGTTTGGGCCGGGTCGGGGAAACATTTCCAACACTTGCACAACGATTTCTCCCACGCCTTAAAGGCTATTCTCCATTACTTAGCAGACTGCTATACACATTCGTAATATTAAAAATCCTTCGTAGTCATCATCACCATTTGATATTTCAACTTCAGGATGCAATGGAAGCAGAACCTGATTATTTGAAAAACTGCCCTCATATCGCGATCGAATTTCCTTCCGCTAGCAGTTTAATGTTTTTTCCAGATGAGACGACTCATGCCGCCATTGGCGGTCAATTTATGCTGGAACAAACATACCTTTTACCGGTTGAAGCAATGCAGGAACCGCAGCACGCACCGTTGAATACACTTCAGACATTGCTCTATAATTCGCTAATTTAATGTATATATTCATATGTCCGCTCTTGATTCTGGCTGAAGTCTGTGGCAGATTCCGCCGCAAATAGATCAATCACTTTCGATTACTTTCAAGGTAATTATCGTGTTTTCAGATCATACATTACTTTTGTTCAGGGTTAAGTAAGGCCGATATGACCAGGTATTTTCCCGGACAATCGTTCAGGATGTTAACACCGGGCTTCATCATAAAGCACGTTGCGACAGGTAGGAGGGGGGAATTAATCACTACGGAAGAACTATACGCGACCCTGAATACCTTTCAAGGTTATTTGAGTAAAATCTGATTGGTTAAATAATTTCCACAGCCACAGTGAGCGTGGTATCTTTCATATTACTGAGACAAAATTTCTTGATTCTAGCAAACTCTCATAAGTTGTTATTTTTCTTATCCAAATACCTTTTGGCTCTTCAACCAGTGTATCTATAATCTTATCTTAAGAGTGCTTTTAGAACAAACCAACAAGAAAAATTAATAACCCCTCTAACATAAATCCCATCTAGAATCATATTGATTTTATTACCTTTGATATTTCCGACAATCTACAACTGGATGAAAAATATAATAAAAGAGAGTCCTCGTATTTTTTAAAGAAAATTACGGATATTAAGCAGCTTTAACAGTTCGCTTCAATATTTAAAGTATAGTTGATATGTATTAAACAGCTAAAAAGACCATTAAAGATAGCGAACGGATTAACGTGTTTTAGGAAAAAAAGTTACAATCATTATTAGACGAATCTTTTCTATTATTCCATAGAGGCAGAATAAGCATTACCAATACATGTTTAATCTTACCAAAAAAAGACCGGAAACTCCGGTCAATTAAAAGGTGATCTTTCAATAAGGGATTACCTCTCAGGAGGAGGTTCAATGTTGCATATTAGAGTATTGATGGGATTGTCATATGGTGCTCTTTCAAATATAAAATGGTAACAAGAACAAAAAATAACAATGAGTACCGGTTATATACCTGGATGGAACTTATTATTAAAAATAACTGGTTAGCTCATTGAAGATGCCGAACAAATCGAAAAGCAGTAGGATAAATGATAGCTTTGTGATGTCACCATCCTTCCAATATTGGTATTACCGGAAAATGCTATTTCATAAAATGAAAAAAGCCCTGGACTTTACCAAGGCAAGTGTTAAGAACGCTAATAAAATAATTATTATAGTAGTACAGCCACTC
Organism: Pantoea sp. App145; assembly: GCF_047947045.1. Classification (NCBI taxonomy): domain Bacteria; kingdom Pseudomonadati; phylum Pseudomonadota; class Gammaproteobacteria; order Enterobacterales; family Erwiniaceae; genus Pantoea; species Pantoea sp. App145. The sequence goes on from NZ_CP133293.1 coordinate 255,849, forward strand.
TCTGTAAAAATATGACAAAATCAATAAACGGTTTTCTCGTAAAGTGCAAATAAAGGCAGGTCAGCATTAAATGCTGAAATAGCAACTCACCCTGCATATAAAAAAATCAAACCGTCTATCAAAGATATCAACCATTTACTTTTGTACTCTGAGCCAACCTCTTACTTTAAAAATTGATACTGAAAGTTCAAGTACAAACCAGGATGCGGTGTTAGTAGCTCTCCTAAACCTGTGCATACGCTCATCATTGATAGTTTTTGTTTGGGTGAGAAAGCGATGAATCCAGCACGATCAACGTTGAAAAATATTTTTATAGCTGGATTTGTTTAGAGCAGTTTTAGTGGGCGATAATCAATTTCAGTATACTTAAAGCGGTTAACCATATTGGCGAACAAAATTTCGGTAATGGCACCGATGCTTTCAATCAACTGTTGTTCGGTGTAATCAACCTCTCTCAGCATGCTGAGATGATGTGTAGTCGAGGTTCAGCGCCTTGAAACCAGTAATTGAACAATTTTCACCACCGTATCAATACACGTATCATCAGCCAGAAATTCCTTTTTTAACTCCAGTGTCTGCGGCTTGCTGCATTCCACTTTCAGCACCATTGGTGTATGCTGCCGGATAGAAACACAGCCATTTTCTTCACTGGCTTCGAGGTCAATTGCTCCGCCTTCTCATATAATTAAGGTAAGCAGTTTAAGTATATGCACCGAATAGCCGGTGCGTATGAGCCAATAGTCAGGCTAATCATGAATAATTCCAGCCTCAAACAGCATAGAAACATTTTGGTTGGCATGAATTATTCGATTATATTCCATAAAATATACAGAAAATCATTGCCGATAACCATCCCAACCATAATTAGAAAACTTAAGAAAAAACATGTGATGCTTTTGCTTTTTCATTTGCAAGCGAAGCATTTTCCTGGCTTCGTGTTTGCCACAAATACCGCGCTGAAGCAAGAAAGCAAAAGCTATAACCCAATAGTTCTGAGCTTTCTTCTGCCATATTTTTTACAACCCGATTGTAACCATCAAGCATGAGATTTTGCCAGAGTTGGTGCATACCAAATAATCGGGAAAATACTAACACTATCAATAAACCTGTAGCTGACATCAGCCATGTGCGATGACTAATGAACTTTGCTAACCCCCGCATAATGCTTTGTGGCGAGCGCAGTGCTAATACTATACAAACTGCTGAAGTAAACAAAGCGAACCACACCCAGCAGCCATGCTTTATATAATCAAATAAAAAGTCAAGCTCCCGTATCAACATACAGGCATAAAAGCCACCAATTAGTATTAATCCACTGCGTATTTCTATTCGATTAATTGATGTTACAAAAAACATACCCGTAATCAAAGCCAATATAACTTCCTGTAGAACTTCGCTTAGGGAATTTTCATGGAGCGCATTATGCATCCAGTTAACATCAATATAGACTGAAAACATCATTGCAGTTATAAAGACTGCAGAAATCAGGAAAAACACCACCTCATGGAATATATATAAAATTTGTTCACGCATGGAAACACCAACATTAAATATCAGCACATAAATAATAATATTATTATTTCACCTGAATAATTTCTCATTTCATGCTTTTATGATAGGGTCTATGGAGATTAAAAAATCCATTATAAATGAAATCGGTAAAATTACGTATAATAATCATTAATATCCCGCAAGGAAAAATGAAAATCTTTACTAAAAAACCACATACCCAGAATATTTACCAGCGTTGGATTAATTATGTTTCTCCTTTGCACGTATGCGTAGTTGATGACGTTGGGTATAATAATCGTCATTTTTATCATACCGGAGAGATTCTGAATAAACTTCTTATAAGGTCATCCAATTTCACCTCTCCGAGGTTAGGAAGTCTAAATCATTTTTATCAATGGTTATTCCGTACCCTGCGGATCAGCGGCCCCATGAACTGGAGTGACCTCACTCCAGCTGACGTTAATCTGACTTTAATAAAAGCTCTTATCTATAAAAATCCCAGCGTACTTTACGATACACTGATTGGTCATCCTGGGTTACAGCATGAGAGGCTATCACATTCCTATGTTCACGAACCCGCTCACACCTGGTCAAAAAACGGCTTTTGTAATTAAAGAAATGATTTTTATTCCCCAGATGAACTACCCGGCACTTGTCGGTTAATAAATCTATTCAGCCATGGAGAAGTTTTATGCATAAAAATAGAATACCAATGAAACCTTACCCCTCCCGGAGTGTGGTTTCCCTTGCAATAATTTTATCAGGTTTGTCATTTTCTTCGCTGGCACAAGCAAATACCATTTCGCCCCCACAGCCAGTTCCAGTTGCTTCTACACCTGGTGTTGTAGCCTGTAATGATCTCATGAAATTAGCCATTCCCGATACCACTATTGATAACACAGAATATTTGCGAGGATCGTTTACTCCCGCAAGTAAAAATGCCGATGTATTGCGTGGTGGCACGACTAATACAATTAACGGTTTACCGGAATTCTGTCGGGTGTCACTTACTATAAAACCATCCATCAAAGTCGAGGTCTGGTTACCTGCTACTAATTGGAATCACCGCTTTCAGGCAGAAGGCAATGGCGGTTATGCAGGATTCATCGTTTATGACGCTATGGGGCGGGCATTGAAACAGGGTTATGCAACAGCATCAACCGATACCGGGCATGAAGGGTCGCAACTGAACGGTAAATTTGTCCTCAACGCAGATAATAGCCTCAATCACGGTGCTGTGAATGATTTTGCATGGCGGGCTGTACATGAAATGACCGTCAAATCGAAAGCAATAATTCATGCTTATTATCAGAAGCCCATTAGTTTCTCATACTGGAATGGCTGTTCAACTGGTGGGCGTCAGGGCCTGATGGAAGCACAGCGTTTTCCGCATGATTATGACGGAATCTATGCAGGTGCACCAGCCATAAATTGGGATCGATTTATCGTGGCTGAACTCTGGCCAAAACTGGTAATGCAAAAAGAACTGGGCAGCAGTATCAGCAATGAAAAATTAAGCAAATTAAATGCAGCAATAGTCGCGACGTATGATCAACAGGATGGAGTAAAGGATGGGGTTATTTCTGACCCATTTAAAATTAGCGTTGATGATGCCGTCTTTAAAAGTGCCGGATTTAGTGCACAGGAAATGGCTGTTGTCCGAAAAATTTGGGCTGGTCCGACAACACCTGAAGGTAGGCAATTGTGGTACGGACTCGAACCTGGCGCACCTTTCACTCTGGCAACTATGGCATTTCCAATAAGTACAGATTATTTGGGGTCATGGCTACAGAATAACCCTGAATGGGATTGGAAATCACTAAATTATAAGGAATATACAGATCTATTTTCCTTATCAAAACAGATTTTTGCCCCGATCATCGCAACCGACAATCTTCAGTTGAACACTTTTAAAGCATCAGGTGGCAAACTGCTTATATGGCATGGATTAAGTGATCAACTTATTTTTCCAAAAGGAACGATTGAATATTATAAGAACCTCATAAGCACAATGGGTGGAATGGAAAGCACACAAAGTTTTGCACGCCTCTATCTGGCACCTGGAGTTGAACATTGTCGAGGTGGTGAGGGTCCGAATTCTATTCAGGGAATGGATGCACTGGTTAAATGGGTTGAAAAAAACAAGGTACCACAAGAAGTTATGGCTCAGAAAATAGTTAAGAATAAGGTTATTCGAACGTTACCGCTTTGCGCATGGCCCAAACGTACTATTTATCTGGGCAAGGGTAATATTAATGAAGCAGAGAGCTATGCATGTAAATAACGCATATTCATAATTAACCTTCAGAATTTCTGAGTATAGCTAACCAGGTTTTTAGTACCTGGTTAGCTCAAGGAATAGCATTAATCATCAAAATTATGAGCATTAATTATCAACTTGCAAATAGTAATGTCGGTTATTATAATCATGTTAATCAACATCTCAATCCTACACAAGTGAGAATAATATTATGACATCTATTAAAAAGACCGTATTGGCCTCAGTTGCTGCAATTGCATTTGTTTCTTTTGGAAGTTTTGCTCAAAGTATTACTGCAATTGACTCTACTATTGATGGAGCAGAAGCTCAAATCGCAGAAAAAGCACAACAGAAAGGTATGCATTACAGAATTACAGAGGCAAGCAATAATAATTATGTACATATGACGGCAGAGTTATATAAATAACCTTTTATAATGAATTATTTATTACCACCTCTATATTCATTAAATTAAGACTTAACATATCTTCAACTAGTAGTTTGTTGTATTCGTGTCGACTTGCTCCCTGCAAATTTGAGGGTTACTTTTTTGAAATGGTATTCCACACCAATTACAATACACGAGATAACCCTCGCATTCCATGCTAACAACCTCTTCATCAAACATAATACAGGTTTGTTCCATCTGGCAGAATAACTCATCATTGTATGAGAGTTACCAATAAAATCTTCTCTGAATTTGAAAATCCCCCATCATAAAATGGTAAAAAATCCGATATAAAATCACCTACCCTCAGGTATCTGGCTTGCAAAGCAGTCCATCATTACCCCCATTTCCTGGTTTGTCATTAACTTATTCTCGTTAAGCATTAGACTATTTCTCCCCAGGTTCATTATCATCTCTCACATACTTAATTCTTTATCTACCAGGCCCCCATTGGGTCGGCAGGCTTGTCTCAGATGGCTGCCAGATTGATTAAACATAAAAAATGAACATTCAACACCTTCCTTTAGACCAGAACATAAATGGCTGGGCAGCATTAGATAACCGAATTCCGCGTTTTTCTTCATTACGTGGAAAAATAACTGCAAACTGGCTGGTGATTGGGGCGGGCTATGCAGGACTCGCGTTTGCCCGACGCATTGCGGAACTGCGCCCCCATGAGAGTGTAGTGATTCTCGATGCCATAAATATCGCTGATAATGCTTCGGCACGTAACTCAGGTTTTGTGATAGACCTGCCTCATACGGTTGGCAGTTCTTCTGCCGAGCTGGAACACGCGAACACCTATCGTCGGCTACTACAATATGGTGTCAACCATCTGAAACAAGCCGTCCACCAGCACAATATTGATTGTGACTGGATGAATTCAGGGAAATATCACTGTGCAGTCAGCCAACAATTTGACCGTGAAATTGATAATTATCAACAAGAGTTGACTTCGCTGGGTGAAAATCATCAGTTCCTGGAAAAAGATGATTTAAAAAAGCGACTGGGTACAGATTTTTATCGTCGTGCGGTTTATACCCCAAATTGTATTCTGGTTAATCCTGCTGCTTTGGTAGCAGGTCTTGCAGCAAGTTTGCCTGAAAATGTGACTATCTATGCCAACTCACCTGCATTACAGATTTCAACTTCGGGCCTCATTCATGCCTTTACACCCCATGGAGAAGTACGCGCTGACAAGCTGATGCTGGCAATAAATGGTGCCGCTCGTGGCCTGCCTCTGGTTAAGGGTAGTGTCTTCGCAATGTCTACTTTTGCAACCCTCACTGAACCACTCACACTACAACAACGCCAGCGTCTGGGGGAAATCAGTCCCTGGGGTCTGACGCCAGTTAATGCATTGGCTGGCGCGACTTTGCGCTATACCCGAGATCACCGCTTTCTGATTCGTGAACATGTCAATTTCGCACCAAACCTGATCACCAACGCCGTCGAAACTGGTATCCACGCTCGTCGGCATCAACAGCTATTCAGCCGCCTATATCCTCAGCTCGGGGAAGTGAATATGGCGTGGAGTTGGTCTGGTCTTATCAGCATTACACGTAACGGAGCACCCGTGTGGGGACAACTCGCTCGGAATGTATATTCCGCAGCAGGGTGCAACGGTGCTGGGATTTCTAAACAAAGCGCCTTTGGTCGTCTGCTTGCAGAGCAGGCTCTTGGAGAAGACAACCCTCTTTTATCCGACATGTCATCCCTGGGCCGAGCGAACTATTTACCACCACGACCATTACTGGATATTGGCGTAAAAAGCTTTTTGGCTCGGGAACGTTGGTATGCACGTAGCGAAATTTGAAAACAACATTCCTTATCAACAATTCACTACAAAAATATTTATTACAGGGATTAAAAATGTCACATTTTTTAAATCGTCGGGAATTTATTAAGTTTTCACTGGCTGCTGGCGCGGCAGCCAGTGGCCTCGGACAGAGCCTACAAGCATATGCTGAGGGCAACATACCCGTAATAGGTGGACATCTTAAACTCGGTATTGATGGCGCAGCCACCACCGACCAGCTTGATCCTGCTAGCTGGATAAGCTCCTATATGATGGTAGTCGGCTGTGCATGGGGTGACACACTAGTAAGAACCGATCCTCATAGTGGTAAAGCGATTGCTGGTCTTGCAGAAAGTTGGGTATCCAGTGAACAATCCTCACGCTGGATTTTCACACTACGTAAAGGGGTACAATTTCACAACGGGCAAACACTGACAGCAGACGATGTGGTGAAAACAATTACCCGCCATCGTGATCCTAAGTTCCGTTCAGGTGTTATTGCTTATTTGTCAGCAATCGATTCAATCACGGCAAACGGTGACCAGGTCGATATCAGGCTCACGGAAAGCAATGTCGATTTCCCATTGGTTCTGTCGCTCTGGAATCTGCAAATTCAACCCGGAGGAGGCTATGATAACCCGCACGCAGGTATTGGAACCGGCCCTTACCGTATCGTTAAATTCGAACCCGGTGTCTATACCCAACTGGAGAAGAACACCAATGACTGGGACACCAATCGAGGATATGTCGCCAGCGCTGAGGTCATCGCCATTAATGACACGACGGCACGTGTTGCCGCTTTATCAACAGGAAAAGTTCATTTTATCAATAGCCTCAATCCAAAGATCGTTCCGCTATTAAAAAATGGTCCAGTGACCCTGTATAACACCCCAGGACGTGGGCATTACACTCTGCCAATGATGGTAGATACACCACCGTTTAATAACAATGACCTTCGGCTGGCACTGAAATACGCCATTGACCGTGAGCAAATACTGGAACGTGTTTTGGGCGGATTTGGTTCAGTGGGGAACGATTTTCCCGTTAACAAAGCCTATCCACTCTTTCCATCCGACATCCCCCAGCGCCAATACGACCCAGAAAAAGCGGCATTCCACTATAAGAAATCAGGTTATACCGGACCTCTTATCCTGGATGTCGCCGACGGCGTTTTCCCGGGTGCTATAGATGCCGCCACACTTTTCCAGCTTAGTGCCCAGAAGGCCGGTATTAAGCTTGATATTCGACGTCAGCCTGACGATGGTTATTGGAATAATGTCTGGCGCAGCAAACCGTTCTGCGTATCAAGCTGGGGGACACGTCTGACGCAGGATTTGATCTACTCCCTTGAACTCGGCCCAGCCTCTGCCAGCAACGAAACTCACTTTTCTCATCCGCAATTTGCCAGCCTGTTAAAACTGGCCAGGGCAGAGGAACATGAAGCTAAGCGTGCTCAATTGTACCACGATATCGCGCTTATCGTGCGTGATGAGGGGGGTACGCTACTGCCAGTATTCAATAACTATCTGAATGCCAGCAGCAAAAAACTGTCAGGCTACGTTGAGGATGTAGGTAACGATCTCTCCAATGGCCATGTCATTGCCAGAGTGTGGCTGAATAGCTGATGGTGCTGAATAACTCAAAAATGAGGATGCCGTTACTGGCATCCCTAAATCCGCTGGTGCATGCTCTGGTGCACCGTTTGTTATTGGCGGTTCTATTGTTGTGGGGAGTTTCACTACTCATTTTTATAGCGGTAAATTTCTTACCTGGTGACTACGCTGCCACCGCACTAGGCAAGACAGCCACCCCTGAAACAATAGCCAGTGTACGACACAGTCTGGGCCTGGATAGGCCACTGATAACACGCTATATCTCCTGGTCATTACAGATTTTGCAGGGCGATTTTGGGCATTCGTGGGCTGGACAACAGGATGTCGGCAAACAGCTGTGGCATCGCCTGGGCAATTCACTATGGCTTGCTGGTTGTTCTGCATTGTTGGCAATTCCCCTGGCCATCATCGGTGGGTTACTGGCGGTGCGTTATCTGCACCGATTACCCGATCGCATAATCACGCTAATTTCACTGGTTGCGCTTTCTTTACCAGAGTTTTTTATTGGCTATCTGCTGATTATGACGCTGGTGGTACATGCCGGAATATCCACCTTCCCCTCAACTATTTATGATGGGATGAGTCTGTCTGACAGACTTGCTGCGATGCTGCTCCCGGTTTTGACACTGACTATTGCTGTGCTGGCAAACATGTTGCGTTCAGCTCGTAGCGCACTGATGTCCGTGACGCAGTCTCCGTGGATGGAAACCGCAAAACTAAAAGGATTACCGCCACTACGGATACTTTGGCGACACGCCTTACCCAACGCTATTGCGCCGGTTCTGACTGTTGTTGCAATGAATCTTGCCGCCTTGATCGTAGGTGCCATGATCGTTGAAGTCATTTTCGTCTATCCCGGTGTCGGCCAGTATATGGTGGATGCTGTAACGGTACGTGACATACCGGTCGTTCAGGCATGTGGGCTGGTATTTGCCGCTATCTATATTCTTTTTAACCTGCTGGTGGACATACTGATGATGCTGGCAAACCCCCGAATGAGGTTGCCGCGATGAAGTATGCCCCTCCTTCAATTTCAACCATTGTAGGTAGTATCTTGCTGACCATTATTGCCATGTTGGCCATCACTGTCCCGTGGATTGCGCCTTATGGCCCCAACGATATTGCCGGCGAAGTCTGGCAACCGATGAGCTCCACTCACTGGCTTGGCACTGACAGCCTCGGACGCGACCTGTTCTCCCGGCTGGCTTATGGTACGCGACTGACACTGCTGTTTACGCTGATCATTTCAATATTGTCCACACTCTCCGGTGCGCTATTGAGTTTTCTGGCGGTCAGTATCGGAGGGTGGTTTGAAACCATAATCTCGCGACTTAATGATCTCTTTATGTCCTTGCCATCATTAATTATTGCGCTAGTCGCACTGGCCGTCTTACCCCATAACAACGCGTCGCTGATCATTGTGTTGGTGGTTGTATTGGCAACTCGCGTTTATCGACTGGGCTACAGCCTGGCCACCCATATCGCCGCCACTGACTACATGGAGGCAGCACGTCTGGCAGGTGAGTCGCATTGGTTTCGGGTTACACGCGAGATGCTACCTAACGCTCAGCTCCCCCTTCTCGCTGAATGGGGAGTTCAGTTCGGCAACAGTATCCTGTTCATTTCTACGCTGTCGTTTCTGGGGCTGGGAATACAACCCCCAGATGCAGACTGGGGAAGTCTGGTACGTGAAAATAAAGATGGCATTCTGTTTGGCATCAGTGCGGCTTTCTATCCTGCCATCGCTATTGCTCTTCTGGTGATCGCCGTGAATTTGCTGGTGGATGCGCTCAGCAATCACTTACAGCAGCGGGAGGTACAGTGACTGAGAAAAGCATTTTACGTGCTAACCAGCTTTCAATTGGCAATAGCCGGAAGACACTGGTGAACAACGTTACATTTGAGCTGCGTCACGGCGAAGTACTGGGGATTATTGGTGAGTCAGGAGCCGGGAAATCGACGCTCGGGCTGGCCGTCATGGGCCATTATCGCGGTTCAATGTACCCAGTCAGTGGCAACATTATGTTTCAGGACAGACAATATAACCCTCAAGATGTTTCAGACCTGGCCCGGCAACAGGGAAAAAAAATCTGCTACGTTGCTCAATCAGCCAGTAGCAGCTTCAATCCGGCCATGAGGATAGGTCAACAGGTGATTGAGGCGGCCTGTTATCACGGCAAACTGGATCGTCTCGCGGCGCATAAACGGATGCTGGAACTGTTTACTTTGCTTGCTCTGCCGCATCCGCAACAATTTGCAAAACGCTACCCCCATCAGGTTTCTGGTGGGCAATTACAGCGCGCAATGACGGCGCTGGCACTCTGTCCATCACCGGATATCATCGTATTTGATGAACCCACCACTGCGCTGGACGTCACCACACAACTTGATGTGCTGGCAGCCATCCGCCACACGATTAAACAGACGAAAACTGCGGCTTTGTATATCTCACATGATATCGCCGTGGTTTCGCAGGTTGCCGATTCACTGTTAGTATTGCGAAATGGCGAGCAAATTGAATATGGCTCAACAGCTGACCTTATCCGTTCAGCAAAACACCCTTATACCCGGGCACTGATTAATGCCCGACATGCTGAACCACCGGAAGAACGGCAATCCGAGATTGCAGCCCTTGAACTATCCGGTTTAACCGTCGGCTATGGCAGTGGCGAACCCGTGCTCTCGGACCTGAGCCTTACACTTGCTCGCGGACAAACCCTGGCATTGGTAGGCGAGTCCGGTTCCGGAAAATCAACCCTTGCGCGAACACTGATTGGCCTTCAGACCCCGTGCTCAGGCAAGTTAATGCTCGACAATTCACCCCTGTCGTTCACCTGCGAACAACGTACCCCGCAAGAACGACAAAAAATACAGTACATTTATCAGCATGCTGACTCTGCGCTGAATCCGCGCCATCGTGTTAGTGAACTGATTGGTCGAAGTCTGAAACGGCGGAATGGTTCTGGTAAAGTCGCTCTGCGTGAGCAAATTATCGCTTTGCTGAAACAAGTTGAACTGGAACCCGAGTTGATCGATCGCTTCCCAGCGCAATTATCAGGCGGTCAAAAGCAACGCGTCGCCATCGCACGAGCACTGGCATCTGAACCAGAGATCCTGATTTGTGATGAGCCAACCTCGGCACTCGATCCACTGGTAGCAAAGGGGGTACTGGCGTTATTTCGGCAGCTACAGCGAGATAAGGGATTAACGCTGCTGTTTATTACCCATGACCTTGCCACAGTGCGCAGTATCGCCCACTCGGTTGCCATCATGCATCGCGGAAAATTGATTCGCCACGGTCTCCGTGACACGGTCCTTTCACCGCCATATGACGATTACACCGCACGCTTACTACGCTCGGAACCCACGTTAAACCCCGATTGGCTGAATCAAGCACTGACATCACCCGCCAGTTAATTTTTGATAATAATGGACAGAGTAGCCATATGACAAAACAGGATCTGAAACAACAGGCCCACGCCCTCTATACTGATGCACTGATATGGGACGGGCATTCTGGTTTTATGCCCGACCCCGCAGCCGACCTGAATAATCTCCAACGCTGGCGCGACGCGGGAGTACATTATCTGTCGGTGGACGTTGGCTTCGATGTACTTCCCTGGGAACAGACGGTGCGTAATCTGGCCGTATTTCGCCACTGGATCCTCGACCACTCTGATGATTATCTTCTGGTCAGTGAGGCTCAGGACATCCTCAGCGCGCGTGCAACAGGCAAACTGGGCATCAGCTTTGATATTGAGGGCATGAATGCCCTTGATGGGCGTGTCGAGATGGTGGAGTTTTATCATCATCTCGGAGTACGCCAGATGTTGTTCGCATACAACCGCAATAATCTTGCGGGAGGCGGTTGCCATGATCAGGACATTGGGTTGACATCATTTGGCCGCGAAGTCATTGATGAAATGAACCGCGTAGGAATGTTCGTTGACGTGTCTCATTGCAGCTACCGCACCAGCATGGAAGCGATGGAGTATTCAAAAAAACCTGTAATTTTCTCTCACTCAAATCCTGTTGCAGTGACACAACACGGTAGAAATATCAGCGATGAACAGATTCGGGCGTGCGTAAATACCGGGGGACTCATAGGGGTAAACGGCATTGGCGAGTTTCTCGGTAGCCATAATCCTGATGCCGCTTTGTTTGCTCGCCATGTAGACTATCTGCTGCGCGTTGCGGGGCCACGTCATGTAGGTATTGCACTGGACTTCGCTTTTCCGGTCGGTAATGTCAGCACTGAAGAAATTCTGGCTGCACATCCCGAATACTGGCCAGAGTCTGAATACTCCGGCTCTTCAGGCTATGTCACGCCAGCAATACTCAATGAGATTGTTGTCCATCTGCTTCAGCTCGGTCACAGTGAAAAAACTATTCGCGGTGTGCTCGGAGAAAACTTTTATCGGCTGGCGAAAGAGATCTGGTGAAAACAGGCCTCTAACAAACAATGAGGCCCCTTACGAGTATCACAAGCCAATTGCGGAAGAGATACGTAAAGCAGAGGAATTAAGGTATGGCTGAGTAATTAGCACAACGATGAACATGCGGGCGGGGAGATTAACTACCCGCCTGAAACAGATATTCCCTTAACCTCCCTTTAGTCATGGAGGAAAAATCAGGCAATTTCTACTAAGAGGAAGTGAGATGCCGTTTTGCCTCATATCGAACCCGCTGTAGGACTTTCTGTTTTAAATATCGGTAATCTGCATGCTCAACAAGTGTTTCTATATCCCGTTGACGGCCAAACGGCAGTGTAACTTCATCGACAATGCGACCCGGATGGGCTGACATTATGAGCACCCGATCAGCCAAAAACAACGCTTCGTCTACGTCGTGAGTGACAAACAATAACGTAGTTTGATTTTCCAGCCAAGCATCACGCAACAATTCCTGCATCATCATACGAGTTTGCGCATCCAACGCCCCAAAAGGTTCATCCAGTAACAGCACTTCAGGCCCGGGTAGCCATGCTCTGGCTAATGCCACTCGTTGTTTCATGCCACCTGAAAGTTGCCAGGGAAAATGGTCTTCAAACCCTGCCAGTCCCACCCGCTTCAGCCATTCACGTGCTCTGGCATTTACGAGCTCTCTATTGTGCTTACTCAAGCGAGGACCAAATGTAACGTTATCAAGAACATTAAGCCAGGGGAAGAGATTTGGCTGCTGAAAAATCATACCTCGTGATGGGTCAGGTTGTTGTACAGATCGCTCATTGCAAAATATTGTCCCTTGCTGAGGCTGATAAAAACCCGCCAACAGATTCAGAATAGTGGATTTACCGCAGCCAGAGGGACCGAGCAAGACAACAAACTCACCTTTAAAAATATCAAGATTGATATTATCCAGCACCCTATGCTGTTCAAAAAATAAGCTAATTTTCTTCAGTGAAATATGAGCGCTCATCCTTCCCTCCCCGCCCAGGGTACCAACCAACGCTGCATACCCAGCAGCAATAAATCAAGCAAATAACCAATTCCCCCAAGCAAGAGAATTCCAATCATCACAATATCGGTGCGCAGGTATGAACTGGCATTGATTACCATCCAGCCTAACCCTGAATTAGCAGCGACCATTTCGGCAGCAATAAGTGAAGTCCAGCCAATTCCTACAGACAATCGTACTGTGGTGAAAAGATCCGGCAATGTATTTGGAAGAACCACCCGTAAAAAGATCTGGCGGCGGCTGGCACCGAGTGTCTGCGCCACCCGGATGTGCGAACGTCCAAGCCTTTCTACCGCAGCCTGTGCACCAACAATTACACTAAGGAAAGTTGCGATAAAAATCAGGAAAAACTTAGAGGCTTCTCCGATCCCCAGCCACACGACAGCTAACGGGATAAGGGCAATTTTAGGTAATGGTCGCAGGAACTGTACAAAGGGGTTAAGTACAGCGGTCAATGTTTCTGACATGCCCATCATCAAACCGACAGGAACACCCAGAAGGATGGCGCAGGTAAAAGCACTCAGCGAACGTGCCATGCTTACAGCGATGTTCTGCCACAACGGAACCTGACGATAGCCATCAATGGCCAGTTCCTGTGCAGTTTGACCAATATCGATAAGAGAGGGAAGCAGCAATGGGTCAACCCACTGCTGCGCTGCTGCCGTTTGCCAAAGCACGAAGAACAGCGCTACCGAGGTGACGCTGATTGCAACTTTTACAGATAATCTCATGGTGCAGAGTGCGCCGCCTCACGCAGATAGCGTGAATTTATCGCAGCGTCCCAGTTTGCTGGAATATCTCGCTTACGTACTTCCCCCGTTTCTGCGAGGAAGCTGGCCGTTTTACTCAGTGCCTTACCAAGGCCGGTATTATTGGTATTTTGCCCCTCACCAAGCCATGCATTGGTGGCCTGCTCCTGAATGGAAGGATATTCAAGCCCTGAGAGAGTATTAGTCGCAGTGGTGACGGGGGCACCAACCTCTTTGGCAACGATTTCTGCCGCCTGTTCCGGATTCTTACGGAACTCATCTACCTTTTGTTGATGTACCCGCAGAAAGGCACTTACAATTTGCGGATATTGATCAGCGAAGGTTTTACGAACGGCATAGTTGTTATAAATCAGGTAACCATCCTTTTGCAGATCCTTTGTAGCGAAGACCTGATGTCCCCCCGATGCTTCCAGCTCCTGTGCAAAAGGTGCCCAGACATAACCAGCATCAATATCACCACGCTTCCAGGCAGCCACCATTTCAGCAGGACGCAAAGGTAATAAGGTAATTTTGCTGCGATCAAGATGATAAACTTTGATAGCCGCATCAAGTGCATATTGGGAAGTTGAGTTTGGTGGATAGGCAACACGTTTGCCCTCGAGATCTTTCAGGCTATTGATACCACCTTTACCAATCAATCGCTCGTAGCTGGCTATCACACCAGAGACACCAACGATTTCTATCGGTAACTTGCGCACAAGACCTGCTGTAGCAGGACTCGAACCAAAGTTAGCTATATCAATGGCATTACTGGCAAAGTAGTTAAGCGCATCAGCTCCTGATGCAAACTGAACCCATTGCACCTTCGTACCAAAAGCTTTGTCCAGCGAACCATCGGCTTTAGCCAGTATAATGACCTGTGAGCCACCGCTATAAGCGATGCGAACCTGCTGTGGTAACGCTGCATAACTAATATTACTGACCAGGCTGACAGCTAATAAAAAACCCATTTTTTTCTTCATTACTTTTTCCTGTTTTTTCAGTAGCACTCTACGAGTGTTATTATGCATATAAAAATAATGCTGCCTCATATGAGTAGTAGTAGGTTTCCTTCCCGCCAAAAAATTCTCGTCAGGGGATAAAAACAATACAGGGCATTATTAAAATATGAGACACGAAAGTAAAAGGTGAATAAGTGAAATGGTTTTCTTAATTTGTGGAATTGATAGATCCTGTCTAAGCATAAAAGCACCATGTGAATTCATCTCCACTGGTGTTACAACGGGGGAAAAGTTGATCATCTCTGAAGATGCCAGAATAGCATCAGCAAGGCCATAAAATGGCACGTATACAGATTTCTATTCGGGATATAAAAGGTTACAGCATTTTTTCAATATCCACTTAACCAACATGCAGTTAAAAGAGGAGAGGACACTTAATAGCCCTCTCCATACCCGGAGTTACTTTTCGTTTGCTGCTTTCAAAAGCGTCGAAAACAAGACATTCGCCCCATTTTCTGCCCATTTCGGGTAAATCTTTTCTTCCTCGTTGTGGCTTATTCCTTTGACACAAGGGATAAAAATCATGGCAGTAGGGGCAACACGCTGCACATAACAGGCATCATGACCTGCGCCAGAAACCATTGGCCGTTGAGTATATCCCCTTTCCGCAATGGCACCTTCAATACGCTGCACACATGCCTGATCAAAGACCACTGGCGGATAATGAGAAAGACGTTTCAAATCTGACTTAAGATACCGGTCTGTTAATGCCTTAACCGCAGCTTCCAGTAAGGCATGCATCTCATCCAGCGCAGAATTTTCAGGATGCCTGAGTTCAACGCTACACAATACTTCCCCGGGAACAACATTGCGTGAATTAGGAGTGACCTGCACCATACCAATAGTTGCCCGGCCATCCGGGGCAAATCGATGTCCGATCCGTTCAACTGCGAGCGTAAACTGCGCAAATCCACACAAAGCATCAAGCCGTAGATTCATTGGCGTAGTACCCGCATGCGCAGCAAAACCTTGTATACGTAACTCATACCAGTTTTGCCCCATTGCGTGATGCACAACGCCAATATCAATAGATTCCTGCTCCAGTATTGGTCCTTGCTCGATGTGCAACTCGTAACAGGCGTGTAGTGGTCGTGCTTTGGAAGGAAATTTCCCTTTATATCCTATAGCCTTCAATGCCTGGTCAACCGTAACTCCGTTGGTATCACTGCGACTCAGAGCATATTCCTTCTCAATTGCTCCACTCCAGACACCTGAAGCTAACATTGCAGGCGCAAAACGCGCACCCTCTTCATTAGTCCAGTTTACCAGGATCAAGTCACGTTCTGTTTGAACACCGTGATCATTTAAAGTGCGAAGAACTTCAAGGCCCGCGAGTACGCCATAAATGCCGTCATAATTGCCACCCAGTGGTTGTGAATCACCATGTGAGCCAGTCAGTACAGGGGCAAGATTGGGATTTTTTCCGGGACGACAAATGAACATATTCCCTAGCTCATCCACTTCACAACCAAATCCATCCTCCTTCGCCCATTGGATTATTTTATCCCTCCCCTGTCTATCCTCGTCACTCAAGGCCAGCCTTGTTACCCCTCCATTTTCGGTTCCGCCAAAAGTGGAGAAGACCTCCAGAGTGTGCCAGAGCCGTTTTGCATTAATGCAGTAATCCTTTGTCATGTGCTATCTCTGCTTTTTAACTTGATAGCGAAAATCACAACGTTTTTCACCAGACATGATGGTCGTCGTTCGCTTCAATTCCACTTCAGGGGCATAACCGACAATAAACTTATCATCTCGTGCACAAGAGAGCAGATGACCAATCTCGCCCAGCCCCATTTCGTGATACATTTCAGCATAACGACAACGGATAACATCGTAGTTATAGTGGTCCCCGTCGTCATCAATGACCCGAACGTCCAGAGCGTTGTCTTTTTCCCACAAATATTGCAAAGCTACAAAGCTGCGCAGATCGGCTTTCTGCGGTTCACTTGCGGCAAATTCTCGCCCTGCCTGGACCGCGGCATTCTCAATTGCCTCTCCAATTATTGACTGAGCACGCTGTTTTCCCAGTTCACGCACCAGCAAGTCATAGATCGGTTTAATAATTTCAGCTTCGATTTTGCGACGGGCGAGAATACCCAGCTCTTGTTTTTGATTGCAGCTCATGTTTACTTCTCCGGTTATTTACTCGTCCCACCCAAGACAGTCTGGGGTTGCCATTTACCCTGAACAACTTTGTAAACGGTGAATGACGGATTTTTTAGGTTGCCCTGCCCATCAAAGGCAATATTTCCCGTGACGCCAGCGTAGTTGATGTTACGAAGTACAGGCAGATAAACACTGGCATCGGTAGAGTTAGCTTTCTGCATCGCGGCAATCAGTACACGGGTTGCATCATAGGCAAAGGGTGCATGCAGCTCGATATGAGTGTGGTAGCGTGACTGATAAGCTTGCTCAAACGATTTACCACCTGGCATCTGATCAATTGGCAGCCCCGGCTCCAGCGCTACCACGCCCTCACCCTCTTTTTGTGCCAATGTGAGGAATGTCTGGCTAACAAAGCCACCGGCTCCCATTAGTGTGGCATTGATCCCAAGCTGCTTGATGCGACGTGCCAACGGGGCGGCCTGGCTATCTACTCCGCCGAAGAAAATCAGATCCGGGTTTTTGCTGCGAATCGCCGTTAATACAGCACTGAAATCGACGGTTTTATCGTCCACATATTGACGATCGATAATCTTCACGCCTTGTGCATCTAGCGATTTGATAAATTCATCAGCCAGTCCCTGACCAAATGCAGTACGATCATCAATCACCGCGATACGTCTGGCCTTAAGCGTATTAACAGCGTACTGGCCTGCAAAGTTTCCACCATCATCATCATGACCCATAACACGGAAACTGGTATCGAATCCCTGCTGCGTATAGGCATGCCCTGTAGCGACTGGTGCTACCTGAGCAATTCCCGCATCATGATAGATACGTGCGGCAGGAATGCTTGTACCGGTATTCCAGTGTCCTACAACACCAGCAACACCGCTGTCGACCAGGCGTTGTGCTACCGCAACCGCAACCCGTGGATCAGATTGATCATCTTCTGACTGAAGTTTGAAGGTCACGGCCTTACCGCCAATAACCGGGTGGGATTTGTTAACATCATCAATAGCGAGCTGGGCACCGTTTTCCAGATCCTTCCCAATACGTGCAGACGGCCCCGTTAATGGCCCTGCCAGGCCAATGAGTACGGTTTCTTCCGCCTGCGCAAACCCTGCCAGACTCGCCAGCAGAAATGCACTACTAATGACGCTGATATTCATAATTTTCATTTTATTTTCCTGATGTTGGTAAGGAATTAAACGGGCAATTCGCCCAGGTAAATTTGTTGTATGCGGTCATCGGTGAGAAGTTCAGAAGAAGTGCCCTGATAAGGCAGCGTACCGCTGTCCATTACCCAGGCGTGATCGGTCACTTCCAGCGCCAGTCGTGCATTCTGTTCAATTAACAACAACGTGATACCGATCTCACGCAGCGATGCTATAACGGAGAAGATCTGATCTACCATGATGGGTGCAAGACCCATTGATGGCTCATCCAGGATCAGCAGCCGCGGTTGGCTGAGCAGAGCTCGGGCGAGAGCCAGCAGTTGCTGTTCTCCCCCGGACAGCAGCCCTGCCAGTTGTCTTTGCCGCTCACCAAGACGTGGAAAGCGTTCAAATAGTTTTTGGATTTCCTTGTTAACCTGTGCGGTATCGCGTCTTAGCCAGGCACCCATTTGCAGGTTCTCCAGTACCGTCATTCGGCTAAATATGCCGCGTCCTTCCGGTACCATGACGATGCCGAGTTTCAGCAAGGCATCAGGAGACTGCCCTTTAATTGATCTGCCACGCCACAGAATGTCGCCGCTAAAAGGCTGCAAACCAGCAATGGCTCGCACAGTGGAGCTTTTCCCTGCACCATTGGAACCAATCAGAGTGCCAAATTCCCCCTCCAGCAATGACAGGCTGATATCGCGCACTGCCTGAATACCACCGTAGTGCACGCTAAGCTGTTTAAGTTGAAGAATGGCTTCAGACATGGCTGCGTCCTCCCAGATATGCACGGATGACTTCGGGATCTGACCGCACCACTTCGGGTTCCCCTTCAGCAATAACCTTGCCGTAATCAAGCACGGACAACCGATCGCACAAGCCCATGATAAGTTTGACATCATGTTCAATAATCAGCAGCGTTTTCCCGTCATCACGGATTCGACGCAGAAGATCCCCCAACGCCACTTTTTCTGCAGCATTCATACCTGCGGCCGGTTCATCCAGGGCAAGCAACTTAGGCTCCGACGCCAGGGCACGAGCGATTTCCAGCCGACGTTGGTGGCCGTAAGCCAGATCACTGGCACGATAGTGAGCAAATTGAGCTATCCCTGTATAATCGAGCCAGTGCCACGCTAGTCTCTCGGTTTCTGCCTCTTCAGCACGGGCCTGACGATGGCGGCTAATTGCCGCCCAAAGGCCATTGCGGGTACGGACATGGCGGCCAATCATGACGTTCTCAAGCACGCTCATTTCATTAAACAGACGCAAATTCTGAAAGGTTCTGGCGATACCAGCCTGGGTCACTTTTTCAACCTTCTGTGGTTCATAACGCTTTCCGGCTAGCGAAAACTCACCACTATCGGCCCGATACATGCCGGTAATCAGATTAAAGCAGGTCGTTTTACCAGCGCCATTCGGGCCGATCAGGCCATAAATTTCTCCGGCATTAACCGTAAGGCTGATGTCGTTAACCGCTACCACGCCGCCAAAGCGTTTGTTAAGATGACGTATCTGCAACAGACTCATGCCTTTCCTCCCTGCTGACGGGCCGGCCACAGACCATGAGGGCGAAACAACATCACCAGAACTAGCGCAAGTCCATAAAAGAGCTGGCGCAGAATTTCAGGATCAATCACAACAGTACCAAACAATGCCTGTTGCAGCGGGATCGCCTGGCTGCGCAGCACCTCCGGTAACGCAGACAACAACACCGCACCGAGGATGACGCCAGGAACATGGCCAATCCCCCCCAAAACAACCATCGCCAGCACGACAATCGATTCCTGCAATGTGAATGACTCGGGCGAGACAAAACCCTGAAATGAGGCGAACATCACTCCGGCCAGGCCGCCAAATGACGCACCCAACGCAAATGCCAGCAATTTGTAATTGCGTATGTTGATACCCATTGCACGCGCTACATCCTCATCTTCACGTATGGCGTGCCAGGCGCGACCAATGCGTGAACGTTGCAGACGAATGCATACCATCACAATGGCAATAATGAGCACTGCAAACAGGTAGTACCACAAATACAACGCCGGCATTTTCATGCCAAACAGATGAAAGACTCCTCTAAACTGCACACCAAAAAGACTCAGGGTATCCACGCCGGAAATCCCTTTAGCACCATTGGTGATGTTTACCGGACGATCCAAATTGCGCATCAGAATGCGAATGATTTCACCAAAGCCAAGTGTCACGATGGCAAGGTAATCGCCACGCAGTCCGAGCGTAGGTGCACCTAACAGGATGCCAAATACACCGGCAATTAATGCCGCCAGGGGCACCAGCAACAGATATGAAGTATGCAGACCCGCCGGAAACATCGACTGCAACGCCGGAAATACGTCGAGAAGATGGGGGGAGGCCAGCAGTGCTGCGAGATAAGCACCGACAGCGTAAAAAGCGATGAACCCCATATCGAGCAAACCGGTGAAACCCACGACAATATTGAGTCCCAGAGCCAACATGATGTAGAGCAGTGTAAAGTCGATAACTCTGACCCAGTAATTACCACCTGCTGCAGAAGCAAGCCATGGCGCAATAATCAACCCCACCAGCAGCAGTAATACACCACCGTTTATTTTTTTACGCGGAGCATGTTCAGTCGCGATGATGCTCATTGCACTTTCCTCAGGCACGCTGTGCCACACGTTCACCCAGCAGACCTGCAGGACGGAAAACAAGTACCAAAATCAACACAATAAAGGCGAATACATCCTGATAATTGCTGCCAAAGACTCCATTGGTTAGCTCACCGAGATAACCTGCCCCCAGAGATTCAATCATCCCCAGCAACAGGCCACCCAGCATGGCTCCGCGCAGATTGCCGATGCCTCCTAGTACCGCTGCGGTAAAAGCTTTAATTCCAGGCAGGAAGCCCATCGAGAAACTGGCGTTCCCGTAATTGCTCGCCATCATCACTCCAGCCAGTGCAGCAAACACGCCACCGATAGCGAATGTCAGAGTGATGATACGATTGGGATTGACGCCCATCAGACTGGCAACGCGAGGATTCTCCGCCACGGCTCGCATCCCACGCCCCAGACGCGTATGTTCTGCCAGCAGCCAAAGTCCGGCCATCGCTGTCAGTGCCAGGAATAAGGTAACAATGCCCGTTATTGTCACAATCGCAGGGGGATGCTCTGCACTCCCTGCAGTAATCGCAATCGGATCCATGGGCAGCACCTGCGGGAACATCAGCGGGTTGCGGCTCCAGATAATCATGGCAAGGGTCTGTAAGAGTACGGACAGGCCGATACCGCTAATCAGCGGTGCCAGGCGAGGCGCATTACGAAGCCTGCGATAAGCAAATCGTTCAATACTTATGGCAAGCAGTGCGCATACCAGCATCGCAAAAAGTGTTGCCAGGAGGAGAACAACCAGCACATTGAGAGCGGGAAAGTGCTGTGTCAGCACCTTCATCCCTGACAATGTGGTTAAGGCACCCACCATCAAAACATCACCATGAGCAAAATTGATGATGCGCAGAATCCCGTACACCATGGTGTAACCAAGCGCGACCAGCCCATAAATGCTGCCTAGCATCAGGCCGTTAATAAGTTGCTGTATAAATGTGTCCACAAGATCTATCCGGTATTAAGTGTTGCGTGCTTAACATCCGTTAATTGAGATACATTGTGAAATACAGAGTTATTCTTACTTATGGCGAAAGGGTTTTTTTATTATCTTGTTGATTTATATATATTTAATACAAATGAAATCATTAAGACTACTGAGAAAAAGTTAAACATATGAGAAAAACAGAACAATTGGCTTCAACTAATGCCTGTGCGGAAGGTCTGTTTCCTGGCGATCCTCCGTTACGTGCCGTGCGAATTTTTGAAGCAATTGCACGGCTTGGTAGCCTAAGTGGTGCCGCAGAAGAGTTGGCAATTTCACCGTCAGCTGTCAGCCACCAGCTCAGGCTGCTGGAAAATTTCTTACAACAACCACTGATGCAGCGACAGGGACGCAGATTAATACTGAGCAACGCTGGTCGTGAGTATTATCGCTCCATCCGTTCCGCCTTTACTGTTTTACGTCAGGCGACAGGGCACCTGCTGGAACAGGGGAATTCACGTCAGGTCACGATCAGCCTGATCCCGTTGTTTGGCATGAGCTGGTTTATTCCCCGTTTGCCGCAGTTTGCTAATAAGCATTCTCCGGTAGAGATCAACGTCGTATATGCTAACCATCGAAACTACCTGAGTGACGCTTCCGATTTATCGATTCGTTTCGGTAGTGGCCAGTGGACCGGATATAACGCAGAAAAGCTTATCTCAGGAAAAATGATCCCGGTGGCAAGCCGAGACTTTATCCGTTTACGCGGATACATCGATACACCAGAGTTACTGGCACAAACGCCATTGGTACATGATGAAGAACGAGCCTCATGGCAGCAGTGGTTCGCCAGGCGAGCTATCCGAAATTTTCGCCGTGATGGCCCATTGTTTGAGGATGGTTTATTAACGCTGGCAGCGGTACGCGCCGGACTTGGTTGTGCACTGATGCGTGAACCAATGATTGCTGATTATCTTAAATCGGGTGAACTGGTAAAACTGTTTGATGACGCAGTTGATGACGGACGAGATTACTATTTATGTGTCCGTCAGGATATGGAGTTGAGCGAAGAAGCGAAATTACTTCAACAATGGTTGCATAATGAAGCCCGCCAATAGCTCTTGTTGCTGCCTTATTGTGATAAGGCAGTCCAACAAAAAAAGAGTCTTTTTCAGACAATAATCACCTCGATTGATTTTTGCTCAAGTTCAGCCACAATTTCAGGAGGAATGTCACTGTCTGTTATCAGGATGTCAACATCATCAAGACTACACACCACATTAGGACTTTTACGGCCAAATTTAGACGAATCGACAAGTAATACAATCTTCTTCACTGCCCGACACATAGCCTGGCTCACACCGAAGACTTCATTAAAGGTTGTAACTCCAGCAACCAGGTCAACTCCATCAGCACCAATGAATAATTTATCGAAGCTAAACTGGCTAAATGCCGCCTCTGCAAGGCTACCGTGAAAAGATGCTGAAGTTTTACGAAATGTCCCCCCCGGCATGAGGATCACCTGGTCGTTCTGAAGTTCGACTAATTCATTGATAATAGTCAGGCTGTTAGTCATAACTGTTATGTTGTTGAAATGCGAAAGATAAGGGACCATTTGCAACACGGTACTGCCTGCATCAAATATCAGTGAATCCCCTTCAGTTATCAATGCAGCAGCTTCAGCAGCAATACGTTTCTTTTTGTCTGTATTAATGAGTGTTTTACGATCAATAGGTTGATCACCTTCGTCTCTGTTCAACATCACGCCGCCGTAGGTACGAATCACAGCGCCTTCCTGTTGCAACCTTGTTAGATCCTTACGGATAGTCGTTCCTGTGGCATCGAAATGAGTAATGAGTTCTTCGACCCTGGTTCGCCCTTTTTTCTGCAGATACTCAAGAATCAGCGCCTGGCGTTGTTGCGGTTTCATAAGGATGTCCTTGTCATGCTAATTGCAACTTCCTCTCTCATCCCGAACGTCTCAAAGCGTGATGCAAAAGGATTTTTCTTTCAAAACGAAAGGTATCATCCTTTATTTGCTAAGGCTAATGTCAAAGCTTGCTGAATCGATTTATTTTTCGGGAAAACTTGCTGTGGAACAATGTCTTCAAGTTTTGTTCCTTTCAACTGAGGAATCTCTACGGGCCGGGCAAAAATTGTCAGACCTTTCAGAATAAAATTTCCTGTTACGACATTACTCTCATCCAGGCTAAGCGCCAGTACAACTCTCGGTTGAAAACGCCCGGCAGATCGTCCAATACAGACACGACCATTGTGTGATAACTGCAGCAACGCTCGATTGAACTGCTGGATTTGCAACCATCCCAGCGCAATCTGTAAACACCATGCTCCCACAGCCAATAAAATCAACGCGGTTACAGCATCCATATCGCCACCTTTGGAAAATAGCTGGCAACCAATATTGCCAGCACATTAATTAGAACATTACCTGACCACCGGTAATATTAATCGACTGGCCAGTGCAGTAGGCCGCTTTGTCGCTCGCATAAAACAGGAGTACGTTAAGCACATCTTGATAGTCACACCCACGTTTAAGTGGCACTTTATCTACATAATATTGTTCAACTTCATCGGGCTGAATTCCGAGTTTTTCTGCATACTGAGGAAGAAGTGACTGGAACATGGGTGATTTCAGCAAATTACCCAGCATGAGTGAATGCACAGTAATACCGTATTCTGCTAAATCGAGTGCCAACGACTGGGTAAGCCCAACTCCACCGAATTTAGCTGCACTATAACCTGAGTTGTGTTTGCTACCTACTTTGCCAGACTTAGAATTGATCTGAATGATTCGGCCTTTAATGTCATCACGAATCATCAGTTTCGAAAACTCACGGGCACAAAGGAAATAACCAACAAGATTTACCTGTAGTGAAAGGTCAAAATCATCCAGCATAAACTGGGTGATGGGTGCAGCTTTTGCCACCCCAGCACTGTATACCAGTAAATCGCACCGTCCAAAAGTCGTCTCAACAGCTGCCGCCAGCGCCTGAACACTGGCTTCACTGGTGGCATCTACAGCGAATCCCTGGGCAATGGCTTCACCAAACTGGCTATTAATCCGATCCGCAACGCCATTCGCATTGTTCACATTTAAATCTGCAACGGCAATCCTGTATCCTGCCTCAGCCAGACCTTCACACAGGAAAGCCCCCAGCGTCTGACCACCACCGATGACTACAGCAACCTGTCCCATATTTCTCTCCTGATTAATCACTGAATACACAAAATTTTTCGCCAACATGAATCACTGCCGGCGGCTTACCGATAACGTGAATCGTTCCTGGAAACTCCGGGCTGCTGGAACCATCAAAACGCAGAGTTATGTGACCCAGATCGCGTAAATTTTCGCGAGCGACATCCCCAACAGCAGTTATTGGATATTGATGTTCGCCTAAAGTAATTAACGCACCGGCTGAGAAGTTCTCACCGGGGTTAATATCACTACGGTGAATAAAGCAATATTCTGCAATGTCATTTGGCGCACCCTCACCAAATGTTATAAGGAAATTATCATCAAGAGCTTCTGCCGCTGATTTACCGATGGCAATGAATGTTGACTCGTAAATGGTTTTCATGAAGCCTCCTTATTATTGATAAATAAATCCAGACACAGCCCAGGCAAGCAAAACAGAGGGGGCTCCAGTGAGAAATCGGCCAACTAACACAGAAGGAACCGCAACACGAACAGTTTCCTGTTTTGCATTTGCCAGAGATAATCCAACGGGAATAAAGTCACAGGCTGCCTGCGCATTAATTGCAAATAGTGCGGGAAGTGCCAAATGTGGGGGAATAGTTCCCTGCCCAATCTGGACACCGATCAAGACCCCAATGACCTGTGCAATTACCGCCCCTGGTCCGAGGAACGGTGACAGTAATGGGAAAGAACAGATGAGTGCCAGGGTGACCAGGCCAAGCGGATTAGTTGCCAGTGGGGTTAATCCATGAGCAACAAAATCCCCCAGCCCGGATGCCATGATGATGCCAATAAGGGCTGATACAAAAGCCATAAAGGGCAAAATCGTTTTAAGTACCGTATCAATGGTTTCCCGGCCTGCCTGGAACAGAACGGCTACAACAGATCCCATGCCCATACCCACTTTTGCAAGCAGGCCATCACTCTGTTCAGTAATTTTCTTGCTGGTGTCATAGTCGCGGCCAGTCAAAGCCCCTTGAGTTGACAGTTCCGAAGCCACTTCTGTTTTTTGTACAGATTCAGCGACGTTATCGTTAGCCGCAGAAATATCTTCAACCCGGACACCAGAAACATAAATATCTTCTGTGATGAACTGAGCCAGTGGTCCCGATTTTCCTGTCGCATGGATGTTAATCGTAGGAATACGACGTTTGGGATAGAGTCCACAACGCAACGTGCCACCACAATCAATAACCGCAACACCAATTTCATCGACTGGAGGTTCCCCTTCCCGGAAACCATCAACAGCTTCCCACCCAGTCAACGTTTTAAGTCGATCGACTATTGCTGGTCGAGTCCCTGCAGTGACATAAACTATTTTTTTCCCCGGTGTAACCTCGATCGACAGGGGGCCACCCCAACCACTTTCACCTTTACGAACTTCAATCGTGTTAGCCATTATTAAGCCTCGATTTTTATAAGCGAACATGACGTTCAAGTTGAAGGCCCATTTTTTTCTCAAAAATGGTAGTTGTAAGGTCAGTAACCCATCCTCGGAAAAAATTGGTGACCAAACCTACGAGTAGATAGCTCACAGCCAAAGGTCCCAGAGGCAAATGCAGCGTAGTCAGCCCACTTGCTATCCCCAGATAAACAAACAATTCGCCGGGATTAATATGTGGAAATAAACCATTCATTGAGTGACAACTGTAGGACGCGGCGGCGTAATAGCTCGGTTTATACTTTTCCGGCATGAACTTACCCAGGCTATGCGTCATCGGATTACAGAAGACAAAAGTACCGATGGTGGGTAGTAACAGATAACGTGAGATGGGGTTACCAGCACAGCGTTGGGCCAGTTTCTCAATTCGGCGTTGACCAACAAAAACAATCAGTGCATTCATGATCACAAGCAGGCTAATAAGCAGGGGCAGTATTCCCGTCACCATCCCAACAAACACCTCTCCACCTTTTTGAAACAGCCCAATAAACCACTCGGCACCGTGGGTGATGATTTCTATCATTTATGAAATCCTTATGTAGAGAACAGTTGATGTAATTTTTCACTGCGAACACAAGGTAGATCGAAAATGGACCTAAAAATGCAATAATGATCACAAAATGATTATAAAATCTTTTATTGTGAAAGATGAAATGAAAGATTTAATCTTTCATTTGAGACTCTAATGAAGGTGAAGAAAACCTGAAAGGCTATGCCAGTGGGTGTTATAGGATGGGTGGCAATGTGAATGACGATGAGTACGCCTTGAAATAATCCTTTGAACCAACAATAACATTTAGCGCCCAGCCAAATTCATAAGTTGAAATCATGCAGCTGATCCACGCAAAAATTACCTGTCAATTAATGATTAGATTTACGGCTATAACGTCCGGGCGTCTCGCCTGTTACACGCTGGAAAGCTCGGCTAAAGGCAGCCTGTGACTGATATCCCACTTTCTCTGCACATTCAGTCAGTGATACGCCATCATCAATTGCCTGGCATGCAAGAGCGATTCTTACATGCCTCACCATATCGGCTGGTGAGAGCGGTGAAGCCTGACTAAACCGCTGGGTGAACCACGAACGAGACATACCTGATGCCTGAGCCATGTTTTCCACCGTCCAATCTCGATCAGGAAACAAAACAATTTCCGCTAGCAGATGTAAAAACTCTTTAGAGACCGGTACTCTTCCTAATGGGCTTATGAGCGGATGCGCAATAAATTGCTGTCTTATAACCATAAAAAAAATCATTTCAGTCAATGACACGACCAGCTTTTCGCTTTTATGATCAGTCCGAATAGCTTCCTGAGTAATCACATCGACTAACTTTCTCACAGAACCAGAGTGGTCATCCTGCTTTCTGAATAAAATCATCTGAGGAAGAAAATGCAAAATCATTTTACTAACAACTGAAGTAAAGGTAATAAAACCGCATGTTAACGCTGTTCCCTCCTCATCTTTGTACGTCATTGGTTGCATTTCTCGTTGTGGAGCATCAAAAGCCTCCTCACGATCCTGAAACCCAGACAACACAAATGGACAATCCTGTAAAAATAGAACCATGTCCCCTTCCTGCAAAAAAGTAGGTATAGGTTGGGAACCATGATGAAGCCAGCCAGTACCTTCCATTATAATATGATAGCTCGCCTTCCCTGCGCCTGCAGTGCTTCCTTTCCATGCACCGCAGTATTTCCCCATGTGATAAACAGTATTCTGAATAGTAAGGTTATCTAATAACCATTCGATATTAAACATAACAAACAGGACTATAAAAAAGGACGAATGAACAATTTTTAAATCATTATCAGCATTGCTGTCAACTGCCAATAAAAACATAATTACATCAGTTAATCTGGAGGACAAAATGTCAAGAATCACTTTACAAAAGCTGGAAAGCGCCCCCATTGCATCGCAACCTTATCTGGAAAACGCAAAACGCTTATCTGGTTTTATTCCTAATCTACTACTTAATTTAGCAAATTCACCACAAGCACTTGAGGTATACGTCACTGTCAGCAATATCAACAATAAAAATAGTTTGTCACCAGCAGAACGAGAAA
Organism: Pantoea sp. App145; assembly: GCF_047947045.1. Classification (NCBI taxonomy): domain Bacteria; kingdom Pseudomonadati; phylum Pseudomonadota; class Gammaproteobacteria; order Enterobacterales; family Erwiniaceae; genus Pantoea; species Pantoea sp. App145. Next base: position 284,262 of record NZ_CP133293.1, read on the forward strand.
CAGTGCAATTAATTGCTGCCACAACTCATGATTGTGCTTTTTGTGTAGCAGGCCATTCTGCCACTGTGGAAAAGAAAAAGATTATGTCTGCTGATGATCTCAAAGCACTGCGTGAACGCAACCCTCTTCCTGACGAGCACCTGGAGGCTATAGCTGAGTTTACCCGTGCAGTGATTGCCAATCGTGGAGCTGTCACTGAAGCGGAATGGGAAAATTTCCGGGGAGCAGGTTATAGCGAACAACAGGCACTCGACGTCATCCTGGGAGTAAGCCTGGCTACCCTATGCAATTTTGCCAATAGCCTTGCTCAAACCCCTTTAAACCGTGAATTGAGCCAATGGGCCTGGTCGAAATAGCTTACTCCATGAACCTCTGAGGACAATCATGCTTACTCCTACATTACGCGCCTGGCTTGATAATAATGCGCTCTTGCTTGATCAAACCAGTGATCTAACGTCGGAGCTTTTTCAACAACTGGCCACCTCAGATTTATTTCGCATCGGTGTACCATCTGAATTGGGTGGCTTAGGCGGATCGATACTGGATGCTATCAATGCGTTGAGCCAGGTAGCAACCCATTCACTCACCGCTGCATTTATGTTTTGGGGCCACAGGACCTATATCGAGATACTTCTTCAGGCATCTTCGGAACAGCTAATCAAAGAAGAGTTAGTCTTGCTCCTGTCTGGTCAACTAGCAGGGGCAACCGGTTTATCAAATGCCATGAAATTTTTATCAGGCATTGAAGAACTTCAAGTCAAGGGATGTAAGCACGGTGACAGTTGGCACATTAGCGGGAAGCTTCATTGGGTGACAAATCTGCAACATAGCGGCTTTAGAATTGTGACTGTTATAGAACCTGATGATGGCAGTGAACCTTTCATTGCCAGTATTGCATCTAACCAGGCTGGCGTTACGCTTTCTCCTGAACTCTCTCTAATGGGGATGCAGGGAAGCGCCACGGCTGCCATCGTTTTTGATGACGTAAAACTGCGCGATGTTCAGGTGATCCACCCTTCAGCCCGCCAATATCTACCACTTTTACGCCCGCACTTTCTTGGTCTGCAATGCGGTATGGCATTAGGTATGGTTGCGCGCACTCTCAATGAGAGCAAGATAAAACTGAACAATGTATTGCACTCACAATGGGAAGAGGCAAATTCCGAGTTCCGGCAGGTTAATAGGAGCCTTTTAGAAGGCATCGGTTCAGGACAATTTATTCAACAGCCAGAAAAGTTGTTTCGACTGCGTCTGGCTTTGATAAATCTTGCACAAAGATGTATGCAGCTGGAGTTGATGCAAGCAGGTGGTAAAGCCTACCTTTCCCCTCATGGCGATCAGATTGCACGTCGATGGCGCGAATGTGCTTTTCTACCCCTGGTGACGCCGAGCGTAACTCAACTTACTCAGCAATTATCGAGGCGTAAGAAATGAGTGCACTATTACAGGCTCACAAATTAGATATTGGTTACCAGCATAGCGGAAAGGTAACCCGATTAATGCAGCATTTTGATTTTACATTAAGTGAAAATGAAATCGTTGCAGTAGTGGGATCAAGTGGTGTAGGTAAATCCAGTTTGTTACGAATCCTTGCCGGCCTGGAAAAGCCATTATCAGGTGAGGTGACCTGGTTGGGGAAAGTACTTACTGGACCACATCCTCGTCTGTCAGTCGCTTTCCAGGATGCTACGTTATTACCGTGGCTTACACTTGAGCAAAATGTCGCTTTTGGTCTGGATTTTCGTCATCAGCCTCGCATCTCTGCGTCTCAGCGACAAACCAGAATAATGAAAGCAATTGAATCAGTCGGATTAATTCAACATCTGGGTAAAATGCCTGCCCAACTTTCAGGCGGTATGGCACAACGCGTTGCTTTGGCCCGCTGCCTGGCACGATTACCGAAGGTGATGCTGCTGGATGAGCCATTTAGCGCGCTGGATGAAATAACCCGGCATGATATGCAACGTTTATTGATATCAGTTTTGCGTCAACATCGCATGTCTGCGTTATTAATAACACACGATATAGATGAAGCATTATTAGTTGCAGACCGGATAATTTTATTAGGAGGTCAACCTGGACAGATTATGGGGATTTGGCGACTCCCTCTCCCTTATCCACGTGATAATCTCCTTGAGGATCTTGCTAAATATAGAATTGAGATCCTGAAAAAACTGCATGAGTTAACCCGTAAGAATGACGTGGAGAAATACAATGTGCCAGATGTGTGACAACCTGACGCGTAGAGATTTTTTAAAATTAAGCGCTTTGCTGACAACCGGGGCAGCACTCCCACTGATTCTTCAACAGCAGGCACGTGCAGCAGCTGAACCGAATGCTCCTGTCAGGATCGGATATTTGCCGATTACCGATGCTGCACCGCTTCTGGTAGCACATGGGCTGGGTTTATACGACAAGGCCGGTTTAAAAGCAGATAAACCTGTTATGTTCCGAAGCTGGTCACAACTGACCGAAGCATTTATTGCCGGCAATGTTAATGTGATACATATGCTCGCACCAGTAACTATCTGGGCGCGCTATAAGACTAAGATTCCTGCAAAAGTGGTAGCCTGGAACCATACCAATGGTTCCGCCTTAACCGTTTCTCCTTCTATCAATCAAATTACTGATTTATCAGGTAAAACTGTTGCAGTACCTTTTTGGTATTCAATTCACAACATTGTACTTCAGCAAATGCTGCGCAACTCTGGATTAGAAGCCGTAATGGGCACACCCGGTGAAAACCAGGTAAAACTGGTTATCCTTTCACCTTCAGATATGGTCCCAGCTTTAGCATCAGGTCAGATTCACGGCTTTATTGTGGCAGAACCCTTCAATGCACTAGCTGAAGCTAGCAAAGTTGGAAAAATTTTACGTTTCACAGGTGATGTCTGGCAAAACCATGCCTGCTGCGTCGTTATGATGCATGAAAATGATCTGACCCAGCGCCCAGCATGGAGCCAGGGAGTCACAGATGCCATCGTTAACGCACAGAAATGGATCCGTGAGAACAGAGAGCAATCAGCACAAATGCTGTCACGACAAGATGCGCATCACTACACCCCACATGATAATGGTGTGTTACGCCAGGTGATGCTACCAACTGAAGCTTTGCAAAAAAGCTGGATAGAAAGTGGTGCTATAAGACACCCTGACTGGCACCAAAAACGCATAGACTTTCAGCCCTGGCCCTATCCCAGCTATTTTGCATCACTCACTGAGCAATTAAAACTGACAACAATTGAGGGCGATAATACTTTTATCAAGCAACTCGATCCACAACAGGTGGCTAAAGACCTGGTAGAAGAAAAGTTCGTCCGCGAGAGCATTATACGGGCCGGAGGTATGAAAGCATTTGATTTGCCCGAGCACACTTATAGTCGAGAGGAAGTTATTACCTCATGAAAAGAAGTATAGTGCACCTGAGCTGGTCGTTACCTGGATTTGCTGTATTAATCACGATCTGGTGGTTAGTGACAAATGCTTCAGATGGTATGGCAACTTTATTTTCACCAGAGCAAGCATTTATCAGCCTCTGGGTAATGTTCCATCAGGGATTATTAATACAAAACATCATTGTCAGCCTTTCACGCGTTGCAATAGGTTTAGGATTCGCGTTATTAATTGGAGTACCTATAGGATTAATGATTGGATGCTCTGCTGTACTTGAGCGAATCACAATGCCCGCGATGCAGTTTTTACGTATGGTCTCCCCCATTTCATGGATGCCCATTGCAGTCATGATGCTAGGTATTGGAGATCACTCAATTTGGTTTCTTCTGGCATTTGCCGCTGTCTGGCCGATCATTCTTAATACAGCCAGCGGTGTAAAGCAATTGCCTCCAGGCTGGACGATGTTGGCGAAATCACTAAGTGCAACCCCTGTAGAATGGTTATGGTATATTGTAGTCCCTGCAGTAAGAATACACGTTCTAACCGGGATCCGATTATCTATCGGGGTTCTATGGATCGTACTTGTCCCCTGTGAAATGCTGGGTGTAAACTCTGGACTTGGTTATGCAATTCTGGATGCACGCGACCGTCTGGATTACCCAGCACTAATGGCCGTTATTATCACCATCGGATTTATAGGGTTTGTGATGGATTGGCTTTCTCGTATTTTGATATCGCATACCAGACATTAATTAAATATTAATGCTATACAAAAATCATGATATATATTAAAAAGACAAGTCTCTCAGCAGAGACTTGTCTTTTGTTTTAAATAATCCTAATCAACAATTTGCTCAGCTCAGATGTCTTTGTAAAGAATGGCTCATGGCCGGCATCCAATGTATAAATTTCAGAAATCCCGGCACGCTCAGCCATAGTTTTTTGAAGCAACGGAGATATTGCGTGATCTTCACCACTAATTATATATGCCTTAGTAAGACGTTCAAAACCCTCTGTCTGGACCAAGGATGTTGTTATTGGTGCTAAGGGTTGAGGCTTAAACTTGTGAATGATTGCTCCAAGGTCAGGCCCCGAATAGTCGTGAAAAAATGTCTCAGCAATTTTATCTGAATTAAGTACAGCCACGCCTTCATCCAAAAGATATTGTGCAATGGGTCCCGGAGTTCCTAACTCAGTACTCAGTTGGCCTAATGACGCAACAGACTCTCCGGTCTGAGGAAGAAAAGCACATACATATATAATTTTTGCAAATAACTCTGGAGCAAGAGAGGCAGCCGCGGTGACCGCTGCTCCTCCCATACTATGCCCTACAAGAAAAATATCCCCACGATTAGAAAATTTAAGCGCTTCTTGTATGATTTTTTGGGCATACGAGTCTAACGATACCTGGCTAACAGGTGTATTGTCATCTCCACTACCAGGCAGATCAAGTGCCCTGGCGTTACAGCCAGCACTAGTCAGCGCATTGATAACAGGCTCCCAAGCCCAGCCACCCTGCCATGCGCCGTGAACAAACAAAATTTTCTTCATCATTTAACCCCATGAATTTAGACTTAATCAACATTAAGTGAAAATTATGATAAAAATTAAAGATACAGTATGATGATTAAATCTTAGATCAGTTATCTGGAATCAGCAATTTCATAACATGGTAAAATACCTGGCAGAGCGAGTTAACAACATAATCAATTGAAGCAAACCATTTATGTATTGAAATAAGCATTTAACCCAACTGAAAAGTCAGTCAAGCACGAATAACATGATTAATGTTAATATCATGTTGATAACTATATGAGCACATAACAGATAAAAACACCTGACTTATGATGATTGAATTCATCAAGTATACAACTATAAATTATTACTGAAGAGTATATCCATGGCAGTTAATGCCGGCTTCAACAACCACTTCGCCATGAGGAGTGATTACCTCAAAAAAGAACGATAATCGCTCAAAATCATAAATAACACAAATACATTCAAGATATATTTAACTTCATCATTGTCAATAACCAATGATGAAGAAGGGAGTTATAGCTCTTAAATAGGCATCTTCAATTAGATCGTTATAAAGGGAATAATTATGCCAATATACGTAGCACCGCATAACAAAGTTGGTCGAGATGGTGGGTCATTTCAGGAATGTGAGATAAATACCAATAATCATACAGTCACAAGGAAATTTGGGAAGTACTGTACTATAAGAGATAATGAGTTCGCACCACCTACCAGCACAACCGGGCGCTTTTGGTTGCAAATTTATAGAACTCCAGATAACACAGAGTAATCAAATTCAGAGCCACTTGAATAGTGGCTCTCCTCATAGAATGTAAAAATCATATCAAATGAAATTTACATTAACTTTGAAAATATTGTCGACTCTAAGATATGACCATGTAAAGGATAATTTTCATAAAAAGCTAAAGAGTGGCGCTCTCACTGTGCACTGTTTAAAATCCCTTCCAGAGTCTCACCAACTGAAAGTAAATTAACATCACTACCAGGTAGTCCATCTATTTCCAGGGCAACAGGCATCTTCGTTGATGAACCCTTACCTACAGGGATAGAAAGTCCGGGTAAATTGATATTACTACCAAAATCAGTATTATGAATCATCAGCTGGAACATTGCCATTGATGTAGAATCAATATTACTAAGAGGAGCTACAATTGGAGAGGTCGGAAAAATCAATCCATCAAGATGATTTGTCTCCATAACATCTTTTGTCATAGATGAGAGTCTTGGAATACCTTCAGTTAACGCCCATTTATATTCTGGTTCTAGCGCAACCAGATTACCACTACGATCAGGATAACGTTGTGGTAGAATATTATTATCAAACAATTTCTTTACATCGGGACTGGCTATTTTAGCAGCAAGTTCTTCAATACTGATCTCGGTATGATTGTCCCGTAAATATTTTTCCAAATCATATTTCCCTTCATGTACAACTACTGGAAAGGAAACAGATTTGACTAACTCCCCCACGCCAGGCATCGAAACTGGGACAATCACTACACCTGCATTACGTAGTTTTTTCATTGCCTGCTCTGTTTTTTCTCTCACATCATGATCACGTCCTTCCCAAAAGTAACTAGCAACTCCAAGACGAATTAAATTAGCAGCTTTAGGCTTATTTTGATTTTCATTTGTAATGATCTGATCCATGAGCGCTATGTCAGCTACACTATGAGCCATGGTTCCTGGTGTATCCCGGTGATGAGATATTGGTATTATACCCTCACGTGGGTAACGACCTGTTGTCGGACGAAAGCCAACACAGCCATTCAAAGCACAAGGCTGACGAACAGAACCTCCTGTATCTGAGCCGGTTGCAATAGTTGCCATTCCGGCAGCTACTGCAACAGCACTTCCTGAAGAAGATCCTCCCGGAATACGGCTTGAATCATTTGCATTCCGAATACCTATAATACCAGGATAATGATAAGCCGGATTCAATCCTGTCATACCATAGGCCAACTCTTGCATATTTGTTTTTCCAATAAGAATAGCTCCTGCTGCTTGTAGTTTTCTGATGACAGGAGCTGTAGTTGATGGCACAAAATTACGCAAAGCCGGAGTTCCACCTGTATTTGGTAACCCTGCTACCTGTGTATTATCTTTCACAGCGAATGGAACACCGCCTAAGGGTAAACACGCTTCCCCCTTTGATATTCTCATATCATAGGCTTTAGCTTCATGAAGTGCACTTTCTGCAGTCACAGTAATAAATGCATTAAGATTTGGATACGTTTTAATATTTGATAAGTAGGCTTCTGTAAGATCTTTACTGGTAATTTTGCGCTCGCAAATTAATTTAGCTGCCTCAGTCGCCGTCAATCTTTTTAAGTCCGGTAACATTATTTTAGCATGCGCAAAACTAATGTTGTATAACAGAACTAGCAATACACAACAGGATTTTATCTTCATATCTCTTCTCTCTTCATGAACATGATGTAATCATGATTAAGTCAGAGACACGACGGCTTCTCTATCCTCAAAATTGAGGAGATACTAATTTCGTATACGTGCTGTTAGTTCCGTGCGGTTTGCGCATTTTAACTTATCCATAGCCCGATTCAGATGTGATCTGACCGTTGTAAAACCAATCTCAAGAGACCTTGCAACTTCTTTATCACTAAGTCCGGTTACAACAAGCCGTACCACTTCTCTTTCTCGTGGCGTCAGCGATTCAGTCGGTGTATTCAAACCTCTGACGAAAAAAGGTTCCAAAGTGGTGAGTAAACTCACTTCTCTCGCACCAAAATGGGGCATATCCTGCGCTCGCCAGATACGCAGGTCGCCAACATCACGACCCTCTTTAAAAAAGTACACATTTATGCCGTGAAACATGTCATTAGCTTTTAAAAAACCATGATAAAAGTCAGTCCTTTCAAGCTCAGAGCGTTTAATCACCTCTTCGGCTAATGAAGGGCAACGCTTTTGTCGAAGAGGTGCAGTAAGTGGATCGACTTCTTCCCATATTTCACTGTATTCTTTAAGTGCACTATTGCTGAGATTCCAGCCAACCAGGTCGCGAGTTTTACCACTGCCTGGCTGGCATATACCTGAAGCAATGACATCTGCTTTAAGCAATTTGCCAACCTCAGGCAATATATCAATCCTGATTTGTATATTGTCCTTATGGCTGGAAAGTTTCCAGATTATCTCACCAAATAAATCCAGTTCAGCATAAGTCATCTGATAGGTATTGTTCATAAGCCACCTCCTTTTCAGATTAACTTCATGCAAGAAACACACCAAACTAGATAGGAAGGTCAAAAAAACCATTAAAGCAACTAAGATCATAAACCACTAATAACCAGAATGCTTAATAGATTCACATGAATGAATACAGCTAAAAATACTTACACCTCAAGATTATAAAATAAGGTATAGCTAAAATGGACTTCGTTCGAGTATGAGTTATATAACATATTTACTAATCTCAGAATCCTTCCACACAAAGCCTGCTCCAGGTTCGTCACTAAGAATCGCCTGGCCTTCTATAAATCTTAATGAGGAGTCCAAAATGGATGACGCTATATCCATACGTTCAAGCCAATCAGCCGTTGGTGTTACTGTGAGAACATGGGCACTGAACTCTTGAAAAAGATGGCTGGATAGAGGAATACCTTTACTTTCTGCCAATGTTGCAGCTTTCAACCATCCGGTTACTCCACCAATTTTCATAATATCTGCCATAGCTAAGTCACACGAGTTGGCTTGTAAACAATTGTTCATCTCAAATATCCCAAGCCAGTTTTCACCCATCTGAATAGGTAAATGAGTAGATGAAGAAATTTTTGCGTGGCCAAAATAATCATACTGCTTAGTCGGTTCCTCAATCCACACAATCCCTTCATTTTCGAGTAACTGGGAACGTTTAATCGCCTCAGGAACATCAAGACTCTGATTATAGTCAACCATAACAGCAATTTTATTGTCTGTAGCGGATTTTATGGCCCTAATAACTGCAATATCTTCTTCGACTGTATCATATCCAATCTTAGTTTTCAGAGCCTTAAATCCTTCCTTAAGAGACCGTTTTGCGCGTTCGACTGCTAATACCGCACCGTCCATACTATGACTATCGTAAGCCTTTATTGGTCTGTGGTTACCCCCTAATATTTTATAAAGTGGTGAATTTGAAGCTTTTGCAAAGGCATCCCATAACGCCATATCGATACCTGCAGTAGCCATTCTTAATAACCCAGTATGCCCGACGAGTAGAAAAGCTTTTTCAATTGCAAATGAAATAGCCACTGGGTTGAGGTCATTTCCTTCAATAAAACTTCTTAAACTTTGTACCATTTCTCTTAGAGGAATAAGGCAAACAGGAGTATACGAAAAAATCCATGCATGCCCTGTCACACCCGCATTTGTATTTATATCAATCAACACTAATGGTGCAGAGGCTACTGTACCAACTGCAGTCTGAATCGGGATTTCAAGTGGGGCATTAACAGCACGGACCTCTAATCCAGTGACCTTAATATCAAGATTAGTCATAACTATCTCCTCTTTTTCAACTCCGTCAAATGGCAAAATGTGATGAGTTTTTCCAAATCACTTAGCCTTCTAATGAAGAATGCTACCTCTATGAGTTGATAAAGAAAAATAGATAGCAACTAATAATTAACATAGACGCATTCTATTTAACAATCATTTATTGCTGAAAAATCATAAAGATGAGTGTGATCTGAATGACCTATGCGGGAAGCATAAAATGATCAAAAAATGTTATGTAAAAAAGTCCGCCATGAGCAGCGGACAAATCGACACTTACAATTATTATAGTTACGTTACTATCGACATATCGGAGACACCAATAGCGTTTACCACCCTTTTGAATTTTCGATATCTAATCAAATCGATAGTTTAACATCAGGATTATAGATAAAGCCTATAAATGTGAATTATCACGAATTCTTGGTACGGGTGATCTAACCGAACAACATACTTCTTTAAGCATATTGCAGAACCATCTTTTTGCAGGTAAGTCTCCGCTGCTCATCTGGCTGTAGAGACAGACCTCCACATCAGGAACATTGAACGGCAATGGTAAAATTCTACCTTCATTCAACTCTGCAAACATATGGCCAATGCTTGATGGTAAAGTCGTAAGACACTCGGAAGAAGAAATCAACTCTCCTAAAGCGCTGAAGTGAGGAACTCGTAATACGACATGTAATTCGTTCCCTGCCTGCCTGACTCTCTCTTCAACATAATGGTGACCAGCCTGAGAGGATACAGTAATATGCTTTTCTTTCAGGAACGAATCTGACGTTAAATTATCCTGGATACGTGGGTGATTTTTATTCAACAGACATACATATTGGTCTCTAAGTAAGACTTCGCATCTTACATTGGATACTTTGCTATTTCTGTTGCAAATTGCAGCATCAATTTTACCATTGAGAAGCCAATCTTCAAGTAAGTCAACATCAAGTTGAAGCACCTCCAGCTTTACATTAGGAGCAACCTGTTGCAACTCTCGATATATGTAAGGTAAGAAAAAAAATTCACCAAGGTCTGATAACGCTAATGTAAAACGGAAAGTAGATGCTGCGAAATCGAAAGTCTTACTGTCTGCCACAGCCTGATCAATTGAACTCATCGCTCGTTTAAATACTTCATACAGCTGGACTGCACGAAAAGTAGGTAGCATGCCTGCACTATTGCGGGAAAACAAAGCATCATCAAACTCATCCCTCAACCGCTTTAACGCATAGCTTACAGACGGTTGGGTAATGAAAAGTCGTTCAGCAGCCCCTGTTACGCTCTGCGTCTCATATATTGCGATAAAAACCCGAAGCAAATTGAGATCCATATATAGACTCCATCTATTTTCTTCTCAATATACTATCTATTTGATTAATTACAAGGTGGGACTTTATAGTTTTCCTATCTAAAATGGAGATACTATGATGAAAACTGTACATAATATTACTTATCAATTACTGCGCAAAAATGGCATCAGTAAAATATTTGGTAACCCTGGTTCTAATGAACTCCCCTTTCTGAAAGATTTTCCTGATGATTTTGAATATGTTTTAGGACTACAGGAAGCAGTTGTAGTCGGTATTGCTGATGGTTATGCTCTAGCTTCTGGGAAAGCGGCAGTTGTCAATCTGCATTCAGCAGCAGGTACAGGCAATGCAATGGGGGCATTGGCTAACGCATGGAATTCACATTCTCCCCTTATAATTACCGCCGGCCAGCAAAATAGGGCAATGATGTCAGTTGAGGCATTATTGACCAACATAGATGCCTCCGCCCTCCCCAGACCATTAGTAAAGTGGAGTCATGAACCAGCGACACCACAAGAAGTACCTTATGCATTTAGTCGTGCAATTCATACCGCAACGTCCGAAGCACCCGGCCCGGTATATCTTTCAATACCTTATGATGATTGGGATAAACCAGCAGATAAGGCTTCAGAAAGTTTATTAGAGCGTAAGGTAAAAAGTGCGCGAGCACTGGACGATGAATCGTTACAAACTCTTGTCAGCCAGATTAATTCCGCAGTGAATCCTGTTCTGGTTTTAGGAGCAGATGTAGATGCGGCAGATGCTAATGAGAAAGCAATTACTCTCGCTGAAAAACTAAAATGCCCGGTGTGGGTTGCCCCATCAGCTCCTCGCTGCCCTTTCCCAACACGTCATCCATCCTTCCGTGGGATCCTTCCGGCAGGTATCGCCTCTATCAGTCGATTACTTGATGGGCATGACCTGATAATTGTAATTGGTGCACCAGTTTTTCGTTACCATCAATATGAACCGGGCGAGTACCTTCCTAATGGTGCTGAATTGGTATCTATCACTTGCGATTTAAATGAGGCCTCTCGTGCACCAATGGGTAATGCATGGCTCGCAGATATTAAACCCGCACTAAATCAACTCGTGATGAATGTCGCAGAACGTAATTCTGACCTGCCATCACCATTACCCTTACCCGATGTGGTGGAACTTACTTCTCCGCTCAAACCTGAAACTTTCTTTGATACATTGAACTCTGTAGCACCGAAAAATGCTATTTATGTTAACGAGTCAACATCCACAACTAACATACTGTGGCAACGTTTAGACCTGCGTTCTCAGGGTAGTTACTATTTTGCTGCAGCAGGTGGTCTTGGTTTTGCCATGCCCGCCGGAGTAGGTATTCAACTTGCCAAGCCTGACCGTCAAGTCTTTGTAGTAATCGGTGATGGATCTTCAAATTATAGTATTCAGGCATTATGGACTGCAGCTAAATACAATATCCCTGTCATATTTATTGTATTAAAAAATGGTACATACGGTGCATTACGTTGGTTCGCTGGGGTTCTGGGTGTGAATAATGTCCCTGGATTAGATGTACCCGATATCAACTTCTGCCGTCTTGCTGAAGGATACGGTGTGCAATCATTCCAAGCGAACACACCTGAGCAGCTCCGGCAGTCCATAATCGATGCACAACATTCCGGGAAACCAGCACTGATTGAAGTCGAAACCTGGGGTCCGCTGCAGGAGGGGAATTAATGAGCAACAAATTATTCAATGTTGAAGACTACCGATTATTGGCAGAAAAGAAACTACCTAAAATGATCTTCGATTATCTTGATGGTGGAGCGGACGACGAAAAAGGTCTCTCTCATAACAGAGAAGTATTTAATCGCTGGCGTTTTACCCCCCATCGCCTGATTGATGTAAGTAAAAGGGATATTACACAGAAGATTTTCGGTAAAAAATGGGATGCCCCATTTGCGATTGCTCCGACAGGTTTGAATGGAGCATTATGGCCTAAAGGAGACTTGATACTAGCTAAAGCTGCAGCAAAGGCAAATATTCCCTTTATGCTTTCAACAGCTTCAAATATGAGTATTGAAGATGTCGCACGGCAATCAGATGGTGAAAAATGGTTTCAGCTTTATGTTGTACATCAGGAACTAGCTTCACAGATGGTAAAGCGGGCACTTGATTCAGGTTATACTACATTAGTTATTACTGTTGACGTTGGTGTAAATGGTAATCGTGAACGTGACTTACGTAATAAGTTTGGTTTGCCAATAAAATACTCTCCTGCAATGATGCTAGATGGGTGTACTCATCCTGGTTGGTCGTTGAGATTTCTTCTTGGTGGTATGCCGCAACTGGCCAACTTTGTCACTGCCGAAACGAGTAGTCTTGAAATGCAGGCAGCTATAATGAGCCGTCAAATGGATGCCAGTTTTGATCAACAAAGCCTGAGACGACTTCGTGATATATGGCCACATCGTTTATTAGTAAAAGGTATTACACGAGTAGAAGATGCTGAAAATTCTATCAAATCTGGTGCAGATGGCGTAATCCTTTCAAACCATGGTGGGAGGCAACTGGAATATAATCTCGCCCCAATTGAAACCCTCCAATCCGTAGCTAGCAAAATTGATAAACCAGTTTTGATCGATAGTGGTTTTCGTCGGGGTTCAGATATCGTTAAAGCCCTATGTTTGGGAGCTGACATGGTTCTCTTGGGCAGAGCTACTCTCTATGGATTAGCAGCAAAAGGGCAACAAGGAGTAGATGATGTTATAACCCTTCTTAAACAGGATGTAGATCGCACACTGGCTCAAATAGGGTGCCCTTCTGTTAAGAATCTAAGCACTGATTTCATTACAAAAGATTGACTCTGCCCTCATCCTCGTAAAATTATCGAAGCCGAAATGAGTACATACTCACGGCTTCAATTATTTTATCTTCTTCGGCATATCTATTATATAGATAAGCATTACCTTAATTATTAATAAGTTTATCACTTACAACTGTTATAGATAAATCCTCCAAAGCTGTGCATGGTGAATGAAAAGAATGGATGTTCTAATCACGCAAAACGACCGAGGAGACATCATGAAGGATAATAAACTTTCAGATAATGAAAGATTAAAGGAAGAAAGCAATTTATTGAGAGGAACTATCACTGATGACTTAAAAGATTCAATGACCGGTGGTTTCAAAGGTGATAACTTCCAATTAATTCGATTTCATGGTATGTATCAACAAGATGACCGTGATATTCGTCAGGAACGGCTTTCTCAAAAGTTAGAGCCTCTACACACGGTTATGTTGCGAGTGAGACTCCCTGGTGGGATTATTACTCCCAGCCAATGGTTAGGTATTGACGAATTCGCTCGTGAACATACTTTATATGGTAGCATTCGTATAACTAATCGCCAGACCGTACAATTTCACGGCGTGCTGAAACAAGACATTAAACCCGTACATCAACTACTTAACAGACTGGGCCTTGACTCACGAGCTACAGCCGGTGATGTTAATCGCAATGTTCTTTGCACAGCTAACCCAGTAGAATCCTCTCTTCATCTTGAAGCCTATGAATGGGCTAAGAAAATATCTGAACATTTACTCCCTCGCACAAATGCTTATGCGGAAGTTTGGTTAGATAAAGAAAAAATTGTCTTAGAAGAAAATGAACCTATTTTAGGTAATACTTATCTCCCCAGGAAATTTAAGACTGCCGTAGTTATTCCTCCACAGAATGATGTCGATCTTCACGCAAATGATCTCAATTTCATCGCAATCGGAGAGAATGGAATCCTGAAAGGTTTTAATGTGTTGGTAGGCGGCGGATTAGCAATGACGCAGGGAGACACCAGCACCTATCCACGACTCGCTTCTGAATTTGGATTTATACCTCTGGAGTATACATTAAAAATTGCTGAAGCCGTTGTATCTGTCCAACGTGACTGGGGAAATCGTACAAACCGTCGCAATGCCAAAACGAAATACACACTCGAACGAGTTGGAGTTGAAGTATTTAAAGCCGAAGTTGAAGCTCGAGCTGGCGTCAAATTTTCTGATCCAGAACCGTATCGCTTTACCGAGCGTGGTGATCGAATCGGTTGGGTACGTGGAATTGATAAGGACTGGCATTTAACACTTTTCATTCCAAGTGGTCGTCTTATTGATAGACCCGGATTACCTTATAAAGCTGGAGTTGCAGAAATTGCAAAAATACATACTGGTGACTTCAGATTAACTGCAAATCAAAATTTAATTGTAGCAGGTGTAAGCGATGACAATAAGCAACGAATTGAAAGCATCGCACTTGCGTATGGGTTAATTAATGAAAGTTTAACTGAGCAAGAGAAAAATTCTATGGCATGTGTTTCTTTTCCGACATGTCCTTTAGCAATGGCTGAAGCAGAACGTATTTTGCCTGATTTTGTCTCAAGTCTTGAGAAATCACTTGTACGTCATGGAATAGGAAATGAATCCTTAGTCTTCCGTATCACTGGTTGTCCAAACGGCTGTGGGCGTGCCATGTTGGCTGAAATGGGTTTGGTTGGTAGAGCGCCTGATCGCTATAGCCTCTACATCGGTGGGAACAAGGAAGGTACTCGCATACCACGCCTTTATCGTGATAATTTCGAAACGTCTGATATTAAAGAAATTATTGACCATTTAATTGCTAGCTGGTCATCTCAGCGGTTAGAAGATGAAGGTTTTGGAGATTTTGTGATCAGAACTGGAATAGTTTCGCCTGTTATTGACTCTGCCAGAGATTTTCATCTTCAGGATTGATAAAATTGCAGAGGTTTACAATGTAACCTCTGCAGCCTTCTGTATATCCCATTTTATGCTCTTGAATTCGATCCCCCTCATTTATCCAAAATTATATTTATTGTGGCTGTAAATAAATCTATTCGATAGAAAATTGATGACATCATTTTTTCAAAAAAAAACTATAACAATTATATTGTTTATATCTATAACAGAACAATGTTTATATAATTTATTTACTTTTCACGCCATCGGAGTTAATATAATAAACGGCAAAGATGGACGTATTTTTGTCGTTTAAGTGTAATCGTCCGAATTATATGCCCGCCTCGTCCTTGAGGACGGGCTTTTTTTAATGTTATTATTTTCACAAATACAATTTATTTTTCACCACATATAGTTTCCACTGGATTATCAATGAAGAAAAAAAAGTCTAATGAGCTGCCAAAAAAAAGGCCTGGTTGTTTGTTATTGATTTTCTCAGCAATTGTTTTTATCGCATTAGTTTACGGGATAATCATTGCTTGCATGACGTTGCCAGATAAGGTCAAAGCACGGGAAAACTCTCTACTACAAGTTAACTCATGTAAATCAGATGGAAAAACAGAGGGTGATGACGAAATTCAGAAGTACTACGATAATGAATCTTGTGAGGAAATGATAAAACAACATACATCACGATTTAAAGAGGAAAAGTAATAAAAGGCCTGCTGATTATGTATCAACAGGCCTTTTTTTTAACCTCTAATCATCATGTGGTAATGCATGCTCCAGATAATCCAGATTGATAATCCAATCACGATGAGAAGTATGAGCAGTGTAAAAATAAAACTGGCAAGATTCCAGCCGCCTTCAGCTTTTCTATTCAGATGGAGGAAAAAAACCATCTGTACTAATAATTGGGCTACGGCAGCTAAAATAAATACAGTTAGCGTGAGTGACCTGGGTCCGACAGGATACATGACTAACATGAATGGAATTAAGGTTAGGATTACACAAAGTACAAAACCAGTAATGTAGCTTCTATAAGTCCCATGTGCTTCTGAATGAGCCTGCGATGCTGAACTTCCCATCATTAGTAAACCCCCAATAAATAAACAATGGTGAATACACAGATCCATACTAAATCAAGAAAATGCCAAAAGAGGCTCAGACATTCTAAGCGCTGGGTTATTTTTCCACCAATCCCCCTTGTGATGATTTGATGGATTAAAATCCCCATCCAAACTAAGCCAACAGTCACATGCAAACCATGCGTGGCAACAAGGGAGAAAAATGCAGAAAGCCAGGCACTCCGGTCAGGTCCCGCATTAATCTCAATGAGGTGGTGAAATTCATTAACTTCCATAGCAACGAATGCTACGCCAAACAAAAATGTAATAACAAGCCATACTAACACTTGGTTTTTTTTGCCTTCCCTCAAAGAGAGCATAACAAAACCACATGTTATGCTTGATAACAATAACATGAACGTTTCAGCTAATACGTATGGCACATCGAATAGATCTTTTGGTGTTGGTCCACCAGCAAATGCGTTACTTAACACAGCGTAAGTCGCAAAGAATGTACCAAACAAAATGCAATCTGACATAAGGTAAATCCATAGTCCCAATTTGGTACCATGATCATGACTCTCATGCAGGTGCTCATGAATCACTTCTTCTTTATAAGAAGCCTCAATCGTATGGCTGCTCATTGTTATACCTTTTTGAATTCTTTATTTAGGTGATTGCCTTCGATTTTTTCAATCTCTTCAACGCTGACAACGTAATCAATATTTTCGTCATAAACTCTCATGAAGACACCGGCGACCATGCCAAAGAAGCATACTATTGCTAACCACCAGATATGCCAGATTAGTGCAAATCCGAGCACTGTCCCGATCATCGAGATAACAAAAGGTGTTGCAGCATTACGTGGCATATGAATTGGTTCATACTTTGGTGCTTCTTTATCCAATCCTTTTTTCTTTAATTCATGCCAGTAATCCAGGCTATCAACATGAGGAACTACCGCAAAGTTATAAAATGGAGGCGGAGACGCTGTTGCCCATTCCAGAGTACGTCCATCCCACGGATCACCGGAAACTGCAGGAAGTTTTTTGTGGTCACGTACACTGACAATAATCTGCAGGATAAAGAAAATGATACCAAAGAGAATGAAGACAGCACCTAATGCTGATATTTTCAGATAAGGAGACCAATCGGGGTTTGTATAGTGGTTAAGGCGACGAGTCATTCCCATGAAGCCAAGTATATACATAGGAATGAAGGCAAGATAAAAACCTACAATCCAACACCAGAATGAGTATCGACCCAGCTTCTCATTTAGCTTGATACCAAAGACTTTTGGAAACCAGAAACCAAAACCAGCAAAGTAGCCAAACAAAGCACCGCCGATGATGACATTATGGAAGTGAGCAACCAGAAACAGGCTGTTATGAAGTAAAAAATCAGCTCCCGGAATTGCCAAAAGAACCCCTGTCATACCACCAATTGTGAAAGTGACCAGAGAACCCAGTACCCATAACATAGGTGTACTGAAGACAAGGTTGCCGCGATACATGGTGAAAAGCCAGGTAAAGATTTTTACACCAGTTGGAATTGCAATAATCATCGTCATAATGCCGAAGAAAGCATTGACGTTAGCACCCGAACCCATTGTGAAAAAGTGGTGTAACCATACGATAAACGACAAAATGCCGATAGCGACTGTTGCACCGATCATTGAGTTATAACCAAACAACTTTTTGCGTGCAAAAGTTGGAGTGACTTCAGAGAACACCCCAAATGCCGGCAGCACCAGAATATAAACTTCTGGATGACCCCATGCCCAAATCAGGTTCACATACATCATTGGATTTCCACCTAATTCATTGGTGAAAAAATGCATGTCTAAATAACGGTCGAGCGTGAGCATGGCCAGAGCAGCTGTAAGGATTGGAAATGCAGCAATGATGATGGCGCAAGTAACCAGTGTGGTCCAGGTAAATACAGGCATCATCATCAATTTCATACCCGGTGCACGCATCTTAAGGATCGTGACAAAAAGATTCACACCCGTCAGTAATGTCCCCAAGCCTGACAGTTGCAAACTCCAGATATAGTAATCGACACCAACTCCAGGACTGTATTTAATACCCGAGAGAGGTGGATAAGCGACCCATCCAGTTTGTGCAAATTCACCTATCCCTAAGGAAAGGTTGACCAGAATCACACCACCGACAAATAACCAAAAACTTAAGGCATTTAACCATGGGAATGATACATCCCTGGCTCCAATCTGTAATGGCATAATGATATTCATCAGGCCAGTGATAAATGGTGTGGCGACAAAGAAAATCATGATGACGCCATGAGCCGTAAATATTTGATCGTAGTGATGTGGTGGCAAAAATCCTTCATTGCCTCCACCAGCAATCGCAAGTTGGGTGCGCATCATAATTGCATCGGCAAAGCCACGGACCAACATGATCAACGCAACAAAAATATACATTATACCAATGCGTTTGTGATCAACTGTCGTAATCCAGTCATTCCATAGTACTCCCCATTTTCTGAAGAAAGTCAGCCCTGCAACGACAGCAATACCGCCAAGTATAATGGCCGCTACCGTTACCATGATAATGGGTTCATGGTAAGGAATATCGTCCAGTGTTAGTTTCCCGAACATCATAAACTCCGTATTTCTTATTCGCCGGAATGGCTCATGGTGGTTTGTGCTGAAGTCATATCCATGCCTGAATGCTGTTCATCTTTCGCATGCATATCCATGCCTGAATCCATAAATTGGTCGATAACCTGTTGAAAGACTCCATCCTGGACACTGGAAAAATACTCAATGGGATGTTTCTGACTAGGTTCGGCAAGTTTCTTAAATCCTGCAAAATCAAGGGAACTGTTTTTTGACCTGACGTTGTCTATCCACTTGTCGAAATTTTCTTCTGACGTCGCATGTGCTATAAACTTCATATCAGAAAATCCTTGACCACTGAAATTGCCAGACATGCCGTCATAATTTCCAATTTCATTCGCTTTTAGATTTAACTGAGTTCTCATACCCGCCATGGCATAGATCTGCCCGCCTAGCTGTGGTATGAAAAATGTATTCATGGTTGAATCAGAGGTGATCTGGAAAGAAACCGGGCGATCGGCTGGAAAAACTAATTCATTTACGGTCGCAACTTTCTGTTCTGGATAGATAAATACCCATTTCCAGTCTGTTGCAATGACCTCAACGGTCAACGCAGGTTTTGAAGATATTAGTGGCTTGTATGGATCCAGTTTATGTGTACTTACCCATACAATTGCAGCAAGTATCGCAATAATGATCATTGGTACACCCCAGACAACCAGTTCAATTTTGTTTGAATGTGCCCAATCAGGGGTATATGTGGCTTTTTTGTTCCCCGCCCGGTAACGCCATGCAAAAAGAAAAGTCATTAGTATTGCTGGAATTACCACTATAAGCATAAGAAGGATAGCAGTGATGATAAGGTTACTCTGCTGGACTCCCACCTCACCTTTTGAGTTGAACAATACCCAGTTACATCCACTTAATAAAAAAGGCATTGCGATAATTATCAATGCTTTCAATGATTTAAATAATTTAATAACCATCCCGAATGCCCTAAATTTCTTTAATGCACATGCAATCATCAACATGGATAATGTTGTGCTGTTTAGCCATAGAACAGTGCCCTAAACTACTACTCTCGATGGAAAGAGAGAGGTAGGATGGAAGAAAATTTGTTATCAACTTGTTATCTCCTTTGCGATAATTTTGTTAACCAAGCAACATAACCCATACAAAAATCCGATTGCGTGCATACACATTGTAACAATGGATTATTTTTATACTCTTTTGTATGGCTTTTTTAAAGGTTAAATAATGCTTAAATCACCGAAAAACCATACAAGACCAGTCAAAAGAGAGTGGATCAAACCGCTCTCCCAAGGAGATGGCCCACGCTACAAACAGATAGTGAAAATGGTGATCGCTGCTATTGATGAGGGGCGATTATTGCCTGGAGACAGACTGCCCCCTCAGCGGGAACTAGCGGATATGTTGAAAGTCGATCTGACGACGGTCACCCGGGCGTATAAGGATATTAAGGAAAAAGGCCTTACCCAGGCTGCCACCGGAAGAGGATCTTATCTATGCTATCAACCTGATAGCCATTCCCATGTGGACCTGAGCATGAACACCCCACCAGGTTCAATAAAAATTCTCCCTTTAATCTCTGAATCAATTGAACGGCTGCAACATACGACGGATGCTGGTAGCCTAATGTCTTACCATGTAGGTGCCGGTTCTCAAGCAGAACGCATGGCTGCTGTAAAATGGCTGCAACCTTTACTGGGAATGTTCAGTAGTGAGCGAGTGGTAGTAAGCCCTGGTGCGCAGACAGCTATTAGCATTTTGTTAAATCTTCTGACCAGAGTAGGTGATACGGTTATAACTGATACATTAACTTATCCGGGATTTATCGCTGCGGCACGACAATTCAATCGTAGAATTGTAACGGTTGAGTCAGACAAATACGGCATTATTCCCGACAAACTAGAAGCAGCATGTACACAGCACAAAGCTAAGTTGATTTATCTTAACCCAACCATTCATAATCCGACTGCAATTACGATCCCTGCAGAGCGTAGAAAAGACATAGCGGAATGTCTCAAACGCCATAATCTGATACTCATTGAAGATGATCCTTATGGACTACTTCCCTCTGTGATTGAGAAGCCTATCGCTAACTATGCGCCCGAAAATACGTATTATATATCGACGATTTCTAAATGCCTGTCACCCGGTCTTCGCGTCGCATGGATCATCACTCCGCTAACACCATCGCTTGAACAGGTTGTAAATGCACTGAGATCTACTATTCTGGTCAGCAACCCACTCATGCTTTCAGTTGTAACCGACTGGATAAACTCGGGAATTGCCTATACTTTATTGAATGAGTTAAAGCAAGAAAACCTCAAACGTCAGAACCTGGCCAAAAGCATACTAAATGGAAATATTCAGTCTGACACGTATGGCTTACATTTATGGCTTGAAGACATGCGACCATTTGATTCCCAGTCGATTGTACAGTCTGCAGCCCAGGTTGGACTTGGGATCACACCTTCCCACGTTTTTTCACCAGACGGTGTTGCAGCTAATGGAATTAGAGTTTCCCTTGGCGGTGCAAGAACACTTGAGCAATTATCAGACGCGTTAAAAAGGTTAAATAAGGTGATTTCAGACAAAAATTCTTATGGAAGTCAAAATATGATTAATGGTATTGTCTGACGCATAGATAGGCCGGGATAAAATGATTTATTATTTCTTTATGATAGGTCATTTTTACTTTCACCATAACATGGATACTTCTTATATAAACTTAACTTATTCTTAATAAAAAACAAATAACTCAATCACTAAAAGTTTTATTATAAATTAGCATTAATTTATGTCGGTATAAATGATAAATTTCACTTACTCAATGTTAACAAATTTTATCTTTTCATAAAAATTGTCATCTTTAATTTCCCCTAAGAGGTCTGGGTGTCCCATAAATATCCCGTGACCTTGTATTTTTTTTGCTTTCCGGTAAGACCCTGGCGTCTCATTAAATTGTATTTTAAAGGCACGTGTAAATGATTGTTGAGAAGAAAAGTTATACTTTAATGCAATTGAAAGTAATGGTTCAGATGTTTTACATATATCAATAGCTGCTTTGGTAAGGCGACGCAAACGCAAATAATCAGCTATAGATATACCTGCCACTTCTAAAAAAATCCTTTGAATATGCCATCTCGAATATCCGGATTTTTTTATTACATCATCCATGTTTATTTGGTCATCAAGATTTATTTCGATCCATTGGATAAGATCGATAACTTGCTGGCATTTATTTAGCATGTCAATTACCTTGATCTGATAAGAAATAGTGTTTCATTTATTAAAAGTAACGTTAAATAAATTATTAACTCGTTGATTTAGCATTAGATATTGCTAATATAGTATAAAAAGACACATCAAACCATAAACAGTTTACTGCTAAAAACTATAACAATTATTATAACTTCTTCTTACATTTTGGATGTGCATATCCCGCAGATTTGAAAGAATTTCTTGCCAGATCGCCCAAACCTCTACCAGTACATGCTCATCACTGCAAAATTTTTCAAGCTGTACTCCTGATATAACTATTTTCTTTCAATTATGTGAAATTTTTTTATTAGCAAAATTTTCATCTTGCATTGGAATAATAATCATTGTTATTACCATTCATAATTTTATTATCATATTGATTTATAAGGAATTTATTAATTTAGATTTATTTTCAACAGTGGCTACACTTTAGGTGAAATTTACATTAATAGAACAAAAACACCAATAAACTAACAATTAGCCTCCTAATTATAAAGTGTTATAGGTTTTAACCTACCAAACTGTATCTTGCGCAATTCTGTAATGGGTTTAGCATTTTAAACACGGCATAAACTAACATGAAACTTATTATCACCTGCGTTATTACAAACTTTTCACATTTTGGGAGCAAACAATGTTTGGTCTAGATGCCTATCATCTCGCAAGGATACAGTTCGGGTTCACTGTGTCTTTTCATATAATTTTTCCCGCTATTACTATAGGACTGGCAAGTTATCTTGCGGTACTTGAAGGCCTGTGGCTGAAAACTCGTAATGAAGCTTATCGGGATTTATATCACTTTTGGTCTAAAGTTTTCGCTGTGAACTTTGGAATGGGCGTTGTATCCGGTTTGGTTATGGCATATCAGTTTGGCACCAACTGGAGCGGCTTTTCCCAATTTGCAGGTAGTATCACTGGCCCTCTTCTGACTTACGAAGTGCTCACTGCATTTTTCCTGGAAGCTGGTTTTCTTGGTGTGATGCTATTCGGCTGGAATCGTGTTGGGCCTGGACTACATTTTTTTGCAACATGTATGGTCGCTTTAGGAACGATATTCTCGACCTTTTGGATTCTTGCATCCAATAGCTGGATGCACACACCTCAAGGTTACATCATACAGAATGGCGTTGTAGTACCTCAGGATTGGTTAAAGATCATCTTCAATCCATCGTTCCCATTCAGATTACTTCATATGTCAACCGCAGCATTTCTCGCCAGTGCATTTTTTGTTGGATCTTCTGCTGCATGGCATTTGCTACGTGGGAATGACTCACCTGCCATACGCAAGATGTTTTCCATGGCATTGTGGATGGCGCTTATTGTTTCCCCAATCCAGGCTTTTATCGGTGATGCGCATGGGCTTAATACCCTCGAACATCAACCTGCAAAAATCGCGGCTATTGAAGGTCACTGGGAAAATCCCCCCGGAGAAGCAACGCCTCTCATTCTTTTTGGTATTCCAAATATGGAACAGGAGCGCACAGACTATGCATTGGAAGTCCCTTACCTCGGTAGCCTGATCCTTACTCACAGCCTGACTAAACAGGTACCGGCGTTAAAAAGTTTTCCTAAAGAAGACCGACCAAATTCGCTGATTGTATTCTGGACATTCCGAGTGATGGTCGCTTTAGGATTGCTTATGATCCTGACCGGAGTAATCAGCTTGTGGTTACGTTATAAAAAACGCCTTTATCAGAGCAGACCATTTCTATGGTTTACGCTGTTCATGGGACCATCAGGCCTATTAGCACTTCTCGCTGGCTGGTTTACAACAGAGATTGGTCGTCAGCCCTGGGTTGTTTATGGGGTACAACGGACTGCTGATGCCGTATCGGCGCATGGTGATCTGCATATGTCAATCAGTCTGCTACTTTTTATTGTGGTTTATTGCTCAGTATTTGGGGTCGGATATCACTATATGATGCGTCTGATTAAACGAGGCCCAGTAGGAGGGGAAGGCCAGCATGTTGAAGACGGTGGTCCAGGAACAGATAAAACTCCTGCGCGCCCCTTGTCAGCAACCGGTTCACTTAATCAGAAAGGTGAGAAATAACATGATTGACTTTACCTTTATTTGGTTCGCCATCATTGTTTTTGCGACACTCATGTATATCGTAATGGATGGATTTGACCTGGGAATAGGCCTGTTATTCCCATTTAACAAGAATCCGGTCGAGCGCGATATGATGGTGAATACTGTCGCACCGGTCTGGGATGGTAATGAGACCTGGCTTGTTCTGGGAGGTGCTGGGCTTTTTGGTGCATTCCCTCTTGCCTACTCGGTACTATTGGATGCACTCACTATTCCTCTAACAGCAATGCTGGTCGGTTTAATTTTTCGCGGTGTCGCTTTTGAATTTCGTTTTAAAGCGACCGAGCAACATCGCCCATTTTGGGATAAAGCGTTTGTTGCTGGCTCACTGATTGCTACCTTTAGTCAGGGTATTGCCGTAGGTGCGATTCTCAACGGTTTTGAAGTTACAAACAGGACATTTACAGGCTCCCCTTTGGGATGGCTGGCACCGTTTCCCCTATTCTGCGGTTTTGGTCTGGTGATCGCTTATGCCCTGCTGGGTTGTACCTGGTTAATAATGAAAACAGAGCATAACCTTCATCGTACTATGTCCTCATTAGCAAAACCTTTGGTTGTAGCATTATTGATTGTAGTTGGGATAATTAGTATCTGGACTCCAGTCCAGCATGCTGCAATTGCTCAGCGTTGGTTTTCTCTGCCAAATCTGTACTATTTCTTACCTGTTCCAGTATTAGTTCTGGCTTGTTCATATGGTATTTTACGAAGCATAAGTCGGAACGGACACTACGCTCCGTTTATACTTACACTGGCTTTAATCTTTCTTGGATTTTCAGGTCTTGGAATCAGTATCTGGCCAAACATTATTCCGCCGTCAATCTCTATCTGGCAAGCAGCAGCGCCAGCCAGTAGCCAGGCATTTATGTTGGTTGGAGCCCTGCTGATCATTCCGATTATCCTTGGGTATACCTCCTGGAGCTACTATGTTTTCCGCGGAAAAATTAAAGCTGAGGAAGGTTACCATTAATCTATAACTGGTGGTTCGAATGTCTCAAATGAATCCTGCTAAACAGCAACCAGTCTGGAAAAGGATATTCTGGATGGTATTAATATACAGTGCCAGTGTGCTGGCACTAGGTCTTGTCGCAACGCTATTTCGCTTTATGATGGCAGCCGCAGGGATGCGTACACACTAATATCTACACGTAAAACCTTCCTGCCCGACATAGTATTGGGCAGGAAGGCGATTGATTTTTCTGACTGTACTCCTGCCTGTCTTTGAATATCCCCCCAAGCGAACAACGACTCTTCCATAAATCAGTCTTCCATTACTGATTTCTTTTGGTTACGCGATGAGGCAATCACTACGGCAAATTTGGAACTTCACATTGGGTTGATAAACATGCGGATGACAGTCTTTTTCCACAAAAACTTTGCACACGAGTACCACAACCGACAAAACGATGATGGCCGAGAGGGATGATAATTTGAAGCGGGATTGAGAATGAGAGACCAGCTCTCACGTTGCAGCTACTTTATTAGAAAGTACCAATCTGAACGGGTCAGTCAAGCTCACCACCCGCAAGAGATCTAATAAGCAGAATCTGGTAATTCATAACCACGACGAAATCATCAAAGCAGTAGTTCCTGCTTACCTGAAATCACGCGCTGACGATAGCAATCTGTCGGTTCCAACTGGTTCCCGTTCGCCGATCGTACTTCCAGCGGCTGGATCGGTTGTCCATCAACATTATCAAACAGAACCGAATGCACCTCGCCCTCATCAAACATAAAACGCTCTCCCCACTGTCGCATCGCCACCACAATCGGGAAGATGGAACGTCCTTTTTCGGTCAGAACATATTCACGATACGCACTGCCATCTGAAGCTGGACAGACCTCAAACACGCCAATATCGACCAGTAGTTTCAGGCGAGAAGCCAAAATATTTTTGGCAAGCCCGAGGTTCTTTTGAAACTCACTGAATCTACGCACATTGTCAAATGCCTCACGGATGATCATCAAACACCAGCGTTCACCAATGGACTCCAACGTCCTGGCAACGGGACATTCGCTGGTTCTGAGCGATTCCTGTCTTGCCATCTGAATTCTCTCTCCATAAACCTCTGTACAAATATCAGCATAATCCCCGCCAAAAGAAGTTGCAAAAAAAAACCAATATTGCTAATTCTATCCACAATCTAGTTTTAAAAAGAAACCAGAATGGGAAAGCGTGATGAACTGTAATGAAGGCATACATTCAGATGGTGCGATGCACGCATATCCGGCTGATGCCACAATTCTCAAACCCTGGATGATATTTATATTTTCACTTACCTGTGGTCTGACAGTGGCAAATGTCTATTCTGCGCAGCCTTTACTTGCGTCGATATCAACCAGCCTGAATGTGCCACCCGGTATGATTGGCAGCGTCGTAACTACCACACAGGCTGGTTATGCTGCCGGGTTACTTTTTCTGGTTCCGCTTGGAGATCAGCTAAACCGAAAAATCCTGGTCATTACTTTGCTGATAGTCTCAGCATTAGCATTGATGGTGGCTGGCTTAGCACCGAATCTGGAGATCCTGTTATGTGCCATGTTATTTATCGGTCTAATGGCAGTTGCTGTGCAGTTAATGGTTGCCTGGGCCGCCGTGCTTGCAGCTCCTGAGCAACGTGGGCAGGTAGTTGGCACCGTGACCAGCGGAATTGTTTTGGGGATCCTGCTGGCTCGCTTCACCTCTGGAATCCTTGCTGATATTGCTGGTTGGCGAGCTGTTTATCTGATTTCTTCCTGCCTGATGTTACTAATCTCTGTCTTACTGAGAATAGTGATGCCGGCCCCCCCGCATCAGATACAAAAACCGGCCTATGTTCCCCTGCTGCTGTCTGTTTTCCGCCTGTTTACCGCTGAACCGCAACTAAGAACGCGAGGAATTTTTGCTTTGTTTATCTTTGCGGCTTTCAGCATGTTGTGGACCACAATGGTCATGCCTCTCAGTGCCATGTCGCTATCACATACCCAGATCGGTTTGTTTGGTTTAGCTGGAACTGCCGGGGCACTCGCCGCTTCCAGAGCGGGCTTATGGGCTGACAGAGGCATGATGCAACGTGCCACCGGGTTAGCGCTAATCGTACTGACATTGTCATGGCTACCCATCGCATACACCGAAAAATCGCTTCTTTGGCTGATAATCGGTGCCATCACGTTGGACTTCGCAGTGCAAACGGTCCATGTGAGCAATCAGAGCATCATCATTGCTATCAGGCCGGAAGCCGCGAGTCGTCTGGTAGGGGCTTACATGTTTTTTTATTCAGTGGGCAGTGCAGTAGGTGCCATTGCCGCAACTCAACTTTATGCGCACTGGGGCTGGCTGTCGGTCTGCCTTGCTGGTGCATCTGTAAGTGCTTGTGCTCTTCTCTTCTGGATAGGTTCACTTAAACCATGAAATTACATCATCTGCTGCTCGCCATTCTGATAACAGCTATCTGGGGCATTAATTTTTCCGTTATTAAGCTGGGATTGAGTTCAGTCGATCCTTTCGTTCTGGCAGGAATTCGTTTCACGCTATGCGCATTACCTGCTCTGTTTTTTATACCGAAACCGAATGTAGCCTGGCGTTATATTATCAGCTATGGACTGATTTTTGGCATTGGTCTCTGGGGAGTAGTCAATCTGGGGATCAAAACCGGAATTTCAGCAGGGATTGCATCACTCCTGCTGCAATTCAGTGCCTTCTTTACCATCCTGTTAGGCAGCATGGTTTTTAATGAACGCCTCACCCGTTATCAAATCGCTGGTTTCCTGGTTGCCTGCGCTGGACTGATGAGCATTGTTTTCATTACTGATGGTTCCGTCACCCTGTCCGGTATGCTACTGGTATTGGCGGGCGCGATAGCCTGGAGTATCGCCAATATCATTAATAAGAAGTCGGCCACAACACAGGTTTTTTCGTTTCTGGTTTGGTCGAGTGCTTTTTCTCCTGTCCCACTCTTTCTGCTGGACTGGTTGCTCTATGGTACCAGCGGCTATATTTCACTGTTCAACCAAATGGACACTTCCGCAGTGCTGTCAATTCTATTTCAGGTTTATCCCAATACTCTCTTTGGCTATTGGGTCTGGAATTCTCTGCTTAAACAATACCCGGTTTCTACCGTGGCCCCTCTGTCATTGCTGGTGCCAGTTTTCGGGATTCTTGGTTCAATGATGATCTTTGGAGAACAAATCTCTGTGGTGAAAATTCTTGCTCTATTACTGATTATCACCGGACTGGCGATAGGGTTGTATGGGCATCGGTTGCAAAGAATCTTACTGTGGAGAACCTAAAAAGAGACTCTGTAATCAATGGGGCAGGCTCGCTAATTGAAAAGACTGCCCTGTGGTATAAAAATTAACGCAAATTTCAGTCAGTATGTCAGCACGATCAAATCCAGAATATCTGGGACAGATTAAACACCAGCATCGCTCAGAACATAATGATCCAGCCCCTGCTGCTGATAAATTACAGCAGAGGCTGAGTCATTGATGCCTCTTCTTTGTGTACCTGTTTTTCTGAATGGTACCAGTGGCTTAATTACCTGTTCCGGATCTGCAATCGGCACGGCCGACAGCAAATGACGGGTATACGGATGTGCCGGAGTTTCAAATATCGCCTGTCGTGAACCTATCTCGACAATCTTTCCCTGATACATCACTGCCACACGATGACTGATACGTTCCACCACCGCCATATCATGGGAAATAAACAAAATGCTGATGCCCCGTTCACGCTGCAACGCCATAAGTAGGTTGATAATCTCAGCCCTGACAGTGACATCCAGAGCAGAGACAGATTCATCAGCAATAATGACTTTGGGTTGAACAGCAAGCGCTCGCGCGATACAAATACGCTGGCGCTGGCCTCCTGAGAATTGATGCGGAAAGCGCTCTGCCATGCTGGCCTCCAGTCCTACGCTCTCCAGTAATTCCGCAACTGCCCGGCGACTTTCTGACTGCTCAATCAGACCATGAGCCAACATGGGTTCAGCCAGTGCGTCCCCTACGCGTAATCGTGGGTTCAGGCTTTCCCAGGGATCCTGAAAAATCAGCTGAATTTTACGACGCATGACCTCAAGTTGACGTCGATTTGCCGTTAGCAGATTCTCATTTTCCAGAATGACCTGCCCTGCACTGGCTTCTGCCAACCGGATCAATGTGCGTGCAAGCGTGGATTTCCCACAACCGGATTCCCCCACCAGCCCCAGCGTTTCACCGGGTAGAAGCTGGAAACTTACCTGTTCTACAGCGTGAACTTGTGCCTTTATACGACGCAGCCAACCTTGTCGGATTGGAAATTGCTGACAAAGATTCTTAACCTCCAATACCGGAGCACCACTCTGCACGGTGTTACCTTCGATTCTTGTCACGCTGTGAAACGGTTGAGGATAGGGAATCCCTGCCATATCACCCAATTTTGGTACAGCTGCCAGCAACCTCTTCGTATATGCGTGTTTTGGCTGTCGGAATAGTTCACGCGTAGATGCCATTTCAACTTCTTGTCCCTGATACATCACCAGTGTCTTATCAGCAACTTCCGCCACTACTCCCATATCGTGAGTAATAAAAAGAACTGCCATATTTTCTTCCCGCTGCAGGCTTTTTATCAATTGCAGGATCTCGGCCTGCACTGTCACGTCGAGCGCGGTGGTAGGTTCATCCGCGATAAGCAGAGCGGGTTTACAAGCCAATGCGATGGCAATGACAACGCGCTGACGCATTCCCCCGGAAAAATGCAGGGGATAATCGCTAAGACGTTCAGCAGCAGCACTGATCTGTACGCGATCCAGTAGACGAACTGCCTCGGCTCTGGCTGACGCAGAATCCATATGCCGATGCTTCCTTAATACTTCGGTTATTTGTGTACCAATGGTAAGCACCGGGTTGAGACTGGACATCGGTTCCTGAAAGATCATACCGATACGGTTGCCACGAATCGCCTGCATTTGTCGTGATGTAAACCTCAACAGGTCCCTATCCTGAAAATGAACCTCACCGCTGATGCGGCATTGTGATTGTGGCAACAGTTGCAGCAATGAATTTGCCGTGACACTTTTACCAGATCCAGACTCTCCAACCAGCGCAAGCGTTTCTCCCGGCAGAATGGAGAAGGACAACGGGTGGACGATGGTTTTCCACTTTTCTCCCACCAGCAACTCAGTGTGCAGGCTACGGACATCTAGTACCGGTTTAATCGAAGACATTATCAGGATTCTCGTTGCGGATTGGTGATATCTCGTAGTGCATCGCCCAGCAAATTGATGGCGATAATCAGTAGCAACAGTACAATGCCGGGAAATAGGCTAATCCAGTAATTCCCGGAAAGCAGATAATCAAAGCCATTGGCGATAAGGAGCCCCAGGGAGGGCTGCGTAACAGGAAGCCCAATACCAAGGAATGAAAGCGTGGCCTCCAGCATAATGGCGTAAGCCACCCGCAGCGTAGCGACCACAATCAGAGAAGATAAACAATTCGGCAGCAAATGGCGGAACATAATGCGACGGCGGCCTAGTGCCAGGGTGTGCGCCGCTGCAATATAATTACGACGCATCTCCACCATTGCATTACCCCTTACTGCACGGGTGTAATAGGCCCATTGCGTCAGGACCAGAGCAAGAATGATTTTGTCGGCCCCCTGACCGAAAAGCGTCAGTAATATCAGTGCAATCAGTATGGGTGGGAAGCTGAGCTGGATATCAACAATGCGCATGATAAAGGCGTCGATACGTCCTCCGTTCCAGGCACTGAGTATGCCAAACACGGTGCCGATCAGTAACGCCAGCAAACTGCTACAAAACCCAATCCACAGGCTAATGCGGGTACCGTAAAGGATGGCACTCAACATATCCCGCCCCTGATCATCCGAACCGAGCCAGAATGTCATACCGGATAGGCTTTCAGCACCCGGTGCCAGCCGGCCATCAGTGATATCCAACTGAGACAGGTCATACGGATTTTGTGGTGCAATCCAGGGTGCCAGCACAGCGGCAATCACGATGACGACTAATAGCAATAACCCCATCAGTGAACCTGGTTTTTTTATCAGCTGGTGCAGTACCCGGAGCCAGGCTGATTGTGATAAACGTAATGAAGGTGATTCACTCATTTACCACCTCCGTGGCGCACGCGGGGATCGATCAACACATACAACAGATCAACAAACATATTAATCAGGGTAAACATCAATACCGTCATCAGCAGATAGGCAAGGATCACGGGTCTGTCGAGCACCCCAATCGCATCAATGATCAGTTTCCCCATCCCAGGCCAGGCATAAATGGTTTCCGTTACCACAGCAAAAGCGATGATTGACCCCAGCTCCAGCCCAAGAACGGTAGTCAGTGGAATGAGGGTATTTTTCAGGACATGAACAAACAAAATGCGACTGGAAGACAGTCCCTTTGCACGAGCGAAACGTATATAGTCCTGTTGCAGGCATTCCAGCGTGCCAGCGCGCGTCAGACGGATAACCATCGAGATTTTAAAAAGTGCCAGATTGAAAGCCGGCAACAACAAATGACGCCAGCCATCCCAGGTCAGGAAACTCACCGGGACACCCAATATATTTACGGTTTCCCCACGACCCGAGGCGGGTAGCCAGCCCAACTTTACGCTGAACAACATAATCATCATCATGCCTACCCAGAATGACGGGAGGCTTACCCCAAATAGGGAGAATCCCATCACCGATTTCGCCGCCAGGCTGCGTGGCCTGACACCGGCTAAAATACCCAAAGGAATACCGACCAACAAAGCAAACAGGAACGCCACGAGTGCCAGCTCAAGAGTTGCGGGCATACGTTGAGTGATTAGCTGGAGAGCCGGAATATTATAAACCCACGAGATCCCCAAATCCCCATGCAGCGCCCGATCGAGAAAATGCCAGTACTGCATCCAGACCGACTGATCCAGCCCAAAGGCTTTTATCACTGCAGTGCGTTCAGCGGGTGTGGCATTGCTGCTCAGCAACATATCCACCGGGTTGCCCACCAGCCAGACGCCAATGAATACCAGTAATGACATGGCAAACAATGTCAGCAAGGTCTGCCCGATACGCTGAAAGATCCATAGCAACATTACTTTTCCCCTTTGCTTCCATAGACTGCGAGCACCCGCTGGAGCAGCGAATGAAATCCCTGTTCATCTATATGCCGCATGACTGTCGCATTGGCTTGCTGTTTCAACTTGTGATAGAAGTCTGCCCAGCAATATCCGGCCGTCTCCCCGGTAGTCGCTATGCCCACGGTCACTTCACAGCCCTGAAACAACTCCGGTTCTAACAACCATGCAATTACCGTAGCATCATGCACCGGACCACCATCACGCAGAAATCGTCCGGGATCATTGCGGTCAAAAGTTGTAAACAAGTGCTGGATCGCTCTGCCTGGTTCACCGGCATCATGCGCTAACACCTCCAGGTGTGCCTCGGTCAGCAGCGCCTGAAAAGTCATATCCAACGGCATGATGACCAACGGAATACCACTACGGAAGACCCTTGCCGCTGCATTCGGGTCTGCATAAAAATTAAATTCTGCCCAGGGAGTACGATGACCCATCGCACTGAAAGCCCCTCCCATCATCACTATTCGCTTGATACCCTTTGCTACTTCAGGTGAGAAATTCAACGCTAGCGCGATATTCGTCAGAGGTCCAAGCGCACACAGAGTGATCGGACGCTGCTGCCGAGCGGCTTCCTGTGCTTTACGTACAATAAATTGCACAGCATGTTCTGCGCTGACTGCCACACTCCCCTCATCTTTAAGCAATGATGCAAAACTGCCAATATGGGCATACTTGCCGAAACGCTGGGTACCAGTTAGTGGCCCGTGCGATCCGGCATAGATCGCCACATCCTGACGGCCCGACTTTGCAATAATTGACCCGGCGTTACGGCAAACATCCGATAAAGAAACATTGCCTGCCACAGTCGTGATCCCCAGAACCTCAAGCTCTGGTGCTGCCAGCGCCAACCAGATTGCCACGGCATCATCCACGCCAGGATCGGTATCGATAATGATCTGCTCGGTCATTCCTCAACCTCCTGATATTGGCTGAACAGTTGACAAAACAGGGCAAACACCTTTTCTGCATTCACGCCTGTGACTACATTCACATTCTGGGGCTGCTGAGTTTTGCCATACCAGTCAGCAGTGGTGCGTCCCAGTGTTTCCCTACTGTCGAGTTCGACATAGACTCGTGCTTTTTCGCTGGTGAAAAATTCCGGTCGCAGCAACCAGGCAATAACTAAAGGGTCATGCAGCGGCCCACCGCGCGAACCGTAACGGCGCACATCATTACGGTCCCAGCTCGCCATTAATGCATTTAAAGCGGGAGAAATACGCCCGGCTACTGCTGTTAACGCATCAACATGCTCAGGGGTGAGCATGACCTTGTGGGTGACATCCAGTGGCAAAACGGTAATCGGCAGATTCTGACGAAACAACACATCTGCGGCATGCGGGTCGGCGAGTGTATTGAATTCAGCATAGAGTGAGGTATTGCCACTTTCTCGATAGGCTCCGCCCATCAGCACCACTCGCTCGATGCCCGTAACGATATCTGGCGCGATCATCAACGCAGTAGCAACGTTAGTCAGGGGACCAAGACAACACAGGGTAATAGGGGATTGCTCCGCTCCAGCTTGTCTGCAACGCTGGATCAGATAATCGACAGCGTGCAATTCCTGGGCGGATGATGCAGGTGCAGGAAGCTGGCAGGCACCCAGACCCTGTTCACCATGAAACCGTCCGTGTAGTGGATCCCGCACCAGTGGCTGCCAGCAGCCGCTAAAAACCGGTATCGGGCACTTTGCCAGCTCTGTAATTTGCAGCGCATTACGCAAAGTGGTTTCCAGAGGACGGTTGCCATTGACCACAGTGATCGCTTCAATGTTTAATTCCGGTGCCTTAAATGCCGCCAGTAACGCGATTGCATCATCGATACCCGGATCGCAGTCAATGACCACGGAACGACAGGTCATAAGGCTCCAACCTCGCGGAGTACTGCAGCTATTTCTGCACACGCCTCATCGTTGAGTGGTTGCTGCGGGGCAATGGGATCCCCGACATCAAAACCCTGCAAATTCAGTGCTGCTTTGATACAGGCAGCGATAGAATATTTAGCGAAAATTTCATTGATGCGCCACAGAGGACGCTGCAACTCCATCACCCTCTTCCAGTTGCCCTGCTGAGCCATTTTCCATAACGCGAGGCTCTGTTCAGGAACAATGCATGCCGGACCAGCCATCCAGCCCACACCGCCGATTAACATCACACATGCTGGAATATGAGCTGAAGCGGCGAAGACCTTCATCCGTCCTTCAGTGCGCGAGATTATCGACAATAACCGCCCGGTATTAGTTGAGGCATCTTTAATGTAGTTGATATTGTCGACATAACTTAAACGCTCAATCACGGGTAGCGTCAGATCCGAACGCTGAAACTGTGGGTTGGTGTAAATCACCACAGGTAGCGGATGCGCAGCCTCCGCAATCGCACGAAAGTAACTTTCGACACCCTTTTCGGTTAGAGGGAAGTAAGCTTCAAGGATGGCCAGAATGCCATCTACACCTGCGGCGATGTAATCACGGGTCTGTTTTACCGCATCATCGATAGTGGTGGCGGCTACCCCGGCGATAACCGGTACGCGCTTATTAGTGGTATTCACTACCGTCTTCACCACATCAAGACGCTGTCCGCGGTTGAGATAAGCAAACTCCCCCGTGCTGCCGAGCGGAGTCAGCCCGTGAACACCTGCGGCGATGAGGTGTTCACACAGACGGCTCAACTCTCCAGTATTAACGCTTCCGTCAGGATAGAGCGGAGAAACCAGATAAGGGTAGACGCCATACAGTTCAGTCATGTTATTTCCCTGGTGTCAGCAACTTTTAAAATTTATTTATGAACGTAGTAAGGCAACGTGAAACCGTCTGAGCGGCCATCGTAGTGGAAGCCTTTTTTCATCGCCCAGGTATTGGCAAGAAACAACAATGGGATAATCCCTTCATCCTGCATCGCGATAGACGTCGCCTGCTGCAACAGCTTCTCTCGTTGGCTAGCATCGAGGGTCTCACGCGCCTGGTTTAACAGGCGATCGAATTCCGGGTTGGAGTAGCGTCCGCGGTTACCCTGCCCGGCACCCGGACCAAAAGTCTCCAGCAAAGGGCCAAGAATGCCCGAAGCTTCGCCGGTCTCAATCGCCGCTCCCCCCATGACCAGGCTGAAGTCTCGTTTTGCGGCGCGCGAGAAATAGACGCTGCCAGGCATGGTTTCTACACTGGTTTTAATACCTACGCGGCTTAACATCTGACCAAGTGCCTGTGCAACACGTGCATCGTTGGGATAACGGTCATTAGATGCTTGAAAAGTCAGGGTAAACCCGCTCGGATAACCCACTTTCGCCAGTAGATCCTTCGCTTTAGCCGGATCGTAAACCGGAGCGGCAATAGCAGGCTGATAACCAAAATACCCCTGGGGCACCAGCTGCGATGCCACGCTGCCCTGCCCATCGTAAATACGATCAATAATGAGTTGACGGTTAATCGCAAGTGACATGGCGCGCCGCACATCTGCTTTCTTAAGCGGGTTACTGCCGTCACTGGCCTGTACAAAGGGCGACTTATCCCGATCCTGGTCCGGGTGGAGATACAGCAGACGATTACCCGGCACGGATAAAGTGGCGAGCTGACTCTGCTGGCTGAGACGGTGGCGATCACTGGTAGGGACATTCTCAATCAGGTCAGTATCACCCGCCAACAACGCAGCAACACGCGAGCTGTCATTTTTATACACTTTAAGCGTAACATGCTCCCATTCAGCCTTACCTCCCCAGTAATGATCATTCCGCTCCAGCACCACCTGATCGTTAGGCGTCCAGGAAACGAATTTAAATGGGCCGGTACCGATAATGTCCGTATTTTTTAACGCATCGGTCCCCACTTTTTCCAGCCGAGCAGGCAGGATGGCAATCCGGCTCAGGTTATTGAGCAACAATGCCGCTGGCTGTTTGGTTTTAATTTCCACCGTCAGTGGATCTATCGCACGCACATCTGCAATATCGGCGACATAAGGCAGATACGAGCTGGGGCTATTTTTGGCAGCAAGCGCGACACGGTGAATACTCGCCACTACATCCTGGGCGCTGAATGAAGAACCATCATGGAATGTGACACCAGGGCGTAGATGAAAAACCCAGGTGGTTTCATCAGTAGCTTTCCAGGAGATCGCCAACGCTGGGACGATTTTTTGTTTATCATCCTGATTGACCAAGCCATCAAACAGAGAGCGCGACAACGCGCCATTTGCCCCGCCAACATAGAACTGGGGGTCTATGGATGTGGATAACGCCGATAAACCTACTGTCAGGTTTTGGGCATGTAGGCTTGGAATAAATAACGCTCCGCAAAGCAGAGATGCACTGAGTGCTAATAATTTCCGGGTCATCTTATATCAATGCCTTATTCATATATTCCATAAAGGAATAAAAATCGATTTTTTATATCAGCGGATACAATATAAGATGATTAAGCTTAAAAAAAATAGTATTTACTATGTTTTGTATAAATGAAAGTTATGAGCGTTAACAAAAAATGGCACAGATCAACCCAAGACAACTTGAAGCTTTTTATAAGGTAATGAAAACAGGCGGAGTCACTGAAGCGGCTAAAATAATGAATGTCACGCAACCAGCAGTCAGTAGGCTAATTAAAGACTTCGAATTTTCTTTAAACTTGCAGTTATTCGAGCGAGATGGAAGACGCCTGGAACCTCGGCAGGAGGCATCGCAATTATACCGGGAGGTAGAACGTATTTTTCTCGGCATGGAGCACGTTGCTCAGGTAGCTGACAATATTCGCCAGGAAAAAAATCGCGTTTTACGTCTTGGCGTTGCGCCGGGCCTCTCCCAAATCTG
The DNA here is from genome assembly GCF_047947045.1 of Pantoea sp. App145. NCBI lineage: Bacteria > Pseudomonadati > Pseudomonadota > Gammaproteobacteria > Enterobacterales > Erwiniaceae > Pantoea > Pantoea sp. App145. Next base: position 321,618 of record NZ_CP133293.1, read on the forward strand.
TGCGGATCATGTCATCCCCACTCTGCTGACACGCTATCCGGGCTTATCACTCGTCATGGATGTGGAAAGCACAGCGTCAATAACCGAAATGGTGCTCAGTCGCCAGTACGATATCGGCTTTATCAGCGGAAATCCGGGAAATACAGCACTACGTGCAGAAAAAGTGCATCAGTCTCATGCTGTGGCAGTATTATCGAAATCCCATCCGCTTGCAGACAAAACCGAAATTGCTTTGTCAGACCTCACGGATTACCGCGTTTTACTGCCGGGAAGACAAACCATATTGCGGGAATCACTGCAGAAAATTATCTCCGATAACGACATTATTCTCTCTCAGATTCTTGAGACGTCGATGAAGCATTGCTGCGATCTTGCAGCAGCAGGTTTAGGGGTGGGTATTGTCGATGCAATTACTGCACAACATATGCACGAAACACTGGTCGCTGTTCCTTTCTTCCCTTCAATAGAGGTCGGTTACTTTGCCATTTCCCCACCAAAATCAGGGAGATCATCCCTGAATACAGAGTTGCAGCAAATTTTCATATATGAGATTAACAAGTTTCATAAATAAATCCTGATAATGCATTAGCGTTTACGATACATAAACACCCTCCAAAAAAACTGAAAAAAACAAGGAAGAAAAAAAACATATAATTATCAATAGTAAAAGCAAAATGATGATTTTCCTTTTATTCGAATAGAAATAAAAAGCATAAGCATATTCAAAGCCCTTAATTGGGCGCTCAGATAAAGGTTGTTAGTCTGCGCCGCGCAATAGCAGTCATCAACTTAATAAAACAATGCTTTTTTATTCTCATCAGGGGAAAATCATGAATAAGAAAATTTATTCATTACTGCTTTTATCTTTTGCGTCCAGTGCGCATGCTCAGGGTTTCTGGGATGACAGCAAGTTAGTGCTGGATACCCGTGTACTCTCCTATGATCGGGACTGGCGAAGCGGTTCAGGTCAGTCATATGGGCAGGAAACTGCCTCACTAACTCAGTTGAAATATCAGTCAGGATATACACCTGGCTTGGTAGGCTTCGGGTTCGATTTTAATGCGATGGCTGCATTAAAACTGAATTCATCAAAAGAGCATTCCGGTGTACTACTAAAAAAACATGGCGATGGGGAAGCCTATAATTACGCTGGAAAATTCATGCCAACATTTAAAACAAAAGTATCTAATACGGTTATCAATGCGGGTAGCATGGTGAGTTATCTCCCAGTACTGTTGTACGATGGAGCCGTATTGCCTCAGGTTTATCGTGGTGTCAGGTTGTCTTCACAAGAAATACCCAATCTGACGTTAAATGCCGGCCACTTTACGGAAGTAATGAACCGGAGTGCTACCCACTATACTCCGATACAACTAGCGACCACCAATGGTCGCTACAAGACTATAAATAGTCGGAAAAATTTCAACTATCTGGGGGGGGAATATCAATTCACCGATCTCGCTCTCAATGCCCGTTATTACTATGCCCAGTTTGTAGATGTTTATGATCAGCAGTTTGTTGGTGCGACAAAAAAATGGCAGGTGGGACCGGGTGCATTAACCACCGACTTTCGTGGGTTTTACAGTAAAGGAGATGGCAGTCATCTCGCTGGTAAAATAGATAATACCTTATATAGTGGTCTGCTATCGTACAGTCTGGGGGTACAGAAGCTGAATGTAAGTTACCAGCGCTCACTTGGAGATACGGCATTCCCATATATTTCAGGCACAGACCCTTATCTGACCAACTATCAACTAATTGGATCCTTCAGTGAAACCGGCGAGCACTCATGGAAAGTTCAATATGACTATAATTTCCGAAACCTTGGTATACCGGGCTTGACAATTAGTAACATGTATATTTCAGGCGGAGGTATAGAGCGTAGTGGTTACACGGGAAAAGAATGGGAACGTAACACTGATATTACCTATTCATTTGACCCTCATGGAATATTTAAAAATGTAAGACTAAAATGGAGAAATGGGACCTACCGTTCAAACTTTACACGCAATGTTGATGAAAATCGTTTCTTTATTTTCTACAGCATCGCGTTAAAGTAATCGCTACTCGCCTGCTCAGATTTTTACTGAGCAGGCAGAGATCAACCGTTACGTATTTCATCAATTTCGAAACTGTTACGCAGTATATTATAAGCCTGCCGTACAAAAGGGTTCACCGCACGTGGCCGAATCCACAGGTAATAGCTGATTTGAGGCAACGGCGGTAGCCCGTCCTTCTCACTGAGAATCCGCATATCGGGTGAAAGAGCCTCTATACCCCGCGCTGTTACTCCCAGACCAGCATGAATAGCTGATTTAATGGCTATCAGATTAGATGACAGAAATGCCTGTCGCCAGGGAATTCGGTGTTCTTCAAGCGCTTTCAACGCGAACTTCGCAAACAAACCAGGCCCATCCGCCAGAATCAGGGGCAAAGGCATTCGTCGATCGTATCTATAGTGCTCAGAACAAAACCAGACAATGGGGGAAGTTTTGAGTATCCCGCCTTCGAGCTTGTCATCTTCACGTGTTGAAATAATCATATCTATCTCACCACGGTGCAATGCATCCATTAACATAGCACTATGTTCAATCTTGATTTCAATATCAATGTTGGGCGCCGCTTTTACAATATGACTTAGCAGCATTGGTAAAATGGTATCGGAGACATCAAATGGTGCTCCAATGCGCAAATGGCCAGTAATACTGCTATTGTAAACGGACCGAATAGTTTCATCATGAATGGCAAGTAACTGATAAGCATGCTGGAGAAGTTTTTGCCCATGAATTGAAAGCCGTTTTGTACGACCATTCTTGTCAAAAAGCGATAAACCAAGCTGATGTTCCAGACGCTGCATTTGCTGACTGATAGCGGGTTGAGTTTTATTGAGTTTAGCCCCAGCTGTTGAAAATGAAGAAGATTCAGCTATAGTCAAAAATGTCCGAAGCAACTCGATGTCAAGATTTACATTATACGGGTTTTGGCTTAATAACTCTTTGAATTCCTGCACAGAACAATCACTCACATGATATATATATCATGTGAGAATACTGTGAATTTATCTAATAAACAAATGTAATTTTAATGTTCTATTGATTCTGGTTGATGAAACGCCCCCCTGCCCGGCAGAAAATATTTCATTTTACTGTCAGTAAAACTCATGCGAAAAATTCGTTTTACGAAACGTTTCACGCCAATAAGAGCAAGTGTTTGTGTGGGAAATTAATTTTCCACTTGTAATGTGTGGCATAATTGATGATTTACCAGGTTAGTAGTCAGTATGAGTCTCTCTCAGCGCCGAAGTATTAGCATCCATTTTTCAGGAGATTAGAGTAGCCAGGTCAATAGCATATCGAGAGGAATACACAAGACAAACAATGTCTCAACATTTTGTTTTCATTTCCAGTCTCAAGTTGTGAGAACGTTCATTTGTAAATTAATCACTCATTTTGAAAAGTACCATAATGACAAACCTACTTTAACTCGATTCCCTAACTAAGTTTTCCGCATCAATTTACCTGGTTCGGCTATATGTCGTCCTATCGTTCGTTAAAATGAACAGGATACTACTTGAAGATTTCATCCGGGAAGTGCATTTTAATGAACGTTTCGTTCGATATGGAATACATCATGCTCTCAAAGATTCATCTCATTTTGCCGCGAGAAACCAAAAAATCCATCTTACTGCTTTGTCTAGCCTTAGGAATGGTAGGCATATCATATGGTTCATTATCAATAGGTTATGGATTCCCACTTTGGATACCTCTCCTAACCTCAGTAATAGTTGCTGCCGGTTCGTCGGAATTTATATTTCTTGGGATAATTGCCAGCGGAGGACATCCAATTGCAGCAGCCATCGCTGGATTACTTGTCAATGCTCGTCATTTCCCGTTCGGTTTAGCTGTACGTGAATTAGTAGGAAGCCGCATGAAGGCAATACTCGGCGCTTACATTATGAATGATTCAAGCGTTGTTTTTGGCATGTCCCAATCCACACATAAAATGCGCGTTGCAGCTTATTGGGTCTGTGGTATTGGTGTAGTGATTTTCTGGCCGCTTGGGACGTTGATTGGGGGATTATTAGGAAAAATATTACCCTCTCCTCAGAACATCGGTCTGGATGCAGTGTTCCCCACTGTTTTATTAGCGTTAGTCATTCCTGCATTCAAAAATAAAACCACATTACTTAGATCTTCCGCGGGAGCTTTAATCTCATTGATTACCATTCCCCTGATCCCAGCGGGTGCTCCGTTTCTGTTATCAATATTGGGATTACTGGTGAGGAAAAAATAATGGATGACTTTATTACCATTCTTGTTGGGATAGCTATTCTCGGGGGTGGGACATATGCTATGCGACTCGGAGGCGTGAAGCTAGGGAACCGCCTGGCGCTTTCTGAAAAATCAAGTGCACTGCTGTCAGATGCAGCTACAACACTCCTCGTCTCCGTTGCATTGGCTACAACGTTTTACAGTAGTGGCCACTTTGCCGGTTTTTCTCGAATACTGGGAGTCTTTGTTGGAGTTATTCTGGCGTGGCGGAAGAAATCTATGATTCTTGTTATTATTGCATCTGCAGTGGTGACATCTTTTATGCGATATATTGGGATACCTTGAAATCTTAATATCTTAGCTTCCTCATTAGTAAATACCATTATAGATATATAGGACATTCCTATTATTTTTAAAAATTGAAACATGACAAGCCCCTATTAAAAATATAGAGGAGAAAACATCTCCTCTTCCAGGGAAAATCACTCTCTATAGGTTTAAGATAGGCATTAACATCTTGATTATAGTAAAACAAACTATTCAACCTTGAGCATGATTTGATTCATTCCCTGCCTGATGCAGGGTGATTTTTCAACAATAAAAATTAGTTAAAAATCAGAATTAAACGTTATGAAAACAATACAAATTTACTTCTTTTTTGAAAATTCAAAATTAATATGTTAAGTATTGACCAACTACCCTTTCGGGCTTCAAAATTTGTTACATATGTCACATAATGGATAGATTGCAAAGTAAACTATTGAAAAGTGCTCCTGCAAAATACTTTAATGCATATAGCGAAGTACAGGCGTGTAACTGGTAAAGCAGGCAAGACCTGATATGAGCAATGAATTGAATTCATTGCTCATATCAGGTCTTTTTTTTGTGTTTGTGTGTGAGGTAGCAGATGGATTACTTAAAATTAGTCCAAAAAACACTCAATCTTGTTGGTGGACCGAGAGACACCACGCATATCGAGCACTGTTCAACACGGCTTAGTCTTCATGACAAAAAATTAGTCGATAGTTCTGAGCTTGAAAAAGCACCTGGAGTGATTGGCGTCAGGGTTAATGCTCAGTGCCAAATTGTTATCGGCAAAGAGGTTGCAGATATCTGCAATGCTCTTAAAAGACTGGTTGCAGGTAAGCAAACGACCAGCGATAAAACTCGTGCGAAGAAGAAGTGGGGAGCTGTCATTGTTGATTTTGTGATCAGTGTTTTCCAGCCACTCATTCCGGCTATCGCTGGGGGGGGTGTCCTGAAATCGTTGCTGATTATCCTCGATATGGTTGGATGGTTAAGCAAAGAGACCTCCACATACAAAGTGCTGGACAGCATCGGAACCGCACCTATTTATTTTCTGCCCTTGTTAGTCGCCATCACTACAGCGACGAAGCTTAAAGTCAATATCCTACTGGCCATATCTGCAGTATCAGTGCTTGTTCTGCCTTCTCTGACAGCGATAATGGCAAAAGGTACAACGTTCCTGATTTTTGACTTCAAGAACATACCTTATGCAATACAGGCAGTTGCCACAGTAGTCCTTGCCGGTACTTTGCTTTTCATCGTGGCCGCTGGGATACATAAACCTTTGCTGCCTTACGCTGAGGCAGCAATGGGACAGTTCGGGCGCGAAACGTTATATCTGCCTGCATCACTGGCTCATAACATTGCCGAAGCTGGTGCCTGCCTTGCTATTACGATTAAAAGCAAAGACAAAAGCATGAAATCCACAGCACAGTCATCAGGATTATCTGCTCTTTGTGGCATCACTGAACCCGCACTTTACGGTATCACGCTGCTGAATAAAAAAGTGCTGTATTCCGTAATGATTGGCAGCGTAATCGGTGGCGGTATCCTTAGCTATATGTCTGTGGCGGCCTTTGCCCTAGTTGGTCCTTGTCTGGTAAGTATTTCAATTTTTTCACTCCGGATACCCCACACAGCCTGATGTATACGTTTAATGGTTATTTAATTCCCTTTGATTTAAATTCTGTCAAAAAAATCATTACTCTGATGAGATAAGGTGAGCGACTAATTAGTTAACACATTATATAAGCGTTAGAAAAGGAATCTTCTTTATGTTTATCACCCTCCCCTGAGAATAGAGATTAAACATAAAAATAAAATATTTACTTTTCGTACCTGAAAGCGGCTCGAGATTTAAATTGAAACATACAGATTCATACATATCGTCAAACACATATGAGAATTAAAAAATGAAGAAGACACTTTTATTTTGTCTCATCTCTGCCATATTCAGTAATGCTTACGGTAAAAGTCTAACTGTGGAGGAGCGACTTTCTCTGCTTGAAAAAAAACTACAAGAAAATACGGCAGAGTTAGCCAGCACAAAAGCTGAACTGAATAAATATAAGAACGCAAGTCTAGCGAACCAGAGTTCGGCGAACACATCAATAGCAATGGTTCAGCCGAAAGTTAATACTGCTGCTGCTCCAGAGACGGAAAAAAACAAAAAATCAACTCAAACCGGCACAACCAAAGTTAATAGCGACCTGACATTAAAGGACATTAGTAATTTTGTAAAAAATGATATTGGATTTTCTTACAATGGTTATTTCCGTTCAGGTTGGGGAACATCTAATCACGGCTCGCCAAAAGAATATGCTATTGGATCTCTTGGACGTTTCGGTAATGAATACACTTCATGGTTTGATCTCCAACTCAAGCAGAAAGTATACGACCAGGATGGTAAGACTGCACATGCTGTCGTTATGCTAGATGGTAACGTCGGTGAACAGTACGGGAACGCTGTCTTCGATAAAAGTACTGAAAACGTTCTCCAGTTCTCCGATATCTATCTGACAACCAAAGGTTTCCTGAACTTCGCACCTGAAGCTGATTTATGGGTGGGTAAACACTACTTACCGAAGTACGAAATTCAGATGCTTGATTGGAAAAGTGTCAGAACAGACAGCGGAGCCGGTTTAGGTATTGAAAACTGGAAAATAGGGCCAGGTAAATTCAACTTCTCAATTGTGCGTCAGGATCTGAATGCACGAGCTGTTGATTACAGTACCTCTGGTCAAACTGTACAAGTAAACAGCAATACGGTTGACATGCGTTACCGTGAACTTCCACTTTGGGAAAATGCCACACTGGAGCTTGATGGCCGTTACGCCGCTGCAAATAAGTCAGATACGGTCAAATCCGGTGAATCTGATGGTAAGTTTTATCATGTGAAGGATGCATGGCTTGCCGGTGCAATTCTTAGACAAAAATTTGAGTCCGGTGGTTATGATGAATTAACATTCCAGGTTGCTGATAACTCGATTGCAAGCGCATTCGCACGTATCTCTGGAGCGAATCCTTCCTATGGAAACGGTGATAATTACTACGGAAACCATACTAATGGAACAGCATTTAGGTTGATTTCACAGGGTGAGTTTTACCCTATGAAAGATACTATTGTAGCCCATGCTCTGGTGTATTCTAATGGTAATGATATTTATAGCTACGATACTGGTGCACACACTGATTTTGAAAGCTATCGTGTTGTAGTACGGCCAGCTTATATCTGGGATTATTATAACCAAACGGGCGTCGAATTGGGCTGGTTCCGTCAGGAGAACAAAGTACAGGATGATACTTTCTCTGAATCTGGTTATAAGGCAACACTTTATCATGCATTGAAAGTAAACACATCGATTCTAACCTCCAGGCCAGAGTTGCGATTCTATATAACATATTTGCGAGCTAATCAGAACGATATTTCCAGCTTCGAATTTACTGATAATAAAAAAGATCAGCTAGCTATAGGTGCGCAGGCAGAAGTTTGGTGGTAATTCATTAGTTACCAGAAAATCATGCCTGGAATTCTTTCATATAAGTAATATTAGGAATATTTGTTCAATATCTGATTGCACTTGTAGTAAGTGTATACATTTTCGACGATTATTTGGAATTTTGTTATCCTTGTCACAGTTCGAAGAAAAACGATTATTGACTATTGATATTTCAAACATCAAATTATATTAATTACTAATTAGTATTACAGGCATGTAACTGGTAAAGCAGGCAAGACCTGAAGAGCTCCCCATAAAAAGGGAGGTCTTCGGGTCTTTTTTTTTGTATAAGAGGCTTCAGATGGACTACGAAAATACCGGCCGCCAGATCCTTGATTTGATTGGTGGACCCAGCAATATCGAGCATATTGAGCATTGTTCTACGCGTCTCCGGCTCAGTCTTCATGACAACAAGTTAGTCGATAGTTCTAAGCTTGAAAAAGTACCTGGAGTGATTGGTGTCAGAGTTAATGCTCAGTGCCAAATCGTTATCGGCAAAGAGGTTGCAGATGTCTGCAATGCTCTTAAAAGACTGGTTGCAGGTAAACAAACGACCCGCGATAAAGCCCGTGCCAAAAAGAAGTGGGGAGCTGTCATTGTTGATTTTGTGATCAGTGTTTTCCAGCCACTCATTCCGGCTATTGCTGGGGGGGGTGTCCTGAAATCGTTACTGATTATCCTCGATATGGTTGGATGGTTAAGCAAAGAGACCTCCACATACAAAGTGCTGGACAGCATCGGAACCGCGCCTATTTATTTTCTGCCCTTGTTAGTCGCCATTACCACAGCGACGAAGCTTAAAGTTAATATCCTACTGGCCGTGTCTGCAGTATCAGTGCTTATCCTGCCATCTCTGACAGCGATGATGGCAAAAGGTACAACGTTCCTGATTTTTGATATCAAGAACATACCTTATGCTACACAGGTATTCCCGGCCATCATTTGTGTACTCTTTTATGCGCAAACGGAAAAATTCTTCAACCGTTACTCACCCAGTGCGCTGAAAATTTTTCTGGCACCGATGATGTCGCTTCTGGTAACAGTACCGGTCACATTACTGTTTCTTGGTCCATTAGGTTATGAGCTGGGATCAGCCCTCGCAACAGTCATCCTCTGGCTTTATGGGAAATTCGGTTTTGTTGCCACAGCAGTACTTGCCGGTGCTTTGCCTTTCATCGTGGCCGCTGGGATGCATAAACCTTTACTGCCTTACGCTGTGGCAGCAATGGGACAGTTCGGGCGCGAAACATTATACCTACCTGCATCACTGGCTCATAACATTGCCGAAGCTGGTGCCTGCCTTGCTATTACGATTAAAAGCAAAGACAAAAGCATGAAATCCACAGCACTGTCATCAGGATTATCTGCTCTTTGTGGCATCACTGAACCCGCACTTTACGGTATCACGCTGCTGAATAAAAAAGTGCTGTATTCCGTAATGATTGGCAGCGTAATCGGTGGCGGTTTCCTTAGCTATATGGCTGTGGCGGCCTTTGCCCTTGTTGGCCCTGGGCTGGCAAGTATTTCAATTTTTGCCGCTCCGGATAACCCACACAACCTCATTTACGCTTTTTCCGGTGCAATAATATCTTTCGTTCTCACTTTCGCTGTCACTCTTCTGCTTTGGCAGGACAAAGCTAAAGTAGACTCTAAAGAAACTTCTACTAATAAGCCAGCAACGGAAGCCCTTAAAATAGCTGTCCTTACTAGCCCAATTCAGGGAAAAGTCATTCCTCTCGAAGAGGTCAATGATGATGTTTTTTCAAGCAAGATTATGGGTGATGGTATCGCAGTTATCCCAACTTTTGGGGCACTTTACGCGCCAGCAAATGGGGTGATATGCCATGTATTCGAAAGCGGACATGCGGCGAGTATGCTTATGGAAAATGGCGCTGAAATCATTTTCCATATAGGTATTGATACCATCCAAATGAACGGTAAAGGTTTCAATCCGAAGATAAGCGATAATCAGACAGTTAAGAAAGGTGACCTCCTGATTGAGTTTGATATCAGTCAGATCGTCAAAGCTGGCTATGACCCAGTAGTAGTAATGGTGGTTACTAATAGCGAACGCTTTGAGATCACTGCAGAATCACCAAAAAATGAAATTGATAACCAATTCAATATATTGACATTAAAGGAGGCCATATGAGCACGCATAACCCTGTATTTCCTGATAACTTTCTATGGGGTGCTGCTATCGCAGCAAACCAGTCCGAAGGTGCATGGAATGTTGATGGTAAAGGACCATCCGTTGCTGATGCCGTACAGGCAAAGCCCAAACTAAGCGTGAAGGACTATGCAGGACACATGGCTATCTCTGATGAGAATGTCGCTGATGCACTTAACGGTCTGAAAGACTTAGAATATCCAAAACGACGTGGTATTGATTTCTACCATCGTTACAAAGGTGATTTGGCATTATTTGCGGAAATGGGCATCAAAGTACTTCGTGTATCTATTGCATGGACTCGCATTTTCCCTACAGGGGAAGACAAATCCCCAAATGAAGCAGGTCTGAAGTTTTATGAGGACCTCTTTATTGAAATGCGGAGATACAACATAGAACCACTTGTAACATTGTCACACTATGAGATGCCGCTTGTTTTAAGCGAGAAATATAATGGTTGGGTCCACCGTAACGTTGTTGACGCCTTTGTCCGCTTCAGCAATGTGTGTTTCGAACGCTACAAAGATTTGGTCCTTTACTGGCTGACATTTAATGAAATAGATAGCATCATCCGTCATCCATTTACTACAGCAGGGATCCGCGAGGAAAAAAGTACGGAAGGCAAATCTGAAGAAGACATCTATCAAGCATTACATCATCAGTTTGTTGCCTCAGCAATGGTAACCCGTGACTGCCATAAAGTAATCCCTGGGAGTAAGGTTGGCTGCATGCTAACTAAATTAACCACATATCCGCGTACCTGTCATCCGGATGATGTGGAAGCAACTCTTAAGAAAAACCTCGAAAACTATTTTTACTCTGACGTTCAGGTAAAAGGTTACTACCCACCGCTGATCAAACGCGAGTTGGAACTTCGTGGTATTAACATTGAAATGCAGCATATTGATTTAGATATCATACGCCAACACACTGTCGATTTTGTTTCGTTCAGTTATTACATGTCCATGACGGAGTCAGTACAACCTGATGCAGAACGTACCCCTGGAAATACAGTTCTGGGCGTAAAAAATCCCTATCTTCCTGCGTCAGAATGGGGATGGCAGGTAGATCCGGTCGGGCTAAAAATTTCATTGCTGGAACTTTATGACCGTTATCAGAAGCCACTTTTCATTGTTGAAAATGGTATGGGAGCCAAAGATGTAGTCGTGGATGGAAAAATCCATGATGAGTATAGGATTGAATACTTTCGTTCTCACTTTGAGCAAATGCTTGCGGCTGTTCATGAGGGGGTTGATTTACTGGGCTACACTAGCTGGGGCACTATTGATATCATTAGTGCGGGTACGTCCCAGATGTCAAAAAGATATGGTTTTATCTATGTCGATCAAGATGATGAGGGCAACGGAACTCTTGAACGTCTGCGTAAAGACTCGTTCTACTGGTACAAAAAGGTTATCGCCACTAACGGCGCGGACCTTAGCTAACTGAAAATAATCGCTGCAGGATAGTATCGTGATTAAAGTTAAGAAAACATTGAACAACAGCATGTTACTGGTGGATAACAACAACAGTGAAATGATTTTGTTTGGCAAAGGAATTGGATTCAATACCAAGGCAGGAACAATTGTCGAGTTGGCAAACATTGAGCAAGTATTCATTCCTCTGGAAAAAATGAAATCACGGCATTTCCTTTCATTGACCGACGATATACCTGCAGCCTTTTTTGACGTAACCCATGATATTATTCTCATGGCACAGAAATCCTATACATCGAAATTGAATAGCGTGTTACTTTTTACATTGTCTGAACATCTTTTTTATGCAGTTGAGAGAAGCCGGACAGGGGATAACATTGTTAACAAATTGAGTTGGGAAGTTAAAAGGTATTATAAGAAAGAGTATGAAATTGGGGTAATAGCCAGGGATATGGTAGCTAATAGGTTCAATATAGATTTACCAGAAGATGAAGCAGTACATATCGCATTCCATTTAATAAATGCATCCTCGGAAAATCAAAGTGGCGACGCCCATGCTCAGGTGCAAATAGTAAATAGAATTTGTGATATTGTCAGATATAAGATTAATAAAAGCATTGATACCGATACAATTAACTACAACCGATTTATCACACATCTCCGCTATTTTGCAGAGAGGGTGACCAACAATAATATTGTATCCGATGGAAATAATGATTTTTATGAGGAACTATTAAAGTTCCATCCTTTGGCAATGAATGTGGCATGGGCTATACGTGACTATATATCCGAAAAGCACGAAATCATTCTACCTAAAAGCGAGTTAACATGGTTGAGTATTCATATCAGTCGGATCATAACATAATTATATAAACCCACCAAAAATGTGTTTATGAAATGATCAACCTGGATACTCAAAGATGAAAAGAAAAGTATTGCCAACCCCTGATGAGTCTAACTTTATTAAAAATGACGATATTTTGCCATAAGCAAGATATCTGCGCAGTCCAGGAAAGGCTTCTTGTAGAAATAACATATATTATATTCATCAGAAATCGAAACTGTCATAGATGAAATCGATGACAGGAAAAATATAAATGTATCTCTGGAAAAGGCAGGAAGGGAGGTGTTCTTACTGCCTCTTAAAAATTATGAGTAAAATCTTTTCACGAATCGCTTCGCTCCTATAAGAGCAAGTGCTTGCGTGGGGGCGTTAGTATTTCCGCTTGTGATGTTCGGCATGACTGAAGCATCAATCACAAAAAGGTTCTCCACCCCTTTAACCTGCAAGTTAGCATCAACGACAGCCATGACATCGTTACCCATCCGGCAGGTACCAACCGGATGCCACATCGTTGTCGCCACTGCTTTTACGAATTCCCTAATCTGCTCATCACTCTGAACATCACTTCCCGGTAATAACTCTTCTTCAAGAATATTGGCAAGTGACTCCTGTTTCATCACTTCCCGGATTGCCTTAACCGCCTGGATTCCAATTTGTGCATCATAATCATCCCCGATAAAGTTAGGGTCAATATGCGGCATATCAAGCGGGTTACTGCTGGCCAGCCTGATTGAGCCGCGACTACGTGGCTGCAATACGACCAGGGCGAAGGTGATGCCGGATCGACTCCCCGTTGGGGTCAGCCCATTCGTAGAGATAATAGGTTCGTGATAGCACTGGACCGTGGGTTCAGCATTGAAGTCCTGTGGATTCCAGTAGGAGACCGTCTCGATTCCATTACCTGATGCAGGCCCATCTTTTGTCATGTAGTAGCGCATGCCAGCTTTAATGGTACCGAAACCCAGTGCTGCATTCTGATAACCCAGAACACCCTTTACATAATTACTTACAGGGATAATCGGGTGATCATGAAGATTTTCACCAACACCGGGCAAATTAACATTTACTTCAATGCCAAACTTACTGAGGTGTTCCGCAGGGCCGATACCAGAATACATCAGAATCTTTGGCGACTGAACAGCACCAGCAGAAAGGATAACCTGCTCAGCCAAGAGGTTTTCATTGCCACTAACCTCAACACCAATAACTTTATTATCTTTAAATAATATTCTGGTGACCGTATGGTCGGTTAACAAGGTTACCCTGCCACTTTCTACATGACGTTTTAAATGAGCGACATATGCACTGCATCTTTTTTGATCGCTAACATTACTTTGGACTGGTGAAACGCCCACCTGGCTGTCACCATTATAATCTGGATTATACGGCAGTCCATACTCCTGGAAAGCCTTCATACAGTATTGATTGAGAGAATTAATACCGTGCGGAAATTGTACGGCAAGATTACCTTTTATACCATGATGTTCATTATGGAAAGTGTCATTTTTTTCCTGTTCAATAAAGGTTTGCCAGATATTTTCAAACGACCAGTCAGGATCTTTACCACTTGCCTCATACCAGCAATCAAAATCGCGTTTTTGACCTCTTACATAACACATCGCGTTAACAGAAGTGCCACCACCAACAACCTTTCCCATTCTGAAGCGACGAGTCGTGCCATGCTGAGGCACGGTATCATAGGGCCAGACATGATGATCTTTTGCCAGAATTTGCCCATAACCTGCTGGAATATGAATCATCGGGTCTTTATCGCTTGCTCCTGCCTCCAGTACTGCTATTTTTGCCTTAGTAGTCTCTGCCAGATAACCTGCAATTACGCAACCCGCAGCACCGCTGCCAATAATTAGCACATCATAATTTTGCTTAGCCATGTTTATTCCTTAACAAACTATAGGTGGACAACCCGCTAATAAAATCCACTAAAAGGATTCGCAAGCTGCTTTTGTTAATTACTATCATAAGATGTGTTAAAAAATTCAATAGCAATTAAATAAAAACCACCATAAAAATCAACTTTCAATCCATTGTAATACCATGATTAATATTAACATTATTTTTCATGCACATTACAAAACAAACAAATGAACATTACACTTAAAAAAATAGTTTCATAATTGTTAAATTAGACTCTCACTTTGAGAAGAGCTATTAAGAGGCTATTAAAAAGACACAGGTATCAACCTGCGTCTTCTCTATATTTTTTAAATTTTCAAAGAGGAAGATATGACAAATCAACAAATCATTGACAGCACTTTTGATGCACAAAAAGCATGGTTCCTTAAGGGGCATACCCGGAGCATTTCTCGCCGTTCGACGGCTTTAGAACAACTCAAAAAAATTATACTTAACCATAAACCCGATATCTATGCAGCTCTCGAAAGTGATCTCGGTAAAACCCCTGATGTTGTCGATTTAGCAGAAATAGGTGCTGTTATCGATGAAATTGACGTAACAATCACTGAGCTGAATAAATGGGCTGAGGATGAGGTTTTCCCATTAACAGGTTTGTTCGCAGACTCTGAGGGCCGTATTTGCCCCGAACCTTATGGTGTCTGCTACATCATTGGTCCCTTCAATTATCCTTTCAACCTGACACTGACCCCGTTGGTCGGTGCGATTGCTGCCGGTAATACTGCCATTTTAAAACCCTCGGAGGCCACACCTGAAACATCTCATGTGATTAAAAAAATTATTGAACTGGCATTCCCTGGTGAATACGTCGCTGTCATCGAAGGAGGACGGGAAGAGAATACATTGCTCCTGGCGAAGCCTTTTGATTTCTATTTCTTTACCGGCAGCCCTGCGGTTGGAAAACTCGTCATGAAAGCCGCGGCAAATAATCTAGCCCCGGTGGTACTTGAGCTGGGAGGTAAATGCCCGGTAGTCGTTTTTGAGGATGCTGACCTAGACCTACTGGTACAATGCCTCGCTTTTACAAAATATCTTAATAGTGGACAAACCTGTGTCGCGCCGGACTATTTACTGGTACCCAAAAGCAAACAGGAAATTATCATTTCACAATTGAAAACCCTGATTGAAGCAAACTATGCTGGCAAAAGTACGGGAAAAATTGTTAGCGAAAGGCAGGTTGATAAACTGGCCGGTTATCTTCAAAACACCCAGGGTAAAGTCGTTACCGGCGGTCAGTATGACCGTGTTACTCGCCAGTTCTCACCGACTATTGTCGCAGACGTCAACTGGGATGATGCACTGATGCAGGATGAAATCTTCGGGCCGATATTACCCGTGCTTACCTATGATAACCTCGAAGACTGTCGCCAGAAAATTATCGCTCACCATGCTAAACCTCTGGCGATATATGCTTTTAGTCGTGATGAATCAAGTGCACTAGCATTTATCAAAACTGTTCAATCGGGAGATGCTCAGATAAATGATATATTGACACATGCACTTTCTCCGCAGCTACCTTTTGGCGGGATCGGCCCATCCGGAATGGGTAAATATCATGGCAAAAGCAGCTTCGATACTTTTTCCCATACTCGCTCTATCCGTATTGTATCAAGCGAGTCGTAACATCAAAGTGGGTTGAGGTCCCGCATTTCTCGCGGGGTAATTCCGAATTTTTTCTTAAATGCCTGTGAAAAATGAGATTGGCTGGTAAAACCACATAGCCAGGCAATCTCAGCCAACTGCATGGTCCTCATACCTGGTTTGAGTAAAAGTTTTTTTGCTGCTTCAAGTCGTTGTTGCCAGACCAATTTCATCAGAGACAGATTTTCCTCGGCCAACAATCTGTTCATATAATTAACACTTAAGCGGATATTTTCAGAAATCATTTCAGCATCTAACGAAGCATCATGAAGGTTTGCAGCGATAAAACGCTTGATGGCAGCAATATTTTGCACTTTTGAAGTCAGTCGTGATGTTGTGGTTTGCCGACTATTAATCAAAACCTCTCCAAGTGTTGCAATAATCATCTGGCTGCTGGTCACTGATAACCCGGAACTGATTCTATCAGCGTGAAAAATATATTGGTTTATGAGTCGTGTCAGATATTGTAGGTCTGGAGTTTCAAGCTGAGTGGTAACCCCACCATTTTTTTTCAGGATAGGAAGCAGACTCTGACACGCCCCCTGGCCACATCCAATCACAAACAACGATGTTGGTTCACTAAAGCTTTCCTCAAATTGTGAACTCCATGGCAACAGAGATAATGTGCCTTCAGATAGCCATAACTCTCTTGTTCGACTTTTAATGCAAATCTCCCCCTGGGTAACAAGCTTAAAAAGCACCTGTTCGGGTTGAGGTGATGTCCGGCTGGGTGTAATGGTTTCTCTGAATGCACCAAAATGGGCAAAGATACCTGATGGCGTTTTAAGATAATGCATAGATTCATCAGCACACTGGCTGGAAGAGGATTTCTGACTCTTTAGACCAAAAGCATTATCCAAAAATAACGATAGATCATTTGAATTCATATTGTCCTCTTCAACTCCAGCTTATCCAGAAACCATTAAAGCAAAATTTACGTCGCTGATTGACGCTCAATGTGCGTTATGTTTTCACTACAAAATCCCCTCTGGCGGACAAAACCAGAAGCTTTATCAGTGCGAATCTCTCTTCTGCTAAACACAAAGGCTGAGTACACGTAAAAAGAGAAATAGATTATGGCATTTCTTAAACGGATTAAACTATCGGCCTCTGTGCGCGTTCACTAACAGTGAGCCGACAGTTTTATATGCTCAGGAGCATTTGTTGAGGCCGCTAACCTAAATCACCGCCTGCCACCGGAAGCACAGTGCCAGTAATATAACTGGCCTCGTCACTGGCAAGAAAAAGAATAGCAGCAGCCTGTTCATCTATACTGCCATAACGATGCATCAGGCTGGTCTGGCAGGTTTGTTCAATCACCTGAGCATACCAGGTGTTCTCCTGCTCTGTCGGTGTTTCCTGATTGCGCGGTGTCAGACGTGGAGGTGCGCTGGTGCCGCCAGGTGCAGTGGCGTTAACGCGAATTCCCGCTTCGGCGTACTCCATCGCCAGCGACTGTGTCAGTGCATTTACTCCCCCTTTGCTGGCTGAATAGGGAACCCTGTTAACACCCCGTGTCGCCACTGATGAAACGTTGACAATCGCGCCCTTCCCCTGTGCCAGCATATATGGCAGTACAGCACGGCATCCCCAGAGCGTCGGAAATAGTGAACGTTGCACTTCTGCCTGAATTTGATGCGGGGAATAGTCTGCAAATGGGCGTGCCCAGATCGTTCCACCAACGTTGTTGACCAGAACATCAATGCGACCGAATTGATCATAAACCTGTTGCATGGCCAACACCGTATCTTCCCACTGTTCCAGGTCAGCACGGATCCCCATCACCCGGAATCCCTGCTGACGGAGTTCATCACAAACCTCTTCAAGGTAATCAGCGCGATCAATCAGCGCCAGACTCGCCCCTTCAACAGCGGCACGCACGGCGACAGCCTTCCCAATACCCTGCGCTGCACCTGTAATGACCATGACTTTATCTGTGAATCTATCCATTATCACGATGCCTCTCTGATCGCTTGCGGGGTGAATTTCTCGTAATGGAAATTCTGTGGCGTTATTGTTTTCTCGCTGAAATAGCGCATCACAGCTTCCACCATCGGTGGAGGCCCACAGAGATAAACGTCAACATCCCCCCCATTCAGCATGGCGTCATCAATATGCTGAGTGACATACCCTTTTCTTTCGGCAGTTGAGTGGGTATCCGCCACACAAACACGATAGCTGAACTGCGGAATCTGCTCCACCAGCATGTCCAGCTCATCCAGTTTGACCCGGTCAGTGTCGAGGGTTACGCCATACACCAAGTGAATCGGATAGTGGACACCAGTACGCATCATCGTGCGCAGCATAGACAAAAACGGAGCCAGCCCGGTTCCTCCGGCCAGCATCAAAACCGGGCGCACCACCTCACGCAGATAGAAACTTCCCTGAGGACCAGTAAGCGTGAGGTTATCACCGGGCTTAGCGCGTCGGGACAACCAGGTGCTCATCAGTCCATCTGGGACATTGCGGATCAGAAATGACAGTTCTTCTGCGCCAGGCAATGAACTAAAGGAGTATGCTCGGGTGATATCACTGCCGGGCAACTGAATATTGACGTATTGTCCGCTAAGAAATGCAATGCCCGGATGGTCCTGGAGACGAAGCCGCAGTTCGATAGCGGAGGCAGAAAGATGCTCTACTGAGATCAGTTCCGTACGGAAAGTTTCATTACCGGTTTTACACATAGCTGACGAAACTGGCACAGCGATAACACAATCCGATTCCGGGATCATCTGACAGGTAAGTACTAACCCTTTTTCGCGTTCCTGCTCTGATAGCGCATCTTCCAGATAATCATCACCGAGATCGAAATTGCCGGTTTCGCAGCGACATTTGCAGGTGCCGCATACCCCATCAGAACAATCCATCGGCAGATTGATTTTCTGCCGATAAGCCGCATCCAGCACTTTCTCATTTTCATTGCATTGAATAAAACGGCTGACGCCATCTTCAAAATTGAGTGCGATGGTATAACTCATCTCCGCCCCCTATAAGTGGTAAATATCAATGACATGATTGATGTAGTCATTATTAAGCTGGATTTTTTTACGCTGAATCAGCAGTCGGTTATCCACCTGCACCAGGGTGCACTGGCTGTTGCCAAAAAAAACGTCCGAGTTTTTATAACGATGGCTCCAGGTGCACCAGTTGTAGCGCACTTGATGCTCATCACCATCGCTTCCCAGAATCTCGACATTGCTGATGCTGTGAGTGGTACGTGGCTCCGGTGTACTGGCCGCTGAGCGTTCTGTTTTGATCCGATACACCCTGTCTTCCAGGCCATCCCGGCTGGCATAGTAGATCAGCGAGATCTCACGCTGCGGGTCACGGGTGAGATAATCATCATCACCCCAGGCAGGCATCCAGTACTCTACCTCTGGGTGGTAGCAGTCAAGCCACTCATCCCAGTGCCGGTCATCCAGCAGACGCGCTTCACGATAGAGAAATTGTTCAATTTGCTGTTGTAGCTCACTCATTCGGCATCCTCCGCACCAAGGGCATTGAGCAACGTCGTCTGCCAGTGATGATGATGGGTGATATAGAGCGCTTCATCTTCTGCACTGTTACCTGTCAGCAGAGGCTGAATGCCCATTTGTCCGGCATTGTCATCCGCACCTTCGTGCCAGCGCATGGCACCGCGACTCATATCACTCCAGGGGAAGTTGGCTGCGTTATAGCCAGTCTGACAGGCGCGAAACTCTTCCAGATCATCCGGTGTTCCCATACCACTGACATTGAAAAAGTCTTCGTACTGACGGATACGTAATGCCCGGTCTGCTGCATCTTCCCCTTTGGGCGCGAAGCAGAAAATGGTCACCTCCGTTTTGTCCACACTGATGGGTCTTACCACACGCAGCTGTGTGGAAAATTGATCCATCAGATACAGGTTGGGATAGAGGCAAAGATTACGGGTTTCGTTCACCATCAGATCTGCCTGCTGCTCACCAAACTCAGCGGTCAAACGTTCCTTTTGTTTATAGATAGGTCTTACTTCGGGATTGAGTGCACGGGTCCACAGCAGCATATGGCCGTTTTTGAAACCATAAACGCCACCAGTGCTTTTTGACCAGCCGTTGGCATCGACGGTATGCGTTGCGTTGGCTTCATAGTTACGGCGAGACATAGTGGAAGCGTAATTCCAGTGGACTACGCTGACATGATAGCCATCTGCCCCGTTCTCCATCTGGAGCTTCCAGTTACCTTCATAGGTGTAACTCGATGTTCCGGCGATGACTTCCAGACCCTGCTCCGCCGGATCAGCGATCAAGTCAATGACCCGTCGCGTATCCCCCAGCCACTCCTCCAGGTCTGGCACCGTAGCTTCCAGGCTGCCGAAAAGAAAACCTTTATAGCTGGCAAAACGCGGTAAAGACTTCAGGTCATGTGACCCGTCCTGTTTAAAACAGGGAGGATATCCCCCGGTTTTTTCGTCTTTGGCTTTCAGCAACCGACCATCATTACTGAAAGTCCAACCGTGAAATGGACAGGTGAACGAGCTTTTATTACCGGTTTTTCGGGTTGCCAGCATGGCCCCGCGATGCGAGCAGCTATTGATCAGCGCCTGCAGCTGGCCATTTTTATCACGCGTTAACATCACCGGCTGGCGACCAATCGTCAGCGTGTAATAATCGCCGGGATTTTCTAACTGGCTTTCATGGGCAAGAAAAACCCACCCACCTTCAAAAATATGCTTCATTTCCAGTTCAAATAGTTCGGGGTCGGTAAAGATGCTGCGATGGCATTTATAATGTCCGGCCTCTTTATCAATAATCAGCGCATTATTAATTTTGTCTTTAAGCGTGCGCGGACGCAGCGAGATGATTTCGCTCATATCGTCTTCCTCTCGAAAATAAGTATTTTTTCAGATATCCAGGAATTTATTCGAGTGCGCGCTCGCGTTTAATTCTTTTTTCTTCGTCCACTGCATCTGATGACACCAATTGAAAATCAAATCTGATTTCCGTATGAGGGAAAGGCATATCCCGATCACGCGAAACATTTGCATCGGTAACTTTAATCGGATCAGCGATTAACTCCTCACGTGTCGCGAAAGCAAAGTCATCCCATAAATAGGCATCGCCATTCAAATTGATTTGTGTGGTGAGGTGTTTATGACCCGGGCCCGACACAAAGAAGTGAATATGTGCCGGTCGGTTACCATGTCTACCTAGCTGATTGAGCAGCGACTGGGTCGGGCCATCCGGCGGGCAACCATAACCAGAAGGGAGAATGCTACGCACCGCATAACGTCCATCCTCACCCGTCTCGATACGTCGGCGCAGGTTATATTCGCTCTGCGATTGATCGAAAAACGAGTAATTGCCAAGCGTATTAGCATGCCAGATATCAACGATGGCACCGGAAACAGGTTTGCCGTGTTGATCCGTCACCTGACCGAATAACCACATCGGTTCTCCCGCATCCTGTCCATCATCCATACGGGTGTAACCTTTACTCAACGGCGCATTGGCCACATACAACGGCCCCTCAATGGTACGTGGCGTACCGCCTGCCTGGCCGGCAGCCAGCTCTTTAGCATCGGCACGCATATCCAGAAAATGCTCCAGACCGAGCCCGGCAGCCAGCAGTGCAACCTCTTTACGTTCGCCCAGCACATTCAGATAGTTTACGGCGGTCCAGAACTCCTCATCGCTAATATCAAACTCCTCAATCAGATTGCAAAAATCTGACATCATACGATGCATAATTTGTTTCATTCGGGGATTACCTTCATCTGTATTCAGTCCACAGCTGATGGTAAGAAAGGTGTTAAACTCTTCAGTATTAATAATATTCTGTGACATGCTCATTTCCTCATTGTAGGGTAAGGAGATCTTTATTTATCATCTTCGTGAATTGACGAAGGATGTCGGCATAAGGGTTCCACAGCAATTTTCATAAATGGATACAAAGGTAAGGCAGTTAAAATCTCATGCAGCTCGGTATTATCTTTTACATCAAAGATACTGACATTTTCATATTTCCCGGCAACACGCCAGATATGACGCCATTTCCCTTCACGCTGTAACTTTTGTGAGTATATTTTCTCACTGGCCTTTAATTTTTCTGCCTGGTCTTTTGCCAGGTCGTGAGGAATTTCAACCTTCATTTCAACTTTAAATAACATAGTGGCCTCGCTATTGGCGTGCATAATGCAAGAGTTTGTCTTCGTCGATTTCAATACCTAATCCCGGACCGGATGGCAGCGCCACACTCCCTTCACTGAAATCCAGCGGGTGCGTGAGTATGTCGTCTTTCAATAACAAGGGACCAAACATCTCGGTGCCTTCACTGAGAGCCAGCGTGGACCAGGCATGAAGTGACGCTACCGTGCCAATCGATCCTTCCAGCATGGTGCCACCGTACAATCCGATGCCCGCAGCACTGGCAACCTGTGCCAGTTTCAGTACCTGCGCCGGCCCACCCGCTTTGGCGATTTTGAGCGCCCAGGCTCCGGTGAATCCGCCATTCGCCAGCACAAAGCCTGACTGACTGTCTGTCACAGCCTCATCCGCAAGGATGGTCGCGGTAAAACGCTGGCTGAGATCGATCAGATTGCGCAGATCATGCCGCTCAAGCGGTTGCTCAATCATACGAATCCCGCCAGCGTGTAATTCAGGAATGGCACGTAACGCTGTGGTCATATCCCACGCCTGGTTAACATCGACATGGACATCCACATCACTACCCAGAGCGGCCTTTATTTTAAGGGCGTGCCGGAGGTCATCTTGCAACGCCCTGGCGCCAATTTTCAGTTTGAAGCGTTGATGGCGTCCTTCCGCGATCAGGCGAAATCCTTCATCAATATCTTTATCCGTATCGCCACTGGCCAGCGTCCACAACACCGGCAGACGTTCCTGCCTTGCGCCGCCCAGCAGGCTGCTGACGGGGAGGTTTTTCGCTTTTCCTAAGGCATCAAGAAATGCAGTCTCCAACGCGGATTTAGCGAAGCTATTACCACTCACCCCCGAATTCATTGCCGCTGCCAGTGGTTCGACACCTGCCAGTGGTCGCCCGATGATCAACGGAGCCAGGTAGCGGTCGATGGTGATTTTCATCGATTCCGGACTTTCTGCACCGTAGCTCAGCCCACCGATAGTCGTTGCCTCACCCCATCCGATAATGCCGTCTGCGCAACGCATTTTGACAATGACCATTGTCTGGCATCCCATGGTGACCATTGAGAGCTTATGGGGTCGTATAGTGGGGATATCGACCAGCCAGCTGGTGATACTTTCAATGGTGAGCGACATGTTCTTCTCCTTTAAGCAAAAATTTCATCGTCTGCCGGGTAAACTCTACAGCACAGGCAATATTGGAGAGATGCGAGGCGGGTAACACGCAAAGTTCGGCATCTGGAGCGGTATCCACCACCTGTTCTGCATCGGCAACAGTCGTCACAGGATCCTGTTTCCCGGCAATCATCAGTACTGGTCTGGACATATCTGCCACACCGGAACGCAAATCAGCCTGTGCCAGCACTTCACAACAGGCGGCATAACCTTCAGGGGAGAGATCCGCCAGACTTTCCAGCATATTTTCTACCACGCCAGGTTTTTGCTGGATGTAATCATCAGTAAACCAGCGCTTATCGGATGCGGCGACCACCTGACCCAACCCCTCCCGTCTCACCATATCGGCACGCGATTGCCATGCTGCTTCATTTCCTATGCGTGCTGCCGTATTAGCCAGTACGAAACGGTTAAATCGCGATGGGTGGTGCAGATTCAGCCACATGCCAGTCAGCCCGCCTAACGAAATGCCACAGAAACTGGCACGCTGAATATTCAGATGGTCCAGCAAATCCACAACATCCTGCCCCAGACGGTCAATGTTCGTCTCTGTACCCGGCAATGGGCTATTACCGTGACCACGGGTGTTATAACGCAGTACGCGATAGCGTTTAATGAAGCTGGAATACTGCGCATCCCACATGCTCCAGGTGGTGCCCAGTGAATTTGACAGTACCAGTACCGGGGCGCTGGCAGGGCCATCGAGTCGATATTCTAATTCCATCGCAGCACCTCACACCCGTTCAAGGATCAATGCGATACCCTGACCCACACCAATACACATGGTACAGAGCGCCAGTCGGCCACCTGTTTTTTGCAGTTCATGGCAGGCATTCAGTACCAGTCTTGCTCCCGATGCCCCCAGAGGGTGCCCAAGTGCAATAGCGCCGCCGTTAGGATTGATCCAGGGCGCATCGTCAGGCAGCTCCAGAGCACGAGTGACACTCAATACTTGGGCCGCGAAGGCTTCATTCAGCTCAATCACATCGATGTTATTCAGCTTCAGGCCGCTTAATGCCAGCACCCGGTTAACTGCGCCCACCGGACCAAATCCCATCAGCCCCGGCTCCACACCGCTGACCGCACTGGCGAGAATGCGCGCCATCGGTTGAATGTTATGCGTGATCAAAGCTCGCTCACTGGCCACCAGCATGGCGCAGGCACCATCATTTAACCCGGATGCATTCCCGGCGGTAACGGTGCCGGTTGCGTGCACGACAGGATTAAGCCGGGCCAGTGCGTCAGCGGTGGTTGGACGAGGGTGTTCATCACGGTCAAAAATGACAGAGGGTTGTTTTTTCGTCCCGGGCAGGGTCACAGCGGTAATCTGTGGCTGATAAAATCCGCTTTCCCAGGCTGCTGCTGTGCGTTGCTGGCTACGCAGTGCATAGGCATCCTGATCTTCGCGGCTGATCGCGAATTTTTCAGCCAGATTCTCAGCCGTTTGTGGCATTGATTCCACGCCATACTGCGCCTGCATCTGTGGGTTGATAAAACGCCATCCCATGGTCGTGTCTTCGATCTTCATCGCACGGCTGAAGGCCGTTTCCGCTTTCCCCATCACAAAGGGGGCTCGTGTCATGCTCTCCACGCCACCGGCAATCATCAGCTCGCTTTCACCGCTTTTGATCGCCCGTGCCGCAGTGGCGACCGCATCAAGGCTGGAACCACACAGCCGGTTCAGCGTACCGCCAGGGACTGTCGTGGGCAGGCCAGCCAGCAGTGCCGCCATTCTGGCCACATTACGATTGTCCTCGCCCGCCTGATTTGCACATCCCAGCAGAACATCATCAACAGCCGCCGGGTCGAGCTGTGGATGGCGCTGTAAAAGTTCACGTAAGGGAATAGCAGCCAGATCGTCAGCACGAATACCCGACAGGCTGCCATTCAGGCGACCAAAGGGTGTCCTGACTCCACCGCAAACATAGGCTTCAGACATAAGCGGCCTCCGGTTGTGATAAGGCAAATTGCAGCGGGATGGGAGTGACTTCCTGCAGATAATCCGCCGTAACATCACCGAACAATTCACGTACCACCACGCCAGCGGGAGTAATATCCATCACTGCCATATCGGTATAAATACGTGAAATGCAGGCAATTCCTGTCAGGGGATAGGTACACTCGGCAACAATTTTACAGTCGCCTTTTTTGGTCAGATGATCGGTCATGACAAATACTTTGCGCGCACCAATGGCCAGATCCATTGCGCCACCCACTGCCGGAATGGCTTCAACTGCACCTGTGCTCCAGTTCGCCAGATCACCTTTCTGTGAAACCTGATAGGCACCCAGTACGCAGATATCCAGATGACCGCCACGCATCATGGCAAAGGAGTCACCATGATGGAAAAAACATCCACCCGGCAGAAGAGTGACCGGTTGCTTACCCGCGTTGATCAGTTCCGGGTCGATGGCGTCTTCAGACGGCGTGGGGCCCATACCAAGGATGCCATTTTCACTGTGCAGGAAAATTTCTTTGTCGGCTGGGAGGTAGTTGGCGATAGCCGTAGGCAAACCGATGCCCAGATTGACGTAAGCACCCTCAGGGATATCCTGGGCAATGCGCTGGGCAAGTTGCTGGTGATTAAGCGTTTTCATTCAGGCTCCCTGTGCGATTAAGTGTGTCTGAACAACCGGGACATGCACGATGCGCGAGACATAGATTCCCGGTGTGATCACCGCTTCAGGATCGAGCGCACCAAGAGGGGCTAATTCACTGATTTCAGCGATGGTACAGCGGCTGGCGGCCGCCATGATCGGTCCGAAATTTCTTCCGGTTTTATTGAAGGTCAGATTGCCCCAGCGGTCGCCGCGTTGTGCTTTGATCAGAGAGAAGTGAGCGGTTAGCGGGGACTCAAGTACATAGTGACGACCATCAATCAGGCGGGTTTCTTTGCCCTCAGCCAGCTGGGTACCATACCCCGTCGGGGTGAAAATAGCGCCCAGTCCCGATCCTCCTGCCTGAATACGAGCCACCAGATTGCCCTGTGGCACCAGCTCCAGTTCAATTTTCTTCTGACGATATAACTCGTCAAATACCCAGGAATCAGCCTGCCGGGGAAACGAACAGATGATTTTGTTTACGCAACCGGCTTTCAGTAAAGCAGCAAGCCCGTAATCACCATTGCCGGCATTGTTACTGATCAGCGTCAGGCCCTGTGGTTTGCGACGAATCAGCGCATCGATCAGTTCAGTCGGTTGCCCGGCCGGACCAAATCCCCCCACCATGATGATGGCACCATCCTCTACATCAGAGACGGCCTCATCGGCATTACCCACTTCTTTGTTGACCATTTACTTCCTCACTTCATTGAATCGGCTTGTTTCCAACTTAAGCGAGGTAAAAAAGACCAACAAGTGCGAATAACGGTATTTTGTGCGATTATCGAAACTCTTAACAAATGTGTGTCAATTTTGTGAGGGATGTAAAATAAACGTTAAGTCAGTGGGGGGTTGCTATCTGGAATGCACTTTTTCATAAAAATAATGTAATGCATTGATTATGTTTATTTTTATGTGCCTTTATTACCTGGCGCGCCATTGGCCCCCACCCTTTTGGTTTAGATAAGGACCACAGCAGAGAAAATCATTGAGTTGACGAGTTGAAACTCACAACAGCAAGGCCAGTTCCATGGCTGCGCGCTGAAGTTTTGGCAGGAAAAACTCTTTCAGCTCAGCCTTAGATACTTGCGAAGCATGAGTGCCGACATTCATTGCCGCCACGACTTTCCCTTTACGTGAATACATCGGCACTGCCATCGAACGCAGCCCTATCTCTAACTGCTGGTCGTTGATTGCATAGCCCTGGGCTTTCACTTTTTTTAACTCCTCACGCAGTGCCTGTTTGCTGGTGATTGTCTGGGGAGTAAAAGGTTCCAGATTGACACGATCCAGGTAAGCATCAAGTTCCATCTCGCTTAATTCACTCAGCAACACCAGCCCCATTGATGTCGCGTAAGCGGGCAAACGGCTACCACGCCCAAGATCAATTTTCATAATCCGGCTGACTGACGCACGAGCGATATAAAGAATACTGTCACCATCCAGAGTCGCTACAGAACAGGATTGATGAATTTGCTGACTGAGGTGATCGAGAGACATCTGCGCCTGGCGTGCGAGTTCAGATGAATGCAAATACGCATGACCAATGGTTAACACGCGTGGGAGCAAATGATAGTGACGGTTATCTGATGAATAAACAAACCCTAGCGCTGCAAGGGTATAGAGGCATCGCCTCACAACAGCACGATGCAGATTAGTCATGTCACTGATTTGCGGGACCGTTAATGAATCATACTCAGGCCTGAAAGTCTGTAAAACTTCCAGCCCTCTTGCCAGTGAGGTCATGAAGTTAGGATCACCTTTATATTTCTCATTGGCCAGCAGGCTAACCTCCGGTAATCGCATGAACTCAGTATCCAAAACACTTTTTTGACTTTTCACCCCTTCCCCCCTAGCACGTCACGTACTCAAAACACGTACATTAACATATCCATAGAGCAATTTTGGTATACAGTGATTTACGGTATAACAACATGCATCAATACATCTTTCATTCTATTTTACCGTGCAATAAAAATTCCCTAAAAAAACACCTCAAAAAACCCGCATAAATACACAAAAAAGCATTAAACATCAAAATTATCAGCATAAATAGTCAATACTGAACCAATGCCGATAGCTATTATTTCAATTAAAAAACCTTCCATTAAAAAATTAAAAAAGATAATTAACTACAATGTTTTAACCCCCACTGATCTTTATATGCTTTTAGTTATACCACCCCCTTCATACTGCATAAAAAACATGAAAGTCAGCACTATAATTCAAATACTCCTTGAGAAAAAGAAATACTTTACATGGTGTAAGATAACTCATATATTTCTCAACTCTAAAGAGATAATTATCATGAAAGACTTTAATTATTGGTGGAATATAGAAGGTGATCCGAAAGAAACAAAATATTTCAATGAAAATGGATTCAGCAGTTATGCCAGAGTTGAGATAGATAATAATTTCTTTTTCGTAAAACGGATGCAAAATCATCTTTCTCGTTCTTTGATTCATCCCCGAGGTATACCAACATTAATTCAGGAGGTAAATGCAATTAATCATTTAAAAGATAGTGGCGTTAAAACACCAGATATAATATTTAGTTCAGCATATAAATCCGGAGGGCAATGGAAGGCTATACTTGTTACTAAGGAGATGGAGAATTTCATCTCCTTAAAGGATTGGTATAATAATATCAATAAGGAAATTAATGAGGAAATGAAAAATAAGATAATACGCGAAATTGCATGGACTTTTAGGAAAATGCATCTTGCAAAAAGACAACACGGTAACTGCAATGCCGGTAATATATTTATTCATACAAATGGCTATGTTCATGCCGGTTTCATCGGACTTGAGAATAGCAAAAAGCGTCTAACCCGATCTCAGGCAAAAATTCACGACTTCAATCAACTCAAAAAAAACTCACCAATGATACCAAAAGAGGACTGGAAGCTATTTCTTTCCTATTATTCACAGCTCGCATGAGAGAATTGAGTTGATAATATAATTTATACCTTTTCATCTAACAAAAAAGTAGTCTAACTATCGAATCATAGTGCATGCCAGGATGGTATTGTGAACATCGATATTCTTTTATCTACTCCTGTGCCATGGAGAAGTTTTTCCCCTTTTTCAAGGGGTAGATGAATGTCCATAGCCCAATTTTTTATGATTCATGTACTCTCACCGGTATTAAATAATCACAATGGATAAATTCTGGTATTTTATCTCTCTCTCTATTTTGGTTAGTATAGTACCGCTCTACATCCATACCCTGACGGCGAATGAGAGCCAGTGATGGCAGACAGGTTTGATAAATCCTTAAGATATATGACTGAAAATCAACACTTTTTCCGGAATAACTGAATTGAACATACAATCCTTTTTCAATTGTGATTTTTTCATATTTTTCAATGGATGGATTCATATCCTCAAAGCACATCCCGATTCCATAAAACAATATTTGGTCATCGAAATTATTTTTACCCGGCATGACCTTATCTACACCATAAATAATCTCAGGTAAGGTTCTGTTTCTTTCAATAATATCTAACCAAAGCCTTTCACGTATTGTTCTTCTGGATACGGAATAGGTATCCAGCGTACTATGATACTTTCCAGTTAATGCATAGATATTAAACTCTTCAAGCTCAACAAACGTTGCTTTAGGTAAAAAGTCTTCATGAAGTACTATGGGAGGCTCTATCCCCTGCGCATCCCAATCTTCAGCTCGTCTGTAACGTGCCGGAGTTTCACCAAATTGTTTTTTAAAAGCGCGGGTAAACGATTGCTGAGAATCAAATTGATATGTATCCGAGATATCAAGAATAGATCTACTTGTTAATCTTAATGCAATTGCAGATTTAGAAAGCTGTCTTTTCCTGACATATGCCCCTACATTTTCGCCTGTAATCTCTTTAAACATTCGTTGCAGATGCCACTTGCTGTAACCAGATTTTTCCGCTACAAAATCAATAGAAAGCGGCTGAGTCAAATTATCTTCTATCCAGAAAAGTAAAGAATGTATAATACTATGCTGTTGCTTCATATGCTTCTTCCTTCACCAACACAATCGCAGCTTATATAGCTTCTTTGTTATGTGAGTATTTTAAAAATACGACACCAATGAACATCTAGTCCGATATTAAATGTTAAAAATAATCAAAGATTTTATGTAAATTATGTTACTTTCCAAATAAAAATATAGCAAGGACATTAAAATTAAATTGTAAACCATTAATTCCAATTGATATAATTTGTAAAAATCATTTATTAACAATGAGTTATGTTGCTTTCCTATATCATTCTGAGCACTATTCTTTGCATCTGCTATATTAAAATCACATAATTTCAATAAGTTAAGCATCTAGCGAAATCTAAATAATTGATAGTTCCAAAACAAAAAACCGCATGAAAATATCAAAAACAAGACCCCATTTCATCAGTGATGATCATACTTACTGATTACTTTTTTCCTTTATATCACTTACGTACACCCTGAAAATAACAATGCATTAAAATAAATCACGACCGACTGTCTCCCCTAATATTCTTCATGTTTTGGTAATGACTCCAACTTACTGATAATGATTTATCGTGCGATAATCACCGATACTTTATCGTGCAGCTCCACTGATTTTGAGAACGACAGCGACTTCCTGCACAGCCTTGTCCGATGCAGCCTCAGATTCAGGTTATGCCGCTCTAATCTCTGCGTATACCGCTTGCTGATAACGTGCAGCTTTCCCTTCAGGCGTGATTTAGCCCCGACGTAGTCCCACTGTTCGTCCATTTCAGCACAGACAATGGCGTCTCTGCCCGGAAGTATCCCGGAGGTTACTGACTGCGGCCTGAATTTTAAATGTCGGAAAATCGTGTTGAGGCCAATGCCCATAGTACGTGCACTGACACGGCACCCTACGCCATTCATAGCCATATCAATGATTTTCTGGTGTGTACCGGGCTGAGAGGCAGTGTAAGTGAAGCTGAGTTACCATGTTTTACGGCAGTGAGCGCAGAGATAGCGTGTTGTCTAGCAGTACTTTTGCCGTTGCGCACCACGCCTTCTGTAGCGGAACAAGAGGGACAACAAACGGAGACGGAAGCCACAGGAGAACCTCAAAAGCGCCATCATACATTAAATCAGTAAGTTGGGAGCATTACCCGCCCCTCGGAATGGTGAAATGGACATCCAGTACCACCAGAGAGGCATAAGCTCGCTGCAATGTTGTACGCCATCGCAACCCGCCTTCTGGAGACGCAGCTGATATTGCACGATTTTTTCGGGTGAGCCGACCAGTTGAATATTGCCGCCGACAATTTTTTGATCGCGCTGCTGCCCGACAAACGCCTGGCTATCGCGCTGCGATGATGAGGCAAAAAAATTGTCCACGGTCACGCGATCCTGTGCCGCCACAATCGCCTGATGATACTCCCAGGCCTCTTGCTCAGTCGGACGGCAGATGATCATCGGATTGATTAACGTTCGCAGTGTGCGCTGCTGCAAGGTAGCGGCCGCTTTAATGCGCGCAGTATGTGCGGGGAGCCCCTTTAATGCCGCTTCAATCTCCGCCCTCGCAGGGCTGGTGATAAACACCAGATCCGAATGTCGTGCAGCGGACTCAATCCCCGCCGGTGAGCCGGTCGCATTGACCAGTAATGGACGTCCATAGCGGGGTTCGCCGGCGACCCATCCTTGTTCGCTGGACCAGAAATCACCCTGAAAAGTAACCTGTTCATCATTACGCCAGTAGCGTTGTGCAAGGTGACAAACTCTTCTGCTATACGGTAGCGGGTATCATGTTCAATCTGCGGCGCCCCAAACATGCGGGCATAGCAGTCCTGATTACCGGTGACCATGTTCAATCCCCAACGCCCGCCGGATATCAGATCGAACGAGGCACCAAAGCGCGCAAGATGCAACGGATGGCAGGACCCGTAGAGAATATGCAGCGTGGAAATGAGCAGAATGCGTGACGTTACCGCACTGAGTGCCGCCGTGGTCATGAAGGGATCGATGCTGTGTTCACGATAGCGAATATCGCCGCCGTACCCCCCTTTGGGATTCCATTCGGCAAGACCAAACACCAGGGCTTCGGCATTGAGGATCAGCTGTTTGTTGTAGTCAAAACGCCAGTCCGTGCTTCGTGCCAGTCGTGAAGGGCTCCAGTCACCACTCTGATTCGGCAGAAAAAGCCCCAGCAAAAACGGTTGCATCTGTACGCGATGTAACGGACTGCCCGCAATATCCGCAGGAGAAATATCGTGAATGCCTGGTGAAAGCGAAGTCATGTTGGCCCGGCTGTGATTGAGATAATGGGCCGATACTAGTGAGCGGGATTTTTAGGCTGAAATGAGAATTGGGTATTTGTTTATGCTTCTCCAGGAAATAGCGACCTGACAAAACCGAAAAAATAATTAATATCATTATAAATAATCATTAATTCAGTTTCAGATATTTTCCGCGCATGGACGAAGTATCCTGAATGCTAATAGGTTTTCCGCGCTGTCTAATATAAGTTCAGCCATTCCTGAAACCGCTGGCGACCAGATCAAACGCCTGTTTAACCAGCGTCTGGCTGGTGCCCGGACGGATCCACAGATAAAACTGCGCGCCGTCACACCAAGGCGGCCTTTTACCGCGGCTTTGATACCCAGCAAATTCGAGGTGGTGTAAGCCAGAGACCAGCGAACCTGGGCCGCATCCAATGCCTTTATTGCTACACGGCGAAAGATGCTGGGATAGTCGGCCAGAATGAGAGGCACCGGCGAGTGTGGACGATGCTGATATTGCGCGGAACATATCCAGACAGTGGGTGACGTGCGCAGCAGTACCCCTTCCAGTTGCGGATCAAAGCGTGTCGAGATGGTCATATCAACTTCCCCGCGATGCGACGCCTCCATCAGAAACGGACTGCGGCCAACATCGAGTTCAATATTGAGAGAAGGTGCCCAACGGGCAATTTGACTGAGTAACGGAGGCAGCAGAGTATCAGCCATATCATGAGGTGAGCCAATCCTCAGCACGCCAAAAAAGCGGCTGTCTTTAAGTGAACGCAAGGCGTCATCGTTTAGCAATAACAAATCTCGCGCATAGCTCAGCAAATGTTGACCGAGTTGCGTCAGACGTTTGGTTCTGCCTTCCTTTTCAAACAGCGCTGCGCCCACCAGGGTTTCCAACCGTTGCATTTGCTGGCTGACCGCCCCCTGCGTGCGACCCAGGCGGATCCCGGCTTTGCTGAAGGTATGGAGGTCAGCCACCGCGATAAACGTACGTAACAACTCAATATCCAAATTTTCTGCCGCCGACATATTGCCCCTGTAGATTCGTCTTACTCGTCTGCCATTCTTTCAAACAAAACCGGCCGGGCGATAGACCCTGTTCGCTTTTAAATTTCCGCCCAGACGGGCAACCGACGCACGACGCCTGATGTACCCGGCTATTTCTTGCTAATTCCATTTTCATCATTAACTCATGCCATTTTATTCGTTTAACACGGTGCTTTTCTGACCTACATTCATTTTGAATTATGAATTCATTTTTACATATTGAAACATATCTGGAGAAAACGATGTCAGTCAGAAAACTTTTACCCCTGGTGGCGTCCCTGTCGCTGCTGTTACCGCAGGGATATGCATCCGCCGCTGTGTTACCACTCGATCAACCCCTACCCGCCGCAGTACCCGCAGGGACCGTACTGAATGTGGCCGACCAGGATGAAGTGTTACAGACCCTGTTCCGCGCCTCGGGTCAAAACAAACATCTACAGGCGAAGGTACATTTCGGCAATTTCAGTGATGGCCCGGAGATCCTCGAAGCTTTCCGTGCCGGTGCCGTGGACGTCGCAGTGGTCGGTGATGCCCCTCCGATCCAGGCGCAGGCGAATGGTAACGCCGTGCTTATCGTCGGCGTGCAGCAGAACAGCGATCGTGAGTATCAACTGGCTATCGCACCGGGTACACACGTCACCTCGCTCGACCAACTGCGCGGCAAGAAAATTGCTAATGCGCCAGGAACAGGGCGCGAGGCTTATCTCTATCGAGTGCTGGAAAAAGCCGGACTTGGCCTCCAGGATGTTCAGCTTGTTACCCTGCAAACCGGTAATTTCACCGATGCAGTTCGTTCCGGTGAAGTGGATGCAGCAGCGTTGAAGGAACCCAACCTGACGCAGTATCTTTCCGCCTATAAGGCTAAAGGCGGTAATGTCCTGGGCACCAATGTCACCTCCGGTGGTTCAACGGGTTTACGCTACCTGTATGCGCGTCGTTCGGCACTGGAAGATCCCGCCAAGGCCGCTGCCCTGAAGGAGTTTGTGACCAATTGGGTGCAAGGCTGGCAGTGGGCTAATCATCATCCACAGCAATGGATCGATGCATATTACGTCAAAAATCAGGGACTGAATGCCGCAAATGGCAAGCTGATCAACGATGTAGCCGGTCCTACCCATTTCCCACGCATCGACCAGCATTTATTTGCTACCCAGCAACATACCGCCGATCTGTTGCTGAGAGCGGGGAGTATCCCCAAAAAAGTGGATGCAGCTGAAGAGTTTGATGTGCGCTTTGATGCTGTGATCCAGCAGGCTGCGGAAAATCATGAATCCTGAGTCAATGACGGCACGGCGTGGTCGTCTCGCTCCGCTACAGGCAACGTTCAGCTGGCGGTTGATTGGGCCGCTGATTCTGATGGCGTTGTGGCAACTGGCCAGCCAGTTTAGCTGGGTAGACAGCATGACCCTTCCTTCGCCCGCCACCGTGGGCCAGACCTTCTGGCGTCTGATTGAAGATGGCAGACTGCTACCCAGCATTCAGGTTTCGGCGGTCCGTGCGTTCACCGCCCTGTTGTTCGGTGCCGTGATTGGAGTGGTGCTGGCGCTGTGCGCGGGATTAAGCCGAATAGGTGAATCATTAATTGATGGCCCGCTACAAATTAAACGCGCGATCCCGACTCTGGCGATGATCCCGCTGTTTATTATCTGGATGGGTATTGGTGAGGCCACCAAGGTTACATTGATCATGTTTAGCGTGCTGATCCCGGTGTATATCAATACCCATGCGGCGCTGCGGGGGGTGGATGCACGTTATATCGAATTGGCGGAAACATTGAAGATCACTCGCTGGACGTTTATTCGTCGCGTCGCCTTACCGGGTGCCATGCCGGGATTTTTTACCGGATTGCGCCTTGCCGTGGCGCACTCATGGACCTCGCTGGTGGTGGTCGAACAAATTAATGCCACCTCAGGTATTGGTTATCTGATGACGCGAGCACGTGCCTACGGGCAAACGGATATTATTATGGTTGGGCTGGTACTGTATGCGGTATTTGGTCTGCTCTCCGATAGCGCAGTGCGTACTACCGAACGAAAGGTGCTTTCATGGCGCAACACTCTCGGACGTTAATCACTCCTCCCACGCCGCCGGTGATTGAGGCTACTCACTTAACCCGCCGCTTTGGCGAGCGGACGGTACTGCGTGATATATCGCTACGCATGCATCCGGGCGAATTCGTTGCGCTACTCGGCCGCAGTGGTTCCGGGAAGAGCACGCTGCTGAAAGCGATTGCCGGTCTTGATCGTTCCGCTCAGGGCAGCGGCGCGCTGGCAGTCAGCGAGAATGTGGCGGTGGCGTTTCAGGATTCCCGTCTGCTCCCCTGGTTACGTTTACTCGACAATATTCTGCTGGGGCTGACCGGCCCGGCCACACGCGAACGGGCACTCAAAGCCCTGTACGAAGTTGGCCTGGCAGGCCGCGAAAATGCCTGGCCAGGTGAACTCTCCGGCGGCGAGCAACAGCGCGCTGCCCTGGCTCGCTGTCTGGTGCGACGTCCATCGCTGCTTCTGGCAGACGAGCCTTTTGGTGCACTCGACGCCTTGACTCGCCTCAATATGCAACAGTTGCTGCGTCAGCTCTGTCAGCAACACCACCCGGCGGTCCTGTTGGTCACACACGATGTTGATGAAGCGATTGTGCTGGCGCAGCGTATTCTGGTGTTGCAGGATGGTGCCATTTCGCTTGAAATGACCATCGACCCCCTGCGTAACCGGATCCCGTCCGAACATCAACGTTATCGCCAACGGCTACTGGCAGAGCTGGGTGTGGCAGGTTCAGAGCAGGCGTAATTATTCAGGAGCAGAGCAAATCGTGAGCGAAAGTGTAAGTGTGCGCAGCGGCAGACAAAGCCTGCATCAGGAAGTCGCTAACAGTTTGCGCAGCATGATCCTCAATCATGAACTGATGCCAGGGGACAAAATTGATGAGCAGGCGTTGTGCAAACAATTTGACGTCTCACGTACGCCGCTGCGCGAAGCATTGAAAGTGCTCAGCCAGGAAGGACATATTGAACTGATGACGCACCGCGGTGCACGGGTAGCGGTTACCTCGGCAGACGATGTACGTCATTATTTTCCCATCATCGGTGCCCTCGAGGCATTAGCTGGTGAACTCGCCTGCCACAATGTGACTGACAGTGATATTGCATGGCTGCAATTTTTGCATGACGAGATGGTGGCCTGTGCTGAAAACGGCGATCTGGCAGGCTACGCCGAACGTAATCGCGCCATTCATCTGGGATTGTTTGAACTGGCTGATAATCCCCCGCTACAGACCCTCTATCAGCAGTTATCAATACGCACCCGTTCAGTCAGGCACACGGCACGCAAGACTCCCGATGAGCTGAGTCTGGCGATCAATGACCATGAAGAGATCATTCAGGCGCTACGTGACAGGGATGGTGCGCGGATTGGCACGATTCTACGCAACCATCTGAATAAAAAAGCAGAAATGGTTCTGAAGTACCTATCCAGTCTGTAAAAAACAGACAATATTGCTTAAGCGGCAGGTATTTCTTATGCATCTTTGAAGTAAAAGAAAAACCTGACACAACGCAAAAGTCCGGCATATTAATAATTTCCCTGTCAAAAATGTGCCAATGGATGCACAAGCCCCCCCTGAATCTCTATCGCGGGATTATGCCTGATACTGAAAAAATGTGTCATAACATGCTGGCCGATTCGCAGAAACATGTCTCACAACATGCTCGCGGGGGAGGAAAGATGTGTCGCAGCATGCAGAAAGGACCAAATCCTGTGTCGCAACATTTATGGGGATAAAAAATATGTGTCCCAGCATGCAGAATGAAGGTTAGTCAGCATGATGTGACACATGTCGCGCATGCAGCCGCCCATTTTCGTATCGCGTCACACACATTCAACATGCTGTGACCCATGTTTCACATGCTGCGACACATAGTCTTCATGTTATGACACATCATTCTCGTATAACTCTTTGAGTTTCTTGTTCCTTTTATTGATAAACAAAAAGGACTCCCTGCCCTTCTTAATGATGCTGTACTCGATATAGCCAATCTTCTCCATGGCCAGAAGCGCGTTCTTGATGAGGCGGTTCTGCTCCGGGACCGGTGATGTCAGCAACAATCGCTCACGGATGCGGGAGAACGAAAGAGGTGCAGGGTTATCAGGCAAGCTGGCGATATAGGTGTAAAGCGTCTGAGCAACTTTCTACCTTTCAGATAGTTATAAGGTCGCTTGCGGAGCAAAATCGTGTAGTCGATTTCGTAAAGTTCCCAAAGTCGCTAATCCGCTTCGAGAGTGACCGTATCTTTTTCCCGGTCAAGCAGTGCGGTTTTCAGAAACTGAGTGAAGAACATCTTGGCGTTCCATTCCCTTCACTTGAACTGCACAACCTTTGTCCCGCGTTTTGCCAGAGAATCAAAATCTGATCACGATGACGATGGTTGATCTGACGAGAGTCATACTGGCACAGCTGGGCAAATTCCTTAAAAGGGAGTGCGATGTTGTTACTGTCCCGACCATACTTGCTAAAGGCGCCGATTACACCCATCCACACGCTAAAATCTGATGTAATATTAAGACGTTCGCCACGAATTTCTCCAAAGCGGCCGATGTTTCTTTCACCGAGTCTTTCCGCTAAGCATCTGGTCAGGACGTCATTGCGATTTCTGTATCACGAGGTGACACATTGGTGTTCGAAGAGGGTGAGTACTATACCAATGGTCGCCCAATTGTTATTTCAGCTTAACATGCCAGTCTGAAGGGTAATGCAATCATAGGATTTAGCTCTCCCCAAAATATCCCTACCACAATTGCTGAGGTAGCAGCATTGGGTCAACAAGGCGGAGCAGGAGGCATTAGCACCCCGTAACCAGGGCTAAAACCCCTTATCGCATTCGGTTTGGTTAAAGTTAATTCAAATCCAGCTGCTGGAGGAAATGGTGGCAAGTCTGGTATACCAGTGGTCGCTGGTCGGTTTGGTTCTGGTTGAAATGGAGGTTTTTGCGGAGGCGGTGGAAGCAATGGCCGCGATGGCACCGCCGGTAATCCAGGCTCAGTCGGGCAGACTGGCATCCCTGGATGCAAGGGTGTACTACGATATATAAAGATTGACCAGCCCTCAGGCTTAAATGAAAGCTATCTATAAATGTGTTTATTACCTCTACAACTAATCTCATTACACCCTCCCCTACCGCATAAGAGTGTTACGTTTGGGATTTCGCATGCGAAATTAACCTGACTGCACAATTCACAATTCCTACGGGGCAGTTCGATTTTTTTGTAGGTGAACGCGATACTGGCTGATTTCTATTACTGGTTGTAAAAAAAGTCCAAATTTCGCATGCGAAATCACCCTCTTTCCTGAGTCAACATTGAAACTACCTAAAACGCCTGGCATACTGCAACAATCAAGGCAGATAAAGATGGCAGTCAGACCCGGCGTGTGAATGAACAACAATTTCGCATGCGAAACTTTTTTTTGGTTTGGCCGCTTTTTTAACCATTAATCGCAAGAAAGCATACTCTTTTAGGGCTCCAGTTTTAGCAATCAACTTTTGCGATTTAAAATAAAATTTCGCATGCGAAATGTTAAGGGTCTAAGAATGGACAATAAGAAAGCAGGAAAAGTCATCATCATTGGTAATCAGAAAGGCGGTGTGGTTAAAACGCAGTCAACCAATGAGATTTCATACAATATGCAGCAACTGGGCTACCAGACGCTCATTATAGATTTCGACAGTACATCAGGGCTGACCGAAAGGACTTTCCCGGGAAGTATTCCGTTGTCCATTGATCGTGACCCTATGGGAAACAGCTTTACCCCGGGTGAAGCACATGCGTTTCAGCTTTTTTTCCAGGACACAGAAATCCGGCCAGAAGTTCTGCCAGATGGACGTCACATCTTTGGCTCGACTAACGAACTAGGTGAGATTAACTACCGTCCGCAGGATTGCGTATTCGATTTCAAAGACAGGATCGACTCCCTGAGAAGTCAGTATGATTACATCCTGATTGACTCCGCTCCTGAGTATAACAATCTACTGATTGCCTCACATGTTGTTGGTGACTACCTCCTAGTCCCTACTCTGCTTGAAAAAGGGTCCAGGATTGGTGTAGGTAAACAACTTAACTATATGCTTCGAATCCGTAAAAACTACAATCCTTCGCTGCAGTTTCTTGGCACCTATATCACTCAGGCAAGTGTACAAAGCTACACCCAGCCGTTGCTGGATGGATATCTTACTGCAGTGGAAACTGAGAACCTTAAACGCCTTTTCGAGATTCTCGCTGAAAAGAATTACAATGAAGATAAGGTTCTTGGCTTAATATCCTGGGTTAAAAATCAAGCCAAAGAAGCGATTGAGTTGGGAATGACAATTCGTGAATATTCCCCGTCCAGCAAGCCAGCGATTCAGTATCAGGAACTTACGAACAAGATTGTCCAGCTAACTGGAGGTGATATTCATGGCAGCAAGTAAATTCCAGAAAAAACTACAGGAACAAAAGGATACTACGGCCGCTATGCCACAGGTAGCAACAAGTGTAGCTGCACGCAGTGCCCCTGCTCCTGCAGGAGATTCTGAGGCAGCCAGAATGCGCAGCGAGATCAGCAGACCAGCAATGGAACCTGCAGGACAGATTGTCAGGGTACGTGCTGATGAGGTCTATGAAGTTGAACAGGTACGTCCTGAATCAGATTTTGATGAAGAAGTTCTATCAGGCATGGTGGAGTCATTCTCTGAATTTGGCAACCTGACACCCCCTCGCTGCTTTCCAAAAGACAGGAAAGGATATCGCGTGTGGTTTGGTGCTACCCGTGTCAGATCGATGAAACGTCGAGGGGATGAGTACATCGATATTTATGTCGGTACTCCTCCACGCGATGAACGCCAGCGGATTATGGGCCAGCTGATTGAAAACCTTCAGCAGTCAGGTCTTAAACCACTGGCTACCGCAATGGCATTTGAACAGCTGAAAAATAATTATGGTATGAGCGGCGAAGAAATTGCCAAATCACTTGGTAAACCGACTTCATTCGTCAGTAAGCATATGCGCATTGGTTCCGCTCCCGAGAAGATCAGAACCCTGGTCCGGGGACGCAAATTATCTGATATTGAGCTTATCTATAATCTCATACAGCTGAATGAAGTCGATTCTCAGTGTGCTGATGATTTCATTGAAAAAATTAGTTCTGGCAAAAACGTCACTCGAGCGAACGTTAAGAAGGAACTTAATAACCGCAAAAACCCGAAAAAAGACCCAAAGAAGGATAGGCCTGCTGACAGCAACATTTCGCATGCGAAATCTGATCTGTCTGAGGATTTACAGCATTCATCCATAAATCCTATCCCTGCTTCAAACCATCATAACTCTGGCAGCACGCTAAAACCGATTGTATTAGTGAATGGGCTTGAAGGGTATCTGATGCTGGATCGTATTCCGGATGAATTTGGCTGGGTCTGGATTTCCACAGCGGAAGGCGAAATCTACGAAGAAGCCAGCGAGGTGACACTTCTGGGACTTCGTTGATTATCCGTACGCTCTGTCGTTCATAACCGACAGAGTGTGCACCGTCAGGTTAAAACCATATCCATTCTGAAATATCAGGTGCACTTAAGAACCAGTGATTGTCGATATGATTTCGCATGCGAAATCATATTCCATAATCAGCATTCCGATTCCTCCCAGTATGTATCTGCAACATTCTCGATTCGATTGAAGTATTAATTTAAATTGCACGAAGATCACCTCCGTGCAATCGATAGGTTACAGATTGCTTCGACGTAACAATTCGTCCAGACGCGTATATGCCAGAGACTGGGATATCGCAGGATCGGCGTTCGTTATGTCATTCAGGCACTTCCGCAGCTCTTGAGGGATGAAAGGTGAGTTACCAATGATAATACTCAAAAATTCAATGGCCTGTTGTGGGAATTGTGTACACAGACTGGTTCCTTCCAGCAGATGAAGGACGTAGTAAAGATTATCTATAGGCCTCAACCAGTCCTGAACCATCTTCAAGGCTTTTGGAAAAGATGTTTCAGAAGTGATAATCAACTGAGAAAGTAAATCTGAGATTCTTGGGGAAGAACGATTTCGTGATTTAGGCCATATGTCATGCCAGAAGGGCAGAATTCGATTTTCCCAGTATGATTCACGTTGACCAGCAGCCCCATCCAAAGCTTGCTTAAGCGTCTGTACCACACTGACTAATCCCTCAGAAGGCAGATGGCCAATAGCAGACTGAAACTCCGCCGCAGTGAAACCCTCTTTAACGTCCAAGGCGGCTAACGTAAGTAGCTGTACATACTGATGCCGATGTTCTCCGAGATTATCATAATGTTCAGCAGTATTCAGGAAGTTATCCTTGAAGGCATCAAGCAAAGGTTTATAAAGTCGGGGCGACCATAAGAATCCCTCCCAAACCCCTCTGGCTTCTGAATGATTTTGCCAGCTGAATATTGGCAGCAGATATGATTCCACCCATGATCTATCGACGCGGAACAGGGCGATAAGATTCGCTGCAAGTATGACTCGTCCATGACAATAGCGGGCTACATCGAGCTGACAGATCTCACTGAAAAAAGCGGACAATTCACCAGGAAGTGTATCGTTGTCCCTCGGTTTACTGGCTAACCAATAGTTCACCAATGCCTCTGTGATGTGCCCAACAGGATGATTAATTGCCTCAGTGACGGGGGAGTTAATAGGCCTACCATTGCTGGTGATTCGTGTTGATTCATCCAGGGGCAACTCCAGTATTCGGCGGCATAATGACCAAAATTCATCAAGATGTATATCAATAGATTTTGCACAGGATTCAGTCCACCAACTGACTGAATGAACAACTTTACTAAATTTATCATCTGGCATTTTACTGACTAAAGGTGCGGCAGCCTTCCAGGACCGGTGGGTCATAGAATCTTTGCCCCAGACCTGCAATGCCTCTCTCCAGCGACCTTCAGGCCATTCGTTCTCTTCAGCTAATGTTGAAAGCGCAACGACGCTATCTTCAAACCGTAGTTCGCAGACGTCTCGCCAGTCATCATTTCTGTTATGCCTGTCAACATCGGGGGATTCCTTCAGCCATTTAACCAACTCTTGAAGGTCCTCTGGCGCTTTTTCAGATTTAGTAAAACTATCAAAATCCGGATCCCCGGTAACACTCATCCAGTGAGAGAATTCATCACTCTGATTGTCAGCCAGCTTCCATTTCGGATTAGCTTTAGAGACGTCATGAAGGTATTCGGCTGCCTGAGTGCCCAGCTGAATGCCGGATAAGCCCAGTTTTGATAAGTACTTCCAAATCTCATGTTGAACAATATGGTGCCATCGATCATGCCCCAAACCTTCACTGTACTTACTCCGTGGTGGGCCTGCCAGAATCGCTGACTCCAGCTTTTCCAGATAATCGCTTGTCAAATGCATTCCCTGTAGCACCAGCAGACGAAACACTTCCCGGCCAGTATCAACTGACCAAAGCCATCTGGCATTATCTTCAACGAGCCAATCAACCCAGACTGATGAAGAAATGCAGCCATTTTGGCTTGCAGCAAAGAAAGCGAGTCGTTTGAAAGTCGGGTAGGGAAGATGAAACCAGGACATGGCTATTTGCCGGGCACGGTCGTGGTTGCTGTCATATAAAGTCAGCCAGCCATCACGAAGATACTCGATTAAAACAACCCATTCCTGGTAACCCCGGTTTTGCCAGTGCGGGGTGATAGATGGAAGGTGCCAGTGGGAAGGATCCTGGAATTCATCAGCGTCTTCCAGCTCATGTAACAGATCAAGAGCATCCCGAAGCAGTTGCTGGAGGTCATCCAGCATTTCTTTAAAGATAGATTTCAGACGGTCAGCAGGTAGTGATTCTAAAGTTCCTTTCACATCATTCGCTTTCAGATGGATTTCCCAGTCCACCAGATCACGAAGTTGCTTCTGTTCATCTGTATCTCCGGGTATTTTCGAAAATCGAAACGGCTGCTTAAGTAAAACACAGGGGGCCAGCATATCCCTGAGCTCAAGACGCATAGTTCCTGTCAATCCCTCGGTTTTAATCAGAGCAACCCACTGATACAAATCCGGTTCTCTATAGAATGATTTAACCCGTCTGCTCAGAATTAAGCCCCATAGCTTTCTCATCAAGGGACTGGGTATTGCATTAGGAGCACTTTCCCTGATTCTGTCCAGTTCAGAGATATTATCGCCACTCAGCATCGCGTCGATTTCCTGAAGTTTTTTCTGAATCATCATCCTGAAGCGTCCGTGAAGAGATCCCCCATTACCCGCAAGACTGATAACAAGTCTTGGGTCGTTCA
Source organism: Pantoea sp. App145 (assembly GCF_047947045.1). Classification (NCBI taxonomy): domain Bacteria; kingdom Pseudomonadati; phylum Pseudomonadota; class Gammaproteobacteria; order Enterobacterales; family Erwiniaceae; genus Pantoea; species Pantoea sp. App145. Next base: position 365,191 of record NZ_CP133293.1, read on the forward strand.
GATGCCGGATGAGCCAGCGAGCAATCTGAAACATGACCTCATCCCATCTGACAGCATCAATAGCATTGTCAAATAACCCCATGTATGGGGTAAGAGAGTACGGGGCAGGGCGGGATACCAGACTAAACGTTAATTTATCGTCAACTTCAGCACGAGGAGTAACACCGAAGCGAGGCAGATCGAAGTGCTGAAAACTTCGCTTTTCAAACGCTTCAATCAGCCAGTCAAGGGATGGCACAGGATCAAAGTCAGCAAACTGCCTGGCGGGCAACCCCGACTTATCGGACAGAGCCCATAGCATCCTTCCGACATAATCATCCTGTTGGGTGCTTGCTGAAGGTCGTGACAGTGCATGATTCACCACGATCCGCTCTTTGCCCAGAGTGCCATCTCTGTATGTTTCTGCCCAGGCATGCAGGGTCTTATGCAATGCTGAATGATCAGGGACTCCTTTGGTGGAAACAGGGACATGATAAAGAATAGGGGTGACCCCTTTAGCCTCCCACTCAACAGTTTTCTTATGTTCCTGACCAGATTCGTAATCAGCGAATGCCCAGGCCTGGGGGGTGAACTCACCCTGCATACGATCAGCCGCTAACGCGTCCATCATGTAGCGTAAAACTGGATCATTGATGCTGTATCCCACAAAGCACACGACGTAGTTACGAAACAACTCACTGACAAAGCGTGCTGCCCAACGCTCGGTAAGATAGGCCAGCCCAAAGTCTCCACTGGTGATAACCAGACGATTTAATGATGTTTCATCCTGGCTACCGGTTAACAATCCATGTAGATAAACGACACCATCCCACCGGCTGTTTTTGGGCACGGGGAGCATGGGGGCAGAATAGGTATCAAATTTAACGCCGTCTCGCCTGGCTGCTTTGTGAAAGACATTATCGAAGTTAGTGGTGACGAGCCTTGTCTTTCCCTCCAGGTTTCTGCCGAGCCTGAGCAAAGCACTGTGGGTATCCATCGCCCCCTTACGGCGCAGTTTAGGTTTCAATGCTTCTGCGAGTGCACGTCTTACTGCAATTCTGCGTCCCTGTAGGCGTTTCTCAAGCAAATCAAGCGTGGCATCGAATTTTTCTTGTTCGAAAGCAATTTCTTCTATCTCTTCTCTTGCTGTCCCAATAATTTTATAAATGCTGGTAACCAACCCCTTAAATCCAGGCAGACCAGCAGGGTAGGAAATTCCAGCACCACAGAAAAAAACTACGCGTCCTTCTTCATGGGCTTGTAACAGCGCGTCGGGAATATCCGGTCCGTTAGTGATGAACTGCATTTCATTCCACTCCTGTCGATGAATGCAAAATTTGAATTAATCCTGTTCGCTCCAGAGAGCGTCAGAATTTACATTTTGGTTAAGTAACAAGAACCGTTCATTTCAGCCGTTAGTTGACTATAACGTCTTCTGGGATCAGGTTTTTTTGATTCTATGCGCTAATAGATCAGAACGAAACTGAAATGAAGTGCAGAAATTCCATCATTGAAAGTGCATTACATTTTTATTTAAAATGTATATTGTTTAAGGTTAATATCGCAAATTTGATGACGGATAAAATAGTAATTGTTATCGGTATGTGGACATAGGGTAATCTTTATAGATTGCAGACAAATAAGTCAGGATTTAATTAAGGATAAGCGATGGCCGAGAAGAAGGAATATTGGGTTAATATTCACAATTTAGCTCAAGCCAAAAATCATACGTTTTCCCCCGAACGCAGGAAAACTCATTCCGATGCGTACCAGAAATGTCTCAGAAGAGCATGGGATACTCGTTATATCGCTACCTGTTCGTGTGACAGAACAAAGGAACTAAGGCTTTACATCCGATCCGTAAATGGTGGTGAGCCTTTTTCATTAAGGCGCTTTCCACACACAGGATCGCACCATGCCGAAGATTGTATTTTTCATAGCAGAGTCAACAGTGATGGAGCTGCGAGTACTTATTCAGGAAAAGCTCTCACAGAAGATCCGGACGGAACGGTGCAAATTAGTCTCGGCTATTCACTCCAGGTGAAGGAGGTTAAGACAACTGAACCAGATGCCCTTTTACCCGCAAGACGAAACCATGCAGATACCAAATTAGGGCAAATGACGTTGCTGGGGGTACTCCATTTACTCTGGGAAAACAGTGAGATGAATGCCTGGTCCCCCGCGTTTGAAGGCAAAAGATCTTCAAACACGGTAGCAAGGCGGCTGGACGAACAGGCAAAATTAATTCGGCAGGGTACGACACATCTGAACGATATTCTGTTGCTGCAGGACAGAAAAAATGAAAACGAAGCGCGAACGACTTATGCCATAAATAACAACCGGCGTCTGATCGTCATTTGTCAGCTTGAGGTAAAATCAGCACAATCGGGGCTACGTACTTTACCAGTAGGAAGTTTCGTTGCTCAGGGTATGCCATTTCTCAACATTGACAACGTTCGCTGGAATGACACTTTGAAACGTTTTCCCCGTGCATCCGCCTGGTGGAGAGAAGGGAAGAACGTAGTGCTTATCGCTGTGACTGACGTACCTAAGCAGGGTTCGAATTACAAATCTGCTAAGGTTCGACAGGCCTGCCTTATGATGGTCAACGACCAATGGTTGCCTCTTGATTCCTCTTTCGAAGGGATCGTTGCTGATCGTCTTGTCAGTGAGAGAAGGGCATTTGTGAAACCACTGATCTATGACTCAGCTATCAGTGAGTATCATATGGATTTTTGTCTTACGGATACGCCTCATGGAGATGTATACCCCATGGAAGTATGGGGCAGGGATGATGATGATTACACCCATCACCGTGAAGAAAAGACTGAATGGTATAACGCGCGACATCCGCAGGCATGGTGGGAGTGGGACGCTGTGGTAGATCCCAAAGGAGTGCAGATGCCCGTATTTCCTGATCGAAGTGAATATTACAGTAAGAAGTACCCCTACCCGACCAAAACCTGAATAAAGGGTTTTGCCATAGTGCTAACCATGCATCCTTGTATAACGAGATCATTTCTCTGGCTGTCTTGTGACTAAACAGCCAGTTATGATGCTTCCTGGCCTTCTGGAGCAATGAACAGCATAAATACATGCCTTACATCACTTTTATCTGAAGTAGGCTCAGAATCGCTTACAGACGTTTTTTGGAATGGATTGCCCAGTGCGAACCTGGAAGACACCACCAAGCTAAATCAGAGATCTTGCATTTAACTCTCGATATATTGTTCCTGCGATGTTTGATCTTGTTTCAGAACTCGTTGATTCGCCGGAAGGAAACGACTCTGGATACCTCAATTTTACCGGCTTGGTTGGCCATGAGAGCGATTTTAAGGGTCAAGGTGTGGGTAGCCACCGGATTTATTGCCAGAGCGCTTCTAAGCGGCGTTAATGACGTCTGGTGCAGTTCTCTGGCATTGATCTCTTTAAAACTCAGGATCTGTAACTGACTATGGCATTGTCCATCATTGGATCGTTTTGATGTTCTCCATACATACATGCGTAGTAGTTGTGAAGGTTTAATCGTCATTATCCACAAACGCGTTTGCAGACTGGTGGCCATTATAAAATCTTAGATTCAAATGGTGTTTCTGTTACGTGAGCTGCTGAAGGTGCATTCTTACTGACCTCATATGAGGATCCTAAAAATGATCCTGCGGATCGCATGCTTCATCCAGGTCCTTAAGTGTGTGACTTTTCCACTTATCCACCGGGATATTTTTAATAGTTTTTTAAAATTGTTACCTATTTTTAAACCTTTTTAGACGGCTCTCAGCCCTTGTCACACGCGGCCTGCGAAGGATCAATATGTAGAAATCACCCTCAGAAGGTGTAGAGATCACCCTCAATAGATGTAGAAATTGCCTCCAGCATGTGTATCATCTGCCCTTAACGTATGTAGAAACTGCCCTCAACCTTAAAAGTTACTCACACGGATCAACAGGGGATCGGAATCAGTGGATAAAAACAAGCAAGTTCTGGCGCTGGTTGAATCAGTAATGCCTGTCAGCAAGATCATTGCGCAGTCTAATGAGATGACTGAAGCAGCATACCACTTAACGCGTGACCAAAAGCGTATTCTTTTCCTTGCTGTTGGCCGTATACGAAACGCAACCAAAGGCGGTGATAAATCCGCTGGTCTTTGTGAGTTCACGGTTGCTGAATACGCAGAGATGTATAATTTGCCCTCGGCTGAAGCCAGCAAAGATATCCGGACAGCGCTGGCCGGGTTCGCAGCGAAGGAAGTATGTATTTTTCGCCCTGAAGAAGACGAAGGGAACGAGAAGGGCAGTGAGGTTTACCCTTGGATGATTAAGAAAGCCTACTCTCCACGACGCGGTACCTACATTGTCCACCTGAATCCCTATCTGATGCCTTTCTTTACCTCACTGGAGAAGCGATTCACTAAAATCAAAATCAAGGATGTAGCAGGTATCACCAATCCCTATGCTATTCGCCTTTATGAGTCACTTTGTCAGTATAAGAATGCAGAAGGTTCTGGTTTTGCTGTGTTAGGAGTCGACTGGATGATCGAGCGCTATGGATTGCCGAAGTCGTACCTCAAAATGGCTGAGTTTAAGCGTGGTTTTCTTGTAAAAGCCGTAAAAGAAATCAAAGAAAAAACCCATATGTCAATTACTTACAGTGAGAAGAAGTCAGGGAATCGTATCACCCATTTTCAGTTCACCTACCAGCAAAGCTGAGGGCAATTTCTACATGTCTTCCCCCTGATAGAAGCCCAGACCCGAGGGCAAAATCTACATATCCAATACAGACAGAAGCCTGTACGCGAGGGTGATTCCTACACTTCCCCTCAGTTTGAAGCTCCTGTCTGAAGACCCTATCAACTCCCCCTGTTCGTTGACTGCTCGTAAGGGTGTTTTCTACATATCCTTATTGATGGATGCTTATGCCTGAGGGCAGTTTCTACATCTTGCTACTTGTAGTATCCCAGTATCAGGGCAATTCCTACATGTCTTCATTGAAGGAAACTTATACCTGCGGGCAGTTTCCACATATTTGCCTACTGATAGCACCCATTCTGAATGCGAGGGCGATTCCTACAGTACCTGCTGATGTAAGCTTAATTCTGAGGGCATTTTTTACATCTCTGTCTACCTTCAACATCCCCGATGTGAGGGCAATTCCTACATATGCCAGCTGTTGATCGTTTAAATCTGAGTGCAGTTTTTACATGTCAATTTGCCATAAGCATTCCTGGCACGAGGGCAATAACTACATTCCCCTGCTGTTGAAAGCCTGAATCTGAGGGTGATTCTTACACCTTACGCCCTACGGGGATGCAAATCCGAGGGCAATTTCTACATTTCCGCTATGAAAAGTACCAGTCGAGTTCTTCTTCTTGTTCTCCTGTTGGGCGATGCTCCAACCTGAGGGCAAAAACTACACGTTGTTGGATAGTCATCTGAATATATTGGTGATTTTCTGACTGCTTTCTTTTCCAGATGTGTTATCTGTGCTTTATTTCACCACTTCAGGATGATGCACATGTAGTTTTTGCCCTTAATTGAGGGCTGTTTCTACACCATACCGCGTTTATATCCCCTGGGATTTACTGTAATCAGCGATTTTGAGGGCAAAAACTACACCTTCGGATGGCTGTAGTGGTTGCCATCGAACATTAAGGGCAATTTCTACACCTTATTTTCAGTGTGATTTGGTTGAGGGCAGTCCCTACATCTCTCTAAAAGGAGTTAAAGGGCAATTTCTACATCTTAACGACCTTACACTGAGGGTGATTACTACATATCTTAGCCAAAATTCTGAGGGTGATTTCTACACTTTTCGGATGAGAACTCTTAGGGTGATTTTTACATATATCTTAATAAATCATATACTAAAATGCTTTTGACACGTTCTCACTATGTCAATATTCCTGTTTTACCTGAAGAGCAGAACGCTCGGTTTAGGGCGTTGCTATCACGCAGGACAAACCTGAAGTGAGAACCAGATATCATCCTCTTTTTACAGTACCAACTTTACTCCGGCCAGGTACTTAACATTATCTTTGCCATCTGCCATCTGCCATCTGCCATCTGCCATCTGCCATCTGCCATCTGCCACTGGTACTGCCGAAGTCCGTCTTGCCCGAGTTAGGTTTTTGTGAATCCGGTCAGCATAAATTTGCTAACTAACAATGAAAGAGTGCGGTTAGTGTTTTGGTAGAGTATTTGATAGAAAAATGTATGAAAATTCATTAGCTTTGAAAATTAAAGCCAGAGGTGAGGCAAGGTGAATGGAGGCCAACCTGGGGGCTATTACAAAGCGGCTGTGGCCTCTGGAACGGGAAGCGTTCTTACATGCTGGAACGAGAAAAGCCACCGCGATAATGGAATATTAGCCATTATTCCAGGTAAATTCATAGCGTTCTGGTCGAATGTAAAAGACCGAGTGCTCTGCACACCGACTGTCTTCAAACCAGGAGGTCCTTTCCAGATGAAACAATGGGGCATCGACAGTAACATTGAGGATTTCGGCGAGGGCTCTGTCGGCAAAATTCAACTTGATACGGATGTCGGCGCGTGTAATGGCTAACCCAGCACTTTTTTCCAGCAAAGACCATGTTGGCTGTTGCTCAATGTACTCCCAGCTCATGTTCTCACTGAAAACAGAAATATAGCTGTGACCGACTGCGATTGGCTCGCCATCTACCAGGTGCAGTCTGGCAATAAACGTCAGGTTATCCGCAACATTGAAGAGGGACTGCAAATTCTCCGGCGTGGGGCTGCTCTTTTTTTCGAGCAGACGCATTGTGGCATTCAGACCCTGCTGTGTCAGCGACTCATGAAAGCTGCGCATGACATTGATACCATGTGCCACTTTTTTTCCTGCAACGTAAGTCCCTTTCCCCTGTTTACGCTCAACCACCCCCTGTCCGGTAAGGTGCTTTAAAGCCAGTCTCACGGTGACACGACTGACCGCAAAACGCTGCTCCAGCGCCGATTCTGATGGTAGTTTTCCACTGGGCTGATAACAACCCGCAGCAATCTCCTGCTGCAAAGTGTCAGCGATTTGTCGGTAAAGCGACGTCAGGTTGTCTCGAACCAAAGTCATGATTATCCCGCCTGTCTGTATTCCGTTCGGATCTAATTTAGCAAGAAGCGATCTTAGACCAACTTGTATTAATACGTATTATTACCATATCTCGCTTCATTCTCTCACAGAGTCACTTTGATGAGTACAAACGTTGCCATGCTGGACATTGATTCCCTGACATTCCAATACCCTGCCGGTGCTAAGGTGTTTCGCAACTTCAGCTTCCATGCGGATGAGGGTGAGTTTGTCGTTTTGCTGGGTCCGTCCGGTTGTGGCAAAAGCACCCTGTTGAACCTGCTGGCGGGTTTTACTCAGCCGGACACCGGTGCAGTGAAAGTGAAAGGTCAGTCGATTCAACCGGAAAACGATGTCCTCGGTTATGTATTTCAGCAACCGCACCTGTTTGGCTGGTTAAGCGCGGTAGAAAATGTGCGCTTTGGTCTGCGGATGCGCAATCAGATCAGCAAAAAACAGCAGCTGGCGATCGCCCGGCAATATCTGGACCGGGTAGGGCTGGCGCATGCGGCCGATTTGTTGCCGCATCAAATGTCCGGTGGGATGCAGCAGCGTGTTTCCCTGGCCCGTGCTCTGGCGCTCGAACCAAAAGTGCTGTTGATGGATGAGCCGTTTGCGGCACTGGATGCCATCACCCGCAGCGACATGAATGAAGAAACCCTGCGTCTGTGGACGGCGCTGGGGCAAACCACGGTTTTCATCACGCACGATATTGAAGAAGCGGTATTCCTCGCCGATCGCGTCATTGTGTTGAACCTTGCGCCCGGCGGCATCCATAGCGAACTCAATATCGAGCTGCCGCGCCCACGTAGCAACCTTGAAACGCGTCAGTTGCCTGAATTTATCGCTTATCGCACGGAATTACTTAAACGCATCAGTGACGTGATGCAGCAACTCCCTCAAAAATCATCACATTAAAACGGACAACACAATGGGTAAATCACGCTTTGCGCTGCTGGTTGCGGCCATCCTTGTTTCCACCTCAAGCCTGGCGGCCGGGAATCCGCCAATTCGCATTGGTTGGGTTTATGCACTGGCGAACGCCCCGGCACTGATCGCAGAGAAAGAAGGCTTCTATCAACAGGAAGGCCTTAACGTTGAGTTAACGTCGTTTGGTGATGGTCCGGTTATCACCCAAGCCTTAGCCGCGCATGAACTGGATGCGGCTTATATTGGTGCGCCGCCGGTTTTCCAATGGTATTCCCGTGGGCTGAAAGGGCAAATCATCGCCAAAGTGAACAGCGGTCAGGCAGCGTTGCTGGTCAGTAAAAACAGCACTATCACCCATCTTGCCGATTTGAAAGGCAAGCGTATCGCAGGAGTGAAAAAGGGCAGCGGTATGGATGTGCTGCTGCGCGGTCTGGTGCTATCTCAGCAGGCAAAACTGACCGCCGATAAAGATGTTCAGGTGTTGAGTATGCCTGCGGGGAATATGGTGGCCGCACTGGGGCAGAATGTGGTGGATGCGGCCTTCACCTGGGAACCTTTCGTCAGTGAGGCGATATTGCGCGGTGATGCCAGGGTGCTGCTCGATGTGAATCAGGTACAGCCGGACTATCCCTGGTACGTGATTATGGCATTGCCGGAAACCCTGAAAAATCGCCCGGATGATGTGGTGAAATTATTACGTGCCCACCGTAAAGCGGTCGACTTTATCAACCAGCATCCGCAGGAAGCGGACAAAATCATCGCCGACGCCTTCAAATTGCAGGCGATCAAAACGGTCGACGGGAAAACTATCACGCCAGAAGCCCTGGTGCAGGAGGCCCGTAAACGTATTCACTGGTCGGTTTCCCTCACCGATCAGAACAGCGCCTTTATTCAGGGTCTGATGAATGACTCGCTCAGACTCGGTTATATGCAGCAGGCCCCCAGGCTGAAGGATGTGGTGAGCACTGAATGGTTGCGTAAGGCGGGTCTGCAACCGTGATCAGGTTCAAACCAAACTGGGGTTGGGCGTCGTTGCCGTTCTTGCTGCTGGTATGGATCGCTGTTGCCAGCCGCTATCCCTCTTACGTGCTGCCTCAGCCCTGGGATGTCTGGCATGAAGCGGTCCGTTGGTTTAGCGACGGTTCGATCTGGGTACAACTGTGGGCAAGTTTGCTGGAAGAGTTCGCAAGCTTCACCATCGCGGTGGTGCTGGCGCTGCTGTTGGGTGTCAGTGCCGGTTTATCCGATCGCTTTCGGGACTTTATTACGCCATTAAACAGCCTGTTTATGGCGATCCCGCCCATCGCATGGGCACCACTGATGCTGCTTATTTTTGGCCTGGGTTTCACCTCCATCATGGTGGTGATCGTCATTGCTGCCCTGTTCCCGATGTGCATCACCATCCAGGAAGGGATCCGTGGCATTCGTGGCGGTGAAGTCCGTGCCGCCCGTACCTTGGGCGCAAATTATCGTCAGTTATTGCTGCATATCTATCTGCCCAGCTCTCTGCCATTTATTACCGCCGCTTTACGCATTGGTTTCAGTCAGGCGTGGCGCGCACTGGTGGCTGCCGAAATGCTGGGGGCTTCACAGGGTATTGGATGGATGGTGGCGATGGGTGGTCAGACGGGCAACAGCAGTCAGGTACTGCTGGGTATTTGCCTGATCGGGTTGATTGCCTGGCTAATGGAAAATCTGGTGTTCCGCCGTATTGAGCGGCGCTATCAGCGCTGGCGTGCGGCTTAATGTTGAGAGAGGTAAGTGTGAGCCAATTTGATATTCGCGATGCCGGCCAGTATGTGGCACCCCAGGGATTGTATCAGCTGAATAAAGCGCGTCCTTTTCTCGGTAGCGTGATTTGTTCCCATCACACCGTCACGGCTGGCAGTTGGCAGGAGATCGTCCTGACCTATACCGTCGGTGCCAGTGGTCTGGCGGACGGGGCATGGCTGAAACTGGCCTTTAAGTTTTATTCAGACTGGGCACTGTTCCAGACCAGCGAACCGGCAGCGGCGGACTATATCAGTGCGGAGTACCAGGCGGGGCCCCTGGTGCCAGGGCAGAGCCCGGCAACGGTGCAGCATCTTAAGGTGCGATTCGATCAAAAAGGGCACGAGCGTCCGTTTCAGAAAGCGATTCTGATCGACATCGTCGATGGTTATCTGAATCCGGGTGATCAAATTATCATCCGCCTCGGCGATCGTCGCTACGGCGGCGGTGGCACCCGTGTACAAAGTTTTGTCGAGAAAGATTTTGCCTTCCGTATGTTTGTCGACCCGCTGGGCAGTTCCAAATTTGCCGAGGTGCCGGGCTATATTCTGCTGGATATTGTGCCGGGCGCACCGTCCAGCCTGGCAGTGATCGCCCCCCGGCTGATTGCCCCAGATACCGGATTTTCCGCCATCGTCCGGCTGGATGATGCCTGGGGAAATACCTGTATCAACTTACCCCTGACCGGCGTTCTGAGGTTAACCCGCCAGGATGGGACATCAGTTGAGCAGCGTTTCAGCCTTGCTGAACAGGGCTGGGCGATCACGCGTGTGCAGGATTTGGCGCTGGCGGCGGGGGAATGGCAACTCACGGCCACCCTTGATGCCTTGCCATTGCAAGGCCAGGCGTGGGTCAACGCGGAAGAGATCAGCAGCGGCCTGCGACCATTGTATGCCGATCTGCATGTGCATTCCGATGACACCGTAGGCACCAACGATACCCTGTATAACCTGAGTTATGGCCGGGATGTCGCCGGTCTGGATATCCTCGGTTACACCGCCAATGATTTCAACATTACCGAAGCCCGCTGGAAAAAAGCGGTCAAACTGATCAATGAGCTGAATCAGTCCGGGCATTTTGTCTGTTATTCCGGTACCGAGTGGTGTGGCAATACCTGCGCCGGGGGAGACCACAATGTGGTGTTTCTCGAAGATGACGACCCGCAGTTTCCTTTCGATCGCGAAGGGCGTCTGGTTCGTTCCTTCGAGTGGAATGAGTTTACCGCTGGCACGATAAAACCCGGAGCCTGGCCGCTGGATGAACTCTATGCTGCGTATGCCAGAGAACCGCACAAACACCTGTTGATCCCACACGTCGGTGGGCGTCGCTGCAATCTCGACTGGCATCATCCTGAACTGGAACGCCTGATTGAAGTTAGCTCGGCGTGGGGCCAGTTTCACTGGGTTTACGCTGAAGCGTTGGAGCGGGGCTATCGTCTTGGCGCAACGGCAAACAGTGATGAACATCAGGGGCGTTGTGGTGGTGGTGTCCCGGCTACCGCAGTGTTCGGATCGCGGGGCGGATTAACCGGCGTGCTGGCTGAGCAGTTTGACCGCAAGGGGGTGGCGGCAGCTCTCAGGGCGCGTCATACTTTCGCAACCACCGGTGAACGCAGTTATGGCGAACTCCGTTATGGCGCAGCCGTGATGGGTGATGTCGCGTCATTCAGCGCCACAGGGGTGTTGAACTATCGACTGCTGGGCGATGCGGGTTGGGAAGCGATAATGCTGTACGATGGCGAGAAAAAAGTCTGGGAGCGCGATCTCCATGCAGAGCGCGGGCGTTCAACCCGTCAGTTCCGGGTGCGCCTGAGTGGCGCACGGATCAAAGACCGTTACCGGGGTGCCTGGTGGCAGGGGCATATTGAGGTGTCTGGTACGCCGATTAATCGCTTCGAGCTGACAGGTGCCGACCATCCTGAGCAGGTCATCTGGCGTAAAAATCATACGCAAATCGGTTTGCGGACGGATACCAATGGTGACAGCGATACCATTACGGTAAGGACCGGCGGGCTGGAGCACGCCCAACTTAAACTTCACCTGAATATTGGTGGCTATGTAAAAGTCGGGGATGTTCGCGCACCGCATCCGCATGTGTGGGCACCGGAATTCAGTGTCGAAATCAGCGGTGCAGAGCTGCTGCAGGCGGGCAAGCAGAGTTACACCTTGCCGGGTACTGAGTTGCAGGTCGAGATTGAGGCCATTAGCGAATTAGCGCTGCCGCGTGATGTCACGGGTGAAATTGTCTTGCAGGATTTGTCACTGCCAGAGAAGCAAGAGCATGCGCTGTTCATTTCGGCTCGCCAGCAAGATCAGTCGCGTATCTGGACGTCGGCGCTGTTTCTGACGCGGGCTTCCAGCCCAGTTCCGGCGCAATCCGTGTCGCAAAGTTGCTAATAATCTGGCTGTACTCCCGGAGCTAAATTCGCAGGGGAATTCGATTCTCAGCGCATTTCTGGCAACGGAGCTGGCCGTGTTGTTACCCGGTGACATCAGCTGGCTGATGTCACCGGGTTAGCTGCTTTGCCGGATGGGCAGCGCGAAGCGGCGTTAAGTCAGGGGTTTTCAACGGCGACGTCATTGCGCTGGATATTGTTGCCGCAGGGATTAGTGAATGCCTGCCAGCCGATACCGGGCTGGTGTATTACCTGTTGTGCACCGGGTTGGCGCATCTGGTGCAACGGCACAGGGTGAAATAGCCAGGATCAGGCGGGATGGCGTCATTATTGGCCTGCCAGCAATAACGCCGAAATGAGATTTTCTGATAATCCGCTATTGAGACGATAGGTCACCGATCTGGCAGCCCGGGTTGAAACCAGTAGACGTGCCTTGCGCAGTGAGGCCAGATGCTGTGACAGGTAGGGTTGTGCAATCCGGGTTCTCGCTTCAAGTTCTGCCACTGTAGCTGGTTGCTGACTCAGTTCGAAAGCAATCAGCAACCTGTCCGGATGCCCCAGGATACGCAGGCATTTCGCCAGCAGTTTGCTGTTGTCTGCAAAGGTTTTCATGATCCTTAGTATCCCTGTGGCTACGCGGTTTTTCACCATGTCGGTTAAGCCCCATCCTGTCAATCAGACACCTATCAGGGTAATCAAATCTGACAAGTCATTTCGCACTAAAATATGAAGCGCGATAACTTTATTACCGTGAGCAACCGTGCGAAGAAAACCGGGGGAATATTTAATCCTATGAAAATAAGGTTATTGCTTGATAAGGGATTCTATTTTTATTTTTGATCATTCAGGTGGGCTTTTTAATTAACAGTAATGCCACTTCTGGTCTTTGTTAATAACAATTAGTTTATTTGCATTCCATCCTGTTTCGATACTCTCCAGTGGCGAGGAGATAAATATGAACAGTACCCTAAGATATATAGGTTTTCGGCTTATACAGGTCGTTCCAACCGTCATCATTATTATTTTGTTGGCTTTCGGGTTGATGAAGCTGGCACCCGGTGATCTGGCCGATGTCATTGCCGCACAATCAGGCGGGGCTTCTGCCGAATATATGCATGAAATGCGGCAGTTATATGGTCTTGATGTCCCTTTATGGCAGCAATTTACCCATTATCTTAGTGCTATCTTCCATCTTAATCTGGGGTACTCATTTCTCTATAACTCCAGTGTCAGCGATCTGATAATCAGCCGCTTGCCTGCCACTTTATTACTGGCCTTAACAGCAATCTTCTTCGCGCTGGTGTTCGGTGTGCTATTGGGTGTGCTGGCTGCCCGTTATCGTGGAACCTGGATTGATGGCGTTATCTCAGTTTTTTCGACGCTGGGTTTTGCCACGCCGCTATTTTGGATCGGTTTATTGTTGATTGTTGCCTTTTCGCTGAAATTACCCTGGTTGCCTTCCGGTGGGTTTTCCACTGTCGGCACCAGTTACACCAATATCTGGCAACACATTGCCGATGTGCTGCACCACCTGATCCTGCCCGCTTTTTCTCTCAGCCTGTTCTTCTTATCTGTCTATGTGCGTCTGACTCGCTCCTCAATGCTGGATGTCTACCATCAGGACTATATCCGTACTGCACGTGCTAAGGGTTTACAGGAGTGGGGTGTCATCTTTAAACACATGCTGCGTAACGCCGCACTGCCGATTGTGACGCTGACCGGGCTGGAAATTGGTGGGCTGCTGAGTGGCTCAGTGGTGATTGAAACCGTGTTTGGCTGGCCGGGCATTGGCAGGCTGGCTTATGACGCGGTGCTGCAACGCGATATCAACCTGCTGCTGGGCATTTTCCTCTTCAGTGCCCTGCTGGTGGTATTGGTTAATCTGGCTATCGATCTGATTTATGTTGTTCTCGACCCACGTATCGGGAGAAATCGCGCATGACTGACTCTACGCTTCAGGCCATACCGCGTCGCACCGGCAAACTGCAACGTATCCGCGGTTCGACATCGCTCTTACTGGGGCTACTGATCCTGCTGGTGATTGTTATCTGCGCCATACTTGCGTCGTGGTTATTTCCTGGCGATCCACGCGAGATGGTCAGCGCCCCCAACCTGTGGCCGGGTAGTAATCCGTCATATCCGCTTGGCACTGACATGATGGGCCGGGATGTGATGGCGCAGCTTTTTTACGGTGCGCGTGCCTCGCTGGCAATTGGCCTGATTGCTACCGTGCTGGCGCTGGTCTGCGGTGTGCTCATTGGTGTTGTTTCCGGCTATTTTGCTTCCACGTGGCTGGATGATGTGCTGATGCGGGTGACGGAGGTGTTTCTCACCATGCCACGCTTACTGTTCGCCATCGCGATTATTCTGGCACTGGGTCCGACGTTGTTCAGTCTGTCTCTGGCGTTGGGTGCCACCTCATGGCCGCAAATCGCCCGTCTGGTCAGGGCAGAGGCGATGAAAATTCGGGAGCAGGATTTTATCCGCGCCGCGAACACTCTCGGTCTCAGCCATACCCGCATTATTTTCCGCCATGTGTTGCCGAACAGTGTAACGCCGGTGATGGTGGCTGCCTCGGTATTGATCGCGCAAATCATCCTTTCTGAAGCGTCGCTTTCGTTCCTCGGGCTGGGTGATCCCAGCCTGGTGTCCTGGGGGGGTATGGTGGGGAGCGGGCGTGAAGTGCTGCGTACTGCCTGGTATATGGCGGCCCTGCCAGGGCTGGCCATTTTCATTACCGTAATGAGTTTTATGCTGATTGGTAATGGTCTCAATGATCTGTTCAACCCGCGCTTAGCGATAAGGAAATAAACAATGTCAGCATCTGCTTTTATCCTGGTCAACCCACTGGCTATCCGTCAGCAACTCGCCAGTGGCGAGGAAGTTGCATTTATCGACATTCGTGAAGCCGGGGAATACGGTAACGGGCATGCGTTGCTGGCAGTGAACCTGCCGTGGAGTGAACTCGAATTCAGGGTTGGGCAACTGATTCCCCGGCTCAGCACGCCGATTATTGTTCAGGATGAAGTCGGTGATGAGCGTGCTGTCACGGCAGCCCAACGCCTGCAGCAACTTGGCTATCAGGATATTCGTCTCGCACAAGGGGGCGTACAGGGCTGGCAACAGGCTGGTTATCCGTTGTTTCATGGTGTTAATGTTCCCAGCAAAGCCTTTTCGGAATGGATAGAGCGCGAGGCGCATACCCCAACCTTAAACGCTGAGACCCTTGCTGAGTGGCAGCAGCAGAATAAACCTCATCTGTTACTGGATGGCCGTACTCCGGAAGAGTTTCAGCAGTTTCATATTCCCGGCGCAATCAATTGCCCCAATGGTGAACTGGTCTCCTGGGTAAGCGCTTATGCGGCTAAACCCGCATTACCGATTGTCATCACCTGCGCCGGACGTACGCGCGGCATCATTGGTGCCCAGTCACTGATTGATGCCGGTATCCGGCAGCCGGTGCTGGCACTGGCTGGCGGCACCCAGGCCTGGCGTATTGCGCACCTGCCGCTGACGCTTAATGATAACCGTGCCTGGAGACCCGGCGAGCGCGTGAATGACAGTGGCAGGTCATTGCATCATCCGGCTATCCAGCAGGTGGATAACTGGCAGCCAGAGAAAGATGCATCACGTACCACCTATCTGTTTGATGTACGCAGTAGAGAAGAATATCTGCAAGGCTCATGGCCAGGCGCGGTGTGGGTACCCGCCGGACAACTTATCCAGACGCTGGATGAACATGTTGGCACGCGCGCTGCGCGGATCGTCTTGTTTGATCCGCAACACAGCCGGGCGCAGGTGGCCGCATGGTGGTTGTATCAATTGGGCTGGGATGTCAGCATCCTGACTGATGCGGCAGGAGTGCAGCCCCCCACGGCTGTAGTTGTGGCTTTGCCTGCTCTGTTTCCGCCGGTCGCCAGCCTCACCGCCAGTGCTGCGCAGGCAGAATATCAGCCTGGCGATATTATTTTGCTCGCCGATCGCAGTAAAAACCTGGCGAAACCCACGCTGCAAGGCGGGTACTGGGTAAACAGGGCCACGCTGGCACAACATGTGGCAACGCTGCCGAAAGATCGGGTGTTGTGGGTTTTTGCCAGACAAAGCTCGCTCGCCTGGGCGGTGGCCTGGGATTTGATTTCCCGCTATGCATTGCATGCCAAAGTGGTTCAGGGCGATGAGGATGACTGGCGTGCCGCAGGCTGGCAATTTGCCGCACAGCCTTTGTCTCTTACTGAAGCGGAACGTATAGATTACCTGTTCTGGTTACATGATAGACACAGTGGAAATCTGCAGGCCTCCGCGGATTATCTTGCGTGGGAAGCCGGCCTGCCTGCGGCGGTTGATGAGGATGGCCTGCATGGTTTCCGCCGTTTGCTGCCGCAGGCACAGGCTGAAGAGGCGCTGCAATGAGGCGCGATGCGTTAATTCGCAGCGTAACAGTCTATCCCTTACGCATACCGCTTAAATCGGCGTATGACATTGCCGCTGGTGTGGCGCGTCAAAGTGTGGACGTTGTGATTGTCAGCCTGCAAACCGAGGACGGGATAATTGGGTTAGGTGAAACTCAGGCCTGGCATCGGCAGGGCAGTAACGAAACGCTGGTGGGTCTGGTGGATGCGATGCAATCACTGCTGATTCCGCTGATGCTGGGGCAATCAATCTTTGATATTGCCACGATCGCCCGGCGTTTTGATCAGCACTTATCGGGGCGCTACGCTGCTAAAGCGGCATTGCTGGATGCCCTCTATGATGCGCAGGGGCATATGCTGAACCTGCCGGTATGGGCGCTACTGGGCGGCCGTGCACGCCCCACGGTAGCAACCGGTGCGGTGCTGACGTTACGCGATCAGCTGGCGGAGACGCTGGAAGAGGCCCGCTTACGTTATGACCAGGGCTACCGACACTTCAGTCTGAAAGTCGGGCGATCCGTCAGTCGGGATATTGCGGCGGTGGCGGCATTGCGCGATACCCTCGGTGATGATGCGCAGATCCTTATCGATGCCAATGCCGCGTTGTCCTTCAGCGAGGCATTGCGGTTATTGCAGGCTATCGAACCTTACGCCATTGAGGCGGCAGAACAGCCACTCGCCAGTCATGACTGGGCCGGTCTGGCGGATCTGGCATCCAGAACCTCCATTCCATTGCTGCTGGACGAGAGCGTGACGACCCCCGCTGATTTACTCCAGGCCATTCCGCAACGTGTGGCACAGGGCATTCACACCAAAACGGCGAAAAATGGTGGCATCTGGCACACGCGCCAGCTGTGGCACATCGCCAGCAGTGCCGGATGGCGGGTGCGCGCGGGCAATCACCCCGCCACCAGCATCTCGACGCTGGCGGTTGCTCATCTCGCCACCGCCTGGGCAGAGCCGCTGATACCTTCCCCCTTTACCAGCAGTGTTACGAATGAATTAGCCAGCGATGTCGTCAGCCCGCCGCTGGCCATTGCCGATGGAGAGCTGACGTTACATGACGGCGTCGGGTGGGGGGTAGAACTGGATATGAACGCTATCGCGCGCTGGCGCATCGATTAATAAGGAGAAAGATCATGAGCTTATTAGATGTCCGGGATCTCCGCATCAGCATCAGCGACAAACCGTTGGTCAGAGGGATTTCATTTACGCTTAATCCCCATGAGAAAGTGGCGCTGGTAGGGGAATCGGGGTCAGGAAAAAGCCTGAGCGCCATGAGTTTATTGCGGCTCATCCCCGGTGCGCAGATCAGCGGTGAAGCGCAATTTGCGGGCCGCAACCTGCTGGCACTGGCTGAAAGGGATATACGCACCCTGAGCGGTCGCGATATTGCGATGATCTTTCAGGAACCGATGACCGCGCTTAACCCGTTAAAAACCGTCGGTGAACAAATTGCCGAGGTTTACCGTCTGCATCATCAGTTGAACCGTCGCGAGGCGTGGTTTCAGGCGGTGGCACGACTGGCCGATACCGGCATTCCGCAACCAGAGCAGCGCGCCCACGCTTATCCGCATCAGCTCTCCGGCGGGCAACGCCAACGGGTGATGATTGCGATGGCACTGGCTGGTGAACCACGCCTGCTGCTGGCCGATGAGCCAACCACCGCGCTGGATGCAACATTACGCCTGCAAATTCTGAACCTGCTGGCGGACCTGCAACAACGCAACGGTATGGCGGTGTTGCTGATTAGCCATGACCTGCATTTGGTTCGTCGTTTCGCCGATCGGGTGCTGGTAATGGAGAAGGGGGTGATTGTCGAAGATGCCCCGACGGAACGGCTGTTTCTTTCTCCCGCTCATCCTTATACCCGCAAACTGCTCAGCAGCCGTCCAGAACGGTTGGTGGATATCCGGCATCCGGGTACGCCAGCAGTACGACTTCACGCCCGTGATGTGGAGATTCGCTATCCACGTATGCTGAAAGGGGTGCGAAACTGGTTCACGCCCGCCTGGCATACCGCGGTTAAACAGGCCAGTCTCGAGGTGTTACAGGGGCAAACTGTCGGCATTATCGGTGAATCCGGATCGGGCAAGACGTCACTGGCTAACGCAGTGCTGGGTTTGATCAAACACCAGGGGACATTACAGGTGGATGGTACTTCATGGCAGAATGCACGCAAGGCGGGTAAAGAGGCGCATAAAATGCACCGGCGGAAAGTGCAGGCGGTGTTTCAGGATCCTTATTCATCGCTGTCGCCCCGCCTCACCATTGAACAGATCATCGGCGAAGGGTTAAGGTTGCACTATCCGGAGTTATCTGCGACGGCAAGGCGGGAACGTATTCTGGCGTTACTGGCGGAAGTGGGGCTGCCAGAACAACAATTTCCGCATTTGCTACAGCGACATCCTCATGAGTTTTCAGGTGGTCAACGGCAACGCATTGCCATTGCTCGTGCTCTGATAGTTGAGCCGGATATTCTGGTGCTGGATGAACCGACCAGTGCGCTTGACGTCACTGTGCAAAAACAGGTGGTGCAGTTGCTGCAACAACTTCAGCGCGATCGCGGACTCAGTTATCTGATCATCACCCATGATGTGGCTGTGGTGGCGGCGATGGCACATCATATTCTGGTGATGCGTGAGGGTGAGGTGGTTGAGCGGGGAGAGGCGATGCGGTTAATGGCGGAACCTGCACATCCCTACACCCGTCAGTTGATCGACGCGGCGCATTTTCAGCCCCGTCAGGCGCAGCCAGCGGCCTGACGGGAGCCATTACAAAATCGCTTTCTGCCCGCCATCCACACTCAGTAATGCGCCAACCACATAACTGGCGCGTTGGCTGGCGAGAAACAGCACCGCATCGGCAATCTCTTCCGGCTGACCAAAACGTCCCAGCGGCAAATCGGCTTCCATGCGTGCCAGCGCTTCATCCGGCGTCAGATTCAGACGTTTTGCTTCATGTTCAATGGAACGATGGATGCGATCTGTCAGGGTGAAGCCCGGATTCACCGCATTAATACGAATACCATAACGTGCGTAATGTTGCGCCAGCGCCAGCGTTGAAAGCAGTAAGGCGGCATTGGCGGCACCGCCAGCCGCATGAGATGGGTTGGGTACGCGTCCCCCGGTGCCGACAATGTTCACAATGGCACCACGTGCCTGCTGTGGTGCAACCTCACGCTGCCGCCACCGCGCCAGCACCGCATCCTGAGTGTGGATGTAGGTGAAGTATTTAGCGTCCAGCGCTGCATGCCAGGCAGCGCTGTCGAGCTCTTCCGGCGCACGGCGTTGTGCATCGCCAGCGCTATTCACCAGCACATCGATTTCTCCCCACCGGGCCGCCGCCGCATCAATCACCGCAATTGCCTGCTGAGCATCACGCAGGTCAGCAGGTAACGTATGCAGGCGCTCCTCACTGACATTGAGACTGGCACGTGCTGAAGCAAGGTTCTGTTCATTGCGGGAAATCAGGATAACTCTGGCGCCTTCATCGAGAAAACGCCGCGCGACAGCCAACCCGATACCTTTGCTGCCGCCGGTAACGACGACCACTTTATTGTTAAGCTGTAAATCCATAACCATCCGACCTTATATTTTCGTGTTGATGGGGGGCAACGAGCCATTGAGATAAAAGTCACCCACGGCACGCGCCTTATAGGAAACGGGATCGTGGGTGGTATGAGTACGCGCATTACGCCAGTGACGATCAAGGTTATGGCCTGCGGTTGTCGCAGAAGCACCGCCAAGACGAAACAGCATCTCGCTGACCTGCAACGAGGCGTGAGTGGTGGCGTATTTGGCTTCGGCGATGGCAATTGACGCTTCAGCCAGCCAGCGGTCTGCCTCCGGTGTGGGGGCAAAGCTGCCGGGCAGGGCGCGGTCGAGCAAACGGGCACCGCGTTCCAGTAGCGCCTGGGCGCTGTGGGTAATGATTGCCATCTCGCCGACGGTATGCAGCACATAGGGGTCCTGAGTGGCAGACTCCACGCCGCTTTCACGTAGCACCCTGGCATGTTCGCGACCATAACGGCAGCCCTCGGCCAGTGCTGCCTCGGCGATCCCTGCATCGATAGCGCAGTGAATCAATTGGGCAAAGCCGCCTTCATGGGTACGCCGCTGGCCAAACGCCGGGATTGGTAAAATCTCCTCATCTTCAATCACCACATCATCATATTCGGTGGTGCCGCTGGCCGTTGTGCGTTGCCCCATACCATCCCAGTCGTCAAGCACGCGTACGCCCTGACGATCGTTGGGCACAAATACCGCGGCACGCCCGCCATCGGGATGCAATGCGGTGACCAAAATGACTGAGGAGTAGAGACTACCGGTGCTGTAGGCTTTTTTGCCTTGCAGGCGCCAACCGTGCGGCGTGCGCAACAAACGTGTCTGCACATCCCCAATGTGATTACCGCCTTTTTCGGCGGCGGCATTGCTCATCAGGCTGCCTGCCAGCACCTGCGTGAAATAGCGTTGCTGCTGCGCCGGGGAGCCATACAAACGCAACTTTTCCAGGTTGGTGAATTGCGGCGCGACCGCCTGGGCGATATTGGGATCACCCGCCGCAAGGAGCCACAGCACATGGCTGAAAGTTTGCAGATCCAATTCCGCGCCACCGTAAGCTTTAGGTACACGGATCGCCAGCAGGCCGCTGCGCTTCAGTTGTTCGATCTCATCAAACGGCAGTAAACGCTGACGATCGCGGCGGTTGCTGCTGGCAGCAAGCTGCGTGCGGAACGTCTCTGCGGCCTGAATCGCCTCCTCGGCGCTTAAAATGGGTATCTGTGTAGTCACGCGACATTCCCCTTTGCATAACGACTGGCAGGACGGGCTAACCCCATCCGTTCACGTAAGGTGTTGCCCTGATATACGGTGCGATAGACCCCGCGCTTCTGCAATTCAGGGACTACCAGGGAGACAAAATCTTCCAGTCCACCGGGTAACCAGCCCGGCATGATGTTAAAACCATCCGCCGCGCCTGTTTCAAACCAGTCCACCATGAAGTCAGCAATGTCCGCGGGTGTCCCCACCAGCAATGTATGACCACGCGCCACGCCGACCTGCTGGTACAGCTGGCGAATGGTGAGATGGTCGCGACGTGCAATTCTAATCAGCAACTCAGCACGGCTGGTGAACTCTTTGCCAGGCGGAAGTTCCGGCAGAGGGCCATCAATATCATGCCCCGCCAGTGATACCCCGCCGAGGTGATGCTCCAGTTGCGCCAGCCCGACTTCAGGGTGCAGCAGCGATTGCAGTTGCTCAAATTTCTCCTCCGCCTCACTGCGACTCGGGGCCACCACCGGAAACAAGCCAGGCAGGATACGTAAATCATCGGCACGCCGTCCGGCTTCCTGCGCCAGCCCCTTAATCAACTCATAAAACGCCTGCGCATCACTCCGGGTGGTTTGCGCGGTGTAGATCACTTCGCCGTAGCGTGCACCCAGCGCAATGCCCTGTGCTGAGGATCCGGCCTGCACCAGCAGCGGGTGCCCCTGAGGTGAGCGTGACACCGTTAACGGCCCGCGCACGCAAAAGAAGTCACTCTGATGATCAACAGTATGCAACCGTTCGGGCAGAAAATAGCGCCCATCCTGTTGATCGGCGACGATAGCGTCGTCGTCCCAGCTGTCCCATAAGGCGCGCACCAGACCGACAAACTCAGCAGCGCGTTCATAGCGCGCCTCGGATGTGGGGATCTCCACCATTGAGAAGTTATCGGCTTCCGCCTGGCTCGATGATGTGACGATATTCCATCCCGCACGCCCCTCACTGAGATGATCCAGCGAGGCGAACTTGCGTGCCAGATGCCAGGGTTCATTGAAGGTGGTGGAGGCCGTCGCGATCAGCCCAATATGTTGTGTCAGCGGGGCGAGGGCGGAAAGTAACGTTAGCGGCTCAAAGTGCGCTTTGGGGGTACGGCCCAATTTTTCAGCCGCCCGGTCACGCACTGCCAGCCCATCGGCGAGAAAAAACAGATCGAACAGCCCGCGTTCAGCGATTTCTATCACTTTCCGGTAATGGTCAAAACGCATCGGCGCATGAGGGTCAACGTCCGGGTGTCGCCATCCGGCCAGGTGGCGCCCTGTGGTTTCAACAAACACGCCGAGATGCAGAGTGCGGCTCATCATGGCACCTCGCGCACGGGGGTAGCCAGGCCAAGATGGTCACGCAGCGTGCTTCCCTGATACGCCGTGCGAAACAGACCACGGCGTTGCAATATCGGCACCACGTGATCGATAAACTCTTCCAGCCCGCCCGGTAACCAGGGGGCCATAATATTGAAGCCATCAGCCGCACCGGCGGTGAACCACTCCTCCAGCACATCAGCAATTTCTTCCGGGCTGCCGAACACTGCCCAGTGACCGCGCGTGCCGGTAACGTGCCAATACAACTGGCGAATGGTGAGGTTCTCTTCATGGGCAAACTTCAGCAACAGTGCCTGGCGGCTTTGGTTCCCCTGGGTTAACGGCAGTTCCGGTACCGGATCATCCGGTGAGTAACCGGAGAGATCGAAGCCACCCAGATGACGTGCCAGCACTGGCCAGCCGATTTCCGGGCTGACCAGTGCCTGCAGGCGTTCGAATTTTTCCCGTGCCTCGGCGGCATTTTTCCCCACCACCGGGAAAATTCCGGGCATGATTTTCAGGCTATCAGGCTCGCGTCCCCAACCCTCTAACTGGCTTTTTACCGTGCGATAGAAGTGTTGCGCATCCGTCAGGTTGCGCTGGGCGGTGAAAATCACCTCGGCATGGCGGGCAGCAAGCGACTGTCCATCTGCTGAGGAGCCAGCCTGCACCAATACCGGGTAGCCCTGGGGCGCACGGGCAATGGTCAGTGGGCCGCGTACCTGGAAAAATTCGCCCTGATGGTCGAGGATATGCAGGCGCTCAGGATCGAAGAACTTACCTTGCTGGCGATCGTCAAGTAATGCATCTGCATCCCAGGTATCCCACAGGCCTTTTACCACCTCAACGAACTCCTGCGCACGGCGGTAGCGCAGGCCATGCTCCATCACCTCTGCACGGTTAAAATTACGTGCTTCACCACCGGTCCAGCTGGTAACGATATTCCAGCCGGCACGACCATTGCTGATGTGATCCAGCGAGGAAAACTTGCGTGCCACATGGTAAGGCTCGTTGTAGCTGGTGGAGGCGGTGGCGATCAGCCCGATATGTTGGGTACTCGTTGCCAGCGCCGACAGCAACGTAAGCGGTTCAAAATTCACCGTGCGCGAGGTACGGCCCAGCGTTTCATCTTCTTCATACTGAAACGTCATCTGATCGCCGAGGAACACCATATCGAATTTTGCTGTTTCAGCACGGCTTGCCAGATGGTGAAAATGGTCAAAATTCATCCCGGCACCCACTGGTGCGTCGGGATGCCGCCAGGCGGCAATATGATGACCGGCATCCTGTAAAAAAGCGCCCAGGTGCATCTGGGCAGGGCGTGAGCTGCTCATAATCTGTTTCCGATTAGTCATACATGGTGATGGGAGGAGGCGTCTGGTCAAGATAAAAGCGGCCGACGACCCGATAACGATGGTTGATCGGATCGTGCGTGGTGTGGGTGCGTGCATTGCGCCAGTGACGGTCAAAATTATTGCGGCGCAGTGTGGCGGAAGATCCGCCGACATCGTAAATCAACTCGGCAGCTTTCAGCGCCGCGCTGTTACAGATGATTTTGGCCTCTGCGGTGGCGATGGAAGCGGCAATCAGCGTGGATTCCAGTTCTGCACCCTTCACCTCGCTGTACCAGGCATTCACTGCTTCATCCACTTTACCCGCTGCACGCAGCAGAGTGGCTTCAGCCGCGTGCGCATGGGCGGCGATGTTGCCGATAATGTGCTGCACGTACCAGTCATCGGTGGATCGCTCAACACCCGAGTCCGGGCGGGGACGGGCACCGCGCTGTGCCCAGCCAATTGCATCCTGTAGAACCGCAAAGGTAATACCGACTTCGATAGTGGAGTGCAGCATCTGGGTGGCGGCGGGCTGGTAATTGCGGCGTTTGTTCAGGGCGCTGCTGTAGAACATCACTTCTTCAGGATGGACCAGCACATCGTTAAATTCGGTGGTGCCACTGGCGGTGAGACGCTGCCCCATACCATCCCAGTCGTCATGTTGCACGATGCCCGCGCGTTGACGCGGGATCAGTACGGAGACCGTATTGCCATCGTCATCTTTGGCAGTAACGCGCAACCGGTCAGCCAGCAGGCCACCCGTACTGTAAAATTTTTTACCGCGTAAACGCAGTCCCTTTTCTGTGGACACCAGTCGGGTGGTCATGTCGGTAACAAACTTGCCGCCCAGTTCGCCCGTTGCGCCACTGATAATGTCACCGTGACGCAGGCCATGAAAATAACGGCTTTGTTGCTGTGCATTACCATTGAGTCGCAGACGTTCCACCGAAGTGAAGTGCGGGATGAGCGCCTGGGCGATATTGGGGTCGCCTTCAGCCAGTGCGATCATCACTTGAGCGAGATCCCGCCACGGCAGTTCCGGTCCGTTCCATGCTGCGGGGACTCGCGCGGCGGTGATGCCCGCTTTACGTACCCATTCCATCTCATCAAACGGCAGGATGCGTTGCAAATCACGCTCGGATGCACCCGCGGCCAGCGTGGCTGTCAGTGATTTTGCGGCGGAAACCAGGGTGTGAGTGGAATCACGGGTCACCACGGCAAAATCAAAATGCCCGGGGTGTTCGGTGCTTGATTCTAAGGTCATATTGCTCTCCGCAGGCAATTAATCACGATAGGTAACGCTGTCACGATCCAGCAGGCGTTTCAGGGCGTTGAAATGCAGCGTATGGCCTGGCAAATAACGGCTGGTTGCGGCATCGTGCAGCGGTGTACGGGTGATTTGATGGCGCACTTTTTCACGTAATTCTGGTGTCAATTCACGCAGTGGTTCACCGGTCCAGCGCGCATAGAGCTGAACCTGGCAGGCATATTCAAGGGCATAGAGACGATCCCATGCCTCTGCGGCATCTTCTCCGGTCACTACCACACCATGATTTGCCATAAACAGAATTGATTTCAGTTGCAGTAACTCGGCCAGGCGTTCACCTTCTGCCGGATCGCGTGCGAGTGCCTGATAGTCATTGTCATAGGCGATATCGTCACTGAGTAACGCTTCTGCCTGGCCGGTAATCAGTAAGCGCTGATCCGCCAGGCGGGCAATCGCGCTGGCGTAAGGCATATGTGTGTGGAATACCGCGGCATGTTTCGGTGCAAATGCATGAATCGGCGCATGGATGCAGTAGGCCGAACGCTGAATCTGCCCGCCACCCGCCAGCAGCTGACCGTCATAGCCAATCTTCAGAAATACGCTGGCAGTGGCCTCGGTCCAGTGCAGGCCAAATGGGAGCAGCAGGAACGCCTGTTCATCGGGCACGGTCAGGGTAAGGTGGTTGTAAATGCCCTGGCTGAAACCGTTACGGTGGGAAAAATGGTGTGCAGCGGCAAGATCAATACGTGCCTGCCATTCGGCATCGCTGACGCTGTTGCGGGATACGGGTTCAAGTGCTAATTCAGACATAGAGTCCTCCGTTAAGATTAGGGCGCGAGCCAGGCGTTGCGGAAGCCGGCATGCGCACCCGCTGGTGAGAAATCAATGCCGTGCAGTTTGCGGTTATAAGCAGTAAAGAACGGAGCTTGCATCACCGGGATTAAAGGCAGGTCGGTCAGCGCCAGACGCTGGAACTCATGGAACTCCTCTATGCGTTTTTGCGGGTCAACCTCACGTTGGTAGCGGTGAATGATGTCGTCCATCTGCGGATTGCTGTAGGCAAAGGCGTTGGCATAAGGCACACCCGCTTGCTGGGCGCTGGAATCATAGACGCGGGTCAGTCCCATTTGTGGATCGAGCATGATACCCCAGCCCTGGAAGACCACGTCGAAGTCATAATCGGTGTAGATCCGTTTGGTAAAGGTGGCGTTATCCAGCGGAATGTATTTCAGCGTGATGCCAAGTTTGCTTAACGACTGCCGCAAAAACTCGCCAACCAGCAACGCCTGGCTCGAAGCCGGGTCCGAGTAAAGGCGTAAGGTAAAGCGGGAACCATCAGGTCCTTTTTTGAAGCCGGCTTCGTCCAGCAGCTGGTTGCCTTTGGCGATGTCGTAGTCGTAATGAGGAATATCGTTGGTGAAGTAACGCGTCAGTGAGGCAGGGATGACGCTATATTCTGGTTTACTCTGCCCATACCAGACGGTATCGATCAGACGTTGACGGTCAATCGCGTGGGCAAACGCCTGACGGACTTTCTGCTGTGCCAGATATTTGTTGCGTAAGTTGAAGGCAAGAAAATAGGTTTGCGCCGCATAGGAGTAACCTCGTGAATCGAACGCCAGTTGGGGATTTTGTTTCAGGCGGCTGATATCGGCAAAGGGAATACCGGCAAACGGGATGTACTGCACTTCGCCAGATTCCAGTGCCGCACTGCGTGCTGAAGCATCCGGAATAAAACGATAAATAATGCGATCGAGATAAGGTTTACCTTGCTGCCAGTAATCCGGATTGCGCACCAGTTCAACATATTGTCCACGGACCCACTTGCTGAATTTAAACGGCCCGGTGCCAATTGGGGCTGCGCTGGCGGGGTTGGTACGAATATCTTTGCCGGCAAAGATATGTTCCGGTAAAACCTGAGACTCAGCGCCATCGAAGGCATTGAGAATCACTTGCGATGGTGCGCTAAGGCGGAATATCGCCGTCCAGTTATCCGGGGTTTCCACATCGGTTAAGGTTGCGAATGTGGAACGGCCGCGGGAGTGCACTTTCTTCCATACTTCCAGCGCAGAATAACGCACATCTTTAGAGGTAAAGGGCTGGCCATCATGCCATTTCACATCGTGGCGTAATTTAAATGTGATGGACTTCCCATCCGGTGCAACCGACCATGATTCTGCCAGGTTCGGCTGAGGTTGATAATTATCATCGTAGGTCAGCAGACCATCAAAAATATTGGCGGAGATGGTACGGTTGGCATATTGGTTATTAAAGGTGGCTGTTAACGTACTGGGTTCAGGATCGATAGCCACAATCAGCGTTCCCCCTCTGACCGGCGTGGCGGCAGGATCTGCAGCAGAGGTCGTGTCTGAGATAACTCCCAGCAAAAGCAGAGAGGCAATGAAAACTTTATACAACCGCGACATAGGCGGGATGCTCCTTATACGATGAAGTGATAACCAGGTGAGTTTTTTATTAATTGACTTTTACAGGCGTCAGTCTAGCCGGTGGTAAAATTCAGAAGTAAATAACAAGATCGGTATTCTTTTTTCATATTATAGCTTTCAGTCAGTGAGGTTAATTTATCTTGTTATTTCAGTAGTGGGATTGTTAGGGATTCCCATAACTGTATGCTTTAGTGGCTCAATTTATAGTGTTAATTTGAGAAGAGTTAAAAATGATGTGGTGAATTGCACGTTTATAATGCACGACAGGTAATGGTGGCCAGTTAATAAGAATGATTTCACCAGTTTTGCTAAACATAAATTCTATATTGCTTATTATGACTTTTCTTATCTGGTTAAATCATTTTCGCCTCGTTGTCTGAATATCTACCCTCGCGTTCATTAATAATACGCAGGATGGCGAATATGGCGAAAATTGCGATTTACGGAGCGGGTGCGGTAGGCAGCGTCATGGCAGCGAAGTTAGCGCGTGCGGGACACCAGGTGAGCGTCATTGCCCGGGGCGCGCACTTGCAGGCGATTCGCGAACATGGGCTGCAATATAGCGCAGGGTATGACACCTTCACCGTAGACGTCACTGCCAGTGATAATGCGGCGGAGCTGGGGGTACAGGATGTGGTTATCTGTACACTAAAAGCCCATACTGTGGCGGCATCAGCGTTGTCCATGCGGGCTTTACTGGCGCAAGACACCCCGGTGATCTTTGCGCAAAATGGACTTCCCTGGTGGTACTTCAGTGGACAGAACGTGTCAGTCGCCGACATAGATTTGGACCCACATGGTGTGTTGGCGCGTTACATCGGTTTGCCGCGCACGGTGGGATGTATCATTCATTGCCCCAGTCAGTTGGTTTCCCCTGGTGTGGTCAAACAACACGGGGAAGCTGCGTGCTACTATTTGGGCGAACCAGGCGGGGACGTGAGTGCGCGATTACTCAAATTACAGAGTATGCTGTCTCCCGCCTTGCCTGTGACTGTGGTACCTGATATCCGCTTTGAAGTTTGGCGTAAATTGCGCATCAATATGACAAGTTCGTTGTTGACCACGCTGACGCTTTCCCTGCCCGCAGACATCATGAAGAATCAAACATTGCGGCTGCTTGCGCGGCAAGTGCTTGCCGAAGTGGTGGCGATTGCTGCTGCTTATGATGTGAGATTGCCCCCGGATGAAGAAGATGTGCTGTTAAATTTATCCCAAAGTTTGCATGCACCTTCCATGTTACAGGACCTTCTTGCAGCCCGACCGCTGGAGATTGATGCTCAATTGATTTCAGTTCAACAGATGGCACGTGCGGCCGGTGTGTCGACGCCTACGCTGGATGGATTACTGGCGCTAGTGCTACAGCGATTAACGGCGACGGCGCGGCACACTTCAGCTGTTGCTCCCCCAACAACATGACCAGTCTCACTGAGGAGCGATCTGCCATAATTTGACACATGCTCTGGCGAGCGCAGCGGTCGGGTCGATGGCATGGGGTAATGCACCGACTGGATGTTTTCAGTGTCGGGGGAATTTCAGTACAGGCGAGCACCCGTTCATCGCCTTCAGGCGTAATCACGCGGATGCCGACGCGTTCAAAACGTGACTGAAACCAACCCGCGTGCAAGGTTCCGCGCGTGGCAACAGCAGATCATCGAGCCCATTGACAGATATGCGGGCAGGACAATTTTGCGGCGGAAATACCGATATTGCTGCCAATCATGCCGCACAGCAGCACCGGCAATTGTTCATCGTAAGCCTCATCAATCCGAATCAGTTGCTGTTGTAAAATCCCAGGCAGCTCGTCGCGTTGACATTTGCCAACGCCGCAACTGTCTTGCACCGCTTTAATGACCACTCCATCACGCACGCTTAATGCGCGGAAATTACTGGTGCCCCAGTCCACCGCGATGTAGTTCATGGGCGACCTCCCAGCACGGCCAGCGGCAGGAAATCCGTCAGTTCCTGTAATTCCTTGCGCGTGGTGTCATTCAGACCTTTCGCGGGTTCACGCACGTAATCGCTGGCGAAAATCCCTGCCTGATGCAGCACCGCTTTATGAATGGCGACGCCGATCCCCGGCTGTACGCCGTAGCGCAGGAAAGGAAGATAACGATAAAACAGCGCCTGTGCTTCCTGACGATTCTGCTGCCAGGCCGCCAGGATCGCATTGATCACATCAGGAAACTCGCAAGCTGGCATAGTGCCCGTCACGCCACGACATAACTCTTCAAATAAGAATCCCGCGTTCAGGCCGCCAAACAGACCGACACTGTCTCCAGGCGCCTGCTTTAGCGCGGTGATTTTCAGTGTGGTGGGCGGTTGTTCCACTTTAATGTACTTGATGGCGGGGAAGTCCTGGCACAAACGCACCAGCGTCGGTACGGGGATGTTAACGCCGGTCATCAAAGGCGCATCCTGAATCATGATGTCGATATCGCAGGCATGGCAAATGTCGCGCCAGAAATGATAAATCTCCTCCGGGCCAGGCTTCACCACCGAGGGGGGATTAACCATCGCCACCTGCGCTCCCCAGCGCTGTACTCGGTTGATCTCTTCAATGGCGACGGCAGATGAAGCACCGCCAGCCGCCGCCACCAACGGCAAATCACCCACTTGTGTTTTGACGCAATGAAACAATGTCTGCTTCTCATCCTGAGTTAAGGCATAGCCAAACAGCGTCATGCCATCAATCCCTTGTTGCAGTAGAAATTTGACCAGACGTTCAATGGATGCCAAATCCAGTTGGCCCTGCTCATCAAATGCCGTAGCGAGAAGGAGATGCGGTGGCGTTTGGTCGCCTGTTTATCTCTAATTCGGAACTTGTCGAGCGCTTATGATACGGTGCTGAGCTAACCACAGCACCACGCGAAACCTATTATGGCGGTGGTGCCCGAAGGTATACGGACTGGCATAAAGGCGATTATTGATAATCTCACAATCGTGGGGATGCTGACTGCAGCTGAATTTGGTTGCGAGAGATACGCTGGCAACCAATTATTAATACTTCCCCTTACCCTGCCTCAGGCATTGAGCTTGAAATGTACGTATATATGAAAAAATTGCTGATGGTGTGCTCAGGAATAGCGTTGTTATTGATAATTGGGGGTGTTTCACTCTATGTCGATGTACAGCTGAGATTGCAGTCTGACCTTAAAGCATGCAAAGTCCTGACTCGTCGGCAGGCAGCAGATGCTGTTATAGCTGACGTTACGCGGACTGATCGACAGTTTTACGGTAAATACCAGATTTTATCCTCTGAAATCTATGTGGACCCGAACAGCGTGCAGATTGGTTCGGGTACTGTGCTGGTACCGTTTCACATTGCTGCAGACCCAGATAGACAGTATTTCGGCATGCCGCATTGCTCTGAGTTAAAGAATGTTGAATATGCTAATGACTGAACAGCATCACCTGAAGAACGGGAAAGTGACGTGTTTCCGCTTATGCGGGATGTATCTCATTCAGCTCCCGGTAATTGCTGCTTGCGCAGAGGATTTTTATCATTGCTCTTGTTCTCAGATACTCTGCAGACTGGCTTGTACTCAAGATCGGATATCCTGTTCCTGGAGGATTTCTTATCTTTTTTAGTTCCCCCAATCAGAGGCATGTAGCTGAGTAAATCCGCTATCGTCTCAACCAAATGATTCATCCTGTTACTCCTCCATTATGGCTTCGTTAGCTGAGTGGTGGCGTACACTTTTCTTAGAATAACTCTACGTCTGGTTAATCATCCGGCCAGACGTAATGTGTAAAAACTCCAAAGAATCAATCTGAGCATAGCTCACACATGCTTACTTAACAAAATTGTTTAAATGAGTGTATTCAGTGAGTTAATGGATTATGCCAGCTGTTAATCTGAATGCCTGGTCAATCCCTCCACCTTATTTTATTTTGCAGCCAGGAAAACTCCCCCATCTGACTGTGACGATCACTGATTAATCGGGCTGTAGCAGTCCTTCATCAGAAATATGCCTTTTATTCATTACTGACCAACCCAATCGCTAACAGCATCCGTGCCGGATGCGCCGCTCTGTCGCGCCGTTGCCTGCGCTCCCTGCATCCCGGCAATAATCCTGCCGGGCTGTGAGGTGCAACGCCGTTTCGCGCCTGCGCTTTACGCCGTTGCGGCGAGTCCCTGCTCATTCTTCCTCCGTAGCCTTTCCCCCGTTTAAGTCCCTGTCGCCGGGGCTGATACAGGCACAGTCGTCGTGGCCGTCCAGGGTGAAGTGAACGCGCTGAAAATATTGTCCGGCATTACGCAGGCTCCAGACCGGAAAATTTTTTCCCCGCGCCCCGGACGTCTGCCTCCGCCGGTGCCGGTTTACGCCCCTGCGGCGAAGGTTCTCAAACGGGTGATGGCAGTACCAGAGGGAACCGAAAAGCCGGTACCCGCAAAACGTCAAAACCGCAGCTCCGGAAACTCAACGGATGATGGGGTTTTAAAGACGAAAGCGCATCTGATTAAGGAGATTCATCATGACAGTACGTGGAGTTAACAAAGTGATTCTGGTCGGTTTCCTGGGGCAGGATCCTGAAATTCGTTATCTGCCGAATGGCGTTACGGTCGCCCAGCTTTCCCTGGCAACCGCTGAAACCTGGCGTGATAAGCAGAGCGGAGAAGTCCGGGAACATACCGAATGGCATCGTGTGGTGGTGTTCGGAAAGCTGGCCGATATCGCCGGGGAGTATCTGCGTAAGGGAGTTCAAATCTATCTGGAGGGTCAGCTGCGCACCCGCAACTGGTCAGACAGCAATGGTGTTGTCCGTTATGCCACTGAAGTCATCATCGGGCACAACGGTACCCTGCAACTGCTGGGTGGTCGCCGGGAGAACAGCCAGAACGATGAAAAGGCCAGCCAGGCAGCTGCTTCGCAAAAACCTGCGGGTCAGGCAACACCTGCCAGGAAGAAAACGCGTGGAAAGGGAAGAAAAGCTGCCGTGCAGCCTGCACCGCTGCCACTGAATGTGCAGGATGACTGGCCGTCACAGGATGAACTTGACGGGATCCCGTTCTGATAACTGCATCCCTGGCGGCGTGGTCACGTCGCCAAGGTCTGATCGCCATTCATCTTTTGAGGTTTCAATAATGTTACTTTCAAAATCAGCGAAGAAAAACACACGCAGAAAAGCAGATGAGGTTGTCTCTGAAGAACTGGTAAGCGCGCTTGAAAATACGCAGGTGCGCTATGCCCGGTACACTCAGCTGTTTGTCGGGGAAATTAACACCCGCAGAATCCCGCATACCGATGAGGAAATCCGGGGTTATGCAGACACTATCCTGGCCGTTGGCCTGCTGCAGAATCTGATCGTAGTTGAATGCTGCGACGGGCGTCTGGAAGTTATTGCGGGGGGAGGGCGTACCAGAGCCATAGGGCTGCTGGTTGCTGAAGGTAAGGTGGATCCGGAACATGAATGGATTGCTTACAAGGTTATCCCACGGGAGCTGGCGCGCGTCGCCTCCCTGACCGAAAACGGCAGGCGTAAAGAAATGCATCCGTATGACCAGATTACGGGATTCCGGGAACTCGCCGCAGAAGGGAAAACACCCGCACAGATCGGTGATCTGCTGGGATACAGTGCCCGCCATGTTCAGCGCATGCTGAAGCTGGGCGGACTGGCTCCTGCCATTCTTGAGTCACTGGCAAAAGACGAAATCACGTCGGAGCACTGCCAGGCGCTCGCGCTGGTAAGTGAGCACTCCGATCAGCTGAGGGTTTTTGACGCAGCCTGCGAGTCGGCCTGGAATGGTGTACCGGAAGTCCGCGTAATCCGCTCGCTGATCCTCTCGGGGGAAGTGTCTACAGACTGCGATAAATTCCGCTTTGTGGGTGACACTGCATTCAGCCACAGTGAGATCAGAACGGATCTGTTCAGTGATGAACAGGGTGGTTTTGTTGATGCGCTGGTCCTCGATACCGCATTGCTCGGGAAACTTCAGTCTGTAGCTGACGGGTTTCTTGAAGCGGAGGGCTGGGGATGGTGTACAGCGCGTATGGGTGCAATCAGTCACTATGGTGATGACGCGAAGATTTACCGCATCCAGGATGCGCCAGCTTCGGTATATACAGACAGGGAGCGGCAGCGACTGGAGGAAATTCAGGCGCAGGACGGTGAACATGACGATGCCGCCGAATCCGAGGTCGCTGCCATTGAATGCGCGGCCAGAGTCCGGGGCTGGTCGCCGGAACAGAAAGCGGAGAGCGGAGTTGTGGTCTCCTGGTACCAGGGTGAGGTACATGTACAGCGTGGTGTGATGAAACGGGAGCAGCCTGACCCTGCAGAGCTGGCAGCTGCTGTTCCTGTTACTCATCACCGGCAGCCAGAACCCGTCGATGAAATCAGTGTGCCCCTGCTGACAAAAATGTCGTCCGAACGCACTCTCGCCGTTCAGGCTGCACTGATGCAGCAGCCGGAGAAAGCGATTGCCCTGCTGACCTGGACACTGTGTCTGAACGTATTTGGCAATGCTTCGGTTGCTACACCGGCCACAGTCAGCCTCAAATGTTCACACCACACACTGACGGAGACGGCACCATCAGGGAAAATGGTATGGCTTATCAGGCCCTGATGCA
>NZ_CP133294.1:0-387200 GCF_047947045.1 Pantoea sp. App145
CAGCAACGCCCCCTGGCTGATGAATCTCTGCGTCGGTGTGCTGGCGCTGTGCTGCATTGTGGCCGGTGTCGCCGCTCCCTGGCTGTTGCCGCTGTTACAGCATGCTGTTCCGCTGCCGCTGCAAACCGCACAAACCACCGTATCTCAACCGATGATCGCCCTGCTGCTGATCGCCACGCCGCTGCTACCATTCATCCTGATGATCATCCTGCGTGGTGACCGCTTGCCAAACCGTTCACGCGGCGCAGCCTGGGTGTGCGGCTATGGTCACGAGCAGGCGATGGTGATCACCGCAACTGGATTTGCCCAGCCGGTAAAAGCCGCCTTTGCACCGCTGCTGCGCCTGCGTCACACCCTGAACCCGGGTAGCTGGATGCCGGGCTGGCGCGGAGAGTGGCTGGCCGGGTTCTTTCGCCGCCTGGCGTTTATTGAGCTGGCGATTTTGCTGGTCGCGGTCATTGCCTGAGGAGCTAACATGACGACGTTTTTATTTGCCCTGATCCAGGCTCTGGTGCTGTTTTTTGTCGCGCCGCTGTTGTCTGGTGTCACCCGCATGGCCCGCGCACGCCTGCATAATCGCCGGGGTCCTGGCGTGTTACAGGAATATCGCGATCTGTGCAAACTGCTGGGACGCCAGAGCGTAGCGCCTGCCGCCTCCGGCTGGGTATTCCGCCTGATGCCGCTGGTGATGGTCGGCGTGATGCTGACCATTGCCACCACGCTACCGGTGGTGACACTGGCCTCGCCACTGCCACCATTAGGTGACATTGTCACGTTAATCTATCTGTTCGCCATCGCCCGCTTCTTTTTTGCCATTGCCGGGTTAGATACCGGCAGCCCGTTTACCGGCATCGGTGCCAGCCGCGAAGCGATGCTCGGCGTGCTGGTGGAGCCGATTTTGCTGCTCGGGCTGTGGGTAGCCGCGCAGGTCGCCGGTAGCACCCATATCAGCAATATCACCCTCACTGTCCATAGCTGGCCGATCGCGCATAGCCTGACGCTGGGACTGGCGCTGGCCGCCTGTGCCTTCTCCACCTTTATCGAAATGGGCAAGCTGCCGTTCGATCTGGCCGAAGCGGAGCAGGAATTGCAGGAAGGCCCGCTCTCTGAATACAGCGGGGCCGGTTTTGCCGTCCTGAAATGGGGCATCTCACTGAAACAACTGGTGGTGCTGCAAATGTTTGTCGGCGTGTTTCTGCCCTGGGGGCAGATGACGGTATTCAGCTGGGGCGGACTGGCCCTCGCCGTCGTGCTGGCCATCGTCAAACTGCTGGCCGGGGTGCTGATTATCGCGCTGTTTGAAAACAGCATGGCGCGTCTGCGCATGCTCGAAACTTCACGCATCACCTGGGCCGGTTTTGGTATTGCATTTTTAGCTTTCGTCTCCTTGCTGGCGGCGTGATTGAAGAGAATTTTATCCATGTCTGAAGAAAAAATTGGTCAACACTATCTCGCCGCGCTGCATCAGCAATTTCCTCACGCGGTGCTGGAAGAAAGCTGGCAGACGCGTGATCAAATCACCATCACCGTCAAACTCGGCATGCTGCCGGAAATCGTCGAGTGGTTGTATTACCAGCAGGGAGGCTGGCTCTCGGTGCTGTTCGGCAATGATGAGCGCCCGCTGTGCGGCAGCTTCGCGCTTTACTATGTGCTTTCGATGGAACGCGGTACCAAATGCTGGATCACCGTGCGGGTGCTGGTGGATGCCAACAAACCCGAGTTTCCTTCCGTCACACCGCGTGTACCTGCCGCCGTGTGGGGTGAACGTGAAGTGCGCGATATGTATGGCTTGCAGCCGATTGGTTTACCGGATGAACGCCGCCTGGTGCTGCCGGATGACTGGCCGGACGATCTCTACCCGCTGCGTAAAGACAGCATGGATTACCGCCAGCGCCCGGCACCGACCACTGACCGCGAAACCTATGAGTTCATCAATGAACTGGGCAGCAGTAAGAACAATGTGGTGCCAATCGGCCCGTTGCACGTCACTTCCGATGAACCCGGCCATTTCCGTCTGTTTGTCGATGGCGAGAACATTATTGATGCCGATTATCGTCTGTTCTACGTGCATCGCGGCATGGAGAAGCTGGCAGAAACCCGCATGGGCTACAACGAGGTGACGTTCCTTTCCGATCGGGTATGCGGTATCTGCGGCTTTGCCCACAGCACCGCCTATACCACCTCGGTTGAGAACGCCATGGGGATCGTGGTACCGGAACGCGCGCAGATGATCCGTTCGATTCTGCTGGAAGTGGAACGTCTGCACAGCCATCTGCTCAATCTCGGCCTGGCCTGCCACTTTGTCGGTTTTGACTCCGGGTTTATGCAATTCTTCCGCGTACGTGAGATGTCGATGAAGATGGCGGAAATCCTTACCGGCGCGCGTAAAACATATGGCATGAACCTGATTGGCGGCATTCGCCGTGACCTGCTGAAAGATGACATGATCCAGACCCGCCAGCTGGCGCAGCAGATGCGTCGTGAAGTGCAGAATCTGTCCGATATCCTGCTGAGCACGCCAAATATCGAGTCACGGACCGTCGGCATTGGTCGCCTCGACCCGCAAATCGCCCGCGATTTTAGTAACGTTGGCCCAATGGTCCGCGCCAGCGGCCACGCCCGTGACACTCGCGTCGATCACCCGTTTGCCGGCTACGGTCTGCTGCCGATGCAGATCAGCAGCCTCGACGGGTGTGACGTGCTGTCACGCCTGAAGGTGCGCATCAATGAAGTGTTTACCGCGCTGAATATGATTGACTTCGGCCTCGATAACCTGCCGGGCGGCCCCCTTGCGGTGGAAGGCTTTACCTACATTCCCCATCGTTTTGCCCTCGGCTTTTCTGAAGCACCGCGTGGTGATGATATCCACTGGAGCATGACCGGTGACAACCAGAAACTGTATCGCTGGCGCTGCCGTGCGGCGACCTACGCCAACTGGCCGACCCTGCGCTATATGCTGCGCGGCAATACGGTTTCCGACGCGCCACTGATTATTGGCAGTCTCGACCCCTGCTACTCCTGCACTGACCGCATGACGGTGGTGGATGTGCGCCGCAAGAAAACCCAGGTCGTGCCTTACAAAGAACTGGAGCGCTATAGCATCGAGCGCACCCATTCGCCGCTGAAATAAGCCCGGAGCTACCATGTTTACTTTTATCAAAAAAGCCCTCAGCGGCGGGGTCGCCACCACCCGTTACCCGTTGCAGCCCGTCAATGTGGATGCCAATTTTCGTGGTAAGCCAGAACATAATTCACAGCAGTGCATCGGCTGCGCCGCCTGCGTTAATGCCTGCCCTTCCAATGCGTTAAGTGTGGAAACCGATCTGGCGAGCAGGGAGCTGGCGTGGAGCTTTAACCTCGGTCGCTGCATTTTTTGTGGCCGCTGCGAAGAGGTCTGCCCGACTGCCGCTATCCGGCTTTCTCAACAGTACGAGCTGGCGGTGTGGGATAAAGCGGATTTGCTGCAACAGGCGCGTTTCCCGTTGTGTCACTGCCGCGACTGTGGTCGTCCTTTTGCGGTGCAGAAAGAGATCGATTATGCCATCGCGCTGTTGCAGCACAACGGCGATAGCCACGCAGAAACCCGCCGCACCGCCTTCGAAACCTGCCCGGAGTGTAAACGCCAGCACAGCCTGGTCTCATCCGGGAATATTGAAGTCACCCGCCAGCTGAGAGGAATCAACGGATGAATAACTTAGTCGGCCCGCGCGATCAGCAGGGTCAACCAATTCCGATGCCGGTGGAAGAATCCATTGCACGCATGAAGGCATCGCTGCTGAAAAAAATTAAACGCTCCGCCTATGTCTATCGTGTGGACTGCGGCGGTTGCAACGGTTGCGAAATCGAGATTTTCGCCACCCTTTCGCCAATTTTTGATGCTGAACGCTTCGGAATTAAAGTCGTTCCCTCGCCACGCCATGCCGATATCCTGTTGTTTACCGGGGCGGTAACCCGCTCTATGCGCGCCCCGGCGTTACGTGCGTGGGAGTCCGCACCGGATCCGAAGATCTGCATTTCCTACGGTGCCTGCGGTAACAGCGGCGGCATTTTTCACGATCTTTACTGCGTCTGGGGCGGCACGGACAAAATCGTACCGGTGGATGTGTATATTCCAGGCTGCCCGCCTACCCCCGCCGCTACCTTGTTCGGGTTTGCGATGGCGCTTGGCCTGCTGGAGCAGAAAATCCATGCGCGCCCGGCGAGCGACCTGGATCTGCAACCCGCGCAGCTGTTGCATCCGCAGCTGGTGCAGCCGCTGCGCGTGCGTATCGATCGTGCCGCCCGTCGCATGGCAGGCTATCGCTATGGACGCCTGATTGCTGACAACTACATCAGCAAACTGTCGGCAGGTGATGGCGCCGTTCAGCAATGGCTGATGGAGGAGAATGATCCGCGCCTGACCGAGATCGTCGCCAGTCTGGAAAACCTGGTACATCTGGAGCGCGTGTGATGAGCGAATCTGTGGTGTTTTGCCAGCTCAGCCGCAAGTTTATTGATGAAAATGACCACACGCCGCCGGATGCGCAGCAGGTGGTTTATTACAGCCTGGCGATCGGCCATCACCTCGGAGTGATTGATTGCCTGAAAGAAAGCCTGGTATGCCCGCTGGAGGCTTATCAGACGTGGATCGCCACATTACCGGCAGACAATGTGGCAAAACGCAAAATGGACGGGGTGCCACGCTACGGTGAAATCGTCATCGATCACAGTCATGTGGTGATGCTGGCGCAGGCATTTGATGATGCCAGACCCCGGCAAACCCCACAACAGCAGCGCTGGAGCCAGGCGCTGCTCGATATGCTACAAGCCATTCAACAGGAACCGGCCATTTATCTGATGGTCAGGAGGCGCTATGACTAAGGTTTTACTTTGCGTTGGCAACAACATGATGGGTGACGACGGCGCGGGCCCGTTGCTGGCGGAAAAATGT
The DNA here is from genome assembly GCF_047947045.1 of Pantoea sp. App145. NCBI lineage: Bacteria > Pseudomonadati > Pseudomonadota > Gammaproteobacteria > Enterobacterales > Erwiniaceae > Pantoea > Pantoea sp. App145. The sequence continues at coordinate 4,931 of NZ_CP133294.1, forward strand.
CGCTCGGCACCACGCGGCGACTGGACCGTGATCGACGGTGGCAGCGCACCGGAAAACGACGTGGTTGCCATCCGCGCATTGCACCCCGATCTGCTGTTGATTGTCGATGCCACCGATATGCTGCTGCCACCCGGCGAAATCCGGGTGATCGACCCGGATGATATCGCCGAAATGTTTATGATGACCACCCATAATATGCCGCTTAATTTCCTTATCGACCAGCTGAAGGAGGACGTCGGGGAGGTGGTGTTTATCGGCATCCAGCCGGATATTGTTGGCTTCAGTTATCCCATGACCGAGGCGGTAAAAAACGCCGTAACTGAGGTATATCAGAGGCTGGCAGACTGGGAAGGGAATGGCGGGTTTATGGCGCTGGAAGAGAGTGATTTTTCATATTGAAATTATTCTTTCCAGAATAAAGAAATACTGGAGATAAATATCTGTTCATTTTTTAACCTCTCCATCTGTCATCTCGCCATCGGTGTCATCGTCAAAAGTGTCAATGTCACCGTCATTTTTCATCCCCACCAAAATAACCATCTGATTTTTAACCACTAAAAATCTGGCACGGTTTATGAATAGCTCCTGTGAATAACAAGTTCAATGCAGGAGTTTTTGATGAACCGTTTCATCATTGCCGATTCAAGCAAGTGTATTGGCTGCCGTACGTGCGAGGTGGCCTGTGTCGTGTCCCATCAGGAAAACCAGGATTGTTCCGCGCTCACCCCGCAAACTTTCCTGCCGCGCATTCACGTCATTAAAGGCGTGAATATCTCAACCGCTACCATGTGCCGTCAGTGCGAGGACGCCCCGTGTGCCAACGCCTGCCCGAACGGTGCGATCAGCCGCGATAAAGGCTTTGTCCACGTGATGCAGGAACGCTGCATTGGCTGCAAAACCTGTGTCGTCGCCTGCCCTTACGGAGCGATGGAGGTGGTGGTCCGCCCGGTGATTCGTCACAGCGGTGCCGGACTGAACGTGATGGCGGAGAAAGCCGAGGCCAATAAATGTGACCTTTGCTACCACCGTGAATCCGGCCCGGCGTGTATGCAAGCCTGCCCGACCAATGCCATCCTGTGCGTCGATCGCAACAGGCTCGAACAGATGAACGCCGAGAAACGCCGTCGTGCGGCGCTGGATGCTTCATCTCTGTCTTTCAACTTTTAACAGGCTTGTTGCTGATGAAAAAAATTACCACCGTCTGCCCCTACTGCGGTGCAGGCTGCAAACTGAAATTGGTTGTTGAAAATAATAAAATCCTGCGCGCCGAAGCGGCTGATGGCGTGACTAACCAGAACGAGCTGTGCCTGAAAGGCTATTACGGCTGGGATTTTCTTAACGACACCAAATTGCTCACCCCACGGCTGACCCAGCCGATGATCCGCTATGAAAAAGGCGGCAAACTCCAGCCAGTCAGCTGGGAAGAAGCGATCAGCTACACCGCAAAACGCCTTAAAGCCATTAAACAGCAGTTCGGCCCACGCGCCATCATGACTACAGGTTCGTCACGCGGCACCGGTAACGAAACCAATTTCGTGATGCAGAAGTTTGCCCGCGCGGTGATCAACACCAATAACGTCGACTGCTGTGCCCGCGTCTGCCACGGTCCTTCCGTCGCCGGATTACAGGTCACGCTGGGTAACGGGGCGATGAGTAACTCCATCGGCGACATCGAAAACTCCAAATGCCTGCTGATCGTCGGTTATAACTGCGCTGACTCGCATCCGATCGTGGCGCGCCGCGTGATTAAAGCCAAAGGCAACGGTGCCAAAATCATCGTCTGCGACCCACGCCGCATCGAAACCGCGCGTATTGCCGATCAGCATCTGCAAATTAAAAACGGCTGCAATATGGCGCTGGTGAATGCCTTCGGCCATGTGCTGCTGGAAGAACAACTCTACGACAAAGAATACGTGGCAAAACACGCGGAAGGACTGGAAGCCTATCGTGAGAGGGTGAAAGGCTACGCGCCGGAAGACGTAGAACATCTCACCGGTATCCCGGCCCAGCAGGTGCGCCAGGCGATGCGCACCTTCGCTGCGGCACCTTCCGCCACCATTATGTGGGGCATGGGGGTCACACAATTCGGCCAGGCGGTGGATGTGGTGAAAGGCCTGTCCAGCCTGGCGCTGCTGACCGGCAACCTTGGCCGGGAACACGTCGGCGTGGGTCCGGTGCGCGGACAGAACAACGTGCAGGGTGCCTGTGATATGGGCGTGCTGCCCAACCAGTTCCCCGGTTATCAGGATGTGGTCGATGCCGATATCCGTGCCAAATTCGCCAAAGCCTGGGGCATAGACCCAGCCATCATGGATGACAAAGTCGGCGTACGTATTACCGAAGTGCCCCATCTGGCACTGGAAGGCAAAGTCAAAGCCTACTACATCATGGGGGAAGACCCGCTCCAGACTGAAGCGGATCTGGGCCTGGTGCGTCAGGGCTTTGAAGCGCTCGATTTTGTGGTGGTGCAGGACATCTTTATGACCAAAACCGCCGAAGTGGCTGACGTGCTGCTGCCCGCCACCTCCTGGGGTGAGCACGGTGGGGTATTTACCTGTGCTGACCGCGGTTTCCAGCGTTTTGAAAAAGCCATCGAACCGCAATACAACGTCAAACGTGACTGGGAAATCATCAGCCTGATCGCCACCGAGATGGGCTACCCGATGCACTACGACAACAACGAACAGATCTGGAATGAGCTGCGCGAACTGTGCCCGCTGTTCTACGGCGTGACCTACGAAAAAATGGGTGAAATGGGACATGTGCAGTGGCCGTGCCCCACTCTGGACCATCCCGGCACACCTTATCTGTATAAAGACAGCAAGTTCGATACCCCGAGCGGTAAAGGCCAGCTGTTCGCTGCCGAATGGCGCGCACCAGCGGAAGTGCCGGATGAGGAGTATCCGCTGGTACTCTGTACGGTACGTGAAGTGGGCCACTACTCCTGCCGTTCCATGACCGGCAACTGCGCCGCATTGCAAACGCTGGCCGATGAACCGGGCTTTATGCAGATCAATCCGACGGATGCCGCCGCGCTGGGTATCGAAGACCGTCAGCTGGTATGGGTCAGCTCACGGCGCGGTAAGGTGATCAGCCGTGCTGACGTCAATGAGCGTATCAATCAGGGCTCGGTGTATATGACGTATCAGTGGTGGATTGGGGCCTGTAATGAGCTGACCCAGGATAATCTCGACCCCATCTCCAAAACACCGGAAACCAAGTATTGCGCGGTTAATGTCAGCGCCATTGAGGATCAGGCCTGGGCCGAAATGTATGCCCAGACCACCTACAATGAGATGAAAGCGCGACTGCGTGAAGCGGCAGAGGCGTAATGCGTCTCCTGCCGACGAAAGATCCCTCGTCTGAGGGATCTGATCACGGCGTAGCACTGCGCATTCGCGGCAAAGTTCAGGGGGTGGGTTTCCGTCCTTATGTCTGGCAGCTGGCACAGCGGCTACAACTGAGCGGTGATGTCTGCAACGACGGTGCCGGGGTACTGGTGCGCCTGACCCGTCACTCCGACGCCTTTCTCTCCGCGCTCCATCAGTATTGCCCTCCTCTGGCACGCATTGATCAGGTGGAACAACAGGCGATGCGCTGGCCCACGCCGCCGCAAGGTTTCACCATTCGCCACAGTGACGTCAGCGCGATGGATACTCAGATCGCCCCGGATGCGGCTACCTGCCCGGCGTGCCTGCGCGAACTGAATAACCCGGGCGATCGCCGCTACCGTTATCCGTTTATCAACTGTACCCACTGCGGCCCGCGCTTCACCATCATTCGCGCGATGCCTTATGACCGGCCTGCTACCGTGATGGCGGCGTTTCCGCTTTGCCCGTCCTGCCACGATGAATACGTCAACCCGATGGACCGGCGCTTCCATGCGCAGCCGGTGGCCTGCGCGGATTGCGGTCCGCAGATTTTCTGGCGCAGTGCTGATCAACACCTTAAGGGGGAAAACGCGCTGCAACAGGCGGTTGCTGCGCTGCGAGCAGGAAACATTGTGGCGGTGAAAGGATTGGGCGGTTTTCATCTGGCAGTGGATGCGCGCAATCACGCTGCGGTCCAGCGATTGCGGCTGCGCAAGCGCAGGCCGTCAAAACCGTTTGCGGTGATGGTCGCAGATACTGCGGGATTACCCGCAGAGGCGTTGTCACATCTCACCTCTGCAGCAGCACCGATTGTGTTGGTGGAGCAGACTGCCGTCACCGGGTTAAGCGCTGCCATCGCGCCAGGACGCAATGAAATCGGCGTGATGCTACCGGCCAACCCCCTGCAACATCTGCTGCTACAGGATTTTGGCGGCCCGCTGGTCATGACCTCCGGTAATCTTAATGGCCTGCCACCCGCCATTGATAATCAGCAGGCGCTGGTGGAACTGGCGGACATTGCCGATGGTTGGTTGCTGCATAATCGCGCCATCCTGCAACGCATGGATGATTCCGTGATGCGCGCCAGCGGTGAGATGTTGCGCCGCGCCAGGGGGTTAGTACCGGATGCCCTCGCCCTGCCGCCCGGCTTCGAAAATCTGCCGCCCATTCTGGCTCTCGGCGGCGACCTTAAGAACACCTTCTGCCTGGCGCGCGGTGAGCAGGCAGTGCTGAGTCAGTACCTCGGCGATCTGACGCAAAATGGCAGCGAAGCACAGTGGCGACGTGCATTAAAGCTGATGTGTGAAATCTACAACTTTATACCGCAGCGAGTGGTTATCGATGCCCATCCGGCCTGGCACAGTACACGGCTGGGGCGGGAAATGGCGTTGCCGCTGACCGAAGTTTTGCATCACCACGCCCACGCTGCCGCCTGCATGGCCGAACATCACTGGCCGCTGACAGCTGGCAAGGTGATTGCGCTAGCGCTGGATGGCATTGGCTATGGCGCGAACGGCCAGTTCTGGGGCGGTGAATGCCTGCGGGTGGATTATCGTGATTGTCAGCATCTCGGCGGTCTGCCGCCCGTCGCGCTGCCAGGAGGCGATCTGGCGGCCCACCAGCCATGGCGTAACCTGCTGGCGCAGTGCGAAGCCTTTGTGCCGGACTGGCAGCGCTACCCTGAAACCACTGTGGTGTGTCAGCAGAACTGGCAACCGCTGGCGAAGGCGATCAAGCGCGACATCAATGCCCCTCTCGCCTCTTCCTGCGGTCGCCTGTTTGATGCCGTTGCAGCGGCGCTGGGCTGCGCGCCATGGCAGCAAAGTTACGAAGGCGAGGCGGCGTGCCTGCTGGAGACGCTGGCAATCGATCATGGCCCTTGCCAGCATCCTGTCACCTTACCTCTGGTAAATGGTCAGCCTGATATGGCGACTTTCTGGCGGCAGTGGCTGGGCTGGCAGAGTAGTGTCCCGGCGCGAGCCTGGGCATTTCATGATGCACTGGCTCGGGGGCTGGCGGACCTTGCGCGCCATCATGCCCGGTTACAGAACATTACTACCCTCGTTTGCTGTGGCGGCGTGCTGCACAACCGGCTGATGCGTGCCCGTCTGGCTTTCTACCTCGCTGATTTTCAGGTTTTCTTCCCGCAACAGTTACCTGCCGGTGACGCTGCTCTTTCGTTCGGCCAGGCATTGATCGCCGCTGCCCATCTGATGACAAACCCACAAGGATAGAATGATGCATTTACGTGAATCCGCTACGACCTCGCGCGCTGGCGTCTTGCTGGCGCTGCTGGTGACCGCCAATTTCGCCGCCTGGGCATGGGCGCTGGTGATTTTCCGTCACAGCCCGGCGCTGGTGGCCGCCAGCCTGCTGGCATGGTGCTATGGCCTGCGCCACGCTGTCGATGCAGACCATATCGCCGCTATTGATAACGTCACCCGCAAAATGCTGCAACAGGGTAAACGGTCAATTGGTATTGGTGCCTGGTTCTCTCTCGGCCATTCCAGCATCGTTATCCTCGCGTCGCTGGCGATTGCCGCGACAGCCACTGCCTTCCAGCATCATATGGGCTGGTTCCATGATGTTGGAGGGGTAATCGGCACCGCCGTGTCTGCCTGTTTTCTGTTGGCTATGGCGCTGGTGAATCTGGTGATTCTGAAAAGCGTATGGCGCAATTTCCGCCAGTGGAAACGAGGAGAAACGCTCACCGCCGATACTCTCGACATGACCGGTGGCGGCATCATGAGCTGGTTATTTAATTCCACCTTTAAGATGGTGGATAAAAGCTGGCATATGTACCTGGTGGGCTTTTTATTCGGTCTGGGTTTTGATACTGCCACCGAGATTGGCGTGTTGGGTATCTCCGTCGCCAGCGCCTCTTCTGGTATCTCAATCTGGTCGATTATGGTTTTTCCGGTGCTATTTGCCAGCGGCATGATGCTGGTAGATACCCTCGATAATATCCTGATGGTCAGCGCTTACGGCTGGGCATTCAATAAACCCCAGCGCAAGCTTTACTACAACATGACCATTACCGGTACCTCAGTGATTGCCGCGTTATTTATTGGCGGACTCGAAGCGCTGGGCCTGCTGGCGGATAAGTTCGGATTACAGGGCGGCATGTGGCGCTGGGTCAGCGCGCTTAACGAAAACCTTGGCAATGCGGGTTTTGTGGTGGTGGGGCTGTTTATCATCAGCTGGGTAATTTCAATGCTGAACTACCGCTGGAAAGGGTATGATTTTTTGTAATTTTCTGCGGCTCAATGCGTTAGCGGCTTTCGCGTATCTTGTCCACATTCAGGGTGCATATCCCGCCCGAAACCCTGTGGATAAATTCTGTCAGGCTGCGCCCCACCGGGGCCGGGAAAGAGGCGGTCATTTACTGACCGCTTCGTATTTTTAGCTATGCCGTAATGGAGCAAAGTACCCAGTCAACTCCCCCGCTTTCACTATCTTCACAGAATACCCCATCACCACATCGCTATCAGACAAATTTCGATTGCCATGCTAAACCGGTTTAGTTAATTTTCTACAAAATTACTTTTGGAGATGATGACATGGCAACACGAGTCTGGTGTCTGGGAGACGCCGTTGTAGATCTGTTACCGGAAGGGCCAGGACGCCTGATGCAGTGCCCCGGTGGCGCGCCAGCCAATGTTGCGGTAGGGATTGCCCGGCTACAGGGGAACAGCGGATTTATTGGTCGCGTTGGCGATGACCCTTTTGGCCACTTTATGTGCCGGACGCTGGCCGACGAGCAGGTGAATACTCACTTTATGACCGCCGATCCCGCCCATCGTACCTCGACGGTGGTGGTCGCACTGGATGATGACGGCGAGCGTTCGTTTACCTTTATGGTGCGCCCGAGCGCCGATCTGTTTATTGAGCCAGCTGATTTACCAGACTTTCAGGCCGGAGAATGGCTGCACTGCTGCTCCATCGCGCTGGCGGCGGAGCCTTCACGCGCCACCGCATTCACCGCGATGCAATGCGTTCAGACGGCAGGTGGTTTTGTCAGCTTCGACCCGAATATTCGTCACGATTTATGGCCGGATGCCGCCAACCTGCTCCACTGTCTGAACCAGGCGTTGCAGCTGGCAGATGTGGTGAAACTCTCCGAAGAGGAGCTGGCATTTGCCACGGGTTCAGCAGATGTCGATGCCAGCATGCGGCAACTGGCCGAGCAATTCGGTATAAAACTGCTGCTGGTCACACAGGGTAAAGCGGGAGTCAAAGCCTGCCACAACGGTCAGACCTTCCATTATCCGACCTTACCCGTGATCAGCGTGGACACCACGGGTGCGGGCGATGCCTTTGTCGCGGGATTATTGTGGGGACTGGCGCAGCATGGCCTGCCGGAAAACGAACCCCAGCTGGCGGCACGCCTTGCCAGTGCGCAGATTTGTGGTGCACTCGCGACCACCGCCAAAGGTGCCATGACCGCCCTGCCTTATCTCCACCAGTTGGAGGAGCAACTCAGCTAATTTCTGGCCTGGTTGCCGCTGCGTTTTGCGAGCTATCTCACAATCACTAAATCGGTTTAGCAAATTTCATTGCGCGGAGAAATTACCCGTGATTATGATTCAACGCCTAAACCGGTTTAGCAAAAAAATAACTTTGTGATGATAGCCTTTCCTCAGGGACGCAAAACAATGAAAAAAAGCACTCTCGCTATAACCCTTGGTGTGTTGTTAGGTTCCGGGTCCGCATGGGCAGCGGATCCCAGCATGAGCAGCATTGAGGCACGTCTGGCAGCGCTGGAACAGCGTTTGCAGGCCGCCGAACAGCGCGCTAATGCCGCAGAAAACCGCGCCGAAGCTGCCGAAAAACAGGCACAGCAGCTGGCCGCCGCACAACAACAGAATCAAACCACGACCACTCAGGTGGAGCAGCGCACCGCCCGTCTGGAACAGAAAGCCACCAGCAGTGATGATGAAGGTTTTGAGTTCCACGGCTATGCCCGCTCCGGCCTGTTAATGAATAACTCGGCATCTAAAACTCAGGGTGGCCCGACGGTAACGCCAGCGGGTGAGACCGGTGGCAACATTGGTCGCCTCGGTAACGAACCGGATACCTATGTCGAACTTAATCTTGAACACAAACAGACGCTGACCAACGGCGCAACCACCCGTTTCAAGGTGATGCTCGCCGACGGACAACGCACCTACAACGACTGGACCGCCTCCAGCAGCGATCTCAACCTGCGCCAGGCCTTCACTGAAATCGGTCGTCTGCCCACCTTCACCGGCGCATTCAAAGATTCCACCGTCTGGGCCGGGAAACGCTTCGATCGCGATAACTTCGACATCCACTGGATTGACTCCGATGTGGTGTTCCTCGCCGGGACCGGTGCAGGTATCTATGACATGAAATGGAGTGACGACGCGCGCAGCAACTTCTCGCTGTATGGCCGCACCTTTGGCGATATCGAAAACAACGAAAATACCGCCCAAAACTACATCCTGTCGCTGAATAACTTCTATGGCCCGTTGCAGTTGATGGTGAGCGGTATGCGCGCCAGAGATAACGATGACCGTGTCGATACCGATGGCAACAAAGTCAAAGGCGATGCGGCCAATACCGGCATGCACGCCTTACTCGGTCTGCATAACGACAGCTTCTATGGTCTGCGCGAAGGTTCTGCGAAAACCGCCCTGCTCTACGGTCACGGTCTGGGGGCCGAGGTGAAATCCATCGGCTCAGATGGTGCCCTGCTGCCAGAAGCAAATACCTGGCGTCTGGCAAGTTATGGCATCACGCCACTGGGCGGGGGCTGGCATATCGCTCCGGCGTTGCTGGCGCAAAGCAGCAAGGATCGGTACGTCAAAGGTGACAGCTATGAATGGGCAACGGCTAACCTGCGCCTGATTCAGGAGATTACCCAGAATTTCGAGATGCAGTACGAAGGTTCTTATCAATATATGGATCTGCGTCCAAAAGGCTACAACAGCCGTAACGCAGTCAGCGGCAGCTTCTACAAACTCACCGTCGCGCCAACGCTGAAGGCCGGTGACGTGGGTGAGTTCCTGAAACGTCCGGAAATCCGCCTCTTCGCCACCTGGATGGACTGGGATCATCGCCTGGATAATTATGCCAGCGATGATGCCTTTGGCAGCAACGGCTTCAAGGCCGGTGGTGAATGGAACTTCGGTGTACAAATGGAAACCTGGTTCTGATTCCGCGGCCCTTCGGGGCCGTTTCAGCCGGGCTGATAGCACAATAACGAGAAGACAGAGGTAAGTATGGATTTTGCAAAAATTTCCCGGTCGCTACTGCCGTTGCTGGGAGGCAGGGACAATATTGCCAGCGCCGCGCACTGCGCCACGCGCCTGCGTCTGGTACTGGTGGACGATGCTAAAGCAGATACCGATGCCATTGGCAAAATCGATGGCGTGAAAGGCTGCTTTCGCAATGCCGGTCAGTTGCAGGTTATTTTCGGTACTGGTGTGGTTAACAAGGTTTATGCGGCGTTTATCGCCGAGGCGGGCATCAGCGAATCGAGCAAATCAGAAGCGGCTGATATTGCCGCGCGTAAACTGAATCCATTCCAGCGCATCGCCCGTCTGCTGTCGAATATTTTTGTGCCGATCATTCCCGCCATCGTCGCCTCCGGCCTGCTAATGGGGCTGCTGGGAATGGTCAAAACCTATGGCTGGGTAAATCCTGATAATGCGCTCTACATCATGCTCGATATGTGTAGCTCGGCTGCATTTATCATTTTGCCGATCCTGATTGGCTTTACCGCTGCGCGTGAATTTGGCGGTAACCCCTTCCTCGGTGCCACCCTTGGCGGCATCCTTACCCACCCGGCCCTGACTAACGCCTGGGGTGTGGCGGCAGGCTTCCACACCATGAACTTCTTCGGTATCGAAGTCGCGATGATTGGCTACCAGGGCACGGTGTTTCCGGTGCTGCTGGCGGTGTGGTTTATGAGCATGCTGGAAAAACAACTGCGCCGGGTGATCCCGGATGCGCTGGATCTGATTCTGACACCCTTCCTGACGGTGATTATCTCCGGCTTTGTCGCGCTGCTGATCATCGGCCCGGCCGGTCGAATGCTGGGCGATGGCATCTCCTTCGTGCTCAGCACCCTGATCACCCACGCGGGCTGGCTGGCGGGACTGTTGTTTGGCGGGTTGTATTCGGTGATTGTCATCACCGGCGTGCATCACAGCTTCCATGCCATCGAAGCCGGTCTGCTGGGCAATCCTTCCATTGGAGTCAACTTCCTGTTGCCGATCTGGGCGATGGCTAACGTGGCACAGGGGGGAGCCTGTCTGGCGGTATGGTTTAAAACTAAAGATGCGAAGATTAAAGCTATCACCCTGCCCTCGGCGTTCTCGGCGCTGCTGGGCATTACCGAGGCCGCTATCTTTGGTATCAACCTGCGTTTTATGAAACCCTTTATCGCAGCGCTGATCGGGGGTGCCATCGGGGGGGCCTGGGTGGTATCGGTGCATGTGTACATGACCGCAGTCGGACTGACGGGCCTGCCGGGTATGGCGATTGTACAGGCCAGCTCTCTGCTAAATTATGCGATTGGGATGGTGATTGCCTTCAGCACCGCCTTCGTTCTCTCTTACCTGCTTAAATACAAAACGGACTCTGAATAATGGCTTCCTCAACGCTTTTGCCCGCCATTTTACAGGCGGTGATGCAGCGCCAGCCCAGGGCGCTCAGTGACAGCCACTATCCCGGCTGGCACCTGGCTCCGGTAACCGGCCTGCTCAACGATCCTAACGGCTTTATCCACTTTGCCGGTCGCTACCATTTGTTCTACCAGTGGAATGCACTTGGCTGCCAGCATAAGCATAAATGCTGGGGGCACTGGAGTTCGGCGGATCTGCTGCACTGGCAACACGAACCTATTGCGCTGATGCCTGATGAGGACTATGACCGCAGCGGCTGCTACTCCGGTAGCGCCGTCGATAACCAGGGCGTGCTGACGCTGGTCTATACCGGCAACGTCAAATATGACGACGGCTCGCGCACCGCCTGGCAGTGTCTGGCGGTGCAAAATAGCGCGGGTGGTTTTGATAAAACCGGCCCGGTGATTGCGCTGCCAGAGGGTTATACCGGGCATGTACGAGACCCGAAAGTGTGGCGGCACGGGGACGACTGGTACATGGTGCTGGGCGCTCAGGACCCGCAATTGCAGGGCAAAGTGCTGCTGCTGCGTTCAGCGGATTTGCACAGCTGGCATAACCTCGGAGAGATTGCCGGAAGCGGTCTCGGTGGCCTGGGAGAGGCAGGTTATATGTGGGAGTGCCCAGACATGTTCTCCCTCGGTGAAAACACTTACCTTATCTGCTGCCCGCAGGGCGTGACGCGGGAAGAGAAACGTTATCTGAATACCCATCCGAGCGCGTATCTCAGCGGTCAACTCGATTATGACAACGTCCATTACCGGCACGGATCGTTGCGGGAACTGGACGCCGGATTCGAGTTTTATGCACCGCAAACCACACTCACTGCCGACGGCCGACGCCTGCTGGTAGGCTGGATGGGTGTGCCGGACGGCGAAGAGATGGCCCAACCCACCGTCGCCCAGGGCTGGATCCATCAGATGACGTGCCTGCGTGAACTGAGCTCACGGGATGGCAGGCTGTATCAGCAACCCATCGCAGAATTGCAGGCACTGCGTGGGGAAGAACAGCGTTACCACGGCAGCGCTGATACCGCTCCGCCGTTAGAGGCGCAACGGCTGGAACTGTTGCTGGAAAGCCAGGGTGAGGTGACGCTGAATTTTGCCGACACGCTAATTCTGGAGTGGCGTCGGGATGCACTGCGCCTCGCCCGCCGCAGTCTGGAGACCGGTGAGTGGCTGTATCGTTACTGGGAAGGAACCGCCAGCCGTTTGCAGATCCTTTGTGACCACTCCAGCGTGGAAATCTTTATTAACGATGGTGAAGGCGTGATGAGCAGCCGTTACTTCCCGGCCCATCCGGCACGTTTAATCCTGAGCGGCAGCGCAGATCTGCAAGCCCGCTACTGGTCGTTACGTCACTGCATGGTAGAATAAGTCATTGTTTCATTAACCGATGCATTGTCGTGAGAAAAACAAAACGCGTTACCATCAGTGATATCGCCGCGCTGGCAGGGGTGTCAAAAGCCACTGCCAGCCTGGTGCTGAACGGCCGTGGTAAAGAGTTGCGCGTGGCAAAGGAGACACGGGAGCGTGTGCTGACGCTGGCGCAGCAACATCATTATCAGCCGAGCATCCATGCCCGCCTGCTGCGTGATGACCGCAGCCATACGTTGGGGCTGGTGGTGCCGGAAATCACCAACCACGGTTTCGCCGTGTTTTCTCACGAGCTGGAAAATTTGTGTCGCGAAGCGGGCCTGCAACTGCTGATATCCTGTACCGATGAAAATGCCGGGCAGGAAATGGTAGTGGTCAATAACCTCGTGGCGCGTCAGGTGGATGGTCTGATCGTTGCCTCCAGCATGTTGAGCGACAGTGACTACGTAAAACTCAGCGAACAGCTGCCGGTGGTATTGTTTGACCGGCATATGAACGACACTCAGCTGCCACTGGTGATCACCGACTCCATTACCCCCACAGCCGATTTAGTGGAACGACTGGCACGCGCCAGACCTGATGAGGTTTACTTTCTCGGCGGCCAGCCGCGCCTGTCACCTACCAAAGACCGTCTGGCGGGTTTTATGCAGGGGCTGGAGCGCGCCGGAGTCACACTACGCCCGGAGTGGATTATTCACGGTAACTATCACCCCAGCAGTGGCTACGAGATGTTTGCCGCACTATGCGCCAGACTCGGACGTCCACCTAAAGCGCTGTTTACCGCCGCCTGCGGCCTGCTGGAAGGGGTACTGCGTTATATGAGTCAGCACCATTTGCTGACCAGCGATATCCGCATCGCCAGTTTTGATGATCACTATCTTTATGATTCGCTGTCAGTGCCTATCGACACCGTAGAACAGAACGTGCCACGCCTGGCGCAGGAGTGTTTCTCCATGCTGACGCAGATGATTCAGGGACAGGACCCGGCAGAAAATCAGATCATCCTTCCCGCTACGCTGCGCTTACGTTCCGTGTAGATCCTGGTGTTTAAAAAAGGGGCTCCCAATTCGGGAACCCCTTTTTGTACTCCTGTCGGAAAGGAATAAGGCAGGTTATTTAATTTCGGTGACGAAGTTTTCACGGCTACGACGAACTTTCTTCAGGTTCACCAGCCAGTCGCCTTCATCAGCACGGTAGCCCAGCGGCAGAATGATCACACTGCGCAGACCTTTCTCTTTCAGACCAAGGATTTCATCGACCGCTGCCGGGTCAAAACCTTCCATCGGTGTCGCATCAACTTCTTCAAAAGCGGCGGCAATCATTGCACTACCCAGCGCGATGTACGCCTGACGCGCCGCCGACTGATAATTACCTTCGGTGCCACGCTCAGCAACAATGCCCAGCAGCATCTGACGGTAATTCTCCCAACCCTCATTGCGGAAACCCCTGACTTCATTGGTCAGATCGAACATCATATTGACGCGATCGGGGGTGATGTCATCCCAGGCAGCAAACACCATCAGGTGAGAACAATCCGTAATCTGCGCCTGATTCCACGCTACAGCACGAATTTTTTCACGGATTTCTGCGTTGGTAATGACCATCAACTCAAACGGCTGCAATCCGCTGGAGGTCGCGGTTAAGCGCACGGCTTCAATGATGCGTTCCAGTTTGTCGTCTGGCACCACTTTGCTGGCATCAAATTTCTTGGTTGCGTAACGCCAGGCAAGTTTGTCATTAAGAGTGGTCAAGATATCTTCCTTATGGTGTTTGAGAACGCAGGCCACATCGGGGCGGCCTGCAAAGCGTTTCAGAGGATATCAGCACTTATGGATTGCCGCTGAAGCAGAACGAGCCTTGAGTTCATCATCAATACGAAGATTTATGCTACCCATACCGCACTCCTCACAATAAATGTATTTACAAACGTCATGACAATTATTGCTGGTTAGTAGCCAGTCACAACCTCGCCTGATCATGCTTTTAAGACCTGATACGTACCCTGGCACATCATTTACTCTATAAAGCTGATATTTTATTAACTTAACAAATTAACATGATAATCAGAAATCCACATAATCCTATCCCCCTTAAACCATCACAAACTCAGGCGGGTTGAAGGCCGTCACTTCTGGTAGCGGTTCGTTCCAGGCAACGATCTCGACCCAGCAACTCTGCGCGCTACAGCCCTGCCCCAATCTTGAACTGCCACGATCCTCCGTCAGCACGTTCGGATTACCGTGTTTATCAAGTGAATCTGTCAGGCTCGGGTCCTGCGGGTCATACCAGGCGCCCGTTGACATCTGCACCACACCGGGACGAATATCTTCACTAAGATGAACACCTGCCAGAATGGCACCGCGCTGATTAAACACCTTCACCACGCTGCCTTCGCTGATGCTACGTGTTGCGGCATCCAGAGGATGCATCCACAGCGGTTCCCTGCCCTGAATCTTGGTTTTGCGACTCACGCTACCGTGGTCATATTGGCTATGCAGGCGGGTTCGCGGCTGGCTGGAAAGCAGATGCAGCGGCCATTGGGCGGCGATTTCACGCTGTGACTCAGCTTCAGGTTCATACCAAAACGGATGCCCCGGACACTCTTCATATCCGAAATCGGCCACGGTCTGAGAAAATAGTTCAATTTTACCGGAAGGGGTCGGCAGTGGTGCCAATTCCGGGTTGTCACGGAAGGCTTTCAGGAAAATCTGCGGTTCGTCTGGACGTGCATACTCCAGCATTCCCTGCCCCCAGAAATCGTCGAAGGCAGGTAAATCGATACCATCTGCCAGCGCACGCGGTCTGGAAGCATCATAAATAAAGCGCAGCCACGCATCGGCATCACGCCCTTCGCTGAAACTCTCGCCAAAACCCATCTTTTCCGCCAGCGCGTGGAAGATGGCGTAATCATCCCGCGCCTCTCCCTGCGCGGCAATATGCTGGCGCATGGCAATGATAAAACCATCATTACTGGAGCTGCCGATATCGTTGCGTTCCAGCGAGGTGGTAACCGGGAAAACGATGTCAGCGAATTTCGCCTGGGCAGTCCAGTATTGCTCGTGTACCACCACGGTATCCGGCTGTCGCCAGGCCTCAACCAGACGATTCAGATCCTGATGATGGTGGAAAGCGTTACCGCCCGCCCAATAAACCACACGGATATCGGGATAGGTGCAATCCCTGCCGTCAAACTGATAATGACCACCCGGATTCAGCAACATGTCCGAAAGACGCGCCACCGGGATGATTTCGTTGACCGCGTTGGTTCCTGCCGGGAAACGCGGGCCGGAGAAAGTACGACGTACCGAACCCGCCAGGTTGGTGCTGGCATAGGCAAAACCGAGGCCACCGCCTGGAGTGCCGATCTGGCCAATCATCGCCGCCAGCGCCACAGTTGCCCAGAAGGTTTGCTCCCCCTGGAACGCGCGTTGCAGTGACCAGGCAATGTTAATCATGGTGCGTTTTGCCACCATCTTGCGCGCCAGCTCGCGAATGACTTGCGCCTCTATCCCCGTGATAGCGGCTGCCCATTCCGGCGTTTTTGCCTTGCCGTCTTTGTGGCCCAGCAGATAGTCCCGATACTCAGCAAATCCGACGGTGTGACTGGCAACAAAACGGGCGTCGTAGAGTGATTCATCAATCAGCACAAAACTCAGCGCCAGCAACAACGCCGTGTCACTGCCCGGTTTCAGTGAAAGCCATTCCGCGTTAGTAACACCGGAGAGATCGTTTTTAACCGGACTCACATTAATAAAATGGGTACCGTTATGCTGCATCTCCCCCAGCCAGTGCTTGAGAGAGTGATCGTTTGCTGCGCCGCCATTAACCTGCGAATTACGTAAAGGCAGGCCACCAAAAGCGACAAACAGCTCGCAATGCTCGGCCAGCGAAGACCAGTGAGTATGTTGCTTCTGCAACACATCCAGCTCTCCGATGATATGCGGTAATAACCGCTCGGCCGCCGCCAGGCTATAGGTGTTAGTGCTGTCCGTGTAGCCACCCAGCTGGTTAAAGAATCGGTGCAACTGGCTTTGCGCGTGATGGAAGCGACCAGCACTCGACCAGCCATAAGAACCGGCATAAAAGGCCTGGTTGCCATGAGTCTGCTTTACCCTTGTCAGTTCATCGGCGACCAGCGCGATGGCCGTTTCCCAGCTCACTTCAACAAAAGGTTCTTTACCACGACCATGACGTGAATCGTGGCCATGCTGGAGATAACCGAGACGCACAGCAGGGCGACGGATACGGCTGGGGCCATTCACCGCACCGACCAGAGACTGGCCGATCGCTGAAGGGTTACGGTCCCATTCGACTGGTTCAACGGCAGTAAGGGAGCCTTCGGAAGTAGACACGCGATAAGTGCCCCAGTGCATAACGGCGAGGTTGTGATGTTTGGTCATGGTGATTTGCGATGTGAATTACGTTATTGGTATTCCGTCACAGTAGCACAGAGGGAAAGGTACAGAGATAAAATATCTATACTACAGCGCTAACCTGCCCTCTTGCTTCGCTTGCAATATGCTGACCTCTCGCCCGCAATGAGACTTCGATACGATGAGGCGTCAACTGACTTGCTGCATTGTTAACATTAAGTTCCGCGTGACTACCTCGTTTTAGGTGATAAGTTTTTTATATGGGAAGAACCGTTAAAACATTTCTACTTTGGTAATAGCCAATTATTTCACAAATAAAGAAATGGATGCCCCATGTTTTCAATCGCCACCTGCCCCCATCACTCTTTTGTGCCCCTGGTTCAACACCCGGCACCCGCTAATGTATGGGGGGCACAGACACTTTCTGACGGGTGTTCTTATGCGAAGAACGTCGTCGATACACCCTGTTCCACATCCGCTGTTAATCGCAACGATTCCCGTCATGCCCCGGTCTCGCTTTCTGCAATGACCGAACAATCGCATTCAATAACGCTAAATATGTGCGACATGCCTGGCGAAGTCGATATCGGACGGGCTTTTGATAAGGATTTCACTGCAATTGATATGGAGGAACTTCCCGAACAGTCGTTTTTCACGAAGGATTTTAGCGCGATTGAGATACCAGAATTTGTTGCTGAAATGTCGAAAGCTGACTTTTCTCAGTTCTTAAATAATTTTCGCGCTGTTTTTTCACGCAACCTTGCATCCGTAGGCTTGTCCACCGCTGCGCGTGAAGTTGTCAGGCATGGTGTGCTGTCACACTTATCGACAATAGCGCCAACAGCCGTCACCACTGTGGGTGTCATCTCCGGCCTTCTTCCTGTTTTATTGCAATTTGCAGGCCTGGCTACAGATGTTTATCAGGGAAGGCAAACGGTGCAGAGTAACTGTGCTCGACTGGCTAATATAGCCATGGTGACCGGGGCAATGGCCGGGCTGGCCTGTTCTGGTGGCCTTGCTGCGGCTGCTCCAGCATTAATTTCTGCTTTCTGGGTTTATGTCCCTGTCCGAGACCTTTGCCAGTATTTTTTGACGTTACATGATAATGCAACACCTGCCCCCATTCTGCCTGCGATAGCTTGTGCTGCGGGTGCCTACGCTGTCAATCAAACTCTGGTCTGCCTGGCGATGGCCTATGTCGCCGATGCGTTATCAGCACTGGGGCCGATAACGGCGAATGTTGTTTCTGCTACCAGCCTCAATATCTTTGGTGAAACGGTAGAGCATATTACCTGCCGACAGTTACATGCCTACTTCACTGACGCGGAGGCACTACACATTCGTTGTCATTTGCGTTCGGGAGATGACATCAACTGGCAAAGTGTTGGCGATCTGGTCTCTATTCCCATTGCCAGCCGTTCATCTTTATTTGCTTCCACCTATGCCAATACTTTTGCGATTCAGGGTGACAGCCTTGTTCAAAGTGTGACCGCCGCAGGCAGTCTGGCGCTGGGGTATCCTATGTTCATTTACAGTGCTGAACATAAAGCTTCACCCACCGCAAAGGGAGAGAAAATGTGATGTGCTTTGCTGCATTTTTCTGAAAAACTTTTGGGGGTGATGGCGCCTTAAAGATAGTTCGGAGAACTCCCCTCTGTTGATTTTGGCATTAAGGCATTCCGGATTCAGTGAAACCATCCAATGAACATCATTATGTCATATTATTATCTTAACAAGATAATTACATAGCAACAGCTCATTTTAATAAGATCATATCTTGTTAACATTAATTATGACAACTCAAGTGTTAATAAGTTAATTTCTTAATAAGATATTATGATGGCAACATCTTTTTTTATGATCTTGTTAAGCCGGTATTGTCTTATCAACTGCGTAAATTACTAACCCTATCGATGTTGGCACACTGCCGATTATAACCACAATCTGTTATCTTAACCCAGTCATTGCACCGGGTGAGAACATCAATACCTGTCTTAATAAGATGATAAGAAGTTATGTTAGTAACATAATTCTATCGGGTTTAACCTATCACCATCATAATATCTTGTTAAGATAGTAATAGATTAAGATATGATATTGATAATTTCTAACTGGCTTAGTGGCTTAGTGGCTTAGTGGCTTAGTGGCTTAGTGGCTTAGTGGCTTAGTGGCTTAGTGGCTTAGTGGCTTAGTGGCTTAGTGGCTTAGTGGCTTAGTGGCTTAGTGGCTTAGTGGCTTAGTGGCTTAGTGGCTTAACAAGATAATAAATTACCATAATGTTATCCCGTCAACTTATTATCATATTAATTTTATCTTAACCATGCTCTAAATCTCTTCCGGGGGGCACCTCCGGCATGTGCTCATAATGCCGACTACCCATACTGCCATCGGCAGGTATAATTAATCAGAGCACCTGCGCCAGACTAAATATGTATGTGTCCACGTTAGTTCCTCAACACGTTCTGGAATATTGTCAGATGTACAGAGTAAACGTTACTTATTGGGTGCCGAATCGACCATCACAGCAAAAGAAAAATATTAAGATGCTAACAAATTAACTTAACAAGATAATACGTAGGTAAGTGTCAGAGATTACGAACTTGTTAAGTAAACATCTTAATATTTTACTATCATCGTATAGACCTGCCGTAACCTCACAATCCCCGTAATAACGTTGAGTTGTTAAGGCAATAGGTGACTGATTTATCGTGATTATCTCGTCGCTATGATATGGCGGAAGAGAATGTTTGAGTGTTGGTGCAATTCACGATTGCTATCTTAACAAGATATTAAGAGTAAGATACCATAATCACAAATAACAACTTAACAAGATAGTATCTTGTCTTGTTGTTATCAGAAGATCTTGTTAAGATACGATGATTACAACATTTCCGCGTTACACTATTTATCGTTATTAATGGAGGTCATCGATGATTATCGTACTGGGTAGTCAGAAGGGTGGGGTAGGCAAAAGTACCCTGGCTGTGTCTCTCGCTGCTGGATTGCTTTCCCGTGGCTACAGAGTGCTCATCGTGGATGCCGATGACCAGAAATCCGTATTAACCTGGTACAATAACCGTCCGGAATCACTCCCGCATATTCCCGTAACCGGCGCCTCCGGCAATATCAAAGCTATGCTTAAAGAGCATGCGAAATCTTACGACTACATCATTGCTGATTGCGCTGGTCGAGACAGTGCAGAAATGCGCAGTGGCCTGATGGCCGCAGATGTCTTCATTTCACCTCTGCGTCCATCACAAATGGATCTCGATGTGGTGCCTCATACCTGCTCAGTATTCACAGCTGCGAAGGACTTTAACGAAGATGTGAAAGGGTATCTTGTGCTGAACATGACCCCAACTAATATGTTCGTTAATGAAGGCAACGAAGCCGCTAAGGTTCTGGAAGATTTTCCTGAAATGAAACTGGCTGAAACTCGTATCTGCGATCGTAAAGCTCACAGGGATGCCTGGGCAGAGTCTATGACCATTTATGAAACAGAAAACAGTAAAGCTAAAGATGAAGTTGAAAGGCTGATCCAGGAGGTCATCTTATGAGAAACAGAGCTGGCGTTTCGAAAGAAAGAGAGAATGACTTCATTAATGGCGGGACTGCGGCATTGACCACAACGGGTGCTCTGCAAGCAAAAGCACCCGATCCTGAGCCAGTAAAGAAGGCTAAAGCTAAACCAGTCAGTATCTCGTTTACCGATGAGAACCTTAAAGATATCGACAATCGTATTCGTAATGAAATCCTGGCCGGTGGTTCACGAGTAAATCGTTCTGACATTGTTCGCGCCGCAATTCTCGGACTTGAACATTTATCAGACGAAGAAATCTCAGTGCTTATCAGCAAAGCTAAGCTTCAGTAAGTAAATCTCGAATAAGTAAGTTATTATCTTATTAAGATAGTAACTTACTTTGTGACAACGTCACCCTCCATTTGTCTTACTCTCAATATCTTATTGCCCATTAGCGTGATGATCAGTTCGTTAGCATATCGTCAGAACAAATCTTCTTAACTTGTTAAGATCGTAAGATCGGGAGGCAGAGATGCCTGTCTCTTACCTCATTTAAGAATGAAATAACGATACCTGATATTCGTCATACTGCCTGATAGGGTTAAAAGCGTCCTGTATGCTCTCAGAATGCGTTATCAGGCGATTAGTGAGGGTTGGTGCTTATCCATCATGGAAAATGCGGAGAAGGGCTTATACAACGATCCTTTTGGCATGATGAGTAGATCATTTACTGAAGTGTTGGTATGTAGCTTGAAGTAAAAGCTTTTCGTTTTGAGTTGAGTGCACTTAATTCTGGATATTGTCGATCGCGTATTGCCAGAATCTGATGCTGAAGGCCTGTCAGAAATCGATATCAGACACTCATTAAGATCACACTCGGTTAGTGAGCAGCGATCGAAGCCTTTTGAGCCAAACAGTAAGGTTGAGCCGATGGCTTAACACCCATTTCTTAGCAAGATATCCACTTATCCACTGGTTAGATCCTAATTAATTAGATCCAGTGTAGATCCTATAGAGATCCCAAATAGATCCCCGATCGTCGCAGCCCGCAGCAGCACTGGCCTGAGAGGGTATCAGCATAAGCTATAGTAAGTGAAATATAAACTGTAGTGAGAGAACCATAAACTATAGCATGCTAAATATAAGCTGTAGTTGGAAAACGACATAAGCTATAGTGAGCAAAATGCACTGAACACCGATATTGCTGTGGATTGTTTTTCTCCCTTATCTTCATGCAATTAGGCTCACTTTGCGTGAGTTGTTGTTCTGTAATTCACAATCCTGATGCTTCGATCTTTTCAACGATCATCGACGAAACCGTGAGAATGCCCGTGGACAGCGAGAATCTAGACCTGAAGAAACTGTTTGAGGAAAAGGACAAGAATACAGGTGAGGTCATCACGCTCACACCTAATGTCAACAATACGGTTCAGCCGGTTGCATTAATGCGCCTCGGTGTTTTTGTTCCTACACTTAAGTCACTGAAAAACAGTAAAAATAAAACCTTTGCTACCACGGACGCCACCGAAGAACTGACCCGACTTTCTCTGGCGAAAGCCGAGGGGTTCGATAAGGTCGAGATCGTCGGCCCGCGCCTTGATATGGACAACGATTTCAAGACCTGGGTCGGGATCATTCACTCCTTTGCCAAGCACAAAGTCATTGGTGACAAGGTACAGCTGCCGTTCGTTGAATTTGCCAAGCTATGCGGGATCCCTTCAAGCCGCTCGTCTAAGAAGCTCAGAGAGCGTATCAGTCCCTCTCTGAAGCGTATAGCAGCGACAACCATCTCATTCACCAGCAACATGGGGGATGATGGTAAGGAATATATCACCCACCTGGTGCAGTCAGCCTATTACGATACCAAAAAAGACATCGTTATTTTGCAGGCAGACCCCAAACTCTTTGAACTATATGAGTTTGATCGTAAAGTGCTTTTGCAGCTTAAAGCTATCAATGTGCTGAAGCGTCGTGAGTCAGCTCAGGCGCTTTATACCTATATCGAAAGTCTGCCAAAAAATCCTGCCCCCATTTCTCTGGCTCGCCTGCGTGACAGGCTTAACCTTAAGTCCCCGGTTTTCTCACAAAACCAGACGGTAAGGCGTGCGATGGAGCAACTGAAGGAGATTGGCTATCTGGACTACTCAGAAGTGCAGCGGGGCCGTAGCGTCTATTTCAACGTTCATTATCGCCGTCCAAAGCTGAAAGCACCGAAAAATGAGAGCGTTGAAAATCCTCAGCTTCCAACTTCAGCTCCCACAACGCCGGCAGAACCGGTTGATGCAGCGCTTCAGGAAAAACTCGAACTTTTGAATAAGTTAGGGATCTCGATGGCCGACCTCGAGAAACTGTTCAAAGCTAAGTGATGGATATAAGCTGTAGTGAGTAGGTTACTTACTACAGCTTATACTTACCCCTCTTAATACTCTCCATAGTTTATGCTTTTCATCTAACTCATTGATCTTAAAGTGACTGATGACTCCACTCACGTGATAGTCCTCGAGCAGATTACTCACTATAGCTTATCTTCCTGCTCGCTATAGATTATGTCATATGCTGTAGTGAGTGGATTACTCACCATAGCTTATGCAGGGGAGGGGGATTGGCAGGGATCTACTCACTATAGTTTATAAAAGACTGACTACATCTCATGATCTACTCCCTGCAGCTTAGGATGCAACATCCCTGGCAGGAGAAGTTACTCACTATAGCTTATATATAGTCTGTGGTGAGCAATCTACTCCTTATAGCTTATATTCAGTTACCCCCCTGGTAACCACTAACCTGCAACTTATTGATTTTATTTTTGTTAGCAAGCACTAACTTAATCGATGCAATCACAACTTACTCACTCTAGATTATGATTACTCCCTACAGCTTATGAAGTATCACCAGAGATGATTTACTCCCTATAGCTTATATATAAACTATAGGGAGTAGAGAACATCACGCTGATTTGAGGAAATGGTATCGGTTCTTAAAAAAGACTTATTAGCGATAACATAATCTTATCAGCAGGTTAGATAAATTAAATGCATTATGTGACAACGTCACTTGGTTCATGGCGATATGCAGGCTTATCACAAAATCAGTGGCAGCTGAAAGAGTGGTATAGATATATCTTTCTGATATTAAAAGATTTTAAACTTAAAACATCGGAGTCAGAGACTGATGTTATCTGAGCTGTAATCAGTCCTGAGTCGCCAGATATAAGCTGTAGTGAGTAGATAAGGCTGCTGACAGAACTGAAGGTATCAGCAAGCAGGTAAGAGGATCCTGCATAAGTAGATAAGATCTGCCGTGGGCTTAACGGGGGGCTTGCACCTGAAAAGTCAGCAAAAGGGAAGACGGTAACGACAGGGCTGTCAGTCAGACATGTTTGAAGCCAGAAAGTAAAACTCCTGCCAGCTGTGCAGGAGTTTCATTGAAACGCATTGGACAGAGAATCAGCAGAAGCCCATCAGATGTCCTGACTACTGGTGCTATTTAGTGGCCAGGAATCGAACAGGTAACCATCGAAGTAAATATCATCAACGTCAGAAAATTCCAGCAGGCGCTGTTTAACATTTTCCAGATGTTGCCACATTGCCATTTTAGCAGCACGGGCATCTTTCTTGATAAGCGTAGCGAGGATCTTTTTATGATCATCTAACCACTGTTTGCGGTAACTGGTGTTAATCAGATGGCGGTGCAACTGGCTCCACATCACATTGTCTTCACGCCACTGCCATGACTGTTTAAACAGTTCCACCAGCATGCTGTTATGGGTTGCCTCGGCAATCGCCAGATGGAAATTGCGATCACCGTTTTCTGAGCTATTCACGGCACCGGAAGCCAGCTCTTTTTCTTCCAGCTCCAGCGCCTGACGCATTTTCACAATATCTTCGCGGGTGGCCTGAAGTGCCGCAAACTCGGCGATGTTACTTTCCAGTAGCTGACGAGCCTGCAACATCTCAAACGGTCCTGCATCGTTGCAGGCGGGTTGGGCAGGAGCTGGCGGCGAGGGATTATCATTAATCACATAGATGCCTGCACCACGCCGCACTTCGATCAACCCTTCCAGCTCCAGCATGATCAACGCCTCACGCACCAGGGTACGCGTAACATTTAGCATCCCGGCAATTTCACGTTCCGGCGGCAGCCGTTCCCCCACAGCATATTCCTTCTGCGTAATCATCCTGCGGAGAAGCTCTCCGACTTCCTGATAAGGGCGCTGTGGTGAGGCATGAATTTTCATAATGCTCTTTCTGCTGGTTAAGGGATAACAACCCCTGAAGCTGCCATCTTCAGAGACAGGCACTATAGCATAGTGATGCTGCTGACCTCACAGAGGGGTGAGTGCAAAGTACCGTTGCGCATTGTTGAAGCAAATATCCTGCACCATGTTACCGAGCAGCGGTTCATCTTCAGGCAGGATGCCATCCTTTACCCACTGCCCGAGCAGGTTGCACAGAATACGGCGGAAATATTCATGGCGGGTATAGGAAAGGAAGCTGCGTGAATCGGTCAGCATGCCAACAAACTGGCTGAGTAAACCTATTTGCGATAATTGCTCCAGCTGCCGCAGCATCCCATCGCGTTGATCGTTGAACCACCAGCCGGAACCGAACTGAACCTTGCCTGCGATGCCCGCACCTTGAAAGTTACCTGCCATGGTCGCCAGCACTTCGTTATCACGCGGATTCAGACAATAAAGAATGGTTTTTGGCAACCGATCTTCAATATCCATCGCATCAAGCAGACGCGCCAGTGGCCAGGCGATATTGTTATCACCGATAGAATCGAAGCCACTGTCCGGACCCAGCAGACGAAACATGCGCGTGCTGTTATTACGAATCGCGCCGATATGCAGCTGCATCACCCAGCCACGGCGTGCGTATTCTGCGCCAAGCCATACCAACACCGCAGTGCTGAACTGCGCGATTTCCCGCTCCTCCAGCTGATCGCCCCGACGACGTTTTGCCAGAATGGTATCGAGCGTATGATCGTCCGGCACCGACGCAAAACGCAGGGTTTCGATACCGTGGTCAGCGGCCCGACAGCTATGCGCAGCAAAATGATCAAGTCGTTGCATGAGCGCACGACGGAGTGCCGCAAAACTGTTGATGGCAATATCCGCCGCTGCTTCGAGCCGCTCCAGATAATCAACAAAACCGTCGAGTTCGATCTTAAACACCCGGTCAGGCCGCCAGCTCGGCGCAACATCAATATCAATGCTGTCGTCATCGGCGATCTGACGATGGTATTGCAGAGAATCGACAGGGTCATCGGTGGTGCCGACCATCCGAACATTCATCTGGCGCATGATGCCGCGCGCAGAAAATTCAGGAGAAGCCAGTTTCTCAGCACAGCGGTCCCAGATTTGCTGCGCGGTATCAGGTCCGAACAGGGTGTTAGTGATACCAAATGGACGACGCAATTCGAGGTGAGTCCAGTGATAGAGCGGGTTACCAAGGGTTTTCGGCACGGTATGTGCCCAGGCGATGTATTTTTCGTAATCGCTGGTGCTGGCTCCGGTAATCAGTGATTCCTCAACACCCGCCGCGCGTAATGCACGCCATTTATAATGGTCGCCTTCGAGCCAGATCTGCCCCAGATTGGCGAAACGACGATCTTCGGCGATTTCGCGCGGATTGAGGTGGCAATGATAATCATAGATTGGCATCGCGGCGGCGTAGTCGTGGTACAGACGACGCGCAAAACCGGTTTGCAGCAGGAAATCTTCATCCATAAATTGGCTCATCAGGAAACTCCATGGCTGAGTGATTCGACAGCGGCGCGTGCACCGGCCTGGCACAGCAGCAAATAGGACTGTGTCAGCGTGGCAACAAAGGCCGTATTTGCGGGCAGGTCTTCACCGAAAATCGTGTTAATCGCCAGCAATGCCTTGACGCGATCTTCTCCCGTTGCATGCTGCTGATTGATCGCCTGCAAGGTAGTGAATAATGGGTCAACCACCTCGATGCTACTGCCCGATTCATCTTCGGCCAGCACATAGCGCATCCACCCGGCAATACCCATCGCCAGATGACGGTAGTCAGTACCGTTTCGCAGATGTTGCCGCAGCGGATCGAGTAAACGTTGCGGGAGCTTCTGGCTGCCATCCATTGCGATCTGCCAGGTACGATGTTGCAAAGCGGGATTGCTGAAACGCTCGATTAACTGCTCAGCGTAACCTCGCAGGTCAATGCCGACAGGCAGGGTCAGCGTAGGAACCTGTTCTGCCATCATCAGGGTGAAGGCGGCCTGGCGATATGCGTTATGTTGCATGGTTTCCGCGACGGTCTGGAACCCACCGAGGTAGCCGAGGTAAGCCAGGAACGAGTGGCTGCCGTTGAGCATACGCAGTTTCATCAGTTCAAACGGGACGACATCGTCAACAAATTGCGCGCCAACAAGATCCCAGTCGGGGCGACCATTAACGAAGTTATCCTCGATCACCCATTGGCGGAACGGTTCGCAGGCAACGCCGCAGGGATCATTCACTCCCAGCAGGGCGGCGATTTCCTGTTGCGTTTCTGCGGTAACCGCCGGGACAATGCGGTCCACCATGGTACAGGGGAAGGTCACCTGGCTGGCAATCCACTCAGCTAACTCAGGGTCGCGCTGCCGCGCCAGCCCGAGAACCGCTGCACGCGTGACATGACCATTTTCACGCAGGTTATCGCAGGACATAACGGTAAAGGGGAGTAATCCTTGCTCACGGCGCAGGCGTAGCGCTTCGACAATATAACCCATCGCCGATTTGGGCGTGTCAGGGTGAGAAAGATCGTGCTGGATTAGCGGATGCGTCAGATCCAGTTCGCCAGAGGCTGCGGAGGTACAATAACCTTTTTCCGTCACTGTCAGGGAAACGATGGCGGTTTGCTCACGCGTCATCGCCTGTAAAATACCGCCACAACCATCCAGCGCCGGATGCAGGGCCTCTTTTACGACACCGATGATTTTGAGCGCGATTTGATCTGCGCCTTTTTCGGCCACACTATACAGCAAACGCTGTTTACGCAGATTTTCCACCAGCTGCTGGCCACTTGCCGACATCAGGTTGACCTCACTGATGCCCCAGTCGCAGTCGCTGATTTCCAGCAGGTGATGCAGATAAACAGCCTGATGGGCGCGGTGAAAAGCGCCACATCCGAGATGGACAATGCGGGGGACCAGCCGGGAACTATCCCAGTCAGGAAGGGCAACAGTACATGTGCCACTGGCAAGGGTGTTTTCCATGTTAACTCCAGTCTTAAAGCGCGGGGCCGTAAAGTCAGCCCCGGAAGCCAGCGTTAAAAACAGGCACGATGGATAGCCAGCTCTACGCCGCGGATTTCCGCCAGACCTTTCAGGCGGCCGATCGCGGAATAACCTGGGTTGGTTTTCTTATGCAGATCGTCCAGCATCTGATGACCATGGTCGGGGCGCATCGGGATCAGGTCTTCCTGACCAGCCGCTTTACGGCGATGCTCCTCTTCAGCGATGGCTTTGATCACTGCAAACATGTCCACATCCCCGGCCAGATGGGCGGCTTCATGAAAACTGTTCGGATTCTCTTCGCGTTTGGTTGAACGCAGATGGGCGAAATAAATCCGTGAGGCAAAGCGTTTAACCATGCCGGGCAAATCATTCTCTGCCAGTACCCCATAGGAGCCGGTACACATGGTGAAACCATTGGCCGGACTGCTGACGGTATCGATCATCCACTGCAAATCATCCGCATTGGAGACGATGCGGGGTAAACCGAGAATCGGACGCGGCGGATCGTCAGGATGAACCGCCATGCGGACCCCGGCTTCTTCCGCCACCGGAATAATGCTGCGCAGGAAGGTAGCAAAGTTTTCACGCAGCCTTGTTTTGTCGATGCCATCATAGCGCGCCAGTTGTGCACGAAATTGATTGAGCGTGTAGCCTTCTTCCGCGCCTGGCAGGCCAGCGATAATATTGCGGGTCAGGCGTGCTTTGCTTTCGTCACTCATGCTGGCGAAGCGCTCGGCGGCCTGAGCTATTTCTGCCGCGCTGTAATCCTGCTCCGCACCGGCACGTTGCAGGATATGCAGTTCAAACACCGCGAACTCGATTTGGTCAAAGCGTAGCGCTTTCGCGCCATCGGGCAGCAGGTATTCGAGATCGGTACGTGTCCAGTCGAGTATCGGCATGAAGTTGTAGCACACGGTGGTGATGCCGCATTGTGCGAGGTTGCGTAATGACTGCTGATAATTGCTGATCCACTTCTGGCATTGGCCGCTGCCGGTTTTGATCTCTTCATGAATCGGCACGCTCTCCACCACTGACCAGACTAAACCTGCGGCTTCAATCGTTTCTTTACGCTTCATGATCTCTTCAACCGACCACACTTCACCGTTGGGAATATGGTGCAGGGCGGTGACAATCCCGGTTGCGCCAGCTTGTCTTGCATCAGCGAGTGAGACAGGGTCGTTCGGACCGTACCAGCGCCAGGTCTGCTTCATGTGTTTTCCTCTCCAGTGAATGTCTAAATTGGTTGACCAATCAAGCCGGGGAATGCGTATCCTTTATCGGCTATGGCACCGTCTGACGCTAAAATTCGACTCTTTAGCGCATCATGTCAACCAGTCAGATGAATTTGGTTAACCAGATCACAAATACGGCATCAACCTGGCGACCACCTTGATTAACTGTGTTTCACTCCTGGCGGATGGTCAGAGACGGTTCACAGAAACCGCGCCTCAATAAGACATGACAAATCCTGCGCTGAAACCCTTCCTTCAGCCTCTGTTAACCGCGGGAATTGTTAACTCATGATGTCAAAAAAAGTGGAGAACCAGATGAACCGCAGTTTGAATCCGGGGATAGCTGCCGCAGGCAGTAAGCGAATCTGGCGCAATTTGCGCTGGTGGGTGTTGGTGCTGTTTTTAGCTGGCGTCACGGTCAACTACATAACCCGCAACTCGTTAGGCATCCTGGCACCTGAGCTGAAAACCAGTCTCGGCATCACCACCGAACAATACTCATGGATCGTTGGGGCATTCCAGCTGGCCTATACCGTCTTTCAGCCCCTCTGTGGTTGGTTAATTGATGTGATTGGCCTGAAAATGGGCTTCCTGATCTGTGCCTCTATATGGGCGCTGGCCTGCCTGTTCCACGCAGGCGCCGCCAACTGGGTACATCTGGCTATTCTTCGTTTTGTCATGGGTGGAGCGGAAGCGGCTGCTACCCCAGCCAACGCCAAGGTGATTGGCGAGTGGTTTCCGAGAAAAGAGCGGCCGGTGGCAGCTGGCTGGGCGGGAGTCGGCTTCTCCATCGGTGCCATGCTGGCGCCACCCATTATCTATTTTGCCCATACTTCCTTTGGCTGGCAGGGGGCGTTTCTGTTTACCGGCCTGCTGGCGCTGGCCTGGGTGATTCTGTGGTGGCTGTTCTATCGCGATCCCGAACGTCACCCAAACCTGGCAAGCGCTGAACTGGAATTTATCCGTCAGGATAACGAACCCCCGGCAGTCAAACTCAGTTTCTTCAAAGCGCTGAAAACTGTCGCCAAAAACAAACGTTTCTATGGCATCGCCATCCCGGCCTTTATGGCTGAACCCGCCTGGGGAGTATTGAGCTTCTGGGTGCCGTTATATCTGGCGAAAGATCTGGGTATGGACCTGAAGCAAATCGCCATGTTCGCCTGGCTACCGTTCCTCGCCGCTGATTTAGGCAGTGCAGCGAGTGGTTATCTGACGCGCATCTATACGCGGTTGTTTGGTTTTACCCAGGTTAATTCGGTCGTTGCCAGCTCTGTCACCGGTGCGTTCCTGATGCTCTCCCTCGCGCTGGTGGCGATCACTAAAAGTCCCTATGTCGCCATTGCGTTGATCTCGATCGGCGGCTTCGGCCATCAGATCATCTCCTGCATGCTGAGTGCGCTGGTGGTGGAGAAGTTTGACAAAGGCCAGATGGCAACCGTCAACGGTATGCGCGGCTCCTTCGCCTGGATCTCCAGCTTCCTGTTTTCGCTGGTGATCGGGGTGACGGCCGACAAGATTGGCTTTAATCCCCTGTTTGTGGCGATGGGCTTCTTTGACCTGATTGGTGCGGTATTCCTGATCGCTTTTATTGCTGAACGTCGCGCCCAGCGCGCCTGAAAAAGTAGGTAACGATGAAAACGTTAAAAAACTGGTCCCTGGCAGGTTCCGACAAATACCATCTGGCTTTGACCGTAGATGGCAAACATACGTTATGCCTGTATGTGCTGGAGCAAAATATGTTCCGCGTGGTGATCAAACGTCAGGGCGAATATTCCCTCGACAGAACCTGGAGTATTGCGCCGGAAAGCGACGTGCCGTGGGAAGGGCGAGCGCGTGACAGCCTGGCCGGTTTCACCTTACCCGGCTTCACGTTACAGGAAACGGACAACAGGTTGGTTGTCGCGACAGAGAGATTGCGCGTTATCATTCGTCAGCCGCTGTCGCTGGAGTGGCAATATCGTGACAGCGCAGGGGAGTGGCAATTGCTGACCAGCGATCGTCCCACCAGCGCTTACCTGCTGAATGCACACGGTGATGGTGTGGCACATTATCAGCGTCGCATGGCTGACGATCGTTACTATGGCCTGGGCGAGAAGGCCGGTGATTTGCAGCGTAATGGCAAGCGCTATGAAATGCGCAACCTGGATGCGATGGGATACAACGCCTCCTCAACCGATCCGCTGTATAAACACGTTCCCTTTACCATCACCCGTCGCCATGACGTCAGCTTCGGCCTGTATTACGATAACCTCAGCAGCAGTTGGTTCGATCTCGGGAATGAGCTGGATAACTATCACCAGCCGTATCGCCGCTGGCAGGCTGAGAGTGGCGATATTGATTATTACCTGTTTGTCGGCGACAAAGTGCTGGATGTCACCAAAACCTTTGTCCGTCTGACTGGCAAAACCCTGTTTGGTCCAAAATGGAGCCTCGGCTACAGCGGTTCTACCATGCACTACACCGATGCGCCGGATGCGCAGAATCAGCTGATGAATTTTATCCACTTGTGTGAAGAACATGATATTCCGTGTGATTCGTTCCAGCTCTCTTCCGGCTACACCTCGATCAACAACAAGCGTTATGTGTTCAACTGGAACTACGACAAGGTGCCGCAGCCGGAAGCGATGAGTCAGGCGTTTCACGATGCGGGCCTGCGCCTGGCAGCGAATATCAAACCTTGTCTGTTGCAGGATCATCCGCGTTATGAAGAAGTGGCAACCAGAGGGCTGTTTATCCGCGATTCGGAGCAAGATGCCCCTGAGCGTTCGGTGTTCTGGGATGACGAAGGTTCGCACCTTGATTTCACCCATCCGGACGCGGTGGCATGGTGGCAGGAAAATGTGACCCGACAACTGCTGGAGAAGGGCATCGATTCCACCTGGAATGACAACAACGAATATGAAGTCTGGGATGGCGAAGCTCGTTGCCACGGCTTTGGCACGCCGATCGCCATCAAGCATATCCGCCCGGTGATGCCATTGTTAATGATGCGTGCCTCTATGGAAGCGCAGCAGCGTTTTGCCCCGGAAAAGCGTCCTTTCCTGATTTCCCGCTCGGGTTGTGCCGGGATGCAACGCTATGTGCAGACCTGGAGTGGTGATAACCGCACCAACTGGACGTCACTGCGTTACAACATTCGCATGGGGCTGGGGATGAGCCTCTCCGGTTTGTATAACGTCGGCCACGACGTCGGCGGTTTTTCGGGTGATAAGCCTGATGCCGAACTGTTTGTGCGCTGGGTGCAAAATGGCGTGATGCATCCGCGTTTTACCATCCATTCGTGGAATGATGATCACACCGTGAATGAACCCTGGATGTATCCGGCAGTGACGCCGGCCATTCGCGCAGCCATCGAATTGCGCTATCGCCTGCTGCCGTATCTCTACACGCTGTTGTGGCAGGCGCATGCGGACGATGAACCGATGCTGCGCCCGACCTTCCTCGATCATGAACATGACGCGCAAACCAGTGTCGAATGTGACGAATTCCTGCTCGGGCGTGATCTGCTGGTGGCTAGCGTAGTCGAGCCAGGGCAACGCGAACGCCGCCTGTGGCTGCCAGACAATCAAACCGGCTGGTATGACTTCGCTACGCATCAGTGGTACAGCGGTGGTCAGTGGATCACGCTGGATGCGCCGCTGGAGCAGCAACCGATGCTGGTGCGTGCCGGTGCCGGGTTGGCTTTAAGCCAGCGTCTGCGCCATGTTGATGCAAAGGCCGACGATCAACGCGAGCTGCAACTGTACCCGCTCAAAGGCAAAGGCTCCAGTGTGGGGCTGCTGTTCGAAGATGATGGTGAGTCATGGGGTTATCAGAAAGGTAATGCGTTGTGGTTGCACTGGGAAATGACATGCGATGCGGCGGCCATTCATCTGCGTTTCAATCGCAAAGGAAGTTATAAGTCAGCCTGGCAGACTCTGAAGGTCACCCTTCCAGCAGGCGAAACGCGCCCGCTGTTTATCGATGGTGTTGCCGTAGCCAATGACCAGGCTGAAGTCACGCTGGCGAGCATAACGACAGCCTGAATTTAAGCGTATTAACCCAGCCGGGGCCTTCTGTCCCGGCTTTGTCTTTCTCCATTATTCCGGCTTTCTTTATATCAATTCTTTGATCGCTATCGATTAAGTTTCTCAAACAACCTTGTATTAGGTAGTAGAGGAATCGGGGTGCAATAATTCGTGATTTTTCATACTAAATTCACATGCACTGTCAGGCATTTCAATATGCATATATAGATTCGCCCCTTAGATCACAAAATACCTAATCGCCCGGTAGCGTAATATCTGGATTTGCTCTGCACTATCCATGGCATTGTTACGGGGCGACACTACGATAATCATCAATAATTTTAATGAAAATTGTACAATCCTCAGTTATGATTGGCTGAACATTGAGCAGCTAAGGATTGTGGCTATGGATGCATCTAAGATCGCTGAGGGGATCTGGGACAGTGTTAAAGGATTGCCTAAGAGTTTCAGCGTACTTATATCAGTACTGGTACGTTAGGTTATAATCGTAAGTTTCGAAATGAACAGGAAAACGAACGATTCTACCGGGTTATCAAGTCGCTAATCAGCAATGAAGAACCTATCCGCCGCCTTATCACCATTGTCATTACTGATTTTTACAACAAGCTCGACGAATACGGCAAAGAAGCGGTACATAACCAGATTGGATATGGCACAGGACGTTTGGCCGGCCGTGTTGGTGGACAGATCTTAACTTCTCAGGTTATTGCTACTTCCATTGTAAAACATGCGAAAGGATCATATGCATGGAAAACCCTGTATGGTGCTGGAGCGAGTTTTACCTTTACTGCGGGACTATGGCAAGGACTCATTGAAGAAGCAGCTTTAGCCAGCCGCAGAATGCAAAACCACTACCCACATACATTCTGGAAAGTGCAGCCTCAAGGTCTGGACATGATCTACTTTGTTGTTGAAGAACAGTTGAAACCATATCTTGAATTCATAAACAGTCATCCAGAAGTGTGTAAAAGGATTAACGATGCGATTTGTAAACTGGCTGGGTAAAGCAATTGGATGGTTTCTTGCCCATGCGTTACAGGGAACGATTACGGTTGTGATGAGCTTTATCGCTCTCGCCTCATTGACCATATTCGATAGTGTTGCCATGAAACTTACTGGTTTCTTCGGTTCGTTCGCAGTGGTCTATGTCGCCAGCTATTTCTTAGGAAAAGTACGGGGCGAACATAAACAATAGGTTGAATCCCTTGCTACCAGGCAAGGGATTATGATTTAAAATGGCAACTCCCCTTGCATGTCATAGAATTCAACTACAAAAGCATCAATTATTTCACTTTGTGCCCTGAGCCAACGGCTCAACTAAAAATCAGCTACGGCAGAAAGGCGGCTCAGGATGCCAGGTCCAGATTATTATCAGTTATTTTCCAAAGTAAATCTTGAAATAATTTATATTTACGTCGAATGATTATGTTTAATTAATTAAAAATAACAAAATCTAACACCCCGATATATTACAAAAGACTTAAAGGAATATACATAATGACAAATTTCATAAAAAGAATTTTAGGTGGCATCTTAATGGAAACTGTACCTATTGGGATAATTGTCTTTATGGCTGTAATTTACGTAACATTTATACCGGGGCATTGGGGTAAGTTGACACTGTTAATCATTGAAATAGTTACCTTGTTTGGTGGTAAGTTCAATGAAAGCTTCTAAATGATCATGTTTAGATAAATATTTTTCAGAATTGGGGAACCCCCCATTCATTTACAATGAAGTGGTATTTTTAATATCCTAACCAGCTCGTGCTTTTGCACCCTTCCTCATAAAAGTTGATCGTGCCACTGGAGTTTGGCAACAACCCCGGCTTTGTCTTTCCCCATCATTCTGACCTTCACCTTTTGCTCAGCACTCCCCAATAGAAAAGAAGGTTTCAATTGTAGATTGATCGATCTACAATTGGCGCAACCACACGCCAGAGGATGCAACCATGAGACAACACGCAGGCAGGCCCAGAGAGTTTGACCCCCAGGATTTTCTCAATTCGGCCCTCGATTGCTTTTGGCAGCAGGGCTATCGTGCGACGTCGATGGCGGATTTGATGAAGGCATCGGGACTGGCCAGTGCGAGCATTTATAAACTCTATGCTGACAAACGGTCGATCTTTCTGGCCGCACTTCAGCAATATATGGATGCCGGGCTGGTGCGTGGTAAGCAACGTGATGATGAGCTGACTCCGGTTGATGCCCTGCGTGAGACGCTGGAGTTTGTTGCACTGGTTTCATCTGGTCCGGAGGGGGAAAAAGGCTGCTTTACCATCGCGGCGGCGTGCGAATTGCTGCCGGGTGACGCTGATGTACGCGCCAGGGTTGAGTATAAATTCCGCGGCATTGTGGCGCGCCTGACCAGCATTTTGCAGAAAGGACAGCAGCAAGGTGTATTCCGCTGCGATGAAAGCGCTGCGGTGATGGCCGAATGCATATTTATGATGCTGGAAGGCATGCGCGTTTACGGCAAGATCAAGCCAGATATTACGATGCTGCGAAAAACCAATGATTTTATTATCAAATCGGTGCAGGGGTAATGATGCTGCCGCCAGGTTCTATTGTGCGCCGCCGGAAAAGGAGAAAAACCATGGTGGTGCTGGAAACGGCCGAACAGGTTGTTTGGTGCGGGTGGATCGACAACGGGCGATTCTATAAACGGCGTTTCCCCGCTGACCAGCTGATACTTTGCCAATCCCATGCGGACTTCTGGCCGCTGACATAGTGGCTACCAACCTTTAGTCACCCCTCTTCACAAAACAAGAACGCGCATTGCACAAATAACCTTCACACTAAGGGTGCAAAACGCGCTTTTTCTGCACCCCGATAATGCCTCCTGTCAGATGCACCTGCGGTCGGGCACGCCATCGGCAGGCTGTTTCTGGCCTGCATCACCTCATTTTCTGGCGTGAGCGTCAGTCTGTGCCCGTGTTTCTCATTTTGAGAAATCGGCTATCGAAAATCAGTAATGACACTTTCCGCGCTTTGGCGCTGCTCTTGCTACATCAGTCCCATCTGTTTTTGTTGATTACCTTTTCATTTAACGGTGGAGACTGGTATGGATCGTTCCCTGGCACGACTGATCAATAAGTATGCTTTAACCGCATTGTTATTAGGCTGCGCTTCTTACAGCTATGCAGGAAAACAGAATGATACCCTGGTGTATGCCTCTGATAATGAGGTGGAAAACATCAGCCCTTACCATAACAACCTGCGCGAAGGGGTGATTCTGGCGCACATGGTGTGGGACACCCTGATTTATCGCGATCCGCAGAGCGGGGAATATAAACCCGAACTGGCATCAGACTGGAAATGGGAATCCCCCACCTCGCTGTTGTTGCATCTGCGTAAAGACGTGAAATTCCACAATGGCGATCCCTTCACCGCCGACGATGTGGTTTACACCTTCCAGAGTATTGCGGGCCCCGGCACGGCATCCGTGGTGCCGCAGAGCGTTGACTGGATCGATCACGTCGAAAAAGTGGATGACTACACTGTACGTCTGCATCTGAAAAAACCTTTCCCGGCGGCACTGGAATATCTCTCCGGGCCAACTCCAATCTATCCGGCAAAATATTTCCAGAAGGTGAAGCTCGAAGGTTTCAGTAAAGCGCCAATCGGCACCGGACCTTACCGCATTGTTAAAGTGATACCCGGTCAGGGCGTCGATATGGTGAAAAATCCCGACTACTTCAAAGAAAGCCCGGTTGGCCAGCCGAAGATTGGTAAGATCAATTTTGTCGTGATCCGCGATCCGGAAGCCCGTGTCGCCCAACTGATGACCGGCCAGGTGGACTGGATCTGGCGCGTGGCAGCTGACCAGGTCGAACCGCTGTCCGCCATGCCAAACATCGCGGTGAAAAGTGGTGAAACGATGCGTGTTGGCTTCCTCGCCCTGAACACCAATGCCAGCGGTCCGGAAGGGGTGCCGATGAAGGATCTGCGCGTGCGTCAGGCCATTAACTACGCCATCAACCGCCAGGGGATTGTTGATAACCTGGTGCGGGGCGGCAGTAAGCCGGTCTACACCGCCTGCTTCCGTGCCCAGGTTGCCTGTAATGACAGCCAGGTCACGCACTACAACTATGACCCGGCCAAAGCCAAACAGTTACTGGCGGAAGCGGGTTACCCGAATGGTTTCGATACCGACCTGTGGGCCTATCGCGAGCGCGACTATGCTGAAGCCATCATCGGCGATCTGCGCAAAGTTGGCATCCGCGCTCGTCTGCACTTCGTCCAGTATCCGGTCATGGCAACCGCCCTCAGCTCAGGACAGGCACCGATGGCGTTCAACACCTGGGGATCGTTTTCTATCAACGATGTCTCGGCGTTTACCACCCCCTATTTTGGCGGCAAAGGCAGCGATATCTGGAAGGACAGCGAGCTGACCGCGATGCTGCAAAAAGCAGATGCCACAGTGGATGCGCAGCAGCGCAGCGAACAATATGCCGCCGCGCTGGGACGGATCTCTTCCCAGGCCTATATGGCCCCGTTGTTCTCCTACTCGACGAATTATGCCTTTAACTCGGAACTGAATTTCCAGGATTGGCCAGATGAACTGCCGCGCTTTGCGCAGGCCAGCTGGAAATAGTCAATGGCCGGGGGCTGCGGCTGTTGCTCCCGGATACCACGCCAATAAGGAACGAACCCATGTTGCGCTTTATCTTTCATCGATTGCTGGTGGCGCTGGCTGTGCTGTTCACCGTGGCGGTGGTCAGTTTTTCCCTGCTGCACCTTTCGGGTGATCTGGCGATAGCCATCGCCGGACCGGACGCCAGTGCGGAAACCGTCGAACAAATCCGCGTTCAGAACGGGCTGGACCAGCCGCTGGTGACGCAATTTTCGCACTGGTTCTGGTCGGCACTGCACCTGGATTTTGGTCGCTCATTCTATTTTGAAAATACCGTGATGGAACTGGTCGGGCAGCGCATGCCGGTTACGCTCCAGCTGGGTGGCGTCGCGCTGTTGCTGGCGCTGGTGGTGGCGATTCCGCTCGGGGTACTGGCGGCGGTGTTCCGTGATAGCTGGGTGGATCGTTGCGCCATGTTTATCTCGGTACTGGGTCAGGCTATCCCCAATTTCTGGTTCGCGCTGGTGTTGATTCTGATATTCGCGGTGGGGCTGAAGTGGCTCCCGGTCGCCGGAAACGGCAGCTGGCAACATTTTGTCCTGCCCGCAGTGGCGCTGGGCTACTACGCCATGCCATCGCTGATGCGCCTGACACGCTCCGGCATGCTGGATGTGCTGGGCGCGGATTACATCCGCACCGCCCATGCCAAAGGATTAAGCGCTTTCAAAGTGGTGGTGAAACATGGCCTGCGCAACGCCATTATCCCGGTGGTGGCGCTGGCGACGGTCGAGCTGGGTTTTATGCTCGGTGGTTCGGTGGTGATCGAATCCGTTTTCTCTTTGCAGGGGCTGGGCCAGCTGGCCTGGGACTCCATCTCGCGTAATGACTTTCCAGTGGTGCAGGCCATCGTGCTGATCATCGCCATCTTTTATATCGGGCTGACATTTCTGGCGGATGTGCTCAATGCGGTGCTGGATCCGCGTCTGCGCAGCAAATAAGGGGCTTCCATGAAAACATCAATGGCAGGAACAATGAAAAACAGCATGAGTCCGGAATCCGGCCTGTTGCCCGAGCCGTCTCCCTGGCAGCGTGTGTTCCGGCGGGTGCTGGGTCATCACAGCATGACGCTGGGCGTCGTTATCCTCGGCGTTATCGTGGTGCTGGCGATTCTGGCACCGCTGATCAGCCCACATGACCCCTATGCCCAGGACGTCAGCAACCGGCTGATACCGCCGGTGTGGTTTGAAAAAGGTAATTGGGATCACCTGCTGGGCACCGACAAACTCGGACGCGATTACTTCAGCCGTCTGCTGTATGGCGCGCGCGTGTCGCTGACCATCGGGCTGGTGTCGGTGATGTTATCCGGCTTTATCGGTATCACCCTCGGTATTCTGGCGGGTTACTTCGGTGGTCGGGTGGATGCGCTGGTCAGCTACATTCTCACGGTACGGCTGGCGATGCCGGTGATCCTGGTGGCGCTGGCGCTGGCCTCGCTGATTGGCGGGTCGGTAAAAGTCGTGATTGTCTTGCTGGGTCTGCTGCTTTGGGATCGCTTTCTTATCGTTTCACGTTCGGTCACGCGGCAACTGCGTGAGGCTGAATTCATTGCGGCGGCCCAAACGCTGGGGGCTTCCTCGTGGTTTATTATGCTGCGCGAAATTCTGCCAAATCTGCTCGGGCCACTGACTGTGGTTGTGACGCTGGAAATTGCCCACGCCATCCTGCTGGAAGCCACGCTCTCCTTCCTCGGCCTGGGTGTGCAGCCGCCGATGCCTTCATGGGGCCTGATGGTGGCGGAAGGTAAAGCCTATATGTTCTTCCAACCCTGGGTGATTTTGATCCCCGGTGTGGTACTGGCATTGCTGGTACTTAGCATCAATCTGGTCGGTGATGGTCTGCGTGATCTCACTGCGTTAGATGGGCGTAATTAAGGAGGTCAGGCCATGAGCCACATCACTACCGACACACCACTGCTGGAAGTCAAAAACTTGCAGGTGAATCTCAAGACACCACGCGGCACCCTGCATGCAGTACGCGGCATTGATTTCAGTGTGCAGCGCGGGGAAATGCTTTGCCTGGTGGGTGAATCCGGTTGCGGTAAATCAATGACTTCGCTGGCGTTGATGGATCTGCTGCCACGCAATGCCCAGCGTCAGGCTGACAGTATGCGCTTCAAAGACACCAATCTGCTGTCTCTCGGGCGACGCGAACGCGCCACGCTGCGCGGTAATGAAATGTCGATGATTTTTCAGGAGCCAATGACCTCGCTCAACCCCTCATATACCCTCGGAGAGCAGTTATGCGAAACCCTGCTGGCGCATCGCAAGGTTTCCCGTGCCGAAGCGCGTGACCGGGCGGTTTATCTGATGGAGCGCGTCGGGATTCCGATGGCGGCGGATCGCCTGAAACAGTATCCCCATCAGCTTTCCGGCGGGCTGCGTCAGCGCATCATGATTGCCATGTCGCTGATGTGTGGCCCGGATTTAATTATCGCCGATGAACCCACCACCGCGCTGGATGTCACCATCCAGGCGCAAATCCTGCGTCTGCTGCGCGAGCTGCAACAGGAAATGGGTATGGCGGTGATCTTTATCACCCACGATTTAGGCGTGGTGGCACGCATTGCCGATCGCGTGGCGGTGATGTATGCCGGTCAGATCGTCGAGACGGCACCGGTCAATGATCTGTTTCATCAGCCCCAGCATCCTTACACGCGTGGCTTGCTGGGATGTATTCCGGTATCCGGTCGCACCTTACCGGGCCAGCCATTACAAACCATCCCTGGCGTGGTGCCCAATCTGACCGGACCGCAGCACGGCTGTGCTTTTCGCAACCGCTGCAATCAGTGTCAGGAAAGTTGTAGCGAAACGCCGCCTTATCAGTCCGTCAACGCACAACATCGGGTGCGTTGTGTGCGCCCCATCGCTGTTGGGGAGGGGGTATGACAGAAATGAACACAGCATTCCCGGTGCTGCCGCATATTGCCGGTAATGAAGATATCGCCCTTGAACTGTGCGCGCTGAGTCGCAGCTTTCGCCTTAATCGCGGCTTATTCAAGCCACCGGCGGAGATCCTTGCCGTGGATAATATTTCGCTGCGCATCCGGCGTGGTGAAACCATGGGGTTGGTGGGCGAGTCGGGCTGTGGAAAAAGCACGCTGGCGAAAATGTTGCTGGGGTTACTGCCCCCCACATCAGGCAACGTGCTGATTGAAGGGCGCGAGGTCGATGCGGTGGATCGCCGCAAAATGAGCGCCCGCATCCAGCCGATTTTTCAGGATCCTTTCTCTTCACTCAATCCAAGGCGCACGGTTTCCGATGTGGTGGAAGTGGCATTGCGGCTGCACAACATTGGCACTCCGGCAGAACGCAAAAAACAGGTGCGTGAGATGCTGGATATGGTGGGCATGCCGTCGCGCACCCACAGTCAGTATCCGGGCCAGCTTTCCGGTGGGCAGCGTCAGCGCGTTGCCATTGCCCGGGCGTTAATCCTGCGCCCGGAGATTTTGATTTGTGATGAGCCAACGTCAGCGCTGGATGTTTCGGTACAGGCGCAGATTCTCAATCTGTTGCTGGCGCTGAAGCAGGAGTTTTCGCTGACCTATCTGTTTATCAGCCACAACCTGTCGGTGGTTGAGCATCTTGTTGACCATGTGGCGGTGATGCGCAAAGGCAAAATCGTTGAGCAGGGCACACGCGAACAGATTTTCAGTCGGCCACAGCATCCGTATACCCGGGCGTTGCTGGCTTCGGTGATGACCCCTGAGCCTGGGCTGGGCATCCCGGAAATTACCCTCAACTGAACAGGGCAGTCAGACAATTATTGAAAGGAGCAAACCATGACTCGTGAAAGCGCCCTGCAAGCCGCGCTGGACTATTTCCACTCCGGCGAATTTCGCGAAACGCTGAATCGCCGCATCGCGTACCGTACCGAAAGCCAGAATCCGCAGCAGGCGGCTACACTGATGGCGTATCTGGAAGAAGAAATGATCCCTTATCTTGCGGGAATGGGGTTCAGCTGCCTGATAGTGGCGAATCCCGAGGCCGGGAAAGGGCCGTTTCTGCTGGCGCGTCGGCTGGAAGACGATGCGGACTTTACCCTGCTCAGTTATGGCCACGGGGATGTGGTACCTGGCGATGAAGACAACTGGCGCAGCGGTCTGTCGCCCTGGGAGCTGCACGCGGAGGGCAACCGCTGGTATGGCCGTGGCACCGCCGATAACAAAGGCCAGCACAGCATCAACCTGGCGGCGCTGGCGCTGGTGCTGAAAGCGCGTAACGGGCGGCTGGGTTATAACGTTAAATTGATTCTTGAGATGGGCGAGGAAGCCGGGTCGCCCGGGCTGGAGCAGGTTTGCCAGCAGTACCGCGACTGGCTGGCGGCAGATTTATTTATTGCCTCGGATGGTCCACGCGTCACGGCGCAGCGTCCAACCCTGTTTCTCGGCTCGCGTGGGGTGTTCAACTTCTCGCTGGTGATTCAACTGCGAGACGGCGCGCATCACTCGGGTAACTGGGGCGGACTCCTCAGCAATCCAGGCATTCGGCTGGCGCATGCGATTGGCTGCCTGGTGGATGCCCATGGAAGGATTTTGTTGCCGGAATTACTGCCGCCGCCGCTGTCAGCTACTATCCGCCATCACCTCAGTGACCTGGAACTGGGCAACGCACCGGGCGATCCGCAAATCGCGCCGGAGTGGGGCGAGCCGGGGCTGAGTGCGGCAGAAAAACTCTATGGCTGGAATACGCTGGAAACGCTGGCGTTAACCAGCGGCACGCCGGATAAACCGGCGCATGCCATTCCCCCGGCGGCCGTAGCGCACTGCCATATGCGCTACGTGCCAGGTAGCGATGTCGATAACTTTGCCAGCCATATCCGCCGTCATCTGGATCAGCATGGATTCAATGATGTGGCAATTATCGACCCGGTTAACTGCTTTAAGGCCACGCGCATTGATCCTGATGATGCCTGGGTGGACTGGAGCGTTGCCTCCATCCAGCGTTCGCTGGGGAAAAAGGCGGCGGTGCTGCCTAATTTCGGTGGCGGCTTACCCAACGCCTGCTTTCTCGATACCTTTAATGTGCCGACATTGTGGCTACCGCATTCCTATCCTGCCTGTTCTCAGCACGCCCCCGATGAACATCTGCTCGCTGACCTCAGCTGCGAAGCGCTGCAACTGATGACCGGCCTGTTCTGGGATCTGGCTGAAGAAGGGTGGGAGGTCATGCAAACCCGTGGTGGCTGACAAAACGGAGGCCCGCAATGCATAACAACGAAATTCGTTACTTTATGGCGGTGGCGACCACCGGTTCGATCAGCGCCGCCAGCCAGCAACTGTTTGTCGCCATCTCTGCCATCAGCCGCCATATTCAGCGGCTGGAATCGCGTCTGGGCATGACGCTGTTCGAACGCAGCCCGCGCGGGATGCAGCTCAACGATGCCGGCCATATTCTGGCAAACCATGTGCGCCGCAGTATGGCGGATATGGAACTGGCAATGGCCGAGCTGAAGGGGATCAAAGCCGCTGATCAAACCACCATTCGGGTGGTTTGCACCGACGGGCTGGCGTTTAATCTGCTGCCGAATCTGATGGCAAAGTTTCGTCTGCTGCATCCGCGCGTCAGTTTTGTGCTGACGGTAGGCACCGCCCGACAGGTGCCGGATTTGATTCGCAACGGTGAGTGTGATTTGGGGATTAAATTCAGCCTGTCACCTGAGACCGGGGTTGAGGTGCTGGCTTCATTTCCCTCGCCGGTGCTGGTGTTTATGAAGGCTGACCATCCGCTGGCAGCACGTGATATTCAGCTGACCGATCTCAATGATTGGCCGGTGGTGCTGCCGGACCAGTCGGCTACCATTCGTCAGCTGTTTGATCTCTCCTGTCGCATGAATAACGTGTTTATCGACCCGATATTCACCAGCAACCATTTTTCAACTTTGTATGAGTTTGTCTGCAAAACCCCGCAGGCGATCAGCGTTAGCAGCCATTACTCCATCATGTATAGCGCGCGAAAAGATGGCTTGATCATCAAATCCATCAACCGCGATCAGCTCAGTCAGCGCAGCCTGCAACTTCAGACCGAAATGGGTATGCCACGAACGGCGATACTGGATACCTTTTTTGTCTTTCTGCGTCAGGAACTGCACCAGCTTGACCAGCAATGTCGTGACGATTTCGCATTGCAGTTCCGTTAAACAACGTTGCCCGGCAGGGAAGGCCGGGCAACGTTTTCCTGCTGTCTGGCGATCAATCAGCCGTTGCGGAAAATATAGCTATACGCGCTGAGGGCTGGCGCACCACCCAGATGGGCATACAGCACTTTGGAGCCTTCCGGGAATTCGCCGTTACGCACCATATCAATCATGCCCTGCATGGATTTGCCTTCATAAACCGGATCGGTCAGTACCCCTTCGGTACGGGCGCACAGACGAATCGCTTCCAGCGTGCCTTCGCTGGGTAAGCCGTATTCCGGTCCGCCATAGCGGGTATCCAGCACCACGTCTTCTTCAGTGATTTCGAGTCCCAGCTCCACCAGGTTGGCGGTGTTCTGCGCAATACGCAGGATCTGCGCTTTGGTTTGTGCCGGTTTCGCCGAGGCATCAATACCGATAACGTTGCGTGCACGTCCATCAGCCGCAAAGCCCACCACCATGCCCGCCTGGGTACTGCCGGTTACTGAGCACACCACGATGTAATCAAATTTGAATCCCAGCTCTTTTTCCTGCTGGCGCACCTCTTCGGCAAAGCCAACGAAGCCGAGGCCACCGTACGGATGTTCCGAGCAGCCCGCCGGAATTGGGAACGGTTTGCCGCCGTTTTCTGCGGCTTCTTCCATTGCCTGTTTCCAGCTTTCGCGGATACCGATATCAAAACCCGCAGAATCGAGACGCACATCTGCCCCCATGATGCGGGAAAGCTCAATGTTACCAACACGGTCATAGACGGCATCGGAATAATTGACCCAGTTTTCCTGCACCAGCACACATTTCATACCGAGGTGTGCGGCCACGGCGGCAACCTGACGAGTCTGGTTAGACTGAACGCCACCAATCGACACCAGAGTGTCACAGCCCTGAGCCAGCGCTTCGGGGATCAGGTACTCCATTTTGCGCGTTTTGT
The DNA here is from genome assembly GCF_047947045.1 of Pantoea sp. App145. Classification (NCBI taxonomy): domain Bacteria; kingdom Pseudomonadati; phylum Pseudomonadota; class Gammaproteobacteria; order Enterobacterales; family Erwiniaceae; genus Pantoea; species Pantoea sp. App145. The sequence goes on from NZ_CP133294.1 coordinate 49,420, forward strand.
TACCGCCAAAAGCCAGGCCGCTGTTGCAGTCCTCGCGTTTGGCATAAATTTCCACTTTCCCGCCCAGTTCAGCACTCAAACGTTTCATCGGTGTAATCGGCGACGGACCAAATGTCAGAGGATAGCGGGGGAACTTTTCAAGATTCATTGTTTATCTCCGGGAAATAAATTGGTACGCCATTAATTTTCAGCGCTATTAATCGTGGTGACGAAATAACAATACCCTGGTGAGTGTGTTTTTCACATTTCGTTTTAACCTGATTTTTTCTAATAAATTTTAATAGATTCACTATTTCATTGAGTAAAGTTTCGTTTTCACCCGTATTGATGAAATAAAATTGCGTGTCGGCAGCTGGAAAAACAGGTTCTCTGCATGGTTTTTGAATTTAAGTTCAATAAATTCATATGGTTATGGTTGCGTAGTCAGTCAGGCTCGATGGGTGGCAAAACGGTGCTTTCCTGCCATCGCTAAAATTGAATTGGCGGGTTTGATAATGCTATTTATCTGCTAACCCTTTTCCTCATCCGAATTAATTTATGACTGACAATGCAAACAAAACTAAAGGCATCATTTTGCTGGTGGTGGCTATCATTTTATGGGGGTGTAACTGGCCAGTGATGAAAGCCGGTCTTTCACATATCACGCCTCTGTGGTTTTCAACATTACGTTTTTCCAGTAGCGCGCTGGTGCTATTTTTATTGCAGTTCGCCACCGGAAAAATACGCATCCCTGGCCGCAGTGAATTTCCGATCATTATCAGCGTGGGTGTTTTGCAGATGATGGCATTTACCGCGCTGGGTTGTATTGCGATGAGTTTTCTCCCGGCGGGGAAATCGGCGGTGCTGGCCTATACAACGCCCTTATGGGTGGTGCCGGCTTCGGTTATTTTCTTTCGGGAGAAATTAACAACGCTCCAGTTATCCGGTGCCTGTACCGGTTTTATCGGCATTCTGGTGTTATTTAATCCGCTGGCAACCAACTGGCATAATATGACTCAGCTGGTTGCCAATGGATTATTATTACTGGCTTCATTGTGCTGGGCGATTTGTATTTTGCATTTACGTCGTAATCGGTCGCGCCTCAACGCTTTTGAGCTGGCACCCTGGCAGATGCTGCTTGCCTCGCTGCTGTTGCTGCCGCTGACATGGGTGTTCGAAGGGGGATGGAGTGGCGATAACTCCGGCGCGTTGCTGGCTATCACGTTGTTTGTCGGCCCGGTCGCCACAGCCTTTTGCTTCTGCGCTGTCAATGCGGCCAGCGCCTGGTTGTCCAGCGTGACGCTTTCATCAATGATGCTGTTTGTGCCGATCACCGGGCTGATTGTCTCCGTCATCACCCTGCATGAAGATCTGCCGCTGTCGTTACTGGCAGGTTCATTGCTTATTGCGCTGGGGATCGCGATTATGACCCGGAAAAAGGCAAGGCAGAATCATAAAGGTATTTGTGTGGTGGAAAATACTTCGCGCAGTCCAATAAAAGAACGAATCTGACGTACGCCAGGAAGAAATAACAGCTGCTCGGCATGGAGTTTATTAAAACTCTGATTATCAGCGGTGCGAATTAACATAATATAATCAAATTCGCCGCTGACCATATGGCACTCCATGCAGCCTCTTATTTTACTGACCGCACCTTCGAAGTCTTTAAATGATTCCGGCGTTGAACGATCCAGTACCACACCGATCATCACCACCAGTCCGGCATTAAGGGTGGATGGGTCGAGTAAGGCCACATAGTTCTTTATAAAGCCGAGTTTTTTCAAGCGCTCAACCCGGCGCAAACACGCGGGAGGACTCAGGTTGATTTTATCTGCGAGGGCAACATTGGAGACTGAACCATCGCGCTGTAAAATACGCAAAATCGCCATATCAAAGCGATCCAGCGTTTTATCATTCCCCAGCGCGTCGGTGCTTTTTTTCTTCTCCATGATTACTCACCTGTATAATATGATTTTCTTATTTTAATCATACTGTACTCTTATATTTTTTTGAGGACGCATGATTTCCTTGTTTGCATCCTGTCATTGGAATATAAAAAAATCAATTAAGATACTCATCCATTTCCGTAATCCTCTGAAGGTGAAAATGGCAGCCATTGACAGAATTATCGCTGAACGACTGCGGCAACTGAGAAAATCATATGGCTGGAGTCTGAGCGAGGCGGAAAGAATGACCGGCGTCAGTAAATCGATGCTGGGACAGATTGAAAGAGGGGAATCCAGCCCAACACTGGCAACTATCGAAAAAATTTCCGTTGGTTTTAAACTGACCTTAAAAGATTTTCTCAATCTGCAATAACACCGGCGCGCCAGTCGCAGAGGGCGTCTGGCGCGGACGGCGAGATTAGGCCGCGACCAGCGAGGCGAACTTCGCGATATCCACGTTTCCGCCGCTGATAATGATGCCAATCCGTTTGCCTTTCAATTCCTCCGCATGCGCCAGCGCAGCGGCAAAACCCAGGCAGCCGGTGGGTTCAACAATCATCTTCATTCTTTCCGCAAAGAAGGTCATCGCGCTGATCAGCTGCTCATCCTGCGCGGTATAAATGTCCGTGACCAGTTGACGAATCAGCGGAAAGGTCAGATTGCCGAGATGCTGGGTCTGCGCGCCATCAGCGATGGTTTTTGGCGTATCGATATGTACGATTTCGCCTTTACGGAACGATTGCTGACCGTCGTTACCCGCCGCCGGTTCAACACCGAATACCTGACACGCCGGAGAAAGTGCCGCAGCGGCCAGCGCCGAGCCGGAGAGCAGGCCTCCGCCGCCGAGCGGCGTAAAAAGGGCATCGAGTTCACCGACTTCTTCAAACAACTCTTTGGCGGCCGTGCCCTGACCGGTGATGATGTCCGCGTGGTCGTAGGGCGGGATCAGGGTCAATCCGTGCCGTTCTGCCAGTTCCCGACCAATCTGCTCACGATCTTCGGTATAACGGTTGTATGTGACAACGTTGCCACCGTAGCCGCGTGTGGCCGCTACTTTTGCCGCAGGTGCATCCTCTGGCATCACAATGGTGGCCGGAATGCCGAGGATTTTCGCTGCCAGGGCGATGCCCTGCGCGTGGTTTCCCGACGAAAAAGCGACGACACCCGCTGCTTTCTGTTCATCACTGAACTTCAATAGCGCATTCAATGCGCCTCTGAATTTAAACGCGCCCATACGCTGAAAGTTTTCACATTTAAAGAAGATCTGCGCGCCTGTCAGCGCATCTGCTGTGCGGGAGGTCATCACCGGGGTACGGTTGAGATATGGCGTAATGCGTTCTGCGGCGGCCTGAACATCGGCAAAGGTAGGGAGCGTCAATGCAGTCATGCTTTTTACCTGTGTGAGAATTTTGCACCAGTAATGGATTACAAAAAGTATAGTTTTAGACAATGAATCTAAAGGTATAGCGATAAATGGCGCCTCTGACAAGTGTTAAAATACCGCAAACGGAGTAGATATTTGACAAAAAATCTTACTATGAATATTTTATCGAAAAATAGCCGATGGCAGCCGGAGAACGCATGGCAAAGCAGCAGGAACATCTCTTACTTTCTCAACTTGACGCGATTGCTGAGGGATTGAGTGCGACATTCGCACCCTTTTGTGAGGTAGTGGTCCATGACCTGACCAATCCCGAGCACGCCATACTGTCCATTCACAACAATCTTTCCGGGCGCGAATGCGGTGAGCCGGCAACAGAACTGGGGCTAGCCCGCATCGCCTCGCCTGATTTTCCCGATGTGATTGCCAACTACGCCAATCACTTTTCGGATGGACGCCCGGTGAAAAGCACATCAGTTGGTATCCGTAATGCGAAAGGCGAGTTTGTTGCGGCGTTATGCCTGAATGTGGACATGACATTGTTCCGCGGCATGCAAAGTGCTTTCGATCAGTTCACCAAAATCACCACCGATAGCATCAGCGAGAACCTGGAACCCACCGGGACCGAGTCGATTCGCCGACGCATTGATCAGTTTGCCGCGAAACTGGCAACCACGCCACGCGCGCTCAAGACAGCGGAACGCAAAGAACTGATTAATGATCTGCGCGACAACGGTTTCCTCGATATCAAACGGTCGATGGAGACGATCGCGCAGCATATTGGCGTCTCACGGGCATCGGTCTATCTCTATGCCAAGGATCAGGCGGAATAGCATCTCCCTTCAGACAGCCTGATAAGAAAAATAATCAAAATCAGCGTGGAGGTTTTCACCGGTGAAATCCTGGCAGCAGATACCGACAAATGCGCCCGTAAAGCGCTCATGGCCGCGTTCTTTAAAGTATTCATCCGAGAGTTTGCTGTATTCAACGTAACCCCCCACGTTATGCCATGTCTGCTCATCAACCGAGTAGAAGAAATATGCCGCATCATAATCCACGCGAACCTTCAAATGAATGATGCTGTCGCTGTCCAGCGTAATCCCTTCTCCGACAGGCTGACTGAATCTGTTCAGGTCATTAATCAGTAAATTAACCGTGCGCTTGCCATGGTCGTTAGTCGAGACAAAGAGATACAGATAGTTGGTGGTATCGTAATAACAAACCAGCCCGGCCATGTGCTGAAAAGAGGTGGGGTGAAAATCCACACAGGTTTGGGCCTCAAAACTGAAATCGGTCTGACGCCGCGCCACCAGACTCTGGCAATGATGGGAACTGAGTGATTCTCTGCCGTGCAGCCGCAGCCATCCCCTGCGGGTGTGCAGGCTACAGATCTGTTCTGTCAGCGGAATACGCAAACTTTGAAACTGGAGCGGTAACGTTGTGCCATCAAAATCTTCACGAGGAGGCTGTTGCGCCCAGGGACGCTCCGGCAACTGAGTGTGGATAACCTTGTCTGGCGTGGTCTTTTCATTGGCCAGCCTTAACCAGCCATCATGGCTCCAGTAAACTTTTTGGATCGCCGTCTCACGCCCCATCGGGCTTCTGCCCCTGGAGGGCAGCGGTCTGCCGCACAGATGGACCATAAACCATTCACCGGCTGGCGTTGCTACCAGGTCGGCATGCCCCGTTCGCTGCAAGGGTAAGCGGCAGTCATAGCGGGACGTCATTAACTGGCCCATGGGGTCGGTTTCATAGGGACCCGTCAGCTCGCGCGATCGCGCCATGGTGACACCATGATTGTAAAACGTGCCGCCCTCAGCGGTTAACAGATAATACCACCCCGCGCGTTCATAAAGATGTGGGCCTTCGGTTATGCCTAATTCGCTGCCAGCATAAATCTTATGCGACATACCGACGAGTTTTTGCTCTCGTTCGTCATACTGTTGCAGAATAATGCCGTTCCATTTAGGAAACCCGGGTTTGCCGCCATCCCGGTAACTCATCTCCATACTCACCAGCCATTTTGTACCGTCTTTTTTATGAAAAAGTGAGGGATCGATACCACGGCTATTAAGATAAACCGGTTCTGACCATGCCCCTTCAATATCCGTGGTTGTGACCAGATAATTATGGGTATCCCAGAATCTGCCGGTGAGATTTTTAACATCGGTATAAACCAGCCAGAACGTCCCCTGGTCATAACTTAAACAAGGCGCAAAGATTCCACCCGAGTCAGGATTGCCTTTCATATCTAGCTGGCTCACCCTGTTTAAGGGGAAAGAAATTAATTGCCAGTTTTTCAGGTCAAATGACTTATACAGCGCAACGCCAGGAAACCACTCAAAGGTTGAGGTGGCAATGTAATATGCACCGTTGGCAAAAATGATCGAAGGATCAGGATTAAAACCGGGCAGTATGGGATTGATTATTTCTGTCATCTTGCATCTCCTTCCGCTTCTGTCAGTGTATCTACAGAGTGAGTGAATGATTCACCAGGTTTATTTTTATTCAGCGTGTATTTTTTCAGTATCAGGATTAGGCTCAAAATTAACAGTGCGGGGATTACGGTAAAAATAAGCCGAATACAGAGTATGGCATCGTCTGCCTGAACGGCAGCATTGCCAACATATCCGCCGAAGGTCAGCAGCCACCCGATCAGCGCACCGCCAATCGCAATGCCCACCTTAATGGCAAACAGATTGGTGGAAAACACCAGGCCGCTAAAGGACTTCTCTGCTTTATGTTCAATATCATCGATGATATCGCTGAGCAGGCTCCATTGCAGTGGGGTTGCGGTGGAGTTAATAAAATGGATGACACCGATAATGGCACAAATAAGTATCAGGTGTTGTGCCGGTACGAAAAATAAACCAATCATAATCGCCGCCTGGACAGTCATGGCCATCTTGTAGGCGAAAACCCGGTCCAGTCTGGAATAAAGCGTGGTGGTGAACATTGAACCGATAAATTTTGCGCCAAGAATAATCGTCAATATAAGGCTGACATAATCAGGACGGTGAAGATAATAAGTCACGAAATACATCGCTCCGCCGGTTTTCAATATTCCGGCAGTCAGGTTCACAACATTAAGTACAAATATCCTTCGCCAGTTAGCATTGGCGGCTAGCTGGCGTAATTCGATAAATACGCCGCTGAATTTCTGCGAAGCATCAATCTGCGGGATATAGCGTTCTTTTGTTAACGCAAAACACAGGTAAAACATGATGCTACTGGCGATGCCCATCAATAGCATGGCGTAGAAGTAACCCTGTTGCAGGTTACCACCGGCAATCACTTTGGTCAGTGGCAGGGCAATCATGGAAACCACAATGCCACCCAGTGCGGCAAACGCGAAGCGGTATGACTGCATAGACACGCGTTCTTCCGGGTTCTTCGAAATGTTATTGATCATGGCGCAATAAGGCACGTTGACCAGCGTGTAAAGCAGAGATAACGCCGTATAGGAAACATAGGCGTAAATGACTTTGCCTGTCTCGCCAATATCTGGCGTAAAGAAGGTCAATGCACCCAGAATACCAAATGGTAACGAGAACCAAAGCAAATAAGGCCGGAACTGTCCGTGTTTAGTGGCGGTATGGTCGGCAAGAAAACCGACGTAAACATCGAAGAATGCATCGACGATACGTACCACCAGAAACATCATCCCCATGTGGAAGGCACTTAAACCATAAATATCGGTATAAAAATAGGCCATAAACAACATGATGGTTTGCCAGATAATGTTTGATGCTCCGTCACCTAGCCCATAGCCTATTTTTTCTTTAATGGTGAGTGTAGACATAATGATACCCCTGGTGCGTTCTGTGTATGTAGGTAGAGAGGTTCTGACTGCCAGGTATCAAAATTAGGCTTAAATCAGGGCCGGATATGTAGTGGTTTGGGGGTTTTATATAATTTTTTTGCGCTACCGGTGAAACGCAGATCACTATTTAACTAATTGACTTAACTCAGGGCTGGGTGCTGGTGGTGGCTGGGGGGGAAACATCATGTTTGGTGGAAAGCTGTTTAGTCGAACGCGAGTTGCTGCGGAATTTTTTCGGTGTTACCCCCATCAATGCCCGGAACTTAAAGCAGTAATACGCGCTGTCAGTAAATTCACATTGATAGGCGATTTTGGTAATGCTCAGGTCGGTATTTCTGAGTAATTCGGCAGATTGGGCGATTTTCTTGCGTAGCAGGTACTCTTTAAAACTGATTTGCATGATTTTTTTAAAGGAACGGGAGAAGTGGCTGGCAGAGAGTTTACAGTGTGCGGCCGCCTCATTAAGGCTGATGCTAAATTTTTTGCTTTTCTCAATTTGCACCACGAAGTCAATGATATTATCGAATGTGCTGTTATTTTCTCCGCTGATCACCACCTTTTCCGCAGATTCGCCATGGGTTAATACCGTATTTAATAAAAGAACCAATAAAGGATCCACTTCGTCAAGCGTATGGGGTTCATCATGTAACTCTGTCAGCCACTGAAATAAAAACTGGACCCTTTCTGCCTGGTGATGAGTCAACTGCATCACAAAGCCTGTATGAGAAGCAGATGCGGGGAAGGGATATTTCAGCCGATTCAGCACCGCAGTATCGTATTGCAGCAGGAATCGCTCATGGTCACCGGTAAAACTCAGCTCCATATCGTGCAACATCATGGATGAGACAAAGACTAAGGTATTGTCCCTGATTGGGAATTTTTCACTACCGATCGAAAAGGCCCCCTCAGCCCGATGAAACCACATGATTTCATGCTCAAGGTGCACATGCGGCCGGATGTAGACACCTTGCTGCGGAACCCCTTCACGTGCACGCAGCATGTAATCAACCCCGATAGAGGTTTCAATCCTTTCGAAAAAATGATCAGTATTCAACATGGTGCGCAAATTTCTTATAGAAAGGGGCCTGTTTCGTTATCTATAACCTGTATCAGCATTGACAATCAACACGTTTTGCCGTGTTGTTATCCACATAAAGTGTGGGTGAAATTCAGAGGTTGTCTGGTAAATAAAATGAGGTGCTTTTGCGAATACTGATTCGGGTGGTTAAATTTCTCTCTTCGAGTTCGCAACAAATTCTTTCGCAGTTCTGCTCAAGGTTGCAAATTTTCAATTCCAGTATGCTTAAAGTATGCGCCGGAACCATTTCCAGCATATGGAAAATTTCATGACGCACACTTTCACCGAACGTTTTGTTAGATTTATGATGTGTTAACCAGTCTGAAAGTTCTGATTTTTTATCTTCTTCGCTTTTATTCCGATAGAAACGGCTGGTTTGTATATGCCGTATTTTTGCCAGGAAATGGGTATAAAACCGATGTATCTCACCGAGTTGTTTAATATTCATCACAGCCTCATTAAATCAATTTAGTGAAAAATACGCCATCAGCCTGCGACGACAGGCTGATGGTTTATCACGGAATCAGAGTGGGGCAGCAGGGGCAGCAGCCTGGTCGTAACCACCCCAGATGGTCTGGTCATAGTTGATGATGGAACCCGTCATCAGCCCCGACTCTTCACTGGCTAAAAACGCCACGGCACGTGCGGCTTCCTCAGGCTGGATCAAGCGGCCAAAAGGTTGTTCCGCTGCTGCTTTCTCCAGCCAGTTATCCTCAGCTCCGTGATAAGTCCGCATAATGCGGTCTTCACCTTCTGATGACATCCAGCCAAGGTTAATACCGTTGACCCGAATACGATTGCGCAGCAATGCATAGGCGGTATTGCGGGTTAACGTCGCCAGCGCTCCTTTGGAAGAACAATAGGCTGCAATGAACGGTTGACCCGCCAGTGCCGACATCGAGCAGATATTGACAATGCTGCCGGCAATGTTTTCCCGGCGCATAATCTTGATCGTTTCCTGCATCAGGAAAAAGGGGCCACGTACGTTAGTTGCAAACATTTGGTCGAACAGCTCGGGTTCAGTATCCAAAATAGTGCCGCGATCGGTCATCCCTCCCGCATTCACCAGCACATCAACCTGGCCAAAAATTTTATCTGCCGCTGCAATTACCTGGCGGCAGTCTTCTACCGAGGACAGATCGGCGCGCACAAATTCGACTCTGGCGTTGCCTTCCGCGTTAAGTTTTGCAGCGAGGTCTGTTCCCTTTGCGTCATTCCTGCCACAAATAACCACACCGGCAGCACCTTGCTGCACAAAGTGTTTCGCGATTGCAGCGCCTAAACCCTGAGTACCACCCGTGACGACCGCCACTTTTCCGTTTAACTGATTCATTCAATAGCCCCTTCGACGAGAATGTATCCTGCTGCAATGAGTGCCGCTTGCAGGGTGTCATAACCAATACGTGCATATTTCAGTGGCGGTGCTTTTGCCGGGTCCTGCTCTGCTTCCACCACAAACCAGCCCTGATAGCCAATTTCTGCCAGTTTCTGAATGATGGCGTTAAAGTTGATGGCCCCATCGCCTGGTACGGTATAAACGCCTTTGAGAACCGCATCGAGGAAACTGTGTTGATTCCAGTCGAGTGAAGCCAGCACGTCCTGTCGTACATCCTTGGTATGGACATGAATAATGCGATTACCGTGCTTTTCCAGAATGCGCATGGGGTCAACCCCGGCAAAGACCAGATGACCGGAGTCAAACAGCAATCCAACGTTGGTGCTGGTGGCGGCCATCAGGCGATCAATATCATGCTCATCTTCGATCGCCGTCCCCATATGATGGTGGAAGGCCAGCGGTACACCGTAATCAGTACAGAAGTCGGCGAAGCGTGAGAGCTTATCACCGTATTCCTTGATCTGTGCATCGCTGAGACGCCGACGTTTTACCAGCGGAACATTCTGTTGGTTCTGTATCGTGCCCGCTGTTTCGCCATACACCAGACAGGTTGCGCCACAGTCGCGAAACAACTGCATTTGCGGCAGCGACTTTCTGATCTCATCTTCGACGCTGTTATCCAGCAGGGTGCCGGAATACCACCCTGAAACCAGCTCCAGTTGAAACTCACGCAGCAAGGGTTTGAGGGCATCGCTGGTCTTTGGGAATTTGCCGCCGGTCTCAACTCCCTGAAAACCGGCCATATGACTTTCCACCAGACAGGTTGAAAGCGGTGTGTCTCCCCCTAACTGCGGGAGGTCGTCGTTAGACCATGCGATGGGAGCGATGCCCAGTTTGGCTTTCAGCATTTTTAACCCTCCTCAATTAAATACCGATACGCTGATTTTTACGCCCGGCAACATGTTCTGCCCGGGCCTGATTAACGCTGTCGCGGGTGCTCACTTCCGGCACACCCACATCCCACCAGGCATCGCCAGGGGTCCAGTCGAATGGATGGGTTGCAATGGAAATCACGGTCGTGCGGTCATTGCCTTTGGCCCAGGTAATCGCGGCTGCCAGTTCGTCCAGGGTGGTGACTTTCCGCGCCAGTGCCCCCATCGATTGCGCATTGGCGACAAAGTCGACATGGAAGGGTTCCTGCACGCGGCAATCTTTCAGCAGGTTATTAAAGGAAGCACCACCTTTGGCGTTTTGCAGACGGTTAATCACGGCATAGCCGCCGTTATCACACACCAGCAGGATAAATTTGTGCCCCGACAACACGCTGGAATAGATATCGGAATTCATCATCATGTAGGTGCCGTCACCGATCATCACGAACACATCCTGATCTTTGCCTGCCATGGCGGCTCCCCAGCCTGCGGACAATTCATAGCCCATGCAGGAGAAGCCAAATTCACAGTCAAAAGTGCCGGGATTTTTGACGCGCCAGCCTTTGACCAGCTCACCTGGCAGGCCGCCAGCGGCACTGATGATGTAGTCTTCGGGAGCGGCGAGGGCATTCACCACACCAATCACCTGCGCATAGGTGGGGTCACCTTCGCCACAGGTACGCTCCTGTCGTCCGGCGATCAGCGCATTCCAGCCCGCAAAGGCTTTACGGCCACGTTCCAGCCAGCTGCTGTCGGCCTGCCAGTGGCCTAATGCCGCATCTAATTCGGTGATCCCTTCGCGGGCATCGCATACCAGCGGGATAGCACTGTGCTTATGTGCGTCAAAGCGGGCGGCGTTCAGTGCAATAAACTGGGCTTTCTGATCAAATACCGTCCAGGAGCCGGTAACGAAATCCATCAGGCGCGTACCGACCGCAATGATGACGTCTGCATTGCCCGCCAGCTCATTGGCCGATGTGGAACCGAGGATGCCGACAGGCCCCATGTGCATTGGATGATCATGGGTGAAGGCACCTTTACCGGCGATGGTTTCCACCACCGGAATACCATGCGCTTGGGCAAATTTTTCCAGTGCGTTCTCTGCCTGAGAGTAACGAACGCCACCACCGGAGATGATTAACGGGCGTTTAGCGCGCAGCAGACACGCTTTCGCTCTGGCAAGTAATTCCAGGTCAGGACGCTGACGCGGCATGTGATGGACACGAGGTTTGAAGAACTCTTCAGGATAATCACAGGCCATTTCCTGCACATCCTGGCAAACGCCAATAAAAGCGGGGCCACAGTCACCCGGATCCAGCATGGTGGCAACCGCCTGTGGCAGTGAAGAGATGATTTGTTCGGGCCAGGTAATGCGATCCCAGTAACGAGTAACTGTTTTAAACGCATCATTCACGGTTTGAGTCGGGTCGGTAAAGTGTTCGACCTGCTGCATCACCGGATCCGGGACGCGGCGGGCAAAACTGTCACCACAAATCATCAGCACCGGCAGACGACTGGTGTGCGCCACGCCCGCTGCAGTCAACAGATTGGTAGTGCCCGGACCAATCGAGGCGGTGACAACCATGATCTGGCGACGCACCATCGCTTTGGCGAACCCCACTGCCGCGAATGCCATCGACTGTTCATTCTGCCCGCGCCAGGTGGGAAGGGTGTCCTGCACGGCTTCTAAGGCTTCACCGAGACAAGTCACGTTGCCGTGGCCAAAAATTCCATAGACCCCGGGGAACAGCGGCACGCGTTTCCCGTCAACTTCCGTAAACTGATTACTCAGGTAGCGAACTATTGCCTGAGCTGTCGTGCAACGAATCGTAGCCATAATGTCACTCACTCTCATTGGACGCCCGAACACAGCATCATGGTTGTAATCAACAACATTCTTTGCCTTTTTATTTAAGTGGCAATAAAAGTTGCAAAATCAGATCGTCATAAGTCCTTCCCATGAGGGCAAAAGAACAACATTTATTCAGGCGCGGGTGCGTTTGCGGCTGCTTTCGGTGCGCTGTTCCCGTTCTGTAATGGTTTCAATGCGTGGCTGCGATTTTTCCGGTTGCAGAGCCGCTGCCAACGCCATGGCGATACTTTGTGCCAGACAGACCGGGGCTGCCAGTGAACGCGAGAAGCTGTACTCCTCCTCGGGCACGGTAAACAGCACGCGCGCATCCTTTGCCAGCGGTGACAGATTGCTGTCCGTTATCGCCACCACGGGTATGCCACGGGTGAACACCTCATCTGCGATGGCGATAACCTCTTTGGCGTAATGACGAAACGCAATCGCCAGCAGAACGTCGTTGTCGCGCATATTTTTCGCCATTTGTGGCGCCAGGCCACCCGATGTATCCAGCAGGATCACCCGACGATTCAGCATGGTAAAAAGATAACGCAGCAACAGGGCGATCGGTTCCGAACGAAGCTGGCCGATGATGTAGATGGTTTCCGCGTCTTTCAGTAACCGGGCGGCATTATCCAGATCGGCTGCTGTCACGTTCTGGAGCAGCTCCTGCAAGGTGGCAATATCGCGAATCACCAGGCTCTGGAGAAAACCCAGGCTGCCTTTTTCTTCATTCTTTCTCAGGTCGGCTTCCAGCGCATTTATGCGCTCGTTATAACCGGGAGCAGCAGTCGCCAGCCGTGACTGGAAAACGCTTTGCATCTGTTTAAAGCCGCTGTAGCCAAATACCTGCGCAAACCGCACCAGTACCGAAGGGTGCAAACCACACTTTGCCGCCACGGCGTTGATGGATTCCAGCGCCACGGTATTGGGGTTCTGCGTGATGTAACGGGCAGCCTGCTTATGCCTTTCCGACAGCTTTGGATACTGCGCCGTGATTTCATTAACGATTTGCTCATAGGTTTCATGCGGTAACGAATTCGCGGTGGGCGGGTCTTTACGCACTTTGGTCATTTTTCGTTTTACCTCTAAGACTCGGCCTGTTTACGCGTCAGCATGGTCACGCAATAAAAATTGCAAGTGATGCTGGAATGCAATTAGTTCTAACGCATTCCCGGACGCGGTGGAAAATTTCTTCGTAAAATTTGTGATTCCACTCGAAAAAATCATTTTAATTTTTTCTGAATTCTGAACGTGTTTCATGATGTTTTTATATAACACAATGAAAATAAACATAAAAAATCACTTGCATTTACCGTCTAGTAAAGAATTTAACCATATTGCAATTTTTGTTGCCATGATTCTACTATTGCAACCATCAGTGCTGCGAGAGCGTCTTCAGCGAATTTTTGGAGATGGTCATCAGTCGTTGCAACGTCATTCAGGTACAACCCGGCGCACCTGCCAGGCCTGAATCAAATGCCGGAGGAAAGATAAATCATGTACGAACATTTTGGACAATTTATTAATGGCAAGTGGTGCAACGGTAACGGCAGGGAACCGGTCAGCGTTGTTGATCCGGGTAATGGCAAACTACTGGGTTCCATTCCTTCCGCATCAACAGAGGATACGCTGGCGGCGTTGAGCGCAGCGGAAATCGCGTTGGAGGGCTGGAAGCATACCCCGGCATGGACCAGAGCCGATCTCCTTGAGGCGGTGGCGCGCGAGATGACGGCAGCGGCGGCGGAAGCTACCGTGGTGATTTCTAAAGAAAGCGGTAAACCGCTGGCGCAGGCAAAGCGCGAGTGGGAGCTCTCCATCGACCAGTTTGTCTGGTATGCCGGTGAAGCGCGTCGTATTTATGGCCGCGTGGTGGAAAGCCGGGTACCCGGCGGGCGCTGCGAAGTTTTGCATGAACCTGTCGGTGTGGTGGCCGCCTTTACCGCATGGAACTTCCCGGTGGTGCTGGTGGCACGCAAACTGGCTCCGGCCCTGGCGGCGGGTTGTACTGTGGTCCTGCGCCCTTCGAATGAAGTGCCCGGTTCCGCCATGATGATATTTGAGTGTCTGCGCAAAGCCGGTTTACCCGCTGGTGTAGCTAATCTGGTCGTCGGACCAACTGCGGATACCTACGAACCCCTGATTACTTCGCCGGTGGTGAAAAAAGTCTCGCTGACCGGTTCAACGCAGCTGGGCCAGCAGATGATTCGTGACTCTGCTGCCACCATCAAACGACTCAGCATGGAGCTGGGCGGGAATGCACCGGTTATTGTCTTTGACGATGCCGATCTGGAAAAAGCGCTCGATTTATCCGTGGCGACCAAGTTTGCCAACTGTGGTCAGGTGTGCGTGACCTGTGACCGCTTTTACGTGCATGAAAGTCTCTACAGCGCATTTGTTGAGGGATTTGCCAGCCGGGCCAGCAAACTGCAAGTGGGTTACGGCCGGGATGAAGGCACGGCGATGGGCCCACTGATTAACCCCCGTCGCTTACAGGCGATTGAAGCCATTGTTGCCGATGCGCGGCAGAAGGGGGCCAGTGTGGTGACCGGCGGACATCGTATTGAACTCAACGGCGGTTATTTCTATGCGCCAACAGTTATCGCCGATGTTCCTGACGATGCGCTGGCGATCGCCGAAGAGAACTTCGGTCCTATTGCCGCCATCACCTCTTTCAATGACAGCGAAGATCTGTGGGCACGCGTCAATAACTCCTCTTTTGCCCTCTCTGCTTATGCCTTTACCCGCGATCCGGCGCGTATCCGGGAAACCGTTGCGCGTCTGGAGTCGGGCATGGTCGGCATTAACAGTTATGCACTGGCGGCAGCAGAAGTCCCGTTCGGCGGGATCAAAGCCAGTGGCATGGGGCGTGAAGGCGGTTCTGAAGGTATTCACGACTATATGAACGTCAAACTGGCCCAGATCGTGGTGTAAGGAGCGGAAATGAAACTGAACAATATTAAAGCACGCTGGAGCGAAGGCAAAACCGTCCTTAACGGCTGGCTGAGTATGGCTAACGCCTTTTCTGCGGAGATCATGGCAGAGCAGGGTTATGACTCCCTGACTATCGACCTGCAACATGGTTTTATCGGCTATGAAGAAGCCAAACCGATGCTCCAGGCGATGCGCGCCAGTGGCGTTGCGCCGATGGTCCGGGTGCCGTGGCTGGAACCCGGCATCATTATGAAAGCGCTGGATGCCGGTGCATGGGGGGTGATCTGCCCGATGGTAAATACCGCTGAACAGGCGCAGTCGCTGGTGTCCTGTGTACGCTATCCACCTACCGGCAGTCGCAGCTTTGGGCCAACGCGCGTATCAATCTCCGCAGGGGCCGATTACGGCCAGTATGCCGACGACCATGTGGTGTGCTTTGCCATGATCGAGACGGCAGAAGCGGTGAACAACCTTGAAGCGATTGTCGCGACTCCGGGACTTGATGGAATTTATATCGGTCCGGCTGATTTGACCCTCGGTCTGACGGGCCGGAAATATCGCACTGGCTTTGATCGCGAAGAGCCCGAAATTGTTGAGGCGATTAAGCACATCCTTGATGTTGCCCACCGCGCCGGGAAAAAGGCAGGTCTGCATAACGGCACCCCGGCTTATGCCGCCAGAGCGGCGGAGTGGGGCTTCGATTTGGTCACCGTCTCCAATGACGTACAACTGCTGCGTGCGTCAGCTGCGGCCAGTGTGCAGAAATTTCGTGAGCTGAATGAAGGCGCAGCACGGAATAGCCAACCAACCCAGCCTGGAGGCTATTGATATGCCACATGTATTGGTTGCCGGAAAAATTCATGAAGCCGGGTTGGATATTCTGCGTAAAGCACCGGGCATCACCCTGACGCTGGTGCCGCAAGTCAGTGTCGAAAGTTATGCACCTCACCTGCCACAGGCTGATGCGTTATTGATCCGTACTCAGCCTCTGACAGCGAAAGAGATTGCGCTGGCCAGTCAGCTGAAAATGGTTTCACGTCATGGTGTGGGTTATGACTCGGTTGATGTTAACGCGCTGACGGAGCGCAACATCCCGTTGGCGATTGTGGGTGACGTGAACTCCCTTTCCGTTGCGGAGCATACTCTGTCAATGCTGCTGGCGGTGGCAAAGCGGATCTGTTACTTCGACCGCAGCATTCGCGAAGGGCAGTGGAATCGTCGCAACAGCTTTTCCGCCGTGGAAATCGCGCATCGTACTCTGTTTATTCTGGGTTTTGGCCGCATCGGCCGTGAGGTGGCGCGGCTGGCAAAGAGCTTCCGCATGGAAGTAACGGCTTACGATCCTTATCTTTCCGACGAGGTGTTTGCTGAGCATGGTGTGAGGCGGGTGACTGAGGTCCATGCCGGGCTAAAAACCGCCGATGCCGTGACGGTGCACCTCCCGCTCAGCGGTGACAAACCGTTAATCGGGCGTGAGGAGCTGGCGATGATGAAAAGTGGCGCGATGCTGATTAACACCGCACGCGGCGGCATTGTCGATGAAGATGCGCTGGCGGATGCCTTGCAGCGTGAGCATCTGGCGGGTGCGGGGCTGGATGTTCTCAAAGAAGAACCCGCCAGCCTGAGTTCTGCGCTGTTGCAGCAAAGCGATCGGCTGATTCTCAGCCCCCATTCGGCGGGGTTAACCGAAGAAGCGGCGATGCGGATGTCGGTATCCGCCGCCACCAATATTGTGAATTACTTCAACGGGCAACTGGATAACCATCTGGTTGTAAATCAGCAGGTTCTGGCGTTACAGGACCTGATGAGTCAGTTGCCCTGATAACCCTAACTTCCCTCTCTCTGGAGAAATTCATGATCAGAATCGCGATCCTGGGTGCCGGTCGCATCGGCCAGGTCCATGCAGCGAATGTGGCCCGACATCAAGACGCAACACTTGCCGTGATTGCCGATCCCTTTATCGCCAATGCCCAGGCGCTGGCGGCAACGTGGGGCGGTGCGGCGATTTCCGACCCGCTGGCAGCGATTGCGGACCCGGACATTGACGCGGTGGTGATTGGCACACCGACTCACACCCATGTGGAGCTGATGCTGGCGGCCGCCAAAGCGGGTAAGGCGGTGCTGTGCGAAAAACCGGTCGATCTGGATATCAGCAAAGCACTGGCAGCAGATAAGGCGCTGGGTGAACGGCGCAATAAGGTGATGCTCGGCTTCAACCGGCGTTTTGACCCGGGATTCAGTGAAATCAGGCAGCGGATGCAGCAGGGGGAGATTGGTGACCTGCACCAGGTGATTATCACCAGTCGCGACCCAGGGCTGGCACCGATGGGTTACCTCGAAACCTCGGGTGGCATCTTCCGCGATATGGTGATCCATGACTTTGACCTGGCGCGCTGGATGCTGGGGGAAGAACCGACCGAAGTTTTTGCTGTCGGCAGCCGCCTGTTTGAACCGTCGCTGGAGAAACTGGGTGACTACGACACTGTGATGGTGCAGATGCGTACGGCCTCTGGCAAACAATGTCAGATCAACTGTAGCCGCCAGGCGGTTTATGGCTACGACCAGCGCATGGAGGTGTTTGGTTCCGCGGGCATGTTGCTGAATGACAACCTGCGTGAAACCACGGTGCGTCGCTACAGCGCAGACGAAACCGAAACGCGTGGCCCGCTGCTTAACTTTTTTATGCAGCGCTATACCGACGCCTATCGGCTGGAGATGGCCGCCTTTATCGCGTCAATCAAAGAAGGCTCGCCGCTGCCGACCTCGGTGTTTGATGGCTGTCAGGCACTGAAGTTGGCTGACGCGGCGCAGCTTTCCGCCGATACCCACGCTGTTGTCACGCTGAATTAAAAGGAGAGAACCATGCGCAAACTCGGAGTTGGTCTGATCGGGACCGGATTTATGGGCAAATCCCACGCCATGGCGTGGCGGGCTGCGGCGTCATTTTCCGGCGAGGTGCAGCCGGTGCTGGTTAGCGTGGCGGATATTGACGGGGCAGCGGCAGAGAAGGCGGCGCAGCAATATGGTTTTCAGCGCTGGACTACTCACTGGCAGGATCTGATTGATGATCCTGAGATTGATGTGATTTCCATTACCTCGCCCAACCGTTTCCATGCGGAGCAGTCGCTGGCAGCGATTGCTGCCGGTAAGCATGTGCACTGCGAAAAGCCGCTGGCACCGAATAGCGAGATTGCAGAACAGATGTATCGTGCAGCGGAAAAGGCCGGTGTGGTCACGCAGGTCGGTTTTAACTACATCAAAAACCCGTTGCTAAAACTGGCGAAAAACATGATTGCGGCGGGTGAACTGGGGGATATCACCGGTTTTCGCGGTATTCACGCGGAAGACTTTATGACCAGCCCGCAAGTCCCCTGGTCCTGGCGTCTCGACCCGACCGGAGGGGCGGGAGCCGTTGCGGATTTAGGCAGCCATATTCTCGGCATGGCGCGCTTCCTGCTGGGGCCGATTACCGGGTTATTCGCCGATCTGGATACGGTGGTGAAATCCCGCCCGGAACACGCTGGTTCAAGCGTGATGAAAGCGGTTGAAGTGGATGATATCGCGCGTCTGACGGTGAAGTTCGCCCGTGGCTGTGCCGGACAGATTGAAGCCAACTGGGTTGCATCCGGGCACAAAATGCAGCTGGGTTTTGAAGTGACCGGTACGCGCGGCTCGCTGATTTTCAATCAGGAACGCTTCAACGAACTGCAATTCTTCCAGTTCGGTGGCAACGAAGCGCAGAACGGCTTCAGAACGCTGGTGGCGGGACCTGAACATGCACCTTATGGTTTGTTCTGTCCGGCGGCAGGGCATCAAATCGGTTTTAACGATCTGAAAACCATTGAGATGCTGGAGTTTATTCAGTCAATCAGTCAGGGCAATGCCATTGGCCCGGATTTTAAAGAGGCTTTTGAGATTCAGAAACTGGTAGACGCAGCGGTGGCGTCTTCACGCGAGCGCAGCTGGATTTCAATATAAGTCACGTAGAGGTGAGAAGGCAGGACGCTCAGGCGAGGCAGGATGCCTCATTTATTCTAATCAGGAGAACAGTTTTATTTCCTGAATATCTGGCCATTATGTGTATCTGATGAAAAATCAGTGTTCTTCTTTTTTATTTATATTTTTATGGGAGATGTGCTGAGAAATTTGCAGTAGAAGTAAACCCTACGTAATAGCAGTAAATAATAAAATCATCGCGTCAGTGAATAGCTGATATTAACGACTATTGTGGAAGGCTATCATGAAGAAAATCATCTTACTCTGTCTGACTCTACTCACTCTCAGCCCTTCTGTGTTTGCTTTACAGGTCGGCGTCAGTATCGCACAAATGGACGATGTATTTCTCTCCCGGCTGAGAGGTTACATTATTGAGCACGCGAAAGAATATCCGGATATGAAATTACAATTCGAAGATGCGCAGGGTGCCGTCGATAAACAGCTCAGTCAGGTACAAAGTTTTATTAGTGCCAAAGTCGACGTGATTATTGTCAACCCGGTCGATACTCAGGGTACCAAAAATATGACGGATGCTGCCCGGGCAGCAAAAGTTCCTCTGATTTATCTCAACAGGATGCCAGCGGATTCAAAAATGGGTGATGGCATTAGTTATATAGGCAGTGACGAAATTGAAGCCGGTCGTCTGCAAATGGGCTACCTCGCCGAGATGGTTAAAGATCGTAAAAGCGTCAATGTAGCCATTATGAAAGGGCTGCTGAGTAATGATGCAACCCGCTTCCGCACCCAGGGCGCGAAAGAAGTCATTGCCAAACATCCCAACATGCATGTGGTGATGGAAGACACCGCCAAATGGATGCGCGAAGACGGCATGAACCTGATGAACAACTGGATTCTCACCGGCCAAAAGATCGACATCCTCTCAGCGAATGCCGATGAAATGGCCATCGGCGCGGCAATGGCGATTAAAAGCAATGGCCTGAACATCGGCAAAGACATTCTGGTGGGCGGTACCGACGGCGGCCCGAATGGTTTGCAGGCGATCAAAACCGGCTTGCTGACAGTGACGGTGTTCCAGGACGCGAAGTCACAGGCTTATGGTGCCGTGGATATGGCAGAGAAAGCAGCCAAAGGCGAAACCCTTAAAGACATCAACTTTATCCCGTTCCAGCTGGTGACACCGCAGAACTACCAGAAATTTATGACCCATTAATCGTTGTTCCTTTCTGTGTCCTTCGCACCTGTGAAGCCGGCAGGTGCATTTTTTTCAATCAGGAGTCGTTATGAAAACAATTAAGGGTCCTGGCGTTTTTCTGGCGCAGTTTGCCGGAGACAGTACGCCTTTTAATACGCTGGCGGGGATGGCTGCATGGGCCGCAGAAAAAGGATTTAAAGGCGTCGAGATTCCGAGCTGGGACACCCGCCTGATTGACCTGCGCAAGGCGGCTGAAAGCCAGACCTATGTTGATGAGATACTGGGAGTATTAAGCGAACACGGCTTAACTCTGACGGATTTGGCCAGCCATCTCCAGGGGCAGCTGGTGGCACTGCATCCGGCATTCGATCTGCCTGCCGATAGCTTTGCGCCGCAAGCACAGCGCAACAATCCACAGGAACGGCAGCAATGGGCGACTGAGCAGCTGTATCTGGCTGCGAAAGCCTCACGCCGTTTTGGTCTAACCAAACACGTTACCTTCTCTGGCACCCTGTTGTGGCCTTACCTCTATCCCTATCCCCAGTGGCCGGAAGGGTTGATTGAAGAAGGCTTCAGTGAGCTGGCGCGCCGCTGGATGCCGATCCTTAATGCCTTCGATGAACAGGGCATTGACCTGTGCTACGAAATTCACCCGACGGAAGATCTGCATGATGGCCTGACATTTGAGCGTTTCCTGGAGAAAACCGGCAATCATACGCGTTGCAACATCATGTACGACCCGAGTCATCTGGTGTTGCAGGGGATCGATTACCTCACTTACATCGACCACTACCACGAACGTATCAAAGCCTTTCACGTTAAGGATGCGGAATTCCGCCCGAATGGCAAAACCGGGGCCTACGGTGGCTACCAGCCGTGGACCAGCCGCGCCGGACGCTTCCGATCGCCGGGCGACGGTCAGACCGATTTTGCAGGCATCTTCTCAAAACTCACTGGCTATGACTTTGATGGCTGGGCGGTGCTTGAGTGGGAGTGCTGCTTCAAAAACCCGGAAGATGGCGCGCGGGAAGGGGCGAAGTTTATTGATGAACACATTATCCGCGTCACCAACAAGTCCTTTGATGACTTCTGCAAATCCTATGCAGATCAGTCACTGAATAAAAAAATCCTCGGCATTTAAGGAGCCCCTTATGAGTAAATCATCCCTGCAAGGCCGACGCATTCGTCTCGGTATGATTGGCGGTGGCGAAGGTGCCTATATTGGTGGGATCCATCGCTTTGCCTCCCGGCTGGATAATGAGTATGAGCTGGTGGCTGGCGCATTTGATGTCAATGCCGAACGTGGGCATGCTTTTGCGGCGCAGCATCATATCGCGGCAGATCGCTCCTATGACAACTACACCTCAATGATTGCCGCCGAAAAAGTGCGTGAAGACGGGGTTGATGTGGTGGCGATCTGCACCCCCAATTTTACCCATTTCCCGATTGCACGCGCTTTTCTTGAGGCGGGTATTGATGTCATTTGTGAAAAACCACTGACGACCACGCTCGATGATGCCGAAGCACTGGCGGAGGTGGTGCGCACCACCGGCGGTTTTCTCGGCGTCACCTATACCTACTCCGGCTATCCGATGATTATGGAAGCCCGCCAGCGTGTGGCTCAGGGGCTGATTGGCAATGTGCGCACCGTGCAGGTGGAATATCCGCTGGAGTGGATGGCGACCGGGGTCGAACTGAAAAATAACCAGCAGGCGGCGTGGCGTGTTGATCCAAAGAAAAATGGTCGTGGCGGTTCAATTGGGGATATCGGTACCCATGCCTACCATCTCGCCGCTTATGTTACCGGGCTGAAGGCGGAGAGTGTGATTGCTGACCTGGCCACCTTTGTCGGAGGACGTGCGCTGGATGATAACGCCCATGTGATGATTCGGTACGAGGGTGGCGCGCGCGGGTTGTTGTGGTCGTCTCAGGTGGCGATTGGTTGTTCTAACGCATTGCGTCTGCGTGTCTTCGGCGAAACCGGCAGCCTGATGTGGTATCAGGAACAGCCCAATGAGCTGGTCTACACGCCGCTGGAAGGTTATACGCAGATTATCAAACGCGGTCGGGAAGATCTGGATGATCTGACCAAAGCCCGTACCCGCACGCCGCCCGGGCACCCGGAAGGTTACATTGAAGCTTTTACCAATCTCTACAGCGGGTTTGCTTCTGCTTTGCGCGCGCGCGATCAGCAGCAGGAGATTGAGGGTATCGGCGCCGCTGTGCCACAAATCTATGACGGGCTGAAAGGTGTGGCGTTTGTCGATGCCGTGGTCGATAGCCACGAACAAGGTACCGTTTGGGTGAAGCCCAAATATCGCTAAGCATCAGCAACTCACTGAAAACGGAGGCTCCCCGATGCATACTTTACCTGTTCAGCATGGTGATCCTGATTCTGCTAAAAGGATTGAAGGGCGCTTCAGACAGTTGGCAAAGCATCAGGGAGTCAACGCGAATCAGCTAAAGCTGAATCTGATGGAGCACTATCTCAATCAATGGCGCTGTAAGCTCGCTCTGACAGCGATTAACGTCTGCGTTCTTGACGATGCCTTCCGGCGTAAAATGCGCAAACCTATCCCTGTCTATCTTAGTGTTTCCGGGCTGACGCTCATCACCAGTCATCAGGGCATCGCGGTTAGATTGCCCTGTTATGTCAGTCCCTATGAGCATTGCCGCATCATCTCGCTGGAAAAATACCGTGGTTGTCCTGATGCGAATGGTATGAATTTTAATGCAATGCTGTTACCGCAATCTTTGTTCGCTGAAGGGCTGGCGTGGGAAGGTTATGTGCAGATTTTTGACCCGATTTATCATCAGGAGATGCAGCGCAATCGCTTAATTGAAAGCGTGAAAGCTGACCTTTATCATCAGGTGCAACAGGGGCTGGAGCGCTATCAACGTGAACTGGAGCAATAAATAAGGCTGTTCCGGGGAACAGCCTTAGGTCTCACATCAGCGTAGTGATGAATTAATCCTTTTTATCCGGCAGGGCATAGGCAATCACATAATCACCCCGGTTGGCATTGGTGCCGGTGCGGGTTGCCCCTCCGGCGACCACTACGATGTACTGTTTGCCATCTTTACCCATATAGGTCATCGGCGCACCCTGACCACCGACGGGCAGACGTCCACGCCACAGCTCATGACCCGTGTTATTGTCAAACGCGCGGACATAGTAATCCAGAGAACCGTGGAAGAATGTCAGGCCTCCTTTAGTTACCAGCGGGCCACCCATGGTTGGCATACCCAACGGGATATTCACTCCTGGCGTGATGCCATGCACAGGCGCGTCCTGAATACTGCCTACCGGCACCTGCCAGCGGATTTTTCCCGTGGTGAGGTCGATAGCTGTCATGCTACCAAATGGCGGTTTGAAACAAGGCACACCCAGCGGTGACATAAACATTGAGCGTTGCACACCCCAGGGCGTACCTAATTGCTCGGAGTATTCCCCTTCGGTACTGGCCTTCAGTCCTTTACGTTCAGCCTCTTCACGTTTAATGAACTGGCCCCATTGCGCCATGCGGATATCGTTAACAATCAACGTGCCGGTAGACATATCCAGTGCGCCGCCACCCCAGTTAAACCCGCCGTAATAGCCTGGATAAATCAGGGTACGCTGTTTATCGGACAACGGGGTAAACGGACCTTCCCAGCGCATTTGTTTGAACTGGATACGGCAATAAAGCTGGTCAAAAATCGATGCGCCCCACATATCGCTCTCTTTCAGCGGCGTAGCACCGACAGAGATGGCTGAGAAGGGTTGTGTGTCAGCAACTTTCATACCCGGCATGGCATCGGTCGCGACCTTGCGGTATTCAACTGGAACCACGGGTTTACCGGTGCGACGATCAAGAACGAAGACTTCGCCACGCTTGGTTAACTGAATAACCACCGGCGTAACCTGGCCATCTTTACCAGGTAGATCGTACAGAATCGGCTGGGAAGAAACGTCATAGTCGAACTGGTCAGCGTTGGCGGTGCGGAAGTGCCAGCGCTCTTTACCGGTTTTCATCTCAACCGCAACGATGGAGTCATTATATTCTTCAGAATAGCCATGGCGGTTGCCGTTCCAGAAGTCAGGCGTCTGGTTACCTGTCGGGAAGTAGGCGAGACCCAGTTTCGGATCGTAGGAGGCAGTACCCCAGAAGTTAGGTGACTCTTCGGCGTAAACTTCGCCATCTGGCAGCGGCGAGCTGTCTTTTGCGCCACGTGCCGGATCCCATGCCCATAACAGCTTGCCGCTACGAACATCATAGCCACGCACTACACCAGAAGGCTCACCGGTTTCGAGGTTGTCATTCAGATGACCACCGACCATGATGATGCCATCAGCAACCAGCGGTGCAGAGGTCGGGAAGAAGTCTCCCGGCGCTCTCGGGCCAAGGCCTTTCAGCAGGTCGACGAAACCGTGGTCACCAAAATCGTCACACAGCTTACCGGTTTCAGCATCGACGGTAAAAATGCGCGCATCAATGGTGGTGCCGACGATGCGCTTGCGGCAGGCTACTGTTGCCACAGGCAGGCTGTGATCGTCAGCATTTATCGGCAATGTCGTCAGATCCGCATAACCAATACCACGACAGCGTTTCCAGGTGGCATTGGCACCGCCAATTTTAACCTGCGGGTCATAACGCCACTTTTCTTTACCGGTTTCAGGATCAATAGCGATGATCTTATTGAAAGGGGTACACATATACATTGTGTCACCCACCTTCAACGGTGTGGTCTGGTATTCAGCACCATCGATCGCCAGATCCCCGGTGCGATAAGTCCAGGCAACTTTCAGGTCTTTGACGTTGGTGGTGTTGATTTGCTGAAACTGAGCAAAACGCTGTCCCAGGGTGTTTCTTCCCCAGGCGCTCCAGTCGTTGCCACTGTTATCTTCTGCGGTTTTATCGATCACGGTAGGTGGCGGGGTGCCTGCTTCGACTTCGACCTCCGGATGTACCCGGAACATATTGGCAAACATCGTGATCAGCGCGACGAAAATGCTGAGCGACACCACGTAAGACACATATTTATTCAAGGCCGGTGAGCCACTGTTGTTCTTCAACAGCGGTGAGAACAGCGTTGCGAGTAAAGCAATAATCAGGAATGCAATGGTGCGCGGGACTAATTGCCAGAAATCGCTGCCGACTTCGGAGAAGGCCCAAATCAGGCTGACAATAAGCAGCGCCCAGGAGAGATAGACGGCCCAGGCTTTCGCGCGGAAAAACCCTAACCCTGAACCTGCCATGGCAAGTCCTGCCGGAAGATAGAACCACGAACCACCCAGACTAATCAGATAAGCCCCACCTGCGGCTAAAGCCAGGCCGAGCAGGATCAGACCGATCCCCACCAGCCGGATTAAAATGCTAATACTACTCTTCATGTTTAAAAATACCCTTGCGTTTAAAATACACATCCTTAATAAAGATGTGATGAGAATTATGGTTAATGTTTATATTGCTCCCTGCTATATTTTAAAGACGCAGCGGCTCGCTCCTGTTGTCAAAGGCAACGGAGTTTCTGCGAAATAAATAAAATTGATTGTTGCCTTGCTAAGGTTGGATATCAGAGATGTAATTTATACATGGCTTTAACCCTGATCTTAAAGGCAGCAAACAAGGTTGTTCGCTGACTACAACTTAAGTCATCGTTTTCGTCTTAATAAAAATTTATTAAATTAAGTAACACGACAAGACAATATCATGTACATTTAGGTAACAAAAGAACTTAAAGACCTCAAAAAAACCTCAAAATGAAGTTTACCATCAAACAAATTGCTGCTCAGGCGGGTGTGAGCAAAGCGACCGTCGATCGTGCACTTCACCAGCGTGGCGCAGTCCATGCGCAAACAGACCGCCGTATAAAACAGGCAATCAGAGATCTGGAAGTGCAGGAACGCACCAGTCTGGCGGCAGGCAGAACCATCCCTTTTGATGTCATTCTGCATACACCTGAACGCTTCAGCCGTCTGGTATGTGATGCACTGATTGATGAAATGAGTCGCTTCGCGCCGTTTCAATTAAAGTTACGCTTTCATTGTTTTGAAACCATCAGTACCAATGAAATGAAAAAACTGATGCTGCGCTGTGCGAATGACAGTTATGGCATCATATTAAAAGCAGAAAATAATAAGGTCATTTCCCGTACTATTGAGGAATTACAAAAACATCGTGTGCCTGTTGTTACCATGGTAACCGATGTACCGGAAAGTAAACGTCTCTGCTACGTAGGTATGGATAATATTTCCGCAGGTAAGACTGCGGCTTATTTAATGTCCCAGTGGGTAAAACAGGAAGCTTTTGATGTCGGTGTTGTATTAAGCAGCCAGAATTTCCTGGGAGAAGAAGAACGGGTTAATGGTTTTTGTCAGGGGCTGAAAGCGATGGCGCCGGAAATTAACCCGATACGCATCAGTGAAGGCTATGGCGTTGATGAGCCAACTTTTGCGGTGGTGTCTCAGGCGCTCGCTGAACATCCTCATCTGCGCGCTGTTTATTGCGTAGGAGGGGGTAACGCCGCCATATTACGCGCTTTTCAGAGCGCGAATCGTCCGATTGAAATCTACATTGGTCATGATGTGGATGAGGAAAACCGGGAATTGCTGTTGCAGGGTCAGCTTCATGCGGTCATCCAGCATGATCTCAGGCAGGATGCCCGACTGGTGTTCCAGACATTATTGATTTTTCATGGTTTCCTGCCAGCCAGCGAGCAAAATTTTGCCTTCTCAAAAGTCAATGTGGTCACGCCGTGGAATGTGTAGCCTGACCCGCGACAAAATCTCTTTGTGATGCATCTCGCAATTGGGCCGAAAAATCCTGATAAGTAGAAAAGTAATCGATTACATTTTGCGAACTGACTTTTGTAATCGATTACTTTATGAGGCTACCATGGTTTCATCAATCGCAGGTTCTGTTGCAGGCGCAACACAGCACAGGGCATTAGTTCCTCGCCTCGCGCTGATGATGTTTCTTCAGTTTTTCATCTGGGGTACCTGGTCCGTGACGCTCGGGCTGGTGATGACCCAGCATAATATGGCGGCGTTAATCGGTGATGCGTTCTCTGCACAACCCGTTGCCTCCATCCTGTCACCCTTCGTGCTCGGGATGTTGGTTGACCGCTTCTTTGCGTCGCAGAAAGTGATGGCGGTACTGAATCTGCTGGGAGCGGTCATCCTGTGGTTTGTGCCGCAGGCGCTGGAAAACCAGAGCGGGGGACAACTGATCTCATTGTTGTTCGTGTATACGCTGTGTTTTATGCCGACCCTGGCGGTGGCTAATAACATCGCCTTCCATAACCTGGCGAACAGTGAGAAAAGTTTTCCCGTGGTGCGCGTATTCGGCACCATTGGCTGGATTGTGGCGGGTATCTGCATCGGGGTAACGGGCATTGCGGCCAGCGCGTCCATTTTTAATCTGGCGGCGATTTGTTCACTGTTACTGGCGCTGTATAGCCTGACGTTGCCGCATACACCGGCTCCGGCGAAAGGCCAGCCGCTGGCCTTGCGCGACCTGTTGTGTGCCGACGCTTTTGCCTTGCTCAAAAAAAGCCACTTCCTGATCTTTGCCATCTGCGCCACGCTGATATCGGTTCCTCTCGGGACCTACTATGCCTACACCGCGTCCTTCCTGGCGGATCTTGGCATCAGCAATGTCAGTACGGCGATGTCGTTCGGTCAGATGTCAGAAATCTTCTTCATGCTGGTTATCCCGCTGCTGTTCCGACGCCTCGGTGTCAAAGTCATGCTGCTGGTGGGGATGCTCGCCTGGTTTGTGCGCTATGCCTTGTTTGCCTTAGGCGTCAATGAAGAACTGCGCTGGGTGCTGTACCTCGGCATCCTGCTGCATGGCGTGTGTTATGACTTCTTCTTCGTGATTGGCTTTATCTACACCGACCGTGTGGCTGGCGACAAAGTGAAAGGCCAGGCGCAGAGCCTGATCGTGATGTTCACCTATGGCGTCGGCATGTTACTGGGCTCGCAGATCTCCGGTGCGTTGTATAACCGCCTGATCAATCAGGGCAGTGGTGACGTGGTGGCGAACTGGCCAACATTCTGGTGGATCCCGGCGATTGCCGCCGCGGTGATTGCCATCATTTTCCTGCTTTCCTTCCACTATAAAGATGCTGAAGTGGCTAAATAACCTGAGAGGTAATGATGAAAACATTAAAAGGGCCTGGCGTATTCCTTTCCCAGTTTATAAGAGACCAGCCACCTTTTAACTCCCTGCAGGGTCTGGCGGAATGGGCCGCCAGCCTGGGTTTCAGGGCCGTGCAGATTCCCTGTAACCACCCGGCAATCTTTGATTTAGCCACAGCCGCAGAAAGCCAGGTTTATTGTGATGAGGTGAAGGGTATCCTGGCGCAGCATGGCTTGGTGATTAGCGAGCTGTCAACGCATCTTGAAGGGCAGTTAGTTGCGGTGCATCCGGCGTATCAGCAGGCATTCAGTGATTTTGGTCCGGCGGAACTGCGTCAAAACGATAGCGCACGCCAGCAATGGGCGATAGCTCAGGTTAAACGCGCCGCCGTCGCGTCAGCGAAGCTGGGATTACATGCGCATGCTACCTTCTCGGGTTCGCTGGCATGGCCCTATTTTTATCCGTGGCCTCCCAGGAAAGCTGCGTTGATTGACGAGGCTTTTACGGAACTGGCGCGTCGCTGGCAGCCGATCCTCAATGTGTTTGACGAACAGGGCGTTGACCTGTGCTACGAATTGCATCCCTCCGAAGATTTACATGATGGCGTCAGCTTCGAACGTTTCCTCGATGCGGTGAACAATCATCCCCGCTGCCATATCCTTTATGATCCCAGCCATATGCTGCTGCAACATATGGATTATCTTGGCTTTATCGATATTTATCATCAACATATTCGTGCCTTCCACGTGAAGGATGCCGAGTTTACTCCCTCAGCCCGAAGTGGTGTCTATGGTGGTTATCAACCGTGGCTGGAAAGAGCCGGACGGTTCCGTTCACCGGGTGACGGGCAAATCAATTTTGCCGGGATTTTCAGCAAACTGGCGCAATACGATTATGCAGGCTGGGCGGTGCTGGAATGGGAGTGTTGCCTGAAAGATAGCGAAACCGGTGCCAGAGAAGGGGCTGAGTTTATTAAACGTAACATCATCCCGGTGGCGGACCGCGCCTTTGATGATTTTGCTGAGACTGCCTCGGATCGGGCAGAAATTAAAGCCATGCTGGGAATGGCGGGAGATGCCACACATGATTAAAGCCGCCATTATCGGGG
Source organism: Pantoea sp. App145 (assembly GCF_047947045.1). Lineage (NCBI taxonomy): Bacteria > Pseudomonadati > Pseudomonadota > Gammaproteobacteria > Enterobacterales > Erwiniaceae > Pantoea > Pantoea sp. App145. The sequence goes on from NZ_CP133294.1 coordinate 79,061, forward strand.
CCGGTTTTATTGGGCCCGCGCACCTGGAAGCTATCCGCAGGCTTGGCGATGTGGACGTTGTGGCGATTTGTGATGCTTCTCTGGAAGAGGCACAGAAAAAAGCACAGCAACTGAACATCCCTTTTGCCTATGCCGATGTGGCTGAGTTGTTGCAACACCCGGGATTGCAGGTGGTTCATAACTGCACCCCGAACCATCTGCATGCCAGCATTAACCGCCAGGTAATGCTGGCCGGGAAACATATCTTTTCTGAAAAACCACTGTGTATGACCAGCGTTGAAGCGCGGGAGCTGCTCGCTCTGGCAAACGAGAAAGGCGTGATCAATGGCGTCAGCTTCGTTTACCGACAGTTCGCCATGGTGCAACAGGCGGCCAGTTTAGTCCGCTCTGGCAGCACCGGACGGGTGTTTGCCACCCATGGCAGCTATCTCCAGGACTGGATGGTGCAGCAGACAGATTTTAACTGGCGCACCGATGCTAAAATTGGCGGAATTTCCCGCGCGGTAGCCGACATCGGCTCACACTGGTGTGATACGGTGCAGTTTGTGACCGGGCAGCTGATTACGGAAGTGATGGCCGACTTCGCCATCGTCTGGCCCGTTCGTCATGCTCCACGGCAGCAGCAGGCGACTTTTGGCGCAAGCGGAACGGCGGAGTACGATGAAAAGCCGATTGATACCGAAGACTATGCCAATGTGCTGTTGCGTTTTGCCGATGGCAGCCGTGGCAGTCTGACGGTATCGCAGGTGAGTACCGGTCGTAAAAACCGCTTGTATTTTGAACTGAACGGCAGTGATCACTCGGTGGCCTGGGATCAGGAAGTGCCACAACAGTTGTGGCTGGGATACCGGGCCAAACCCAACGCGATGTTGAGTGACGACCCGTCGCTGATGAGCCGTGATGTGGCTGCCAGTGCCCACTTCCCGGGCGGGCATATTGAAGGCTGGCCGGATGCGTTCAGAAATATGCTCAGTCGATTTTATGGCGCGGTGCGCAATGGATCGTCCGGGGGAGACAGCTATGCCACTTTCCGCGAAGGGACACAGATCATGCTGGTGATTGAAGCCATGATTCAGAGCCATCGCGAACAACGTTGGGTGAAAGTCGCGCCGCTATAAATCAGGCATGATTGAGCCGGCCAGTTGTATGATATCCTGCGAATAATTGTGTTTTAACGAATATGTGGGCGTCATGTCGATTCAGAAAATTGCTCGCCTGGCCGGCGTTTCAGTGGCAACCGTATCACGGGTTTTGAATAATCAGGGCAGCGTGAAAGAGCGCAACCGGATCAAAGTCCTTGAGGCGATTGAGCAGAGCAATTACCAGCCAAATTTACTTGCCAGACAGCTGCGCACCGCCCGGAGCAGTATGCTGCTGGTCATGGTGTCCAATATCGCCAACCCATTTTGTGCGGATGTCGTAAAAGGCATCGAAGCCGAAGCCGAAAAAAATGGTTATCGCATCCTGCTGTGCAACTCCGGTTCCGATGTGGAACGTTCCCGCTCCAGTTTGCAGCTGCTCTCCGGCAAGATGGTTGATGGCGTTATCACCATGGATGCGCTTGCCAGCCTGACCGAGCTGACCACGCTAATCGGCGATGCGCCCTGGGTTCAGTGTGCTGAGTACGATGACGCCTCTGCGGTCTCCACCGTGGGTATCCATGATCGCGATGCTTCTGTCTATGTCGTGCAACAGTTTTTGCAGCGTAAATGCCAACGCGTTGCGATGATCAACCATGATTTAAGCTACAAATATGCCCGGCTGCGGGAAGAGGGCTATCGCCAGGCGCTGACGGATGCGGGTAGCGCCTGGCAGTCGGTGGTATATGCCGCCGATCTCAGTTATGAAGCGGGCAGAAACGCCATGCAGGCATTGCTGAGCCAGGGCGAACGCCCTGATGCGGTGTTCGCCGTTTCCGATACGCTGGCAGCCGGGGCATTGCGGGCCATCCAGGATGCCGGGTTGACGGTGCCTGACGATATCGCCGTTATTGGTTTCGATGGCACGGAATTAAGTGAGATGACTTACCCGAAATTAAGCACGGTCCTGCAACCGTCACGGGAAATTGGCCGCCAGGCAGTGCGTCTGCTGCTACGGCGTATTGATGAACCCGGTAGCGCGGCGGAGAAAATCATTCTTGACTGGGAATTCCTGCACCGCGCATCGAGTTGATTATTTCACGCCCGCAGGGCTGAGTTGTTGCTGAAGGAATTTATTTGATTCGGTAATGATAGCTTCCGCTTCGTTGCCAGGTTTATCGTGCTCGACGATATACCATTGCACGCCTGCGGCTTTCGCTGCTGGCATGATCTCGTTCCAGGCCAGCAACCCTTCGCCCGCTGGCGCGAAATTCATCTGATCGTCGCGAATACCGATGGGCGCGTTATCTTTTGCATGGATCGCAAACACCCGACCTTTATAGCGTTGCAGTATCACTGCCGGATCCTGGCCGCCGCGTGAAGCCCATGCTGCATCCAGTTCAAGCTTAAGATGCTCTGGGTTGCTGGAAGACATCAGAATATCCAGCGCGGTCTGACCGTCGTACTTCTTCATTTCAAAATTATGGTTATGGTAAGCGAGTGTCATGCCCTGGGCTTTTAACTTTTTGCCAATGGCATCTAAGCGTTGCCCCATCTGTTGCCAGCTCTGCTTACTGTCCGGTCGAACGTCAGGTTTGATCCACGGCATCACCAGCGTGGTATTACCGATGGCTTTGTTAAAGGCCACGATAGTGGCGGAATGATTTTCCAGATCGTCCAGTTGCACATGATCGGCAATGGGCTGCAAATGATATTTGCTGAGCAGACGTTTCATTTCATGGGCCGTCACACCCTGATCGCTCACCAGTTCAACAGCATGGAAGCCAGCACGTTGTGCCAGCGCAAACTGCTGTTCCAGCGTGCCATTGTTACGCACCGTATACATCTGCAGCGCGATCGGTAAATCCGTGGTGGCCGCGGTGCAGCTTGCGGCAATGATCAATGAAAGCGAGATAACGGCAGTTCCGGTCAATGTGTTTTTCATCAGTAATCCATCCCATAAATTTAAAGTAATCGATTACATTTTTGATTGAAATGAAAAGTAATCGATTACAAATCGTATCAGCGTTGCGTGCTTTTACAAAGTTGGGCAGGGTAAAGCTATTGATTTAACGCCGATTTTGTGGGTCTGGTCACAAATTTGCGCGTTTGATTTCAGGTATGCGAACCGCTTTGCCGTTCTATGCCGGACAGGATGCGATTGTCAGGTAACACTGCGACAGACCGATGCCATAATTAAATTAACTTATCTCAAATCTTTTGCGAGAAATATGTCCACCGTTGCTCATTATTAATGAGAAATTCTATTTTTTTCAGTAGAAAAATAAGTCAAGATTGCCAGCTTAGCGAAATTGAGGTGTTTTTATTACGAAAACTTTACACTTATGCGCACTCCAATCGGTGAACTTATAAAGAAATAAGTGGACCAACGTTTGGGTTCTGGGAATAATTATTTCTAATAAACAAAATGTTTTACTAATAACGTTATGGCATGGATTTTTTTATTTTTTAAATGAGGAAGCATATGGAGTATTTGGGATTACCTCTGGAGAATGGACTGAATGCAGCATTTATAATACTGGTTTGTATCATTCTCTTGTGGATACTCTTTTGGTGAACAAGGGCATTAGGGTGACTGAGACTTCCTGATTAGTTTTTGTTTAACAATCAGATATGCTGGCCAGTTAAGGCCAGCGTTGTTGGTTAACATCCGGGAATAAGGCGAGGGGAATGGCCGAAAATGTTTATGGCGTGATTAACTATCATCTTTACTGAGAATATCGATTAACTCATAAATTGATGAATCAACAGGTTGATGGCACCGCCGCCTAATACTAACCACACAAACAAGATTAAACCCAGCATAAACGGTCTTGCACCGGCATTAACCAGCTGACGTGCGCTAGTGCTTAATCCAAGTGCCGCCATCGCCATTGCCAGTAACACATTATCCAGCGTATTGATGCCTGCAACCATCGGCGCGGGCAAAAAATGAAACGAATTAAATAACGCCACCACAATAAAAATCAGGGCAAACCAGGGGAAAATAATTGGCTGTTTTGCCGTGCGGGATTCCCCGTTATCCCGGCTGATAAACACACTCAGCAGCAGCAGGAAAGGGGCCAGCATCATGACACGCAGCATCTTGGCGATTACCGCGGCGTTCTCGGTTTCCGGGCTGACTGCGTGCCCTGCGGCAACCACCTGCGCCACTTCATGCATGGTGGAACCGGTATAAACGCCAAACTGGGTCAGCGAAATGCCTGGGATATATTGCGCAAATTCATGCCAGATAAGCGGATAAAGAAAAATGCCCAGCGTACCGAAAATCACAACGGTAGCGACCGCCACGGCAACTTTGGCAGGTCCAGCCTTTACCACCGGGGCGGCTGCCAACACCGCTGCGGCACCACAAATGCTGCTCCCTGCACCAATCAACCAGGCAGTTTTGCGATCAATACCCAGCAACCGCGAACCGATCACACTGGCAAGGATGAAAGTACTGCTTAACATCAACACATCGATGATGACGCCACTCAATCCCACGTCCATCACCTGCTGAAATGTCAGGCGGAAGCCATAGAGGATAATCCCCAGTCGCAGCAATTTCTGTTTGGCAAATTGCACACCCTCATCACATTGCGGATGCAATGCGGGGTAAAAGGTATTCCCCACCACGATACCGGCGATGATTGCCAGCGTCAGCGCCCCCAGCCCCAGGCCCGACATCACCGGCTGGTTACCCAGCCATGCAGTGGTGAAGGCAATCACCGCCGTGAGTGCCAGCCCGGGAATGAAGCGTTTAAGATCCTGTTGATAACGAGCTACTGATAATTCGGCCATGTTGTCCTCCTCTCCTCTACAGGACTAAGGATGAGACCTTTGCAGCCGAATGAAAAATTGATTATATCGTTATAACCAATCTGAATATCAGGTAATCAACGTACGTAGCGGGTTTGTTAATTTGTTAAAATAACAAGATGGTAAATTTGATCGCAAATTCTGTTCCCCGATCACTTTTTTACAGCACCAGGATGGTGCTAACTCCTGTATATGTCATAGTAATCCTACAGGCATTCGCTGTGCCGGATTGTGGAGGAAGGTAAATGAATCAGGACATCTCATCATCCGCTGAAGTGAAAGCGGCGATTTTTCAGCCGCTATATCTGCAAATCAGCCAGCTGCTGCTGGAAAGAATCGCCTCCGGCGAATGGCCCGCAGGTACCTATATTCCCAGCGAAGCGAGTCTGGCGGAAACCTACAATGTCAGCATTGGTACACTCCGCAAAGCGCTCAATGAACTGGTCAGTAACAATGTGGTGATTCGTTATCAGGGCAAAGGCACCGTGGTGGCGGCCCATGATTCAGACAGCGCGTTGTTCCGCTTCTTCAATGTTCTCAGGGCAAATGGCGAGCGTTCGCTGCCGTTGTCACGTGTACTGGCGCGCCATTTACGTACCGCTTCTGAGGAAGAAGCTACCGCGCTGGCTATTACGCCCGGCAGTAAAGTCATTCATATCTGGCGTGTGCGCGATCTGGATGGCGCTCCTGCCATCCTCGAGCATGTTTATATTGATGCCGCACGCTTTCCCCATCTGGATCGGGAACCGGAAATCCTGCCCAACACGCTGTACCAACTATATCAGCAGAAATTTGCCTGCACGGTGGCTAACGCCCATGAACAGATAAAAGCGGTGAATGCGGGACCGGATGAGGTCCTGCATCTTGAGGCGACAGAAGGGGAAGCATTGTTGCGTATCTACCGCGTTGCGCTGGATTTTCAGGATAGGCCGGTTGAGTACCGTGTCTCCACTGTACTCACCCGCCACCATGCCTATTTCAACCAGCTCTGATGCGCAGCTGCTCCAGCAGCGACACAGGCAAACTCAGCGTGTCGCTATTTTGCCGCGCAGTGGCCTGGCGTCGCTCCCCGGGCAATCTCACGTTGGGCTGCGTCAGCATCGCACTGAACAACATTTCCGTATGCTGAACATAGCCAGCGGAAAAGAAAGCCGGATTCAGCAGCAACAGCAGCTGTGCGATATGCGGGGAGCCACCCTCCGTATTAAAGAACGAACTGGCCTGAAAACCGTAATGGCTGCCCGTCAGTCCGGCGGTGAGCAATTCAACCATCAACGCCAGCGCCGCACCTTTGGCACCGCCTGCGGGGGCCATACTGCCCGCCAGTGCCGCATCAGCGTCAGTTGTTGGATTGCCGTCACGGTCGATCGCCCAGCCTGCGGGGATGGCTTCCTTTTTCTGACTCGCCAGCATGATCTTACCGCGTGCCACTTCGGACAGGGAAAGGTCAATCACCAGCGGTTCGCCGCTGGCGCGTGGTGAGGCGAAAGCGATGGGGTTGGTGCCATACAGTGGCACATTGCCGCCCCAGGGGGCCATTGCTGCCGGACCGTTACTTAACGCCATGCACACCAATCCCTGGCGGGCCGCCTGTTCGGCGTAATAACCGGCCATACCAAAATGGTGAGAATAACCGATAGCCACCGCGACCACACCAAACTCCTGCGCCAGCACCATTCCCCGGTCCAGACCGAGCTGCACGGCGGGAAACGCCAGGCCGGAATCCGCATTGACATTGACCACTGCGCCGCGTTGCGTGATCACCGGGACGGCGCGGGGGTTCAGTTTGCCGCTCTCCAGCTGGTCGAGGTAATAGGGCAGCCGGGCGAAACCGTGTGACGCGATTCCGGCACGTTCCGCCGCCATCAGTGCGGCGCAGGTGGCATCAGCCGACTGGTGGTCAACGCCTGACTGACATAACGCGCGTCGGGCAAGCGCTTCCAGCTCTGTCAGCGCCAGGGTTTCATGGCTCATCGCATCGTACTCCTGCCTATCTGTGTGGTTGACAATGGTTCCTCTGCCGGGGAATCCACTGGCATGATCATTTTTTCCGGCCCCAGACGCAGCTGCTCCTGCGCCTGAGCCAAATCCAGTTTTTGTTCCCAGCGGGCGATCACCAACGTAGCGACCACGTTGCCGATCATGTTGGTCACGGCGCGCATTTCATTCAAAATCCGGTCAATACCCAGCACCAGAGTAATCCCCGCCAGCGGGATGATGTTATGGGTTGCCAGGGTGGCGGTGAGTGCAATCAATGCCGCGCCAGCCACCCCTGCGCCACCTTTCGACGTCAGCAGCAGGATCAATAGCAAGCCAATTTGCTGCCATAGCGTCAAATCGGTATTGGTGGCTTGCGCAATAAACAGCGAAGTCATAGTGAGATAAATCGCCGCGCCGTCAAGATTAAATGAATATCCGGTCGGTAGCACCAGCCCGACAATGGCGCGATCGCAACCCAGTTTCTCCATCTTGATCATCAGACGCGGCAGGACAGACTCGGTGGTGGAGGTGCCCAGCACAATCAGTAACTCTTCGCGGAAATAGAGAATTAACCGCCATAGACTCACGCCCACCAGTTTACAGATCAGCCCGAGTACGCCGCCAATAAACAGGAAACTGGTGATGTAGAGGCAGATTATCAGCATGCCGAGATGTTGCAGCGAAGTCAGGCCATATTTGCCGACGGTAAAGGCGATGGCACCAAAAGCGCCGATCGGTGCGAGCCGCATAATCAGTTCGACAATGCGCATCAGGACTTCACCGCACTGTTCAATGGTTTTGGTGATAAAGGCGCTGCGTTGTGAAACCAGCGACAACGCGATACCGAACAGCACCGAGAACAACAACACCTGCAACAGATTGCCCTGCGCAAAGGCGCCGATCACCGAATCCGGAATGATCTGTTCGAGAAAGCCTTTGCTGTGTTCGCTGACGTTAACGTAGTGATTTACCGCACTGCCATCCAGCTTGCTGGCATCGACATTCATACCGGCACCGGGTTTCATGACGTCCGCCACCACCATGCCAATTACCAGTGCCAGCGTGGTTACCACCTCAAAGTAGATCAGCGTTTTGCCGCCAACCTTACCGACCTGCTTCAGGCTTTCCATGCGCGCAATGCCAATCGCCACGGTACAGAAAATAACTAATGTCACGATCATCTTGATCAGACGGATAAAGGTGTCACCGAGGGGCTTCATCTGAACGGCAAAATCAGGAAAGGCGTACCCCACAGCAACCCCGGCGACCAGGCCTATCAGGACCTGGACATAAAGGTGCTTGAGCAATCGCATCTGGTTGTCCTCGCGAAGCCTGGCGGCTGCAAACCGGCGTCCGGCAGGCCGCCGCAGGCGAGTGGAAATCACGCCCGCCAGAGAAGGCGGGCAGGGGGTTAAGCACTTTCGAAAATACGGGTAAGCACAAACTCCCGATGTCCCAGCGCTTCAGCCGCCGTCAGGCGACCATTCGCCGTGCGCAGCAGACACTCCAGCAACGCATCGCCAGCACCGTCGAGGTTCATTTCGCGTCGCAACACGGCTGAGACATCAACATCAATATGTTCAGACATGGTGCGCACCGTACGCGGGTTGGCGCAGACTTTGATCACCGGCAGGATCGGATTGCCGATAACGTTGCCCTGGCCGGTCGGGAAGAAATGCGCCACGTAGCCACCGGCAGCACAGAGCGTCACCATCTCCGCGGCAGCCGAGGAGGAATCCATAAACCACAATCCCGGCCCGGTGGGGGTTTCCGCTTTATCCAGCACCCCATCCACGCGGCACTTTTTCCCGATCTTCTGAATATTGCCCAGCGCTTTTTCTTCGATGGTGGTCAGGCCGCCTTCGATATTGCCTTTGGTTGGCTGTGACTCAGACAGGTCACTGGTTTTCCAGCGATCGATCATCGCGCTGTAGCGATCAAACATGAACTGAAACTTCTGACGCACATCGGCATTGGCGCAGCGTGCCGCCACCAGATGTTCACCGCCGGTCAGCTCGGAGGTTTCACCAAACAGCAGGGTGTTGCCGTTTTCATACAGACGATCAAACAAATTGCCAACGGAAGGATTCGCGCCGCAGCCGGAGGTGGTATCCGATTCACCGCATTTAGTCGAGACCCATAACTCGCTGATGTCGCAGGTTTCGCGTTGCAGCTCCGAGGCATATTGCGAGAATTCACGCGCTTTGCGGGAAGCTGCGCAGATGGTGTTGTGATCGCCGTTTTGCTCGATCCAGAAACCGGCGACGGGTTTGCCCGTGGCCTGGATGCCGTCCACCACTCGCTTTGTCCAACCCGGCTCGATCCCAATCACGATAACGGCGGCAACGTTGGGATTGCAGCCGGTGCCGATCAGGGTGCGAAAGTGCAACTCCAGGTCTTCACCAAACTGCAAACGTCCATAGGGATGCGGCAGGGCGATGGTACCTTTAATGTTATTCGCCACCGCTTCTGCTGCCGCGTTGGAGATATCATCCACCGGCAGCACAATGACATGGTTGCGAATGCCAACACGACCATTGGCGCGACGATAACCTGCAAACTGGCGTCCTGTGATTTCCATAATTACCACCTTTTGGTTTTGACGTTATGTACGTGGAGATGCTCGCCCTGCTTAATCGCCGCAACGACCCGGCCAATGTCTTCGCCATATTTAATGACGGTGTCATTCACCGCCAGATCGCGAATTGCCAACTTATGGCCGATGGGAATGGCATCCTTAACCGCAAACTCAATAGTTTTGTTTTGATCCATGATCCATCCGGTCAGGGTCTGGCCCGCCTCGATACCTTCCACCACTACCACCCCGACAGAATCACCATCATCGTGTACGACAAAATCGATACTCATAACTGCCTCCGTTAGTGGACAACAAATGAACTCATGTATATGACATATATTAAATGACCTGACGGGGCAAAAATTATCTTCTCCCGACATCTGTTTTTGGGAGGCGCTTCACGAATAGCGGCTGAACATCGCGGGAAGAGAAAGGAGAGAAGGAGGTAATCGATTAAATCGATGATTGATAATACTTTATTTTCTATGCATCGAACGATGTGACTAAAATGTGATCACGCCTGAACTTCCGGCGACTGAAGCCGATCGTGATCACTTTTTGTTCACATGCCTTTTGCAGTTACCGGCATAGCTCACTATAGATAGTTCTAGTCATATATATGACACAGGAGTCCGCACCTTCGCCTATTGTCGGAAACCTATCAATCTCTGGAGACGCGTATGTCAGTTACCTGGTTAAAAAAAGCAAGTAAAACGCCGGAATCTAATACTTTTGAAGCCCGCCGCGTGGTGGAGGAGATGCTTGCCACCATTAAAGAACAGGGTGAAGAGGCGGTTCGCCACTACGCCAGCAAACTCGATAACTGGTCTGGTGACATCATTCTGACGCGGGAGAATATTGCTACGCAGATCCGTGCCGTCCCTGCTGACGTGCGTCGCGACATCGATTACGCCATCGATCAGGTTTACACCTTTGCCTGCGCGCAACGCGCTTCGGTGCAAGACTTTGACGTTCGCCTGCCCTCCGGGCTGGTGGCGGGACAGAAAGTGTTGCCGGTGACAACGGTCGGTTGTTATGCCCCGGCAGGACGCTATGCGCATATCGCTTCTGCTTATATGGGTGTGGCAACGGCGAAAGCCGCTGGGGTGAAAAATATCATCGCCTGTTCAGGCCCTTACCTGGGGCAATCGATCCATCCCTGCGTTCTCTACGCTTTTCAGCGGGCTGGAGCTGACACCATTATGACGCTGGGCGGAGTGCAGGCGATTGCTTCGATGGCGTGGGGATTATTTACCGGCAAAGCGGCGGATGTGGTGGTAGGGCCGGGGAATAAGTTTGTAGCTGAAGCCAAACGCACGCTGTTCGGTCAGGTCGGTATTGATGTGTTTGCTGGTCCCTCCGAGGTGGCGGTGATTGCTGATGACAGCGCGGATGCAGATATCGTTGCCAGCGATCTGGTGGGACAAGCCGAGCATGGTCATGAGTCCCCTGCATGGCTGTTCACCACTTCACGCCCGCTGGCGGAAGCGGTGATGCAGAAGGTGCCACAGCTGATTGATCAACTGCCACCGGTGGCCCGTGATGCGGCCAGCTGCGCCTGGCGCGACTACGGCGAAGTGATTTTATGTGACAGCCGCGCAGAGATGGTCGACATTTCCGATCGCTACGCCTCGGAACACCTTGAAGTGCATACCCGCGACCTGGACTGGTGGCGCGATTCCCTTAGCTGCTATGGCTCGCTGTTTCTCGGTGAAGAAACCACCGTCGCCTTTGGCGATAAATGCAGCGGACCCAACCATGTTTTGCCGACCAAAGGTGCCGCGCGCTATTCCGGTGGGTTGTCGGTACACAAATTCCTCAAGACGCTGACCTGGCAACAGATGGCGCGCGAAGCGGTGCCGCAGATCGCCGAGACCACAGCGCGTATCTCCCGGCTGGAAGGGATGGAAGCGCATGCGCGCACGGCGGAAGTGCGGCTGGAGAAATACTTCCCCAGCGATACCTTCCAGCTCGGCATGCCGGTGACGCGCTAAGGAGATCCTATGCATCCTGCAACGTTATTCGATTTACAGGGCAAAACCGCGCTGGTGACGGGCGGGGGGAGTGGCATCGGTGCCGCGATGGCCGAGGCGCTGGTGGCCGTTGGTGCACGGGTGATTCTGGCGGCGCGGCGTGAGGCACAGCTGGCTGACGTCGCCCAGCGGCTGGGTGGTTCAGCACGTTATCTGTGCGCCGATATCACCCGGCAGGCCGAACTGAGCGAGCTGGCTGCGGATTGCGGCGCGGTGGACATCCTGGTGAACGCCGCCGGGGTGAATCTGCGTCAGCCGTTTGAAGAGGTGAGCGAGTCCGCCTGGGATCAGCAACTGGCGCTGCATCTCAAAGCGCCTTTCTTTCTGACGCAGGCACTGGCACCCGGCATGGCACAGCGTGGCTGGGGGCGCATTATCAATATCGCTTCGCTGCAATCCTCACGAGCATTTGACAACAGCGCGCCGTATGGCGCAGGCAAGGGCGGCATCGTCCAGCTAACCCGCGCCATTGCTCAGCGCTGGGGACGTCAAGGTATCACCTGCAATGCCATCGGTCCCGGTTTCTTTCCCACGGCCTTAACCGGTCCGGTGTTTGCCGACGATGCCCTGCGTGAACGGCACGCCGCCCATACCTGCCTGGGGCGTAATGGTGAAATGACGGATTTGCATGGCGTAACGCTGTTTCTCGCCAGCAACGCCAGCGCCTATATCACCGGGCAAACCCTGATGGTCGATGGCGGCTATAGCGCCATTTGATCCTTCCCTTCAGCGCAGAGGAACACATCATGCAAAAACCTGCTGCCGGTAACCTGCGACGCGTCACCCTGTCGAGCCTGTTTGGATCGACCATTGAATGGTATGACTTTTTTCTTTACGGCACCGTTGCCGGGATGGTGTTTAACAAACTCTATTTCCCGGAAGGTGATCCCTTTATTACTACGCTGCTTTCCTATGGCGTGTTTGCGATTGGTTTTCTCACCCGGCCACTGGGGGCAATTATCTTTGGTCATTTCGGTGACACGTTGGGCCGCAAGAAGATGCTGATATTGACCCTGGTGATTATGGGTGGGGCGACGGTATTTATCGGGCTGATACCCAGCTATCACCAGATTGGCCTGTGGGCACCCTGCCTGCTGATTCTGTGTCGTTTAATCCAGGGCATTGGTCTGGGTGGCGAATGGGGCGGTGCGGTGCTGATGACGTTCGAATCCTCCCCGGAGAAACACCGCGCATTTTTCGCCAGTATCCCACAGGTGGGGATGTCGCTGGGGTTATTGCTGGCCTCCGCCGCCATCGGACTGGCGTCGTTGCTGCTGCCCGATGAAGCCTTTATGTCCTGGGGCTGGCGCGTGCCGTTCCTGCTTAGTGGTGTGTTTGTCATCATCGGGACTTATATCCGCAAAAACGTGGCGGAAACGCAGGATTTCCTCAAGGCACAGGAGGAACAGAAAAACGCGCCCAAACGTATCCCGCTGGTGGAGTTATTTCGCAAAAACACCGGGGTGGTGTTCACCTGTATGGGGATGCGTCTGATTGATGGAGTGTTCTTCAATATTTTCGGTGTCTTTTCACTGACCTGGCTGACGCAAACGCTGCACATTCCGCGCGATCAGGCGATTGTTGCCATTCTGGCGAGTGCGCTGGTGATGAGTTTCTTTATCCCGTTCTGGGGCTATATGGCCGACCGCTGGGGGCGTGCGCGTATCTTTGCGATGGGGGCCACCTTGTCGGGACTCTCCGCCTTCCCGGCGTTCGCCCTGATGTATAACCATCCGGATAATATCTGGCTGGTCTGGACTGCCATTGTTATCCCGTTCGGCATTTTCCATGCGGCGGTGTTTGGCACGCTGTCATCGGTCTACTCGGAATGTTTTGACGCATCGGTGCGTTATACCGGGATTTCGTTCGCCTATCAGATTTCGGGCGTGTTTGCCGGTGGTTTAACGCCAGTGCTGGCCACCATTTTCTCGGACATGCTGGGCGGCAAGCCCTGGTTAATCTGCGCCTATGTGCTGATTATCGGCCTGACCAGCGCTGTCTGCGCCGTTTACCTGTGGCGTCGCACCCATGGTGCAGGCAGCATCAATCTCCCCCGTTCTGTCCTGATTAAGTGAGGAAGCATGAAAGCGCTTGTCTATACCCGCCCGCTGGGCGTTGAAATCCAGGAACGACCCTACCCGCAGTTGCCGCAAGAGGGCGATCAGGTGGTGATTCGCATTGCGGCAGCGGGCATCTGTGGATCAGATATGCATGCGTTCCACGGCAAAGACCCACGCCGCCAACCTGGTCTGGTGCTGGGACATGAGTTGGCAGGGGAGATAGTGGAAAGCCAGTCAGCGCGTTTTCAACCGGGGCAGCGGGTGACCGCCAACCCGTTAATCACCTGTGGGCAGTGCGAATATTGCCGCCAGGGGCGTGACAACCTGTGCAGCGACCGCCATATGATCGGCATGGACTGGCCCGGTGCCTTTGCTGAATATATGGCGATTCCGGCGCGTTCAGTGGTGGCATTACCAGCGGGTATCTCGTTGCAGCACGCGGCGATCACCGAACCGGCCGCCACCGTAGTGCACGCGCTACGCCTGACCCAGCGGGCATTGCAGATGCCACTGGCAGAAGCTAACGCGCTGGTGATCGGCGGTGGGGCAATTGGTCTGCTGACGGTGCTGGTGTTGCGCGCCTGGGGATGTCGTCAGATAACGCTTGCGGAAACCAACCCGTTACGCGCCGAAGCGGCTGAGCGCCATACCGGCTGTGCCAGCATCAACCCGATTGAGACGCCGGTAGAAGCGGCAAGTCAGCAGCTGGTCATCGATGCGGTAGGCGCTGGTCCAACACGGAAACTGGCGGTGCATGCGGTGAAACCCGGTGGGGTGATTATGCACATCGGTTTGCAGGATTGGGACAGCGAGATTGATATGCGCAAAATCACCCTGAGCGAGATTACGCTGCTGGGAACTTACACCTACACCATGGAAGATTTCCATCTGACGTTATCGATGCTGGAGCAGGGCGCATTGGGCACGTTGGGCTGGGTGGAACAGCGGGCGTTGCAGCAGGGGGCGAATGCTTTCGATGATCTGGAGTCGCAGCGCGTCTCTGCTGCCAAGATTCTGCTGATTCCCTGAATACCTCCGTTGATGTGTAGCGGCGCGATTTATCGCGCTATTTTCCTCGGTGCACCGACTAAAAGGCGCGCGATAAATCGCGCCGCTACAGCATATGCCATTACGCTGACAGCTCGCTTAAAAACGCGTCTGTAGTGATTTGACGGCAATAGCCTTTGATCGCAGTAAGCGAGTTCTGCTGACGCTCGGGGGAGAGTGTCGCGCAGGCATCCGTCACCAGCGTCACCAGATACCCGAGGTCACAGGCATCGCGCACCGCGCTTTCGATGCATTGGTCGGTGAGGAATCCGGCAATCACCAGATAACGGGTGCCAAGGTTGCGCAGCACGTAATCAATATTGGTGGAGATAAACACGCTGGAGGAGCTTTTGGGCAGAACGATTTCATCTTCGCCTGGGGCGATAGCATCTAACACCTGTGCATCCCACGAGTCGCGCGGGACATTGAAGCCGGTAATTTTGTAATCCAGACTGCGATCGCGGCCATCTTTGGTCAGGCTCTCGATCACCGTATACATCACTTCAATTTTTTCGGCACGGCAGGCCGCCTGGATCTTTTGCATATTGCCCAGGGTTTCGCGCTCGATGATATCGAAGAAATAACCAAACTGTTCATTCTGTTGCGCGGCAGACATACCCACATATTCACCGCCGTCACGGCGGGCATTGTAGTTTTGCACATCAATAAAAAGCAGGGTGGCGGATGCTTTCTCGATAGCAATGTTGCGACTGGTTGGATGAAACATCGATTATGCTTCCTTTTTAAATTGATGGCTGACAATGTCTTCCCAGCACTGGGTGAAAATCGGTGCCAAATCCTCAGCCCACATTTTTTGTCCCGCTGGCTGGCTAATCAGATCCTGGCGCAATTCAATTTCGACATAGTGCAGATCGTTCTTCACCGCATGCTGCGGCACGGCGTAATCTGTTTCGTCGGACACCGAATAAGGTTGGTTATCGCCCACCGTCCAGCGCTGGCTTTGTTGCAGCTGTTCGAGGATCGCCAGCGCATAGTCAGCCTTGTGCTGGTATAGCACGCCAATTTCCCACGGACGTTGCTCGCCGTGAAACACCGGGGTGAAGCTGTGCATCGCCAGTAAACAGGTTGGGATGCCGAGTGCCTTGCGTTCTGCCAGGATGTCCCGAATTGCCGCATGATACGGCGCAAAGATTTCCGTCTGGCGCTGGTCGCGATCGTGCTGACTCAGCGTCATATTGCCGGGCACCAGGGTAGCCTCTGAAATCGTCGGGATTGAGCTGGGAATACCCGGATTGCGGTTACAATCAATCACCAGACGCGAATAGATCTGATGGACCAGCGGAGCATTGAGCAACTGGCTCAGGTGGCGGGAAACCGCCAGAACCCCGATATCCCAGCCAATGTGTCGGTCAATCTCCGATTGTGGTAAGCCCAGATCATCCAGGCGGCGGGGGATGCGTTTCCCGCCATGATCACACAGGATTAGAAAAGGCGAATGACCGGTTCGATTTTCGACGACAAAGGGTGCGGGTTCATCTGGAAAAAGCAGTGGTGCGCTCACGTCTAACGTTACCTCATCTGGAAAAGTCATTTAGATTTTGCATTCAATGAAAGGGGGCCCAGCGCTTCCCATTGTTTCAGCCGTTCCACGGTTTTATCGCCCTGATGTTCCATGATGGCGGCGATAATCGTGTCGATCAGCACAATCCCAGCCGAATAACCGTCAAACAACCATGGGGTTTCGACATGAATGGGCAGGACCACTTTGGCAAGAGAAGCAATAGGGGAAAGTTGCGTGTCCGTAACGGCAATCAGCGTGGCACCCCGCGCCACAATCTCCTGCGCCAGCTGATACATATCCTGTTGATAGCGACGAAAATCAAACAGCACGAACACATCATTTTTATTGGCATCAATGATTTGCTGAATGCGTTCATGATGATTTTCAGAAAGCACATCGACGCCACGCCGTACCTGTTGCAGGTTGCGCCCGAAATACATCGCCAGTGACTGGCTGATGCGCCCGCCACCCAGAATGACATGATGTTCCCTGGCGCCGATTAAGCGGGTTGCTTCGGTGATTTCAAACTCGGGGATATCACGCAGCGAACACTGAATGGCAAGCACTGACGATTTGATGGCTGCCTCGATCAGTGCCGAAGGGCTTTCATTGGTCACCCAGTTATCCAGGCGCTGCAACGGTCCTTTGGCCTGTTCGGAAAGCTCATCCCGTAACGCCTGCTGAAAATCGACAAAACCACCAAACCCCATACGCCGGGCAAAACGCACCACCGAGGGCAGACTGACGCCGGCCTGATCAGCCAGCGTTTGCACTGTTCCTAAACCTGCCCTGGGATAATCCGCCAGCATCGCCCGCGCTATTTTTCGTTCAGCAGGGCTGAGTTCCGCCATGCTGTCTTTAATTTGTTGTGCCAGCACACCTGCTCTCCTTCACCACACCTGTTCGCGGCATTGCCACAAAGACAGTGCCACAACCGGCGTGATTCAGCTATACGAATTTAATATATATTACACATATTGATTTTAAGTTGATTGTGTAACATATATAAAAAAATCTCAAGCGCGGTCACCAGTAAATAGCAGACGGGAGTTCTCGGTGTAATGGATAAAGTTGCGGCAGTAGAAAATAATCAATCCATTGATTCTCAATGTGAAAGTCTTATCGCGAGTGGTGTTGCCACTTTATTTGCCACCCTGGTGGATTCCGCTGGGGTTATTCGTGGCAAATCTATTCCTGCCACTCGCCTGAGAACCATCAGTCAGTCTGGTGTCGGGGCGTCACCTTCCTGGGCGTTATTTTGCGCTGACAATGCCATCGCCTGGATCCCGGCATTTTCGGCGGTAGGTGACGATCGCCTGCGTGCTGATCTTACGGCGCTGGTGAAGCTGAAGGATGGATTTTGCTGGGCGCCTGTTGATGTCTTTGAACAGGAGGGCGACCGCGCAGCGTGGTGTTCACGCCAGTTTCTGCGCAGCCAGGTTGAAGCGTTGCAGACGGCAGGCATAGAGACCCTGGCGGCGGGTGAGCTGGAGTTTTATTTACTGCCGGAGGACGCTGACGCGGCCACCGGTCACTGGCATGCCTATGGCATGGGCGCATTACTGGACAGGGAAGCCGTGGTTAACGATATCGTTAATACACTCGGCGAAGCGGGTGTCGGCCTTGAGCAATTTCATGCCGAATACGGTACCGCCCAGTTTGAATTGTCCCTCGCTCCGGCGAATCCTCTCACCGCCATTGATCGGTTGGTTCTGACCCGTATTCTGCTGGGCCGTATCGCGCGCAAACATAAATTAGCCGTCAGCTTCTCGCCGAAGCCGTTTGAAGGCGGGGCAGGCAATGGCGCGCATTTGCATTTCTCCTTTACCCGTCAGGGCAAACCCTTACTGGCCGGTGGTGACTGTGCGTATGGCATCACGGCGGAAGGGGGGAGTTTAATTGCCGGGATTGTCCACTATCTGCCTGAAATGGTGGCGTTACTGGCTCCTTCGGTACTTTCCGCCGATCGTCTTCAGCCGGGACACTGGTCGGGTGCTTATGCCTGCTGGGGGCTGGAAAATCGCGAGGCGGCGGTGCGCTACTGTGCGGCAAATCCGGCGAATCCGTACGGTGCGCATCTGGAAGTGAAATGTATTGATCCTTCGGCGAACCCCTACATCGCCTGTGGCGCGGTGCTCGGTATGGCGCTGGCAGGTCACACGCAGTCAATGTCGCTACCCGAAGCTACGCAATCCGCCCCCGCTGATTTCTCTGAACAACAGCGCAGCGAGAAACAGATCAAACGCCTGATTTACTCGCAGGCCGATGCCTTAACCCGGCTGGAACAAAGCGAGCTGGCCCGGGCGTTGTTCCGCCCGGAACTGCTGGGCGCTTTGATTGCTGTGCGTCGTCATGAACACGAAAGTTATGGCCACCTGCCATTAAAAACCACAACCGAGAAGTTCCGCTTTGCCTGGTCCGTCTGACGGACCCCTTGCACCATTTTTGCCTGACCAACACCGGGGAAACCCATTAACAACTCGCTAAACAATCACGTTGTATGAGGGTGAGAGAGATGAATAATGCACCAAATAAAAAGCGAAATTTAAAGCTTTGGGAAGCGCTGGCCCTTTCGCTGGGCATGGTGGGACCGACCTTAGCCATGTCCGGCAATGCGCAGGGATTAATTGATTCAGTTGGGAAAGCACTGCCTATCGTATTCGTGCTGGGTCTGGTGGGGATTGCGCTCATTGCGTACGGTTTTATCCGCCTGACGCGCTTTTATAACCATGCCGGCAGCGCCTATGGTCTGGTGGGCAAAACCATCGGGCCGCGTGCGGGATTCTTTTCCGGTTTTGCCATCATGGGAACCTATCTGTTCTTCTCGATTGCCACCCTGGCGGCCTTAGGGGCATTCACCAATGCTTTCCTGCAGGCGCTATTTCCCGCCTCGCACATTGAGATCCCGTGGATTGTCACTGCGGCGGTGGGGGTGATTTTTAGCTGGATTCTGAACTCGCGTGATGGACAGACCGTGGCGCGCGTGCTGATGGTGATTGAAGGGGTAGGGATCGTCCTGATGCTGGTGCTGGCTGCGGTCATCATCATCCATCAGCCAGTGACCACGGAGCAACATGCATCGCTGTTTAGCCTGAATGGTGTGAGTTTCCAGGCGGTGATGGCGGCGGTGGTCGCGGCGTTCCTCTCCTGGGCGGGTTTTGAAGCCTGCGCCACGCTGGGTGAGGAGACAGAAAACCCACAACGTAACATCCCGTTGGCGTTGCTGGGTTCCATCGTGCTGACCGGGATTTTGTTTGTCGGCATGATGTATGTGCAAACCCTGGGCTTCGGCACCAGTGAGGCCGGACTGAATGCCTTTAAAAATTCCGCCAACTCACTGGGTACGCTGTCGCAGACCTATGTCGGAACGGTATTTTCGCTGTGCATGTTGTTCACTGCCATGATGTCCGCCTTTGCCGCTAATCTCTCCGCCGCCGCAACTTCCAGCCGTTTGTTGTTCGCCCTGGCCCGTGACGGCTTTGGTCACAGCTGTTTTGCCGAGGTATCAAGCAAAACTCATCAACCGCGTAATGCGCTGACGTTAGTGTTAGTGGTGAGTCTGCTGGTGGACGTTGCTGCATGGCTGACCGGCAAACCTTCAATGGGCACGGGCAACAGCGCGATTGATGCTTACTTCTACTTTGCAGTGATTGGCTCAGTGTGTCTGATGATTACCTATCTGATGATTGAGTTAGGTGTCATCAACTTCATCACCCGCATGGGTCAGAACATCCCTAAATGGGAGCTGTTATTGCCGGTACTGGGCATCGTCATCATGGTCGTCTCCCTCTATTACAACGTGGTAGGCCAGGAAGATTTATTTAGCCCGGCGCTGGTGGCGTTCTACTGGTGCATTGCCGGACTGATCATCATTATCTCCGCGCCGCGTCTGGTGCGAAATATTGGCTTGTCGCTGTCGGAAGAGTTTTCCGCTCCGGCTGAACCCATCGCCACTGCTATCGCACAGAAGGAATCAGTATGAGTCAGGCTATTTTTCCGCCGGAAGCTGAAGCGCTTTATCAGCGCGATGCGCAATCGATTGCTGGCATTGAGAAGTTACGTTTTTTCCCGCTGACCGTTTCATCAGGTGAAGGATGCTGGTTAACCGAAGTGGGGGGACGGAAACTGCTCGATCTGTCGGCGACCTGGACTGCCTGTGGCCTGGGGCACGGACATCGGAAAATCACCGAAGCGATGATGAAAGCGGCGCAGACCCCAGCCGGAGCTGGAGGGCTGTCAGCGGTGCATCCTGATTCCGTCGGGCTGGCCGAAGATTTACTGGCGATCACCCCGGGCAAAGGGGATCGCTGTGTCTACCTCGGTCACGCCGGGAGTGATGCCAACGATGTCGCGCTGCGCGCCTGTCGCCTGGCATCGGGCAAACGCAAGGTGGTGGCCTTTGCTCATGGTTATCATGGCGGCATTGGGCTGGCGATGAAGGTATCAGGAGTACATATTTCGGCAGGCAGCGCCGCCGATCCCGATCTTTACCTCGCGACTTATCCCAATCCCTTCCGTCCGCATAGCGCAGGCAAAGACCCGGTTAAAGCCAGCGTTGAGGCCAGTCTGCTCGAAGTGCAGGCCCAGTTGGAGCAGGGGGATGTCGCTTGTGTGATTGTCGAACCGATCTTATCCGATGGCGGCATGGTTGTGCCCCCGGCCGGTTTTCTCGCCGGATTACACCAGTTATGTATTAACGCTGGCGTACCGCTGATTTGCGATGAGGTCAAAATGGGGCTGGGCCGTCCCGGGCTGTTGCATGCCTTCCAGCATGAGAACATTGCACCGGAAATTGTGACCTTCGGGAAGGTGCTGGGTGGCGGTTTGCCGCTCTCAGCCACGGTTGGTCCCAAAGAAATCCTCGGCGGACCAGCCGCCCATGCTTTGTTAACCACAGCGGGCAATCCCATCTGTACTGCCGTTGGGCGTGCGGTGCTGAATGTGCTGGAAACGGAGGAATTGCCGCAGCGCGCAGCCCAGTCCGGGCAGTATTTTATGCAGATGCTGCGTGACCTGGCGAAGGACCTCCCGGTTATCGGCGATGTGCGTGGTCATGGTCTGGCGATTGGTGTGGAGTTGGTTGCGGCCGATGGCAGCCAAAGGCCGGACCGCATCCTGGCGCAGAAAGTGGTGTATCAGGCCTGGAAAGAAGGGCTGGTGGTTTATTACGTTGGCGGCAATGTGCTGGAGATTACGCCACCGCTGATTATTACCACTGAGGAAATTGATTACGCCATTGAGAAGCTGGCACTGGCAATTCGCAAAGCTCCTCAGGTGACGGATGCCGAAATCAAGGCTTATGCCGGCTGGTGAGTAATGTGATGGCAGATGGCCATTAACCTGGCCATCTGTTCGCATCAGGAATAAATCCGGTTCATATGACATGACAGGCTTATCATAAGAAAATCATCTGGATTGGCAAGGCTCAGATTGGTGAGCGTTTCAAATTTCCGCAGCCGTTGGTAGAGCGTATTAATATGGATATTCAGCTCCTTCGCTGTCAGCACGGTTGACTGGCTATTTTTCAGATAAGACTGCAAAGTTGCGATTAAAACAGCCCCTTTATCGCCGGTGTTCAATACCGGAGAAAGGACATCGTTAACAAATGTTTTGAGTTCTTCACTGTTATGTTTGGTGAATAATCTTTCAATGCCGGTGTTGCTGAAATTCAGAATGCCGGGCCGCTGACGGGTTTTGAGTACATCCAGAGCGGTTCCTGCCTGCTGATGACTTATCACGATATTTTCTTTGGTTGTGATGGAGCTTAAGCCCACCTGAAAATTGTGCTGAAGATAGTGGTCCTCACCTATTTTCTGCTCCAGCATACTCAGTTTTCCATTTATATTTTCTGAATGGAATATCACCACCTCATCATTTTCAACATAGAAGGCTGAATGATTAAGCCCTGTCTTGCCGACCAGATGGTTTTTGATCGTGATAAAGGTCAGGTCATTCAACTCGGTGTTAAATGGCGATAATCTTATGCACATTATCCAGTTTTTAAAATGAAAACCGTTATCCAGCAGGCTGCGTTCATGTCTGGCAGATAATCCATAGCGGATGATCTCCTGAAAAATAAACGCGATCTTTTTGTGAGCGATAATAACGGCACTGGTTCGCTTCATGATCTCCATTACGACGAAGTCACGAATGCGGGCTGCGATCACAGAATTCAATTCATCAATGTCGTAGCCATTGATAATGATAAAACCCACCAGGAAGTCATCATTAATCAGCGGATAAATAAGACATTCACCCTCGGTTATCACGTTACTGGTGTTGTCATGCGCTTTATGGAGGTGAGATAGCGTATCCCAGCTATAGTGCTGGCTTCTGGCGTTGAAATAACGGTGACCAAGAATATCGATATAGCTCATGGCTGAGTTCACCCGAGCGGAAAGTTGTTCGATGAACTCATCTAATCTATTGAACTTTGTCGATAAATTTATCATGTCCGCATGGAGGTCCACGCTCACCTTCAACAGCCTGTTTTGTTTTTCGAGTTGTGATTTGAGCGTTTCCACTTCACGCAGACTGGCGGCTTTTTCATCGTACAAACGGGCATTGCGCCAGGCTAATGCCACCTGGGAGGCGAAGGTTTCCAGTAAAGAAACTGCCAGCGAGTTAAATACCGAATGCCGTTTCAGGGATAATATCGTCAATGTGCCATAACAGGTTTGTTGATCTAACACCGGGACACATAACAGGGCATTGGCGATCGGGTTGTTTTTCATGATGGTTTCACGAACCGTTGAGTGCTCCGTAAAACTATTTAATATTTCTTCTCTGGAATTAACTAAAATCGATGATCGGCTTTCAAAAGCTTTGCCGGAAATGGATTGTTGTGGTGTAACGGCGTATTCATAATAATTGTTCTCAAACCCCAGCATCGCAACCGGAATCAACAGGTTCTTTTCTTGATCATAGATACGAAAGATCGCCGCATCACTGTGCGGAATGGTTTTAAGGGCGCCCTCAATCACATGCTGTAAAATGACTTCATGCGATAAACCCGAGGCCAGATGCCAGGTATTATCGCTGACTTTTCTGAACATAAAATTCTGATATTTAATCACACCAGAGAGAAAGTAAACTTTGATGTCATTGATTAATGCATGCACATAGCCATTCTCAGACTCGTTATCAATGTTTTTAATGTTTATCTTTAGTGAATCAATATACAGACAGACCGCTTCTATGATGATCTCTCGGGGCAGGATTTGATGGCTAAGAATATATGATTCGTTACGCTCATCAATATTTTCGTCAGCATCTTTCAACGCATCATCATAACGCCGTGCCGAATGTCTGACATTAACCTGCGCCTGCGGATAATAGCGCTGCACAATTGAGGTTATTGCCGATGCATGATCCGGCACGGCAACGCTATGTGTATCTTCATACATAAAATAAACCTTTCTTGTGTGTGTTCGAACATAGTTATTTTTCACTTTTTTTGCAAGGGTAGCAAGGGCGAAGAAATGGTATCGCTATCCACTTGAGGGTCATCTATGTCTGGCTTCATTACAAAGAATAAAAATAAAGTCATTATCTTCATATTGTTTTTGTGTTGGGTTGTGGGCTTCATTGATAAAACCGCGATAAACATTGCCATCATTCCGATTAGCGGTGAATTCGGACTGGCCTCTGATGAAACGGGCATGATTATCAGTGGCTTTTTCCTCGCCTACTCAATCACGCAACTGATTGGTGGCTATCTTGTCGATCGGCTGGGTAGCAAAACCATTCTCACCGGTGCGGTAGGTCTCTGGTCCGTCGCCACCGCCTGTACCGGAATGGCGACCGGGATCCTCGGTTTGGTCGTGTCGCGTTTCTTTGTCGGGATGGGGGAAGCGGTTTTCCCTTCGGGCAGTTCTGTCGTCATTGCCCAGCAATTTGATAAAAGCAAAATGGCAAGAGCCAAGTCTTTCCTGCAATCCGGTGCATCGGTTGGCTTTGCCGTGGGGTCCGTGGTCGTCACCACGCTGATTGCCTTCTTCAACTGGCGGATGATGTTTTTCGTGCTGGGGATTCTCGGCATGGGTCTGGCACTGGTGCTCTGGCTGGTGCTGCGTTCGTCAGCGGATCACCAGACAGCTTCCCCGGCTGCCAGCCCGGCGCGGGATAAGACCTCGGAAAAAAGACGCTTGCTGGAAATCGTTACCCGCCCGCTGACATGGCAAATCGCCGCCTGTTATTTCTTCACCAATATCGTGTTCTGGGGGCTGCAATCATGGCTGCCGTCCTACTGGATTAAAGTGAAGGGCATGAGCATGGTCTCAATGGGGGCATGGTCGATGCTGCCACCCACACTGGGTTTTATCTCGTTTCTGGTTTGCGGCTGGTTGTTGGATCGTTTTTTCCAGGGGCGGGAAAAGTTTCTGATTGCGATCGGCTCCTCGGTGTCTGCGCTGTTTATCTGGCTGATGTTTAATGCCTCTTCAGTGCCGATCGCCTTTGCCTGGTTATCCCTTTCCAACATTTTCCTTAACGCGATCAGCATCAGCGTCTTCGTCACCATCATCAAGCAATACCCGAAAGCATCCGTCGGGACTGCGACCGGCCTGATTAACTCTGTGGCGCAGATCGGTTCGTTCCTGTCCCCTCTGGTGATCGGGTATCTGTTGAAGCTGACCAACCAGAATTATTCCACGGCCTTTCTGATGATTATCGCCTGCGCCGTGGTCACCTGCCTGATTGCGCTTTCAATGACCCATTCGAACAGCACGGTACAGAGTGAAACCCGTTCAAATCCATCGCATTAATAAGAGAGGCCCTATGAATTATTCAGCCATTATTCAGGACACGCTGAACCAACAACGTGAAAAGATTCTTTCGGTCAGCGACCAGGTGTGGGAATTTGCAGAAGTCCGTTATGAAGAGTCGCAGTCGGCCGCGCTGATTGCGCAGACCCTTGAGGATGCGGGTTTTGAAGTGAAGCGCCAGGCTGGCGGCATTGAAACCGCTTTTGTGGCGACTTTCGGGACCGGCCAGCCGGTTATTGCCTTCCTGGGCGAGTTTGATGCATTGCCTTCCCTCAGCCAGCAGGCAGAATGCAGCTATTTTTTGCCGGTGGTGCCGTCCGGTAACGGGCATGGTTGTGGGCATAATTTGTTAGGTGCGGGAGCCTTAGCGGCAGCCCTTGCCACCAAAGCCTGTATGGAACAAACCGGGCTATCCGGGACGATTAAATTCTTTGGCTGCCCGGCGGAAGAAGGCGGGGGCGGTAAAGCATTTATGGCACGCGCTGGCCTGTTTGAGGGCGTCGATATTGCCTTCACGTGGCACCCCTGGGATGAAAACCTGGCGTATAACGCACGTATGCTGGCGACCAATCAGGTGAAATATCTGTTTAAAGGGAAGAGCACCCATGCGGCCTTTAGCCCGCATTTGGGACGCAGCGCATTGGATGGCGTCGAGCTGATGAATGTCGGTGCGAACTTCCTGCGCGAACATATTATTCCCGAAGCGCGACTGCATTACGCCATTACCAATGCCGGTGGTAACGCGCCGAATGTGGTGCAATCTGAGGCGCATGTTCTCTACAAAGTACGCTCCCCCAAAATGCATGAAGTACGCGATATTACCGAGCGAGTGCATGATATCGCCCGGGGTGCAGCGCTGATGTCAGGTACCCAGGTGACGATTGAATTTGATGCGGCTTCTGCGGATCTCATTCCCAACGTGACGCTGGCAAGTATCATGGATGAAGAACTGAACAAAATTGGGCCGGTAGCCTTCAGCGAGGAAGAAAAAGCCTTTGCTGCATCGATCCAGGCAACCTTTTCTGATGAGGAAAAACGCAAGGTTGCGAAAAGAGGACGGGTGTTATCCGAGGATATTACCCCTTTACGCCGCGACCCTGATTTCCTCAATGGCTCCACCGACGTTGGGGATGTTAGCTGGCTGTTGCCGGTTGGGCAGGTCTATATTGCGACCTGCGCATGGGGTACGCCACCGCATTCCTGGCAAATGGTGACACAGGGCAAAACCTCTTACGCACACAAGGGCATGCTGCTGGCGGGCAGCGTGATGGCAGCCTCAGCCGTGCGTGTATTAACCAATCCGGCGATTATTAACCAGGCCAAAGAAGAACATATCTTGCAACTGGAAGGTGAGACATACCATTCATTGCTGCCGCAGGATGCGCAACCCCGTCCATTAAACCGTTAATAGTGCAATTGGGTGGCATCTCGCCACCCCTTTTTAAAATAAAAATGATGAGGCATTAATAATGAAGATGATGAAATATACACTGCTTGCGGTGGCTGTTGTTCTGCCTGCAATCTCTCAGGGAGCAGAAATTTATAATAAAGACGGCAACGAACTGGATCTTTATGGCAGCGTGCGAGCCAGGCATTATTTCAGTGATAATACCAGCGTTGATGGTGATAACAGTTATGTGCGTCTGGGTTTTAAAGGGCAAACAAAAATTAATGATAAGCTCACCGGTTATGGTCAGTGGGAATATAATATTCAGGCCAACCATTCCGAAGCGGAAGGTGATGAGGGCAATAAAACCCGTTACGGATTTGCCGGGCTGAAATATGGCCAGTGGGGTAGCATCGATTACGGCAGAAATAACGGTGTGTTATATGATGTTGCCAGCATTACGGACTATGCCCCGATTTTTGACCATCTGACGGACAGTTACACCGATGGCTTTATGACCGGCCGCGCCACCGGGGTGCTGACTTACCGCAATACAAATTTGTTTGGCTTGTCTGATAAGGTCAGCTTTGCCTTGCAGTATCAGGGGAAAAATGGGGCAGGTAGTAATAACAGCGGCCGCACCGTCTATACCTCGAATGGTGAGGGTGCAGGCGCGTCAGTCAGTTATAGTTTCGACTGGGGTGGCACCGTGCTGGCAGCTTATGGCAACTCGCATCGTACAGCGGCGCAGGAAGCCTTAGCATATGGCGAGGGTGATCGGGCCGAAATGTGGGCGCTGGGATTCAAATATAATCCAGGCCAGTTTTATGCTGCGATTAAATATTCTGAGGGCCAGAATATCACGCCTATTAGTGGCTATGGTTTTGCCAACAAAACCCAGAACTTCGAAGTCTATTCACGCTATGTTTTCGAAAACGGTATCGTCCCCGGCATTGGCTGGTTCCAGTCTCAGGGGAAAGAGATTGAAGGTTACGGCGATGTCTATCTGGCCAAATATCTGGATGTTAACGTCGCGTACTTTTTAAATAAAAACTTTCTTGTCTACACCGACTATAAAATCAACCAGCTTGATAAGAATACCCCGTTCGGGATATCCACCGATGATAGCTTTGGCGTCGGGATGACTTACCAGTTCTAAGGCATATTGCGTAGCGGCACGATGTATCGTGCGTCTTTTTACAGGGTTTCTGCTGCCCAAAACCTGCGCGATAAATCGCGCCGCTACCGATAAGTGCCTTCTCCCAACGCTGCCCGCAGGATTTCAAAGCAACGCATTCACCCAGATCCACACCGGCAGCGTGCCCATCGACAGCAGGGTGGTCAGGCAAATCGCGGAACTGTTTATCTGGCTATCCTGCTGCGAGCGTGAAAACCCGAGAACATTAACGCCGGAAGGATTGGCGTCCATCAGCACGCCGGGTTTAAACGGCTCGCTTCCGGCGAGGGTGCTATACAGGCTTTGAAAGCCAAACAGCAGCAGGCTGTGGACCGCGAGTACCGTGAACAGCAATACCAATCCCGCATCACCGTACATACTCGCCACCATCGCCAGACCGATCAGGCCATCATGCAGCGGCGCGTTGACCATCCCGGTAAACAGGACCATCGGCATAAACAGCTTAAAGGCGAGACTACCCAGCGCTTTGTTGGCATGGGCATCGAGGGCTCCGGTAAAAACTTGCGAATCATATTATTACCGAACGCTCCCCCCGCTGTCAGCGCACTTCCCCGTAGCGGAACCCCTCCTGGCATGCTAATTGCTAACAACCTATAACCTGGTGTTAAGCGTTTAACAGCTCAGCACACGCTATTCATTCCTCAGAGGAAAACCGAATGCAGTCGCTTAATCTACGTCAGATTGAAGTCTTTCGGGCGATTATGATTACCGGTTCGATTAACGGTGCCGCGCAACTGTTGTTTGTGTCTCAACCCGCCGTCAGTCGGATGCTGTCGCACACGGAAGCTCGCATTGGCTTCCGGTTGTTCGAACGGGTTAAGGGAAGGTTATATCCTTCGCCAGAAGCACGCAGCCTATTCAATGATGTCGAATCGGTGTATCGCGATATCCAGCGCGTCAATACCACGTTGCACAACCTGGTACAGCAGCGTCAGGGTGTGCTGCGCATTGCCAGCAGCCCCAGTCTGGGGCATCAACTGGTGCCAGATGCTATTGGTGCTTTCAGGCAGTGCAACGAAAACATCCTTGTCAGCCTCGAATGTTTGCGACACCGGTTGCTGCGGGATCGGCTACTTGATCAGCATGCGGACCTCGGTATCTCCTTGTTTCCTATCGATCATCCCAACCTGTGTGCCGTGCCCCTGAGTTATATCCGCGTGATGGTGGTGTGCCCGGCCAATCATCCACTCACCCGATTACCGGCCAAAGAGTTGCCTGCGGCGCTGGCGGAGACGCCTTTTATTGGTTACTCCACGGATACCCCGTTCTACAGTTTTATGATGAAGGCCTTCGAACGCGTTGGTCTGCCATATCGTCCGAGTATTGATGTCGATTCCCCACATCACGCCTGTGCGCTGGTTAAAAACGGCACCGGCTTCTCGGTGGTTGATGAAATCTCGTTCCGTGCCTCCGGTGCTGAACACATGGCGGTGCTGCCGATTCTCGGTGAAGAACGCCTGACCATCAGCCTGGTGCATCTGCGCCACGAACCGCTGGCGCAGTTCGCGCAGGTGTTTATCGACCATTTGCGCAAGGTGCTGGATAGCAGCGGCTTCCATCTGTTCAACATGGATTAACTTTAGGTTAAGTAAGGCCCACATTTTGGTATACGACAGAGCGCTCTGAACCTCACACAATGGCCCTACGACACTGTGTCGGTCTTGTTGAGGAAAAGTGCGTGCGTGAAATTGTAATTGGCGGAGCTCAGTTGGGAGCAATCCAAAAAAGCGACTCAAGAGAAAGTGTGGTCCAGCGCATGCTGGCATTACTGGAGCAGGCGCGGCAGCAGGGGTGCGAGCTGGTGGTGTTTCCTGAGCTGGCGCTGACGACGTTTTTCCCACGCTGGTATATGGAAGACCAGCATGAAGTCGATAGCTGGTTTGAACGCGAAATGCCGAATGATGTGACGCGTCCGCTGTTTGATTTCTCCCGCGAGCATGGTATTGCCATCACCTTTGGCTACGCCGAACTGACCCCGGAAGGGCGTCACTTTAACACCTCCATCATGACCGATCGGCAGGGCAATATTGTCGGCAAATACCGCAAGGTGCACCTGCCGGGGCATGTTGAGTACGATCCACATCGTGATTTCCAGCATCTGGAAAAACGTTATTTCGAGCCGGGCGATCTGGGCTTCCCGACCTGGGAAAACCAGGGCGCGATCATGGGCATGTGTATCTGCAACGATCGCCGCTGGCCGGAAACCTATCGCGTCATGGGGTTGCAGGGGGTGGAACTGGTCACGCTGGGCTACAACACCCCTTCCGTGAATTCCCTGGAGCGCGACGAAGGCGAAACCAAACGGCTGTTCCACTCCGAACTCTGTATGCAGGCAGGTGCTTACCAGAATGCAACATGGGTGGTTGGCGTGGCGAAGGCTGGCGTGGAGGATGGCTTCCCGTTGATGGGCGGCAGCGTCATCGTGGATCCAAACGGCTTTGTCATGGCGCGCGCCAGCGGGCAAGGTGATGAGTTGATCTCCCACCGCTGCGACATGGATCTGTGCCAGTTCGGCAAAACCACCATCTTTGATTTTGCCCGTCATCGCCGCATCGAACATTACGGCATCATCACACGCCAGACCGGCGTGGAACGCCCCTAACCCGGAGAAATTGAGTCATGCGCACCGTCTATCTGAATGGTGAGTTTATTGCGGAAAATGAAGCGAAAATCTCGGTCTTTGATCGGGGGTTCACCTTCGCCGATGCCATCTATGAGGTGACTGCGGTATTGCAGGGCAGGTTGGTGGATTTCGAACAGCACCTCAAGCGCCTGCGCCGTTCGCTGGGCGAGCTGGCGCTGTCGTTACCGGTTGATAACGATCAGTTGCTGGCGATCCATCGGGAACTGGTCACCCGCAACGATTTGCACGAAGGTCTGATTTACCTGCAGGTAAGCCGTGGCGTCGAAGACCGTAACTTCTCGTTTCCCGCAGCAGGTACGCCACCGACACTGGTGCTCTATACCCAGGCCAAAGATATCCTTGGTAGCCCACTGGCGAAACGCGGGATGAACATTATCAGCCTGCCGGATTTGCGCTGGGGGCGTTGCGATATCAAGACCACGCAACTGTTGTACGCCTGCCTGGCGAAAGAGCAGGCGCGGCTGCGTGGCGCTGACGATGCCTGGCTGGTAAAGGATGGCCTGATTACCGAAGGCACCTCCAACAATGCCTTTATCATCACCCACGCCGGTGCCGTCGTCACCCGTGAGCTTTCTCAGCTGTTGTTGCCGGGTATCACCCGCAGTGCGCTGATTGCCCTGATTAACGAACATGGCCTGCGTCTGGAAGAGCGCGGCTTCACTATCGATGAAGTCAGGGAGGCCGCAGAATCTTTCATTACTTCATCCACCTCCTTTGTTTACCCGGTCGTCAACGTCGATGGTCAGCCGGTTGGCGCGGGTCAGCCGGGTCCCCTGACTCAGCGTTTACGCCAGCTTTATATCGAGCATGCCTTAGCCGCAGCACTCTGACGGCAGCAGGACGTTTACGTCCTGCGTTGTCCCCTTACATTGCACACACCGCATTTCCCGACACCAGGGTTTGCCTTTTACTGGAGTGTTAAGAGTGAAACTATTTCCGTCCCGTACTTTGATTGCTTGTCTGTTATCGGTTGGCCTGAGCGCCGCCATTGCCGCGCCATCGGTGATGGCGGCAGAGAAAACCCTGCATGTTGTGATGTCATCTTCCTTACGGGTATTGGATCCGATCGCCACCACGGCGCAAATCACCCGTAACCATGGCTACATGATTTACGACACCCTGATCGGCATGGACGATAAACAGACGCCGCAGCCACAAATGGCGGACTGGAAAATTTCACCCGATGGCCTGACTTACACCTTCACCCTGCGTGACGGCCTGTTATGGCATGACGGCAAACCGGTGACCGCCACCGATTGCGTTGCCTCGCTGAAACGCTGGGCTCGTTACGATGTCGGCGGGCAATTGATGATGAAGTATGTCGCTAGCCTCACCGCCACCGATGATAAAACCATCACCCTCAAGCTGGCGAAACCCTTCGGCTATGTACTGCAACTGCTGGCGAAGCCCTCGTCAGTCGCGGCATTTATGATGCCGGAGAGGGTCGCGAACACCCCGGATGGCAAGATGATCACCGATTACACCGGTTCCGGGCCGTTTAAGTTTGTTGCCAGCGAATTTGATCCGGGTAACCGCGTGGTTTATGAAAAATTCAAAGGCTACGTGCCACGCAAAGAGCCGGCCAGCGGCACGGCGGGTGGCAAAGTGGTGAAGGTGGACCGGGTCGAATGGATCAACATGCCTGACCGGATGACGGCGATTAATGCTTTAACCTCCGGTGATATCGATTTTATTGAACAGCTGCCAATCGACCTGCTGCCGATGGTGCAGGCCGATCCGAATCTCAAGTACGGCACCCTGAGCAAACTCGGTTCCATGACCGGTGGGCGTATGAACTTCCTCTATCCACCGTTTAACAATCCTGATATCCGCCGCGCGGCATTGCTGGCCATGAACCAGAAAGATGTGCTCGATGCGCTGGTGGGCAATCCGCAGTACTACAAACTTTGTGCCTCGGTGTTCGGTTGCGGTACAGCACTGGAAAGCCAGGCGGGCGGCGCATCGCTGCTGAACGGCGGCAATATCGAGGAAGCGAAAGCGCTGCTGAAGAAAGCCGGTTACGACGGCACACCCGTGGTAATCATGCAGCCAACCGATGTGCCAAGCCAGGCCTCACAACCGGTGGTGGCTGCCCAGGCGTTGCGTAAGGTGGGCTTTAAGGTCGATTTACAGCCGATGGACTGGCAGACGCTGGTGTCGCGTCGCGCCAACCCGAATCCACCGGCCCAGGGTGGCTGGAATATGTTCTTTACCTACTGGAATGCCGAAACCATCTGGAACCCGGTGGTGAACCCAATGCTGGACGGTGGCGGACGTAACGGTGCCTGGTTCGGCTGGCCGACCGATCCGCAGATGAACCAGCTCAAAGTGGATTTTGCCACCGCCACCGATCCGGCCAAACAGAAAGAAATTGCGGTCGAGATCCAGAAGCATGCGATGGATGAAGTCAGCTACATCCCGCTGGGGCAATTTTATGATGTCGCTGCGTGGAGCAACCATATCAGCCACTTAATGACCGGACCTTCCACCGTGTTCTGGAACGTCGAGAAAGACGATTAATTGCTGACTTAAACACAACCTTCGGAGGCTCCTGTGGCTGGTTATTTTATTCGCCGCGTACTGGCGGCAATCCCGGTGATGCTGGTGGTCGCGCTGTTTGTTTTTCTGTTGTTGCGCCTGTCGCCGGGCGATCCGGCGGCAATTATTGCTTGTGATATGGCGACACCTCAGCAGCTGGCGGCGATTCGCGCCAATCTGGGTCTGGACCAGCCGCTATATCAGCAATTTTTCGTCTGGATAGGACAGCTGTTGCATGGCGACTTCAGCACGTCACTGATGGCACATACCCCGGTACTGACCATGATTGGTCAGCGACTGGAGCCGACACTGAGTCTGGCGCTGGTGGCGATTATTCTCACCATCCTGATATCCGTGCCGCTTGGCGTGCTGGCGGCGTGGAAACACGGCAGCTGGATCGACAACCTGGTGATGTCGGCATCGGTGCTGGGCTTCTCGATTCCGGTGTTTGTGATTGGTTATCTGCTGGCAACCCTGTTCGCCATTGAACTGAGATGGTTGCCGGTGCAGGGATTTACCAGCATCACCAAAGGGGTGTGGCCGTTTGCCGAGCGCATCATTTTACCGGCTCTGACGTTGTCATCGGTGTATATCGCGCTGGTGGCACGCATGACTCGCGCCAGCGTGCTGGAGGTGCTGGGTGAAGACTATATCCGTACCGCCCGCGCTAAAGGGTTAGCGGAAATCCATGTGCTGTTTCGTCACGCGCTGCGTAATTCGATGATCCCGATCCTGACGGTGATCGGCACCGGTTTTGCGCTGATGATCTCCGGCGTGGTGGTCACCGAAAGCGTGTTTAACATCCCCGGTCTGGGCCGGTTGATTGTTGATGCGGTGCTGGCGCGCGATTACCCGGTGATTCAGGGCATGATCCTGCTGACCAGTGGAGTCTACGTCATCATCAATCTGTTGATTGACCTGTCGTATGCGCTGAGCGATCCGCGTATTCGTTACTGAGGGTAAGGCATGAGCATGATTAAACCTGTTTCAGCGGTGCTGCCAGCGCCCCGACGTCGTTGGTTAACGCTGCCGCGTATCCCGTTGTTGTCGGTGATGGCGCTGGTCACGTTAACGCTGATTGTCGGCATGGCGATCTTTGCCCCGTGGATTGCCAGCCATGATCCCGAGGCGCTGTCACCCGCGTTTCGTCTCAAATCACCCAGCGCGGAGTTTTGGTTGGGGACCGATGCCTATGGTCGTGACCTGTTTGCACGCGTGGTGTATGGCGCACGCATTTCGTTAATGGTCGGGCTGGGCGTCACGCTAATGAGCGTGTTGATTGGCCTGCCGCTCGGGTTGCTGGCCGGGTATTTTCGCAGCCTCGACGCGATAGTCATGCGGGTGATGGATGGCCTGATGGCGATCCCCGGCATCCTGCTGGCCATTGCCA
Organism: Pantoea sp. App145; assembly: GCF_047947045.1. Taxonomy (NCBI): domain Bacteria; kingdom Pseudomonadati; phylum Pseudomonadota; class Gammaproteobacteria; order Enterobacterales; family Erwiniaceae; genus Pantoea; species Pantoea sp. App145. Next base: position 113,104 of record NZ_CP133294.1, read on the forward strand.
TCGTTTCACTGAGCAGCGCGGGCATCTGGACGGTGATGGTGGCGATTATGGTGCCGGAGATCCCGCAGGTGGTGCGCCTGGTGCGTTCCAGGGTGTTATCGGCGCGTGAAGAACCCTATGTAGAAGCGGCGATCCTGACGGGTACCTCCACCTTCCGGGTGCTCACCCGGCATCTGATGCCGAATACCCTGGCTCCGCTGATTGTGCAAAGTACTTATATCTGCGCATCGGCGATTCTCACGGAAGCGATTCTGTCCTTCCTCGGCGCGGGTATCGGCACGGAAATTCCCACCTGGGGCAACATCATTTCCGAGGGACGCCTTTATTTCCAGCTGAAACCCTCGCTGGTGCTATGGCCGGGGCTGCTGCTTTCGCTGTGCATTCTGTCGATTAACCTGCTGGGCGATGTGGTGAGCGATGCCCTCGACCCGCGACTGAAAAAAAGGGGCGATAAATGACGAAACAACATTATGAGGTGCTGCATGTCGATCGCCTGTCAGTAAGTACCGCACAAGGTGTGCCGATCCTGCAGGATATCTCTTTCCGTATCCACGCCGGAGAGACGCTGTGTCTGGTGGGGGAAAGCGGTTCGGGTAAATCGGTCACCTCACTGGCGACTCTCGGTTTGCTGCCAAAAGGCGCGCTGAAGGTCACCGATGGCCGCATCCTGCTCGATGGCGAAGATGTGTTGCAGGTGAGCAGTAGCCGCCAGAAAGCATTGCGTGGCAGCCATATGGCGATGATTTTTCAGGAGCCGATGACGGCACTCAATCCGGTGCTGACGGTGGGACGCCAGATCGACGAAGTATTGCAGACGCATACCGGGCTCGGCGCGGCGGAACGCCATGCTCGCGTAATGGATGCCTTATCGCAGGTGCATCTGCCGGATATCACCCGTATCTATGGTGCGTATCCGCACCAGCTGAGCGGCGGCCAGCGTCAGCGCATTATGATCGCGATGGCGCTGGTGCTGGAGCCCCGGTTACTGATCGCCGATGAGCCGACCACCGCGCTGGATGTCACCACGCAGCAGCAAATCCTCAAACTGATCCGTGAATTGCAGCAAAAGCACGGTACAGCGGTGTTGTTTATCACTCACGATATGGGCGTGGTGGTGGATATTGCGGACCGCGTCTGCGTGATGCGCCAAGGCAATATCGTTGAATCCGGTGGAGTAGAACAGGTGCTGTCGCAACCCCGCGAGGATTACACCAAAGCGTTGCTGGCGGCGGTACCTGGCCTGGCGCCACGACCGGTACGCAAAGCCATCAGTCCGCAGGTGGTGCTGGATGTGGTGGAGCTGGGCAAAATCTATCGGGCGAAAGGGGGGCTGCTGAGCTGGTTTGGCAAACGGCGCGCAGGAACACGCGCATTGGATGATGTCACCTTCAGCCTCAAGAGAGGGCGCACGCTGGGTATTGTCGGCGAAAGCGGGTCCGGTAAATCCACCATGGCACGCTGCGTAATGCGCTTGCTGACGCCGGATGAAGGGGCGATTCGCATCACCGGCAACGATATTTCCGAGCTGTCTCCCGCGGGTCTCAAACCCCATCGTAAACGCATTCAGATGATTTTTCAGGATCCGAACCGTTCGCTCAATCCGCGCATCAGTATCGGAAAAAGTCTGGTGGAAGGGCCGATGAATCACGGCGTCTCTTTCGCCGAGGCGTGGGCGCGTGGACAGGAACTGCTGGAACTGGTCGGGTTGCCTGCTGACGCTATCGAGCGTTTTCCCCATCAGTTTTCCGGTGGGCAGCGGCAGCGTATCGCTATCGCCCGTGCGCTGGCGATGGAGCCGGATGTGATTGTGGCGGATGAAGCGGTATCAGCGCTCGATGTTTCAGTGCAGGCGCAGGTGTTGCAACTGCTTGATGACATCCAGCGTCGTCTCGGGGTGGCGATTTTATTTATTACCCATGATTTACGTGTCGCCGCTCAGCTGTGTGATGACGTGCTGGTGATGCAGCACGGCAAGGTGATCGAATACGGTGCAGCAGCTGATGTGCTGGGTGCGCCACAACATCCTTATACCCAACAACTGATGGGGGCGGTGCCTGGTAAAGGCTGGGATTTTGCCGCAGGCCGGAGGATCGGAGCATGACTTTTGATTTGCTGTTTCGTGCCGTCATGGTGGTGGATGGCAGCGGTGCTGAACCCTATATGGCGGATGTGGCCGTTGCGGGCGAACGGATTGTCGCTATCGGTGATCTCAGAGGAGAGGCGGCGCAGCGCGTGATTGAAGGCAATGGGCGCTGTCTGATGCCGGGGTTTATTGACGTCCACACCCACGATGATACCAATGTGATTCATCAGCCGGAGATGCTTGCCAAGATTTCCCAGGGGGTGACCACGGTGATTGTCGGGAACTGTGGCATCAGCGCGTCGCCAGTGGTTTTACCGGATGCGCCGCCCGACCCGATGAACCTGTTAGGGAAAAAAGACGCCTTTGTCTATCCCACTTTTCAGCATTATGTCGCGGCGGTGGAAGATGCCGGTCCGAGTGTGAACGTGGCGGCGTTGATTGGTCATACCGCGCTGCGAGCCAACGTGATGACGCAATTTGATCGTCCGGCCACCCGCAGCGAACTCGAACAGATGTGCGGGACGTTGCAGGACGCGCTTGATGCGGGGGCCATCGGTCTGAGTTCCGGCCTGGCCTATACCAATGCCCGCCAGGCACCGATGTCGGAAATGCAGCCGCTGGTGGATATCGTTGGTGCCTCGGGAGCAATTTACACCACTCATATGCGTAATGAACACGATGGTTTGCTGGACTCGCTGGAGGAATCATTTACCACAGCGCGGCAGGCCGGGGCAGAGCTGGTTATCTCGCATCTGAAATGTGCCGGAGCCGGTAACTGGGGACGGGCACCGCTGGCACTGGCGGCGCTGGAAAAAGCCGCCAGCGAACAATCCTGTAACTGTGATTGCTACCCTTACAATTGCAGCTCCACCACGCTCGATGCCTGGCGTGTTGATGGCAAGATGGAAATTTATATCACCTGGTCGGAACCTCATCCGGAGATGGCAAAAAAGACCTTGCAGGAGATCGCTGAACTCTGGGGTGTTGATCAGTGGCAGGCCACCGAGCGCCTGCGTCCGGCCGGGGCGATCTACCATATGATGAGCGAGGACGATGTGCGTCAGGTGCTGGCCCATCCGTTGTCGATGGTAGGCTCCGATGGCTTACCTTCCGATCCCAATCCTCACCCACGTCTGTGGGGCACTTTTCCGCGCGTGCTGGCCTATTACTGCCGTGATCTCAAATTGTTCGACCTGGCAGAAGCGGTGCGTAAGATGACCGGCCTGTCTGCCACACGCTTTCGCCTGCGCGATCGTGGCAGGGTCCGTGAGGGGGCATTCGCCGATTTAACCCTGGTGGATATGACCCGCATTGAAGACGTTGCCACCTATCGCGATCCCTGCCGCCAGGCACCGGGCATAGATCTGGTGGTGGTCAACGGGGTGGTGAGTTATGAGGACGGAAAAGTGCAGGGCCGGAATGGACGCTTGTTAAAACGTGAACCCGGCATTCCGGCCATTTTATAACGTTAATGGGTGGCAGGCTGCCAGGTCCCAACATCACTTGCATTGATGCGTTTGGGTAACAGCTTCGCATCGTAGAACGCATCGGCAATTTTCTGTTGTTCTGCCAGGTTACTGATGTGCACCGGTTCGATCTGATAGCTGCGCTGGGCATTTGCCTGTTCCACGGTGGAGACGGGCAGATTGCCCCACAACGGCGACAGGATTTTCGCCGCCTCGGCGGGATTGGCTTTCAGCCAGGCGGATTCCTGTTGCAGCGCCTGATACACGGTATTCAGCACCTGAGCATGCGCTTTGGCATAAGGGGTGGACACCAGATAGTAGCGCTGGTAGCTCGCCAGGCCGTCACCGCTGGTCAGCACGCGCGCGTGCTGTTCCACCTTCGCACTGGTGACGTAGGGTTCCCAGGTGACCCAGGCATCAACGCTGCCATTCTCCAGCGCCGCACGACCGTCCGCCGGTGTCAGCCAGGCGGCCTTGACGTCATTAAATCCCAGTCCCGCCTGTTTTAGCGCCGCAATCAACAGATAATGGCTGCCCGCTGCTTTGGTGACGGCGATCCTTTTCCCTTTCAGGTCCTGCAACGTTTTAATCGCTGAGTTCGCCGGGACCAGGATCGCCTGTGCGTTGGGGGAAGGGGTTTCGCGTGCGTAGTAAGTCAGGTCCGCGCCTGCCGCCTGGGCAAATACCGGCACCGTGTCGGCGACATCGGCGGAAAGATCGACGTTGTTCAGATTGAGCGCTTCGAGCAATGGCAGGCCGCTGGAAAACTCGTGCCAGCTGACATTAATGCCTTCGGCAGCAAGGGATTTGTCCAGGTCGCCGCGCTGCTTAATCAGCGTCAGTAACGTTGAGGATTTCTGGTAACCAATTCGCAACGTTTCAGCCGCCTGGGTGGAAGCGGAGATGAGTGCTGTGAGCAGCAACGCGCTGACCAGCAGCGGTCGTAAAGTGGGCATGACCTTTCCTTTTGGCGTTTATTGTCATGCGATGGTAAAAGCCGGGCCGCTACACACCAACTGCCGTCTTTGCATAAGGTTTGCCGGATTTGAGATATCCTGTAACGGCGCGATTTATCACGCCTCTACAAAATAAGCTAACCCGTAAGTTCATCATATAGATCACGCAGCCGGGTGCGCAGATAAAGCACGGCTTTATGCTTACGAGATAATAATGTCTGCACGCTCACCCCGGTTTCTTCTGCCAGCTCTTTATAGCTGTATCCCTGCAACTCGGTTTTATCGAACACTTCTCGCTGCGCGGGTGGCAGCTCCGCAAGGGCTTCGCCTAACTCTGCCCATATCATCGCTTTCAGGTATTCATCCTCGGGCGTGTGTGGCACACCGAAAAGCGTCTCCGCCAGCTCATCCTCCGCCGTTTCACCCGCCTCATCATCGGCAAAATAGGCAGACAGAGGCAGCTCGCTTTTTTTGCGCGACCGGTCGGTCATTTCATTGCGGGCGGCGCGAAACAGCCAGGCGACGGCATTCTCCACCGGCTGATCCACCGTCATCAGCCGCCAGGTAACTTCCTGCAGGATATCCTCGGCATCGTCACGTACCGGGATGCGACGGCTGATAAAGGACTTCAGCCGCGATCGGCAGGCACCGATCGCTGACATTAGCAGGGATTCCTTCGCCGTTGCGGATTTCATGGCTGTCACTCAGCTTCCGGCGTTTTAGGCGGCGTGTTTTGGGTATCCGCATTATCCTCCCAGCGTCCACGCCAGCCACAGTGACCGCGAGCATCACGGCGTCCAAAACCTTCACGGCGTTGGCGCATAAACTCTTCACGTTGTTCGGGGGTCATTTGCATCCAGCGTTCGTGCATGCGGCGACGTTCGCGCACCATGCCAAACATGCCTGCATGGAAACCCAGGCCACCAAACAGGATGCGGCACAGGACTAACAACCCCAGCGCCTGCCAGAAGCCAATACTTTTCACCCCGATGATGGCGGGAAGTAACGCATTCCACAACGACATCACCAGCAAGCCAAGTACCACCAACAGCGCGACACCCAGCAACAACGGTTTAGCCATTCTGTGTCCACCCATGCCGCGACCACCAAACCGACGTCCACGCATATCAAAATCTCTCATCGTCTTTCCTCTCATCACATTAGCGGATTACTGCCTGTGTTGAGGTAGACGAATGAGCGAAAGAAATATTGCTAAAAAAAAGAAAAATTGTGGTGCACTGACTTTCTGATGATCTTTGTAGCGCAATTTACTGGCGCAAATCTTAATCAAATTTTTTGAATTTTTTCAGCAAATCCCTCAGCTTTTACTCTCCAGGTTACAGGTCTATTCTCTCTCACATCGGGGCACGACACCCCACCCACTAAAAATTATCTCTGAGGAATTGACCATGAAATCTATCAAAACTTTCGTTGTAGTTGCGGCCCTGTCACTGGTTTCTTTCGGCAGCTTCGCGCAGAGCATCACCGCTTCCGCTTCAACCCTGGATGGCGCAGAAGCCAAAATCGCTGCTCAGGCGAAACAGGCCGGTGCCTCTTACAAAATCACCGGTGCACGTGTGGATAACGGTGCTTACCTGTCAGCTGAACTGACTAAATAAACGGTTAACGCGGGAGTAATGATTAGCCAGATCACAATGATCGCACTAATTATCAATCTAGAAACAATAACTATAGTTATTATTACTTCCATCGAAGGCGCACAGCCTTCTAAACAGACAAATTAAGGATTAAGACCATGAAAACTATCAAAGCAATGTCCATCGCCGCTGTCGCTGCTCTTTCACTGATGTCATTTGGCAGCTTTGCCCAGAGCATCTCCGTAACCTCTTCAACTCTGGACGGTGCGGAAGCGAAAATCGCCGCTCAGGCAGCACAGCAGGGCGCGCAGTACAAAATTACCGAAGCGAACACCAATAACCGTGTTCACATGACCGCAGAACTGTACAAATAACGGATGGTCGTACAGGGAAGTGCCGGAAAAGGTCGCCGCAAGGCGGCCTTTTTCGTATGCGTGGCCCGTCCTGTGAGCGGGTAAGGCAAAGTAGAAAGTCGTTAAACCAGCCAGAACGTGATGGCAATGACGACAATTGCGAAAGTCGCCGTCGTACCCCAGGCGTAAGACGGCCAGAATGTCACTGCCAGCATCCCGAATCCGAGAATGAGCAGCACCGGGATCAGGGTGCTGGCAAAATATCTCAGTTGCCTGCGCAGCCACGTCATAAAGTAATTACTCATCTTATTCGACTCCTTTCCCTGGAAAACATCTTTGATCGTCCGGAAACTCAACCCGGTCCGTCGCTGCCTGCGGCCAGTAGCGGCACAATAATGTCGCTGATCGGTGTCGCGATGCCATGCGTCCGGCCGAGCCGTGACACCACGCCATTACGGATATCCCATTCCAGCGGGCGTCCGGCCTGGCGATCGGCGAGAATGGAGGTGCCTAAATCCGGCGGGGCACGATGGAAGCCATCGATAATCTCCTGCGGCACGTCATCACTCAGGATTGCCCCCTCGGCACGGGCAACCGACAGGCATTCACGTAAATAGGCTAATGCCACATCGGTGATATCGGCACGGGAGAACATACCGGCGCGGCGTCCTGACAGCACCATTAAACCGGCGACTGCGTTTTGCAGCAATTTACGCCAGGCAACCGAGGTGAAATCATCAGAGAGGGCGACTTCACAGCGCGTGCCCTCCAGCGTTTGCCGCACCCGTCTTGCTGCGGGCGTATCAGGCAAGGTCAGGCGTGGTTTGGCTCGCAGCCAGACGGAAGCATCCGGCTCGCGCTGTGCCGGAAACCACACCACCGATGGCAACACAGTCGCTCCCGCAACGGCATTCGCCAGCATCGCTTTCTGCTCCACACCGTTTTGCAACACGCAGACCACCGTGTTCTCGTTGCATAATGCAGCCAGCCACGGGGTAGTGGCTGCCAGCTGCGTCGTCTTCACGGCGACGAAAACCACGCTGAACGGATGGGTAATCGCTGCCGGATCGGTCAGTACCGGTCCCGGCACCACGATTTGGCCGCCATCAAAACGCACTTCCAGCTGTGGGTGAGCGGTACGGCCACACACCACCGGCGTACGTCCCACTTCATGCAGGGCGGCGACGATAGTGGTGCCAATCGCCCCTGGGCCGATAAGCGCAACCCCTGAATTTCCGGACATCATCAACTCCTCAATACGACGAATAAGGTGAGTAATACCATCAGGCATACGCTGATGCTATGCAGCTCAGTGCCAGAATTAAAGCAAAGTCTTTTCATTATGGTATGAATAAAAACTCATGCTTCAGAGATACAGGTCCTGTGCCTTACGCGACTCTGCCAGCAGCCAGTTGCGGAAACTCACCACATGCGGCTGCGTTTCTAACCCTTTCGGGCAAACAAAATAGTAGGCGATAGGGGAGGGAAAGGGCGTATCGAATAAGCGGATTAGGCTACCCTCGCCAATCTCTTTTTCCACATGGCCACTGCGCGCCAGAGCGATGCCCTGGCCCAGCAGTGCGGCTTCAAGCGTCATATTGGTATCCGCCAGCCGGACGTTTTCCTTCAGTGCCGGAATGCTGATGCCAACCTGTTTAAACCAGCTCTCCCATTTGGGCACCAGATCAGCACCGTCACGCGTGAGCAGGGGATAACGTAATAATTCGGCGGGTTCCTGCGGGGTGCCAAAACGGCTGAGCAACGCCGGGCTGGCTACCGGAAAGATTTGCTCCCGAAACATAAATTCGGAGTGCAGTGCGGGATAATTGCCGTTGCCGAAACGGATCGCCACGTCCGAATCAGAACTGGAGAAATTGATCACTTTATCGCTGGATTCCAGCGTTACCAGGATTTCCGGGTGTTGTCTCGTCAGATCAGGTAAACGGGGTAACAGCCATTTCAGGGCGAAGGAGTAAGTGGTGTTCACCCTCAGCCGGAACCTGCCGTTCTGCTCGTGGAGATCGGCCAGGGTGGCATCCAGATTCATAAAGAATTCACGCACTATCGGGGCAAGGGCTGCGCCAGCTGGCGTCAGACTTAAGGTTTTTCCACGCTGAAAAAGCGGTAACCCCCAGATGTCTTCGAGATTTTTCAGTTGATGGCTGACGGCGCTTTGCGTGATATGTAATTCTTCTGCAGCCGAGGTGAAGGTTGAATGCCGGGTGGCGACTTCAAAGGCGCGTAAGGTCGCAGTTGGCGGCAGATGTTTCATAAAACGGTGTCTCCCTGGTGAGCAAACCCTGGACGATAGCTATGAGTGAATGGTCATAGTATGGCATGTTCCGGGAACCGACAGGGAGTGCACATTGTTATTATTTTATTAAATTATTATGTTGTTATAATAACCGCAGGATAAGAACAACCGGCTCAGTTCTTATCCAGCCAGCTGATAAAAAAATCACTGAACGCCGCCACCTGCTGTGGCTGAAACCGGCGCTGTGGATAGACAAATTGCAATCCCACCTGGCGGCTGTCATAACGGCTGAAGCCGATAAAGTGATCGCCAAATAACACCACCAAATCGCCATTTGCCACGTCACGTTTCACATCCCACCACGACTTGCTGGCGATACCCGCACCGCCCAAAACCCACTGGCGGATAAGCGCGCCGTCATCACTGATCATCGCAGGGCTGATTTCCACCGTCCTGATTTCATCTTCAACGGCAAAGCGCCAGATATTCAGCAGTGAACCGCGTTGTTCCATCACCAGACAACGATGCTGCGGCAGTTCAAGCGGATGCCCCGGCGTGCCGTGGCGGGCAAGATAGTCAGGTGACGCGACCAGCACCCGATGGTTCGGTTTGATCTCGCGCTTCACCAGGTTGCTGTCAGGAAGATTGCCAAAGCGGATGCTCATATCCAGCCGCTGGGCGATTAAATCCTCAACCTCTTCGCTCAGCAGCAGCGTGCTTCTGACTTCCGGGTGCAGGCGAGAAAATTCGAGCAGTGCCGGGGAAAGATACTGGCGACCAAAATCTGAGGGTGCTGAGATTCGTAGCGTGCCGCTTAGCACGCCTTCGTGCTGCGCCAGTTTCGCTTCGGCCTGTTCCATCTCTTCCAGCACCCGCAGAGCGGATTGATAAAATTCTTCACCTACCCTGGTCAGAGAAATTGCCCGGGTTGAACGGTGAAAGAAGCGCGTCTGATAACGTTCTTCCAGCGCTTTCAGACGTGCGCTCATGGTGGCGGGCGACAGGTTCATGCGCCGTCCTGCTGCGGCCAGCCCACCGGCTTCAACCACTTGCACCAGTAATGTCAGGTCTTCAAGCTTGCCCATATTGTTCTGTTTTTCCGAATAGAGATTCAGTTTTCATCATCATTATCAAAATACCCGGAATGGTTTAGTGTCAAGCCACTTTATCTGACAGAGGAAAATGAGGAATGGCAGAAAAAATGCTTCTGAAGCCAACTCAGCTGGGGGGCATGACGCTGGCAAACCGCATCGTGATGGCCCCCATGACCCGCGCACGCTCGGCACAGCCGGGAAATATTCCCACCGCGCTGATGGCTGAATATTATCAGCAACGTGCTTCGGCAGGGCTGATCATCACCGAAGCGACGCAGATTTCACCCGAGGCGCAGGGCTATTCATGGACACCTGGTATGCACACGCCGGAGCAGGTTGCGGGCTGGAGTCTGGTCACCACGGCGGTCCACCGTGCCGGGGGGAAAATTATCTCCCAGCTGTGGCATGTCGGGCGCATGTCGCATCCGTCGTTCCATCCTGATGGACGGCCGCTGGCACCGTCAGCTATCCCATTTGAAGCGCAGGTGTGGATCGTTGACGAAAACGGTCAGGGACAGATGGTGGATTGCCCGTTACCACGCGAGATGACGGAACAGGACATTCAGACGGTGATCAATGAGTATCGTCAGGCGGCGATCAATGCGATTAAGGCAGGATTCGACGGTATTGAAGTGCATGGCGGCAATGGTTATCTGGTTGATCAGTTTTTGCGCCGCACCTCAAATCATCGTACCGATCAATATGGTGGCCCGCTCAGCAACCGTATCCGCTTTGCTCAGGAACTGCTGACGGCGATCAGCGATGCCATTGGTGTGCAGCGTACCGGGATTCGTCTGGCCCCGTTTATTACCCAGCGGGGTATGGATGACCCCGAAGCGGTGGATGCCATTCTCGCGCTGGCGGCATGGTGCAGCGAAAAAGGCATTGCCTTTATCCATCTGGCAGAAGCCGACTGGGATGATGCCCCAACCATCCCGGATGCATTCCGTAAAGCGCTACGTGCCGCTTTTAATGGCAGCCTGATCGTGGCCGGGAATTACACCATTGAGAAAGCCGAAACGTATCTGCATGCCGGATGGGTCGATCTGGTGGCGTTCGGTCGTCCGTTTATTGCCAACCCGGACCTGCCAGCACGCATTGCCAGCGATCTGCCGCTGGCTACCGTGAGCGATCCGTCCACGCTGTTTGGTGGTGCGGAGGCGGGGTACACCGATTATCCACGCTATGATGTGGCAGCGGCTAGCCAGCACTAGCCAGCGAACGCAGCCACTGTGCCAGAACCTCAGCATGGTTGTGCTGCGTATCTTTCGCGGCATATAACAGGGTGACAGTACCGTTGCTTCCCCGATCAGCCAGTTGGCGACCTTCCTCTTGATGTGCGGCCAGTTCATGTCGGTAACTTGCACTGAAAGAGGTGAAATCCATAGTTTCAGCGTGGAAGGCTTTGCGCAGTTCCGTTGAGGGAGCGAGGTTTTTACACCACTCGTCATAATGAAGATCGGTCTTTTTAATGCCGCGCGGCCAGAGTCTATCAACCAGCACCCGGTAGCCATCGTCAGCGCTGACAGGATCATAGAGGCGTTTACATTGGATCACAGTTATTTTCTCCTCTCCTGGGATTCCAGCCAGCCCAGGGTTTTTTCCATCGTCTGGCGCTCCTGGTCGGCCTGCATAATAAAAGGCGCTGAAATAGTCGCGCCTGCGGCGGATTTCGCCAGAATATCAAGACTATCGCCAATGCCGTACCCGCCATGGGTGATAAAAGGGATGATATTTATTCCAGATAAATCATGGCGAACTAAAAAGGAGCGCACGATAGAGGGCAGACTCATGCCCCAGATAGGATAACCAAGATAGACCGTTTTATATTTTTTCAGGTCGGCCAGATTATTCAATAAGGGAGGATTAAAGCCGCTTTTTCTCTCATTGCTCGCCTGTTCAACCATTTCCAGGTAATCAGCAGGATAGGGTTGCTGGGGGAGAATTTCATATTGGTCAGACTTAAGGGCGCGTTGAATAATACCGGCAATCACCCGCGTGTTGCCGCTGCGGGAATGCCAGGCCACCAGTGTCTCTGACTGGCCGGTGAGGATCGAACCGGTCAGGGGCTGCGCCACAGCGTCCTGAGCCAGCAGGGAAACACCGGTCAGGAAGGGAAACAATGCCCGGCGGCTGAGGTTAAATTCATCGTTCATACTGCCTCCGGCAGCAAGGTATTTATTCAGTTCAGGGCAACCTTAAAGCTTAACAGGCCCGAAAAAATACACCTTTTGCGGCATGATTGATGAGCGGGATTCATAGGGGTTATCAGGCTGTAGCGGCGCAATTTATTGCGCGGGGTTTACCGGCACCGTACTCAGAATTGCGCGATAAATCGCGCCGCTATGGAATCGTGCGGTTATTATAATGGCAGCGATAAGCTGCCATTTTTTAATCAAAGAATTGAGAACGGATATTCAACAAATACGCGGACTTCATTACCACCGACATTATAGTCAGAAGCATCAGACGAGACGCGCAATGAGGAGAAGCGCAGTTTCACTTTCAGGTCCTTCGCGGCACCATCCGGCACTTTATACTGCAGCTGGTTGAAGAATTCGTGCTCGTGACCATTATCGGTCGCTGCGGTTTTGATATTGTCACCACGGACATAAGCAACGTCATAGCTCAGACCATTGATACCGACACCGCTCAGATCGATGGAGTAAGCCACCTGCCATGAACGCTCGTCTTCACCTTTAAAATCAGACCAGTAAGAGTTCGCCAGCCAGATGGTGTTGCCGCCATCGCCTACGCCACCCTGATTACGGTATCCGCCATAATGGTAACCGGTGCTCCCGCTGCTTTGCTGATAAGCAACTTTGAAGGTATGGATATCGAAGGTATAGCTGGCCGCCAGGCTCCAGATGGTATTACTGCGGCCAGTGTCGAGCTGATCGGCATATTCCTGGCTCAGGCGTGAGTTATAACCGTTGAAATCCAGGCCAAAGGATTGATTAGCCGCAATTGGCGCTTTGTAGTTCAGACCGAGATATTGCTTGTTAATCACGTCTTCAACATTTGACGCGTAAAACGCACCACTCAGCTGATCGGTAAATTGATAACTGGCACCGGCAAAGCTCAGGGATTTCAGGCCGGTATTATGGCTGTCGTCACTTTTCTGCTGTTCATCGGTGAAATAACCAGCTGAAACGTTTAATCCGGCAACTTCCTGCGAGTTGATCATGAAACCGGTATAGGTTTCATCCAGCAGGCGTGAATCATCGGCGGTCAGGATTGGCAGAACCGGGCGCTGTGTACCGTAACTGAGCACGGTGTTGGAGAAGCGCATTTTTGCCGTGGCACCGAATTTAGCCAAATCTGACTTTGCTTTGCCATCGTTATCCTGGGCAAAGAAATCGATGCCGCCTGCGCCACTACGGCCACGGCCGCCATCCAGTCGAACCGCATACTGCGCCAGACCATCGACGCCAAATCCGACCGGTCCCTGAGTGAATCCAGAGGAGAAATTGGCGATGATGCCTTGTCCCCACTCGCGGCGAGTGCGAATGCCGTCGTCTTTATAATTCCTGTTGATGTACGCATTGCGTAACAACACATCCAGATGGCTATCGTCGAGGAAACCGTTGGAATCCTGCTGCGCCGCAGCGGCCATTCCCGAGAGACCCATTAATGATGCTACCAGTGAAAGTTTGAAGATCTTTTTCACGTTATGTCTGCCTTAAAAAATCAATATTATTCTGTTAATGCGAAAGACTGCGCGCGGGATATTACCATCGAATGCGTGACCGAAAGTGCCTCGTTTTTATCGATTTATGCGATTTTAACGGCATTAAATCTTTTCCTGGCGGGATGTAATGATGTGGAGAGTCTATAATTCGTACGTTCAAATGGCCGGAGAGATGGCGATATTAATTAAAATCACTCATAACTGATATCAGGCAATAACGCTACAAAGCTATTTTACTCATGGCTACAATCATTTCGTGCATTACGTAAATTAAATACCACCACCCGTACCCTCTGTATGTCCCACCTGTCATGACTGGCTGATATTAAACAGCCTGAATTTTTGCAGTGATGTTTGTCGCATCGTTTTCATAATAACAATTGAAGCAAACTACTGGAGAGCTATGGAACTTTTTATCAATAATCAGACGGTTCAGGTCGATACAGACGCCGATACCCCGTTGCTCTGGGTCATTCGTGATGATCTGGCGATGACCGGGACGAAATACGGTTGTGGCCTTTCGCAATGTGGAGCCTGTTCGGTGATGGTTGACGGGCAACTGGTCCGTTCGTGTGTCACGCCGATAGATAAGCTGGCTGGTAAGCAGATTACTACCATCGAGGCGATAGAAAGCGACGAGGTTGGCAAGCGCGTGGTGGCCTCCTGGATAAAGCACCAGGTTCCGCAGTGCGGGTATTGTCAGTCAGGACAGGTGATTGCGGCGACGGCGTTATTGAAACAGGTTGCGCATCCTTCTGATGAAGAGATTGCGGCGGCGATGGTCAACCTGTGCCGCTGCGGCACGTATAACGCCATCAAAGCGGCCATCCATGACGTTGCCGCACAGGAGGGTGAAGCATGAAATTCTCTGCGGACATCTTCACCGTCTCGTTGGCACAAATGACAGAGGGAGAGGCCACCAATCTCTCACGCAGACGTTTCCTCCTCGCCTCGGCCGGAACCGTGGCGGGGGCGTTTGTATTGGGTTTTGGCCTGCCGCTGGGCGAGGCGCAGGCGCAGGATGCTAACGCGACCGTCGCTGCCGGTACGCGCGTACCCGCATTCCTGGAAATTCGTCCCGACAACAGCATCCGTTTCCTTTCCCCATTTGTTGAAGGCGGGCAGGGTATCTTCACCGGCATGGCGCAAATCGTAGGGGAGGAGCTGGATGCTGACCCCTCGCTGTTCATTGTCGAAAATGCGCCAGCAGGTAACGATTACAAAGTGATGGAGGGCGGCAGGCGCATCACCGGGGGCAGTATGTCGGTGCGCATGAGTTACGACACCATGCGCCGCCTCGGCGCGCTGGCGCGCCACATGTTACTCCAGGCTGCCGCCGCAGAACTCGCGGTGCCGCTAAGTTCGCTGATCACGGAACCGGGTAAAGTGATCGATCCGGCATCCGGCAAGTCCCTCTCCTATGGTGAGCTGGCCGCGCGTGCCATGGATCTGCCCGTACCTGCGTCAGACACGATTAAATTGAAAGATCCGGCACAATTCCGCTGGATTGGCAAACCCGTCCCGCGTCTTGATATCCACGCAAAATCAACCGGCCAGGCAATCTATAGCATTGATTGTAAGGTGGAAGGCATGTTGCAGGCAGCGGTTCAGCATGCACCGCGCCTCGGTTTGACGGTGGGGGAGATCCGTAACGAAGAACAGGTTTCAGGTATGAAAGGCGTTCATTCGGTGCATCGCTTACCGGGAGCCGTAGCGGTGGTCGCCGAGCGCTGGTGGCACGCTAAGCGAGCCGTTGAAGCCTTACAGGTCAGCTGGAATGAACCCGATGAGTCGGCACGTGAGCGTTATATGCCAGCGGATTTCTCCTCAGACCAACATGCAGAGGCACTCGCGAATGAACCGGGTAAGGGTGACGATGCCGAGACTAAAGGCAATGTCAGCCAGGCATTAGCTAGCGCCCACAGCACCCTGCAAGCCACGTATCATTCGCAGTATCTGAACCATGCGCAATTAGAGCCACCCTCTGCCCTGGCGCGTTTTAACGCTGACGGCACCCTCGAACTGTGGCTGCCTAATCAGGCCCCGGAAATGTTCCAGGCTGACGCCGCAAAACGCACCGGTCTGCCGCCCGAAAAGATTTTCATCCATTCGCCACTGTTAGGGGGCTTTTTCGGCAGACACTTTGTCTATGACACGGCGATGGTGTATCCCCAGGCAATTGAACTGGCGAAGGCGGTCGGGCGTCCTGTGAAAGTGATCTGGAGCCGTGAAGAGGAGTTCTTACGCGACACCCATCGCCCGATGGCTGCCGTCCGTTTTCAGGCCGGGCTTGATGAAGCGGGCTATCCGGTGGCGCTTGAGGTGGTCAGTATTACCGAAGGCCCTACCGAGGGCATCGTCGGTAAACGTGGTGCCAAACTGGATCCCAGCGCCGTCGAGGGATTGACCGGCAAAGCCTATGACATTCCGCACCGACGTATTGCCCAGATTTACAAAAAAGGGCCGGTGATGCTGGGTTACTGGCGCTCGGTGGGCAACTCGATGAATGATTTTCTCTATGAAAGCTTTCTTGATGAGATCGCCTTTGCCGGAAAAAAAGATCCGTTTGAATTGCGCCTGCATCTTTTACAAGGCAATCAACGGCTGACTCATTTGCTGAATGCCGTAGTTGAACTTTCCGGTGGCTGGAAACCCGGTCCTTATGACGCTGCTGATGGCTCGAAGCGTGCACGGGGTATCGCGATGGCCTCTCCCTTTGGTACTCAGGCTGCCGCCATCGCTGAAGTGTCGATTGTCGATGGCCGGGTGAAAGTCCATGAAGTCTGGGAAGCGATTGATCCCGGCAGCATCATTAACCCGGCGATTGTGGAAGCGCAGGTGAACAGTGCTGTCGCGCTGGGATTATCCCAGGTGCTGCTGGAAGAAAGCGTCTATGAGCAGGGCAAACCCGTCGCCCGTAATTACGATATGTACCCGATTCTGCCGCCTTCAGGTATGGCCAACGTCCACGTCAGGATTGTAGCCAGTGGTGAAAAAATGGGAGGGATTGGCGAACCGCCACTGCCGGCTATTCCCCCGGCTGTAGCCAATGCGGTGTTCAGGCTCACCGGTCAGCGTGTTCGCAGCATGCCGCTATCACGCCACAACTTCGCGTAATCCTGAACTGAAGCCGGAGAATAACAATATGACCAAGCGCAGTATCAGTGTGGTGTTCGCTTTATTGATCGTTATCCTGGGCGTTGTGGCGTGGGTAATGCGTACCCCGACAGATAACATCGCAGTGAGTGAGTCGATGGATCCCCCATCGGCAGAATGGCTGAAACAGGGGGAATATGTTGCCCGATTAAGTGACTGTGTTGCCTGCCACAGTGTGCCAGATGGCGCGCCGTTTGCGGGCGGGTTAAAAATGGCGACACCGGTCGGCAATATCTATTCAACCAACATCACCCCGGATAAGGAAACGGGCATCGGTGAATATACCCTGACCGAATTTAGCCGGGCGGTACGGCATGGCGTTGCACGTGATGGGCATCGGCTTTACCCGGCGATGCCTTATCCTTCCTATGCCAAACTGAGTGATGAGGACGTTGCCGCGCTTTACGCCTGGTTTAAATACGCGGTTAAGCCGGTCAATCAACCCAATAAACCCAGTGACATTCCGTGGCCGTTAAATATGCGCTGGCCACTGGCCTTCTGGGATAGCGTGTTCACCGTTAATGGTCCCTGGCAGCCAAAGTCCGGCCAGGATGCGCAGTGGAATCGCGGCGATTATCTGGTCGAGGGGCCGGGTCACTGTGGCAGCTGCCATACGCCGCGTGGCCTGGCCTTTAATGAAAAAGGTCTCGATGCCGACAGCCCGCATTTTGTCGCTGGTGCAGCGCTGGATGGCTGGTATGCCCCGAGTCTGCGCGGGGACATCAATACCGGGCTGGCGCGCTGGAGTGAAGACGACCTGTATCAGTTCCTGAAAACCGGACGTAATCAGCATGGTGTGGTGTTTGGTTCGATGGCAGATGTGTTTAATAACTCGACGCAATACATGAGCGAAGACGATCTTAAAGCTATCGCACATTATCTGAAGTCCTTACCTGCGGGCAGCAACAATCAACCTCAGGCATGGAAATATGATGGTGATTCGATCAACAAGCTAAGTCTGCCAGCAAGGCTCAGCACCCCTGGCGCACAGACCTTTATGGCCCGTTGCAGCAACTGTCATGGTGCTGATGGTCGTGGACAGGCACCGTGGATCCCGCCGCTGGCCGGGGCGACCTCAATGCTGGTGGATCAATCGTCGGCAATCAATGTGACGCTGAATGGCTCGGCACGCGTGGTGGCGAATGGCATGCCGGATGCTTATCGTATGCCGCCGTTCCGCAAGCAGCTGTCCGATAAAGAAATGGCGGATGTGCTGAGTTTTATCCGCTCTTCCTGGGGGAATACCGGCGCGCCGGTAAGCGAAAAAGATGTGCATGATTTGCGCCAGCGCACCGATCCGGCCAGCAGTGACGTGATTATTTTGCAAATGCGTTAAGTGCAGGGGAACTCTGTAGAGTGACTCCGTCTTCTCAGACGGGGTCACTCAATACTACCGCCGATATCGGAGCGCATCCACCATCAGGGTAAAGGCGCGGGATGGTGCCCGGCGGCTTGGATAGTAGAGATGGTAGCCATCCCAGTAAGGACACCAGTCTTCCAGCACCCGCACCAGTTTTCCCTCGGCGATCAGCGGTGCTGCGAGGTCTTCCGGCAAATGCGCCAGGCCAAAACCACTCACCGATGCATTGAGTACATGGAAGATATTGTTGAAAACGGTCTGGCCCTCAACCCTGACACGTAGCTCTTCCCCCTCTTTTTCAAACTCCCAGGCATATAAGCCGCCATGCGTCGGCAGGCGAAGATTGATGCAGCGATGCGACACCAGATCGCGTGGATGGAGCGGGGTGGGATAACGCTGAAAATAGTCAGGCGAGCCAACCACGACAAAACGGACATCGTCACTGATTCTTACCGAGATCATGCCCTGAGCAACTGTCTCTCCCAGCCTGATCCCGGCGTCAAAGCGGCCTGCGACAATATCGGTCAGCCCATAATCGGTGATCAGTTCTACCTGGATATCCGGATAGTCAGGCAGGAATTTTTCCAGTTTCGGCCAGACCAGATAGGTGATCGCATAATCAGTCGCGGTTACGCGCACCACGCCGGTCGGGTTATCCCGCAGGTCGAGTACCGCATCCAGATCATTTTTGATTTCATCCAGCTTCGGACCGAGCGCCTGTAATAAACGCTCACCCGCTTCTGTGGGCGAGACGTTACGGGTGGTACGAGTGAGAAGGCGCAATCCCAGTCTGGATTCCAGCGCCTTCATGGAATGGCTGAGCGCCGACTGAGAAACGCCCAGTGTTGCCGCTGCGCGGGTAAAACTTTGCTCGCGGGCAACCGTGATGAAGGCCACCAGATCATTTAGGTTATCGCGCGACATTAATGAAATTCCTTCATCATTACATCCTGTTTTTACACCATAGTCAGAAGTTAACCTGTCAGATAAGGTTAAGAGTAGAGCGGTTAGACACAGACGAAGGGGAGGTTATGAACACAATCCGGGCGGGATTGGGTTCATTTTCCGGGGAACTGTCCGACAGGTAAAGTAAAATGCAGTACAAATCACCCGTAAGGATAAAAAATGCCACATGTAGATATTAAATGTTTGCCACGTAACCTGACGGAACAGCAGCTTGCAGCGTTGGCTGATGATATTACCGCTGCGCTGGTAAAACATCTGGGCACCACTGACGATGCGGTATCCGTTGCACTGAATGAAATTCCATCCGAAAAATGGAAGGGTGACGTTTATGACACCATCATCAAACCGCATTTAGCTGAGTTAATTAAAAAACCAGGTTACCAATACTAAGTTTATACAGGCCGGAATCGCCTTCCGGCCTGTGTCATACCATTTATGCCGGTAAGCGGGTTCTGCTGATGGTTAACCAAATCAGCGTTATCAGCATGGCGGTTGCCGCCACCATTTTCCCCGCCAGGAGCAGGCTTTCGTCACCACCGTAATCGGCGAGGCCATTTTTTCTCACATAGAGCACGGTGGCGGACGCGACCGGGGTCAGGGCAGGATCGGAGGCCATGATGAATGGCGCAGAACGGGTGATAATCACCCCGCACCGGCAGCAAGCGCACGGCAGTGATCTTCAGCCACCAAGACGGAACCAGATTTTTCCTTTACGCACCGCCCGGAAAATCCGGGATAGCGCATCGACCAGCATGCTCCGATCGTTTGTCCGGTGGTGATATAGCGTTGGGCGGACAAGAGCTGAAGCACATCGGATAACGGGTCCATAAAACGCTCACAATATACCGGGTAAGGGTTAATAGTGTCTGTTAACGCCCCGATTCTGTAGCGGCGCAATTTATTGCGCTTTTATCATCTGCATCTATGATTTTCGCTCATAACACTATTCACCTTTACGCGGTTCATTTTACGCTAACATTTTGCTAAAAAGACTCGCCTGTCATTTTCAGTGATAGTGTTGGTTCTGTGCTCATCACATCGTAATCACTCCACACGCATTTCCGGCTCCAGCCCCAATAATCAAGCAATGCAAAATAAAAGGAGAAAACGTGGCCAAAGCGGCACATGCCTCTCACTCTGTGGGAATGACCAAAAGCCTGACCTTATTATTCTCGATCGCCGGGGGGATAGCGGTAGGAAACCTTTACTGGGTGCAACCTCTGCTCGACTACATTGGCAACGCATTTCACGTTTCTTATAGCCATGCTGGATTGTTGGTCACCCTGACACAGATTGGCTATGCGTTAGGTGTGCTGTTACTGGTCCCGCTGGGAGATAGCCACGATCGCCACCGCCTGATTCCCGCCATTATGGCGGTATCCGCCCTGGCGTTAATTGCCTGTGCTTTCGCACCCACGTTTAGCTTCCTGCTGGCTTCACTGTTTTTTGTTGGACTCACCACGGTGACGGGCCAGTTGCTGATTCCGTTAGCGGGCGATCTGTCGGCGGATCACCAGCGCGGCAAAATCGTCGGCACCGTGGTTTCAGGTGTTCTGACCGGCATTCTGGCTTCGCGTACGGTCAGCGGCCTGGTGGCCGATGCCTTCGGCTGGCGTGCGATTTATGTTCTCGCGGCGCTGATGACGCTGGCTTTGGCCCTGATTCTGTTACGGTCTTTGCCAGCCGATCAAAAACGCGCAGCGGGTTCTTACCCGCAGCTGTTGGGTTCTATTATCACGGTCGTGCGTCAGCATCCCACCGTGCAGGTGACGCTGGTCCTGGGTGCCATTGGGTTTTCAGTCTTCACGCTATTCTGGACCGGGCTCACTTTTTTACTCAGCTCAGCTCCCTACGGTTACAGTGCCAGCCAGATTGGCCTGGTCGGCCTTGTGGGGCTGGCTGGCGCGTTGGCCGCACGACGTGCCGGGCGACTACACGATCGTGGTTGGTCAGCCGGTGCGACAGGTGGGGCGCTGCTGCTGGTGATGGTGTCCCTGATCATTGCCGAGATCGGGGGTTCCTCCATCTTTGCCATTCTGGCTGCAGTGTTATTGCTGGATATCGCCATTCAGGCCACCAACGTACTCAATCAGACGCGATTATTCGCGGTGGATGTCACGGCAAGGAGCCGTCTGAATACGGCGTTTGTGGTCAGCAACTTCATCGGTGGGGCGATCGGTTCTTCTCTGGCTGGTACGCTGTGGCAACTGGGTGGCTGGTCAGGGATTACCGCAGGAGAGATGGTCCTGACAGGCTGCGCGTTGCTGATATGGCTGGTACAGCGTAAGCGGCTGACGGTATTAGCATAAAAACAGCCCGCAATCCTTCTCAGGATTGCGGGTGGCGATTACTTGCCAGCCAGTTTGCTCAGCAGACGTTTGGCGACATCTTCGGAGCTGGCCGGGTTTTGTCCGGTGACCAGATTGCCATCTTCCACCACAAACGGCATCCAGTCGGCACCTTTCTGGTACTTAGCGCCCTGGGCGATAAACACATCTTCAATCAGGAACGGCACCACATCCGTCAGTTCCACCGCCGCTTCTTCGCTGTTGGTAAAACCGGTGACCTGCTTACCTTTCACTAACGGTTCGCCATTGGCGGCTTTGACATGGCGCAGTGCGCCCGGTGCATGGCAAACGAAGCCAATCGGTTTACCTGAGCGTTCAAAAGACTCAATCAACTGAATGGATGTGGCCGACTCGGCCAGATCCCACAGCGGACCGTGACCACCAGGATAAAACACGGTGTCAAACGCCGCCTGGTCAACGGTGTCCAGCTTCACGGTAGTCGCCAGCGCCTGCTGCGCCGCCGGGTCGGCTTTGAAACGGTCGGTCATTGCGGTCTGAAAATCAGGCAGGTCGCTTTTCGGATCCAGCGGTGGCTGCCCACCTGCCGGAGAGGCCAGCACAATCTCTGCGCCTGCGTCTTTAAACACGTAGTAAGGTGCAGCAAATTCTTCCAGCCAGAATCCGGTTTTCTTACCGGTATTGCCCAGTTCTGCGTGTGACGTCAGTACCATTAACACTTTCATGATAAATCCTCAGGTTGCGTAGTGAATTACTGCTGTTGGGTCTGGAATGACTGATCAAGCATTGAGGCGATGATGGCCGTTTTTTCCTGATAAGGCGCACGCAGCCGCAGGTTTGTGGTTCCCGCCTCGTCCTGAATCACCACCGGTTTGGCGTGGCTGAAACGTCGGAAGCCGTGAATGCCGTGGTAAGCGCCGATACCTGACGCACCGACCCCACCGAACGGTAAACTGTCGAGAGAAGCATGCGTCATCACATCATTGATGACCAGTGCGCCAGATGTTGTTTGTTGTGCCATCTGCTGCTGATGCAGCGGGTCATTACCAAAATAGTAGGCAGCCAGCGGACGCGGATGCGCATTGATGTAAGCAATGGCTTCACTGGCTGAGGTCGCATAGGTTTTCATCGGTAACAGCGGACCAAAGATCTCTTCCTGCATGATAAGCATCTCTTCGCTGACATCGAGCACCAGATGCGGCGCGATTTTTCTGCTGCGGGCATCGAAATCCGGCTCACCCTCAGGCGCCAGGCTGACCACCCGTGCGCCTTTGCTTTTCGCATCGTCAAGCACCGCAAGCAGGCGCTGATAATGACGATCGCTGATGATTGCCGTGTAATCCGGATTCGCCTGGACAGTCGGAAATGCCTGACGCATAAAGTTGCGGGCTGCGGTGACAAATGTGGCTTCAGCCTGCGGTGGCAGCAGCAGATAATCCGGTGAAATACAGATCTGTCCGGCGTTAAAGGTTTTAATGGTCATGGTTCTGGCTGCGGCCAGTGCGGCATCGGCATCAACATCCAGCACCACCGGCGATTTACCGCCCAGCTCCAGCGTCACCGGCACCAGGTTCTCTGCGGCAGCACGCATGACGTGTTTACCCACAGCGGTGCTGCCGGTGAACACCAAATGGTCGAAAGGTAAACGGCTAAACGCCTGTCCGACATCGGCATCACCCAGCACCACGGTCAGCTCCTGCGGGTCGAAATAACGCGCGACCAGTTCAGCCAGCAGTTCGGAGGTTTTTGGCGTCAGCTCCGAGGGTTTCAGCATCGCCGTATTACCGGCGGCAAATACACCTGCCAGCGGACCGAAAGCGAGGTTGATGGGGAAATTCCACGGACTGATGATGCCCACCACGCCAAGCGGTTGCGGTGCAATCCATGCCTGCATACCCGGGACCGGTACTTCGGCTGCTTCCGGTTTCATCCATTGCGCCAGATTATCGGCGGAATGTTGCAGCATATTGATGGTGGTGACCAGGTCGGCAGCCATGGTCTGGTACAGGCTGCGATGGCCGAAATCAGCACTGATCGCGGCGCTGATGGCAGCATGGTTATCACGGATCAGCGCGATGCTGCGCATCAGGCGGTCACGACGTAATTCAGCTGAAGCCGGACCCGCCTGCAAATGGGCGTTCTTCATCGTTTGCAGGATGTGCTGTAGCTGTTGATCATGGGGAGCGTTGTTCATCATCTTTTCCTGTCTGAATGCGTTTACTCAAGATGCGACAAGCTTAACCGCGCTGGATTTCCGCGGCTAACAAGGCTATTTTCGTGGGGGTATAAATTAATTTATGGGGACGTATGTCACTGGTTCGTTTGCGCACCTTTATGGAAGTTTACCGTCAGCGATCAATTTCCGGCGCGGCCAGAGCGCTGAACCTGACGCAACCTGCGGTATCTCAGCACATCAGCGGCCTCGAAGTGGCGATCGGACGACCGTTATTTGAACGCCAGCCACAAGGGGTCATGCCCACGCCAGCGGCTGAGGATTTGGCGGCGGATATTGGCCACTCCCTCGACACCGCCGAATCGGCACTCGCTTCGGCCAGGGCGCGTTCGATGGATGTCAGCGGTACTTTGCAAATTATCGGACATGCCGATTTTATGGCGGATAAACTGGCCGGGGAGCTGTTGCCGTTGCTGGAAAGCGGTATCCGGGTACATATGCATACCGGTGATGGTCCGCTGGTGGCGCAAATGGTCATTGAAGGTCACTGCGATCTGGGGATTACCGCGCATCCGGTGACCGATAGCCGTCTCAAAGGGGAAGTTATCTTTAGCGACAAGGTAGTGGCGGTAGCCGCCCCTGAGGTAGCGGAGCGGATCCATACCCGCCACGATTGTGCGGCGGGCCTGCTGCAGGAGCCGCTACTGGCGTATAACCTTGAACTTTCGCTGATCGATCACTGGCTGGATAAAAATCGCATCAAATACCAAACCCTGTTGCCTGCGCTGGTCGGCCAGGATTTACGGGGTCTGCGTAGTCTGCTGCTGCAGGGATTTGGCTGGTCGGTGATGCCGCTGTTTTTGTGCCAGCAGCATATCGACAACGGTGAGTTGGTCGCTCTGCACGCCCCCGTGGGAGATACCGAAATACGTTATAACCTGGTCTGGCTGCCCAGCGCACTGCGACAGCCAAGGATTGCCCATGCCCGGCAAACCCTGGTCTGGCGGCTGAACCGGGCAAATTGAGGAACGCGCATCAGAATGCGTGCTTTTTCTCCAGCACCCGGCAGGTAACGAAAGCACCTGCGGCGCACAGCAGGGCGGGAACAAAATAGTCATGATCCATGTGGGTAAACTCCATCACCAGCGTCACGGCGGTCAGCGGCATTTGCATTGATGCTGCGAGGAAGGCGGCACCGCCCACCAGCGCAAAGCTGCCGTTGTCACCGCCGGGGAAAGCCAGTTGCCAGAGAAAGCACAGCAGCAGGCTCAGCAGCCCCCCGACGGTTAACCCAGGGGTGAGTAGCCCACCTTCGGCTCCGCCCCGCAGCACCGCCAGAATGACCACCATCTTCAGCCCGAGCAGTAACGCCGCATCGTGGTAATCAATGCTGTCGCTCAGGGCCAGCTGCATCGGCCCTTTACCGTTGCCCGGTAACTGGGGGAAATGGAGGCTGAGAACAGCGAGCAGCGCGAACGCCAGCAAACAGAAAACCGGCATTTGCCAGTTGGCACGTACACCGGCGCGGGCGACACCGGTGGTTTTACGAAACAGCCATGCGGCACCGCCCAGCACCGGACCCGCAACAATCGCCCACGCCAGAAAAGAGTGGGAAAGGGTGCCAGAGGTAAAGTGATATTGTGATTCATTGCCCAGCCCCAGCGTTGCCGTCCAGGCCGCGATGGCGGAGGTGATGATGGCGGCCAGCGCTTTCTCCCAGCTGAACGACAGCAGCAGCACTTCAAGGCTGAACAACGCGCCGGCCAGCGGCACGTTGTATACCGCAGCCAGGCCAGCACCGGCACCACAGGCAATCAGCGTGCGGGTTTCGTCGGGATCCAATCCCACCCGGCGAGCCATAAATCCCCCTGCCAGCGCCCCCATTTCCCGTGGCGCAACTTCACGCCCCAGCGGAGATCCCAGCGCGACGGTGATGATTTGCAGCAATGCATGCAGGGTGGTGGTTCCCATCGGCATCCTTGCGCCAGATGGCGCAACAGCCGCGGCGACAGAGACCCGCTTGCGCCCATAGCGGCCGAGCAGCCACCAGCCACACCCGGCGACGATGCCCCCGGTTACAATGGCTGCAATACGGCGCAGGTGCTGTGAATCCGTCACCCCTTGCAGAAAAGATTCCGGGCTGATGACCCGGTCCATGCTGTAGCCAAAAGCGAGATGCTGAATGCTGTGTAAAATCATGGCGAGGAGCATTCCTGCCAGTCCTGCAAGCAATCCGGTTATTACCACTGCTGCCAGTCGCGGCAGGTATTTTTTATCGCCAGAAGAGGGAGTCATGACCAGGCGTCCTGTAAAAAGTGAAGCGTCAAAGATAACAGGGGCTTAGTCAATAGAAAGTCTATCAATGAATGTTAGCAGGTTATTATATGCAGATAATGTGGACAGATGCTCAGGCAATGGCGTGGGTATTGATGTCAGATCATTCCATTCCACAAATAAATATTTGAGGTTTGGCTGTGTCGCTGGATATGTTACGGGTCTGTTCTGAATTACTGGAACTTGCGCGGATAAATAAGTGTGCTGATGTGTAATTATTAATTATTGGCATTTTAATTTCCTTATTCTGTTTTAATATGTCACTCCCAATATGATTATATTATAATGACAATTGACGCGTCCCTGCGTCAATGGGCGCCAGCAGAATGGTATTATTTTTTATCTTCTGGAGGTTCAGGGATACTGGTTTTTCCCAGTTTTATTTTAAATCGATCACCTTCTTTTTTGATTTTTGCCCCCCGCTCACACCAGTAATCGGAGAGAGCAAAGAAGTCATCACTGCTGATATCAAAATCGATAACAACTTCTTTGAATTCACCGTTGAGCAGCTTCTCGTTCACATCACGAATTGATGTGGCTTTTACGCTTTTCATCTCGTTCCCCGGGTTAATGTCATCAGATTACAGCCATGCTTTTGTAGCACAGTTTTGGGGCAAGAACGGAAAATTAGGAGAGAACCAGGCCATTTTCTGGTGCGATAATTGGTCAGGCGATTGTTATATATAGAAAATCATTCTGCCCGGTGCGTCACCGGGCAGAGGGTTTTCTGAGCGGTTTCAGAGGCGTTGTTACTTCTTGTATTGCTCGTCGGTGACCTTTTCCATCCAGTCAACCGGGCTGCCGTTGACAGATTCGGCGATGGCGATGTGCGTCATGGCATTATCAGGGGTTGCACCATGCCAGTGTTTCACACCTTCCGGGATAAAAATGATGTCACCCTGATTCATCACCACGGTCTCTTCACCTTCACACTGAATCCAGCCCTGACCGTGAGTAATGATCAGCGTCTGGCCGAGCGGATGGGTGTGCCATGCGGTACGCGCACCCGGTTCGAAGGTCACAGTCGCGCCACCCACCTGAGCCGACCCGGTGCCACTAAAAGGTGCATCAAGACGCACGGTGCCGGTGAAATACTCTTCCGGGCCTTTGCGTGAGGGTACGGAACCATTAGGGATAATTTTTAACATGTTTAATTCCTTCTTAATCAGTCTCTGAATAACAGCTAAACCTTAGCAAAGCTGCGGGCCGAGGATTAGATGCCATACACGGGATGTACCTATGAGCATTATTCATGAGTTTGTTGCACTACTGGCGCGTTGTGATTGAGGAGAGGTGGTTATGACGCTTCAGCCCCCAACTAATAACGCAACCGGTGATAGCAACCGCACCTAAAACCGCACCCATCGGCCAGGGAGAGCCATCTTTCCACCATCCCAGCACTGCGGCGCTAAAGATGCCTGAGCCATAATGCATGGCACCAATTAACGATGAGATACCGCCAGCATTGGTGGTGGCCTCGGCTAAGGCACCGGCAACCGAGTTGGCTACAATCAGTCCGTTCATGGCAGCATAAACCAGAAATGGCAGGATCAGGCCGCTAATGCCGCCCCAGCCTGATCGACTATCCAGTGCGAACATCACCCCGGCTAATGCCGCAATGGTACTGCCGAGATGGAACAGACGATCGCTGCCGATGCGTTTCACCGTACGGCTGTTGAGAAAGTTGGCACCCATCACGCCAATAATATTGACGCTAAACAGCAAGCCATAAATCTGCGGTGAGATATGGTAATAGTCGATATAGGCAGAAGGCGTACCGGCGATAAAGGCGTAAAACCCCGCGTAGTAACAGGCTCCCGCCAGGCCATAACCCATGACCCGTTTATCCTTCAGTATTTTGACGTAGTCCTTCAAAGCATAGGAGAGCGGGGTGGTGGCGCGTGATTGAGGGTTGAGCGTTTCCGGCAGAAAGGCCAGCCCGACGATGGCAATCACGCCCAGCAGCACCATAAACCAGAAAATCATATGCCAGTTACTCCAGGCCATGATTTGGCCACCGAGTATCGGGCCGGATAACGGCGCAACCGCCATAAATAAAATCAGCGTCGACAGCATTTGTGCGGCACGTTCGCGGCTATAGAGATCGCGTACCATGGCTCGTGCCAGTACCGGTCCGGCACAGGCTCCGACAGCCTGGATCACGCGCCAGCTGACCATCTGGGTGATGGTGGTGGATAAGGCACAACCCATTGAGCCGATCAAAAACAGTACCAGACCGAGCGCCACCGGAATGCGTCGTCCATAACGATCACCCGCTGGCCCCCAGATTAATTGCCCAAGGCTAAAGCCAATCAGAAAGCCGGAAAGGGTGAATTCGATTCCCCCGCTGGCAGCATGCAAATCCTTGCCCATCACCGGCATCGCCGGTAGGTAGAGGTCAGTTGATACTGAGGCAAACGACATCAGTGCGCTCAGGATAATCAACAGACGTAAATCACGCCGTTGCGTTACAGCATCCATCACAGGAGTAGTCATAGTCGGTTTCTTGCTGGAGAAGTTATTCATGCAGGTGCGGAGAACAATCGGTATCTGCAGGTAAATTAACAGATTTTTTGCCGATGATTAGCCTGGCGACAGGGATTGACCTTATGAGGCGGATTCATAAAAGATGCCGAACGCCAGCCAGAGCGTTCGGTGACATCCATTTATGCCAGACAATAGCAAACCAGGACACCGATAACAGGTGTACGCAATAGAATTAAATTAATCCGGAGAAGGGCTTATATCGGCTTATTTGGTCTTCAGATCGGGGGAATTACTTATAAATTTCCGCCACACCGTAAAGTTTATTTTCACCGCCAGCGGCGATAATTTTCATTGATGTTGCACCCTGTGCCTCGGCCTTATCCGCCAGTTTATTGGTCAGTCCGTCGAGGGAATAGGCACCGGAAGCAGAAACCACACCGACTTTTTGTTTACCGGCGGTATCGTTGATGACATCGACGGCAAAGGCGCTGTTAACAGCAAAAAGAGTGGTTAAGGCAAAAGCGGAAGCAATTAACGTTTTCATAGAAACCTCACATAATTAAAAGAAGAGTTGGCTAACGACGAGATAATAGTATCATTACGAATTACAGTTTATTAGCGGGCAAAACCCGATAGGCGTAATGAGTAAAACTCATCAGTACCGCTCCAAAAGGTTAAGCATTGAACCGAAATCTGGCTTAGAACAGGGCTTATGTCACAATCCGTCAGCTTTTTCTGGTCAATTTGTGAATAAATCACATATATTTCAGTTTATGTATGGTTTTCAGGCCGGTAGCCTGACAAAAGATGACAAAGAGGCGTAATCGATGCTCAGGGAAAATTTTAACGACCTCATCTATCTGGTGATGGTGGCGCGAGAGCAGAGTTTTACCCGTGCTGCCGCCAAACTGGGGGTATCGCAATCGGCGCTGAGTCACTCTATTCGTGGACTTGAGGAGCGGCTTAATACCCGCTTACTAACCCGCACCACCCGCAGCGTGGCACCGACGGAAGCAGGCGAGCGGTTAATTCAGAATGTCGGGCCGATGATTGCCGATATCGAAAAAGCCTTGCTGCAATTAACCGATGATCAGGGCAAACCCTCCGGGAATATCCGTATTACTGCCGGGGAGCACGCGCTGGCTTCAACCCTCTGGCCGTTATTAAAACCTTTTTTACAGGCCTACCCGGAAGTCAATATTGAATTATCGGTGGATAACACCCTGACGGATATTGTCAGTGGCCGCTTTGATGCCGGGGTGAGGTTGGGTGAACAGGTTGAGAAAGATATGGTGGCGGTACGCATTGGTCCGGACTGGCGCATGGTGGTGGTGGCTTCCCCCGACTATTTCGCGCAAAACGGGATACCGGAGACCCCATATGAACTCCAGAACCATAACTGCATCAATATGCGTTTGCCGACACTCGGGGGGATTTATAACTGGGAATTTAGCAAGGATGGCAAAGAGATCCGGGTCAAAGTTGAAGGACAGCTGATTTTTAATAACCTTGCCTCGCGCGTTGATGCCGCATTAACCGGGATGGGGGTCGCCTGTGTGCCTGAAGATAGCGCCAGAAAATACATTGATGAGGGGAGACTTCAGGTGGTGCTGGATGACTGGTGTGCACCTTTTGCCGGTTATTATCTTTACTATCCCAGCCGTAAACAGCATACGGCAGCTTTTTCAAAACTGATTGAAGCGGTGCGCTATAAATCGTAATCGGCGTGGGCAGCCGACCTACAGTCGTAGAGTCGGCAACACTTGTCAGTTAGCGGCGGAGGTTTCCACGGTGTAAACATTAACCGCGAAAGATTTCACCTCATCCTTGAAGTTGTTAGTGGTTACCGCGATATAGGCATTCTTCGTGGTTTTAAATTGCTTCAGCACGATCTGGACATTTCCGGTGCAAACAAAGGAGGTAGCGAGATTGCCGCCTGGCTCCGAAAAGTCTTTTAAAAATGAGCAATCCACCGCATGTCCGTTCGCTTTGAAGGTGGCATCGTCACCTTGCCAGGTAAAGGTCGCGTTAACCCCGTCATCGATGGATTTCGCGATCAGACGCTGTGTTGTCGTGGATGCGGAGGCGCTGGCGGACCTGACGCGATACATTTTTTTCGCTTTCATTTCCTTCACGGTAGCGCAAGCATCTGCAACCCCCCGATCACAGGCCGTGCTGTAGAGTTCGGTGGCTTTGTAATAGTCCTTTTTCACCCCCAGCCCATTGAGATACAGATAACCTAAACCGGTTCTGGCCTCTGCTGAGTCTTTCGCTACGGCTTGTTCCAGATAAAAGCGTGCTTTGACGTAATCCTGCTTCACGCCTTCACCATCGGTAAGCATAACGCCGAGATTATTCATTGCGGACAGGTCGCCGTTATCGGCGGCTTTTTTGTACCAGGCGGCGGCGAGCGCATCGTTGCGTTTTACCCCGATACCATCATCATAGGCGCTGGCGAGTAAAGCCTGTCCCTTCGGGTTACCCAGCGCGGCTGACTTCTCGTAGTACTGAAATGCCTTACGGGTGTTTTTTGGCACCCCGTCACCGGTGGCATATCGCCAGCCTATTACCGCCTGCGACTCGCTGTTGCCAGCATCGGCGGCCAGCTGATAATACTTAAGCGCCAGGGTGGGATCAGGCTGGCCATTCAATCCCTGAGCATAGATAACCGCCAGATTATTCCATGCATCACCATGCTGCGCCGGACCGGCCTTTTTATACAGTTCGATGGCTTTATTAAGATCCTTTGTCACACCCTGTCCATAGGTGTACATCAGGGCGAGAGCATGACAGGCATCCGGGTTATCCTGTGCCACGGCTTTCTCCAGCCATTCCTGTGCTTTGCCGTAATCCTGCGTGACGCCGTCACCTTTAAGATAATCGATGCCGAGGGTCGTTTGTGCTGCGGCATTACCGTTTGTTGCCGCAGTTTGCAAATCAGCCAGACTTTCTCCGGCATAAGTGGTGCTGCAACCCAATAATGTCACCAGCAAAGCGATAGCTTTAGGAGTAAATAGTTTCATCACAATAAAATCCAGAATGGTAATGGCTAAGAAAGGGAATGAAATACGTGAATAACATCATGACGCATCTTGCGTGCGCAGTAATTCTTCCAACGCGGCAGATTGGGTCACCAACGCCGAATATTCACTTTTAAACAATTTGATCTTGCTTTGATTGCCGCCATTGGTTTTTATCATCGCGCTTAAATCTTTAAATCTGCCGATGGCGTTATAATAACGTACCAGCCTGTCAACATACTCAGGGGGAAGGTTCTGTAACTTAGGCAGCGTGGCTTTATAAATATCATCGTGCAAATAGGCAGCGACAACCTCAAGCCGTGCAAGCGCCTCGCTATCGTTGTCCGGTAAAGGTACGCAGACTTTCCACTCCTCGACGAGAGACTGTTCATAGCCCCCGGTTTCAACGGCTTGCAGGTTGTATTCCACCTCGGAGTGCAACATGATTTTTATCTTTTGCACTTCATCAAGGGCATTTTGTTCTTTATCCACGGAAGATAAGTGATTTCCCCAGAGAAATATGCCTAACGCGACGATGACCGAAAACGCTTCCCAGTTTATTTTTCGCAATAACCCCATAAAAAATATTTTGATGTCAGCAAATTTAGGCCATGTCATCCTGACTTACCCGATTTAATTAAAACAGGCGATCAATGTTGCCAGCATCATCATCATTATTCAAGAGAACCCATTAATATGCTTAAAGGATCACACTGCCGTAATGCTGAGGATTCAGCATGACATGGGCAATAGTCTGTAAATTTTCCGCGCAGGTTTCCCGTGACCAGGAGCCACCCAGACAAATACGCAGCGCATCCGGTGGGTTATTATCGGTGCAGAAGGCCGCGCTTGAGACAGCACTGACGCCAAGCTCGCGCAGCTTTACCGCCATTTCGGCAGGATTCCAGTTGAAATGACGCGGCAGCTGCAACCAGAGGTGGAAACCCTGCGGTGTGGCGCGGTAACTAAAATCGCGCAAAATGTCACTGGCCATTTTCTGGCGAATCACCGATTCGGCACGCACGGAAAGCAACACCCGATCGGCGGTGCCATCGCTGATCCACTGGGTCGCCAGCGCGTTGGTAATCGGGCTGGCCATGACGTTCAGCGCGCGCAGCGCACCCGCCAGCAGCTGGGTATTGCGCTTACCCGGACCTTTGATAAATGCGGTGCGCAGCCCCGGCCCAAAACATTTGGACATGCCGGTGACGTACCAGGTCAGTTCGGGGATGAGCTCGCTGAACGACGCAATATGCTGTGTCGCCAGTGCAGCATAAGCCTCATCCTCAATCACTGGCACGCTGTAACGCGATGCCACATCAGCCAGCGCTTCACGGCGGCGCAGCGGCAGCGTCAGGGTGGTGGGGTTCTGGATGGTGGGATTGATATACAATGCGCTGATGTTGCCGGTCTGGCATTGATGTTCAAAGGCGCGCGGCAGCGGGCCATCTTCATCGCAGGGCAGGGATTGCAGCGTGATATTCAGCTGGCTGGCGATGGCTTTCAGGCCCGGGTAGATCAAATCACTGACGCACACGCTGCCACCCTTGCGGCACAGCAGGGTTAGCAGTCCCACCAGTGCGCTATGGATCCCAGGGGCGACCAGAATGTCTTCCATGCTCACGGCGGGTAACTGCTTCTCCAGCCAGACCTTTGCCATCGCCTTATCATCGGCCTGCCCGCCAAAATCCTGGTAACGCAGCAGGCTGAGAATGTTTTTATGCGCGAACAGGTTAATCGCCCCTTCACTGATCGCCTGTGCCAGCTCGATACCGGGCTCAATCGGTGAATTCATCGTCATCTCATAACTGCTGCCCCCGCTGAGCGGGACGGCGGGCACCTTACCACGAATGTAACTGCCGAGGCCTGGCCGTGAGTCAATCAATCCACGTCGTTTGGCTTCCGCGTAGCCACGGGTCACGGTGGTGTAATTGAGCGCCAGCAGCAGTGCCAGCTCACGTAACGGCGGCAGACGATCGCGGGGCTGAAACTCGCCGCTGTTGATGCCGTCGGCGATGATATCGGCAATCAACAGATAAGCCGGGCGTTGGGTGTTCTGATTTTGATAGCTGTTCCAGCGACTGCCGAGTTTATTAAGCATGCAGACAATTCCAGCAAAATGGCGAAGTGTGCATCACTATTGCCTGGCGGAGGTTAATCTGCAATCACCTTATCCATTGATTGCATCATTGATTGCATGATGATTTTAATTGTGTGCATTTTTGGTGCAAATTGGCATCAATTCAGTGCATCTCAACGTGATTTATCGCTATCTGGCACGGCAGGTTATGGGAATGTTAGTAGGATGAAAAATTTTTTTGCGCATAATTTGAGCATTTGATGGGCCATTGATTGCATACCCCGGATCCGCCGCTGGCACGTACCTTGCTCCAGTCTCTGTGCATCACCTGCGATGTACCATGACGGGGAGCGAGGCTCCCCCTGATCAAAACCGGGAGAAACGTGCTATGCCAAAAGTAACTTTGCCAGCTCATAAGACGGGTGATTTCTTTGTCGATTACGAAGAAAAAGTGTTTGAAGATGTGAAGGCGGAGCCGGGCCAGAAGGCGCTGGTGACTTTCCACACCGTGGCTTTTGAAGGCTCGATCGGTTTCGTCAACATGCTCCAGGCTACCCGGCTGCAACGTAAAGGATTCGAAACCTCCATTCTGCTGTATGGACCGGGCGTATTGCTCGGCGTGCAGCGTGGTTTCCCGACCATCGGTGCCGAAGCTTTTCCCGGTCACCAGAACTATGCCAATCAGCTGACCAAATTTATGTCTGAAGGCGGCAAAGTCTACGCCTGCCGCTTTGCCTTACAGGCCCTGTATGGTCACGGCGAGCCTTCGCTGCTGGAAGGGGTTCGTCCAATCAATCCACTGGATGTGCTGGACCTGAAACTGCTGCACGTGCGTGACAACGCGGTGATCATCGATACCTGGACGATGTAAGCGGAGGTGCGTTATGGCTGAGTCACGCATTATTCGTGCCGCCGCCGCCCAGATTGCGCCAGATCTCCATGAGGCCAGCAAAACGCTGGCCCGGGTGCTGGACGCTATCGATCAGGCAGCCGCACAGGGGGCAGAGATCATTGTCTTTCCTGAGACTTTTGTACCTTACTACCCCTACTTCTCGTTTATCACGCCCGCGATGACCGCCGGAGCGGCGCATCTGAAATTGTATGACCAGGCGGTGGTGGTGCCCGGCCCGATCACCCATGCGGTGGGCGAACGCGCCCGTTTGCGCAACATCGTGGTGGTGCTGGGGGTGAATGAGCGTGACCACGGCACGCTCTACAACACCCAGCTGGTGTTTGATGCCAGCGGGGAACTGGTGCTGAAGCGTCGCAAGATCACCCCGACCTATCACGAACGGATGATCTGGGGGCAGGGAGACGGTGCCGGATTGAAGGTGGTGGAGTCCGCGGTTGGGCGCATCGGAGCCTTAGCCTGCTGGGAGCACTACAACCCGCTAGCGCGCTACAGCCTGATGACGCAGCACGAGGAGATCCATTGCAGCCAGTTCCCCGGTTCGCTGGTGGGGCCGATTTTTGCCGAGCAGATGGACGTCACCATTCGCCATCATGCGCTGGAGTCCGGTTGCTTTGTCATCAATGCCACTGGCTGGCTCACTGAGGAGCAAATCAACGAACTGACCAGCGACCCGGCATTACAGAAGGGTCTGCGTGGCGGCTGCAACACCGCCATCATCTCGCCGGAAGGCCGTCACCTGGTGCCGCCGCTGACCGAAGGTGAGGGGATTTTGATTGCCGATCTGGACATGGCCCTGATCACCAAACGCAAACGCATGATGGATTCTGTCGGCCACTATGCCCGACCAGAATTACTCAGCCTGCGCCTCGATGCGACACCTGCCCGTTATGTGGTGGCGCGTGATGATGAGTCCGAAACGGGAGGAGACCGCGATGCAGAACGTACCGTCTACGCGCCAGCAGCTGATCACTGAGCTGCTTACTCAGGGGGTTAACGTGATCAATCCCCGCCAGGACCATGTCAGCCGTCATGGCGGCGCCGGGCCATCGGATCATCAGGCGATGAATATCGATGGTGTGACGGTGATGGTGCCGATCTACACCCATTCCGCACGGCAGTCACCCTGGCAGGTGAAACACGAGGAGTCCGGTGCCACCCGGCTGTACAACAACCTGATTCCGGTGCGGGAGATCAGCATCGCCCATAAACCGCGTTTTTATGAGCGACAGACGGCGGACGGCGTACCCTACTCGCAGATTGCGACGCTGCATGGCACCGACGTGCTGGCGACCACCGTGCTGCAAACCTGCATCCGCTATGAAAATCGCGCCAAAGCCTGCCAGTTCTGCGCTATCGGGCAGTCGCTGGCGGCGGGTAGCACCATTGCGCGCAAAACCCCGCAGCAACTGGCAGAAGTGGCAAAAGCGGCCGTGGAGCTGGATGGGGTGAAACATATGGTGATGACCACCGGCACCCCCTCAGGCAGCGACCGTGGTGCCCGCATTCTGGTGGAAAGTGCGCTCGCCATCAAAGCGGCGGTGGATTTGCCGTTGCAGGGACAATGCGAGCCACCGGGAGATGCGAAATGGTTCCGACGTATGAAAGACGCAGGCATTGATGCGCTGGGCATGCATCTCGAAGCTGTCACGCCGGAAGTGCGCGCCCGCATTATGCCGGGTAAGGCCCAGGTAAGCGTGGATCAGTATCTTGAGGCGTTCGCCGATGCGGTGGCGGTGTTTGGCCGGGGCCAGGTCAGTACCTATATCCTGGCGGGTCTGGGCGATACGCCGCATGCCATCCTGTCGCTGTCGGAGACGTTGATTGACCTCGGGGTTTATCCGTTTGTCGTGCCTTTTGTACCGATCAGTGGCACACCGCTGGAACATCATCCGGCCCCTGACAGCCAGTTTATGTCGTCCATTTTGCAGCCGCTCGGGCAGATGCTGAGTCAGGCAAGCCTGCGTTCCAGCGATATCAAGGCGGGCTGCGGTCGCTGCGGTGCCTGTTCTTCACTTTCCAGCTTTGAACAGGCAATGGCGTAAGGGGGCATGATGAATCACTACGCGGGTTACACCATCAAATGGGTCACGCTGCCGTGGGAACGGCGGCAGGCTTACGCACTGCGCCAGCGGGTGTTCTGCCAGGAACAGGGATTGTTTGAGGGCGATGACCTGGATGACATCGATGGCCATGCCCGGCTGCTGGTGGCACTTGGCAGCGTGGGCGGCTGGCATGATGAAGTGGTGGGCACGGTACGCATCCATGAACTGGCACCAGGGGTCTGGATGGGATCGCGCCTCGCCGTGGATAACGCCTACCGTCGGCAGGGCCAGCTGGGGCCGACGCTGATCCGTCTGGCGGTGTGCAGCGCTCATGCGCTGGGCTGCCGGGAATTTTATGCCCAGGTGCAGCATCAGAACGAACCGCTGTTTCGCCGCATGCACTGGCACACGCTGGAGTGGCTGGATTTGCGTGGTGTCCGCCATGCCAGGATGCAGGCCGATCTTAACTTCTATCCCCCCTGCTACGACCCGCTGAGTGGCATGGTGATCAATACCCCGGTGCGCAAGCCAGCTGAGATACCGATCTTTCTGACGGGGGTAGCACAATGAATCATGACTTACCCGCGCTGATTGCACGGCTGCACGCCTTCAGTGGCATCGCCCATAAGCGTGATATCCAGCAGGTGGCGCAGCAGCTGCGCGATGCCTGGCCTAACCCGAACCCCAATGGGGATGATTGCGCGCTGATCCCGGATGGCAGCGGCTACAAGCTGCTGGCGATGGAGGGATTTATTAATCGCTTTGTCGCGGAAGACCCGTGGTTTGCCGGCTGGTGTGGCGTGATGGTCAATCTGAGTGACATTGCTGCGATGGGCGGACGCCCGCTGGCGGTGGTTAATGCCCTGTGGGATGACGCGTTACCCCATGCGGAGCAGATCCTGCAGGGGATGGCGGCGGCATCACGTGCGTATCAGGTGCCGGTGGTGGGCGGTCACACCAATCTGCGTAGCGATCAACCACAACTTGCCGTGGCGGTGCTGGGGGAAACGACCCATCCACTCAACAGCTTTGCCGTACAGCCGGGGCAGACGCTGATGGTGGCGATCAATCTGCATGGGCGCTGGCATCCTCCCGGTTACAACTGGGATGCGGCGACCCATGCCGACCCTCTGGCCCTGCGTCAGGCGTTGTCCCTGTTACCGGCGATGGCCGAAGAAGGATTGCTTCAGGCAGCGAAAGACATCAGCCAGGCCGGGCTGGCGGGCACGCTGGTGATGATGCTGGAGAGTGGCGGGCTGGGCGCGGAGCTGGACCTGACGCTGATCCCGACCCCGCCCGGCGTAGAACTGGAGCAGTGGCTGTGCGCCTTCCCCAGTTTCGGTTTCCTGCTGGCTGTGGAACCACAACATTGCGACGAGGTGGCTGAACGCTTTACCCGCTGCGGGATTGCCTGTGCAACGGTGGGACATTTTACCCCGGAAAGAAAACTCATCATGCAGTACCAGCAGCAGCGCACCTGCTACTGGGATCTGGCGCAACAGCCGCTTACCGGCATGAACAATCAAGAGAGGAACTGACGATGCCTGCAATGCATTTTGTCGTTTGCTGGCCTGATGGCAGCAAAGATACCTGCTATTCCCCCTCCACCGCCATTGAGAAGCATCTGGAGGTGAATCATCCCTATACGCTGGCGGAGTTCGTCACCCTCAGCACCCGTGCGCTGGACGAAGCCAGTGAGAGGGTAAAAGCGAAGTTCGGTTATTTCTGCTCCAGCGCGCAGGACCAGTCTGCGGTGATTGTGCAAAAAGCCCGCCAGTTCACGGCGGAGCAGCAGGTCATTGTGGAAAAAATCACCCCCGTCCCGGTCTGATAACAAGCGAGATTACGATGAACAACAATCATTATCCTGTCGTCATTATTGGCGGCGGGCAGGCGGGTCTCGCCATGAGCTGGAACCTGACGCAAAAAAACATCCGCCATATCGTGCTGGAACGCCACCAGCTGGCCTGGGCATGGCGCGAACAACGCTGGGACAACTTCTGCCTGGTGACGCCTAACTGGCAATGTAAGTTGCCCGGTTTTCCCTATGACGGCGACGATCCGCACGGCTTTATGCTGCGCGATGAGATCATCGATTATGTTGCACGCTACGCCCGTAGCTTTAATGCGCCGTTACGCGAAGGGGTTAACGTGTTGCGCGTAGAGAAAACGCCACAGGGTTTTCAGTTGCTGACCTCTGCCGGGGTTTTCACCGCTGATCAGGTGGTGATCGCGGTGGGTAATTATCATCGCCCGCGCTTCCCGGAGATCGCCGCACAACTGCCAGAAAGCATCATGCAGGTGCATTCCGCCAGCTATAAATCGGCGCAGCAACTGCCCGCCGGGGACGTGTTGGTGGTGGGATCGGCGCAATCCGGCGCACAGATCGCGGAAGACCTGCATCTGGCCGGTCGCCGCGTGCATCTGTGCGTGGGCAGCGCGCCGCGCGTAGCGCGGTTTTACCGTGGGCGTGACGTGGTGGACTGGCTGGATGATATGGGACATTACCGTCTGACGGTGGACGATCATCCGCTGGGTGAAGACGCGCGGCGCAAGACTAACCACTATGTCACTGGCCGTGATGGTGGGCGTGATATCGACCTGCGCGCTTTTGCGTTGCAGGGTATGCAGCTATATGGCCGCCTGCTGGGTTATCGCGACGGCAAACTGCTCATTGCCGATGACCTGAAGGCTAATTTGGACGGCGCTGACGCCACCTCGCAGAAAATTAAAGACAGTATTGATGTCTGGATCGCTGAGCAGGGTATCGACGCACCCACTGAAGCGCGCTACCAGCCGTTGTGGCAACCGGAAGAGAGTGCAACGCATATCGATCTGACCAACATTGCCGCCATTATCTGGGCGGTGGGGTTCCATACCGATTTCAGCTGGATCGACGCACCCGCATTCAATGATAAAGGCTATCCACGCCATACCCGTGGCGTCTCGGTTCAGCCGGGGCTGTATTTCCTTGGATTGCCGTGGCTGTGGACCTGGGGATCGGGCCGCTTTGAAGGTGTGGGTGAAGATGCCGCCTGGCTGGCGGAGGCGATTGAGCAGCAGCACCAGGGCGCTGCGGAGGCGGCGTATGTCAATGATCACCGTTGAGGATGGCGCGTTCTGGCAGCAGGAAGCGCAGCGTCTTGACTGGCAGCAGGGCTTTAGCGCGCTGGTTGCAAGTATTGAGGGTGGGCCGCGCTGTCGCTGGTTCCCCGGAGGGAAAACCAATCTGAGCTATAACGCCCTCGACCGCCATCTGGCGATCCGGGGGGAACATTGCGCCATTATCCACCGCGATTACCTTGGGCAAACCCATCGGCTCAGCTACCGTGAACTCTGGCAGCAGGTCAACGCCCTGAGCAGCCTGCTGGCAAGCTGGGGGATTCGCCAGGGAGATCGGGTGCTGATTACGTTACCGATGACGCCGATGGCCGCCATCGCCATGCTGGCCTGCGCCCGGCTTGGGGCGGTGCATGTGGTGGTTTACTCTGCCAGTACCAGCGAAGCGCTGGCCCAGCGTATCCACGCCTGCCAGCCTGTATTGTTGATCCACAGCAGCGAGAAGCGCAGCCGCGAGAGCCTGCCCTCCATCCCTGCTGCCACCGCCACGTTACGTGAGGCAGATATTGCGAGTGCGGAATTTAGCCGTGAGCTGGCGCAGCATCACGGGCGCGTGGTGCCCTGTGTCTGGGTAGAGTCGTCTCAACCTTCACATTTGCTATTTACCTCCGGCACCACGGGAGCGCCAAAGGGTATTGTGCGCGATACCGGTGGCTACGCCGTGGCGCTGCTTGCCAGCCTCCATCACCTGTTTCAGGTTCAGGATGATGAGATTTTCTTTACCACGGCGGATGTAGGATGGGTCACCGGACATAGCTACGGCGTCTATGCCCCGCTGCTGGCGGGGATCACCACGGTCATGTGTGAAGCCAGCCCGGCGAATGCCCCTGGAGAAAGCTGGTGGCAAATGGTGGCGGAGCTGGGCATCACCCGTATGTTAACCATCGCAGGTGCGATCCGCATGGCGCGCCAGCAGGGGACGCCGCGTGCCAGCCTGTCGGCGCTGCGATCGCTCTATCTGGCTGGCGAACCGCTCGACAGTGCAACTCATGACTGGGTGAGCACGGAGATGTGCGTGCCATGCGAAAATCATTACTGGCAGACTGAGTCCGGCTGGCCGCTGCTGGCGGGGGCGGGCAGCGGCCTGAAACCGGTGTTCAGCCGCTCAGTGGCGATCGTGGATCCGGCGAATGGTGCATTATGTCTTGCGGGGGAATCTGGGATGTTGGTGGTAAATGGCACGCTCGGTCCGGGTGGCATGTCAACGCTCTGGCAGGATGATACGCAGCATGATCAACGTTACTGGCTACAGCGGGATGGGCGCTGGAGTTACGCCACCCATGATTGCGCCATGTGGGTGGGCGATACGATCGTGATTCAGGGGCGTATGGATGACGTGATCAACATCGGCGGCAAACGTCTGGCGACAGCGGAAGTAGAAAATGCACTGGCGGGGCTGGATGGCATCGTTGAAGTGGTGGCTACCCGCACCCCACATCACCTGCTGGGTGAAATGGTGGCGCTTTTTGTGGTTACCGATGGGTTAAATGCGCAACAGGAGGCGGCCCTGAAGCAGCAAATACGCGAACGCCTGGTCAGTCGCTGTGGCCGCTACGCGCTGCCGCGCAAGATTCACTTCCGCCGTTCGCTGCCTAAGACCTTTTCAGGGAAGTTTTTGCGCCGGGTGCTGAGTGCGTGACTGGTAAGGTGTCTCACAGGGGCTAGTCGATTATCGGGTTATTTTTCAGTTCATTATAAGGAATAAGGCCTACCCCATTAAACACGGTTCTCTGCTGATCGGCGATCTGTTGCGGAGACCGTGCCGGTATCAGCTCGCTATTGATACCCGTCAGCTGTGAAAACAGCGACATAAAATGTCTGGCGCTGATGGGGGTGTCATCAATCAGATGTTGGTGGTTATCACTGGTGAGAATAAAGAACGGAATATTGTAATTTTGCCGCGCATCATTGCCATGACGTACCGGACGCTCACTGTCATCGACAGTCATACCGTGGTCAGAAAAATAGACAAGTGCGTAAGGTTCGCCGCTGCGTGCCAGAATGTCATGGGCGCGCTGAATAAAGGTATCCAGCTTCTGCAGGGTAGCGAGATAGCAATTGAAGCTCTCCTGCTGGCTGATATGCAGATTAACCGGAAAACCGTTTAACCGTGAGCAGGTGTCGGGATGAGAACCGATCATATGGAGAAATACCGCGTTATCGCTGCTATGGTTTTCGTTGACGATACTGTGCAAATGCTCCAGCAGGGCCATATCATCCGTATCGTTCTCTTCATAATCGCCTTTCTTGAAGAAAACCTGATGATTCGCTCTGCTGCCGATGAGCGTTGCAGGTGTGTCGAAGGTGGCGAGAAAACCCTGATTAGAGACCCAAAATGTATTGAAACCGGCACTATTCGCCAGGGCGACAATGCTGTTATTTTCCTGCGTTTTCACCCCGTCACTGAGCGCGAGCGTGCGAGGCAATGACAGGTAGGTATTAGGTGCAGTGGAAATATAGTCAGTAAAAAACAGTCCCGGAGCCGTATTCAACCACGGCGTGGTGTTATGCTGATAACCATAAACGGATAAATAATCCCGCGCGACACTCTCGCCAATAATAACAATCACATTCTTGTATTTTCCGCTATGGCTGAGGATAGGAAAATCATCTGGAATTGAATTGGATGCTTTTAGTTTTTTTAACTCCAGACTGGCCTTGTACACGGAGGTGATAACTTGCGTTGCCATCCTGTTTGGAAAGGAATTCATATTAACCATGACGAAAAGAATGAAATAGATGGCCTGATGTTTTTTGCCAAAGTCGCCACCGTAAATAATAAATAGCAACAGTGAGGTGATTGCCATAACAAACAGCAACCAGGCGGTAAAGCTCACCCCTTGCAGGAACTCCAGACTTTCACCTGGATTGGTCTGCAATGCTGACACCACATAAGGGTAGCTGATCCGCCCAAAGTTGTAACCTACCGGGATATAGAGAGAAAGAAGCAGCAGCATTAAGCCTGAGAAGTAGAAAGTCAGCGGGTTTTTTCTGGCAACAAAAAGAATGATGAACGTCAATATGATGTTTCCCGCACTGGCGTATCCCGTGCCGACGGGAATGGCTAGCGCGGCGATTACTGCCGGAATAATCCATTTTAATGCTGACTTAATCGTCACTGAGTTTTCTTTTAATCTCAGTGGTTGTTTAGAAATATCTACTCTATTTTCAGCCATAACACTTTTTCCTGGATGGTAAATACCAGCGCATCTTTTAAAAGCCGCGCAAAGTACATCAATCCGGGAAAGGATTAAATGACGGGGGGGTGAGATATTCCTGAATATCCAGGGTGGTCAGATGACGCACCCTTAAAAAACACCTGCAATAAGACTAAAAGCGTTTTACCCGCAGGGGTTTCAATCGTATAAAGTCATGAAGATTTAAGTACCACCACGGCATAAAAGCAGGGCTTTGCCGTGGCATTTTTGAAAACACAATCAGTGGGATCCCCCAGTTCCAGGCAATCGCCCTTATGCATCTCAAAAAGGGTACTGCCTTCCTGAAAGGTGAGGGTACCCTCAAGCACCCAGATCAGCTGACGGCGGGACAGATAAGATATCGCTGGCATGGGAACGGCAACGCCTGCCGGAAGTTCAACGCTTACCAGGTCAACGGGGATTTGTCCCGGTGATACGTGGCGTCTGATGTAACCGGTCTCCGGGTCTTGCCAGACCGCCTGTTGATCGTGTCTGACCAGCGTGCCGGTCTGAACCTCGCTCAGCGCTATCAGCTGGGACATACTCATATCAAAAGCACCCGCCAGGCGCGCCAGCAAGGTTGCGGTAGGGCTGCTCTCGCCACGTTCAATTTTGTGGATCATTGCCCGGGAAACACCCGAGTTTTCGGCAAGGTCTGTCAGAGACCAGGCTCGCTTTTCTCTTTCGGCCTTAATTTTTTGTCCGATCCGCTGGTTTACATCATCTTCTTTACTGGATAATTTATCTAACATAATGGATAACTAAGATAGTGAACAATACATCTACTTTAGTGACAGAGAAACGAGGTGTCCACCATGAAGATTCGAACCGCAAATGAAGGGGATGCAGATGTCATCGCCGACATTTATAACGACGCAGTACTTAATACCACGGCTATCTGGAATGACAAAACCGTCGATTTCCTCAACAGAATTAAATGGATGCGCGATCGAAATGACGCTGGCTTCCCAGTGCTGGTTGCTGTTGATGAGGAAGGGAAGGTTCTGGGTTATGCCTCATATGGCGA
Organism: Pantoea sp. App145; assembly: GCF_047947045.1. Taxonomy (NCBI): domain Bacteria; kingdom Pseudomonadati; phylum Pseudomonadota; class Gammaproteobacteria; order Enterobacterales; family Erwiniaceae; genus Pantoea; species Pantoea sp. App145. Next base: position 156,780 of record NZ_CP133294.1, read on the forward strand.
CTGGCGTCCGTGGGATGGCTACCGCCATACGGTGGAACACTCAGTTTATGTCCACAAAGAGGCTCGCGGCAAAGGTGCGGGGGGAGCACTGATGGCCGAACTGATTCAGCTGGCTCAGCAACAGGGCAAACACGTGATGGTGGCGGGTATCGAATCCGGCAATGAAGCCTCTATCGCATTGCATAAAAAACTGGGTTTCACCGAGGTCGGGCGGATGACTGAGGTGGGAACCAAGTTTGGTCGCTGGCTGGATCTGACTTTCCTCCAGTTGCGCCTGGATACCAGAACCCATCCCTGATACGGGACGGCACAGGGAAGTGCCCTGGCAATGAAGTCAATAAACAATGCTTCGCAGTGGTAATCTCAGCTGATATTTTTATCAACATACTGAATTCACATCAGACACAAGCCTGAGAAACCCGATGCAACCTTCAATGCCCAACTGGAATGATCTGCGAATATTTCTGGAAGTTTATCGTTGTGGCAGCCTGTCTGCGGCGGCACGTCAGTTGCGGATCGACGTTTCCACCGTGTCACGTCATATCGCCAGCCTTGAAAAGTCGCTGGCTGCTCCGGTATTTCAACGACTGCCGGCTGGACTGAAAGCCACCACCAAAGGGCGTGAAATTCTCTCCTTTATAGAATCCATGGAATCCCATTCGCTGGCGATGATGCAGACGGATAAAGCAGGTGTCAGCCATTTGCCCGCCGGGGAAATCAGGATTGGCACCATGGAAGGGATAGCGTCGTTCTATCTGGCCGGGAAGATCGGTAAATTTAATGAAAAATACCCCAATATTCTGGTGGAATTATTAACTTCATCGCATCAGGTGCATGTGAACCGTCGCGAAGCCGATCTTTTTCTCAGTTTTTATCCCTATGATGGTAAAGGACTGGATATTCTTCCGGTGGGTAAGTTCAGGCTCTATCTGTATGCCCATAATGATTACCTGCAAAAATACGGTGCTCCCGCCCATATCAGTGAGTTGCGTAATCATAAATTTATCAGTTATATCAGCGACCTGATTCAGCTGGATACCGTGCGCTGGCTGGATGAGGCGATTATTAATCCGGATATTATCTTTAGTTCCAGCAGTCTGGTTGCACAAATGTTTGCCGCCGCCAGCGGGACAGGCATTGCCATGCTGCCGGAATTTATGCAGGCGGAGCGATTTGGACTAAAACCCCTACTCAGGGAGTCGGTTGAAGTGAGCCGTGTGGTATGGCTTTCCGTCCATAGCGAACTGCGTTATTTGCCAAAGATGAAAGCTATCATCGCATTTTTGCTGGAGGTGTTCGGGAATGATTATCCGAACGATCCTGGTATTCGCTTAAAATGATGTCATTGCACTGACAAAGTGCACATTCTGAGCAAGTCTGGTAAATGTAAAAACCATTAATATCAATGTAATGGGTTTGTATCATGCCTCCATGCTAGTGTCAGATCTTATCGGCTAACTCAAATTCCTTTTATTGGTGCAATACCGCCCTTGCAAAAATGCAAGGGCGAGTGCTAAATCGCCAGTTCCTCATGGTTATCCCGTTTGTTAGGATTTCCGGACAGAAGGGGGAATTACAATGAACAATGAAATAGAAACAACAGAACTGAGAATTAATAAGATATATTCTTCGGGGGAGTTTAAATCACACGTAAGAAACAAAGGTTTGATAATTACCTTTCTGGTGCTAATCACCTTTATTTTCTTCTTTTCATTACCACTGCTGAACTCGTTATTTCCGGCAGTGATGAAATACCAGATTGCCGGTTCATTTAATATCGGGCTGTTATGGGTCATCCTCCAGTACCCATTGGGTGCAGCGGTTGCATGGTGCTACGCAAAAAAGATGGGGCGCTATGACGACCCGAAATGGATCACACATTATCTGGCACGTGGTAAAGCGAAATGAAAACGAAATATCTGCTGGCTGCAACCATACTTACTCTTTTTTCTGCAACGGCAAATGCCGCCGACACCATGGTCGGGCAGGGTCACAAATATATGACCTTTACCATTTTTACCCTGTTGTTCCTGGCATCACTCTCTATCACCTGGATTGCCTCACGTAAAAACAGTTCTGCCGGAGATTTTTACACCGCCGGTGGTCAGATTGGGCCATTACAGAACGGGCTGGCCATTGCCGGTGATTATCTCTCGGCTGCCGCTTTTCTGGGTGTTTCCGGGTTGATCGCGCTTTATGGTTTCGATGGTGTTAATTACCTGATTGGCTTTTTCGTCGCCTTCATTCCGGTGTTGTTACTGGTTGCCGAACCATGCCGCAACCTCGGACGTTACACGCTGGGTGATGTGCTGGCCTGGCGTAATGGTTTTCGGGCCACCAAGTTTGTCGCGGCGGTATCGAGCGTCATCGTGGCGCTGTTTTATATGGTGCCGCAGATCGTCGGGGGCGCGGTGATCGTCAGGGCACTGATTGGCATCCCCTATGAAGTGTCAGTGATTGCGGTTGGCATGCTGATGCTGATTTATGTCGCGTTTGGTGGCATGCGCGCGACGACGGCGGTGCAGGTTACCAAAGCCGTATTGTTGATCTCCTGCTGCTTTATCCTGGTGGTGCTGTCCTGGTTACCCTTTGGCTTTAATGGCCTGGCGTTCCTCAACACCCTGACCGCCGATCATCGCCTGCAACAATACGTGATGTCACTGGTTAACGATCCTTCGTTCACGCCGCAGGAGGCAGGACAACGCTTTTTAGAAGCCGGGCTTTACCTGAAAAAACCGCTTGAGCAGGTTTCTCTCGGACTGGCCCTGCTGCTGGGCACCGCAGCCATGCCACATGTGCTGATGCGCTTCTTCGCCGTGCGTAATTCTACCGATGCCAGAAAGTCTGTGCTGTGGAGCATGTTGTTTATCGGTGTTTGCCACCTGTTCATTATCGTCATTGGCTTTGCCTGCGCACATTACCTCGGTGCGGATGCGGTAAAAGCAGCGGATAAAGGTGGCAACCTGGCGGCCCCGTTACTTGCACAGTATCTGGGGGGCGGCGCTGAAAGTTTTGCGGGTAACTTCCTGCTGGCGCTGGTTGCCGCTATCTCCTTCGCCACCATCGTTGCTGTTGTTGCCGGTCTGACGCTGGCGGCTGCTTCGGCGATGGCGCATGACGTCTATGTCGGCGCGATTAAGAACGGCGTCGCGACCGAACGGCAGCAGGTTGCCGCAGCGAAAATTGCCACATTGCTGATGGCGGTGGTGGCGGTTATTGCCGGAATCGAAGCCAAAGGACAAAACGTGGCGCACCTCGTTGGTCTGGGCTATGCAGTGGCGGCTTCTGCCAACCTGCCGGCACTGGTGATGTCGCTTTACTGGAAGCGCTGCAATACCGCAGGGGTGATCGCCGGGATCGTCGGCGGCACCGTGCTGGCTATCGTTATGGTGATGGTTTCACCCTCAATGACCTATCCGCTCCATCAGCGCGCGGTGCTGGAAGGCCAGCTGAAAACACTGGCTGCGGAACAGGCAAATGCGCCGTCACGCCAGGCGTTGCAAGCGCAGATCAACGCTATCCCGGATGACGCCACCAGCATTGTGGGTCTGAAAGCCCCGCTGATTGAACTCAGCAACCCTGGCATTGTGTCAGTGCCTGTTGGCTTCCTGCTGGTGATTGTCTTCTCTCTGCTGTTCCGTGACGAACGCGCTGAGCGTTTATGGCCGGAACTGGCGGTTCGCAGGGAACTGGGACCGCAGCTGAAATGAACTCCCGGCCGTGAATAAATCCGGCCGCATAAATAAGGACTGAATGATGTTTTTACCTCAAGTGAAAGTGGCTGCCGTGCATGCTGCACCGGTTTACATGAATGCTCAGGCCACTCTGGAGAAGGCGCTGGCCTATATTGCGGAAGCCAGCCGCAACGGTGCTGAACTGGTGGTGTTTCCCGAATCCTTCATTCCCGGATTTCCGGTGTGGGCGGCGCTGTGGGGACCGATCCATAACCACCGCTGGTTTGAGAAAATGGCAGAGAACAGCCTGCTGATTGATGGCCCTGAAATTAAGGCACTGTGCAGTGCGGCTGCCCGTCACGATATTCTGATCTGCATGGGGTTCAGTGAGCGCAGCCCGGTCAGCGTGGGCTGTCTGTGGAACTCGTCGGTGCTGATCGATCAGAGCGGGCAGATTATTAACCATCACCGCAAACTGGTGCCGACTTTCTATGAAAAAATGGTCTGGGCACCGGGGGATGGTGCCGGTCTGAAGGTGTGCGAAACCCGCATCGGCCGCGTGGGTGGATTGATCTGCGGTGAAAACACGAATCCACTGGCGCGTTATGCATTGATGGCGCAGGGAGAGCAGATCCACATTTCGCAGTGGCCTTCTATCTGGCCGACTAAGCGGCCTGCCGCCGGAGGGAATTTTGATAACCTGGCGGCCAATCGAATCCGTGCCGGTGCGCATTCATTTGAAGCGAAATGCTTTGGCATTATGAGTGCGTCAGTGATGAATGATGAAATGAAAAACATGCTGATCGACGGCGACAGCGCGGTCGCGGACATTCTGGAAAACACCCCGCAGGCCGCCACCCTGTTTGTTGACCCGACAGGCACACCGATCGGCGACACGCTGCAACATGAAGAGGGTATTGCCTGGGCCACCTTTGATTTGAAGAAGATCATCGAAGTGAAGCAACTGCATGACGTGGTGGGTTATTACAATCGTTTTGATGTTTTTAACCTCGAGGTTAATCGACGCCGACTGGTTCCGGCGACGTTTTCCGGCGATGATGTTCAGCCCGAGGCAGAAAATAATGTGGTGGAACAGCAATAAATATTCCGCCAGTTGAGCAGGGCCAGGGACGGCTCACTCTGCTGATTAAATAATATTCCTGCCAACCTCTTCCTTTCCTGGTTTTTGTTCTTTTTATTGTCAGGAAACCGTAAAAACCAATTCCACTATGCAACCATCACCAAACGCCAATGTCTTCATGGAGGCATGATAATGTGTTTCTATGGTGAGTAATGTGAAGAATAAAAAGATACTGGTGATCTGTCGGGATAATATTGGTGATAGTTTGCTTGCGACGCCGTTAATAAAACAACTTTCCAGGAGCAACGAGGGACGAATAGATATTCTGACCAACAGTTACGCATCGCCGATATTTGATGGAAATCCGTATATCGGGAAAGTGTGGATATACAGTAAAACTAAACACTGTCAAAACAGGTTCTCTGCGTTAAAGTCGTTATGGGACAGGGCACGGCTTTGCCTGGCGTTAAACCGGGAAAAATATGATTGTGTGGTGATTGCGAAATCACTTTGGGATAAGCATTCGCTGAAGTGGGCCAAAATTATTCGTGCAAAGGAGATCGTTGCTTTCGGTAATGACCGTCATCCACGCATCACCAGACTGCTGCCAGTGCAGGACAGCAAACTCCACGTAGCAGAAGTGTTTTTTAATCTGGCGAAAGGGGTTTATGTTGATGCTATGGAACCTGAAGAGCTTGATATTTATCCGAAAACTGAACTGGTTGATCACTATCGACGTGTGATAAATAACAAAGACAATCAGATGTTGATTGCGATACAAATCAGCTCACGCAAGCAATGCCAGCGATGGCCGCTGGAGAGCTTTATTTCACTGGTGAAGAAAATAGCTGACAGAACGTCCTTTCGTATTGTTTTGCTGTGGTCGCCCGGCGAAGAAAGCTCATTGACACATCCAGGCGATAATATTAAAGCGGAAATGATCACCTCCGCCTGTAAAGATATTAATTTAACGCCGGTCTATACCGATTCGTTAGAAGATCTTAAAGCGGTGCTGGCGAATTGCCATGCGATGGTCAGCAGTGATGGCGGGGCGGTGCATATCGGTGCGGCAACTGGATTACCGGTGGTGGCGATGTACGGTAATAGCGATCCGGCAAACTGGCATCCGTGGAAAGTACCGCATTGTATTCTTCAGGGTATTGATAACAATGTCAGTAATATTACGTCTGAACAGGTATTTAAGTCGCTAATATCATTATTGCCCGCTATTCCTGAGCAAAAAAATGATAATAGCCCGGAAAGACAATCGCTTTCCGGACCGGATTTTATGGCGACAGAAAAATTCCAGAGGAGTGGGGTTTAAGCAATTGCACCGCCACCGTCAACCAGCACCGTCGAGCCAGTGGCATACGGGGTAGAAGCAAGATAGAAAATCGCGTTGGCGATATCTTCCGGCTGCCCCATGACACGCGCCGGTAATGTTGCGGCAGTGTCTTCATACATCTTCTGACGATCCGCCTCGGGTAAGCCTTCCCATAACGGTGTGGCGATCATGCCCGGTGAAACGGTATTAACGCGAACTTTTTGCGCAGCCAGTTCCAGCGCGAGACCACGGCCTAACGACTCGATGGCCGCGTTGATGGCACCCTGTAATACCCACTGACCCGGACGCACACTCAGGAAACCAGAAATAAAGGTCAGTGAACCGCGTTCATTGATGGATACCGCCCGCGCCACGCGATAGGCACCCCAGAATTTGCTGTCCATCGCGCTATAGGCATCGGATAAGGCCAACTCTCGTACCAGACCGCCTGGCGTTTGTGCCGCACTGACTACCACATGATCAAAACTACCCGCCTGGGCAAAATATTTTTCGACAGCGGCGTCATCGGTGAAATCAAGGGCGGCGGTGTGTACTCCGCTGCCAATGCGTTGCGCCACAGCATTCAGCTTATCCAGACTACGCGAAGCGATAACCACCTCGGCACCCGCTTCAGCAAAAACTTTTGCCGCCGCAGCACCGATCCCTGAACTTCCACCAACGACAAGTACACGTTTACCTGCGAAGGAATGTGACATGAGAATGCTCCTGTGATGTTAACTGACGCGATAACACAACGCGCTCAGGACGATAAATACAGTGTAGACAGGGATGCTATCATTGGATTAAACAATGATAATCAATGCAGAAAATAATTAACTATTCGTGGATTAAGAATAATGGATCAACTCAGCCTGTTTCGTCTGTTTATCGCCATTGCTGAACGCGGCAGCCTGGTGGCGGCATCACGGGCGCTGGCCATCGCCCCCTCGGTGGCAACGCTGGGCCTGCAACGTCTGGAAGAGATGCTTGGCGTGGTGCTGGTTATTCGTACCACGCGCCGCTTATCCCTGACGCCGGAAGGGGAACGTTTTCTGGCAGATTGCCGCCGCATCCTGATGGATATCGAGGAGGCGATCGATGCATTATCCGATCGCGGACCATTACGCGGGGAGATTCGGCTGACGGCGACCAATGACTTTGGCCGTAATACCCTGGCACCCTTGATTAATACGTTTATGCAGAGCAACCCGGAAGTCCGTATTGCGCTGTATCTCAGTGACTCGGTGATTGATCTCGCCGAAAGTGGTTATGACATTGGCTTACGCTTAGGATCCTTCGGCAAATCGCGCGCTGACAGGCAGCGACTGATCGCCGGTACGCGCCAGGTGTGTGCGTCCCCTGCATACTGGCGAAAGGCGGGTAAGCCGCAGCATCCGCTGGAACTGGAACAGCATAATTGCATGGTGCTGGCTCGCCCAGATGCCCCGCAATCGATTTGGTACTTCCGCGATGATGACAGGGAATTCGGCGTGCGAGTCAGCGGCGATCGTACAGCCAACGAAGGGGCGACACTGCGCAGCTGGGCCATTGCGGGAGCCGGGGTTATTCTCAAATCCAGCATTGATATTATTGATGATGTTGCACATGGTCGATTAGTCCCGGTGCTAAGCGGCTTTGAACTAGCCGAGGGGCATGACTATAACCTGTATGCCATTACGCCTGCTGGCCGTCGCCAGTCGCGTCGTGTTAAGGCGCTGGTCGATTTTCTGCGGCAACAGCTGGCGACACCTTAACCAGACGGGAATAGACTGAACCTGGATGCGGGCTTATTTTTATCTTGAAAGTAATCGATTACAAAATAATAATATCCGACATCTACCCCACGCTGACATCCCACAACAGGAACCCGTGATCCATGAACCCGGCAACGCTCAATAGCCATCCCGACACTGACCTGCAGTTCCGCAATGTTGTGGTGGACATGGTTGACTGGATTGAGAAAAACCTCGGTGCAGATCTGCAATTGAGAAGGGTGACGAAGAAAAGCGGCTATTCCCACTGGCATTTTCAACGCCGCTTTACCGAGATCAGTGGCTGGAAGCTAGGGGAGTACATCAGGGCACGCCGCCTGGTGAATGCCGCTTATGATCTTGCTTTCACAAGCAAAAGCCTGGCTGAGATTAGCGTTGAGTATGGCTTCAAAAGCCAGAATTCTTTTTCCAGAACATTTATTCGGTTGCTACGCATTAAGCCCAGCGTGGTGCGTAAAGACTTTGCCGGCCATGGCGATGCATTGTGCAAACTGACGCTCCACCTGCGGCCATGCGGAGACTGGTATCGCCAGGCGTATTACCGTAACCAATCAGGCTAATGTCTTTTCCGGGTTGCAGTGCGAAAAGATGGCACGCTGCCTTGCCACCGTTAGCGATATCATCAGTTACACAGACGTTAGCGGTGTGGAGGGGGGGCTGTTAGCAGGCGACTGGCCAGCACATAACCGTCCCTCTCTGTCTGACCCCACCCGTCGGGTGCCTGATCCGGTGATTTGTAAGTATGGCTAACTGCCAGTAATCAATGCCGAAGAAGTAATGTCTGTCCGGACAGTCTTATTTAGTGGATACTGGTAACCGGGTAGAATCACTACGAGGTGAGTGCTCTGTTATAAATGGGAAATATAAATCCCGGCAGGAGATAAATCTGCCAGATAAAGTCTGTCTTCTCATTAGTGATATGAAAAATGCTGCTTGATCATAATTTCTCTGTAAGTAAGTCCATGTTTTTTGCTTGTGATCAGAGTTTTTTATCAAGAATTTCTTTTAATGCCTGATTTTCTAGTGTCAGGGCGGCAAATTTCTGCTTAAGGAGGCGGTTCTCCTCCACAAGTTCTTTTAAATGTATAATATCAATGTATTCCATGCCATCATATCTGGCTTTCCATTCATTATAAGAGGCTTCGGTTATGCCTGCCTCCTGGCATACATCCTGTACTGAGCGTCCGTCCTCCACGGACTTCAGCAGGGCAATAAACTGAAATTCGGTAATTTGATTTTTGGGCATCACACTCTCCTCAGGCAGATATTATCAGTATGGTCAAAAGAGACAAAAGGAATGATTTATAATCATAATTTATCCAATTAACTATCACGAATAATATTATTAGCATTAAATGCTGGGTTGCTAATACTTAAATTGAGTTGCCTTATATAATATGATGATTAAAAAGGGCTTTAGTGTAGATGATTACCAGGAATTAACATCGGCTGAATCGATTTACTGGAAGAGCATCAGATTTCACACGATGCTGAATTTTCTTACCGATACGCCATGATCTGGTTTAAGAATAACCTTAAAAACGTGCATCTTAACTATTGTTTTCTTGTGTTAACGTCCTTGTTCCGTAAAAGAGTGAGTCCCTTTCCTGGCCGGTTTTTGGGCTAAGGTGTTGCTGCACTGGCTCTATTACGTTACATGAATCTTGTAGAAAAACATCTGGTTTGATTCCTAAATTTGATGTTGTAATCTCCGCAATTATATTGGATTAACTATTCTCATCTTACTGATATTCTGCATTATAGGTCTCGTCGGCAGGCGAAGTTAACTGACTAAATTCTCGGTGGAAATTGGGTTTCATTCAGGATTGCACTTCGCAGATACACGATAAAATAAGCTATTTTATAACATTCTCAAGACGTTAATTTCATGACGAAATTACCCATTCGTGCTTAAAATCAAGTATATAAAAAGCATGAATGTGCTGTTTTTTTTACTACGATGAGATTAAAAACTTTTTTGTCTGCGCTGACCGGAATTAAGTGGCTATTTTTAAAAATTATCCAGAGATATCTAAATATTTTTACCCTTCGCTTAAATCAAAAAAATCCTTATCAATTAGCAGGATGTTTGTTGGGTATTGAATTTTGCCTGGCGTCAAACGCCATCAATTTTAAAGCTTGTACTCTTCAAAGGTGTTGTTTTTTATAATTAAACATATGTAAGTGTGAACCTTTTGTTTTTATTAATCATGAATGCTGTCTTCTTTCTTGTTATATGATCAAAGGGTACGATATGAACAAGTGTAAATATACTGAAAGGCAGATCTATTTTACTCTAGAGCAAGTAGAGAAGGGTACTCCAATAAAAGACGTCTGCAACATAATGGGGATTTCTCAGGCAACTTTCTACAACTGGCGGAGCAGATATGGTCCCAGCAGGGTTTCCAGTCATCCTGAAATTGAACGCTTAAAAGAAGAAAACAAAAGGCTTAAGATGATTATTAATGAATTGGAAAATGATAAAAAAATATTACTCTGGGAATTCACCAGAAGAAGATGATCTGTGTGTTGAAAATTGTTCCTTTTGGAACACCTGACAGTAGCTCAGTCCAGAGAGTGTATCCTGGAGTCACCCCGGCCACATCACAATCTGGGCTGAGCATGGAGGTATAGACTTCAATATAGTAGCCTACTGAAAACCGCGTTCGTTTATCTCTTCCTGCCTGCTTAATTACCCCTTACTCGCCTGTGGATACCTTCCCTGGCTACTGATGCTGCTTAAACAGGATACCAGGTCTTATCTCCCTGTATCATTGGTTATGAGGCACCGTCGCCATGGCAATTGTAGACATTTAAAATAAATAAACTTTACAGCAGTAACGACTATAAATCACCCCGGATATGGTCAGTTTTGTTTCTGATATGACATTTAAATCCAGATATACAAGGTGAAATGTTATTTAAATCAATGGGTGGCGGTCTTTTTTTTCCAATATTAAAAAAGGAGGGTGAACGAATCCCTCTGATTTTTTTTTGTGAAAATTATGCATATCTGACTTCACCGGAAGTGCTTTGAATTTTCAAATCACTGGTTTCTATGCTTTCTCCAGAAAAACCCTGACAGGTTTCAACTGACATGAGAGGAATGTCCTATGTTTGTTAAAAAAACACCAATACCAAAAAGGGTAATGGCAGATGCAAGAAACCTGGTTTTTTTCTCCGGTTTAAAAAGGCATTCGTCGGTAGTTTTTGTCTTTATGATGCTGCTATTGATGATGGATGTGCCGTCCGCACTGGCGGTTTATACCAAACCTTTTGGTGAAGATAATGTTCTGTTGGATACAACGCCGCAGCAGCCTTATAAGGCATTTCCAGGTCAGGTTATTCAGCATGTTAAATTCGTATCGCAAAGAGAAGGTTGCATCGTCCTGACGACGAAGTCATATCGTATCCAGGAAAGTATTCAGCAGGGCAGCAGCTGGCAATTTACCCGAAGTTTAGGTATAGGGCCTGTTTTAGACTATGAATACCAAATCTTGCCCACAGAACCCTACACGGCACCCACAAAACCCGGTTTATATAAAATTTCCGTCCCACTTGCGCAGCCGGTAAAAAATTCTGTTTGTCGCGCTGAAGATTCTCCCTCTGAACAGAACTCAAGTTTTGTGCAGGTTAGTACTCCTACAGACAATAATATCCAGCTATCAGTCCGAACCCAGTCACTGAGGTATGATAATGAGACTGATACTTATTTCATTCCATTTAATTATGCCCGCTCATTTAATAATATTCCTTTGCAGGCGGCACTGACAAAAAGTAATGTGGATTATAACCACTTGATAAGTTGTCAGATAAATGGTGATGCCAGTGTGGCTAATGGTACGGCGGGAGGTGACTACCTAACCACCACTAATACTATTGGCTGGCGAGAACTCAATCCTGATCTATTGAAGCCCGGCGTGAATGTGAATATTACCGGCACATGTGTGGTGGCGGGCAGAGGAGGAATGCCAGACAAAACCTATACAATGAACCCAGTTAAATTTCGTCGCGAATCAGCTGGTATGGGTGAGCCAAGATTAGTCATTGATGATCAAGTTAATGGCCACGCTATTTACAAATATGATTTTATTCATACCTATAACCTTCACATTGATACCACTCAAATTAATGCCAATACCACCCCATGGGAGGAGTGTGAGCTTCGTACCAATGAAAGTAGTGGCAGGGCGGTTTATTTGTTTAAAGACAAGACAAATAGTTATCAGGTTAAGTCTACCGACCTTAATTCACCGGGAGACGCAGATAACGAGGTCACAGCCACCGGAACAACGCGAGAATATAACGCCACCTGTTATGTTCACCGTGGTCAATGGGATGAGCAGTCTCAGTATGCGGGAGAAGTGATGTTGACCCGTAACAAACCAAACATGGTGGACCGGTTACAACTGGCCGGTTCTTGTATCAAACCCCTCGACAAATCGGAATACCGCCCCGGAGAAACCGCGACCGTTAAGGTGACCCAGGCATTGTTTGGTGATGCAAAAAACGTTGTGTTAACGATGAATCCCTATGAAGGCTCAAGGGATAATAACCTGTGGAGTACAACAGAATGCCCTAAAAATGGGGACAATGTTAGTGTCAGCAAAATAGGTAATAGCTGTATATCAAACTTTTCCACTAACGGTCATTTAGCCGGGGACTGGAAAATCAAAGCCAGCAATGATGTTTTGTCGCGTAAGGAAGACAGTCTGCGCATGATCGGTTCTAACCATGAGTTAGACAAAAATAGCAAAGACTATGTCGTGGATATGCGGTCAATCACCATTATGCCTGAGGTTACGGTGGCAACGACCGACCCTAAATCGGATCTTCCTGCTGGGATCGTTTATCGTCCCGGAGACAAGGTAAATCTGGAGTTTTCCGCGACGTTAAAAGCTTATACGCCTACTGGTCAGGGCAACTCTCAATTTGTTGGGCAACTATTGGCGCTTAATATCCAGCTGCCGGAACAATTGCTCAAACAGAATCTGGCTCCGGCCATGATTGGAAATAGCAAAGTTGACTTTTCATCAACCTGGGATGGCCATACAAACACCAATATTCTGAAATTAGATGCACCGGTACCCGTTGCTGACGGTACCAGAATGACCATACCCCTCCAGCTCAGAGTGATGACCAGTGAAGAAGCGGAAAAAGCTGATGCTGGCATCCAATTAACGCAGCTTAAAGATCTGAAGAGCCTTTCTTTCACTGCGAAGGTGGGGGGTGTTTCTGCGGATGTGACCAAACAGGCGGAACCGAAGTCCGTTTACCTCAAATTCGGTGCCCCTTTACTGAACGCTGATAACGTCTATGACCTCAGTGTGAATGCGGACAAACCGCTGACGTTTGGTTCGACATCGAGCGATCAAAACCTCCTCGTCACTTTCAAAACTCACTCTTCAGTGAGCCAACCGATCAAAGCGACGGAACTGAGGTTAGCTTTGCCGGATGGGGTCGTGCGCTCTCATCAGGGAGACATTGCGCTGAATTGTGAGAAGCACCCAGGCTGCACGTTTGACATTGATAATGCATGGACCGGAAAAGGGGACAATCCGCTGATTATTCGCTCACTGGAGCTGCAACCCGGTGAAACTTATAGCGTGTCAATTCCTGTTCAGCTGGAAAACAATCATCCCACAGCGATCAAACCTGTAGATCTTGTTATCGGGCAGTCGCCGAGCGTCAAAAATGAGTCACCGGATCGGATTGTGGCGGTAGATAGCGTTGTTCACGGTCATAAAGATGTCAAAGTCGAAACCCGTGGCAAGGTTGAAATCTATGAACTGAATGCCGAGAAGCAGGAAGTGAAAGCAGATGGAATCTCATTTACCGCCCACGTTGCCGTCCTGGGGGTGACGCCGACCGATAAAGTCAATCTCACGGATGGGACTAAAAGCTGGCCGATGACCCTTCAAAGCAGCTGTGAAGCTGAGAAAACGGCCTGTTTTAATGCAGATATTCCCATCCCGGACAATCCCTTTACCTACAAGTTGACGGCGGTCGTCACTGATCAGAATGGCGGGCCTCTGGCATCGACTGATCTCGTCCAACCCCTGGCAGACGACTCTCCTTTCAGCTTCGCGTTGCAATGTAAAGGGGATATCGGCGATGCCGCCCAACAATGCTCGTTGACCTGGGGAGTGGAAACCGCACAGGCACGCGTACCTTACCTGGTGAGCCCCAACTGGATGACGCTGACCTGGCTTAGGGACCACAACAGGATAGACCGTGATCTTTATAAGGATATATCCGACACCATCAGAGACAACGAATATCTCGTGTTCAAGAGAAAAAACGTCAGTGACAGTGGCTGGAGTCCCCTGGTGAAGTTTAGTGGAGCGAAAGTGCCGCTTTTGAACCCGAAAAAATTCTATAGCAAAGACATCGATGTCGAGAGCGTTCTTACCCCGGGGGCTATGTTGCCACGTTATGGTGCGATGCAGTTCTACCTCGACCAGTAATCAGACGGAAAAACCGCTCATTTAACGGCTAATCATAGGATTTCTATCATGACGACGATAACTAAAGAGTATGCAAGTTTCCCGTATGACGTTGCGACGGGGAATGCGCTGACAGCACTCAGTTTTCACTCTATTTACGACATTCTTGCCGTGGATGAAGAGCGTTTTCGTTGCGATTACGATAATGCTCTGGATGGTTGTGCAGCCGCAATTTACAGCCAGGCTAAGACCTTTGCTCCACTGGCAAAAAAATATGCCAGCAGCAATGCCGGTCACGCGTCAGATAACCTTCCTGCTACAGCCACATCACCGTTGGCGTTTTTCTCTCAGGCACCTTTAGTGGGTGCCAGTGGTGCAGAGGCGCGTATTGCTCGTTATCAGGTTCCTCTGTGGGATGTCCTGTTTGGCCGCGACGTGACCCGTTATGCTGAACCTGGCAGCATTCAGTCGCTAGACTCGCCGGTGAGTTATTTGCTGTATCTGGTCAACAGATTGAAAAGGATGAAGGATGGAAGTGCTACGGCGATGGATAGGCTGTTTAGTCGTCGCCCTGACTTAAAAACAATGCTGCTCTCCAATGTCGCGATGAATCAGGTTATTCCGGCCAGCGAATTGGCCGGAGAGATCGTGATGGATGCAACAGCCCCCCTGGTTGCGAAAAGCGATGGGAGTCGTGAAAGCCTATTCACCGCACTTGCGGCCGCCCACTATCCGCTCACGCTGCCGTTTAATGCCGCAGCGGTACGCACCCGTCTTGCCCTGGATGCGCTATCGTTGTCACAGGGGGAGATGTTTGAACAGCTGGCGGAGGGATACCGGCGTGATGTCCCGAAACATGCGGCAGCCCTGGCCTTAAGTGGCATCGATCCACAACTGGCCAAAATGCTGACGGAAGCACTGCCTGCGGAACTGGCACCGGTGACCCTCAGCTTTAAGGTCAATGCCGATAAGGCAATATTGTCAGAACTTGATGATCTTATTGATATGTCTTCATTCTGGCCTGGCCAGTTGTGGACGGACTATCCCAGTATCATCCCATCGGCGTTGACACTGACATCTGCCAGCGGCGGTACCATCAGCAATGCCCAACTGAAACCGGTGATGGATAAAGACGCCAGAACGGTTTCTTTCCAACTCAGTGTGGACGCCGGAAGCGTTGCCGCAGATGTCTACCGCGGTAAGACAACCCTGACATGCACTTTCAATGGCGTGGCTCATCTCCTTGATGTCAGTGTTGTGCTGACAGGGCATGGTGCAACCACCGCTGCGATGCAGAACGCTTTTAAAGTGGAATCGACAGCGATCGCCAATAGCTTCGGAACGGATATTGCTGCGCTGACTGAAGCACAGATGCAGGTACCCGCTGAAATGCTCAGTCAGGCTGCCGGGATCTCCACGGCGGATTTGATCGCGTTATTGAGCGGTGGCGAAGGAGACGTGGGCTCAGCCATGTCCCCCGGCAGTAAGCTGACAGGGCGATCCTGCGGTGCGGCTTATGTTTGGGGAAGTGCTGCCGGTGTCAATGACGCGCTGCCTGGCCAGGTCAGGGAAGGTATGGTCAGCGTCACGCCCTATGTGCTATTGCGATTGCAGAAGTTTATCCGTCTGTTGAATCATACCAATCTTCCTGCGGCCGATCTGGATCTTGTCCTGCAAAGCGCTCTCCAGGCAGAAAAACAAGGGGATATTACTCAGGGGACACTACGCGCTCTGGGTGTCTATCTTCGTTACCGTGATGTTTATGAGATGACGGCGGCGGAGTTTGCCTCTTTTCTCTCAACGATTCCGGCAGCGTCACATAGCGGCGAGGTTTCTCTGTGGCAACAGCGGTTTGCCACTGGCCAGATTACAGTGACTGACAAAGAACTCACTTCCGAGCAGAAGGCACTGATTGCGGCAGCCGGAGCGATAACGGTTGCTGATATTGATGCCCTGATTGCACGTAGTCAGGATAAAAAAGCCAGTGCGGCCAACATTGCCGCGCTGCTGCGTCCGGCCATACTGGCGCCACGTCTTGGACTCAAAGTGGGTGTTTTAATGGGGTTGATTGATGTGATCACCGGCAATGTCAGTGACACTCGCCTGTCATCCCCTACCGTAAAGGCTGACGAGAAGGACAGGGATACGCTGGATCTTTTGCTGCTGCTGGACGAGGTACAGCAATGGCTGGCACAGAGCAAATGGACCGCTGAGGAAGTCGTCGCGCAGGCTGCGAAAGACATGAGTCAGGATGAACAGAAATCAGCAGCTGATCTGTTTAAAGGTAAGACTGTGGCGGACAAAGATGTGCCGCCACTGGCGGCACCGTTCCTGGTTCACGCGTTTAGCCTGCCACCGGCGGTCGCCACCACTATCGCAACATTCCATGCCAAATCGTTTTCGGCACTGTCTGGCAAAGCGGATACTTCCCTGCGTGGTGTTCTGCTGAGTATCAATATTATCAACCGTTATAACCTAAATCAGCAGGCGATTCAGCCGTGGAACAGTGGGGCGATAGGCACCGATGAGCACCTGACATTTTGGGATCAGTTACTGACAATGAGTGACTATGCCTGGCTGGCGGCGAGCGATGATCCCGCGACACCGGCTATCATCACCACGTTGTATGCAGCGACATGGAAGGGGCGGCTGGCAACGATTTATGCCGCAGAGATGGCCGCAGTGAATGAAATTCTGACGGTGGAAAACTACAGCTCAAACCAGCATGCCTTGCTGGCGCGCCGTGTGGCCTGGGCGGCAAAAACGGGCTGGTCGCTGACCGATATCAACCACATCATCAAAATGGGACCAACGCTCACCGACGCCGACGCCCAGGCGCTTAGTCTGCGCGTCGGCCCGACAGACGCCACGGCGCGCCAGACGATAAGTGATCGCTACTGTGAAGCGCGTAACCAGGCCGTACTGACCTACTATCAGGCGCTATGCCGTCAGCATTTTATCGACACCGAAGGTCTGCGGGGTGAGCAAGCGTTTAACGAGCATTTGCCAGATGCAACCGATGTGGCCGGGCAGCTGCTTTCTGATATCAAAATGAGCGCTAAAGTAACCACCAGCCGCGTGACAGAGGCTATCGCGGCGGTGCAGGCTTTTATCCAGCGTATTGTGGAAGGACTTGAGGCGGGATTGCAGTTTAATGCTGGTGAGTTGCTGCGCTGGCAGGAGACCGACGCGAAATACGCCATCTGGGCGGCCAATGTCCAGCTGCACTGGCATCCGGATCAATACATTATTCCAGCGGCCCGGTTAAATAAAACGCCAGCCTTCAGGGTATTTGAAAATAGTTTGTCGCAATCCCGACTGGATGAAGAACAGATTGAGACGGCGTTGACCGGATACCTGAGTGAACTCGAACAAACGGTGAATCTCGATATCGTTGGTGGCTTCCAGGACGGCATGGATGCAGATACCAGCCCGTTGTATTTCCTGGGCCGTACCAAAAAAGCGCCTTATGACTATTGGTATCGTCGCTGGGGTAACAATGACGCAGGCGTCCGTGTCTGGAGCGCCTGGCAGAAAATCACCCTGCCGATGCAGCAGAATGTCATGTTGAAAGCGCCCTGGAAACCTGCGGGCTGGGACACTGCCTGGTGTACAACGCTTAACAAGGAAGCTCCGGATGTAAAAGACTTTTTGCCGGTACAGGCACGTCTGGTGATGCTCAATAGCCGCCTTTATTTCATCTGGGCAAGTATCAGAGCGGTGACGGAGACTGTCAGCACCAATCCCGCAGGTAATGATCCGCTTCCGATAGATAAAAAACAACAGGCCACCCCTTACGATGCCAATAGCTATACCGCGCCCGTTAAAAAGTATTACCACGTTATTTCTGCTGTACACCGCAAACTGGATGGAGGATGGAGTGAGCCGGTAGACATTTATCAGGATTATGCCGTCGAGGAGTCGAAGATCGATCCTGCTGCCCATCTTAATGCGTTTGTGATCCCTGAAGGCGCCGCAAAGTTTGATGGCATGGTGAGTAATGTGCAAATCCCGGCGGGAGATTTACTGATGGTTTCCCTGCTGAGATTACCGCTTGCGGTGGAGCCAGAACTGGATAAGGTGACCACCTACTTATTGTTTGATGCTTTCCTGAATGACGTCTCCTCGCGTGACGACAAAACCCCGTGGCTTAAAAACAGTGCGGCCAGCCCTGAGTCGGGTGTGAACTACAAAGAAACAAAGGATAAGTTACTGCATGACTACATTGCCAGACTGAACAAAGACTCGTATCTCTGGCTGAAGCAGGCTCAGCCGAATATGCCAGATCAGATCTGTGGCAATGAACTGTATGTGTCTACGCGGGTGATGACTCCCTGTGTACCTTATTCCTGGCTGTTCACTGAGCGGCATATGATCAGCCGGGGTGAGGCGGTGTTTGGCAATGCAGTGGGACTGACGCTGCAAGTTGAAAGTGCCGGCCAGATTGGGATGAGTTCATACGGTGTGCGCTCTGTCGTTACCCTGACAGACAAGCAGCTGGGCGCTATCCCCTCTGGTTTTAAACTGGTGCATTTCCTGATCTATCAGGGCGTATCCCGCTACAGTCGGGTTCAGTCCACGTCTGATGCCCTGGTGGTATTCGGCGTCTATAACGGCCAGCTGACCAGCAAAGGCGATGTACGCCACGGTCTGATTCTGGTCAGCGTGGATGCCAGTAATGTGGTTGATTTTGACGGTTCAAAAGATGCGCTGGTGGAAAGCGGCGAACTGAGCGTTTCCAATGCCGAAGTTCAGCAAGATGCGGCGGAGATTCGTGAAAATATTCGCGGGGTGCAGTTCCTGGTTACCCGTCATCCCAATAGCATTGATGCAGGGAGTAACACAAACCGCACGATTCATGGCAACGGCGATCCGCTGATTGGTCAAAAGGTTATCGCGATCCCCGGCGTGTCATTCATGTTGCTGGTGGGGAATACGGATGCGATTGGGGCGAAACTCAATGAACTGGAAAACTGGAGTGATGATGCCTTCACCTCAGACAACGATGGGCGCCGTGCTATCTGGACCTGGGATCTGCAACCGAAGGACGTTGCAACCCTACAGTTAATTACGCGGATAGACAAACCAACAAAACTGAACGTGGGCTATCTCGCTAATAGCGCCAATGTCAGCTTTTGGCAGGGTACATCCAGACTTGCAGGCGCCAGTAGCGTTGACAAAGATAAACCCTTATTTATTGCCACGCAGATTGTTGTATCGGATGAAGATAAAGCGGCAACGTCTTCTTTCACTAAGACCCTGTTACAGCCAAATGCCGATATGGTGGGTTTTAGCGAGATGACCTTCCGTTTCCGGGTTGGTGAAGGAACGGCGAAAAACCCGACGCTGAGGAAAGGCATTAACCTGCGTATTCTGGGTAAAGATCAGCTAATAAACCAGGGGGCAGATCTGATGACGGCCGCAGACTGGGGCTGGCTGAAACCCAATTTTTATGCGGAGGATAACCAGCTAGTACTGGATCGCAAATACCAGCTGCTTTCTACGGAGCCGCAGTATTTTGTGATGAAAATTGCCGTACCGGCAGAAGCCGAGCGTAATATCCGCGTCGATATCAACAATAAGCGTGTCTTCGCACTTTCCCTGGCGCTGAAAACTTCGGTAAAGGTTGAAGATATTAAAGTGTATGCCATGGGGACCGACATAACCAAGCCGGCAACCCTGGTAGTGTTGAATAGTGCCGGGGCGGGTTTTAGCCTGAGTAATGGTACGGTGATGCTGGATGCGCCAGATGAGGCGTCACTGAAAACGTATATTGCCAGCTACAGTTATTTCTTTATCGCCATTCCCTGGGCAGTGAGCTCCATGACGGAGATTGCGAGAACAGGACTGCAATTTATTTATGATCCTCTGATGAAAGGCGAGACACCTTTCATCGGTAAGATCGGTATCGATGTTCCGGCCCTGTCACGGCTCATTATTCAATCGAGCTGCTTCCCCGAACGGATTAACGTTGGGGATATTGCCACTATTCGTATTGAGATTAATCCAAACGGTGAGGCGCTGGATAAAGATAAAAATAGCAAGCTGGTTATCCAGCTGGATAAGTCTTTCCAGCTTGAGGAAAATGGCATTATCGCCTCGGCTAAACTGCAACGCGATCCGGTCCTCGGCATTCTGATTTTTACCGAGCTGCCAGCAGGGCCGTTGAGTTTTGTTATTCCTGTCCGGGCGCTTAATGTTGCGAACCCGAATCTGCCGCTGGCGACCATTCAAATGAAAAGCCAGGGATCTTCAATGCAGGCGGTATTGAAGCAGCCGGTGGTGGATAATGGGCTGCTTGAGGCCTGTCTGGATTTGCGCTATGGCGCTGACGTTAAAACACTGGCACAGACGGGATCATGGCAATCCATCACCCTTAATGAGCTGAAATCGCCTTATCTGCTCGCAGCCATTACCGTTACCGCGGGGAGTTCGGCGCAGGATCTTATCGCCTCATTACTGCTTCCGGCGGGGATCGTCATTGAGAAGGACCCGACGAAGCTCAATGCTCTCACGGCAGCGCTTACCCTGCCCGGTGAAACTCTGCTGAAGTCGCCCGTTGATATGGATGGCAAAAGTGACACATCCGTTGACTTCCCGTGCCAGCTGCCAATGGGAAACACGGTGATTCTGCTCATTCCACTGAAAGTGACGGCGTCAGATCAGGCCTTCATCGGACAGTTGCGGGCATCGCTGCGCACCTTGCAGAATCCGCAACCGATCTGGACCGAACAGGCGGCGGCATTTATTCAGACGGTTAATAAAGGCGCGCTGTCGATTTCATCTATCTGGGAGAGTGAGGGATTAACCATCCAGGTTGGTGATACATTGACATTGCAATTGATGGTTAAAGCCACTGACGACTCGAAGGGCAATGCGGTAACACTGCAACTGGGGCAGGGCTATTCGTGGCAATCGGGCAGCCCGGTGGAAGTCAGAGCGAAGGGGAATGTCACCCATGTCGTGCCGACTTATGATGCGGCAAAAGCCACCCTGACCCTGTCGGCCGCTGCTCTCAATGTCGATCTGAATAAAGACGAGAGTATGACCCTGCGCTTTCAGATTCTTGCAAAAGCGGATGTTGCCAGAACAGAAAGCAACAACGTCACTCACTTTGTGGTGACGAACAGCAAAGGGGAGACAGCGCAAACCCACGATCTGCCCCTGCCGACGCCACAACTGCAAGGCTGCCACATCACGGCACGGCTGTATAACCAGGGAAGTGACACGCCTCTTGATGAAAACACGGTACTCATCAAAGGCACCACTTATGACTGCCGTATTTCTGTGTCAATGCGCGCTGAAGATATTGCCCGGCAAACGCGCGCACCCAGTGTGGCGCTGGCCACAGGGGCACTTGCCACCGTGATAAGACTCCAGGTGACACCGGACAAGACGATATTTCAGGCGTTTACTCCGTCTGTAGAGATTAAGTATCAGGGGATTCAACCGCTTTCAGATGCAGATAAGGACAAACTGGGGAGCAGTGATAGCGTTAAAAACACGTTAGGCGGGATACTGAAAGTCTCTCTGGCTGCGTTCGAAGGTCAGGATTTTTCCGGAACCATGACGGTGCCGGTAACGGTCAGCGGCCAGATTGGTGCCAGCGTTAACGGCATCACGGTGATGGCAATACTCCCGGAGTTAACAGCACCCACGGCTCGCAGTTGGCTGACGAATATTAATGGCCCATCAGCCGTGATTAAATTAACCAGCTGGGATCCCGGTAATGCGCCATTCCAGAATCTGCATTTTACTCACGGTGGAGACAACACCTTTAGTGATCCGATTAACCTGCCGACCACACCTTTGCTGGATGATGATGATGCGAAGAAAGTCTCAACGCTACCGCGCCTGGTCCGACTGAATTCACATTTTGCCGCAGAGTTGGTGCGAACTGCCGGAAGGGATGTGCGCGTCCTCTTCAAACCCACCACTCAGGATTACCCATTACCCCCGATGGAGGCGAACGGCAAACCGGATGCCGTTGAGCAGGATGTGGCTAACCTGGTGTATTTTTGGGAGCTGTTCTTCCATGTGCCGTTGCTGGTATCCCAGCGGCTTAATGAAGAAGGGCGGTTTGATGAAGCACAAAGCTGGCTGAAACATCTGTTTGAGCCTTTCCCACCCCGGGAAAATGGGCAACTGCCTTCCCCGTGGAAATGTCGCCTGCTGACGTCCCGTTTCAGCTACGTCTCTGTTGATACCCTTGACGGGGTGGCTGACCCAGACCTGATCGCCAGCGTGCAACCCATTTATTATCAGAGGGCGGTGTTCTTCGCCTATGTGAAAAACATTCTGGATCAGGGAGATAGTCAGTTCCGTGCGCTAACACGTGACGGCTTTAACAGTGCGCATCAAAGTTACTTGTTGGCTGCCAGATTGCTCGGTGCTGAAGATGATGACAGCGTTCCACAGGTCTGGGTACCAGAGGCAGTCGAGGAAGCGGTGCCGGATTATGTTAAGGCATTGATGCAACTGGATGATACGCGCTTCTTTATACCACGCAGCAATTTGCATAATCGTTTGTTTAAACAGCTCCAGCAGCGTCTGTTTAACCTGCGCAACGGACTGACGCTGGATGGTAAACCACTGAGCCTCCCTCTGTATGATTCCCCGCTGGATCCGACGCAACTGCATGTTAGCCGTGGGCTGCAACAGGACAAAGGGACGGAGCTGAAAGCGGGTCAATTCACCACTTTCCGCTACAACGTGCTTTATCCCCGCGCCAGTGCCGCTGTCGATGTGTTGATCCAGTTTGGTAATCAGTTGCTGGCAGCCACCGAACGTCAGGAAGAGATGGGATATCAGACCTTGTTGTGTAAACAGCAGAAGTTGATGGCGAAATTTGTGTTTGATAGCCAGAAAGACGCACTCAGCCTCAACCAGGCGGCGCGGGTGGGGTTAGAAGCCGCGCTTAACGGTGCCAAAGCCCGGCAAAACACGCTTCAGGCATGGATCGATACCGATATCACTTCTGCGGAGAATAACGCGTTAGCTCAGCGTAGCCTGGTGCGTCAGTTAAATATTTCCGGCTCATCATTACTGGCTACCGGAGCGGCATTAGATGTGATTCCCAACATCTTCGGGCTGGCAGACGGGGGAGCCCGTCCGGCAGCGATTCCTAATGCGGTTGGGATGTCGATCCAGACGGCCGCTGAGTCACAGATGAGTGATGCCCTGACAACGGAGATTCGGGCATCTTATGCCCGTCGGATTGAAGAGTGGCAAATGCAGAAGCTGGCTGTTGATGCCGAAGTGACACAGCTTGAAGCCCAGTTGCGTGCGGATACGCTGCAGGCGCAGATCTATCAGCGTCAGTTGGATCAGACGGTAGAACAAATCCAGCAATTTGATGACCAGTTACAGTTTATGCAGACCCGCTTCACGCGCGCGGCACTTTACCAATGGCTGAGTGCACAGGTTTCGAGCCTCTATTATCAGGCTTACGATGTGGCGACTTCATTATGTTTGATGGCGCAGACTGCCTGGCAATATGAGACCGGTGCTTACGATAAAACTCCCGACTTTTTTACCGGCGTTAGCTGGATGAGTTACCAGAAAGGATTGACCTCAGGTGAACAATTGCGGCTGGGTCTGATGAAAATGGAGCAGGCTTATCTGACACGCTCTGAGCGCAGTCTGGAGTTGCGTCATACCTTTTCGGTGAAAGGTGCCCTGGGCGCAGCATGGGACACAACCCTGCAAGGGCGTGATAAAGAGATAAATCATATGTTCGCCATCCCCTTCATTGTCTCGGAAAAAGCATTGGCGCAGCGCTATCCCAATCTCTACCAGCGCCAGGTTGTCGCGGTCACCGTGACATTGCCGTGCGTGGTGGGACCGCTGGAGGACATTTGCGCCATCCTGGTGCAGAAATCGGGCTTCTTCACGACCAGCGCCGATGACAATGCAACTGCAGCGTTGGCACTCATAAACTCACCTGATTTCAAGGGATTGGAGGGTAAGGAGAGTGTCATGTCCCTGAAAGGAGGATCATCACAGATTGCGCTGTCAACGGGACTCGATGATGCCGGAGCCTTCGTCATGAATTTCAATGATGAACGGCTGTTGCCGTTTGAAGGTAATGGTCTCGTCGGCGAGTGGGAACTTCAGTTCCCGCGACCAACCAGCTCTGAACAGCAACGCATTCTCCAGTCTCTGACCGATGTGATTGTGACGTTCCACTATCGTGCACGTGATGCGGGCCTCGCCAGTAAATACACAGCCACCGTGCTCAGCGCTATCTAGTCATAAGGAGCCAGATCATGAGAACCAATACGATCTCTTTGCTGATACGGAAACAGCCAACCGTTTCGTTAACACTGGTCGCTCTGGCGATCGGATTCTCCGCCGGGGCATGGGGAAAACCGACGAAACCTGCCACCGTGAACAATGACAACTTTGTGTTGCAGCAGCGTACCATTGCGCCGATATCGCCGCTCAATCGGATACTGACAGCGGATTTCTCGCTGAAAACCAGTCAGAGTTTTAACGGGCAGAAAATGGTCTATGTGCGAATATGTGGCGATGTCAGTGATGCCGATCCGCATACGCTGGCACAACGCTTTTACCCGGCAGCCGAGAATGACGTGCCGGTAGCTCAGGCGGTAGCGTTGACACTTAAACCAAACGTCGATTATCGGATATTGGTCCCCATGGCCTATGACGAAGCCATTGATAAGGCTGTCGATAAAAAAATTGGTTTGTCAGTGAGTCTTACGCCCCTGAAGCAGGCGGCAACGGATTGCAGCAGTACTGCCGATGTGCTTTCTATCGCGCAAAACGTGAAAGTGCTGCCGTTGAGTGAGGTCACGCCGGTTATTCGGCCCCTGGACTGGAAGTTACAAACGATACAAACCGCCCCCAGTAATTTTTCAGCCGTGGTCGATGTGCTCGGGGCAACCTCTGGCGATAAAGTCAGCTGGACCTCGCAAGAGGGAGATGAACCAGCACATGATCAAGCGCTGGTCGCGGTTGGCGATATCACCAGCAGTGAAGTGCCTGTAGCCGGAAAAATGCTTCCTGCTGAGGTTATTGGCAAGCGATACCAGAGTGGGGTGGTTTCACCGACCCGTATGGATTACAGCGCCAAAGTGACGGTGAAAGCGGGTGATACGATCCGGGAAACGCAATATGTGGTGGGGGGGAGTGACAGCCCGCCGATGGTCTCCTACAAATGTGATCAGGATTCCCCCACGCAGTGCGTCATTACCTGGGGGGCAACGGTCCCCTACGTGAATGAGCATGGCAGTCTGGGAATTAATACCACCACGGGCTGGTTGTCCCTGTCAAAAGTGCCGCCGCCTGACATCTACGCCATTCAACCCACCAGCCACTGGCAGCAGCCGAGTTGGTTTCCGACGGAAAAAGAATTTAAGGGCCAGCAAGCCACGGGTAATACGGGAGCGTATATGGGGGCCGGCAGCTCCCTGTTCTCGGATGGCATCATGCCGCATCAGGGGTCTTTTACCCTGAATTTTGAACCATTGCCGTAATCCGTCGGGAGAGCACAATGGACAATATCTCTGTAAACGAAAAAGTCTCCGCACCTTCAGCGCTAGCCTTGCCTAAAGGCGGTGGCGCGATTCAGGGAATGGGGCAAGTGCTATCGCCAGCAGGCAGTCGGGGATTGAGCGAGCTGAATTTCCCCCTGCCGCTTACCCCGGGCCGTGGTTATGCTCCGCCCCTTTCACTGCATTACAGCAGCAGTGACGGAAATGGTGTTTTTGGTCTGGGATGTCATGTAAGTGTTATGCGTGTGGTAAGACAAACGCGCTATGGCGTACCGCAATATACTCAGGATGATACTTTCCTCGGGCCAGATGGCGAAGAACTGGTCGCGGAACGTGATACTACGGGCAAGATTATCATCCGCGAGTGTGAAAGTTACGGCAATCAGAAGTTAGCGGGAACTTACACCGTCACCCGTTATTTTCCCAGTGTTGAGGGGAGTTTCCATCGTATTGAACACTGGGCGCTGGCAAACGATCCAGGATTCTGGCTGATTCATGACGCTGACGGCGATTTACATTGCCTGGGGAAAGATGCCAGTGCACGCCTCGCGGACCCAGCCAATCCACAACATGTGGCTGAATGGTGGGTGCAGGAGTCACTGGCACCCACAGGGCATCAGATTTGCTATCAATATCGTTCGGGCTGTCTGAGTGCGGCACTGGATAAGGTGTTTTATGGCAATGTCGATGCCACAGATAGGTTGGCGGCATGGCAGAACCTGTCTGTCGATCCGGGGAAATGGCTTTTTACCGTTATTTTTGATTATGGCGAACGTGGCACCGATTTTAATAAGGCTCCGACTTATGATGCTGAGCGTAATACCGCACCACTGCGCAAAGACCCGCTGGTATTTTATGAATATGGATTTGCTCGAGAAATAAACGTCCTGTGCCGCCAGGTATTAATGTTTCATCGGTTTAAGGAGCTAAATAACGGAGCGCCTGCGCTCATCAGTCGTTTCCTGCCGGAATATGATGAGTCCCCCATGCTGACACGCCTGGTGAGTGTCCGTACGGTGGGTTACGATCAGCAAGGTAAGGCGCTTTCTATGCCACCGGTGGATCTGGAGTACACCCCTTTCCCGACATCACTGGCGGTGGAAAACTGGCGACCGCTGGAAGCGCTGGTGGCGATAAGAGATGGGCAAGATTATCAACTGGTGGATCTCTACGGGGAGGGACTGCCGGGGCTGCTCTTTCGTGACGGTGGCGGCTGGTATTATCGCGCCCCGCAACGGGGGGAAGCTGAGAACAGCATCATTTATGGTCCAATGCAGTCGTTGCCTGTCAGCCCCTCTTTTAAACGCAGTGAGATGGCCCTGATGGACCTGAACGGCGATGGCAAACTGGATTGGATTGTCCAGCGTCCGGAGTTGGCAGGCTATTTCACGCTGGGAAAAGATCGGCACTGGTCAAACTTTATCCCCTTCCATGACTGGCCTTCAGAATTTATGTCAGTGCACGCGCAACTTGCGGATTTGCTGGGTGCCGGATTGTACGATCTGGCGCTGATTGGCCCCAAAAGCGTACGCCTTTACATCAATCAACGCGAAGGTTTTGCTGCTCCGCAAACTGTCATTCAGGATCCGGCCATCACCTTACCGGTCGCTGGCCGCGATGTCACCGAGCTGGTCGCTTTCAGTGATGTTTTGGGATCAGGACAACAACATCTTATTAGCGTTCGTCATGACAGCGTGACCTGCTGGCCAAACCTTGGCAGAGGGCATTTCGCTGCGCCGCGGACCCTCAAAGGGTTAACGCTCGATAGCAATACGTTTAATCCTTCTCAGCTCTACCTGGCGGATGTTGATGGTAGCGGGGCGGTGGATATTTTATATGCCGAAGCGGATCGTTTATTAATCTTTCGTAACCAGTCGGGACAATCTTTTGCCGCACCGCTGATTTTGCCATTGCCGCAGGGGGTGCATTATGACCGGCTTTGTCAGTTAAGCTGTGTTGGTCTGGAAGGCAATGGTACTACTACCCTGGTGTTAACTGTTCCTCATATGGCGGTGCAGCACTGGTGTTATACCTTCGCAGAGCAAAAACCTTATCTGCTCAGTGGCATCAACAGCAATATGGGTATCGACATACAGCTGAAGTACCGCAGTTCGGCTCAGGCCTGGCTTGACGAGAAAAAAGAACATCCTGAAGCTGAATGCCATCTACCGTTCCCGGTGCAATTACTTAGTAGCATCGAAACACGTGATGAAATCACCGGCAACCTATTGACGCAGCGATTTAATTTTCGCGGTGGTTATTATGATGGTGTGATGCGTGAACTGCGAGGCTTCCGCCTGGTTGAAAGCAGGGATACAGACGAGAACGCCCAGGGTACCACGGGCACAACCCGTGTTTGCAGTGCGTCACTGACACGCACCTGGTACCACACCGGTCGTGAAAATGATGAAGACATCACGTCAGAGGCGCCCGCGTTATGGATGCCCTGGCAACCGGGTAAAACCCGGCTGACCATGCCGGAAAGCGAAACCCAGTATGACGCAGACTGGACGGCGGGGGCCGGGCAGGCGTTAGTGACACAACGGTTGCACCGGGCATTGCAGGGGCAAATGTTACGCCAGGAAGTTTATGGCCTGGATGATTCGCCGCAGAGTCACATTCCTTATTACGTGACGCTGTCACGATATCAGGTGCGTTTGCTACAAGCGGCATACAGTGACCAGGAGCCGGTTGTACTGCCATTGCTGATCGAAACTCTGGGTTATTACTACGAACGGGTTGCCGCAGATCCAAGAATTTCCCATCAGGTACAACTGAAGTTTGATGCTTTCGGTCATGTTGTGCATAGCGTTGATATCGCTTATCCGCGGCGTGCAAGAGCAGAACTCTCTGCCTGGCCGACAACTCTGCCTGAGGGAGGGTTTGATGCCACTTTTGACGATCAGCAGACACGGGTCAGTATCTATGAAACCCGTAGTCAGGCTCGACACCTTACAGACCCGCAGGCATGGTGCATAGGATTGCCTGAGTTGTCCCGTCAGAATGCCTTGCAGTACCCGGCATCAGTGATTCCTGTGGGAGGGTTTAGCCAGCAGCGCCTGCTCCAGGCGGACAGTGTGCTGAGCGCTGATAAACCCAGGGTCTTCGCTGGCCAAACACGCATTGTTTACGCTGACCATTTCCCTCCTGTTGCCGGATTGATCGACTATACCGAAAGCGCTGAACTGGATGAGTCATGTCTCAAGGCTTTTGACGGTGTTTTAACGCGCGACGAGTTAGAAAAAAAACTGCTGGAAGCAGGTTATCTCCAGGTTGAAAAGCAACTGGGACCTCAAGCGGAATCTGACAAAATCTGGGTGGCTCGACGGGGATACACGCCCTCCCGATACGATCTCAACGGTTTTTATTTACCGACCTCAACGCGCCCAACGTTGCTGGTGGGTGCTACGGAGATGAACTGGGATAGCTATTTCTGCGTAGTGATAAGCGTAACGGACGCGGCCAAACTGGTGACTTCCGCTAAGTATGACTATCGGTTCATGTCTCCCTGGCAGGTAACGGATATCAACAATAATAACGCGGAGGTTTTGTTCGATGCACTGGGACGCGTCGTGGCGACCAGCTTTTATGGTACTGAAGAGGGGAAAGCGACCGGTTTTAAACCGGTAAGTACCTTTACAGTTCCGACTGAAACCTTAGCCCAACTACTCGATAAACCCGATGATAAACAGGACGTTGCCTGTTATATCCTGACTGAGCCGTTTAGCTGGATGGGAAAACTGGAACCGTCCGGATTTGAAACCAGTGAGTGGCGCAGCCTGCTTGAGCAGCGATTGCTCACCCCGGAAGGTTATATTCGCAAAGCCGCGCGTATCCGGGCGGCTGCAACCGGGTTGAATAAACAGACAGCGGAGAAGATCCAGGCAACGGAACAAATCCCGATTCATGGGGCGATTTTCACCGCAGACCAATATCCGGATCGGCCACAGCAGGTTCGCATCGGCGTCGCCTTTTATGATGGATTTTCCCGGACGTTGCAAACTTCACAGCGGCATCCAGCGGGTGAAGCCTGGCTGCGGGATAACAATGGCGCACTCAAAGTCGCTGACGGAAAATTAGTTACGGACAGCAGCAATAACCGTTGGGCAATATCCGGGCGCGTGGAATACAACAATAAAGGGCTGCCTGTCCGTGTGTATCAACCTTATTTTGTTGATAACTGGCGTTACGTTAAAGACGAGTCGTTGCTGGTTCATGGTTATGCTGATACGCATTTTTACGACCCACCAGGGCGTGAAGTGAAAGTATTAACGGCGAAAGGATACTTGCGCAGGCAGGGATATTATCCGTGGTTTACCGTGTCAGAAGATGAAAATGACACGCTGGAATAAACCATGGTGTACTGCGGGTGAGTAGCGGTGGTGAAACTATCGGCTAACAGGAGATAGACAATGAAAAAGTTTTATTTTACACGGTTACTCCGTGGGATGCTGCTCATCTCGCTAACGCTGGGGGTTTATGGTGGAGGGGCGGCGGGCGCTGCAGATTATTCGATTTACAACGCCGATAATAAAACGGTGCTGGCGGCTTATATCAATGAAGATGTCTATATAATAGGTAATCAATATTATGACGCGGGATCGTATGAAGGGGCAGTGACTCCGGTGCTTCCAATTGAAATCAAAGGCTATACCAGCAGAGAACCGGGAAAGTACACAGCTGAAGGCAAGATTTCCAGAGCCAGCATGGATGTCTACAGCGTAAGTTCTGACCTGACGAAAAGTATTGAGGGTAGTATGGGGCCGTCCTGGCTGGGTTATTTTTTGCAAACGGGCACCAATAATGGTTTTGACTTTGATAATGGTTCGCACCCAAGAAAAGCCGGGCTTGCATTACGGCTGCATATTGATGAACCCAGAACGTGGCTCAATGGTTATTGGGATTATGGTGATTATCTCTACGGTGATCCTGACCCACAGGGATTCAAAAATTATGTACAGGTCGGGAATAACACCTGGCAGATTCGTGCGCCAGGTACAATACAGTTTTTCAGATATGGTGAGTTATCAGCAATCAACGGTTCTGACCATAAACCTGTTCCTTTTCCAGTGGATATCAGCCCGGAAATGGGTATGTTTCGTATAGGTTCAGTTTTTATTGAATATTTTGCTTATAACAACACAATGACCCGGGGCGGTCCGGAAGAAAAAGCGGTTAACGGTTCGGTATACCTTATCGCTAATATCCACTTCGTCAGCCGAAAAACCACCGTAAAAATAACCGGGAATGAAATTTCCACGCATTCCGACGCGATTACATCACGCGACAGTGATCCGCCAGGCACATCGCTCGGCGATCCAATACCCGCAACACTGTCGTTTCCGTTTACCAGCACGGATCCTATCGCCTCATTACGTTTATCAAACAGCAGCGACAGTCTGAAAATTAAGGGTATCCGGGTTTTTACTACCAATGTGCCGGGCATCGGCTACCAGATTACGGATAAAGACGGGAAAGAGCTTTCACCAACCAGCGCGCGGGTGCAAGGAGGGAATCTGACGGTGCCGGTTAATTTAACCTTTATCAAGACCGGGGAAATTATGTCCGGTTCAAAAGTCAGCAAGCTGAATAATATGGGCAAACTCATGGTGATCACCGGTAAGGATATTAATGACCGGGTGCTTTATGACTCGCAGGCCCCGTTAACTTACGACGGTAACGCCAAAATTATCGTACCGGCACTGGGCTGTGATTGATGATAAATCAGCTGATCACGGACATTAACTGCGATGGCGCTGAGGCATAAACACCCGGTATTTCATCGCTGTCAGATATGTTCAGCTAGCGCTAACAAGGAGGCAGAAAATGAATCCGACAGTATGCAGTAATACCCCATCGGTCACAGTTACTGACCCTCGTGGCGGCACGATACGTGATATCTCCTGGTGTCGTCACCCGGATACGTTGCAAAACACCGAGTTGCGCATCACGAATCACCGCTTAGATGCCCGAGGGGCGATGGTTGCGAGCGCGGATCCACGGATGGGTAAAGCCGGGCTGACCAATTTCAGCTGGCTGACCGATCTGGCCGGGAATGCACTGCGCCGACAAAGTGTGGATGCGGGTATCACGCTTCACCTGCATGATGCAGCGGGTCGGTTGCTAATGATGGTGAGCGGCATCAGTACAGACAGCAAGGGGACTCAGAATCTTAATCAGGCGCTAACGCGCACCTTTCGCTATGAGTCGACCTCGCAGCCGGGCCGCCCACTGAGTATCACTGAGCAAGTGAGCGGCAGAGCTGCTCACGTCATGGAGCGTTTCGTCTATGCCGGCAACAGCCAGCAGGAGTGCGAGCATAATGTGGCTGGCTTATGTGTCAGCCACTATGATCCCGCTGGACTGCAACAGATGGAGGACGTTGCGCTGACCGGGACACCGATTATCGTTAGCCGCCGTCTGATCAGAGACGCGGATAACCCCGATTACGTAACTGACTGGCAAGGGGAGGACACCACCGCCTGGAACGATTTTCTCGAGTCAGGCCTGCATAGCACCCGTACTCTTGCCGATGCAAGTGGCGCGGTGCTGCGGTTCACTGATGCGCAAAGCAATTCTCAGCGCCTGAGTTACGACGTGGCAGGAAGGATGAACGGCAGCTGGCTGACGGTGAAAGGCGGCAATGAGCAGATTATCGTCCAGTCGATAGTTTACACCGCCGCAGGGCAGAAGCAGCGCGAGGAACATGGTAACGGGGTGGTGACCCTGTACATGTACGAACCTGAAACACAACGGTTGCTGGGAATGACGGCGCTACGTTTAGCGGATACGAAGATAATGCAGGCATTGCGCTGGTACTACGATCCGGTGGGAAATGTGACACAGGTGGTGAATGATGCCGAAGAGACCGGGTTCTGGCGCAATCAGAAAGTGGTGCCGGAGAATACTTACACCTACGACAGCCTGTATCAACTGGTGAAGGCCACCGGGCGTGAGATGGCGGATGCCGCGCGGCAGAGCAGTCGTTTACCCTCAGCCACTGTGCCGTTGCCAGGCGACAGTACGGTTTATACCAACTTTATCGAGATATACAGCTACGACAGCGCAGGCAACCTGACGCAGATGCGCCACAGTGCACCGGCGACCAATAATAATTACACCACGGATATTACGGTAAGCGACCGCAGCAACCGGGGGATTCTGAGCACAGTCGGGAACAATGCCGCAGAAGTGGACGGGTTATTCACGGCGGGGGGACAGCAGATCTGGTTACAGCCGGGTCAGGGGCTAAGCTGGACGCCGCGCGGCGAATTGTTAAAGGCCACGCCAGTGATGCGTGACGGAGCAGCGGACGACAGGGAAAGCTACCGTTATGATGCCAGCAGTCAGCGCATCCTGAAGGTCAATACACAGAAAGTTGGTGGCAGTACGCAGCTACAACGGGTGGTATACCTGCCGGGGTTAGAGCTGCGCACCACCGAAAGAGACGGTAAGGTGACGGAACAACTCCAGGTGATGACTCCCGGGGAAGCCGGTCGTGCCCAGCTTCGGGTGTTGCACTGGGAGAGCGGTCAACCAGAAGGCTCAGGCGAAAATGATGGTCTGCGATGGAGCTATGACGATCTCACAGGGAGCTGCGGTCTCGAGCTGGATGGTAAAGGACAGATTATCAGCCGGGAAGAATACTACCCTTATGGTGGTACAGCGGTATTGACGTCAAGAAGCCAGAGAGAGGTAGCCTACCGGACGGTGCGTTATTCTGGCAAAGAGCGTGATGCAACCGGGCTGTATTACTACGGTTATCGCTATTATCAACCCTGGGTGGGGCGCTGGTTGAGCGCAGATCCCGCCGGGGCGGTGGACGGACTGAACCTGTTTCGAATGGTGCGCAATAATCCTATGACATTACGGGATCATGATGGCCTGGCACCGGAAACGGAGGCGCAAAAACGGGCGCGTTATCTTTCCGAGTTACAGGATTATGATTACAGGATAGAAACAATTCTCAGTGAGATTAAAAAGATACACAATGTCGTTGATGCCATAAACGAACCGGATAAAGCCATCAAACTGCTCGGCAAGAGTGCTGCTGGGCTGATGGTCAAAACGACCGCCAACGCGGGCATAGCCGCAGCCGGAGGTGCTGTCGGTTCCGCATTAGGTGGAGCAACCCTAGGTACTATCGCTTTGCCAGGCATTGGTACTATTTTGGGTGCCACTATCGGTGCAACAATCGGTGCCACATTGGCAACGAATGTTGCCTCGCGTCCCATCAAGAAATTGCTCTTTAAGTTGAAAATTAAAACTTCCCGGTTGCAAACATCAAAAGCTAACACCGCCATGAATAGAGTTGACGATCATGAACTGGTGGCTGATACCAAAAATTGGATCCAGGAAAATCTGGGTAAAGATAGTACGAAAACCCATGGATATGCACTGGTTAAAAAAGGAATAAAAGAAGCGATATCAGTTTCGTTACCGGTTGAGGGGGGGGTAAACGGGATTCTGCTCGCAAAAGAACTGGGAAGTGGCATCACACTGGCGAAACAGGAAAAAATTATGGACACAATGGACCGCATGCAGAGGATGCTGCCCCCGGAACTGCATGAAGAAATGGTGAAAAAATGGAATTATTTAAATAGCGATCAAAGCCAGCCATTGTTTAACAAAGACAGAATGAAGAAAAAAGGTATCACCAACACCCTGCTCCAGGGAAGCATATGGGATGAGAAAATGAAGATTAAATTAATGGGAGAAATAAGGAATGATATTATGGTGAGATGTTCAGATATCTTCAGAATGATGCAAAATTCGAATAAATGGGCTGTTCAATAATTTTGATGTGCGTCTCTTGAGTTGGCAGGGCTTGCAGAATCCGGAAAAGATTCTGCAAGCTTTTTTATTTTGATAGCATTAAATTTTACTCACCAGAAAGTGGGTTTTTATACTGTATCGAATTTATAGGATGTTTAGAGCAATCAACTATCTGATGCCGCCATTCAGGTGTTTTTATGTGATAAATAATACTTACCAATAACCATTGGTGAAAAATAGTGATGTTGCATGGTTAAGCGGCTTTCTATTTTTCCAAAATTAGATTCTTGCGTGGGTTAATGTTGCCATCACTCTCCGTGATTATTATTAATAAAACAAACTGTCGGAGATTATTATGCAACATATTATCCGTTATGGGGCTATGTTACTCATTCAGACGACTTTGGTTGCCTGCTCATCTTTCTATCCCCCATGGAACAGTCCAAGGGATTATCCTGTAAATTATAACGATCTTTCCAGTGACAGGACCAGGGTCATGACCATGACTGATGAACTGCGTTCCGTCATTATTGTGCCGGGTGCGGTTAACGGCATAAATTCTGACCTGCGCGTTTGCCCGGAGCCACCGGCAGATGCGGCGGATAATATTGCCAACTCATTTAAAGCTGATCTTCAGGCATCAATGGAAAGTTCTGCCGGCAAAGCGGGCACACAGACTTCGGCCGCTAAAATATCTTCTTCTGACCTGGCATCGATATTGAATCGTTCCCAGGGGCTGGAATTATTTCGTGACGGTGCCAATGCACTTTGCCTCGCCTGGCTAAATGACATTTACAACAATGGCGATCTTAACTCGTGGCGAGATGACTTCCGCTATCTTCTGCTGATTTCATCGCAATTAATTGATAAACAAATATCTACCAATAATAAATAATCATCTATTCAAAATCATGACGGCATCGATTTTGCACACCAGGTGGTCTTCAGGCACCAGCTCGTCGAGGGTGACCATTTCAAACTGGTATTGCTGTGGGGCGGGTTCTTTCAGCACGGCAGCCAGTCCGTTAATTGCACTGACCTTATTAGATCAAAGTCCCGCTCTTACGGCCAGGACTTTGTCAGCAGTCTGAGCCCGCGATAGCGGGCTGAGTCTAGTCTGATTCGCGCACAATCAGCCTTGCTTGCTGCAAATGTTGAAAATCTGCTTCTCCAGGCTGAAAGATACGTCGGCTAAAAAAGATACCCAGTTGCTTACCATTCTCTTTAGGAAAGGGATCCATGGTGGTGAGTGGCGGGCTTGAATAGGTTGCGCCGGGCGTATTTCCGTAACCAATCAGGCTAATGTCTTTGCCAGGTTGCAACCCCAAAAGACGGCACGCTGCCATGGCACCGATAGCGATATCATCCGTTGCGCAGACAATAGCGGTGGGGATGGGCTGTACTTTAAGCAGGCGACTGGCCAGCACATAACCGTCCATCTCGGTCAGCCCCCCGACCATTTGCCACTCGTTACGATAGAGAAGCTGATGATCCAGTAAACACTGCTTGTAACCCTCGTGGCGTAAGCGTGCATAGTTGAATTCAGCCGACGTATTGATAAACGCAATATGCTTATGGCCGCGAGCAATTTGTCGCGCGGTAGCCTGATAGAATGCATCGAAATGATCGACATCCACCCATGCATGCGGGGTGGAGGATTGCGTTCTGCCAAAGGTAATAAAGGAGACATTTTGTTGCTGGGCAAACTTAACGCGCAGGTCATTAACCCGCGTCCGCAATATCAGAATGGCGTCGACCAGTTTTTGCTGCACCATGTCCTGATAGCCACGGACATCGTCATCACTTTCGTTGCTGTGCTGATTGGTGATGAGCAATTTCAGGCCAGAAGCCTGTAATTCAAAAACCAGCGCTCCCAGCATGGATGAGTAAAATGGCTCAACCAGCATGCCATTAACCAGTGGCGGCGGCAGGACCACACCGATCATATTGGTTTTGCCGCCTTTAAGTCTTCTGGCAACCGGATTAGGGATATAGCCTAATTCGATGGCCCGCTGCATAACGCGTTGCCGGGTATCATAAGCCACATCGCTATAGCCATTCAGCGCCCGTGATACGGTTGACGTTGATAACTTTAGGTCTTTGGCCAGTTCCGAAAGTGACATACATGTTCCCTGAAATCGCTGTCTGAACGAAAAGTGATTTAGCTTACCCGGTCAAGTGCCTGGCTTAAATCATTTAGAATATCGTCAATATCTTCGATACCCACCGACAGACGAATCATTTCTGGCGAGACACCCGCAGCAAGCAATTCAGCTTCGTTTAACTGACGATGCGTTGTTGAGGCGGGATGGCAGGCCAGAGAACGCGCGTCGCCAATATTGACCAGGCGTTTGAAAAGATTGAGCGCATCGTAGAACGTCTCACCGGCTTTGAAGCCGCCTGTTAAACCGAAGGATAGAATCCCGGAAGGTAAACCCTGCATATAGCGCTGAGCAAGGGCATGATGGGGATGTTCGGGCAATCCGGCGTAATTAACCCAGGAAACCGCCGGATGCTGTTGCAAAAACTTCGCCACCTGCAGCGTGTTGGCCACGTGAGCTTTCATGCGCAGCGTCAGTGTTTCGAGGCCCTGCATCAATAAAAAGGCATTCATCGGAGACAGGGCAGCGCCGGTATTTCTCAGCGGAACCGTGCGGGCGCGCGCGATAAATGCTGCCTCACCGAAGCTTTCGGTATAAACCACGCCATGATAAGCAGGCTCAGGGGTCGTCAGGCAGGAGAATTTCTCTGGATGCAAATGCCATGGGAATTTCCCGCTATCCACAATGACGCCACCCAGTGAATTGCCATGACCGCCAACGTATTTGGTCAGGGAATGGACAACAATGTCGGCACCATGCTGAATCGGTTTGCATAACACCGGCGAAGCAACGGTGTTATCAATCATCAAAGGAATGTGATGTTGATGGGCAACCTGCGCCAGGGCAGCGATATCAATAATATTACCGGCGGGATTACCAATGCTTTCACAGAAAACGATTTTGGTATTTTGTTCGATCGCTTTTTCGATAGCCTCGGGGCTGTCATTTTCGGCAAAAATCACGTTGATGCCGAGGCCCGGCAACATATGCGCTAACAGGGTATAGGTGCCGCCATACAATTGCGGTGTCGCGACAATGCTGTCCCCGGCACGCGCTAACGCCAGAATGGCGCAGGTTATTGCGGCACTGCCGGAAGATAATACGAGCGCACTAATTCCCCCTTCCAGGGCAGCCATGCGCTTCTCCAGAACATCATTGGTTGGATTCATGATCCGACTATAAATATTACCCGGCACCTCCAGATTAAAAAGGTCGGCGGCGTGCTGGGCACTGTCGAATTCATAAGCGACATTCTGATAAATAGGCACGGCAACACTTTTGGTTACTGGGTCGCACTGGAAGCCAGCGTGAATAGCAAGGGTGGCATCTTTCATTATTATCTCCTTAAGATAAGTAATACGGGAGGTATCGAATCGGATAAATTGAGCATTAGATGTAATGCATCCCGATCAATTCTTCAATCCCTGCATCTTTCGTTCTCATCAGCTAATATTTAAAAGTGTCGCAATTTGGTGCGATGCAGGGTGCGCGCGCACTCTTTTTGTGCATAAAAAGAACGGTTGTTATTAATAAAGAGGAATCAAAAACGGTTTTGTTAACTGGCATCCGACTTGCAACGAACAGGAAAATACGCCTTATTTTATTTTCTAATAAACTTAGAATTAAAAAACACGACTACGGTGGTTGATACATGAGAGAGTTAAGTTTAAAAGATGTCCAGCCTGCAATGTATGGTGGGTTATTGCTCTCGGCGGGGGGGAGTGGTGTTAATAATTCTCTGGAGAAACACGATCTCGCGGCGGAAGTGGCACTGGGTCTTAATATTGTCAAACTGGCGGAATTGGATGAAATCGATCCTGAAGGGTATGTATTAATTTCCACATCAGTAGGTGCGCCAGGATTTGCCCAACCAGAACTGGTGTTAAAAGATCATATTACCGCCGCCGAAAATCTGATTGAAAAACTCGGACGCAAACCTGCCGGTGTGATGTGTGGTCATGTCCCCGGATTTAATGGCTGGCTGGTGGCTGCGGCCCTGGATCTGCCCTACATTGACGCGGCTGCTAATGGCCGTGGGCATCCCACCGTGAAAATGGGCGGAATGGGCCTGGCCTCCAGGCCGGATATCTCGATTGTTCAGGTTGCGCAGGCAGGTTTTGCCTCATCCGGGTCGAAAATTGCCGTCGTCGCTGAAGGGAATTTGATCAAAACCTCCCAGGTCATGCGCCATTGCGCCACCATCAGTGGTGGGTTGGTAGCCTCAGCGAGAGGCCCTTACCAGGCTGATTTTATTCGTGAAAATGGGGCCGCCGGGGCCATATCGTTCCAGATTGAACTCGGCAAGGCGATGTTATCCGCCCCCCAGGGATTGGCCCGGGCTAGTGCTGCCGCCGCATTTATGGGGGGAGAAGTTATTCTGACCGGTAAAGTGGTAACGAACGATGTGGTCTATCAGGATGGCTTCGACATTGGTTTTGTCACCATAACCGATGGCACTGAGACCCTGCGTCTCGGGGTTTACAATGAATATATGACGGCCGAAAAAGACGATGCTCGTCTGGCGACGTTCCCGGACATGATTGGTTCTGTCGATGCAGTGACCGGAGACCCGATTGCTATTTCAACCATGAAAACGGGCCAGGAAGTCAGCATTATTATTGCGCATCATTCCTCCTTCCCGCTGGGTAAAGGTGCTCTGGACCCGGTGGTATTTGCAGAGATCGAGCAAGGGCTTGGGCTGGAACTGTACTCATATATAAACGCAAAATAACAGGACGTATTATGATTAAGTTGTATGACAGCAAACTTTCCGGCAATGCATGGAAAATTAGATTGATGTTGAATTTTTTGCAAATCCCCTACACCAGGGAAACCTTAAATCTGGCGGAAGGTAAGCATAAAGAAGAAGCCTTCAAAAAAAGAAATCCATTTGCCCGTATCCCGGTAGTTGAACTTGCTGACGGACGTCACCTTAATGAGTCCAATGCTATCCTGCTTTATTTTGCCGAAGGTTCTTCATTGCTGCCTGCCGATCCGGTTATGCGATGCAAAATTAATTCATGGTTGTTCTTTGAACAGGCGGATTTATTGCGTTTCCTGGCTTATCCACGTTTTTATACCATGACAAACCAGCGTGAAAAGTTTGCCGATATCATTGCGCATTATATGGAGTTGGGGAAAATCGCCCTTACCCATGTTAATCAGGCGCTGGAGAACAATAGCTGGATCGCCGGGGAAAGTTTAAGTGTGGCCGATTTCAGTCTGTATCCTTATATCTCGATGGCGGAAGAAGGTGGATATAGCTTAGCGGAATGGCCAGCTATTCAACGCTGGATGAGTAATTTCAAAGATATTCCCGGTTATGAAAATCTGGTGAATGCCTGATTATTATTTCTTTCGCTAACAGGTGGGTGGCACGGCGTTGCTGCCAGGGTTAATTTTTCGACCTTTCAGGATCATAATTATGTCTCGTCACATCACTGCCCAGCGGGGTAGCGAATTACGCTGTAAAGGATGGCGTCAGGAAGCCATTCTCAGAATGCTGGAAAATAATCTGGAAAATGCCGAGAACCCAGACCAGCTGGTGATTTATATGGCTTGGGCAAAAGCCGCACGCGACTGGACCAGTTTCGATCACACGGTTGCGGCCTTAAAACGGCTGGAAACCGATCAGACGCTGGTGATGCAATCCGGCAAGCCAGTCGGCATTTTCTCTTCACAAAACACCACGCCAGTGGTCCTGATGGCAAATGGCAATGTTGTCGGTGGCTGGGCTGGCGATGATGACTATCGCGCGCTGGAACGGGCAGGGCTGACGATCATGCCGGGCATGACGGCGGCCGCCTGGCAGTACATTGGCAGCCAGGGCATTTTGCAGGGCACCTATGAAACCTTCATGTCCGCTGCACGGCAACATTTCTCTGGTAGCCTGGCGGGTCGGCTGATTGTCACGGGCGGATGCGGTGGCATGAGTGGCGCGCAACCCCTTGCCGGGCAACTGGCCGGGGCCGCAACGCTGGTGGTGGAAGTGGATGCGAGAAAAATTCAACGCCGCCTCGACAGTGGTTACTGCCAGGTGCTGACCTATGAACTGGATGAAGCGCTGGGCCTGTGCGCCGAAGCGCAGTCTGCCGGTAAAGGGATTTCGGTAGGGTTAGTGGGGAATATCGCCGAAGTCCTGAGCATCCTGGTTGAGCGCAACCTGACACCGGACATTGTGACTGACCAGACCATCGCTGACCCGGTCAACGGCTATTTCCCGCTGGGTGTGACGCCCGAAGCGGTTGCCCGCCTGCGTCAGACCGATCCGGAAAAATTAAAGACATTGTCGTATGCCACACTCAACCAGCATGTTTCAGCCATGCTGACGTTGCAGTCGCGTGGTGCGATTGTTTTTGAATATGGTAACAACCTGCGCAAATATGCCAGCGAAGCGGGCGTCAGCGCCGCCTTTGACATCCATTCCTTTATTGAACTGTTTATTCGCCCCCTGTTTTGCCAGGGCATCGGTCCATTCCGCTGGATCGCAGTGAGCGGCAATCCCCAGGACATCTATAAGATTGATGAGCTGGTGCTTGAGTTGTTCCCGGAAAATCAGCGCATCGTCGATTGGATAAAAACCGCCAAAGAACATGTGCAGTTTACCGGTCTGCCCGCGCGTATTGGCTGGATGGGGTACGGTGAACGCAAAAAGCTGGCGCTGGCGGTGAACCAGCTGGTGGCGGCGGGTGAAATTGGGCCGATCGCTTTTACCCGTGACCATCTCGATTCAGGTTCTGCCACTTTACCGCATCGTGAAACGGAAAATATGGCGGACGGTTCCGACGCGATTGCTGACTGGCCGATTCTCAATGCTCTGCTCAACTGTGGTTCAGGTGCCGATCTGGTGGCCGTGCACTCTCTAGGCAACTGGGGGGTATCTGCCGGGGTCACCACCGTGGCAACGGGGGATGAAGAGTCTGCCGGGCGTTTAGCCCGCGTGATGGATAACGATACCAGTATCGGGATCCTGCGCCATGCCAGTGCCGGTTATGAGACAGCGGTTGATCTCGCTATCGAATCCGGGCTGGGTATTGCGGCACAGTTCAGGGGCTGATATCGATGTCACAGTCATCCACGCGCTCCGTTCTGACCTCAACGCACTGGGGAATTTACCAGTTGCAGATTGAGAACGCGACCATTGTCGGCGTGCAGCCCTGGGCGGATGATCCGGAACCCTCGGCGATTGGCGAATCGCTGCCGGAAGCCGTTGATGGTCCGGTGCGCATTGCCCGCCCTTTGATCCGCCGTGGCTGGTTGGATAAAACCCCCCGCGATCGTAAGCCGCGGGGCCGGGATGAATTTATCGAGGTGTCCTGGGACGAAGCACTGGGGCTGGTGGCGGGAGAGCTGGATCGTGTGCGGCGGCAATATGGTAACCCGGCGATTTATGCAGGTTCCTACGGCTGGGCCAGCGCTGGACGTTTCCATCATGCCCAAAGTCAGATCCATCGTTTTCTGAATCTGGCCGGGGGCTATACCGGCTCAGAGAATACCTACTCATCCGCAGCAGGTGAGGTGGTTCTGCCGTATATCATTGGCAATCAGCGCGGGTTGGTGAGCCATTACACCACCTGGGAGCAGATCGCCAATCATAGCGGCCTGGTGCTGACTTTTGGCGGCTTACCTGGCCGCAATAGCCAGATTCAGGGCGGTGGCGTCGGCAGGCACAATCATCAGCAGGCGCTGCAACATGCTGCTGAGCAGGGCGTGCAGTTTATTAATGTTTCGCCCTGCCGCCAGGATATGCCGGAGCAGATGGCGTGTGATTGGTTGCCCATCCGCCCAAATACCGATACCGCGTTGATGCTGGCGCTGTGCAGTGAATTGATCCGACAGCAACGGCACGATATGGCGTTTATTCAGCGTTATACCGTGGGTTTCGAAAAGGTTCTGGCCTATTTACAGGGTCAGGACGATGGCATAACCAGGGATGCAGCGTGGGCTGCGCAGATCTGTGACATTCCGCAGGCAAAGATTATCGAGCTGGCAGAGTTAATCGCCGCGAAGCGCACCATGATCATGGTTAACTGGGCCATTCAGCGCGCGGAATACGGCGAGCAGCCCTACTGGGCCGCTGTGACCCTGGCTGCTTTGCTTGGGGAAATCGGTTTACCGGGTGGTGGATTCGGTTTCGGCTACGCCTGTCTGAACGGCGTGGGTCAGGATGAACTGGGCTATCGCTGGCCAAGTCTGCCGCAGGGGAAGAATCCGGTTGAGGACAGTATCCCGGTGGCCCGGCTGGCCGATATGCTGCTGTCACCGCATGCGGAATATGCCTTTAACGGCAAGACGCTGCGTTACCCGGATATCCGCCTGGTGTACTGGGCGGGCGGTAACCCTTTTCATCATCATCAGGATCTTAATCGTCTGGTTGAAGCCTGGCAGCAACCGGAAACCATTATCGTGCAGGAACCATTCTGGACGGCCACCGCACGTCATGCCGATATTGTGTTGCCAGTCACCACTTCATTCGAGCGCAACGATCTGGCGCTGGTGAACCGCGATAACACCGTGGTGGCGATGAAGCAGGCGATCCCACCTTTCCGGGAAGCGCGGGATGATTACCATATTTTCCAGGGACTGGCGCGACTGATGGGCTTTGAAGCGTCGTTCACCGAGGGGAAAACAGCAGAAGACTGGGTTGCCGAACTTTATGAGCAATCGCGCAGCCGCAATCCGCAATTGCCGCCGTTTACCCAGTTCTGGCAACAGGAAGTCACTACCTTCCCGTTACCTGACAGCCATTTCAACCTGCTGGCAGAATTTCGTGCCGATCCGCTGGCTCATCCTCTGCGCACGCCTTCGGGCCGCATTGAATTGTTTTCACAGCAGGTTGCCGATTTTGGTTATGCGCAGTGCCCGGGGCATGCGGTGTGGCTGGCACCGGATGAATGGCTGGGATCGGATCTGGCCCGGCATTATCCGATTCATCTGTTATCGCCACAGCCCGCGGACAAATTGCACAGCCAGTATGATCACGGCAAACACAGCCGCGCCGGGAAAATTGCCGGACGTAATCGTCTGCTGATGAATGCAACTGATGCCGATGCGCGGGGAATTGGCGAGGGCGACATCGTGCGCGTTTACAACGCGCGTGGTCAATGTCTGGCCGGGGTGAGGCTAACGGATACGTTGATACCCGGGGTGGCGCAACTGCCCACCGGTGCCTGGTTTGACCCGATCTATCTTGACGATGGCTGTCTGGATAAGCATGGCAATCCCAATGTCCTGACGCAGGATAAGGGCAGTTCTCCGCTTGCGCAGGGACCCAGCTGTAATTCTCTGCTAGTGGAAATTGAGCGCTATGCAGGCATAGCACCGCCTGTTACGGCATTTACCCCGCCGGATATTTATTACCAGACCGAATAAGTCTGCGGGTTATTCAGCATTAAATAATGCGTGAGAAGTCATGCGGTTTTAACAGCCTGGGTGATTTCATTCCGATTTGCAGTGGTATTAATTTAAATTTAAAAAGGTATGAATATGTCTTCGCAGAAATTCACATGTGAAAAGGTCATCACAGGTATCGTTGTTCTGGCCGACAGAATGATTGATGACGGTTTTGTCGCGATTAACCAGGGACTCGTTGTCGCGGTAGGTTCAGCAGAAGAGGGCGTGCCTGAAGCGAATGAGGTTATTGATTATCGTGATAGCTATATTTTCCCCGGTGCGATTGATGCTCAGGTTCACAGCCGCAGTCAGAAAGACAATGAAGATTTTATCTGGTCAACGAAGGCCGCTGCTGCGGGCGGTGTGACCACCATCGTGGATATGCCTTATGATGCCGGACGTTTAATCTGCAACGAAGCACTGTTTAACCTGAAAAGAGCAGAAGCAGAAGCTCAGGTCAGGGTTGATTTTGCTTTGTATGGCACGGTTCATCCAGAGGAAGGCAAACAACATCTGGCGGCGATGGCGCAGGCCGGTGCCATCGGTTTTAAATTCTCCAGTTTCGGCACCGATGCTCAGCGTTTCCCGCGTATTGCCCCGCATATGTTGCATGAATGTTTTAGTGAAATCGCCTCGCTGGGTTTAATTGCCGGCGTGCATAACGAAAATGATGAGTCGGTTAAATTCCTGATTGAAAAATTGAAACAGGAAAATATCACCGACTATCGCGCACATAATCTTTCCCGTCCTC
This sequence comes from Pantoea sp. App145, assembly GCF_047947045.1. Classification (NCBI taxonomy): domain Bacteria; kingdom Pseudomonadati; phylum Pseudomonadota; class Gammaproteobacteria; order Enterobacterales; family Erwiniaceae; genus Pantoea; species Pantoea sp. App145. The sequence continues at coordinate 201,613 of NZ_CP133294.1, forward strand.
GTTATACGGAAAATATCGCCAGTGCCGAAGTGTATGAACTGGGCGCGGAAACAGGTTGTCGTGCGCATATTGTTCACTGCTCGAATGGCCGTGGTATTCAATTATGCAAGAGTTATCGTGACCAGGGATACGATGTGACCGTCGAAACCTGTCTGCATTATTTAACGCTCAGCGAAGAAGAAGATGTTGCCCGGCTGGTCGGAAAGGCAAAAATTAATCCACCGGTGCGCCAGAAAGCGGAGCGTGAAGCCTTGTGGCAGCATCTGGAACAGGGAAATATTACCGTCCTTTCCACCGATCACGTTAGCTGGTCACTGGATCGCAAACAATCCGCCAATATGTTTGAAAACGCGTCAGGGGCGTCTGGTCTCGAACTGCTGGTGACGCTGGCGCTGACCGGTGCTGAACAACGCAATGTGGCCTTTCATCATCTGGCGAAAGTGCTGAGCTATAACGCGGCGCGGCTGTTTAAACTGGATAATTGCAAAGGCGCACTGGAATGCGGCAAAGATGCCGATCTGATCATCATTAAACGCGATCCTTATATCTATTCGGCGGCGGCCAGCGGCAATAACTTCTCTGGCTGGTCTCCTTATGATGGACGCGAAATTTATTACCGGGTTGAACGCACCATGCTGCGCGGTGAATGGGTCTATGCCGACAATGTGGTGACGGCAGAACCCGGCAATGGCCAGTTTGTGTCGCCACAGACCCGCCGTCAGGAGCCGGGCACATGCTGATCAACGACAATCGGATGTGGCAATGGCTGCAAACCCTGAGCCAGTACACCGACCCGGCGCAACCCTACACGCGTCGTTCGTTCAGCGATCGTTTCCTGCAAGGACGTGGCTGGTTAACCCAACTGATGCAGGAGCTGGGGCTGGCAACACGCATTGATAGTGCGGGCAATCTGATTGGTACCCTCCAGGGGACTGATCCCGACGCGGGAACTGTCGTTATAGGCTCTCACAGCGATACCGTGCCGGGGGGCGGGCGCTTTGACGGTATCGCCGGGGTGATTGCCGGGCTGGAGTGCGTGGCAGCCATGACCCATGCCGGTTACCGGCCACGGCACACCCTTGAAATCATCGATTTTCTCGCGGAAGAACCCAGCGAATGGGGTGTTTCCTGCGTCGGCAGCCGGGGAATCAGTGGCTTTCTCGATGAAAAATTACTGGCGACACCACACCCGGTAAGTGGAGAAACGCTGCGGGAGGCGGTACGGCGTATGGGCGGCAATCCTGACCAGCTGTCTGTCAGAAACGACATCACCGCCAGTTTTGAACTGCACATTGAACAGGGGCAGATCCTCGAACATCACGAGGAGGATATCGGTATTGTCAGCGGCATTGTCGGGATTTTACGTCTGACGCTGACGTTAAGCGGCCAGGCCGCTCATGCCGGTACTACACCGATGGCGATGCGTCAGGATGCGCTGGTGGCGGCGGCCAACGTGATTCAGCGTGCCGATAGCCATGCGCATGCGGTACTTAAAACCACCAAGCACCATCTGACCGTCACCTGCGGGCAAATTTTCGCCTCACCCAACGCCAGCAATGTGGTGCCGGGTGAAGTCAGGCTGGTGTTTGACATCCGTTCAGACAATCACGCGTTGATGGAGACATTCGCCGCATCACTGCGAGCGATCGCCGCACAGGCAGCGGAGGAGTGCAGCGTCTCGTTGTATGACTTTGAAGTCCTGACGGACACCCATCCGACCTTATGTCACCCGCAGCTGATGGCGTTGATTGAGCAATCATGCCAGCAGCGCGGATGGCTATCCCGGATCATGCCCAGCGGTGCCGGGCACGATAGCGCCTTTATTGCCACCCTCGCCCCCGCAGCAATGCTGTTTGTTCCCAGCCTGCTCGGCAAAAGCCACTGTCCGGAAGAGTGGACATCACAAGAACAACTGGCGCGTGGCATCAGCGTATTACTGGATTCTTTCATCGCTTTTGACCAGCGCGACTCCTGAACACCAGATTGCCGCCCCTCATTCAGCGTTCATTGTGGGGTGGCACAGAAAATAAGGTAGTGGATTAATCATGATTTCGTTCGAGAACGTCACCAAACATTATGAAGATGGCACGCTGGTTGTTGACCGGCTGTCCTTAACGGCGCCGACCGGGAAGCTCACCATTCTTGTCGGGCCATCAGGATGCGGCAAAACCACCACATTACGCATGATTAATCGGTTAATTGAGCATTCATCGGGGAAAATTTTACTCAATGGTCAGTCCATTGAAGAAATGGATGTGGTCAAACTGCGCAGAAGAATTGGCTATGTCATTCAGAATGCGGGGCTTTTTCCGCATAAAAACATCATTGATAACATCGCTGTGACCGCCATTCTCAACGGTGCAACCCGCCAGGCGGCGCGTAAAACGGCACACGAATTGCTGGAACGGGTGGGGTTATCGGCAGCACTGGCAACCCGCTATCCCTGGCAGCTTTCGGGCGGACAGCAGCAACGCGTCGGTGTTGCGCGGGCGCTGGCTTCTGACCCGGAATTTATGCTGATGGATGAGCCATTCAGTGCGGTTGACCCGGTGGTGCGTGAACAGCTGCAGGATGAATTTCTCCGTCTGCAACGGGAAATTGGCAAAACCATCATCATGGTCACCCACGATATTGATGAGGCGATGAAGCTGGGAGACCAGGTCGCGGTGCTGATGCCGGGTGGCAGACTGGCGCAAATGGCCTCTCCGGCGACATTGCTTAGCGCGCCTAAAAGCCCGTTTGTTGCTGATTTTATTGGCCGGGATCGTGGTTATCGCCGCTTAACTTTCAGCCCTTTGCACCCACAGTTGCCTTTGCAACCTGAACCCAGTATCAGCGTGGGTGAGAGTGTGGCCAACGCCAGAGCGCTGGCTCAGGGGCGCTGGATTCTGGTCACCGAAGATCAGAAACCGCTGGGATGGTTTGATGTGGAACAGACCACGGCAGCAACCGTTGACCTGCACGACATTAATCTTGGCAGCACTTTCTCGCCGTTATCCGGCACGTTACGTCAGCTGACGGACGCGGTTCTCAGCTCCCCCTGCCAAAGGGGCATTATTGTTGATGACCAGCAACGCCTGTTAGGGGCAATGGATTTTGATAATGTGCTGGAAACCCTGCGTGCCAGTAATAAGGAGGTGGGGTTATGAGGTTTGATTGGTTATGGCGGCAAAGCGATCAGATCTTCCAGCTGTTTATCTGGCATCTCTGGCTGTCTGTGGTGCCGGTGTTGATCGGCTTATTGCTGGCTATCCCGATTGGACGCTTAATTCAGGCTGTGCCGCGCCTGAAAGCGCTCATCCTCAATCTGTTTGGCCTGCTTTATACCATTCCCTCGCTGGCGCTGTTTATTTTGCTGCCCGCCGTGCTGGGAACACGCATTCTCGACACCATCAATGTGGTGGTGGCGCTGACAATTTACGCCTTCGCCTTATTGGTGCGTACGGTATGCGATGGACTGGATTCCGTCGCGCCGGATATCCGCCAGGCGGCTCTTGCGCTGGGATACAAACCCTTGCAGCAATTTGTCGCCATCGATCTGCCGATCGCCATACCGGTGATTGCCGCAGGTATCCGTGTTGCCATCGTCTCTAACGTCAGCATTGTCTCGATTGCGGCGCTGGTGGGCACGCCACAATTAGGCAGTTTGTTTACCCAGGGTTTTCAGCTGCAATTTCTGACGCCGATCATCGCCGGAGTGGTGTTGTGCATTCTGCTGGCCTTTATCCTCGATAACCTGGTGGTCTATGGCACCCGTCGTCTGGTGCTGTGGCAACCGGCAAGGAGAACATCATGATTGACTGGTTTGCTGATGGCGCACACTGGACGGGCGATGGCGGCTTATGGGTACTGATCTACCAACATCTGATTTACAGCGCGGTTGCCCTGATTTGTACCATGATCGTGGCTTTTCCGATTGGTTGCTACTGCGGCCATACTGGCAAAGGTGAACGATTATTACTCGGTTGCGCCAACGCTCTGCGGGCTTTGCCTTCATTTGGCCTGATCATTATCCTGGTGATTGTTCTGGGGCCGGTTTTTACCTCGGATTTAGCCTTTATCATCCCGAGCCTGATTGTGTTAATTGCCCTGGCACTGCCTTCGATCATGCTTGGCATCTGGTCGGGAATAACCAGTATCGATCGTACCGTGATTGATGCCGCCAGAGGAATGGGATATTCCGACTTACGTCTGTTATTAACCGTAGAATTACCCTGTGCCTTACCCTTGATTATTTCAGGTATTCGTAGCGCAACGCTGCAAATCATCTCCACCGCCACCATCGCTGCTTATGTTTCATTAGGCGGTCTGGGACGGTTAATTATTGATGGGCGCGCACAAAACGATTATCCACAGATGATTGCTGGCGCAGTGCTGGTGGCATTGCTGGCACTGCTTGTTGATTGCTTTTTTTCACTGCTGATCAGAATCATTGTTTCCCCTGGCATTTTACGGCGGGAGTCCCTGCTGAAATCACCCATTCGTTTATTTTCTACACGCAACCGGAGTCTGCTTAAATGAAATTGAGTCATTTTTTTGCCGTGTCACTGTTTTCTCTCGCGTTTGCTCAGGCATCCTATGCGGCAACGCCAACAACGATTATTGTCGGATCGGCGGATTTTCCTGAAAGCCAGCTGTTAGCGACTATTTATGCGGATGCGCTGGCAGCGAAGAATATTCATGTTGAAAGGAAAATGAATATCGGCAGCAGGGAGGTATACATGCCCGCGCTCACTGATGGCTCGATCAACCTGATTCCGGAATATACCGGTGCGGCTCTGCAATATTTTGATAAGAATTCTACGGCGAAAAGCAGCGATCAAGTGACCAGTGACCTGAAGAAGGTGTTGCCAAAAGGGATTGCCATGCTGACGCCCTCACAGGCTCAGGATGTGGTGACCCTCGCGGTAACGAAGAAAACCGCCAGTGAATATAATCTGAAAGATATCGATGATCTTAAGGATCACAGTAAAAATATGATCCTCGGCGGTCCGGCAGAATGGAAAACCCGCCCGGAAGGGATCCCCGGATTAAAATCAGTCTATGGGTTGAATTTTAAATCCTATAAAACGCTGGATGTCTGTGGTCCGCTGACGCTTTCTGCCCTGGAACACGGGCAGGTGAATGTTGCCTGTGTGTTCTCCACCGATCCTGCCATTAACACCAAAAATCTGGTGTCGTTAAAAGATACCAAAAATCTTAATCCGGTGCAGAATGTCGTTCCCTTGCTGTCCGCCGATAAGGCAGATAAGACCGTGAGTGATACGTTAAATGCGATCTCTCAGGCGTTAACCACGGAAGATTTGATTGCGATGAATGCGCGTCTTAATGATCATGATGATTTTGATACGATCGCCAATGACTGGCTTAAAGCACATAAAATAAACTAACTCCACACGGTGGAAGAGGAAACTCTTCCACCTGATTATCATGACGGCTGGATATGAAATGAAAGACTTCATGCATGCAGTGTTGATGAAGCAAGAGCGTGTGATATTAAGCGATCAGGGATGTTCCGTTGACGATATTGTGGCGATCGCTGCCGGGGCTAAGGTTTCACTTGATACTGCCTCTCTGGAAAATATGCGCAAAACGCAGATGCTTATGCAGAGCGCAATAACCAGTGGCATGCCAATTTATGGTCTGACAACCGGTATCGGTGATTTGTATTCCGTCAAATTAACCCCTGAAGAGATCAAACGCACCCAGCTGAATATGCTGCGTAGTCACGCCAGCGGGGTAGGTGAACCGCTCGATGCCAGCAATGTCAGGGCGATTATGGCAACCATCATTGTGGCGATGCTGAAAGGTGCCAGTGGTGTGTCACCTGAGTTGCTCGCCACTATGGTGGCAATGCTGAACCAGGGGGTGATTCCCCGCGCCCCAATGGGTGGTTCGGTGGGGTATCTGATTGCGACGGCGCATATCGGGCTGGCGGTATTTGGCGAAGGCGAGTCCTGGTATCAGGGCGAACTGTTATCCGGCGCTGAAGCACTGCGTCGTGCTGGTATTGCGGTGCGTGAACCGGGGCCGCGCGAAGGGCATGCGCTGATCAGTGGCACTTATGAGATCAGTGGGCTCGGGGCGATAGCACTGGTCCGCTGTGAGGCGCTGATCAAGCTGGCCGATCTGGCTGGTGCGATGAGTCTGGAAGCCATGAAGGGGAATACCCGTGGTTACGATCCACGTTTGCATCGCTTTCGTCCGCATCCTGGTCAGACCGAAACCGCCGAACGCTTAGTGAAAATTTTAGCGGACAGTGCAATCCTGGCTCACTATCGCGATCATCGCTTGCAGGATGCGCTGAGTTTGCGCTGTATTCCGCAGGTGCACGGTGCGGTGCGGGATGCTATCGCCTGGTGCCGACGCGTGCTGGAGATAGAAATCAACTCGTTAACTGATAATCCAGTGTTTATTGTTGAAGATAACGCGTTAGTCGCCCTGCCTGGTGGTAATGGGCATGGTGCCCCGGTGGCACTGGCGCTTGATCACCTGGCGATAGCGATTGCCACTTTATCAACGATATCTCAGGCCCGCAGCGATCGGCTGGTGAACGGCCATCTGAGTGGTTTACCGGGATTTCTTTCCGCTGATCAGGGCGGTGGTTCGGCATTCTCCATCTCGCCTTGCGTGGCGGCGGCGTTGTCTGCTGAGAATCGCCTGCTGGCGGCCCCGGCGTCAGTACACACCATGTCTACGGTGGCGGGACAGGAGGATCATATTTCGCAGGGCGCGGCATCAGCGCGTAAAGCGCAGGCTGCCACCCGTAATCTGGCCGATTTATTAAGTGTCGAATTGCTGTGCGCGGCCCAGGCACTGGATTTTCATGCACCATTACAACCCGCCACTGTCACCTCAGCGGCACTGCAATTGATCAGAACAAAAGTGGCGTTTCGCGATCGTGACCGCGCCATGTACCCGGATCTGGCGGCGGTTCGTCAGTTCATTGATAACGGCGAGCTGAATAAAATTGTTGATGCGGTGATGGCATAACGCGCGTCAGGCACCCACCCGCTGGGTGCCTGATAAAACGATCAGAACACGACGGAATAGTTCAGCCCAAAGGTTCGGCCTCGCCCCTTGTAAGTATAAAGACCGGCATCACCGTAGGTCGGACTGTACAGACCCGGCGCGCGCTGGCCCCAGACGGTGGTGTAATCTTTGTCCAGCAGGTTTTCGACACTGAAGCTGAGTTTGCCGATTGGCAGGTCATAACTTCCCAGCAGATCCACCGTGTTGTAACCATTGATTTTTTTGCCATCCGCATCGGAAACATCGAAGGTCTGGGTGCTCTGCACTCGCAGATTCCAGTTACCTGGTGCCCAGTTGAGCCAGGCGCTGACTTTAGAAGGGCTGGCGCTATCCACGCTCAGCTTCTGCCACTTTCCTTCGACACGGGTTTCAGATTTGATCAGATTGAAATTGGTCCCGGTACTCCATTCGCTGTCGCTAAAGAAATAATCCACCTGACCTTCCACGCCATAAATGCGGCGTTTGTCGTCGTCGAGGTTAATCGTCATGTCTGTTTTGTTGATGCTGATGGTTTTATCCGACAGGGAATAATAGGCCGCGATTTGGGTTCGCACATTATCGCCGGTAAAACGCCAGCCAAGTTCATAGGCATCAACCTTGATACCGTCCAGTTTTGAGTTATTGACGTTGACGCTATTGGTCAGATTGTAGTGACCATTACTGAGCTGATAGGTGCCGGACCCGTAATATTTCGCCAGATCCGGGATTTCAAAGCCTTGCGAAAAATTGAACCACAGCTGCTGACGTTCCGTCAGATGTCCCAGGATACCCGCATTGAAAAGCAGGTTGTTGTAGTCGGTGGTGCCGCCAGGAACCGCATCTGCCGAGTTGGCTCGACCAGTGGCAATCGCCTGCTGCTGGGCATAGCCGACAAAATCATCCACTTTATTTTTGGTGTACTGATAACGCACGCCGCCGCTCAGCGTGATGGCGGCAAAGTCGTAGCTGGATTGCAGGAACGGCGCGAGGTTAGTAATACTGTAACCCGGGTAGCGACCCACATTGTACGCATTGTTCAGCGTCATCCCACCACTGGCGGCAGCGGTGGTGAGGTCAAAAAATTGCTGATTAGCATCAAAGGTTTCATGTTCTGCATCGAGACCATAAGTCAGCGTCAGGGCATCAACCGGCTTGCTGTTAAGCGTCAGTTTTCCGCCATAAAAATCCGTTTTTTGTTGTGACGCACCGATGCTGGTAACGCGCCCGCCACTGAGCGTCGGGAAGGGGTAAAACGTCAGACTTTCATCGCGATAGTAAATCTGGGCAACCAGATCCTGACCGAGAAAATCGGTATTCGAGTATTGCAGATTAATCAGATGACGTTCAGTGCCGGGCAGACGATCTGAATCCAGATTGCCGCTATTGTAAGCATTACCCGAGCCTGTCACGGCGGAGAAGTTCTCTCCCAGATACAGGCCGTGTTTGCCATCCGATTCGCTTTTATAATACTGCGTTGTCAGCTGCAATTGCTGATGGTCGTCGATGTTGAGCGTTCCGGTGCCCATGACATCCAGGCGGTCGGAATATTGCAGCCCGGTCTGGGTGTTATCGATAATGACTTCATCACCCTTACCGTCATACCAGCCACCGTAACGCTGGTATGCCACTGACAAGCGTCCAGCTGCCTTGTCATTACCGCCACTGACTGCTGCGGCGATGTTCTCATCATGATCGTTATGACTGTTAAATCCGCTTTTAAGCCCGGTTTGAACTTCAACCTGCGTCTCTGGCTGACCTTTTTTGGTGACGATGTTGATCAGGCCGCCGGTACTGCCGCCGCCATAAAGCGATGTCGCCCCTGAAATCACTTCAATGTGTTCGATATTAAAAGGATCGATGGAATCCAGCTGACGGCTGTCGCTACGCGATGAATTGAGACGCACGCCATCAACCATCACCATCATGGAGCGTCCGCGCATATTCATACCGTAATTGGTCCGTCCCTGACTGCTTACGTCCATACCCGGAATGAGCTGCGCCAGAATTTCCTTCAATTCCTTGCCGCCCCGAGCCTGCTGTTCGATCTCGGCCTGTTCAACAATCCACGTGGTTTGGGCCATTTCCGTCACGCTGCGGTGTGAACGGTTGGCAGACACCACCAGCTGTCCATCTGGTGACTCCTCCGCCCAGGCCACGGAAGAGAGCATGGCAATCAGGCAGGGTTTTATGACCCAGAGATAAGGTTGTTTCATGGTTATCTTTCCCAGAAAGTGTTTTATGTTATTGTTTAATAGTGATTTTATTGCAATTCGGGTGGAGCACAGAAGAAGGGTGAGTCATAAATACCGGCCGGGTCATCGCGCTAATACCCGGATTTACAGAAGGGTGATTCATAAGGGAAACTCATCTTATTGTTGATAATGATTATCGTTATAATAAGTATTTCTTTTACATTCTCAACAACATCCTGAAATATTTACACACTTATTTTTAGCGAAATCCTCACAAAATTAATGCGTTTGTCCTTCCGGATGGCGGGAAGATGCGCCTTGCGCTGGCACAATCTTCCATTGCAAAACCCGAAATCTGTCTCAGGCTTTTAAACTAATACGCCGCACCGGCAGCGCCTGAAACACCCGGCGGCTCGGTCTATCGGCGGTGGGGGACAGTAGTAGTTCGCAGGTGGCTTCGGCCATCTCGGCCAGCGGCTGGGAAAAGGTGGTGAGTTGATAACCCAGCCAGCTGGCCTGTTCGATGTTATCGAAGCCAATGACACTGATATCCTGTGGAATGCGTAAACCAAACTCATATCTCGCCGCATCCATAAACCCGCAGGCGATAAGGTCGGTTATGCAGAACACGCCATCCGGGCGTGCTGTCTGACTCAGCAACTCCCGCGCCGCATCGACACCGCTTTGATAGCTGGCGCTACCGGGCCTGACCAGCGACACCTGAGTCCCGGCTTCAGCCGCGGCTGCCAGAAAGCGGGTTTCGCGGATCACCATACTTGGCGAGCGCGCAGAGGAGGAAACCAACGCGATCTGCTGACAGCCCGCGTTAACCAGCAGCTTAAAGGCTTCATTCATGGTCGAGCTGTAATCGATCTCAATGCTATCTGCTCCGGCAAACTGCCCCATGCGGTTGATCACAATCACCTGTTGACCACTTTGCAGACATATTTCAATCAGCGAGCTGGGGGGTTTGCCTGACAACACAATGGTTGCCGTGGAACGGTAGTTAAGCGTCTGTTGCAGGGCTTCTCTGGCGCTGTCCTCGCCGTCATCGGTGTTGATCACCATCACAGCCCGGCCATATTTATTCAGGCTGCGGGTAAGGTGCTCCAGTAAACTGGCCTGGTACGGCGACGCCAGATTGCCGCCGAGGATACACACCGGGCGGCTGGCCTCTTTGGAGAGGCCACGCGCCAGATGATTGACGTGATAATTAAGCGCCTGTGCGGCCGCGAGCACTTTACGCCGGGTTTCCGCCGAAACGCTGCTGCCAGGGGTAAAGGTGCGCGACACCGCGGAACGGGAAACGCCCGCGAGGCGCGCCACCTCGGTGGCGCTGGCAAAACCCGGATTTTTATCGCTCATGACGCAAACCTGCCGCGCTGAGTGCGTTTTCGATGGCGATGGCATGCTCCGCCAGCCGGGTCAGCGAGGGTTTAGGTGTCTCAAACCATTCATCCGGATGGAGCTGACGCTTGTCACGGACCACGGTCAGGGCATCATCCAGGGTTGGATAGCGTTGCGGACATTCAAGGTGCATAAACAATGCTACCAGCGCGACTGAGCGACTGCGTCCGCCACGGCAGTTAACCAGAATATTGCCCCTTTTGCGGTTGCGGTAGGAGGGTTTATCAGGAATCTGCTGCTGGAGCGCCGAACGCATCAGGTAATACCCGGCATGCAGCATTTCTGGCGCATTGCCGTCGCCGTCAATCAGGCCGAGTTTGTAGTAACGCACCGCACCGGAACCGTGATTCAGCAGATGCGCCGCAGCAAGGTCTTCCGGGGTGGTGACCCAGTCGATATCGAGGTTCACCGCGCAGTTAATCACGATACCAATATCATGTTCGGCCAGCAGCGCCGCATCGCACACGCCGCTGGATCCGCCGATATAGATATCCACCTCCCAGCCGGGAAAATCGCTGACGATTAAACTTAGCGGCGGGCGGGGATAATGCGTTGTCAAGGCCGGGAGCGGCGTTGGCGGGGTGTCCAGTGGGATGCCTGAGGCGCGTGCAACGGAGGCCGCGATGCCTGGCGCGGACGCCAGTACCGGCAGGCCGTTAAAAATACCAGCTGCATCGCCGGGAACCGGCCCGGTCTGGCCGCCTGCTTCGCGCACCAGCAGCAAGCCTGCGAGACAATCCCAGGCATTCATATGCAGTTCAACATAACCATCAGTGCGTCCTTCCGCGACCCAGGCCAGCGCCAGCGCACCGGAGCCGCCGCGACGCACGCTGGCCCCCTGATTCAGCATGGCAGCCATCACGTCGAGATAGCGGCGCTGACTATGACGGGAAGACCAGCCCAGTTCTAAACAGGCCTGCTGCATATCGTCAATGGCGTTACAGTGTAACGGTTGATCATTTTTCAGCGCATAGTGACCACGGCGCGTCTGGTAAAGCTCCTTGCTGACCGGGTTGTAGATGGCACCCAACTCGGTGATGCCCTGGTGAACCCAGGCAATACACACGCAGAAATGGGTGATGCCGCGGGCATAGTTGGCGGTGCCATCAATCGGATCTACCACCCACAAACTCTCTGCACTGGCGGGTGGATGGGCGCTCTCTTCGCCCAGCACCAGGTCGTCGGGGAAGGCGTCGGTGATGGCCTGCAACACCAGCGCCTCAACGGCAGTGTCGGCTTCGGTGAGAATATCCTGATGGCCTTTGAGTTGATATTCACCCGCTTTGCGCGATTGAAAATAACGCAGCGCTGACTCTCCCGCCTCGATGATAATGCGTTTCAGCGCCGCTTCTCGTTGTTCTATATCGATATGGATCAAGGTTATCTGCCTGTGATGAAGAGAAAAAGGGTGATCGCCTGGTCTGGTCAATCGCTATTTTTGATAGTTCAGGCTCCAGATATCCTGCCAGTCCTGACGGCTTTTCCAGTCGTTTTTGGCCGTTGCCGTCAGGTATTCCATCAATTCTGCCCGGTATTTTTCGATGCCGGAGGCTTCATCAGCAGGCAGTTTTACCGTCTGATTGGTAGACATTTTGCCGTCTACACCCTGTGGGGCAATGCCTTCAGCCGTTAACAGATAATGAATAAACAGTTTAGCCGTATTCGGGCTATGGCTACCGGTGGCGATCACGCCGAGGCTGGGATAATTCCAGCCAATAAAGGGTTTCATGCCACTGCACAGGCCCAGTTTCATGCCCAGCTTGTTGTCTCGAAATTTGGCAGTTGAAACCAGCCCAACAAAGTCAGTTTTGCCATCCGGCGCGCCAATGGCGGAAGCGGCATCGTTATCAGAATGGGTGAGCAAAACGCCGTTGCCTGCCAGCGCTTTGACGAAAGCCGCGGTGGCCGATTTTTCATCGGTTTGCAGCGGTTTGCCGAACTCCTGCTGGTACGCATCGCGGATCTGCTGATCGTAATGGGTTTCCATCTGGCTGAACCAGTCGGTATACGCGGGTTTGCTGGTGGGATCCTGCATCGCCACCCGGCCATGCCACTGTGGCTCGGTAAGCTGCCAGATATTGGTGACCGGGCAGGTGGTGTGATGATCGGTGTTGTAGGCGAAGACGTTCGGTGCCAGCACCACGGTCAGCGGTTGCTGATAGCGGGCGGCAATGTTGCCGCGCAGATCCTCTGGCACCCAGCTTTGGGCATAACCTTTATTGATCAGCTGCGTCATCCCGGCTGGCGCATCCTCGACAATGGCTACATCCGTCCTGACATTCTTTGCCTGCGCTTCACGACTCATGATTTCAATGATCTGCGGGGCATCGGCTTTTACCCCGGTCGCCTGTAACCCGTATTGCTCACTGAAAGCTTTCGCCTGCTGCACAATCTTCCCGGTGGAGGCATAGACGGTAATCGGTTGTTCTTTTTTGGCGGCAGCGATCAGGGCCTGCAAATCGAAGGATTCCGCATGGGCCAGCGGGCCGCTGAGTAAGGTACTGGTGACGAAAAGGGCGGTTAAACGACGTTTCATTTTGCTTCCATCATCAAGTGAACAATTGGGTTAAAGGGCAGGGACACGCTGCCCGTGGCTGTTAAAGAAATGCAGGGAGTGAGCGGGTAACTGGCAATGCACCTGCTGCTGTGCCTGCCAGCGCGGTCGCAATTGGGTGGAGTGGAACAGATGATCATTGCCAGCCACCAGTTCAATCACCCAGCTGCCGCCAGTGGGCATGATGTTATCGATGGTCATTGGTACGCTGTTGCTGACGGATTCCGCGCTGATCACCACTTCTTCTGGCCGGATCCCGCAGACCTGCGCCGGTGCGTCCAGCGGGAAGCGCTGCTGTAAATGTTGCGCCAGCGGGCTTAACGGCTGATCAAGCGGGATCATATTCAGCCGTGGCGTGCCGATAAACTCGGCGACAAAGCGGTTCGCTGGGGTGGCATAGATTTCATCCGGCGTGCCGACCTGCTGCATCTGCCCGGCGCTCATCACCGCGATGGTGGTGGCGAGAGTCATCGCCTCCCACTGATCGTGGCTGACAAAAACAATGGTGGTGCCGAAGGTGGCATGTAAGCGGCGCAGCTCGGCGCGCATTTCCAGCCGCAGCGTGGCATCGAGGTTAGACAGTGGCTCGTCAAGCAACAGCACGCCGGGGTTAACCGCCAGCATGCGCGCCAGGGCAACACGCTGCTGTTGCCCGCCAGACAGCTGGGCCGGATAACGCGCGGCGTAATCGGCGATACGCAGTTTCTCCATCACGTCGCGGCACCGGGCAACGCGCTCTTTAGCCGGGACTTTTTGCAGACGCAGACCGAAATCCACGTTCTGCTCCACGGTCATGTGCGGCCACAGCGCGTAGCTCTGAAAAACCAGACCGATGCCGCGTTTCTCAGGAGGCAACCAGGTCCCCTGCAGTACAGAGTCCACCACGTTGTCTCCGATGATGATTTCGCCACCGCTGGCATGCTCAATCCCGGCAATCATGCGCAGGATAGTGGTTTTACCGCAGCCGGACGGTCCGAGCAGGCACATAAATTCGCCGTCTTTAACTGTCAGGTTGATGTTGTTGACCGCTGGCGCGCTGCTGCCAGCATAGGTTTTGGTCAGATTGGATAAATGGATTGAGGGCATGTTAGTTCTCCAGACCATCGGCCAGACCAGTCCCGGTGATTTTCTGAATGATCACCGTGCCAGCCCAGGAAATAAGCGCAATCATCAGCACCACGGCGTTGGCCGCCTGCTGGTAGTTGTAGTCAATCAGACGCAGGGAATAGGTGGTCAGCACATCTGTGGCTGGGGTCGCGAGGATGACGAACAGGCTCACGCCTTTAATGCCAGAGATAAACGGCAGCAGGATCCCGGTGGCCAACGGGGCCGCCTGAATGGGGATCACAATGCGGGAAATGCGCGCGAACCAACCGGCACCGGCGATACGTGCCGCTTCTTCCGCTTCTTTGCCTAACTGGGTCATGGCCGCAATACCGGAACGGCTGGCATAAGGCATTTTTTCGGCAATCAATGCCAGGATGAGAATCAGCGGGGTGCCGTACAACGCCGGAACCGGTCCACGAGCCACGGCAAACAACGAAAGAAAGGCGGCGGCAAAGGCGATGCCGGGCACCAGATACGGCAGGAAGGTTAACTGACGCAAGAACGCCGCGATCCAGCGCGAATGGCAGCGCATCACCGCATAACCCACCAGTAAGCCCAGCACCCCACAGGCAGCGGAGGCGGAGCCGACGATCAGCAGCGTGTTCCACACCGTATGCCAGAATTCCGGCGTCAGCAGGATGCCGTTATGCAGGGCGACGGTATCGAGGTTATGCCCGATCCAATACGCCAGCGTGAAGTTGTCGGCGGTGAAGCGGCCTGGCAGGGTCATCACTGTTGACAGGAACAGGGTGATCAGCGGAATCGCCACCCCCAGCAGCACAAACGCCAGCGGCAGAAAGGAGGCCAGTATGCGCCAGGATCCCAGCTGGCGGCGACGTTCCATCACGCCTTTACCGCCGACGGTGACGAAGCGTTTTGCCTCGCGCAGCATCTTCATATCGAGGATCAGGGTGATCATCCCCATCAGCATAATCACCGTGGCGATAACCGCTGCCACGCCGGACTGGCGAGTGCCGATTGCCCGGTATAACCCGGTGGAGAGGGTGTCGAAGTGCACCGGAAGCCCAAGAATATAGGGCAGGGCGAACTCACCAATGCAGTCGGCGAAGATCAACAAGGCGGCAGACAACAGCGCCGGGCGCATCAGCGGAATGATAATTTTCCAGGCAATGGTGCGGCGCGAGGCACCCAGCACCCTGGCGCATTCTTCCATCTGGCTATCCATGCGCTTCAGGGCATTGCCGACAATCAGGATCACCAGCGGTGCGTAGTGCAGCACCATGATCACCACAATCGGGAAGTAACCATAGGCCACCCAGTTTGGCGTCTGGATCCCCATCGCCTCCAGCCAACCCGGCTGACCGCCAATGGCGTGATTTTTAAAAATGGTGGTCCACGCCAGGGCGAAGGTCCAGGAGGGCAGCATAAACGGCACGATAAGCAGGGTGGCGAACCACTTTCTGCCCGCGACGTTGGTGCGGTTGATCAGCCAGGCCAGCGTCATCCCGACGATCAGTGCACCCACCACGGTGCTCAGGGCCACGGCCAGCGTATTGAGTAACGGTGTCCAGAGCAGCAGATGCGACATTTTTGATGTCAGGGTGCGCAGCAGGTAGTAAGTGGTGAATGCGCCCTCAGTGGCATCGGTGCGGCCTTCGTCGCCACTTTGCACCAGCACGGCATTCAGCAGTACCGCAACCACCGGGGCAAGAATGATCCAGCTAAATAGCATCATCAGCAGTGCACCCAGCAGATTCGCAGGCTCCTGGCTGATGATGGACAACGCGTGGCGGAGTTTCGTCCACGCCAGGTTGCGCGGGTGAGTTTCGGCTTGATAAGACACAGATGCATCCCTGTCGGTTGAAAACAGACAGGAATATATCGGTGCAATGTGACAGTTTTGCGACCTTTTTGCACATATGTGCAAAATGTTGCGCGCGGCAAATTAACCGGCGGAAACCGGGGCTTCACCTGAGGGGAGAGCCGCCTGTTGCAGGCACTCGATGATCAGGCGATGTAACGGGGCATTATGGTTGGCATAGCGCGTGACGACGATCAGTTCGCGGTAGAACGTCAGCTCGCCAAGGGGGAGAATACGCAAGGCACACTGCCGCTCCGTCCATAATCCGGCCCAGGGAACCAGCGCGATACCTAAGCCGCTCTCAACCATTTTTACGATGGCATCGATTTCATCCACTTCCAGCGCCAGTTTGGGTTCCAGACGATGTTCGCGCAGGAACATGCTGACCTGACGCCCACCAAACGAGGTGCGGTCATAGCGAATAAACGGCTGGCTGCGCAGCAACGCCAGCGGTTCGTCGCCCGTAAGCGTTGCGGGGGCAATAAGCACATAAGGTTCGCGCACC
This sequence comes from Pantoea sp. App145, assembly GCF_047947045.1. Taxonomy (NCBI): domain Bacteria; kingdom Pseudomonadati; phylum Pseudomonadota; class Gammaproteobacteria; order Enterobacterales; family Erwiniaceae; genus Pantoea; species Pantoea sp. App145. Next base: position 218,211 of record NZ_CP133294.1, read on the forward strand.
AGCGTGTTATGCCACAGCTCTTTCGCCAGCGGAAATCCCGGTTTTATCACCACGGCAAGGTCAATATTCCCCGCTTCAACCTGGGTCAGCAGGTTAAAAGAAACCCCCGGCAGCAGTTTGGTCTCCAGCCCCGGTGCGGTGGCGTGCAGTTGAGTCAATGCCTGCGGTAACAATCCGGTCTGAATCGAGGATATCGCGCCAATTTTTATCGAACCGCGATAATCATTGAGGTTTTCGGGCTGGGCCATGCGGGAGAAGATTTGCAGAATCTCTTCGGCCATCGGTAACGCGCGATTGCCATCAGCATTGAGAATGGCGGTGCGACCGGAGCGGTCAAACAGCTGCATTCCCAGCGCTTCTTCGAGGCTGCGAATTTGCGCACTGACTGCCGACTGGGTTAAGCCAATCCGTTGTCCGGCAGCGGCAAAAGATCCTAACTGAGTTACTGCTACAAAGGTTTTTAGCTCACGCAGCATAATATCCACACTCATCGAAAAAATTGTTGTTTGACGAAAAATATATTCGCTTTTAATAAAAAATTTTATCCTTATTATCACAGAATCACAACGACACCAATACAACCTTGATTCTGGAGCACAACATGGCGTTAAGTCCTTTTCACCTTGCGATTCCTGTTTACGATCTGGCTGCTGCGCGTAGCTTTTACGGCGAAGTCTTTGGTCTGAGCGAAGGCCGTTCCAGCACCCAGTGGGTGGACTTTGACTTCTATGGTCACCAGCTGGTGATCCACGAACATCCTAAAACCGCGAACCAGGATCATGCGCATACCAACCCTGTCGATGGTCACGATGTGCCAGTGCCGCATTTCGGCATCATTCTGAGCTGGGAAGAGTGGGAAGCGCTGGCTGCCCGCCTGCGTGATTTCAAGACTGAATTCGTGATCGAACCCTATGTCCGATTCAAAGGTCAGGTGGGCGAGCAGGCAACCATGTTTCTGTTCGACCCGTGTGGCAATGCGCTGGAATTCAAAGCGTTCAAAGATATGAGCCAGCTGTTCGCTCGTTAAGCCACTGCCAGGGCGAGGTTCGCCTCGCCAGATCACGGGACACTATGGTCAAGAAAACATTGACGTGGCGGCGCGATCCTTCAGGTGAACGCTGCATGATTGTCACCTTACCCGGGCATTCCGCACCCCATACTCTGCTCTCTCAGCTCGCGCGATTTCTGCATGCTAATCCACTGCCTGGCGTCCGTGATATCGTCCCGGCGGCGCATTCGCTCGGTATTCACTATCAGCCGGAAGTGCTGTGGCGTATCGATAATTCCCTGTCACCTTACAGCCAGCTGGTGAATCGCCTGGATGCAATCTTGAGTCGTTTTTCCCCGCAGGAAACGGAACAGGGACGCGAGAGGGTCATTCCTGTCTGCTATCAGGGGGAGTACGCACCGGACCTGATAAATATTGCGCAGCATTGCGGGATATCACCCGAGGAAGTGGTCAGCCGTCACCAGCAAAAAGTCGTCGATGTGCTGATGCTCGGCTTCTTGCCCGGTCATCCCTACCTTGGGGCGCTGGATGCGATCTTTACCTTGCCGCGTCGCGCTACACCGCGTCTTTCTGTCGCAAAAGGATCGATCGGTATTGCCAACCAGATGGGGGTGATTTACCCACTGGCCTCACCGGGCGGCTGGAACCTGATAGGGCGAACGCCGCTGACGCTGTTTTCCAGCGAACGCCAACCGGCGTGCCTGTTACAGGCCGGTGATCGGGTGCGCTTTCGCGCCATTGATGAAGCGGAATTCAAAGCGCTGGAGGACATGCCGTATGTCGCTTGAGGTGTTACACCCGGGTATGGCAAGCAGCCTGCAGGATGAAGGGCGTTACGGTTATCAGCAGGCGGGTGTTCCGGTGTGTGGTGCGATGGACCGCTACTCTCACCGCCTTGCCAATCTGTTAGTCGGTAATCAGCGCGATTGCGCTTCTCTGGAGATTACCCTGCTGGGGCCACGCCTACGCTTCTGGCGTCGTGCTGTTATCGCACTGTGCGGGGCCGATCTTTCCCCGCATATTAACGGGCAGCCGGTGCCCATGCAGCAGGCGATTTCTGTTCCTGCCGGGGCGGTGCTCGGTTTTGGTCAGCGTCGGCAGGGAGCGAGGGCATATTTAGCTGTGCACGGTGGCTTTCATGTTTCACCGACGATGAACAGCCGCAGCACTTGCCTGATGGCGCAGTTTGGCGGTTTTGCCGGACGCTATCTGCGTCAGGGCGATCATCTGGTTACCCGCAGTGCCTTTGCCAACGCCACCCCCCGCGTGTTGCCCTTTAACGCGCCAGCGCTTTTCCCTCGCGAGCAACAACCCATTCGCCTGATGGCCGGACGTCACTGGCAGCAACTCTCCGCTGACATGCAGCAACGCTTTCTGGCTGCTGTTTATCGCATCGGCCAGGATTCGAATCGCATGGGTTATCGCCTGGAGGGGGAAGTGATTACCCGGGAACAGGCCAGGGAACTGCCTTCGGAAGCGGTGGATTACGGTACCCTGCAACTGCCGCCCGATGGACAGCCGATTATCCTGATGGCCGATGCGCAAACCACCGGCGGCTACCCAAAAATTGCCCATGTTGCCAGCGTCGATCTGCCGCGCCTGGCGCAAATGCTGCCTGGGGACGAAATACAATTTCGGCTGATCAGCGTCGATCAGGCACAACAACTGGCGATTGAGCGTGCTGCATGGCTGAATGCTTTGTGCACGTAAGCGTTATTTTATTCGCGGTAAATATAAACCGGTCAATGACCGGTTTTTTAATGCCTGCTATTTCCCTGCACCAAAATGAGGATATTGCCTGCATAACGTGCAGCGGAATAAATGATCGCCTGCTAAGTGTTTTTTATTTCCCGTTTAACGGTTGAAAGGAGGGGGAAATAAGCGGAAAAGTATGCTCGCAAATGAAAATAAAAATCATTTAATTAACTCATCCATCATTTTTATCATTCAGTGACGCTAAGCACGAAACATTTTTATCAGTTCGACAAATGGCATTTCTCTTGCTCCAGATCAATGACAGTGTTCAGAAAAAACAATAGCCGCACGGCTGATATTGAACCTCCATCTCATTGTTTTACAAGGCAGGTGAAAAATGTCGTATGAAGTTGAATCACAATTAACCTTACCTCGCGGGCGTGTCAAACCACAGTATGGTGAAAGCAGCGTTGCCCGGCGTGCGGCAATAGCCTCCATGACCGGCACCGCCATTGAATATTATGAATTCGGTATTTATGGCTTTATGGCGGTTATTATTGGACCGCTGTTTTTCCCCGGCGGAAATGATACGGCGGCACTGCTTTCTATATTGGCGGTATTTGGCAGCGCGTTCTTAATTCGTCCGCTAGGCGGGGTTTTACTGGGCAGACTTGGCGACCGTATCGGTCGCCGCAAAGTATTATTATTGACCGTGTTGGGGATGGGAGGCGCAACGGCAGCCATTGGTCTGTTGCCAACTGCCGCCGCAGTGGGTATTTCGGCACCCTTGCTGCTGGTGGTGCTGCGCCTGATTCAGGGATTCTTTGCCGGTGCGGAAATTATTGGAGCGGCGGCATTTGTTGCCGAATCTTCACCGACGGGGCGACGCGGTTTTTATGGTGCCTTCACCCCGGTAGGGGTGGCGCTCGGTGGCGGGTTTGCAGCGCTGGTGTGCGGTGTGACCAGCAATCTGCTGGACAATACTCAGCTGGCGGCCTGGGGCTGGCGCATACCCTTCCTGCTGACCATCCCATTGGTGATTTTCTCGGCGTTAATTCGCCACCAGGTCGAAGAAACCCCGGCCTTTAAAGAATTTCTTGCCAGCAATAAAATACAAAAGCGTCCGTTCAGCGATGTCTTCCGTACCCAAACGCCAGCCATGTTACGTGTCATCATGCTGACGTTCGGCCAGAATGCCGGTTACTGGATTGGCCTCGTGTTTATGAATATCTATCTGACCTCCTGGCTGGGCTTTGACAAAAAACAGGTGTTCTGGCTGATGGCCGGCATCAGCCTGGCAATGGCCAGCATGATGCCGTTCTGGGGTGGTTTGTCAGACCGTTACGGACGTCGTGCCATTCTGCGCATTGGATTTATCGGTTATGTGGTGCTGGTGATTCCGATGATGATGCTGATGGACCACCACAACATCTGGCTGGCCGCGCTGGCGATGTTTATTGCCACGCTACCGATGCCAATTGTGCAATCGGTAGGGTATCCCACTTATGCCGAGCAGTTCCCGACAGCCATGCGCTACACCGGCATGGCGATCAGCATCAATATGGGCGCGATTCTGGGTGGCGGTATCACGCCGTATTTAGTGACCCTGCTGATCAATAAAACCGGTTTCCTGCTGGTTCCGGGCATCTTTATGGCATGCGCGGCGCTACTTAGCCTGTGGACGCTGATGCGCCTCAAAGATACCCATAATGAGGTGCTTAAATGACCCCTTTTAGCACACCGGCGGCGTTACGGGCGGCGACAGCGCGTGGCGAATGGCGTCAACCCACGGCTGGGTTATTGGATGGCTATCAGCAAGCCAATCTGGTGGTATTACCGCAATCCGACGCCTATGAATTCCTGCTGTTTTGCGTGCGCAATGCGAAAGCCTGCCCGGTATTAGCAGTCAGCGAACCGGGACAGACCGAAATTTTAATGGGAAAAAGCCACATTGATCTGCGCAGCATGTTTCCCCGTTATCGTGTCTGGCAGCAGGGCCAGCTGGTAGATGAGCCGTACGATTTGCTCGGCCGTTGGCCGGATGATGCCGTGGCGTTCCTGCTGGGATGCAGCCACTCGCTGGATGGTGCATTGCGCCGCGCAGGTATTCCGGTGAGTCTTGCCGCGCCACCGGTCTATCTGACACAGATTCCGTGCCAGCCCACTGCCCGTATGCAGGGATATGTGGCAGTGAGTATGCGTCCCGTCGCAGCAGATAAAGTGGATGAAGCGGTGGCGCTGAGTGCGGCCTATCCCTCTGCACATGGGACGCCGTTACATATTGGCGATCCCGCAGAGATTGGTATTACCGATCTGGCAGCACCGGACTTCGGTGTCTTTCCCGGGGTGCACTCCGGCCAGGTGCCGGTGTTTTGGGCCTGTGGCGTGACACCGCAGCAGGTGTTACCCGCGCTGGGGAGTGCATATCTGTTTACTCACTATGCCGGGCATATGCTGGTGCTGGATGACAGGGTAGAACACTACTCGGCGCAACTGCGTTAACGCAAGGAGAGGCCGTCCAGCAACAAAGCGACTTTAAAGTTTGCATTCAATTTCGGAGCCGGGGGTAAATTTACCCTCCGGCTTTAATATTTTGGCATCCACTTCTCTTCCTGGTGTTACTGCAACATTTTGGTGCAAGCTGGTGCTGTAATATGCCAATATTCTGCCGCTGGCGTCGCCTTAACACCGATATTAACTTTGGCATGGTATATGCAAATCTGACTGACTCACTTGTCAGTCGGAGCAATAATATGACTAATACAGCATTGTCTGACGCTGTCGTCGTTAGCCAAAAGAAAAAATGGGGTCAATTGGCTTTGGGACTGCTTTGTATGATATCGATCTCCAGCCCCCAATATGTCTGGGCATTATTTACCCGCCCATTGATGGAAAAGCTAAATGCGCCTTTGGCCGAGATTCAGATTACTTTTTCAATTCTGATTATTTTGCAAACGTTCTTCTCACCTATTCAGGGCAAGCTTATTGATCGCTTTGGGCCGCGTAAATTGATTGCCGTAGGGACCGTATTGACGGGACTGAGCTGGATGCTGGTTGCGCGCATGGAATCGCTGATGGAGTTATATCTCTATTATGGTGTGCTGGGAGGGCTGGGTACCGGCATTGTTTATATCGGTGTCGTCGGCCTGATGGTGCGCTGGTTTCCTGAGAAGAGAGGGTTTGCTACCGGCATGGTGGCGGCAGGATATGGTATGGGGGCGGTCCTGACGACGTTTCCGATCACCTCCTCTCTGGCAGCGAAAGGGCTGGAAAATACCTTGTGGCAGTTTGGTCTGATCATGGCTGTGGTGGGTTTTATCGCCAGCCAGGGGCTACGTGCACCGCAAGCTTCAACGGCTCAGAGCGCCGATGTTCCCCACAATGTCAGCAGCAAAAACTTCACATCGCGGGAAATGTTACGTCAGCCACTTTTCTGGTTGATGTTTGTCATGATGACCATGATGTCAACGTCTGGCCTGATGGTGACATCGCAAATGGCCATTTTTGCCGGTGATTTTGGTATTACTTCGGTGACGGTGCTGGGTATGGCTGCGCTGCCTCTGGCCATGACCATTGACCGTTTTATGAATGGCCTCACCAGACCGGTGTGCGGCTATATTTCCGACCGTATTGGCCGTGAAAAGATGATGTTCATTGCGTTTGGGCTGGAAGGTTGTGCAATGACGTTATGGCTACTGTGCAAGGATGATCCTCTGCTGTTTGTTTTGCTATCCGGGCTGGTGTTTTTTGGCTGGGGTGAGATATTTTCGTTATTCCCGGCCACGTTAACCGATACCTTTGGCACCCGCTTCGCCACCGCTAACTATGGATGGCTGTATATTTCTCAGGGTATTGGTTCGATCTTTGGTGGCCCGCTGGCGGCATTATTGTATCAGCATACCAGCAGCTGGGGCCTGGTGTTTGCATGCGCGATTACGCTGGATATTGTGTGTGCGTTACTGGCCTTACTGGTACTTAAACCCTGGCGCAGCCGTTTTATCCAGCAATTAAAAGTAAATATCTGATTATCCCCCCGGCATAATATTATTTCTGATTATTATGCCGGGGTGTAATAAATATCGCTTGTCAACGATCCCTCGCAAAATAACTCTTTTCTGCCCCGTAACGGGCATCAGGTTTGGTCCTGAGTACCTGTCTTAAACATAAGCACCAGGTCTATCATTTCCCTATGGCGTGTGGCATATATGGCGCATGTGGATACCGCTGTTGTCAGCCAGAGGAATAAGATGAAAAAAACGCTTTATGTCAGCGATCTTGACGGGACTCTCCTGAACAGTGGCGGGGTATTGTCGGACTATTCCCGACATGCCATAGAAGCTTTCTTTGACAAAGGCGTGTTTTTCACCTGTGCAACGGGCAGAACGCTGAGTTCAGTCAATATGCTGCTGGAAGGCGTAAAGTTCTCCTGCCCGGCGATACTCAGTGATGGGCTGTTTATCTTCGATATGATTGCGGACAAGCCGGTGAAAACCCTGCGTCTGCACGATGATTTAATCCGGGCTGTCGAGCGTGAACTGGAACGATGCGGCCAGGAAGGATTTCTCTACTGCCTGAAGGGCACTGAATATGGCCTGTTCTATAAGACAGCCAGTGATGACCTGAGCCAGCACTTTATCGAGAGTAAACGCCCCTTTCTGGGGGAGAAAATCTTCAAAACGGTGTCATTTAGTGAACTGCCGGAAGAGTATGTCCCGCTCTATTTTGTCATTTACCATGACTACCACACCCTGTCATTACTGCAGAACGCTATCACCGGCGAAGAGGGTGCGCATTGCCTTCTCAACCGTGATGTCTACAGCGCGCAACCGGATATTTATTTTATGAATATCCTGTCTGACCAGACGTCAAAAAGCTCAGCCATCGACTTCCTGCGAGATTATCTGGGGGTTAACGAAGTGGTGGCGTTTGGCGATAACTTTAATGATCTGCCGATGCTGATGAATGCCGATCGCTGCTACGTTCCTGAGAACGGCATTGAAGAAGCAAAAGCTATCGCTACCGAGGTGATTCCTTCATGCGATGCGGATGCTGTGGTCAGGTTCATCGAAAAAGACCTCCTGAATCGGTAGCCCACTCAGTCCCTGCGAAATTCTGATGAGTCTTTACTGAGAACGCAATGTCGCAGGAAAATATATCCGTCAGTACTCACAGGCGGGTATTTTATCTTATCCGTATGACTCATTGCCCCTTTAAATAGTCAAGTCTGACTGCTGCGTAATGTTACAAAGACGTGTTACCAAAATTAAGTTACAGGACAGGATGTAAAAACCTGGTTGAGACATTGATCACAATTCTTGTGATGGTGCTTCAGGTAGGGTTACGGGTAACAGATTGGGTGGCTTTTTAAAATTATCCCGTTTGTCTTCCAATAGTAACTTTCATATCCAGGGGCGCACTGATGAAAGAGATGCATAAGAATAATATTGCATTACCTGCCAAACGCTGGTGGTATTTAATGCCAGTTATATTTATCACTTATAGCCTGGCTTATCTGGATCGGGCTAATTATGGATTTGCTGCTGCATCAGGAATAGAAAAAGATCTGGGAATATCTCATGCAACGTCGTCGCTGATTGGCGCATTGTTCTTTTTAGGTTATTTCTTTTTTCAGGTGCCGGGCGCAATTTACGCCGTTCATCGCAGTGTACGGAAACTTATTTTCGTCAGCTTAATTTTGTGGGGTTTCTGTGCCACCGCCACCGGGTTTGTGACCAATATCCCCATGCTGATGGTCATCCGCTTCATATTGGGCGTTGTGGAAGCGGCAGTGATGCCGGCAATGCTGATTTATATCAGTAACTGGTTCACAAAAACCGAACGTTCCAGAGCGAATACTTTCCTCGTGTTAGGCAATCCGGTGACCGTGTTATGGATGTCAATCGCATCGGGTTATCTGATTGATGCCTTCGGCTGGCGGGAGATGTTCATGATTGAAGGGGCTCCTGCGGTACTGTGGGCATTTGCCTGGTGGTTTTTAGTCAGAGATAAGCCATCACAGGTGACCTGGCTGAATCCTGAAGAAAAACGCGTGTTACAAAACCAGCTCGATGAAGAACAAAAGAATATTAAGCCGATGCGCAACTATGGCGAGGCTTTGCGATCCAAAAAAGTGGTGATGCTCTGTTTCGTTCATGCACTGTGGAGTGTCGGAGTTTATGGTTTTATGATGTGGATGCCTTCTATCCTGAAAATGGCCGCCACCATTGATATTGTCTCCGTAGGCTGGCTTACCGCGGTGCCATACTTTGCCGCGATTGTCACCATGTTGCTGGTTTCCTGGTTATCGGATAAATTTCAAAACCGGAAAGTATTTATCTGGCCATTATTAATGGTTGCTTCGATAACCTTCTTTGGCTCCTGGCTGATTGGTTCACAGCATTTTTGGCTGTCTTATGGCTTACTGGTTTTAGCCGCAGCCTGTATGTATGCACCCTATGGACCTTTCTTTGCTTTTATTCCGGAAATTCTGCCAAAGAATGTGGCGGGTGTTTCAATGGGGCTGATTAATTGCTGTGGTGCATTAGGGGCATTTCTCGGTGCATGGTTAGTCGGTTATTTAAATGGTTTAACCAACTCGCCGGGTGCATCCTATACTTTTATGGCAGTTTCGCTGCTGATGTCGGTTGTCGTGATGTTTTATGTTAATTCATCCGGCGATAATGAAGCCGATGCCGGAAAAGTTAACCTGATGCTGGAATAACAAGATATTTAATTAAGCCCCGGAGAAAATCTGCCGGGGCTTAGATTTATCGATTACTGTATTTTGCTACCCAGCCACGGCTGCGCCTGGGTTGATGAACGTGCTTTTGCCACATCCTCTGTAGAGACCTGTCCAGCCGAATTACCCCAACTGTTACGAATGTAGGTCATCACATCCGCGATGTTACTGTCAGAAAGTTTCTGGGCAAAACCCGGCATACCTGCTGCCGTTGGATTCGCATGGGTAAATGGCCCCTGGCTGCCATTCAGTGCCACATTAATCAGGCTTGATGGGTCAGGGGAATTCACCTGCGGGTTACCTGCCAGCGCAGGGATCATATTACGGATGCCACTCCCATTAGAGACATGGCAGGCGCTGCATTGAGACTCAAAGACTTTCTTGCCTACAATCATGGCGGTATTGTCAGCTGAAAGAGGCTGGGGCACAGGTGTTCCGGATGCAGGCAGAGACTTCAGATAAAGTGCGATTGCCTGAAGATCGTCATCTGTCATGTGTTGCGTCGAGTTTTCGATGGCTTCCGTCATCGGACCGGATGACGCAGTCATCTTATTGGTGCCCGATCGCAGATAAGACACGATATCGCTTTCACTCCATTTGCCGAGACCTGCATGGGGATCAGGCGTCAGGTCTGGTGCGTACCATCCCTGCAACGCTCCCCCCTGCAGATAAGCGGAGGTATCGCCACCCAGCATATTTTTTGCCGTATGACAGGACGAGCAGTGTCCGGGACCATCAACCAGATAAGCACCACGGTTCACCTGGTCACTGACATTAGCCTGCGGCTCAAATACCTTGTCTTTGAAAAATAACAGATTCCATCCTGCCAGCGTCCAGCGCTGGTTGAACGGGAACGGGAGCTGGTTCTCCACAACCTGGTTTTTGACTGGCGGAATGGTACGGATATAAGCCCACAAATCGGCTAAATCCTGATCGGTTAATTTAGCGTAAGCATTGTAGGGCATTGCCGCATACAGGTATCCGTGAGAGCCGACACCGTGACGCACTGCACGATCGAATTGCTCCTGCGACCAGCCGCCGATGCCGGTATCCGGATCGGAAGTGATATTGGAAGAAAGGATCGCGCCAAATGGGGTGTTAAGTTTGTACCCCCCGGCGAACGGTTGACCACCCTCTGCGGTATGACAGGCCGTACAATCTGACAGCCTGGCAACATACTCCCCACGCTTGATTTGTTCGTTCAGTTGATCAGGATTCTCAGCAACCAGCACCTGTTGCGGGTAGCTTTTATGCAGCCCATATTGCACTAACGCGGTATAACCTATCGCGCCGAGCACCGCGACCGTGACCACTCCATAGGCGACACGTCGAATGTTTTTACCCATGATATTCTCCTTATCGCACCAGTGATCCCGGATTTTTGAGATAGTCATTGACGATGGCGTGAGCGGTCCACAACGTCAGTGCGCTGAGGGTAATGGTGGGGTTATATCCGCCGTTATTGGGATAAGAAGAAGCACCCAGCACAAACAGGTTGTGCGCGTCCCAATGTTGCTGATAGCGGTTAAGCACCGAGGTCGCTGGGTCCAGCCCCATCACCGCGCCGCCAATGGTGTGCGAGCTGTCATAGGCGCGGAAGGGGGAGTTGTGCTTATCCGGGAAGGCTTCCGTCTCCCAGGATGTGGCACCGGATACACGGCATATATCTTCGATGCGATCGCGGATAAAGCGCGCCATGAGTCGATCATTCTGGTTGTAGTCAAAGGTCAGTCGCAGTAACGGCTGGCCATTTTCATCGGTGTAGTTTGGATCGAGCGAAAGATAAGAATCGCGATGCGAGTATGAAGTCCCCTGACCCTGGATCTTGGCGTAGTTTTGGTAGCTTTTCTGGAACGTTTTCTTCCAGGCCGAGCCCCACATTTTACTGCCAGGGGGCAGGCGGTCAGTCATTCCCAGCGGCGTACCCTGGTCGGACAGCGCCTGGATCCCTGCGCCACCGAGGAAACCTAATCCGGAGTGATCGAAGTTATCGCCGTTGAAATCATCAATCTGCGTCGACAAGGCCCCGGTAGAAATGAACGGGTTCATATGTTCATTTTCATAATAGAGATAGCCCATCGACATGGTTTGATAGTTATAGGCACGGCCTAACGTACCTTCACCGGTCGCATGGTTATAGGCTTTGCCGATTTTGGACAGCAACAGCAAACGCACGTTATCCAGTTGATAAGCCGACAGGCAGACGATATCCGCAGGCTGGAAACCGGTATTCCCATCCGAATCGCGGAAAGTCACCCCCGTCACAGTTTTTCCGTCTGCGGCTTTATCGATATAAAGCGCGGTGCATTCGGTCAACAGCGTGAAATGAGTTCGGTCCATCAGCGCTGGGACAACGCAAATATTCGGTGATGATTTGGACCAGTTGCCGCAACCGTAGAAACCGCAGTAGCCGCAATAGGTACAGGGGGCGAGATTCACACCCAGCGGATTGGTATAGGCAGCGCCAATGGTCCCGGCAGGAATCGGGAACGGGTGGTAGCCCATCTTCTCGGTGATCTGGTGAAACTTATCATTCCAGTGGGAACGGATCAGCGGGGGAGTAGGGTATTCGTTGGTGCGGCTGCCTTCAAACGGGTTACCACCGGGTTGTGTCACGCCGCCGATGACGCCCGCTTTGCCTGAAATACCGGCGATTTTTTCAACACGATCATAAAAAGGCTCAAGCTCGGCATAACTGATGCCCCAGTCCTGCACGATCAGGCCGTCAGCCAGCTTCATATTATGGTAACGGTCGCGCAGGCGGGTCGCCATTTCGAAATCTGAAGGGTTGAAACGCCAGGCATTCGCCGCCCAGTGCTTGCCGGCACCGCCGACACTGAATCCCATCTGGAAGGCATTCCAGTCACGAGCGGGAAGGGCTTTTTGGCTGCTGTCATTACGAAAAGTCAGCGTTTCTACCCGTGGTGGTTTTAAAATCTCGCGTCGCACGCCATAACGTAGCTCGTCGGCGGCAATCGCAGGAGAGAAGTTAGTTTGTGTTTGTTCCCATGGGCCACGTTCAATTGCGACGACATTTAATCCTGCGCGGGTCAGTTCTTCAGCCATAAGCGAACCGGCCCATCCGAGGCCGATAATAACGGCATCAGCCTTAGGTCTGGTGTAATTCATAATTTGCCTTGTCGGGTTTACGCTTTCAGAAGTTCAATAATGCTGATTGGTTCGATATTCAGTTTCTGTCCTTTTAACGGCGCATAATCACGATAGTCGTAACGTGCACCAGGGAAACCAATCATTTTCCAGCCGACCATATTGCGGTTACCACCATAAATGGGGTCAGCGAGGAATCCTTCCATCACATTCGACAGAAACTGTCCAAATAAGACCTCTGAAGAAAAGGTTGGGTATTTGAATTCACCCGATTCCATTTTTTCCAGGTAACTATCCTGGGCGTCATGAGACAAAGCAGTAAAGGATTTGCCAAAAAGCGACAGGCAATGGTTATCCAGTTCCAGTAAGCCTTTGCGATAAATTTCCGCAGGTGTGTAGGGGGTCTGGGTACCTTGAGATGCGGTGCCCTTTTCGAAGGGTCCCTGATTATAACGCCAGCTCGCCTTACCATAATCTCCGGCGAGTTGATTATCGATGAAGACGACACAACCCGCCTCGGAGGCAGCGGGGCTCAGTTCATCGGCGGGTATCAGGCGGTCAAAGATTGCTGTGACCAGGTTGTATTCGCGTTCATTCAGATATAATCGCTTTGTTGGGTCTGCGGGTACCGGCAAGGCCGTTTCTTTAGCGCGCCACAGTTTCCCACCTTGCAATACATTATTATTTTCAGCTGCACCTGCTGGCTTAAATACAGATGCAGCGGTTCCTGTTCCTGCCAGAACTAAACCTGCTTTAATAAAACTTCTGCGTTCCATACGATGCTCCAGGCAAAAAGAGTCACCGACTACATGAACACGCTCACTGATAAAATATTCAGAAGAATGTATCTAATAGACAGTGTTATTTGATTTTGAATTGAGTAGATCGAGTATGACGGTGATAGATTATTGGGTAATGGTCTCCTGTTATTTTCGCCATTATATAAATAATGGCGAAAGCATGGTTTATTTTCTAAGATGCGAGCGGCGCAGGCATAATTCTCCTTTCTGCCACTCCCCCCCTTCATCAATCCGATCATCCAGTAACCGATTGATGGCTTCAGCGGTCTGGAGGTCGGCTCGCTGATTCCAGCTGGTTAATTCCCAGGTACTGGTGTGAGATTCATCAATATCATCAAATCCCACCACGCCAATATGCAGATCCGGACTGAAATCCCGTATGGCCTGGATGGCACCGAAAGCCAGTACATCGTTTTCGCAAAACAATGCATCGATACATTGATCTGCTGGCGTTTCATGCAGATATGCCATCATGCATTGATAAGCAAGATCGCGGTCGTAATGCCCGGCAACCAGCACAACCTCTAATGACTGACCTTGCGAAGCCAGACAAGCTTCATACCCCTCCATTCTTAACAGATGATTTGAAGCGGTATCAGGCCCTTTCATATAGCCATAGCGCTGGTAATTCTCACTGATAAGCACTTGTCCCAGCGCCTGGCCCGCTTTGAATCCATCATTGTTAACCACTTCAACGTCAGCACTATCGGTGTTTCGGAACACATGGATAGCCCGAATATGGTGAAGCGATTCGGCCACCACCAGCAACTCATCACTGACAATGGTGGCCAGATAAATGATGCCATCAACCTGCAGCTGACCGGCCATTTGCAGTACCGATTGATAATTTTCCGGGGACTCAATATTCAGCAGCAGCGTCATGTAGCCACGTTCGTTGAGTTGCTGAGTCACCTCTTTTAGCATGCGCAACGTATGCGGATTGCTGAACTCATCGGCTACTACGCCAATAATCTTTGTGCTGCGCTGCTTTAAGCCGCGTGCCAGCAGGTTTGGCCGAAACCCCAGCTGGTTCGCCGCTGTTAGTACGGCCTCTCTGGATTCAGGGGAAATGGAGGCATTTTCTTTGAAAGCCCGCAGTACCGTCCATTTCGAAACACCAGCCAGCCTGGCAACGTCATCTGCCGTCGGTTGCTGAAATTTTCTATCACCGCTTTTCGCTCTACTCATACTCAATACACTGTGTCCGGACGCGTCATGGCACACAGCATAAAGTATCCTCTCCATGCGCCCAACTGCTTAGAGGGAGTGTTTCAGTGATTTACTCATCCCACACAGTCTGTGCGTGAAGTTATGTTGCGATTATGTTTTCCTTTGCTACCGTTGGCAACACTCTTTGCCAACGGTAGCAAAAGGGTGAAAATTTGACGTGAATCACGTGATGGAAAAAAGATGAATACAATCAGCTGGTTAAAAACGTGGAGTGGTGGTGTTAATTATTGATTTTGCAATTGTTAAAAATTGTAACGCAGATGAAAAGACCTGACATGGCCCTCTATTTTGCCTGTACGCCATCTTGTGTACCTTTGCTGCGCATACGATGACCAGCGTGCTGCTGTTCCATTCACATCCCACCAGACAAATAGCCTCTCACCCCAGGCTTCCTGACCTGAAGTTTTAATAAATCATTATATTTCATGTTGTTATGTTTGATGTGAGGTGTTTTTAAGCCTTGACAGTTGTTATTAACTATACATAGATTATACAGGCATGGTGTAAAATGTAACATCCTTTCTCAAGTTGCATTACACACCCGTAACCCTGACATCGCGATCTGCTCAGGATCTGCACATCGTCAGCTGTTTCTAATCACATACAACTCATCGGACATCTCCATGGATGAAACACATAAAGTAAATGTCAGACCATCGCGACTTAGGGCGGTGTGTTTACTGGTATTCGGTCTTTTGTTGATTTTGGCAGGTGCAGTACTGGCAATGCTGGGCTTCAGGCTGACACGCCTGTCTGGCAGCCCGTATTATTTCGTCATGGGATTGATCTGGTTGATAACCGGACTGCTGACGGTGTTCAGAAGGCCAACCGGACTTTATCTTTACGCTTTGAGCTTCGTTGCCACCCTGGTTTGGGCGTTATGGGAATCCGGTCTGAACGGTTGGGCATTGGTTCCGCGTCTCGATTTAGCGCTGTTATTCCTGGTGATTGCTGTGGCGCTGATGCCTGGCCGCAAGGCTGATGGCACACGCGGCTACCGCCGCTATGGCATCGGTCTTATTGTGGTGACTATTGTCGGACTGGCGGTGGCTATTCCGCTGGCGCAAAAACCTTATGCTGTCGAAGCGGCCACCACGCCTGTAGGCACTTATTTTGACAACGCGACTCAGCCAGCTGCCCAGGACTGGCCAACTTACGGCGGCGGGCATGGTGCCCAGCGTTTCTCTACTCTGGAGCAAATCACCCCGGCTAACGTCAGCCAGCTACAGCGTGTCTGGGTTTATCATACCGGGGAGGCGCATACGCCGAACTTTGGCAATGAACTGACACCGATCAAAATAGGTGATGTGGTTTATGGCTGTACTATTCGCCATAAAGTCTTTGCGATTGACGCAGCAACCGGCAAACAGAAATGGATGTTTGATCCACAGACACCAGCCGAATTCTCGCCACCAAACTCAGCATGTCGCGGTGTTGCTTACTACAACAATCCGCAGGCAGCACCGAATCAGGCCTGTGGGCAGCGTATTATCGTTGGCACCCTGGATGCCAAACTGGCTGCTGTTGATGCGCGTACCGGTGAAATTTGCCAGGACTTTGGCGATCATGGCTTTGTTGATCTGATGCAGGGTTTAGGCAAATGGCCAGCGGGTATTGTTTCTGTGACTGCGGCTCCGACGGTGGTGCGAGGGGTGGTGGTCACGGGACAGCAGGTGATGGATGGTCAGCTCCGTCATGCGCCTTCGGGCGTGGTTCGTGGTTATGATGCGGTAACGGGCCAGCTGCGCTTTGCCTGGGATATGGAACAACCTGATGTCACGACCACGCCTCCTGACGGTAAAACCTACACGCCAGGCACGCCCAACATGTGGTCCACCGCCGTTGCCGATGAGAAGCTGGGGCTGATTTATTTACCGATGGCCAACTCGGCAGGTGACTACTATAGTTCGACGCGTACCCCTGAAGAACGTAAATATAGCTCCTCAATCACCGCGCTGGATGTCACCACAGGCAAACCCCGCTGGGTCTATCAGTTTGTGCGTAATGATGTGTGGGATTATGACACGCCAGCACAACCCAGCCTGGTTGATTTCCCGACCGAAAAAGGCCTGGTTCCTGCGTTGATAGAAACCACTAAACAGGGGGATCTGTGGGTGCTGGATCGCCGCACCGGTCAACCGCTGCATAAAGTGGAAGAGCAACCGGCACCGCAGGGTGGGGTGGAACCGGCGGAGCGAGTGAAAGCCCAGCCTCGTTCGCTCTATAGCCATACCCAGAAACCCGATCTGACCGAAAAAATGATGTGGGGTGTTTCACCCATCGATCAGCTGGTCTGCCGTATTCAGTATCGTGAAGCGAATTATCAGGGGATCTATACACCACCAAGTGCGGATAAACCCTGGATTGAATACCCTGGTAACAATGGTGGTTCGGATTGGGGCAGCATTTCTGTCGATGTGCATAACGGCGTTATCATTTCTAACTATAACGACCTGCCGAGCTATTCGAAGCTGGTTACACGAGCTGCGGATGATGCGATGGGCGTGTTCTGGATGGGTGACCCGCGCTACAAAAAACCACCACCGGGACGTAACCGTCCACAGGCGGGTCTGCCTTATGGTCAGGATGTAAACACCGGCTGGGTATCCAATATTGGTGTGATTTGTAAGCAACCGCCGTTTGGCATGATCAAAGCCATCGACCTGGCAACCGGTAAAACGCTATGGGATCGTCCGCTTGGCACCGCCGAACGTAATGGCCCATGGGGACTGCATTCCATGCTGCCGTTGCAAATCGGCCTGCCGAATAATGGCGGTGTTCTCACCACGCAAAGCGGCCTGGCGTTTGTGGGCGCGACCACGGATGACTATCTGCGCGCGATCGACGTGAAAACCGGTGAAACCCTGTGGAAGGCTGAACTGCCTGCCGGAGGACAAGCCACGCCGATGACCTATGAGGTCAATGGTCAGCAATTCCTTATCATCATGGCGGGAGGTCATCACGGCATGATGACCCCGGAAGGTGATGAGGTTATCGCTTACGCGCTGCCGAAAAAAGCGTAACTCAGCAGGCGGCATAAATGCCGCCTTAGTTGATACTAATCCTCTCTATCTTTGCATCCATTCAGCGCAATTTTTCCCAAAAAAATGTCAGTGCCATGCCCCCCGGCAGAGAGGGGTGACAAATTGAGCCAATGTTAAATTTTGGTTATATATCTGTCATATAACGATATTTCATAACTAATCACGGCAAAAAGGTTGCCAGAGCTGAATGAATGTGGAAATCTGTCCGTCTGGACATCCAAACATCTAGATGATGACAACGATAAATAGTAAACATGACGCAACTAACTTTAACTAATGAAATCGAGCAGACTGAATCACCAGGCTCAGCTGTTCACACCATCCGCAGCGCTTCCGATGTCAGCCAGTTAGTCAACAACTCCACCCAGGCGCGGAGCAATGCACGCATCATTGTTGCCATTGCGCTCGGCGGTATTTTCCTGGATGCCTACGATCTCGGTGCGCTGGCCTTCGGGGTAAAAGACATCACGCGTGAATTCGGTCTTGGCCCTAAAGGCATTGGTCTGGTGGTCTCCGCGATCACCATGGGTGCCATTGTCGGCGCGCTGATCGGCGGTTATCTGACGGATAAAATTGGCCGTTATCGTGTCTTTATGGCGGATATGTTTTTCTTTGTCTTTGCCGCTATTTTGGGCGCTTTGGCACCGAACGCTGAAGTGCTCGGCATCAGCCGTTTTATTATGGGGCTGGGTATCGGCATTGACCTCCCGGTGGCGATGGCATTTCTGGCTGAGTTTTCCAGGCTAAAAGGGCGTGGCAACAAGGCCGCCAGTATCGCGATGTGGTGTCCGACCTGGTACGCAGCCATCTCGGTTTCTTACCTGTTGGTGCTGGGCTTCTTCTACTGGCTGCCGGAAAGTCAGACTGCATCCCTGTGGCGCTACATTGTCGGATTTGGGGCGGTACCTGCGCTGGTGATTCTGACGATTCGTAAGCGTTATATGACGGAATCTCCGGTATGGGCTGCCAATCAGGGCGATCTGGAGCAGGCGGCGCAAATCCTGCGTGTTTCCTACAACATTCCGGCCGTGGCCGCTCCACAGACGGAAGCGGCAGGCTCATCAACCGCTATCAAACACAAAGCAAGCTGGAAGAATTACGGTTTACTGTTACGGGGCCACTACCTGCGACGGACCATCCTGACCAGCGTGATGTCCTTCGTATCTCCCTTTGCTTACGGTGCCATTGCCTTTGGGTTACCGATCATCGTTTCCACGTTGTTCCAGCAGTCGATGCTGACCACCATTTTAGTATCGCTGGCACTCAACCTGTTTTTCGCCTTTACCGGGGGACTGGCCGCTGTGAGGCTGGTGCCGCGTTTTGGTGCGCGGGCGATGAGTATTGCAGGATACGCATGTCAGTTAGTGGCCCTGCTGGGACTGGCGCTGGCGGGACGACCTGATGATGAACTGAAGGCGGCCCTGTGCTGTGCTTATCTGGCGCTGTTTCTGCTGGGGCAGGGGTTTGGACCGGGTGCACAAACCATGGTGTATGCCTCACTGAGCTATCCGGCATCAATACGCGGCGTTGGGGTGGGGCTGAATCAGACCATCACCCGTTTCGCCACCACTATCGCGCTGTTTTTATTCCCGCTGCTGACCGCAAGTCTGGACACCGGCCTGTTCTGGGTGATTGCCCTGTCGCCGGTGTTGGGCCTGCTGGCACTGTTTGCAATTCGCTGGGAGCCTGCTGGCTATGACATTGATGCTGAAGATTATGCCGATGTTGTGCAGCGTTAATACGATAATTATCCAGGAAAGAAAAAATGTCTTTTACTGAAATTCAGGTAGTACCAGGGCCAGCTAATTATTACTGCTTTCCGGGCGCAATCCGTGAATTAAACAACTTCTATAGCGAATCTGACTTACAACATGCGATGTGGTTGTATGGTGAACAAGCGTTACAGGCCGCGCAGGCCTGGTTGCCAGAGGCGTTTGCTGTTGAATCCGCCGGTAAAGCTTGTATCCGTGAGCATTGTAATGACCCGCTGATTCGCCGTCTGGCGGAGCAGGCCGGACCACGCTGTAAAGTGATCATTGGCGTCGGTGGTGGCACGGTGATGGACAGCGCGAAAGCGCTGGCAGCCCGCATGCAATTACCGGTGGTGCTGATTCCTACTATTGCAGCAACCTGCGCAGCCTGGACACCGCTTTCCGTCTGGTATAACCCCCAGGGGGAGAATATCGGCTATGAGATCTTCAAACAGGCGAACCATCTGATTTTAGTCGAGCCAGAGATCATTCTGCAAGCTCCGGCACCTTATCTGCTGGCCGGGATCGCCGATACGTTAGCCAAGTGGTATGAGGCCAGCGTTTTGGTGGGTAATTTCCAGGCGTCTGAGGTGCCTTATCTCGCGCGCACCGCACTCAATATGGCGCGCGGACTTAAGGAATTGCTGCTGAGTGACAGTGTAACGGTATTGGCCGATCTGCATAATGGATCATTAACCGAACGATTCATTGCTGTGGTGGATGCAATCATTGCCGGTGGCGGATTAATTGGCGGGTTGGGCGAACGTTTTACCCGCGTGGCGGCAGCCCATTCGGTACACAATGGTATGACGGTACTGCCGCAGACGCATAGCATTCTGCACGGTATCAAAGTGGCGTACGGGATTCTGGTTCAGGTCGCACTGATGAAGGACGAGCAGGAACTGCAAATGCTGCTGGGCTTCTATCGTCAGTTGAAATTGCCAACCAGCCTGCGCGAGCTGGGCATCGATATCTCAGACAAAGTACAGATTGATGCGATGATTGCGCATACCCTGCGTCCGAAAGAGACCATTCACCTGATGCCGGTTAAAGTCACTGCCGACGTGTTGTTCGAAGCTATGGAAACCGTTGAGCAGGCGGCTGAGACAGTCAGCGTAGAATAAATCTAAAATTAGCCGGTAGTTATTATGCTACCGGCCTTCGAACAGCTTCCCCTCTAAACTGAATTACCTTAATTAAATTATTATCGATATATTTTCTTCTTGTCTTCGGTTGTGATTGTTAATATTCTGATGGGGTGCCGTAACCCACCCAATATCCATAACAATCTGGCAGCAAATCACAAACAATCCGCATGCTTCAGTAGATAACCATCCGTAAACCCATCCCGGGCATTAATTTAATTTTGTGATCCACTTCAAATAAATTCTTCAAATAACATAAAAACAGAGAAAATAAATCACTTTGTTATGCAAATGCACATTGTCTTGTTCTCCCCGGAATCCTATCGTATTCATATCAAAAGATACCATTATTAAGTCAGGTCATCCTGCCAGATGAAATAGAGGGATATTTATCCGGAGTACAAATAATAAATTAAATCAGGTTGTGCGGGATCTGAGTCATTCATTATTTGCATTTTTGATCTTCTAACAAGTTTAAGGTGGTGTCACATGGCTCAATTAAATGAAATTGATGACATTTCGCATGACAGGAAAACCAATGTCAGATGGCATGTCGTTATTATTTTATTTATCATAACAGCAGTGAGTGTGGGGGATCGCTCAACGCTGGCAATTGCAGGTAAAGATATGACATCTGCTCTGGGTATCAACCCTGGTCAGATGGGATGGATATTCTCAGCGTTTGCATGGGCATACTGTCTGGCACAGATCCCCGGAGGCTGGTTACTTGACCGCTTTGGTTCGAAAAAGATTTACCTGGCTGGTTTGTGCCTGTGGTCAGTTTTTACCTTGTTGCAAGGCTGTGTGGAAATTTTCCATGGTCTCGGTGCCGTTGTTTGTTTCACCATTCTTCTCTTCCTTGTCGGTTTGTGTGAAGCACCGGTGATGCCGGGCAATAGCCGTTTTGTTGCTGCCTGGTTCCCATCTAAAGAACGTGCTACTGCCGCAGCAGTCTTTAATTCTGCGCAATATTTCGCGACCGCTATTTTCGCTCCGATAATGGGATGGCTGACACTCAATTATGGTTGGCAATCGATTTTTATCTTTATGGGCGTGTTGGGTATTGTGATTACGTTTACTGCGGCAAGAGTGATACATAATCCGCTGGACCACCCACGAGTTAATAGCGAAGAAATTGATTATATCCGTCAGGGTGGGGCATTGGTGGATATGGATCAAAGCAAAACCCAGAAAAAAAGCGGATTTGATTTAAGCGCATTAAAACAATTAATGACTAACCGCATGCTACTGGGCATTTATCTTGGTCAATATTGCATTAACGTTCTGACTTTCTTTTTTATTACATGGTTTCCGCTCTATCTGGCGATGGAGAAAGGGCTGAATATCAAAACAGTCGGATTTATTGCTGCCATCCCGGCGATTTGCGGTTTCCTGGGTGGGCTGATGGGAGGCATTATTTCGGACCGTATTTTGCGCATAACAAAGTCACTGTCTGTTGCACGCAAGACACCGATTGTACTCGGCATGTTGTTGTCAATGGTGATGGTGTTCTGTAACTATGTCGACTCGATTTATCTGGTTGTCTTGTTTATGTCTTTAGCGTTTCTGGGTAAAGGTATTGGCGCACTGGGATGGGCAGTGATGTCCGATACCGCACCAAAAGAGATGGCCGGTGTTGCCGGTGGCATTTTCAACTTGTGTGGTAACTTCGCTGGGATTGTTTCCCCGGTGGTTATTGGTTACATCGTCAAAGCGACAGGCCACTTTGAATGGGCGCTGGTATTCGTCGCCATTCATGCGCTGATCGCCATTTTCAGCTTTGTGGTGATTGTCGGTCCGATCAAACGGCTCGAACTTAAAAAAGTGCAGTAACACGATAACTGTCTCGACCACTTCAGGCAGCGAGTGCCGGCTGCCTGAAGCGAACATCTGAAATGCCGAACAGTCTCTTTTTTAAAGAAAATGAAAAGATTATGCGAGATCATTTCCTGATGGCGAAATTAGGAATAATCTCACCTTTCGCTTTCTTTGGATTTGTTCTCATGCTTTACATTGATGCAGTTGGGGGTAGTAAGTACCTGATCAAAATGGATTCAATCCTGTATGTTAAAGGCGAGGGTCACAAAACCTACGTCTACATCAACTACATGAAAGAACCCATTGTCAGTTCAACATCTTTTGACGAACTCGTCGCACAGATTGCTGTGAAGCGAAATGTTGTCTATTCAATGCCTCAGCACGAAAAAATCGCAGGAAAATACGAAGAGCCAATACAACTAGTGCACAGCCATCGAAATTGAGTTTCAGGTGTGATGGTTAGTTCAGGGTGACATCTTAATCAAGCCGCTGTAAAAGTGCGGGTAATGATAGTTATGTTAAATTTACTATCCGAAAGCGCACTTCATAACTCACCTCACCCGTAGCGGCGTGATTTATCGCGCATCGTCCAGCCATGATGACGTACAAACTGCACGATAAATCGCGCCGCTACGGTTTGTGCCAATCCAGACAACGCTACGGCAAAACTCCTTACCAAACTCCCTGCTCTTTTCTCAGATTTCACGTAGCATCGCCTGTACTGATTAAGAGCGTATAGTCTTTCCTGAAGAACACTCATGTTGCACATATACAAAGCATCTGCATATACATAAGCATAGGTGAAAGACTCTCTGTATTGAAGTCAACCAACCAAAGGACTTCAGCTGGAAGTCTGGGCGAAATAATTTATTCTGAATCTGTGCTGGCTGCCCTTATCTCCGTTTCGTGGTTACACTCCATGCTGCAATATGTCAATCTGGCCACAATTTTCTCTCGGTAAGTCTAATTCTGAGAATTTTTATGCGTCTTAACCTCTTTTAAACCGCCATCTTATTGCTAACCCTGATAAAGTCAGCAGCAGGAATGAAAATAAGGTGTTCGCTATTGCCACACAGGATAAAAATACTGATTTTATTAAATTACCCTCCTGTATTTCTTGCGTGTTTTTAAGATTATCGAAAGGTTGAAATGTTTGCTTTAAAGTGAATATTAAGGAGTTGGTGATGTTTTTCCAGTCTATCGGCAAATCAACAGCGACCGTGTGAGTTCTGATTAACGAGTAAATAATTGTGAAAAATGGAATTGATAACAGAAAGATAATCAATGGTCTGCGATAGTTGGTGCCGTAATCTGACAATAAATAATACATATTGCTGATACTGAATAACCTATGTAGCTTATTTTTCGTGTTAAGTAAGCTCTCTTGTTCCAGTGAAAAAAACATCCCCTCCATATCGCGGTTTCTTTGTGATTCCATGATGTATCTTAATGTTCGATAACAAGAGGCATCATGCTCACCTTTTCTGCTAACAAAATATTTCCTTATAGGGAACTGGCTTCCTTCGGAAATTTTTGCGCCAAACATCTGAGGCGCGGTATTGAAAACGGTATTAGTTAAAACCAGCTCATGTACGATATCCCGGTAGCGTAAACTTAACTCATTAACAATCGATTCCGTAATTACAACGTTGTAGATGGCGTTTTTCTCATCATTTTCTATAGTCGCTAATTGCAAGAATCCTACTGAACTATCATTTATGATCATATTTTCAATTGAAGACATAAATAAGGATAAACGCAATCTACTCAGATTGGATTTTATTATCTTTATATCTATAATTTCCGAGTTGGCCGGGAACGTTATCGAGGGGTGAAACCTTTCGTCGGTACTGGTCGTGCGGCAGTTTTCAAGATGAATTGAAATTTTTGCATGGATGTTGATGTTTGTTTCAGTGTAATCCTGAAAAATGCAATCATAAAAAAATAAATGCTCGTGTTCTTCCTCATCATCACTGTCAGTGTTCTCTGTGGCAATCTTCGGTGTTTTTTTATTTTTGGTGAATCTAATCTTATCAATAAAAGACACATGCTTAAATACTGCTGGCATTTTTCCCACGCAAACACATGAATTAAATATGCACTCTTCAATGTCTGGTGATAGTAAGCCTGGTGAAATACGCCTCCCTTCCTGCGAAATTTCAAAGTAATTACAAACAACCCCTCTTATTTTAACATTGCCTAATAATAAATCTTGTCTGCAATTTTTTAAAATAACGCTCCTGCCATTTTTCAATCCGGATAGCTCAGTTGGTGCTGTGAATTTACATTTCTCAAACTGCATTGAACTTACGGCGTCAGGTATATCCAAAACGTCAGTTAGAATAGTGTTATTTTTTAAAATTACAGCGATATCATCAAGACCAGATAACAATGATTTCACATCATTCCAGACGGCGTCTGTTATGTTATCTTCGATATGAAGTGCCCCGTCATTAAGTTGCATACAGAACCCCATTCGCAATCCGGCCTTTATCGCGTCAGGGTTAAGATTTCCACACCTTACTCAGGAAGTCTATGCCCCTGGATCCGGGTTCCGGCATAAATAGCCAGCAGGCTCCCCAACACGACCAGCAATAACCCTGCTTTAAACGATATGCTCATCGTCGTTCCCAGAATAAACAGTGAAGCAATATTGCCCACCACAGGGACACCTAAAGTGAAATTGGACATCACAAAACTACTGACTTTTCGGCCACAAGAGGTTGAGATAACGAAACATATTGACGTTGCAACCGGACCGATAAATACCAGTAAGCTGAAAATTGATGGGGTAAAGACTATGGCTTTCGGCTCTCCTTCAAAGATTAAAGCCAGAATAAACATTGGCACTGTGGCAAACAGCATTTGCCAGGGAGCCAAGGCAAGTGGGCTTTGTACCCAGTGATGGTGGCGAACATGAAAGATAACCACTGACCAGCACCCAGCGGCCAGCAACAACAATAGGCACCCCTTCAACACACCTGAGGTATGCCAGTCTATTTCGGAAGGAGAACATACCAGCGCTATCCCGACCAAACCGGTTAATAATGCGCAGAGTTGTGCCCAGCTGGGGACCTGGCGGAAAAACACCCCGGAGATAACCACCCCCCATAAGGGTGTGGTATAGGCTAATAACGCCGCGCGGCTGACGTCGGTATACTGCATTGCCACCAGTCCCAAAGCAGTAAAAGCCAACATTTGTAAACCCCCAACGCTAAGCAGAATCGGCAGGTCCTGTTTCGCTGGCAGCGTTAATCCTTTTTTGCAGGCAAGGAACAGAAATAAACAAAGACTGCCACTCAGAAAGCGGATCACACCTAACCATAATGGCGGAATCACATTTAACGCCATCTTCATCGCGGGCCAGCTGATTCCCCATAACAACACCATCAGCACTAACAGCAGCCAGGTCAACAGCGTTGGGTTCTCTGCTTTCATGAGTACACCGGGGTCATCAGGCTAATGGCATCCAGTGCCTGCTGCATATCCGCAATCAGGTCATCGCTGTTTTCAATCCCTACGGACAAACGGACCAGGTCAGCCGGGCAACGCGACTGATCGCCTTCGGTACTTTGGCGATGTTCAATTAAACTTTCTGTCGAACCCAGAGAGGTGGAATGGCGGATCGTGCGCGTGAGAGTGCTGATCAGACTCGCCGCAGTCACGCCTCCGTGTAAGCGAAAAGACAGCATTGCGCCATAAAACCCATTCATTTGCCGCTGAGCATTACTGTACCACGGGTCCCCCTCCAGGCCGGGATAGTGAACCTCGCGAACGGCAGGATGCTGCAACAGTGCCTGAGCCAGTTTTTCCGCATTGTCACAGGCGTGTCTGAAACGTAATGCCAGGGTTCGCATACCACGCAGCAGCATCCAGGCATCCAGCGTTTGCAGCACCGTACCAGAACTGGTGCGGAACCACATCATCAATTCCCACCATTCATCAACCTCTCGGGTAACAAGAAACCCGGCAGTTAAATCGCCGTGACCATTAAGATATTTGGTCGCGGAATGCAGGACAATATCGGCACCCAGTTGCAGTGGATTAATCGCCAACGGGGTTGAAACGGTGGCATCGACCACCAGTCGGGCCTGGTAACGGTGCACCAGCGCGGCAACCTGCGCGATATCGATCACTTTCCAGAGTGGATTCGTGGCGGTCTCTGCCCATACGACGTTGACCTGATGGCAGCGCAGCACCTGCTCAAGCGCTTCGTTGTCATTCAGATCAACGAATATCAGCTGGATTTGATGCTGCGTGCAGTAAGCCAGCATGATGTTGCGGAACTCGTAGTAACATTCTTCTTCCACAATCAGGCTGTCGCCGTGCTTTAGTGTCGAGAGGACTGCCCAGGCGGCAGAGACGCCGGAATTAAACAACGCAGCCTCAGCCCCGGATTCCAGTTTGGTCATCAGCTTTTCGGCCAGCCGGGAAGTCGAATTTCCACTGCGGGCATAATGTAGCGCACCCTGTCCGGGCAATATTTGAGAGGTTACCGCAGGTTGAATTGCGGGAACGAGGCCGCCATTGGCATCATCAGTAAAATGATCCAGCCCGGCTAATAACGTTTCAACATGTTCCATTGCACATTCACTTATTGTTAATCCAGCCGCACGTCAGGCCGTTGGTTGTTACTGATGGGAGGCAAGCATCAGTGAAAATGTGCAAAAATTAAATGGAAAAAAAACACGGCTGAGACGCATTAAAATTAATGCATGCCGGTTAAGGTTTTTCGTTACACTCTGGCTATGATTCGGGATAAATAATAGCAACCCGACATTTCAGGGTATTAACAGGAAGATATTGGGCGCTATGCAGAATTTAAAAAAGTTACCCCCATTGAACTGGTTGCGTTCTTTCGAATCAGCCGCGCGGTTGCAGAGTTTTACGCTGGCTGCGGACGAACTGCATATGACGCAGGGGGCGATCAGTCAGCACATCCGCAGTCTTGAGTCCCATTTTAAAACCAGTCTTTTTATTCGCCATGCGCGCAAAATCGAACTGACCGAGGAAGGCTTGTCCTACCTGACGGTGGTGCAGGCTGCGATTCAGCGCCTTGAGGTAGCAACCAATGAGATCTTTGGCGAAGGCCATCGGCGACAGATCAAAATTAAAGGCAGCATTGCCTTCTTTACCTACTGGCTCAATGCCCGCCGATTGGGCGAATTTAGTCAGGAAAACCCGGATATCAACCTGCAATTCAATACCGATATCTGGATGCGTGAGGAAGATATTAAAGCGGATATGGAAATTCGCTGGGGCAAAGGCCAGTGGACTGGCGTTAATGCCGTGCGACTTAGCTATGATACCCTTTTCCCGGTCTGTTCCCCGCGTGTGGCCGATTCGCTCCCTCTGCAACAGGTTAGCGATCTTAAACACCATCACCTGCTGCATGTCATGGGTTATCAGGAAGGATGGGGAGAATGGCTGAAATTTGCCGGAGCTACAGATATCAATGCTTCTGAAGGTGTTCAGTTTGATACTTACGCCTGTGTGCTGAATCTGGTTGAGTCTGGTTTTGGTGTTGCTCTGGGCCGTCTTTCTCTGGTGGAAGATCAGCTACGCACCGGAAAGCTCATCGCCCCCTTCTCTGCACGTTTACAAAGCAGCGAAGACTTTTATCTTATCTTTCCTCAAACGGGTTTTACTAACCCCTATGCCCGTCGTTTTGCCGAATGGCTGGTTAAGCATGCGGTAGGCGGTAAACTGACAGAATAATTATTAATAACCATTTCTTATTACAGGCGTCTGGTGTTTACCCGGCGCCGTCCATTGTTCTGATATTGTTATCTGACCGGGCATCAAACACTTTTGGTTAATATCACAATACCTGTGTGATAATTATTTCATATGAGCACCCGCTCATTCCCTGTTAAATCCAGACCTATTAAAAAAACGACCCTGAGACAGGAGATAAATGGTTTTAATAAAAATAGCGTCTGGTGAATGCTGCGGTCATTAAGAAAGGCCGTGGCAGAGTAATTCATTCCACTCCCTGTCATGGCGAAATTTTCCAACACCAGGGGTAATGATGAATAACCTTCAATCGCAAGATTTGACGCTTCATATCAATAATAAAATTGCTGAACTCGAACCGCATTTAATCGCTATTCGTCGTGATATTCATTCCTTTCCTGAATTGGGTTTTGACACAGTCAGAACTGCGGAAATTGTCAGGTCTGAACTGGAGAAAATGGGCTATCAACCGAAAACCGGCGTAGGACGAACCGGCGTTCAGTTAGATATTTCAGGGGGCGCGACTGGCCCGACGTTATTGTTACGCGCCGATATGGATGCACTGCCGATGCAGGAGCAAACGGGTTTATCCTATGCCAGCCAGATTGCCGGGAAAATGCATGCCTGCGGGCATGATCTGCATACGGCGACCCTGCTGGGCGTGGCGGCTACCCTGAAAGATCTCACGCCGCAGCTGAAAGGCAATGTGCGTCTGATTTTCCAGCCTGCTGAAGAGACCGCAGAAAGTGGCGCCGCTGCCATGATCGCCGATGGCGCAGCCGACGGTATCGATCTGGCCATCACGCTCCACAATAAACCAGAGTTGCAGGCGGGAAGGATCGCGCTGACGCGTGGTGCCAGTACCGCCTCCAGTGATGAATTTGATGTGACGGTGAAGGGGGTATCAACCCATGCCGCCCGCCCCCATATGGGCCGCGACCCCATTATCGCCGCCGTCGGTTTAATCACTCAATTGCAGACCATTATCTCGCGCGAGGCCGATCCGGCAGATTCTGCTGTGCTGACCATCGGCCACATAGAGGGGGGAAGCACTCATAACATCATTCCTGACAGCTGTATTTTTCAGGGCACGGTGCGCGCGCGCTCTGCGGAACGTCGGAACCAAATTGAGGCCGCATTCCGTCGCATCTGCACCGGGTTTGCCCAGGCAATGGACGTAGAAATTTCGCTGAATTATCAACGTGGTGTCCCGCCACTGATTAATGACGAACATCTTATCGATCAGGTCGAAGGCATCCTTTCACAACATTTTGGTGAGCGTATTGAAGCCACGCCGAAGTCCAGTTTTGGCGCTGAGGATTTTTCATACTTCACGGAGCGTGTACCGGGTTGCCAGATTGAGTTCGGTTCAGCGATTGACGGGCGTCATGACCATTTGCACAACTCCGATTATCAACCTGATGAAGCCTGTATCAAAGTGGGTGCCATTGCCCTGAGCCGCATCGCTGTTGATCTCCTTTCCTGAATTTCTTTTCACCGAGGGTAATGAAATGAATAAAAAGACTTTTTTACCGGGAATCTTGTGTGCGGCTCTGATGCTTGCTCTGCCGGTGATAAGCCAGGCTCAAACTGCCCCTCTGCGCATTGCTACTGAGGGTGCATTCCCCCCGTTTAACCAAACCACACCCAATGGAAAAATCATTGGGTTCGAACCGGACATGATTGCTGAAATCGCCAAACGCGCAGGTTTTAGCTACGAAATCATTGCCCAGAAATGGTCGGGGATTATTCCTGGGCTGATGGATGGGAAATATGACGCGGTAGTCGATTCCATCACCATCACACCGGCCAGAGCGCAGGCGATTAATTTCTCGCGCCCCTACACCAATAGTATCTCGGGTTTTGTCACGCTGAGAAAAGGGGCGATTCCCGTCCTGCCAGGTGCTGACACCGTGATCCCCGCCAGTGATGAAGCTGGTATGAATCAATCTCTGGCACAACTGAAAAAAGCCTTCGCTGGCAAAACCATTGCTGTGCAGGTCGCCACTATCCAGGCTGACTTCCTCAATAAGTATCTGGCTGATGTTGCCACCATTCGCACCTATCAGGCTGGCCCGGAAACCTATGCTGACCTCAGCAATGGTCGGGTTGATGCGGTGATGGCGTCGGTGACTAACATGGCGGCATTTGTTGATAAGCATAAGGAAAGCGCGACGATCACCGGTTACCGCTATTCCGGCGGCGTATTAGGTGTCGGCTCCGCCATTGGCTTACGGAAAGATGAAGGTGAGCTGAAAACCAAAATCGATGCTGCACTGAATTCGATGATCAAGGATGGCACCTTAAAAGCCCTTTCCCTCAAGTGGTTTGGCACTGATGTCACGCCGGCGGAATAAATGAGGTCACGGGTATGAATATCGACTGGCAACTGCTGGGGTTTAGTGACGAAGGCTGGGGGATGGCACTGCTGAAAGCGGCCGGCGTGACTTTTTCGGTGTCCCTGTGCGCCTTTGTACTGGGGATGCTGTTAGGCAGCCTGTTGTGCTGGATGCAACTGAGTGGGGATCGCTGGCAACATAAAATTGCCAACGGTTATGTCATTGTGATGCGCGGTGTGCCTGAACTACTGGTCATTTATCTGTTCTATTTCGGGGGGCGTCAGGTCGTTGCGTTTTTTGGCGAGGTTCTGGGGTTGGCTGGCCCCTTTGACGTCAATGGCTTTATCGCCGGGGCAATGGCGATTGGCCTGATCTCTGGAGCTTATCAAAGCGGCGTATTTCGCGGTGCCTGGTATGCCATCCCGAAGGGAACCGTTGAAGCAGCGGTGGTTACCGGTATGACGAAAATGATGATATTCCACCGTATTATTGTTCCCCAGGCATTGAAAACAGCGGTTCCAGCGCTGGGTAATCAGTGGCAGTCGGTGATTAAAGAGTCAGCGCTGGTTTCCGTTACCGGGTTGGTGGAAACCATGAACCAGGTTTCATCTGCTTCCGGCTCGACACAAATGCCCTTCTTTTTCTACGCCGTCGGCGCTGTTATTTATCTGATCATCACCGTTATATCAGATCAGGTATTTCGCAATATCGAGAAATTTTCTTTGCGCGGACAGAAAATTATCAGTCAACAAGGGTAATGCCGTGGACAGTTCATTTTTTTTCGAAACTTTTATCAGCCTGATGAAAGCCTTGCCTTTGACACTGAATCTCACCGTATTGTCGCTGGCAGGTGGCGGTTGTCTGGCATTATCGCTGAATTTATTACGTCTTACACGAGCAGGGGCCTGGTTCTATCGTGGTTACGTGTTTTTATTTCGCGGCACACCGTTATTAATTCAGATCTTTATGATTTATTACGGGCTGGGAAGCCTGACATTTATTCATGAAAGCGTGATGTGGCCGGTGCTGCGTTCGCCTTACTGGTGCGGGCTGATTGCACTGATCCTCAATGATGCCGCTTATACCTCGGAAATTCTGCGCGGCGGGTTGAATGCCGTCACCCATCAATCTACGGAGGCCGCCAAAGTCAGTGGCATGTCGGCCTTCCTGCGGCTGAGGCGTATAACCTTGCCAATTGCTGTGCGCCAGGCTTTACCGGCTTACAGTAATGAAATCATTTCCATGCTCAAATCGACCTCACTGGTCAGCACCATCAGTCTGATGGAGATGACAGGTATGGCGGATGCCATCGTGTCATCAACTTTCAGGGCGCTGGAAGTGTTCCTGATTGCCGCAATTATTTATTTGGTGATTTCAGTTGTGGTGAGTTATGCCATATCCCGTCTGGAAAAACACCTTTCACCGCAGAATTTCGGAGTACATTAATGGCTATCCCAACGATCATGCTCAGTAATATTAAAAAGAGCTATGGCAACCATGACGTTCTTCATAACGTCAGTCTGACGGCAAATGACGGGGATGTTATTTCACTGATTGGTGCCAGTGGTTCAGGAAAAAGTACCCTGTTGCGCTGTATTCCCTTTCTTGAAGTCCCCCAGGCCGGGGAAATTGCCATTGGCAATGATATCGTCACCATCAATAATCCTGACGAGTCGTTGAATCGCTGGCAGCGTAGAACTATCAAATCTATCCGCATGCAGTTAGGTTTTGTCTTTCAAAGTTTTAATCTGTGGCCACATAAGACGGTTTTGCAGAACATTATTGAAGCACCGGTGTTTGTGCAAAAACGAAATAAACAGGAATGCATTGATGAGGCGGAAGCATTGCTGCATAAGGTAGGAATGTATGAAAAGCGTCATGCCTGGTCATCCCAACTCTCCGGCGGCCAGCAACAGCGTGTCGCCATAGCGCGGGCGCTGGCACAACAACCGAAAGCGTTATTGTTTGATGAGCCAACCTCAGCTCTCGATCCCGAACTGGTGGGTGAAGTGTTGCGGGTGATACGTTCACTGGCGGAAGAAGGCCGCACCATGGTTATCGTGACCCATGAAATGGGTTTTGCACGTGAGGTGTCCAATAAGGCAGTGTTTCTCCATCAGGGAGTGATTGAAGAACAGGGGGCACCTGAGCAGGTCTTCCTCGATCCCATCTCAGACCGTTGTCGGGCTTTTACCAGCAGTCATTTTAAAAGAAACCCTTAATTGCCCAGGTTTCACCTTTCCTGTTCGGTTGAACAGGAAAGGTGAACAATTTAGTTACAACAGGCGTATAGCGCAACCAAAACACCCGACCTTCAACGCCGCTGATCGGATGCACGGAGTTAAGGCTGGAGAGCAAATAACTTAAAGTTTGTTGTAACTATAATCCCTGCCGGTTATCTCTTCGGTAAGGATAAGAAGAAATCCGCAATCACTTCGCTGGCGTTAATCTGATGGCTGGGTTGTCCGGTAATTCGCGGATGAAATGACAGGTTATTTCCAGGCCAGACGTGGCCTCCGCCCCTCACCGAAAGGACGGCCACCTTACCCACAGGTGGACAACTGAGGTAATCCGTACGCACGATTCTGGTGGGATCGGACATGACAACAGCGGGAAGCCTGACGGATTTAGACTCACCTGCACATCCGTTATGCCTGGCCCAAAAAGCCGCGGTTTCTGCAACGGATATCACCTGCCCCCCTTCCCCTCTGCCGCCAAAATCTTCCACCCATCCACCACTGTAGGGCATGATCGGGTCAGCCATTCCGTTGATCTGCATCACCGCAACCGGCTTTGCAGGCCGACAAGCCGGAGCCAGGTCCGCAGGAAGTGAACCCGCCACAGGCGCAATCGCGGCGATGCGGGATGAAAGATCACAGCCCAGGCGCTCAGTAAACAATGCTCCGTTGGATATGCCGGTTGCAAAGATCTGCCTGCGGTTGACGGCATAGTTACGCTGAATCTGGTCAAGCAAAGCCGCGACGAAACTGACATCATCCTGCGGATTTTTGATCGTTGTGCGACCATCATTCCAGTGTTTATCGATGCCATCCGGATAAATGACGATAAAGCGGTCCTGGTCGGCCACCGCATTGAATCCCGTCATTCTCTCCATTCCTGCTCCTCTCATTCCACCGCCATGAAAGGCCAGAATCACAGGAAATCCGCCAGCCGGAGGGGTGCCATCAGGCACATGGAGGGCAAAGGTTCTGGCCTGCCCTCCAACCAGTACCTCCTGCGAACCATCTGCCGCCA
This sequence comes from Pantoea sp. App145, assembly GCF_047947045.1. NCBI lineage: Bacteria > Pseudomonadati > Pseudomonadota > Gammaproteobacteria > Enterobacterales > Erwiniaceae > Pantoea > Pantoea sp. App145. Next base: position 251,880 of record NZ_CP133294.1, read on the forward strand.
GCGTCGCGCCCGAAATAAAAACAGCAAGAACAACAACAATCCTGAAAATATTTCCCATCACCTTCATTTGCTTATCTACCCACTATTGGTCGGTTTAGATACCAGGATCCTGACGGGATGATGTTCATTGATTTTCCCTATCACCGCAATAGTTAGCATGATCACAATACCCGCATTTATTGTTAATGTGCTAATGGTTACTATAGTTATCATTATTCCCATCGAAAGCAATCATGCTTTCAACCATACAAACCAAGGAATAAGACCATGAAAACTATCAAAGCAATGACCATCGCCGCCGCTGCCGCTCTTTCTCTGATGTCAGCAGCAAGCTTCGCCCAGAGCATCTCTGTTACCGCCGATACTCTGGACGGTGCCGAAGCTCAGGTTGCCGCTCAGGCCGCACAGCATGGTGACCAGTATAAAATTACCGAAGCCAACACCAACAACCGTGTGCATATGACCGCTGAACTGTACAAATAACAGATGGTCGCAAAAGGAAGTGCCGGAAGAGGTCGCCCCCAGGGGCGGCCTTTTTCGCTTATGGAATGTGTAGGTTGCCAATAAATGATGGGACATTGCACAGCAGTGTGCTGTGCAACTCAAGCTAACCTCTCATGAAAATCCAGCCCGTAGAAACATACCTACATTATATGATTGCTGTATGTTTTTTTATCCCTCATGGTTTTACCCTATGAGAGCAAACCATCCGCCCATCCGGACCGCGCGTTAATAGCCCCGCCAGCCGGGCAGCGAATGCCGCAAACGCCTGTTCATCACATCCCTGTCGGGTCATAAACTGAGTACCCACGCGCAGGGCAAACTTCCCGGGTACCTGCGGATCGTTGCAGGTGCCGACCAGCACGCCTTGCCGGGCCAACCTGTCGATGACCGCATTCGGCGGTAAATCGTCACTCATCGGCACCAGTAACTGGTGAGTAGCGATTTGTCCCGCGGTTGCCGCCGTTACCGTCACTCCCAGCCCGGCCAGCGCCCCAGCCATCGCCAGCGTATTGCGGCAAATTTGCTGCGCATAATGCGCCCCCTCTTCACGCGCTTCGCGCAGGGTGACCAGCAGAGACGGCAGGCATCCGGCGTCGGCATTGGCGATAAATCGCTGCCCAATAAGTTGCGCTAATTGTTTCCCTTGCCCGGCATCGCGCCCGGCAATGATGCTATGCGGGCGTCCCGGCAGCGTTTTGTAGGTGGAGCTGGTCAGTATATCAACGCCCAGCGCCAGCGGGTTGGGAAACACGCCGCCGGTAATCAGGCCCAGCACATGGGATGCATCGAACACCGTCACAGCGCCCACCTCGCGGGCCGCAGCGACCACCGGCTCCACGTCATCCGGTTTGATCATCACCGAGCGCCCCAGCATCACCATCGTTGGTCGTAGCAGCCGTACCTGGTCTGCCGCCGCTGCCGCGTCGAGGCAACAATTGTTCACCTCGAACGGCAGATCCGTCACACGCAGACCAGCCAGCGCCGGGGTTCCATCACGCCGCTGGCTGAGATGGCCACCGTGGGCCGCAGCCGGTGCCAGCAATAAATCGCCCGGCTTTGTGAAGGTGTGGAATACCGCCAGATTGGCGGTGGTGCAATTGGGCAGGCGCGTCTCGGCCCAGGTGGAACCAAGCAATCCATTGATTTCCTGGGTTAGCGCGACTTCCAGTGCCGAAACCAGCCCGGTGTCCGGTTGCTCTTTGTCAAAGGCCGGCCCCATCGCCGGATAAGCGCTGAGTCCTGGCGCATAGGCAGCCATTGCAGCCGGACTGGGCAGGTTGGCTCCAGCGTAGAGCACGATACGGTCGTGTTGCAGCACCTCAGTCCGCGCCGCTGCTGCGCGTAACAACGCGTCAGGATCGTTAGCAGACGAGGTGAAATCATGAGTATCAGGTACAGTCATCAGAACATCCGTCAAAGTGAAATGTCGTGCTAGCGCACAATGGAAATGCGCTTTTGCAGATAGCGCACGCCGCACGAAGCGCCGTAAGAGATCAGGAAATAAACCGCCGCCGCAAACAGATACATCTCCAGCAGGCGGCCGTCACGCTGCGCCACTTTCGCGGCGGCACCGAGAAAGTCGGTGATCGACAGCACGTAAACCAGCGAGGTGTCCTGAAACAGGATGATGGTTTGTGTCAGGAACAGCGGCAGCATGTTGCGCATCGCCTGCGGCAGTACCACGTAAAACAGAGATTGTGCCGGAGTGAGACCCAGCGCCAGCGCTGCATTGCTTTGCCCACGCGGCAGCGACTGGATCCCGGAGCGGACGATCTCGCAGAAATAGCAGGCTTCGAATAAGGTAAAAGTCACCACCGATGACCAGAACGGATCCACCCGGACCGGAAACGAGGAGCCGGTCAGCCATTGCAGCAGATAAGGCACCAGGAAATAGAACCAGAAAATCACCAGCACCAGCGGCAACGAACGCATCAGGTTGACGTATCCTGTTGCGATCATTGCCAGCAGCGGGTAGCGGCACAGGCGCATAATCGCCAGACCGGTGCCAAATACGATACCGATCACCGTGGCACAGAGGGTCAGGCTGAGGGTGAAGCGCATACCGGTCAAAATCAGATAAGGCAGCGCGCTGATAATGCTTTGAACGTCAAATCCTGACAGCATAACCTATCCTTTTTTTCCATAACCCGGCAGCGCAGCCCGCTTTTCTATGCCGCGCATCGTGAAGACGATGGTCATATTGAGCATCAGATACAGCAAGGTGGCGACGCTGAACGCCTCGAAGACCTGAAAGGTGTTTTCCTGCATGGCTCGGGCGCTGCCGGTCAGCTCAATCAGGCCAATAGCCAGCGCCACTGAAGTGTTTTTGGTACAGCTGAGGAATTCGGAGGTAATGGCCGGTGTCACGATGCGATATGCCACCGGCAGCAAGACATAGAGATAGGTCTGGGGCAGCGTCAGTCCCAGCGCCTGCCCGGCCATACGTTGGCCTTTGGACAGGCTCTCCAGCCCGGCACGCAACACTTCCGCCATACGCGCCCCGTGATAACAGCCCAGGCACAGCACCGCAGTATAGAACTGAGCGTCAGGCAGTTGCTTGAGCCAGTCTCCGGCCTCCTTTGGTAAGGCTTCCGGCAACACGAAGTACCACAGAAACATCTGCATCAGCAGCGGAATGTTACGGAATACCTCGACGAAGGCACTGCCGCCCCGGTTCAGCCAGGGTGACGGCACATTGCGCAGCACGCCAGCCAGCGAACCGAGCAGCAGCGCAATTGCGAAAGCGCCAACCGCCGTAGCCGCCGTCCACCCCAGCCCCATCACCAGCGTTTCCCAGTAAGTATGAGCACCGTCCAGCGACACATCGAAAAAGGCAGCCCAGTTCCAGTGGTAGTTCATGTATTTATCCTGCCCGCGTCTCGTGGCTTAGCGATACAACTCTGGATTCGGATCGTCGGTCGGATTAGCGATAGCTTTCGTCAACTGCGCCGACATCGGGAAGTTCATGTTGACGTTCATTGGCGCGATCGGCTGGGTAAACCATTTGGCATAAATGGCGTTAATCGCCCCGCTTTTATACAGCCCCTCGATGGCGGAATTCACCAGCGCTTTGAACTGTGGATCGTCGCGGCGCAGCATGATGCCATAAGGTTCTACGGATAAAGGCTGATCTGAGATCTGATAGTCGTCAGGTGATTTGGCGGTGGCGCGAGCCCCTGCCAGGGAAACATCATCAAAGATAAAGGCAGCTGCGCGACCGGTTTCCAGCGTCAGCATCCCTTCCCCCAGATCTTTCGCCATCAGGATGCGCATCCCCAGATGTTGGGCATTATTCGCCTCGTTGATGATCTTCACGCTGGTAGTGCCCGACAGCGTGACTACCGTTTTGCCTTTCAGCTCAGCCATGTCTGCCACCGGCGCGGATTTTTTCGACATGATGCGGACTGCGGCGACGAAGTAAGTCGTGGAGAACGTCACCTGCTTTTGTCGTTCAGCGTTGTTGGTAGTGGTGCCACACTCCATGTCGATGGTGCCATTGGCCAGCAACGGGATGCGCGTCGCACCGGTCACCGCCATGGTATCAACCTTGAGGTCAGGCTTGTTCAGCCGGGTTTTCACCGCATCCACCACCGCACCGCAGATATCCATCGCGTAGCCGATCGGCTTCTGGTTGTCGTCGTAATAGGAAAAAGGCACAGCGCCATCACGATGCCCGACGGAAATCTGTCCGCTGTCGGCAATCTTCTTCAATGTTCCGTTGAGTTCTTCACCGGCAACCGGCAAAGCAGACAATCCCAGGGTGATAACGGTTAACAGGGGCAGATATCGTTTCATGATCTCTCCGTGGTAAGCCAAATACTGCAATCAAATGAAAATTCGGCTGTTCCCACCTGGCAGCAGGAACAGAAGACGACAGCGCTGAAGGCCAGAATGATGCGTTGGCGAGGATCCCGTCAACGGAAATTAATAATGTATAATGAATTCATATTGCACAAAGGCAGCCAAAAGCCGCTGCGTCAGCAGCAAAAGAAAGCAAAAAAGGGGATAACGGCGAGGGAACCCCGCCGTAAATCGTCAGTCAGCCGCAGGTCGGCTGGCGTTCATCGCGTTGCGCACTGCGTTGGCGGTACTCATTACGTGCTGACGCATGGTTTGCGCCAGACGGGCGGATTCGCGCGCGCGCAGGCAGATCATGATCTCCTCATGTTCCTGCATCGCCAGCCGCCAGTCACCAGGCAACTGGCGCACGGTATGGCGAATATTACGGATGCGCTGCTCCAGGTTGCGGTAGAGCGCCAGCAGGGATTGATTACGGGCGGCAGCGAACAACGCAAGATGGATTTCCCGATTCAGCCGGGCGTATTCCAGTTTGTCCTGCTGCTGGTAAGTATGCAGCATAGCGGCGTGCAGCTGTTCGATAGCGATAAGCTCGTCATCAGTTATTTTCTCGCAGGCTAATTCACAGGCCAGCCCTTCCAGGCTGGCGATGATGGGAAACAGCTCGTACAGTTCTTCATCGGTCAGCATCGCTACGCGTGCACCGCGCTGCGGCAGCAGAACCAGCATCCCCTCGGTTGCCAGCACCTTGAGCGCCTCCCGCAACGGCGTGCGGGAAATGCCAAACCGTTCACAAAGATCTTTCTCCGGTATTCTGTCGCCCGGCTCCAGCTCACCGCTGACGATCATCTCCCGGATGGCATCGGCTATTTCACTGTGCAACGTGGTGCGTGAAATAGGCATTCCCTTATTCATAGATGGTTGCCCCGAGCGCATAGGACAGTTTTCTGGCTTCTTCGATTAACAACTGCTGGCTGTCGGGATTAGCCGGATCGAAGCGAATGATCGGGCCGGAAATGCCCAATGCACCCGCCAGCTGGTTATCGTGCTTAAAAATGGGAACCGACATCGAGGCAGTCAGGCTGGTCGGCAGGTTACTCCCCGCGCCAGTAGAGGTGAACACGCCCTGCGCGTAAGACCAGCCTTCCGGTATCCCCTGCTCAAAATGGCGTAAGGCTGTCGCTGCGGAGGTATCGTCCATCGGCAACAAGGTGCCGACAGGGACGCTGGAGCGAATATGTTGCGGCGAATCTTTCCGATACAGACACAGACGAAAATCCCCTTCACGCACAAAGAAGGAGCTGCTTTCCACTGTCACTTCCGTCAGTTTATTCAGCACCGGCATGACGTGTTCGCGCAGGTTGAAAGTTCGCTCGTAAGTACAACCTAATTGATAGGCGCGGGAACCCAGTTCATAGCAACCATCAACCCGCTTGGACACGTAGCGCTCCGCCTCCAGCGACAGCATGTAACGCATGATGACGCTTTTAAACAAACCTGTCGCTTCTTCCAGTTCTCCCAGCGTCATGCCACCGGGGTGATCAACAAAGGCATCTAAGATGGCCAGGGTACGCTTAACCGCTTTGACGGAACGATCGATATCGGTAGTTTTCTGCCTTGCCATAATTTCCTGTCAGGTAAACAAAAGCCGTTATTCAATGAAAAGTAATGTACTAGCATTAACATACCCTGCCAATCAGCTCACTGCCTGAGAAATACAATTCAACATTGTCCAGCATACGTTTCTGCTGCGCGGCTTGTGCATAATGGGTATTGGCAGCGATATGCGGTGTCAGAATCACGTTTTGCGTAGCGCGTAAGCGGGCGGAAACGGCGGGTTCGGATTCATAAACATCCAGAGCGGCCCCCGCCAGCTGGCCGTTGTCCAGCGCATTACATAGCGCGGTTTCATCCACCAGCATTCCACGCGCAATGTTGATCAAATACCCGTGCGGACCCAATCGCTGAAGAATATTGTCGTTGATGGCGTGATAGTTTTCTTCGCTGCCGCGGGTGGCGACCACCAGAATATCAGCCCAGTCAGCCAGGGCTTCCAGGCTCGCCAGATACTGATAAGGCACCGGCTTGCGACTGCGGCTGTGATAGCCGATGGACATATTAAATGCCTCCCCCAGACGGGCGATGCGGCTGCCAATTTCCCCCAGCCCGTAGATGCCAAGTCGGCAATCCTGTAATCCGGGCACGAGGTGATAACGTTCGACGCTGTTGCCTTTCCACAGACCGGTACGCAGAAAACGGTCACCCGCTAAAATATGCCGCGATCCGGCTAAAATCAGCCCCATGGCGAACTCCGCCACGCTGCTGGCATTGGTTCCGGCGGCATTGGTCAGGGCGATGCCTCGCTGTTTCAGATACTCGCAATCAACAAACTCCACCCCGGAGCCATAGCAACTCACCAGCTGCAACTTTGGCAATGCATCGATCAGTGCCTTATCGGTTTTAATGCTGCTCATGGTCAGCAGAACCTCGGCTGACTCCGCTCCTTCCGGCAAATCGCTGCCATCCAGACGGGTTAATGGGCCAACGAGGTGATAATGTTCACGTAACTGCTTAACCAACTCGTCCGGCAGCGTGCGCGCCATCAATATTGTTTTTTTCATCTGTTGTTCTTTCATTGCGTCGTTATAGGAAGGTGTTATTTCCACTTCAGAAGCCCCCACTGCCCGGCAAGCAAAACAGCCAGTGCTGCCGCCATCACCATAAAAGTCAGGGTGATATTGCCCACCGAGGCCAGCATGCCGACCAACAGGTTGCCGAGCGGCATGGTGCCCTGAAATGACATGCTGTAGAGGCCAACCACCCCGCCGCGCAACTCGGGCGGGCTGCGGTGTTGCAGGGTGGAATTGATCATGGTGGAGAAAAACGTCAGGGATAACCCCAGCAACAGAAAGCACAGGCAGGTCAGCAGCGGCTGATGGGACAAGGCGATGCCGCCCAGTGCCACAACCCCGCTCCAGGGTGCAACCTGCAACCATTGCAGTAGCTGCTGGTGTGACACCCGGCTGGAGATAAACACCGCCGAGCAGAGCGAGCCGACACCCGCGCTACTGAAAAACCAGCCGGTGTAGCGTGCGGTATCATGGAAACTCTGCGCCGCCAGTACCGGGATCAGCGACTGATAAGAACCGGCGAAGATCCCGACAAAGGCCAGCATCGGTAAAAAGCGCAGCGCAAAGCTATCCTGGGTGACGAAACGCAGCGCGTTGCGCATCCCTCCGGCGCGGCGTTGACTGTGTTCCGTTTCCACCACCTGAATGGTACGTACCGCGCAGAACATGGTCGTCAGCCCGCACAGAGAGATGACGAATCCCCCGACGGCTCCCACATGGTTAAAGCTATAGGCGGCCAGCGCTGGGCCAAACATCCGCCCGATGTTGAATACCATGGTGTTCATGGCAACGGCGTTATACATCAGGGATTTGTCGTGCAGGCTGCTGGTCAGCAGCAGTTGTCGGGTTGGCAGCTCCATTGAGGAGATGCACCCGGCGACTGCCGCCACCAGCAGCACGAAAGTCGGGCTGATGAAACCAAAGATCACACTGGCGAGCAGCAACGTGGTGATGGTCATCGAGAAACACAGGATGCGCATCATGATGGTTTTCACCCGTGCTGGCGTCAGACGGCTGCCAAACAGCAACGGAACCACCAGAGACGGACAGTACAACAGGAAGTTCAGCACCCCGAGCAGCCAGGGTGAATGACTCATCTGCCATAACAGTAAATTCAGGGTGACGTTTTGCGTCCATAAACCGAGGATTGATGCGGCCTGCCCCATTAAATACCTGCGGGTCATCGGTTCTTTAAACACAGGAAAAGTCGTGGTCAGCATCGTGAATCGGCCAAAAGATGTTCAGGTTGCAATGTGGCCCGGGTGGAAGCCCGGGCAGTGGCTTAGTGCAGGCTGCGGCAGAAACGCTGGATACGCATGCAGGCTTCCTGCAGTTGCTCCATCGACGCGGCGTACGAGAGACGGAAATTCGGTGCCAGGCCGAATGCGTCGCCGTGCACCAGCGCCACACCTTCACTTTCCAGCAGGGCTTCGGTGAAGTCTTTATCGCTGCGGATAACGCGTCCGGATGGTGTGGTTTTATTCAGCACACCGGCACAGGAGGGATAGACGTAAAACGCCCCTGCAGGCACCTGGCACGTCAGGCCAGGGGCCGCATTCAGTGCCTCAACCACATAATTGCGGCGCATAACAAAGCTGGCGCGCCACTCATTAAGGAAATCCTGCGGACCATTCAGTGCGGCAACGGCAGCCCATTGGGAAATAGAAGAGACACCAGAGGTGATTTGTCCCTGGATCGTTTCCATCGCTTTGATAAGCGTTGCAGGTCCGGCACCGTAACCGACACGCCATCCGGTCATGGCATAGGCTTTCGATACGCCGTTGATCACCAGAGAACGATCCATCAGCGCGGGTTCAACCTGCGGGAAAGTGTAAAACTGATTGTCGTCATAAATCAGTTGTTCGTAGATATCGTCACACATCACCCAGACATGCGGATGGCGCAGCAGAACATCAGACAGCGCACGCAGTTCCTCCAGGGAATACACCGCGCCCGTGGGGTTGGAAGGTGAGTTGAACAACAGCCACTTGGTTTTCGGCGTGATCGCCTGCTCCAGCGCTTCCGCTGAGAGTTTGAACCCCTGCGCTTCACTGACCGCGACGGTGACCGGCGAGCCGCCCGCCAGCGAGACCATTTCCGGGTAAGACACCCAGTAAGGGGCGGGAATAATCACCTCGTCACCTGCGTTCAGCGTCGCCATCAGCGCATTGGAGATAATCTGTTTGGCACCATTGGAGACGATGATTTGTTTAACGGTATATTCCAGCTGGTTGTCGCGTTTAAATTTGGCAACCACCGCTTCGCGCAGCGCAGGAATACCGGCGATCGGCGGGTACTTTGTTTCGCCCTGCGTCATCGCCTGCAATGCCGCCTGCTTGATGTGCTCCGGGGTATCGAAGTCCGGTTCCCCGGAACTCAGGGCGATAACATCCTTCCCCTGCGCTTTCATATCACGCGCCAGCTGGCTGGCCGCGTTGCTGGCGGAAGGTTTAATCCGGGAGAGGGTATTGGATAAAATGGTCATTCTTATTGGTCCTGTCAGTGGCGAATATCGGCGACAAATTTTTGCGCACGCGGATGTTGGGGATGATGGAAAAAGTCTTCTGGCTTAGCTCGTTCAAGGATTTCACCGCGATCCATGAAGATCACCCGGTCGGCCACTTCCCGGGCAAACCCCATTTCGTGGGTGACACACACCATGGTCATACCTTCCTTGCCGAGTTGCTTCATGACCTGCAGGACTTCGCCGACCATTTCCGGGTCGAGCGCACTGGTCGGCTCGTCGAACAGCATGACCGGAGGTTTCATCGCCAGGGCACGGGCGATGGCGACACGCTGTTGCTGTCCACCCGAGAGCTGATGGGGATAAGCATGCAGTTTCGCCGAGAGGCCGACTTTCTCCAGCAAGGCCATGGAAACCGCATCGGCTTCCCGTTTGTTACTCTTGCGCACCCGGCGCTGCGCCAGTGTGACGTTCTGCAACACGGTGAGGTTGGCAAACAGGTTGAACTGCTGGAAAACGAAACCGATGTTGCTGCGAAACTGGTTGAGGTCGGTGTTTTGCGCACGGCTGTCTACACCGTTGACCAGAATCCGTCCTTGCTGAATCTCTTCCAGCCGGTTGATGGTGCGGATCAGGGTTGATTTGCCAGACCCGGATGGACCGCAAACCACCACCACTTCGCCTTTTTCCACCACCTCGTTGACGTTGTTGAGGACTTTATTGGGTCCATACCACTTCTCAACGTTTTCAATTCTTAACATCTGCCTTCTCCTGCAGGTTAACTTAGTGTTTTTTCTTTAGAACGCTTTCAAGTTTTCCAACCAGCTGCGTCAGCGAAAAACAGATAATGAAATAAATAATTGCCAGCACGCCAAATACCTGGAGCGGTTTGGTTAACTCCAGCGTGTTGATTTGATAAGCGGAGTAGGTTAATTCGGCAACACCAATAACATAACCCAGTGAGGTATTTTTAATCAGGTTGATAAACTGATTCAGAATACTGGGGATCATATTAAATAATGCCTGCGGCAAAATAATTTCAAACATAGTTCGGGTATAACTGATCCCCAGGGTACGGGCAGCTTCAGTTTGTCCCTTTGGAATCGCATTAATACCGGCCCTGACCACTTCCCCTAAAAATGCCATTTCGTAAATAATCAACGCCACCGTCAGCGTCTTCACGCCCGAGATAGAATGGCCGGAAATTAACGGCACTGCAAAATAAGACCAGAACACCAGCATCAATACCGGCAGGCCGCGAATCACGCTGGAAAATAATGTTACCGGTACATAGATGATTTTATGTTTGCTGGTGCGGGCAATGCCGATCAATATCGCCAGCGGGAAGGCGCAGATTAAACCCGCCGCCGCAATCAGCAACGTCAGGGCTAATCCGCCCAGCGGGCCGTCGGGATAACCCCCCACCAGAATCAGGTCGCGATAGTTCACCACGATTGAAAGCATATCGTTCATCTTAGCGGCTCCCGGCGTGGTAAATGAAACGATCGTAAGCAAAGCCGACGCCAACGATCAGTAACGAACCCAGCAAATAAATCACCGAGACAATGGCGAACGCTTCAAAGGTCCTGAAGGTTTCATTTTCAATCTGTTTGGCCGCGTAGGTGAGCTCTGCAACGCTGATCGCCATTGCCAGGCTGGTGGCTTTGTACAATGCCAGTGACTGATTAATGAGTGGCGGAACAGAGACGCGAATCGACTGCGGTAAAATCACATCCCGCATGGCCTGGGCAAAAGTTAGCCCCAGCGCCCGGCAGGCTTCCATCTGGCCGCTGGCAATGGAGCGCAAGCCACTGCGCAGATCTTCAGACATAAATGCCGCGGTATTCAGCGTCAGTGCCACATAGGCAAAGAAGAATTCACTGCCGTGCTCATTGACCCACTGAGACAATATATCGGGTAACACCGCCGACAGACCAAAATACCACAACAGCAACTGAACCAGTACCGGCACATTACGGTGATATTCGACATAAATAACGACAAACCAGCGCAGGGGGGCAATACCTGATATACGCATCGCGGTCAGAAATAATGCCAGAATAAAGCTGGAGATCAGACATAAAGCAAAAAGGCTTAATGTTGTTTCCAGACCTGTTATCAGCCACTGCAAATAAGCACCCTGCAGCAGTGAAAGTGGATCAAAACTTACCATTGCAACTCAGCTCCTTAACGCAGTGAGATCCGTAATAATCAATAATCATCATGATGAGATAACTGCGTATAGAGGTTGATATTCGTTTCTTGCAAAACAGGCGTAATGATTACCGCACCGGAATCAGATGCGGCATTATCATCATCTATTTTTCGGCGATTTATTCTGTACTGAGTTTGATTTGCTCGATCGGTTCTAATTTATGTTTCCGCGGCATATTATAGACGGTGCCCTTACCCAGCCATTTATTCCAGATGGCATCCAGTTTGCCTTCCTGCTCCATTTTTTCCAGTGCGCTGTTAACCGCCGCCAGAAATTCAGGTTCGCCTTTTCTGACGCCCAGCGCGTTGGGTTCCCAGCCAATCGGCTGATCGATGAAGGTATATTTCCCTTTCCCGGCCTGCAGATAACGGATGCCGGAGGTTTGTGCGAATGCCTGCCCGCTGATTTTCCGTTGCTGAAGTGCCAAAAATGCTGACGGGGAATCGTGATAGGTAACGACGCCGATTTTCGGGAAAGATTTGCGCAACCAATATTCAGAAGTGGACCCGGAAGTCATGCCGACACGTTTATCGTCCAAATCCGCCAGGGATTTATCGCCATCGCTGACCGGCACCAGCACTTTCAGGGGTACCTGGAAATGTGAGGAAGTGAAATCAATCTGTTTTGCCCTTTCTGCTGTGTAACCGAGTGCGGCGGAAAGGATATCAACCCGGCCAATCTGTAATTCCGGAATGCGTGCTTCCACTGACAGGGTTTTCTGCACCATTTTCACGCCGAGTTGATCGGCCAGTGCCTGACAAACATCAACATCAAATCCGACAACTTTACGGGTTTTGGCATCGGTAAACCCCATTGGCTCGGTGGTGGAGAGCGTGCCGCACACCATCTCACCGTGTGCTTTGATGTCCGCCAGTTCGTTAGCAGATGCGGTGCCACTGACTCCAGACAGTCCGAGTACGGCGCTGGCCAGCACAACGGCGCTGAGGGTTTTTCTTTGCCAGGTACAGCTGATTGCATTTTTAGCCACAGGGAGATCCTCATAGAAGCGAAACGACGCCAGACGTATGTCCAGGCCTGCTTAACCCACACTCACTCAAAACAAAGTGCATTTTCATAATGCCATTATGATTTTGATAATGCATAAAGAATGCCATCTTGTGACATTAAGGTCAGGAATATGTTTATTGATTATTTATCAGAATGTTGTGTGATATTTTCAATGATACCTGGACATACTGACGGGTATCTCTCAGGGAAAGGATCGCAGAAAATAGTGAGATCCAGCGCACTATTTTAGGGATGAGGATGCTCCATAACAGGGCCAGTAAGATATTCAGGCATGGCTGGCATTATTAAAGATAAAAAAAAGCCGGGCAAAGATGCCCGGCTTGTTAAGTAATGATGATCAGAACGACACACCCAGTCTGACCTGTCCATAGTAGCCGCCGGATTCCGCGCCGTGCAGCGCATCAGACCAGCCACCCTGCACACCCAGCGTCACGTTCTGACGGATGCGTGCGTCCAGACCCCCGTTGATCCCAACCCCGGTACCCGACAGGTTGCTCCTGAACGATGCTTCCGATCCCGCCACACCCGGCACCGATGCCGTCACGCCGCTGTGGCCGCCGTAGCTCTGCGTTATCGATGGCGTAACCCACCAGCTCAACTTCGCCTTCGCATCCTGCGACGAGCCAACCTTCAGACCTGCACGGACCGACTGGCGATGGCTGTTGGACCAGCTGAGTGATGCTGCTTCATCCTGTGCGTCATCCACGCTGAGGCCCTGCACTGTGTACTGCAACTGCGGTTCCAGTGACAGGTTTGATCCGACGCTGAACGCCTGTCCGACTTCTGCCGAGGCCAGCCAGCCGGTGCCATCGGTTGACAACCGCGTACCGTCGTTCGAGTTGGTAGACAGGCTGTGATGACTCGCCTGCAGCACCCCGTCAACATGCAAACCTGCATGGCTGTGGCCCGACAGATACACGCCACCGGTATAAGAGGTGTCGCGATCGGTACCCGCCGCGTGGCTGCCGCCGTCACGCCAGACATCGCTGCGCATCAGGCCGGTGGCACCGTACAGCCCTGCCCGCCAATCGGCATTGGCGCCGTCAAGCTGCCAGAGATCCCCACCCAATTGCAGGAAACTATACGCGCTGCTGCTTTCCGGCACGCTGCCGCCTGTCAGGCTGCCGCTGTCAGCATGGCGCAGATGGCCCGCCACCAGACGGCCCCAGACCCGGCTGTCCGGCGCGTAATGGAAGCGCGTATCCGCCGAGCCTGCCACCAGGCGATCGAAATCGAGTGACAGCGAAGGCAGCGCCGCATAGCTCCACATGCCGTCACGGTAGTTGGTGGTACCGCTGACCGGCGTAGTGTCACTGCTACCTTCATCCGGCGTGGTGCTACCGGTATCCGTCGCAGGCGTTTGCGTCAGCTGTGAAGTCAGGTACCAGCTCTGGTCAGCGTTGCGATACAGGCTGTAGGAATACGCACCCGCCACCAGCGGCTGGTTCAGGGTAAACGCGCCGACATCGGTCGTGCCCCCGTTAATGGCCTGGATCACCGCGATACCATTGCCGGTGGTCTGGGCACCCAGCCCACCCCGGTTCAGCACCAGCAGGCCGGTGCTACCGGTAGCCTGGCCGCCATCAATAACGACTTTATCGATCGGTGAGCTGCTGTCGCCCGCCACGGTATAGAGGGTGATGGTGCCGCCATTTCCGACCAGGTTGGTCACAGTCAGCGTATACGGGGTAAAGGCTCCCTGCGACGGTACAAATACGATGCTGCCTGCATTCGTCAGGGTATCGACCAGTGAGTCACCGGTGATATTCCAGCTACTGCTCTGGTCAATGTTCACGTCAGTCGGGTCGATGATACCGGTCAGGGTGGTGCTGTTGACCAGCGACAGCGAGGTACCGGACTGCGCGACAATGTCCGTGGTAGCCTGCAGGCCGTCCATGATCAGTGCGCCGTCATTGAGGTTAACCTGCGACTGGCTGAAAGTGCCGCCCAGCGTAAGCGTACCGGAACCGTTCTTGGTGAGCTGCCCACTGCCGGTGATATCGGTATTCAGCGCTGCGCTGGTGCTGGTGTCATAGGTGGTGACACCGTCGTTGACGAAGCTGCTGTTTGCCAGTGTCAGCACGCCACCATCCGCAATATTCAGCAGACCGCCCGCCGCCACCGTAGTGTCAGTGGCGGTACCACCACTGCTGACTGACAGAAGCCCGCCATCGTTAATGATAGAACTCGAGGCAATACCGCCGTTAAATACCGCAAGCGTACCGCCAGAGTTAACGGTGGTTGAGGTGGCACTGCCCGAGACATCCTGCTCACCGCCGGCGTTAACGACGGTGCCGGTAGTGGTGCCGCTCACTGTCACGGACTGCACGCCACCAGAATTCACCGTGGTGCCGGTAGTACTGCCGTTGACGAACTCCCAGCCACCCTGGTTAATCACCGTCCCGATCGATGAATCGCCAGATTTGACGTTCAGAAAGCCGTTGTTCTCCAGCAACACGTTTTGTGCCTGACCACCGCTGATGGAAAATGCCCCCAGCGCGTTGGTACCCGCAAGAGCAGCACCGGTACTGGTAACCAGCACCGCGCCGGATGCCAGCGTCAGACCGGTGGCGCTGGCACCATCATTGGCATACAGCGTGCCCCCGGAGTTGACTGTGGCACCGGACGCCGTGCCGCCGCTGTTGATGTTCATGTAGCCGTTATTGGTCACGGTAGTCCAGTTCGCCGTGCCGCCGTTGTAAACATACTCCGCGCCGCCAGACGTCACCGTGGTTGAGTTGGCTGTCCCATAGATACCCTGAGCCGCGCCGCTACCTATCTGCGTACCGGTCGCCGTGCCGCTACTGTAAACATATTGGGCACCGCCTGAATTCAGCGTGGTTGACGTCGCTTCACCAAACACCTGCTGAGTTCCCCCCGACACCGTGGCCGCGACGGCTTCACCGCCAGCATATATCGCCTGGTAGCCACCTGAGTTCAGCACAGCTGAAGTGCTTGAAGTACCTGAATTGACGTATTCGATACCGCCAGAATTGATCTGGGTCGCATTGGTTGAGCCGCCACTGTAGAGGAACACTCTTCCGCCATTATTAATCGTGGCGGAAGTGACACTACCCAAGGTATTAATCTGTCCACCCGAATTCACCACGGTATCCATCGCCGCCCCGCCGCTGTAGACGTACTGATTACCGCCCTCAACGGTGGTTGCACTGGCGCTGCCGCCGCTCTCAACATATTGTGTGCCGCGGGAATTTACGATGGCAGAAGTGGCACTGCCATAAACTTCCTGAATCCCCCCGGAATTCAGGATAGTGCCGGCAGCCACGCCACCTGCGCTGACGTATTGCACCCCGTTCAGGTTCACCGTAGTCCCTGTCGCCGTCCCTGTTACCGTTTCCTGTCCGCCATTAAGGACAGAAGAGGAGGCTGAGCCGCCGGCAAGGATTATCTGGCTGCCATTGCTGGTTACGGTAGTACCGAGGGCCGTTCCGCCGCTGGCAACTAACGCCGCTCCCGCTGAGCCAACGGTGGTGTTTGTCGCACTGGTGCCAGACAGAACAGATAATACGCCCCCCTTCTCCAGCAGAAGATTATTTGCCACGCCACCACTGATAGAAAAGGCCCCCAGGCTGTTGATGCCGTAGATCGTGGTGCTGGTGTCGGCGGTTAATGATCCCCCGGACAGCTGAGTGATATCGGTCACCACAGCGCTAACCACTGCACTTAAGTATCCACCCGAGTTGAGCACGACGGCACTGGCTGAGCCGCCAGCAATATTCGCCCGTCCGCCTGAGTTAATCGTAATACCGGAGGCCGTTGCACCCGGATTCAGCCCGATGCTTCCTCCGCTATTCAGCGTCGTTAAGAAAACAGAGCCCCCTGAATAGACATACTGCCTCCCCCCGCTGTTGACCGTTGTGCCTGAAGCCAGGCCACCACTGCTGACGTACTGGAAAGACCCGCTGTTGCTGATGGTGGTCGCTACCGCAGAACCTCCGGCATAAATCACCTGATTACCGTTATTGGTGATGGCCGTTGAGGTTGCTACAGCACCGCTACTGACATATTCATAAGCATTGTTGGTCACGGTGAGGCTGCTCGAGCTATCACCACTGTAAAGCGTTATCGAGGATCCGGCTCCCGTAAGGGTTCCGCCCCAAACCACCGCTCCTGCTGGCAGCGACGCCACACCACTCCCCAGCAGCAGGACCGCACATGCCGCTTTCTTCACCGCCAGCGGCGGACGTCCACCACTTCCGGCACGCTCTGACGCCACCACCCATGCCTGACGCGCCGCGCTCCAGACAATTCTGTAAGCTTTATTCATTGCCCTGTCTCTCTTGTTTTAGTGTTTGCAGGTGAACGCATCACCTTGTGTGTAGTTTTTATTGCGTGATTCACTGCCCATGCAGCTGTGCATGGAGCCGGTCAGTCACGCCACAGACCTGTTTTCCGGTAATCAGACGGGTGCATTCGAACTGCCGATCGGTTCCCTTGTGACGGGGGCACCAGAAAAAATCCTGGTGGTCGAAAGTTTCATGCAGGCTGTCCCAGCAGCCGCTGCAACCATGGCTGCTGAACACCCGCCAGGGTGTGTAAAATTCGGCCCCTGGCAGGCTGAAACCGCTGATCAGCACCACCGGTATCTGCGCCGCCCAGGCGAGCCAGGACAGGCCGCTGGCCAGGCCGATAAAAAAACTGGCGTGCCGAAGCAGGTCTACCCGTTTCTGCAAAGGCAGATTGCCGGTGAAGTCTTCAGCGCCGTAAGGGATGTGGTTCCAGACAAAACCGCGCCCGGTACGGGCCTCACGGTCGATACACAGCACCCGGTAGCCGAGCGCCTTCAGATGTGCCACCACCTCCGCCCAGCCGTGTCCGTTATTCCAGAACTTGGCCTGGGAAGTAGACTGAACAGCGATGCAGACGTATGGCTCGGTAATGGTGCGCGCGGCGCTCAGGTTGAGGCGTGGAGCCTCCTCCCGTGGGTCAACGCCGAGGATGTGTCCGGCAATGCGGTGAAAACCTGTCTGGCGGAAGTCGATTGGCTGGTGCGTATCGTTGCCGCCGAAAAACAGGCCGATGCGATAAGTAGCATACGGGGCGCGCTGCACCACAGCGTCCGGCGCGGAGAAGCGAATGTGCGGATACTGCCCTTCCAGCAGGCTGATGATGTTCGGTGCCATCGCACACTCAAGCCGGCAACCGTGCAGCAGGCGGAAACGTTCCGCGTAGTGGAACCAGCCAAGCAGATCGCCCAGCGTGCCGGTGGGGAAGGAAATCAGCACCTCCCGGTCCTTCAGGGACAGGGTTTCATCCAGCAGCGGAGCCACTTCATCGCCACGCCAGACCTGAATGCGGAAACGGACAAAATACTTTTTGGCAGATGTAACCCAGCCAGCACCGGACTCACAGCTGAACAGGACGTTGCCTGAGTCATCGTCCAGTAAGGCAACGCGCCAGCGCCCCGCGGGCAACAGTATCCTGGCCCCATCATTAAAGTCGTAGAAGATGCCTGCTGGCCCCTTAATGGAGGGACGGTCTGGCGGAAGAACGAATGGATAAGCGACGGGCGCTGCGGTATGAACTGGCGCAGACGCAGTAATATCAACAGCCGGGATAATTTCAGTCATGGCAGGCCCCCGCTGTGTTTAACCTGCAACCAGCGAACCTGCCACTCTGACGGGTAAGTCATTCCTCTCACACGCACTCCACGATGCTCTTAAAATAAGAACATTCTTAATTTCACGACGACATGGAGGGGTTATCGGAGGGATTGGGGTTTTCAGTAGGCCTGCACAATAAAAATAGTTTGCACACTAAGGTAAGCGCCATCGCGATAGCGTTTTAAAGAGAATTTTTCCTGCTATGCGGCGCTGTGGTTTTATTAAAAAAAGAAAAGCAACCTTATCTGAAGCCCCTCCTAAACATCGCGAAAACGCAGAGAAAATGTGCAGAAACTACCACAACGTTTCGTTAGATGATTCAGAGCAGAACTCTCTGAATCATCTCATCACTCCATATCGATTAAGCAAGAAGGGCTTGCCTGGTTTTTTTATTCTTTTTAGAAGGCGGTGAGCTGCTCGGGGATGATTCAGCTGGTGCTTGTCTTTCCGGTTCTTTTTCCTCCACTGGTGTGGGCTCAGGAGCCGTAACCAATCCACCCCAGCCACTTTCAGTTAATTCATTAACAATACCGGTACCGATAGTATTTATCTGCTGAAAAGCAGCCAGATAATCTTCAAGAGCATCTGCATAAATCCCCCTTTCACATTGTTCCAACACAGAAAACAATAAATCCTCATATTCTTCTTCAACGCCGCTTTCTAACAACTTAATTGTTTTGTCCCAGAGTTTATGTAAGTCTTTAACAAGGGCAGGACGTGATATGTTATCAGAGGCCTCTCGACGAAGTTTACCTTCACCGATCATTGAAGAGATATCATGACCAGCGGGGCGTGCCATACTTGCGGCATCACCACTTGCCCCTTTAATAGCGGAATCAGCCATAGCGCGAACAAAAAAACCATCAGTAGCGACATCAGATGTACCAGGTAAAGGTGCAATACGAACCTGACGTGATTCCCATTCTGCAGTCTTAACCGCATTACTTTCATTTGCTACGGCAAGCATATCGGCAGCTAATCTATTTAAACTCCTTACAACTTCAGGTTCAGGTCTGTGTAGTTTGGCTGTGGAAATGATATCAGCAGAGACTTTAGATTTTACGAAATGTTTACGATAAGCCACGAACGCATTATTTTGTCTCTCATAGCTTTTATTATCTGCCAGTTGCGATTCCCGTAGCATTTCAGATGTAATCTCCCGATGCCCAAATTCATCTCTACTTAAACTCTGAGCAACTCTCTCAGCGTCACTTCTTATCTTAGCAAATGACGCAATCTTTCTATGCTTAACATCCATTAACCTGCCGCTTTCTAAAATTTCACTGGATTTTTTATAAAATGCCAGTGGCAGGTGATCTCGTAATTTTCCTTCTCGCGCCGCCGTGATTTTGGGAAAAACAGAACGATCATAAACGCTAGCGACGCGATCATAAAAATCACTTTTCTCTGAATTCGCACGTTCGATACTGGGTACACAAGAACGTTTAGACATAGAATCAACTAAATCAGAACGAGTTGCCTCATCTTTTTGTGCGAGTTGCTCCATTAACCGTGTCAACCTCACACCCGCCGGTTTCAGCATTAGCTGGGGAATAACCGCCATGATAAATTCTTTAGTTTGTGGCGGAAATAACGCTTCACAAATCCGTTTGGCGGGAACAGCGCCTTCTTTTAATAAATCAAGCAAATCATTTGCCAGATCTTCCAGAAGTAATCCGCAGCTGGTTACTGACTGGCCACTGAGAATACCCTCCGCCAGACGTTTCGCCACATCTGCTTCATCCAGCCACTGCAGAAAAGTATCTGGACCTAATTCTTTGGCTTTTTTCAGTGCTTTCTGCATATCTTCTGTGGTGGTTGATTCCTTCTGGGGATCAAGGTTATCAAGGGCTTCTCTTACTGGTGGAGGTAATTTCTTAGTGAGTTCTTTTTCAGGATCTTCGTGTTCTAGTTCACTGTAAACCGATTCAGGTAACATTTGATGTTTACTTCCTTCAACAACTGCATTAACCCACTCCGGATTATTTGCAAATACCCAGTCCACATTAGTACGTATTGCTTTGCCTTTATTGGTCCATTCATCCATCTTTTTTATGAATGTCTCTGTATACTCACTGGCTTTACATACAATATTTGCCCAAGGGTCTACTACCCAGCAATTATCATAATCGGAAAAGTGAATGCTATCTTTAGCATAAGGAGAAGGTTTACCGACAAGCGTAAAGGCATGGGTACCTTTCTTGTCAACTTGATATTGCCTTGAATATCCACCACTCTGATTTATGATTTGATCAGCAATCCCTGACATCTCACCACAATTTCCTGCACCTAACTTCATTGCCAGAGTTGTATCAGGATAAAAAGGTGGCATACGATTATGTCCCGAGACTCTATCTAAGCCGCACCAGGCTTTCTTTTTGTGATCAACAGCCTTATCAATATCAAACCAAGCTTTTATTATCCTGGCGATGCTATTAGGATCATTTATACGCATTTTATTTTCGCTTTTTGTTCCTACCTGTTTAAATCGCTCTCTAATGATTGTATTTGCACTTTCCGCAAAATATTTATTCTTGTTAAATCCTGATCTCTCAAGATGCCTATAATCAGGAATTGATGGAAGTGTATAAATCTCTTCAGATTCGTTTCTTTCAACCGGTGGACCATCTAATAATCTCTGCAGATTTTGTATATGGCGCGCCTCTGCAATATTGCTATCCATCGATTGAGGGGGATGATTAAGGGAATTGGGAATGTTGTGGTTGCCAGCATGGACCGGGTCAAAGAAATCGTTAAGCGTTGAATTGTAAAAATTACTATTCCCTATCCCACTATCTTGCAATGATTTGACCACCCCATCCATAAACTGTAATTTTTCGTCTGGAGTCAATTGATTGTTATTGGTGACAAATGATATAAAGTTATTTTCATTTTGGCCATTTAAATATTTTTCAACGCCTGCATCTGTCCACTGATTTTTCAATCCCGAGGTTACCGCCTGGCTAATATCCATTTCACCGAATTCAATACCTGAAAAGTCGATGGGTGATCCGGGAGTAAAATTTTTAACAACTTCCCCGAGAGCATCAAACCTCTCAGTCATGATTGTTTCACGCTCATAATCACCAAGGTGATCCGGTACAGGTTGCCTTAAAAACTGCAGCGCATCACTACCTGAAGAACTGGAAGGTGTAGTGCTTGCCTGATGGGTGGATGTTGAAGCCACGTTCTCCGCGTGGCTATATGTTGGAGTATTGTTAAGTATCGGATTCATGTCATTTCACCTTAAATTAAATTTGGTAAAATCTATCTGAATCACTTTTTATGACTTCCGTTTTTCTTCAGAAGTTTATAGTTTTCGCCTGAAGTTAGAATTATCTTTAAATACTTAAAACACGCCCTCCCGCTAATAAATTGCATTCATCATCATGATGTTCAGTTTTATCTCCAGGCGGCCATGTTGTTCCTGATACTTAGTCTGATTACACAATTGCATTTCACGGCGCGGTCACATCCACTGCATTCAATCCGCCATTGATGCGGAAAGCGACCCGTTGCGGATGGTTCACCGAAACCAGATATTCAATCGGCTGACGCTGGTTGTCATAAATCACACCCCGGTACACCAGCGCCGGGCTTTCTGGTTTCGCCTGCAACAACAGATGGTCCTCTTCACTCATTGCGGCAGCGCGGAGGGTCCCTTCATCATAAACATCATGAATAGCGTAACGTTCCGCCAGCAGACGATAGAGGGAGCCTTCTTTTTCTAACATCTCTGCACTTAAATCCGCGACACGCGCTCGCGGTAAGTAACTGGTTTCAATACAGAAGGGATGACCATCGGCCAGACGCAGGCGTTTGATCATCACTAAGTCATCCCCTTCTGCAATCTGCAGCAAGCGTGCAATGCGCGCGCTGGCCGGAGAAATGTGAAAGAAGATCAACTGGCTGCTGGGCACGGCACCATTGAGTTCGAGAATTTTACTGATCCCCAGTGCCGGTTGCAGCGGACGTTCAATGGCGGTATCGACCAGCCAGGTCCCCTGATTTCCGCGCCGTTCCAGCACATCTTCATCAATTAATTCTGCCAGTAGCTTGCGCACCGTCATCCGGCTGATCCCCAGCATCTCGCTCAACTCGCGTTCTGCCGGGATCTGATCACCGCTGTTGAAATCGGGTGAATTTAGTATTTCGAGTAAGCGTTTGCGCGCATCAAGATAACTTCTGCGCGGCCTTCTGGTCTGCTTTTCTGGACTGTTCATGGTCTGTTTTGTTCTGGTGTCAGTAAAAAGAATTTAAAAACCAATCATTTGATTTAGAAAATAAAAATGATTGATAAGCTTGTAATTTGATAAATAAGCATAACATACCACGATAATTTTTTTACGCCTTTGCGGCGAATTGTTGTTGCTATATACATCAAATTGCGTGTAAATCAATCTATATGGTCTGTTTTTAGGTATAAATACAACACCAGGGAAACAATAATGAAAATAAAAAAAACCATCTCCGTAATAGCCGCAACAATAACCTTATTTGGTTGTGTCCACACGGCGATGGCCGCAGATCCACTGCGTTTAGGCATCGACCCCACTTTCCCGCCATTTGAATCGAAAAATGCCAGTGGTCAACTTGTCGGTTTCGATATTGACCTTGGTAATGCGATTTGCGCGGAAATGAAGGTGCAATGCTCGTGGGTGCAGAACAGCTTTGATGGGCTGATTCCGGCACTACAGGCAAAAAAATTTGATGCCATCCTTTCTTCTCTTTCGATCACCGACGAACGCAAAAAAGCCATCGCTTTCAGCGACAAACTGTTCAACACCCCTGCCTTCCTGATTACCGCCAAAGGCAGTTCGCTGACCCCCACGGCACAGTCGCTGAAGGGCAAACGTATCGGGGTGCAGCAGGGTTCGGTGTTTGAAAACTACGCCAACAAATACTGGCGCAACGCCGGTGTGGAAGTGATTGCCTATCCGGATGCGGAATCGGTGTATGCCGATCTGACCAACGGTCGCCTTGATGGCACCCTCGACGATGCCGTGGTGGTCACCGAAGCCCTGCTCAGTAAACCCCAGGGTAAAAACTTCGCGCTGGTGCAACCGCAGGTGAAGGATGACGAGATCTTCGGCCCCGGCACCGGTATCGGCCTGCGCCAGAGTGACACCGCGTTACAGGCTCGTTTCAACCAGGCCATCGCCACCATTCGTGCCAATGGCACCTACGACCGCTTAGCTAAGAAATACTTTGATTTCAATATTTACGGTGATTAATTCCATGCAGACCCAATCGATTATTTCCTCCCTGATGAGCGGCCATTTTCAGCATAAACCGGTGCGTCAGGTGTTCCTTGTGGCCTGCGGGGGTTCGCTGGTAGATATGTACCCGGCGCATTATTTCCTGAATGAGCAAGGTGAAAACCTGCGCTCGTGGATGATGACAGCCAATGAATTTGTCTATGCCACCCCTCACGCATTAGGTGAGTCGTCAATCGTTATCGTCTGTTCACATGGCGGCAATACGCCGGAATCGGTCGCTGCCGCCCAGCTGGCGAAAACGCGCGGAGCCGCCACCATCACCCTGACGCACAATGCCGAAGCGCAACTGCTGCAATGGGCCGACCATAACCTGCTGTATAAATGGGGTGATGACACGCTGGTCACTGAAAACCCGATGGCGCTGATCCTCAGCCTGTGCGTTGATGTGCTGCGTCAGGTGGAAGACTACGCCGGATGGCATGATTTCCAGCAGAGCTTTGGTCAGATCGATCAGGTGATTCGCCGGGCCCGCAGCCAGGTCGCCGCCCGCTGCGCCGACTTCGCGCAACAATATCAGCATGAATCGCTGTTTTATGTGCTCTCCAGTGGCGCCTCATACGGACACGCCTATGGTTTTGCTATTTGTTCCCTGATGGAAATGCAGCGTCTCGATGCCGCTTCAATTCACAGCGGGGAATTCTTTCATGGTCCGTTTGAAGTCACCGATAATCACGTTCCCTTTATTCTGTTGATGAATGAAGGCCGCACCCGTGGTTTAGATCAGCGTGTGCTGGGATTCCTCAATCGTTACAACGACAAAACCGTGGTGGTGGATGCCCGCGAGCTGGGTCTGGATACCCTGCCGGTGTCAGTAGTGGACTACTTTAACCCGGTGCTGTTTTACAGCATCATGTGCGACTATCGTGCGGCGCTGGCTGATATTCGCCAGCATCCGCTCTCAACCCGTCGCTATATGGGCGTAGTGGAATACTAAGGATCGCGGGCAATGAAAGTGATTGGCGTAGGCGACAACGTTGTCGATAAATATGAGCACCGCCGCGTGCGCTATCCGGGTGGCAACGCACTCAATTTCAGCGTGTATGCGGCGATGCTGGATGCCTCTGCTGCTTATCTGGGTATCTTCGGCAACGATGCGGCAGCAGACCATGTGATGCGGACGCTGGCAAAACGGGATATTGATACGCGTTATTGCCGGAAGGTTGAAGGCGAAAATGGCTATGCGCGCCTGACCATCGAGCAAGGCGAACGGGTGTTTCTCGATTCTAATCTTGGCGGCGTTCGCCAGACGGAATCGATGGATTTCGTGCTGCAACATCGCGCCTGGCTGGCGGATTTCGCGCTGATCCACACCAGTAGCTACAGCTATATCGACGCGCAATTGCCTGAGCTGGCAAAGCTTCCCGGCTGGCTGACCTATGATTTTTCCGATGACTTCGTCATTGAGCAGGCATTGCCATTATGTCGCTGGCTCGACGCGGCCTTTTTCTCCTGTGCCGGATGGTCGCTGACAGCCACGCGCGACCTGCTGATGCAGGCGGTGCAGGCCGGTAGCCGCTATGCCGTCGCCACGCGGGGTGCAGAGGGGGCCATACTGTTCGACGGAGAAAACTGGTATCAGCAGCAACCAGACGCAGTCACCCCGGTGGATACCTTAGGGGCCGGTGATGCCTTTATCACCGCCTTTCTGCTGAGCCTGCGCGCTCAGGGAAATATCCCGGCAGCGTTACAGGCCGGGGCGCATTTCGCAGCGAAAATTTGCCTGTTAGAGGGAGCCTTCGGGGAAGGCGAATCTTACTGAATTAATGCTGGTGATATGCCAGCGTTTGCCATCACCCCGCAGGGTCGTGATACTTAGCGGGGCGATATCAATCAACTGAAAAGCACTGACCGGTGCACCCAGCAGACCAATAACCATTGCCCGAATCACCGCAGCTGACACGATGGCGCACTGCGGTTGACGCCCGGCAACGCTACCAGACAACCATGCGCCGGTGCGCGCGACCAGTTGTGCCACATCCTCTCCGCCAGGTGCGGCCCCGCCTGCTAACCAGCGATGAAAATCCTCACCATGCTGCGTGATCACTTCTTTGATCGGCATCCCCGCCCAAAGCCCACAGGCCGGTTCGGCCAGTGCCTGCACGCTCCGCCCCGCTAACCCCAGCGCCAGTGCCGTTTGCTGCGCCGCTAATTCCGGTGCCAGCCATATCTGGCTGGCTGGTTCGATGCATCCCTGCATCTGTTGCGCGGTCAGACGGGAAGTTTCGCTCAGCGCATCATCAGCGGGAAAACGTGAGTGGCGATTTGCCAGGGTTTCCCCCTGGCAAATCAGTTGCAGAACAGCGACCATCAATATCCTGCCGTCGCGTAGCGGTGACGGGGATTCTGCACGGTCTTTTCGGCAAACACGCCAAACAGCAGCCCGGTGGCGCACCACAGGGTCAGCTGCGTGCCGAACGAACTCAGACGGAAACGCCAGAGCACATCGGCAGAGAAGCCATGCGGGACCTCATTTATCGCTGGCATCAGCAGGCAGGCCACGATCAGCATCGCCAGCCCGGCCAACAGGCCCCACAACGCCGCATTCCAGCTTCCCAGCCGCGCCCGCAGCTGATGCGCGCTCCAGGCAGCGGTGACCACAATCACGGCGGAGACCAGCAGCATTACGAAGTAGAGCATCGTTCGGTAGCCAATGGTCGATGCATCACCCACCGCCGGTGGATTAGGTGGATATTTAAGCCCCGGCATCAGGCTCATGATCAGAAATCCCCCCAGCGCCAGCGCCAGAGCCAGTGCTCTCGCCCCGGCCGGACCGGTGCGCTGCCAGCATAATGACCAGACCAGTGCCAGCGCACCGCCCATCGCCGCACTAAACAGGATCATCCCGCTCAGCAGACCTGCACCGGACTGCGTACCGCGACTGAAAACTTCACCATCAGCATCATGATCATGGTGATGCTCACTCCCGGCGCTACTGTGCTGTGCTGCGAGGGTTTCTTCGAATGAAATCGCCCGATCAACCTGCGGTTCACCAAAGAAATGGGCAAAACTGAAGGCGATGATGCCAGCGAGGATCCCTGCCATCATCCCGTTTAACAGAAGTTTTCCGGTCATGGTGATGTCCTTAGTGGCAGGGGAAACCCAGCAGATGCCGCGCATCATGAAAATATTCATGGATCTGATTGCCGGAGAACACCGCAGTGGCCCCCTGCTCAGCACCAATAAAATACACCGCCAGCAGCACCATCAGCGTAATAAAAGCCGCCCAGGGTAATACGCTATTGAACGGGATCGGGGCCTGACCTGCATGAATATCATTAACGGTACGTTCCATTTTTCTTCCTCATATCTGGCTGATAATAATCAATTCAGGGATTGGCGCGCGCCACTGCCGGGCTGACCGCCACCGGGACGCGCAGCACCGGGTGGTGATGGTCATGGTCATGCGCGGGCGGGCAGACAGCGCTGGATAGCGTCACCGGCATACCATGCGGAGTATTGAGATACGCCTGCCGCCATTCATCGGTGCGGCGGGCAATATCGGCCTGCCCGGTCAATTGCAGCAACAGCAGCATGTGCTCGGTGGCGGCGACCCACTGACGGTAATAAGCATCATTAACGCTTTCATGTTCCTGTATTGGGTGCGCTTTGATTTCGGTGCTGAACACATCCACCCACTCTTTCCAGCTGAACTTGCCGGCCTGATGCAGACAAACGATCAGGGAAAACACCTGTGCCTGCCATGGATGCTCAAACGGCGCGTTTTCCGCATCATGGTCCGTAAAGGATGTACTCATAACGCCTCCAGATAGTCGTCCCACAGATCGATACGCACCGTGTCTTTCGACGGCGCGTTATCACCCCACAACTCGGTGGCGGCAAAGCTGACGCTGTACACGTGCTGCGGATGTTCACCCAAGCCGTGAGCAACGGTGTCCGGGGTAACAAAGACACCGTGATCAATCACGATGGTGCCGATTTTGTCGCGCACATAGCGTGGCAGGCGGGTATGTCCGCCGGGATTGATGTTTTTCGCCCGGACGCGATCACCCACCCGGAAACTGGCGGGTACATCAACATCAACGCGCGCCGAGGCACCGGTGGTGACCACCGCCTGTACCATTTCCTGGCGCAACACCGGTGTTTCCGCCGATGCGATAACGGGCTTGACCGCCCCAGACAACTCATCAAGGGTGATCACCCCCTTCTCCAGCAGCAGCGTTTCGAAAGCGTGCATCCAGTGTTCGTAATAACTTTCTTCGAGATAGTGCGCCGGATTCATGCGCTCTATCGCATGGCGGAACATATCCACATTGAAGTGACCACCGACAAACAGCGAGGCAAAAAAGGAAAAGGCGCGTCGCTCCCATTCATGATGAAAAGGAGGTTCGTTTTCTTCGGTAACAACAGCACCCATACCGTGCATACCGCCCAGATCATGTATCCCGTTCATAGCGTCTCCTGAAAAGAAGGGTTTAGTTACCCGGTTGCAACGCCACGCCCGTGCCGATCATGGCATCGCGCGTGACCAGCGAGGCGAGCTGTGCTTCACTCCAGCCCTCGGTTCCGGCCGGTCTTTCCGGCAGTACCAGATAACGCAGCTCGGCGCTGCTATCCCAGACGCGGATTTCCCGATCTTCACTGATGTGCAGGCCAAACTCAGCCAGCACACTTCTCGGCTCAATCACGATGCGCGAGCGATAAGGTGCGGATTTGTACCAGGCAGGCGGCAGTCCCAGCGTCGGCCACGGGTAGCAAGAGCACAGGGTACAGACCGTGACGTTATGAACATCGGCGGTATTCTCCACCACCATCATGTCTTCCCCCTGCACCCCGGAAAAACCCAGCTCAGCAATGGCCTCAGTGCCATGCGCCAGCAGACGGGCCTTGTAATCCGGGTCGCTCCAGGCTTTCGCCACCACCCGCGCGCCATTGCGGGGTCCAATGCGGTGTTCGTAGGTGTCGATAAGTTCATCCAGCGCGACGGGATCAATCAGCCCCTTTTCCGTCAGCAGCGACTCGAGCGCTTTCACGCGTAGCGCGATTTCCGCAGGCGGCTCGGTGTGGTCGTGATCATGTTCCATGGTGTTTCTCCGGGAAAGTAAAGGTGAGTACTGTGATGACATCTGCTTCCAGTCACTGCTCGCTTCAAACGCAGCAGAGGGCTGATTACTGACCTGAACATAACGCGACTGCACAACACCTACCTGGTTGAGAAGGACAGTCACCTGGTCAGGAAGGACAGCATCAGAAAACGCGGGCATAACGCAGGTTCAGGCGGAAATCCTCTTCCGCGCCATTTTCCACGCGCAGGTCCCGACCTAGCTGAATCTGGAACTGGTCGCGCGGGGTGACAAATTTGGTGGCGGTGATGCGTACATTGGTGGTCTGCGCCGGGTTGTCCTGTTTCTCACCGTCAACGGTGGTTGCACCGCCCCAGGTCTGACCGAACCCCAGACCGAGCGCCAGCGTCGGATCAGGCATATAACGCCCCATAATCTGCGCTGCCCAGGCGTTGTCCTGCTGCAAACGGGATGAGGCGGTTCCATAGTCGTTATTGTTGCCGTACCAGATGGCGTCACCGACCACATCCAGCGCCCATTTTTCCGTGAAGAACTTGACCCAGGCGGCCTGCAAATCCACCTTCCAGCGGTTCTCTCCCAGATTCAGGGCGTCGTTATGGTCATAGTTACCGGTGGGAACGTAGAGATAAGGGGCGAAACCAAACACATCGCCGCCTTCGCTGAGTTTCACCTTTAACGGCACGGTCAGAATTAAGTCGCCAGTGCCATTGGCGGAACCGAGCGCCGCAGCATCACCACCACCGGAGATGCGGCCAAATGGCAACAGGAACTGTGGATCGAGGGTAGCGGATTCGCTGATCTGCACGGTATGCAGCAGACGCAGCATGCCGATATCGGAGGTCAGGTTGTAATCCGAGCTGACTTTGTCACCGCGCGAGTGCGCCGAGCCGGTTGAAGCGTGCTGGTAATAAAGCAGCCCTACCGTGGTGCCGTCGGGAAATTGACTGTAGTCGCCGGGTGCCACTTCCACGGCGAGCGCAGGTAAAGAAGCCAGCAGGGTGGCAGGCAGGAAAAAGCGTAATGCGTGCATAAGGTAAACCCCAGAAAGTGATCGATGGATGAGATTTCGTCGTGTTTTCAGCGCAGTGCGTCACGCAGCATCCCGGTCTGGGGATGGCAGTTGATGTATTCAAAGGTCTGATAACGGGCGTCAGAGACCGACACTTCGTGGTAGAGCCGTAGTTTTTGCAGTCCGGTCACCACACGGAAAAAGGTGGTGAAGATACGCAGGTGGGTGGGATGGGATTCTGCCCAGCGTTCAAGCCGGTCCAGGGATCGCCAGAAACCAATGTCGTAGGCAATATCCAGCAGGTTGCCGTCTTTATCGACGTTGCGCACAAAGCGATTGCTATAACAGCCAAGTGGCTGCCCTTCGTCGCGCAGAAAATCCATACCTGCCTGTAACGGCGGCAACATTTCCGTGAAGTACAGCTGACGCTCCTGTTCGTCGGCCTCCACCCAGTCCTGGCCGGAGCGGATCAGCGTAATGTTGTCATGGCCCTGCACCACCACCCGACCTCCGGCAGCGGGATCGCCGGCAATCACCCGCAGCTCCCCGTCCGGTTGCAGCCAATCATTTTGCGAGGCCGGAATGCGATCGCGCACCGATCCCCAGTAGCCGTGCTCCTGAATCTCACCGCTGAGGTTATCCATCACTGCGCCGACACCAGGCAGATCCTCTTTAAAGGCGTACAGGGTTTCGAACTGTTCGGCGCGCGGGGCAATAATCTCGCGGAAATAACCGAGGCCTTCGTGCAAACGATCATCAGCGGACCACCACTGGTCGATTTCCGGCTGACGGATCCAGCGACAGTACGCCGCCGGATCGCGCCAGTAGCCCACCACGATAAAGTTACCGTAACCCTGGTTATCAACATGGAAGGTGATGTCATGATTGCCCGGTCCGTTATCGAGGCTGAAGCTGGCAACGATGTGCTGCATGGCGCTGACGGCTGATGCCCGCTGTTCTTCACGAAACTGCACGCCCAGATACGCCATCACCACCTGAGTCAGGCTGGCATCGGCCCGGCCAACGAACATCGGGAAAGGCGGTTGATAGTCGTCATGAACCCGACGGGACAAGGTGCGCGGACATTTCAGGTGTTTATCAATGGCAGATTCCATACAGACTCCCAGGTAAATAGTTTTCAGCGATGGGTTAATTCGCCATTGATACTAAGGAGATTTTTTCTGGCTTCCTGGCTTAGTCGGACAATCACCTGGCTGGAAAGGACAACCCTGATGACGCAGGTGATGATGGAATGAAACGGTGCAGCGTTGCCCGCCAATAGTGCGTCTGCGCCGCGGCAGCGCCACTGAATAGTCAAATTATCCCGCCAATTCATATCGCCATCGTCATGGCGTAAAAATTGCTTTCAGTTTGAAACCATCAATCCTGATGCGCAGTTTTCATATGAGGTGTCGCTGTGAACAGTCATTCCACACCCAGGGATATCCGCTATTCCACCGAACATGTTGCCGTGCCTCAGCGCTTTGAATACTGGAATGATGTCATTCTGCGTCACTGCATTCCTTCAGATGGTAAGCCGCTGGCGGAGGGGCGTTTTGAGGGTGAGCTTGCGGTGCGGGAGGTCGGTCTGATCGATGTCTGCACCCTCACCTCGACGCTGCACTACTGGGAGCGTAAGTCACAGCATCTGCGCACCGGACCGGAAGACGACCTGTGGCTGGGTTATATCCAGGGTGGCTATGGTCAACTGGAACAAGGGGGACGTAAAGCCAGCCTCGCGGCGGGGAATCTGGTGCTGTACGATGCCGCGCAGACCTTTCGTTTTAGCATTGGCGGCAAAAATAACCATCTGATTCGCATCCCGCGCCATCTGCTGACCGGGAAAGTACCTGCCAGCGTGGGTTTCACCGCCACCATCCTTGATGATACCCGCCCGGGGATTATCCCGTTGCGGGAGATGATTTATCAGACGGTGCAGACGCCGGTGCTGATGAATAACCCTGATGTAGCTGGCCGCTTTTCGCAAACGCTGCTGGATCTGCTGGTGCTCAGTCTTGAGCTTCAGGATCACGCCAACGCGGCGTCTGAGCGCGATCTGTACGCCAGAATGCGCAACTACATTAGCCGAAACCTGACCAATCCTGAGCTGAGCGTAGAAAGTATGGCGCTGGCACATCACGTCTCCGTGCGTACCGTGGCCCGGACCTTTGCCCGTAAACAGAAGACACCCGCCGCCGTCATCTGGCAGGAAAGATTACAGGCCAGCCGCGATGCACTGGAGCAGGGCCGGGTAACCAGTGTCTCTCAGGCGGCACTCGACTATGGATTCTCTGATTTTTCTCACTTTAGCCACGCGTTCCGTAAAGCCTTTGGTGTCACACCTAACTCGGTTCTGAAGCAAAGTGTGCAGGTTTTTATCCCCTCGCCGGATAAATCCTGATGTTCTGCAACGGAACCAAGGGGTTCCGTTGCGGTTATTTGTCTTAATTTTAGCTCTAATTGTCATGCTATTGTTAAAACAAAGGCACATTACACCAGGTGTGATACGATATATTTTCACCGGGATATCCAGCTAACATTTGGTTTGTTTAATGATGCAGGAAGAAATAGAACAATATATCGCAGTCATTCTGCAAGAATGGCGTCCATTACGTGCAGCACTTCCGCAAGATGTTATCGCTATTTTACGTCAGATTGCGGAAACGCAGTCCGATAATCTTGCTCACCGCTTTTATGAAACATTGCTCAAAGATCCGGCTATTTCCAGGCATTTGTCTTATGAACTTGTTGAGGAGCGACTCAGTAGTTCACTGTCGAAATGGGTTAAGGCCATTCTGACCGAAGATGAAAGCCAATTTGAAAACCTGGCGCAGCTGCAATACCACGTCGGCGGCGTACATGCCCGTATTGGTATTCCGGTTGAATTTGTTCAGCGCGGTGCCCGGCAGCTAAAATACGGTATTTTTGCTTATGTTGCCCAGCATGATATACCGTATCCCCTCAGTTTACAGGTGATGCACTATGCCGCGATGGCAATTGATATTGCCATCGAAATGATGAGCCATGCCTATGCGATGTCCCATTATCGGGCCACGCGTAATGAAGAGGCTTATCGTATGCATGTACTGATGAATAATGCCTGGCAGGAACAGGGCAAACAGCAATCTGCCCTTTCCAGCTGGGAAAACTCGGTTATCTATAATCTGGTGAGTGGCGTATCGCAAACGGAACAACTGCTGAATATTTCCGAATCTAACTTTGGCCTGTGGTTCCGCCATAAATGCGTACGCCAGTTTGGTGAAAACCCCCAGATTCAACAGATGCGCCAGCTGATGGCGAAGATTGATGCAACCATGGCGGGCATTGATTTAACCACGGCCATACCGGTAGAAAAATTGCAGGAACTGTTGCGTGTTATCCACGCTAACTGTCAGAAAATTAATACCTATATGGAGATGTTATTTAACGACGTCTCTCATATGCAGGATGGTAAAGATGCGCTGACTAATTTACTCAATAAACGTTACCTGCCGATTATTTTAAAACATGAAGTCAGCCTGGCAATGGAAAACCGTTTACCGTTGAGTGTCGCCATCATTGACGTGGACTTCTTTAAAAAGGTGAATGATGAATGGGGACATTCGGTTGGTGATCGCGCATTAACGCATATCGCTAACCTGTTGAGTGATAATATTCGTGCCAGCGATTATTTATTCCGCTATGGCGGTGAAGAGTTTTTGATTGTGCTGGTTGAGGCTGGTCAGTCGGAAACTTATACGTTATTAGAACGGATTCGCCGCATTGTCAACAATACGCCTTTTGAAACCGTGTCCGGAAAAACAATCACTCTCACGGTCAGTATTGGTTATACATTACATAGCGGTCACCCGGATTATAATTTATTACTGAATAAGGCCGATACTGCGTTATATGAAGCCAAACGCGGTGGCAGAAACCGTATTGTTCAGCAATAAACTTGCGTATTTGCACACATTCGTAGCGGCGCGATTTATCGCGCTGTTACAAATAGCGCTGTAATGATTGCCGCAACATGACAATTTCGTCATCCTGGCCGGATTCACTCTTAAAACTGGCCCCTTTAAGTTTTCCTTAAGAAATGCATGGCTAAACTCCAGTGATACACCTGGAGGTGATAACCGTGATATTAACCACTTTTTCATTGCTCAAAGAAAAGACCCGTTATATGCAGGCGTTTATTGCTAACCCCCGCGCCTTTGGCTCGATTGCTCCCTCTTCACCCTCCCTTTGTCGCAGAATGTCGGATGCGGTGGATTGGGAGCAGGCGCACCATGTCGCAGAGCTGGGTGCCGGGGACGGCGTTCTGACGCGCCATTTATTAAACCGTATGCACTCCAGCGCCACTCTGTCAGCTTATGAAATCAATCCCCGGCTGGCGCTGAAGCTCTCCTCGCTAAACGATAACCGCCTGACCGTGTTCACGGATTCTGCAGAACAGGTCGAACAGGGATGCGATGCCATTTTTTCCTGTTTACCCTTACTGTCGCTGCCGGAACCGCTGCGCCATCGCATCCTGCAACGTGTGGTCGCCTCGCTGAATCCCGGCGGCGTATTTATTCAGTTCCAGTACACCTCGCTGTCAGAACCGTTGCTTTCCGGCTACTTCCACTGGACGCGCACCAGAGTGATGCGCAACCTGCCCCCGGCGTTGGTCTATCGCTGCCAGAGCGTCGGTGTCTGTGCTGCCTGAGGCCATTTATGACGACTTGTTCTTACGCGCACCAGGACGGGTCAGCGCATTGCTGATCTCATACAGCTTGCTCATGCTGGTCATGGTGGCAACCGGTGCTGCGGCGGCCAGCCCCAGCACCAGGATTTCCAGGCAGATCATCGGCGTGGCATGTACTGGCATTTTGTCAGCCGAACGACTGCGCGGAATCTCAATCATCACATCGGCATGCTGCGCGAAAATGCTGTCGGGCGTGGCGGTTAGCAGCACAATTTTCATCCCCAGCCGCTGAGCTTCTGCCAGAGTCACCAGCCCTTCCGGGTGCGCACTGCTCTGCACCAGCATAATCAGCACATCCGCGTGGCGCATATCAGCGATCTGTTCACTCAGCGAAATGCCGGTGCGGTTAAGCACGTACGAAGGGGTGCCATTGCGTTTGAACAGCCGCGCGGTGTAATCCGCCAGGATGGCGGATGCGCCAATACCGAAAATCGCCACCCGCTCCGCCTGCTGCAACAGCCCGATGGCCTGCTGAATGGCCTGACGATTGTCCGGTGCCGCCAGCATCTCGCAACTGATGCGATAACTGTCGAGCACGAAATCGATGCTGCCCCGCGCATCCTGCGAGAGTTCATTGACGGTCACCGCCACTCGCGCCGGTGAACGGCGGGTGACCCCCAGATATTCGGCAATCACAATCTTCAGATCCCGGAAGCCAGAAAAACCCAGCGCCTGGATGGCGCGGATCACCGTGGCGTCAGAAGTCTGGGTATCAATCGCAATCTCCAGCGCGGTTTTATCCAGCACGGCACTGCGATGCTGGTGAATGTACTGTGCGACTTTTAACAGCCGGGGAGTTAACAGATGCTTATTGGCGTGGAAGCGTTCGCCATAGAGATCATAGGGTTTTTTACTGATTTTGGGATTGGACTCAGTCACCGGAGTTAAACACCTTATAAATTATACAGTTAATCAGCCTTTTCTCATTTATTGTCACGTTTTCAGGCTAACTTTCGGGCCGTTTTGCTTAATAGTAAAGCCTGAACAGGCCCGCTAAGTAAAGAATGGTCGATGGTTATTTAGTCAGCCGTAGCGTCGCATTCGCTCATTATTCTTCTGAATATTAAGAATACCTTAATTTATGACTTAATAAATTCAACGCAATAATCCATCAAAAGTGTCGTCGCTAATCCCTTCCTGCCAGAGAAATGTAGTGTAATGAGGGAAAATATTATTATGCTACATCAACTACTACATTTACAACATATCATAATGATTTTAAATCATATTATTTACTACATTATATTTGTCATTATCAGGAAATAATGTTTTTTCCTGCGTGAAAATCTCCATTTTTTATTTAGGTGAATGATTTATTTTCCCTGAAATAACAAGAAATGGTTGTAAATGAAAATCAATCTCATTAGTATCCAGCTTTCAAAATAATTCTCTTTGATGCGGATTTAGTTAAATGAAGTATCTTTCTTTCTTTTCACCAGCGGTAAAATATACGCTCTCTGGGTCACAGGTCTTACTGGCATCAACGCTTCTCTATGGTCATTCTGCCGCAGCCGCAGAAACCACCCAGGATCAAACCCTGACAGTGACAGCCGATCAGTCTTCTACCAGCAACACCGGCAGTTATAACCAGGATGATGCGGCGGCAACGCTCAGAACCAATACGCCGCGTAATGAAACGCCACAGTCAATCAGCGTGGTGACACCCCAGGTAATGAAGGATTACCAGGTCACCAGCCTGAACGATGCCATGAAGTTTGTCAGTGGCGTGACCCAGGGCAACACACTGGGCGGCACCGAGGATGGCTTCGTGAAGCGTGGATTCGGTTCCAACACCGACGGCTCGATCTTTATCGACGGCGTGCGCAGCAACCAGGGACTGACCATGGACTCCAGCATCGACCATGTGGAAGTGCTGAAGGGTTCTTCCTCCCTGCTGTACGGCATCCTTAACCCAGGCGGCATCATCAACCTGGTGAGTAAAAAGCCGCAGTATGAATGGAACACCCATATCAGCGGCGAGTCCAGCAGCTATGGCGGCGGCACCGGCATGGTGGATATCACCGGCCCGCTGGGTAATGGCTTTGCCTTCCGCATGGTGGCGGAACGCCAGCGCGAAGATTACTGGCGCAATTTCGGCGTGAATGAACACACCCTGCTGGCCCCTTCACTGAGCTGGTATGGCGAGCGTGCCACCTTCAACATCAGTTACGTCGAGTACAAATACGATGTGCCTTACGATCGCGGTACCGCCTTTATCAACGGTAAACCGGTCGATATTCCTTACAACCGTCGCCTCGATGACAGTGCCAACCATGCGTGGGGCAAAAACAAACGTCTCAACGTCAGCTATGGCTACAACCTCGATGATACGTGGGACACCCACCTGAACTATGGCTGGATGCAGCGCCGTTACGACAGTAACGAAGTGCGCGCCACGGCGATTAATACCACCACCGGCATTGTGTCACGCCGTGCGGATGCCAACCGTGGCTTCAACCATCAGACCGAGTACGTTTCCTGGGATGTCAGCGGCTCACCGGTGATCGCCGGGATGCAGCATGACCTGCTGCTGGGCGTTGATTATGAGCAAAATGAAACCTATAAGGCACGTTCTTATCGCGGCACCGTTTCCCGAACTTTTAACATGTACGATCCGGTGTATGGCGAGGAGCCGGTGCTCAGCGACAGCACTTACAATGACGCGCTGAGTAATCTGCGTACCAACCTGTACAGTCGTTCGCTGTTTGCCAAAGACAACATCCATCTGACGGATAAGTGGATCGCGGTACTGGGTGGACGCTTCCAGCGTTATACGCAAACCTCCAGCAACGGTTTTATCAACCCGGAAACCACCCTGAACGATCGCGGCAACGCCTTCCTGCCGCAGCTGGGCGTGGTGTATAAAGTGTTGCCGGATGTCTCGCTGTACGGCAGCTACAGCAAGTCCTTCACCCCGTCCACGCAGACCGACGATAACGGTGATGTCGCCTCCACCGAGAAAGGCACCACCTGGGAAGTGGGTTCGAAATGGCAGGTCGCACCGAATCTGGCCGCCACGCTGGCGCTGTACCGTATTGATGAAAGCGATATGTCGATCTTTATCAACGGTGTGACGCGCAACATTCCCAAGGCCCGCTCGACCGGGGCGGAACTGGAAGTTAACGGTGAAATCGCGCCGGACTGGAATCTGATCGCCAACTACAGCTACGACAAGACGGAAATCGTCGAAGATAACGTTAACCCGGATAACGTCGGCAACCGTCTGGTCAACGCCCCCACCAATATGGGCAGCCTGTATCTGAGCCATACCCTGCGCTTCTCCTGGCTGCCGGGTGAGTTGCGTGTTGGTGGTGGCGGGCGCTATGTCGGCACCCGTGCGGGCGATCCGGAAAACAGCTTTGTCATGCCTGCCTATACCGTGGCCGATGCCTTTATCGCCTGGGATAGCCAGCTGGTGGGTAAACATACCCAGCTGAAGTTGAACGTGAAAAACCTGTTTAACCGGGAATATTACGAATCCAGCGCCGGTAACCTGCGCGTGATCGAGGGTGAGCCGCGCGTGATGTACCTGCAGGCATCAGTGGATTTCTAACCTGATTCGCTCCGCCTTAATGGGCGGAGCCACAAGAGAAGCTATGCATGAAACGATTTCTCGCGGCATTGTGCCTGCTGTTGCCGTTTGTGGTGCAGGCCAAAACCCTCACCGATAGCCTGCAACGTCAGGTGGAGGTGCCGGATAATCCGCAACGTATCGTGATTGGCGAGAGCCGGATGATTTATACGCTGGCACTGGTTGAAGACGGCAACCCGGCGAAGCGTGTGGTGGGCTGGCCCGCAGATCTGCGCAATCTCGACAAACAAACCTGGCAGCGCTATGTCAAAGCATTCCCGGCCATCGCCAATATCGAGCAGATCGGCAACTCCAACTTTTCCCAGCTCAATGTTGAGAAGATTATTGCCCTGCGCCCTGACCTGGTGATTTTGCCGGTCTATGCCCGCACCCCGCCTAACAACTCCCTGTTTATGCAGCAACTGGCTGCGTCAAAGATCCCGGTGCTGTTCCTCGATTTTCGCGTCGATCCGCTGGCGAATACCGTTGCCAGCCTGCGCACCCTCGGAGAAGCACTCAATGACCAGGCGAAAAGCGAGCGTTTTATTGCCTTCTATCAGCAGCATATGCAGCTTATCCGCGATCGGCTGGCGGGCTGGAAGGGATCGCGTCCTAAAGTCATGCTGCAACTGCATCTGGGGAAAAAGGCCGAATGCTGCACCACCGTGGCTCACGGTAATCTCGCCGATCTGATTGCCTTTGCCGGAGGTGACAATATTGCCGCCGGACGTTTCCCGGCGGTGTTTGGGCAACTCAACCCTGAGGCAGTGCTGGCCGCCAACCCGGATATTTATATCGCCACCGGCTCGGCAGGCCCGGAAGATAAAGCTTTCCTGCAACTGGGACCACAGGTAAACGCAGCCAGCGCGCAGGCCACCTTTATCAGGGCGCTGGCGCAGGATGGTACGGTATCGGTGCTTAACGCCGTGCGGCAGCAAAAGGCGTTCGCTTTCTGGCAGAACTTTTATATGAGCCCGTGGCATCTGCTGGTAGCGGAGTTCTTTGCCAAAACCTTCCATCCGGACTTATTCCACGATTTATCCCCGGATGAAACCCTGCGTGAAATGAATCAGCAGTTCCTGCCGATTCCCGAAACCGGCACCTACTGGACCCATAATTGAGCATCCGGCGGCTACCATTTTCGCTAGCCGCCTCTTTCATCTATCCCACTGATTAGCCGCAAAAAAACCCAGTCATCAAAATTTCCTATGGCGACAAATTAAGCAATGCGTTGACAACTTCACCTCACATATCCAATGATGCGTACACGGCGTTAACATTGTTGACAATCTACTATTTAGCCTTAACAAAATTGTCGATAATCAGCCTTTCATTTTTCAGCATCATGCGGGGAAACCATTGTGAATAACCAGGTTCGGGATAACTTTCGTCACTGTATGCGGCGGCTGACCGCCACGGTTTGCGTCATCACCTGTCAGCATGACGGCATGCGCTACGGCATTACCGCCACCGCGGTGACATCACTCTGTTTTGATCCGGTGTCGATCCTGGCGTGCATCAACAGCTCCTCCAGCCTGCTGCAACCGCTACTCGCCAGCGGCAAATATTGCATCAACCTGCTGAGCAACCAGCACACCGCCGTGTCACAACGTTTCAGTACCCCGCTTTCCGCCGACGAGCGCTTCTCGGCGGGAAAATGGTGCAGCAATGCGCAGGGCGTACCTTACCTGGCCGATGCACAGGCCACTCTGTTTTGCGAGCTGGATCAGACGCTGCCCTACGCCACCCATCACATCGTGATTGGTCAGGTGAGCGACTGCCAGTTCAGCGAGGCAATTGCACCCTTGCTGTATCAGAACGGTGCGTATGTCACCTCCGCTCCTTTAACCACCCCCGTTGCGGGCTAAGCAACGCGATTTTTTCTTACCGCAGGAGAACAGAATGCAGCTTGGATTATTCAGCCTGATGACTTTGCGCGATCATCCGCAGGGCGTAAAAGGCGTGATGAATGACACGCAAACCATGGTCAAAACCGCCGAAGAAGTGGGTTTTGATATTGCCTGGTTTGCCGAACACCACTTCGCAAACTATTCCAGCAGCCCCTCGCCGCTGATGATGGTCGCCAATGCGGCGGGCTGGACATCAAAAATCAAACTCGCCCCCGGCGTGCTGGTGCTGCCGCTGTACCATCCACTGCGGCTCGCGCAGGAGATTGCCGCTGTCGATGCTATGACCGATGGTCGCCTGGTGGTGGGGATGGGAACCGGTTATCAGCAATACGAGTTTGACCGTTACCATGTGGAGCTGGAGAAAAAGGTCGATATTTTCCTGGAGTACTGGGATGTGATGGAACAGGCGCTGGTGACCGGCGAAGTAGAATATCGCGGTGAACATCTGTCTATACCGCAGACTACCTTTGCTATCAAATCGTATCAGACGCCGCTGCCGCTACTTTTCGTGACAACGTCACACCCACGACTGCTGGATCGCCTGAAAAAATGGCAGGTGACACCGTTCCATGCCGCCAGTACCCTCGGCTCACCGGTGCTGTACAAAATGGTGGATGGCCTTAACCAAAGCTGGGAAACCCTCGGTGAAAATCCGGCCACCAAGCCACTGGCCATCATGCAATACGTGCATGTCACCGACAGCAAAGCCGAAGCGCTGGAAGCCGCCGAACGCGCCCGTTATGTTGGCCGCATGGCGAATCATCTGCGTAAACCGGTACTGCCGCTGGATGATAACGGCTATATCCGCAATGAACCTTTTGACGGGGAATATACGCTGGAACAATACGCCAGCAATATGGTGGTGGGTGATCCCTATATCGTGGCGGAAAAAATGATCGCCGATATTAAACGCCTCGACCCGATTAATTACACCTGTAATTTCCAGTTTGGTTGTATGCCACTCGAACGTGCACAACGTTCACTGTATCGTTTTACCAAAGAAGTGCTGCCATTAGTGGAAAAAGAAGTGGGACCGATTGCCAATATCGGCCTGAAATAAATTTACCTGCTCGTAGTTGCCTTACCTTGTCTGTAAAGAAGTAAACAGCTTTATATGGAGCGTTGTTACTATTTCAAACCATCGCGGGGAAGTCATTATGTTTAACAAGACGACAAAGTCAGTCCTTTTTATTGCCCTTTCTTCATTGTTTTATCTTCATGCTGCACAGGCGGAATCTACGCTGGATGCCGTCATTAAAGCTAAAAAATTACGCTGTGCAGTAGTATTAGATTCGCCACCGTCGGGTTTTCTGACGCCAGATAATAAACCCGACGGTTACGATGTGGCCTATTGTGACGATATGGCGAAATCCCTCGGGGTAACGCCTGAGATCGTGCAGACTCCAGCCTCGGACCGTATCCCGGCGTTGGTTTCCAAACGTGTCGATATTGTGGTGGGTTCCACTACCATCACTCCGGAACGCGCCATGACTGTGGCCTTCACCCAGCCGTATGTTAACTACACCATCACGGTGATGACGCGCAAAGATACCGGCATCAAAACTTACGATGATTTGAAGGGTAAAAAACTGGGTGCGGTGACGGGATCCACCTTTGAGCAGTTATTTAACAAGGAGTTACAGGGTCGCTGGAAAGATACCGGCATCACCTATACCGGCTACGGCAGCGATGCTGAGGTGTTTATG
Organism: Pantoea sp. App145; assembly: GCF_047947045.1. NCBI lineage: Bacteria > Pseudomonadati > Pseudomonadota > Gammaproteobacteria > Enterobacterales > Erwiniaceae > Pantoea > Pantoea sp. App145. Next base: position 293,390 of record NZ_CP133294.1, read on the forward strand.
GCGCTGCAACAGGGGAAAATCGACGGCATCTTACAGGCGTCATCGGTCTACAACACGCTGGAAAAAAGCGGCCAGTTTCCCACCTTTACTGCTGCGGGTCTGGCACCGCTGTCGGATATGGATGGCCTGGCGGTACGCCGTGGTGACCCGGAATTTCTCAACTGGGCGCGCGTATTTGTCTGGCACCAGGTGGTCTCAGGCCGCTACGCCGAGCTGTATAAAAAATATATGGGCGATGGCCCGCTACCTTCTCTGACCATGGCCGGTGTTGATTTCTAAGCCCCGGTAAACATTGTCCGACTTTCCAGGGTACGCCCATGCAGGATTATCAGTTTTATTGGTCAATCGTTTTTAACGCATTGCCGCAATTATTATCAGGTGCCTGGGTGACATTACAGATCACGCTATTATCGGTGGTTATCGGTATGGTGTTTGCCATACCGATGTCTGTCATCCGCCAGAATGGCAGTGGCTGGCGCTATTATCTCACCAGCGGGTGGGTGGAGTTATCACGTAATACGCCAGTGCTGTTCCAGGTTTATATTATGTATTTCGGGCTTGGTGCGCTGGGGATTAATATCTCCAGTTATCTCGCGGTATTAATTGCCATTGCATTTAACAACGCCGGTTATATGGCGGAGATCTTTCGTGGCGGCTTAAACGCGATCCCGCGCCAGCAAATGTCCACCGCACGATCGCTGGGGATGACACCGCGCCAGGCTTTCCGCCATGTGATATTTCCCCAGGTATTTAAGGTGGTGTTTTTACCGTTCGTCACCCAATGCATCTGGGCGATGCTCAACACCTCGATGGGGATGCTGGTCGGACTGCGCGAGCTATCCGGTGCCACACAATATGCACAATCCATTAGCTTCCGCACTTTTGAGTTTTTCATTGTCACTGCCGGCATTTATTACGCCATCGCCAAATTCATTCAGTTTGGTGCGCAGCTGACCTTCCGTCTGATGTACCGGAGGTAACCATGCAATTCGTTCTCGGTTATCAGCCTTTGCAGTGGTCCGACAGCGGGTATCTGCTACTGGGTGCACTGAATACGCTGGCGATGGCAGGCACTGCCGGGCTACTTGGCACCCTGCTCGGCATCCCACTGGGATGGGCGCGCGCGTCTTCATTTAGCTTTCAGATTCTGAGCGCCCCGCTGGTGGATATCTTCCGTAGCGTACCGATGATCATCATCCTGATTGTGCTAAACAGCCTGTTTTCACTGCTGAATATGCCGCTGTCGCCGTATGTGCTGGGCAGCCTGGCGCTTGGCGTATGGATGGCGTGCGTCACCTCGGAAGTGGCACGTGCCAGCTTTCTGGCGGTGCCGCACACCTTTCGCCGGGGGGCACGCTCGCTGGGCATGAATGGCTGGCAGGAATTACGTCATATTTCGCTGCCGCTGGCGCTGCGTACCGGTCTCAGTGCCTGGGTCAATCTGCTGCTCAGCCTGATCAAAGACAGCGCGCTGGCGAGCGTGGTCGGTTACGTCGAATTTATGCGTGCCACGCAAACGCTGATGAACCGTACCCATGAAACCTGGTTGCTGCTGCTCGGCACCGGCTTGTTTTACTTCCTTATCTGTTACCCGGTTTCCCGTTATAGCCGTTATCTGGAAAAAAAGGTGGCCCTGTGATCGAAATTCGTAACGTGCAAAAAGCTTATGGCCCGGTCAGCGTGCTGAAAGGTATCGACCTCAGCATCGATAAAGGCGAACTGGTGTGCCTGATTGGAGCCAGCGGCTCAGGCAAATCCACTCTGCTGCAATGCATCAATGGGCTGGAGAGCATTCAGGGCGGTGAGATTGTGGTCGACGGTATCAGCGTGCATGCGGCAGGTACCAATATCAACCAGCTGCGCCGCCAGCTCGGCATTGTTTTCCAGCAGTACAACGCCTTTCCCCATCTTAACGCCCAGGAGAACGTGGCGCTGGCCCCGCAGGTGGTGGCAAAGCTGGGGAAACGTGAAGCCCTTACCCTGGCGCAAAAACATCTGGAACACGTCGGGCTGGGCGGTAAAGCGCTGATGATGCCTTCACAACTTTCCGGCGGCCAGCTCCAGCGACTGGCGATTGCCCGCGCGCTGGCGATGAACCCGTCCTACATGCTGTTCGATGAGGTGACGTCCGCGCTGGATCCGGAACTGGTGGGCGAAGTGCTGGCGACCATGCGGCTGCTGAAATCGGAAGGGATGACCATGGTGGTGGTGACGCACGACATCAATTTTGTGCGCGAATCTGCCGACCGCGTGGCCTTTCTGCACCAGGGCAGCGTGTGCGAAATCGGTAGCGCCGCTCAGGTTATCGACCACCCCAACCAGGAACAGACGCGTAAATTTATGCGCCGCGAACGGCGCAGTGAACAGGCGGCCTGAAGTGGCCAATCTCGAGGAGAAACCCAACATGATGACATTCGATTTGCAGGGCAAGACCGCGTTAGTCACCGGTGGTGCCAGCGGCATTGGTTTTGAAGTGGCACGCCTGATGGCGCGCAGCGGTGCGACGGTGGCGATTAACTTTCTGCCGAACGATATTCGTGGCGAACAGGCACTGACAACCCTCCAGGCTGAGGGGCTGGCGGTGATTGGCGCACCGGGCGATTTAGCGGACCCCATTCAGGCAGAAGCAATGGTTAAACAAGCGGTGCTGGCGCTCGGCCATCTCGATCTGCTGGTGAATAACGCCGGTACGCCCGGCGTGACCAAACCGATTCCGATACAGGACCTGGAGAGTGTGACCGAAGAACTGTGGCAGACGCTGCTGAACGTTAACCTGATGAGCGTTTTCCGCTGTGCCAAAGCGGCAGCGGCCAGCCTGAAAGCCAGCCACGGTGCCATCGTCAATACCGCCTCGATTGCCGGTTTTGGTTCGATCGCCAGCACCCTCGCCTACAGTGCGTCCAAGGCGGGCGTGATCAATCTGACCAAAAACCTTGCTCACGCGCTGGCTCCCGAAGTGCGCGTTAACGCCGTGGCCCCCGGTTCGGTGGAGAGTTCATGGGCGATTGAATGGTCGGAAGAACGTCGCCGCAACACGGTAGCCGCCACACCACTGCAACGCTGGTGCACCCCCGACGACGTCGCGGAACTGATTGTCTATCTCGGTTTTGCGGGCCGCATGATTACCGGACAAACGGTGATCATCGACGGCGGTATTTCCATCTGATTTTTAGCCAACCCCAGGGAACATCATGATCGACGAAATCATAAAAGTGAAATCAGGCAGCATTCTGGAAGACCAGGAAAGCTACTCTCGTGTACTGGTGCTGGGCGACTGGATTTTCATGTCGCTCACCGCCGGACGCGACTACAAAACCCGCGCCATGCCAGACACCGCTGTCGCCCAGGCTGAACAGGCTTTTCGTAACGTGGAGGGCGCGCTGGCCTCGGTGGGCGCCTCGCTGGCTGATGTGGTGCGTTCCCGTCTGTTTATTCCGCGTCAGGAAGATGTCAAAGCGGTGATGGCGTTTATCGGCGAGAAGTATCGTGGCATCGATCCCACCAGCTGCGTGACCTGTGCCCCTCTCGGCGGGCCAGAGTATCTGTTCGAAGTGGAAATCACCGCCTATCGCGGCGCAGGCGAGATGCCGCAGCAGCGGCTGGTGATTGCGTTATAGTGTCGTAGCGGCGCGATTTATCGCGCTGTTTACCGCAGTGCCCCAATCAAAGGCGCGCGATAAATCGCGCCGCTACGCCAGGTATATTTATTTCGCTTTTTTAATGCTTTTAGCTGGTTTCTGTTCTTTCTCCAGCAGCGCCATATAACGCGCCACCGCTTTAGCGAATTTGTCTTTCCAGATCGCCAGCGCTTTGTCGATGTCGTGAGCTTTGATTGCCTCCAGCAGAGCCACCACATAATTCTGCGCGTCAGCTTCCCGCTCGGTGTAGACAATGCCGGTCAGGTTGTTGAAGCGCTGCACCTCAACCGTGGTTTCGGCAAAATAACGCGCGCAACGCTCCAGCCCACTGGCAATCACGATGGTTTCCTGAAATTCCAGATCGTTTTGAATGGTGGCCTGCTGATTATCCTGACGCGCCAGTTTCAGTGCTGAAGTGGCCATTTTCTCCAGCGCTTTTATCTCGTCATGCGAGGGCAGCGCCGGATTGTCATGAAACGCCTTCAACGCCAGTTCACCGAGCGCGGAACGAATGGCATAGACTTCAAGAATGCTGGCAGGATCGAGTTTCGCCACTACGGCACCACGATTGGGACGCATCTCCACCAGCCCTTCCTGGCTCAGGCGTCGCAGTGCTTCGCGGATCGGATGGCGTGAGATATTAAGTTGATCGGTCAGGTTTTTTTCAATCAGTCGGTCACCCGGACGGAATAACCCTTTAATAATCGCGGCACGAATCTGATCGGCCGCATGTTCCGAGCTGGCAATGTTGTTCATTGGCACCAGCTGCGCCCGGCTTACGACATCTTTTTTGATCGGCATAGCGGTCAGACATCCCTGAGTTAAGAAAAAAACAGCATAGCGGGTGTCGTCGATGATTGTCGACAATCTTCCACCGTGAAGAAAAAGCCTGAGCACAGGCTCAGGCAGCTTAGAACAAGGGTGAGAACACCATAAATTAATGCCAGGCGATTTTCTTCATAAAATCCTGGGTACGCTGCTGCTTTGGTGCGCCGAAAATCTCTTCGGGGGGACCAAATTCGATGATTTTACCCTGATCCATCATCGCCACCTTATGCGACACCTCGCGCACAAAGCGCATCTCATGTGAGACCAGAATCATGGTGATGCCATCGCGTGATAACTGGCGTACCGTGTTGAGCACCTCACCCACCAGTTCCGGGTCCAGCGCTGAGGTCACTTCATCCAGCAACAGAATTTGCGGCTTCAGTGCCAGCGCGCGACTGATCGCCACACGCTGCTGCTGTCCACCCGACAGATTGGCCGGAAAAGCGTCGGCTTTATGGCGCATACCGACCTTGTCCAGCAGCGCCAGCGCTTCCTCACGCACCACTTTCTGATTGCGCTTCTGCACTTTAACCGGTGTCACCATCACGTTTTGCAGCACGCTCATGTTCTGGAACAGGTTGTACTGCTGAAACACAATGGCGACTTTTTCGCGGATCTCGCGCACGCTTTGCAACGAGTCATAATCCACTTCGTCATTCTGTACACGTACCGCGCCCCCTTCTGGTTTGGTCAGCCCCATAATCACCCGCAACAGCGTGCTTTTCCCGGAACCGGATCCGCCGATCAGGCTGACAATTTCGCCAGGCTTCACTGTCAGGTTGATACCATCCAGCACCCGATGCTCGCCGTAGGAACACTTCAATTCAACAATATCTAACTGCGACATAGCCTCACTCCTGCGCGCTATTACGGCGGCGTTAACGATGAAAGGGATTTTGTGATCGGTGACGGGGTGCGACTGACGACGCTGCCGGGCGCGGCCAAACGGCGCTCCAGCCACTGTCCCAGCAAACTCAGCGGGTAGGACATGGCGAAGTAGATCAGCAGAATCACGCCATAAATCAGAAACTCGGAATAGCCGCGACTGATCAGGATTTTGGCGGAGAACGTCAGTTCAATCACCCCCAGCTGCGACGCCAGCGCCGTGTCCTTAATAAAAGACACCATAAAACTGAAGGCAGGCGGAATCACCACCTTCCATGCCTGTGGCACGATCACGTAAAACACCATCTGGCGATAGCTGAAGTTCAGCGTCTGCGCCGCCTCAAGCTGCGTTTTCGGCACCGACTCGAAGCCAGTACGAAAGATCTCCGCCATATAAGCGCTGGAAATCAGGCACACCGAAATCAGCGCGATGGTATAGAACGACAGGCTGTAGCCGAAACCCTGAAACAGAAAAAATACCAGGAACAGCGTGACCAGAAACGGAATACGGCGCAGCAGTTCAACCGCCACAATCGCCAGCACACGCAGCGGCAGGAAAGCCACGTGACGCGTGTGGCGCAAACAGGCAATGAAAAAGCCCACCAGCAAACCCACCGAACAACCGATCGCCGACAGGCTCAGGGTATTCAGCGCTGCCTGAAGGATAAATTCCAGCGTGAACTGGCTGAACAAATTGGTTAATTGCTGCGATAAGGTAAGCATCAGATAAACCTCGCCCGGACACGGAAACACCAGTAGCCAATGGCATACAGAAAGGCACTGGCGATAAAGGTCAGCACCACATACATCCCGGCAGCGACCACAAACGACTCAATGCTGCGGAAGGTGCTGGAGCTGATCTCAATCACCGCTCCGGTCAGTTCGTTGACGCCGAACAGCCCGCCAATCGAGCTGCCCAGCAGGATCCAGATAAAGAAGTTGGACAGTAGCGGATAGATGGTTTTTGCCAGATGCGGCAGAGTGACAAAACGGAAGCTCTGGAAACGCGACATATTCAGTGTGGCAGCGGCTTCCAGTTCGGTTTGACTCACCGACACCAATCCGCTGCGCATGATATCGGTAAGGTAGGCACCGGCATTCAGCGACAACCCAATCAACACCGCCGTCATCGGCGACAGCACGATGCCAAAATCCGGCAATCCATAAAACAGCACGAAGATCTGAATCAGCGATGGCGTGTTGGTGAAGAACACCACATAAGCGCGCACCAGCCGACGCAGACCGGGGCGCGCGTGCTGCCCGGCTAATGCGCCGAGCAGCCCAATCACGCAGCCAATCCAGAAGGCGAGAAACGCAACCAGCAGCGTAATCAGCGCTCCCGACAGCAGATCAGGCCAGTGTTTTAACACCTCACCAAACTGAAAACTGTAATGCATAGCAATTCACTCCCGGGCAGCTGCGCCCTGACATCAGAAGTACGGTGACGGCACCACTTTCACCAGCATCGGTGCTTTAAACCACTTCTCCCATGTCTGGTTAACGAAGCCGCTGGTGTGCATGTCATACAGGGCGATGTTGAGTACATCGCGCAGCGCGGTGTTGTTCTGTGCCAGACCAATGCCGTCGTAAGCGGTATTCAGCGCTTCCGGTAACACCTTCCATTGCACATTGGGGTAGTTTTTGGTGAAAGGGACATAGAACTCAATGTTCTCCACCAGCGCATCGGCACGGCCCTGCGCCAGCGCGCGAATGGTATCGGCCATGGTATCGACATAGAGGATTTTCGCTTTTGGCAGGTTCTGTTTGAGGAAATCCGCCGTCCAGACACCGCGAATCAGCACCAGGGTGTATTTCTCGTCATTCAACTCTTTCCAGCTGTTGATAGCGAGTTTATTGGTGGTCAGCACTCCCATCGATTCGGTATGCAGCGGCACGGTATAGCTGATGGATTTGGCACGTTCGACGGTACGGGTTAACCCGCCCAGACAAATATCAATGCGGTCAGCAACCAGGAAAGGCACGCGCTGGGCAATTTCGGTCATCACGAATTCGGTTTTCACCCCTAATTCGCTGGCCAGTTTATTTGCCACATCGACATCAAAGCCTTCCAGCTGATTGGTGGCACCGATCGAAGATTGCGGCGGTGAATTAGGTAATACACCGACACGCAGCACCCCACTTTTAATAATTTCATCTAACGTTCTGGCGTTGGCAACATTCACGGCAAGTAATAATACGAGCAAACTGAACAACACTGTTTTCAATTTTTTAAACATAGTGCTTTCTCATCTTGAATGGCGTTATACGTATTTTCCCCTGAACTGCGGATTGATGATTGTCAACAATTTGACTTTTGTCAATCAGTTTCAACATGGTTAAAAAGACGGATAAAATCATTAAAAATCAACAGAAAAAGCAGACTCATGATATTTGCAGGGGTGCATAGCAGCCTGAGCCGCCGCTAACATATTGATCTCATAAAGGTATACAAATTACTTATATTTTTTTAACTTTGCGGCGAGTGAGCGTTATCCATTCAGGTGCAGCCTGCACCATTTACGCGCAATAAAGTCTATTTTTACCAGCCGGTAAAAATTAAAAAAAATATAAAAAGTCCGCGCGGAAAGCGGTTGAACAATATTATTTCGGGGGGCATGGTTTTATTAGCGCAAAGCGATCATCCTGGTGCAACCAGCCGCCAATCCACATCGTGCCAAACCGAAGATGACAAATTTGTCATCTTCCCTTTTCCTTTTTGTTCGGAGCCATTCGATAAACTGGCGCAAATGAGTTTATCGCTTTGAGGCACCATGGATCTTCGACATAAAGGAACGTTATTACTGATCGCCGGTTTGGTGATTGGCTGCGGCAGCTGGTATTTCTGGCCACGACAACAAGCCGATGCGGCGATGAAACCCGCGCACTCCGCGCCGTTAGTCAGCATGGTGACCGCCACGGTCAAGCCATTGCCCATCACCCTGACCACCCAGGGGCATATCATCGCGCTGAATCAGGTCGATATTCAGGCGCAGATTACCGGCACGGTGAAGACGGTGGCTTTCCATGAAGGGGATTTTGTTAAAGCCGGACAACTGCTATTCACCCTCGACAATGCCAGCCAGAGCGCGGCTTACGATCGTGCGGTGGCGGCGTTAGGCGAATCCAAAGCTTTGCTGGTCAAAGCGCAAAATGACCTGCAACGCGGTCGAGCGCTGAAAGCAAAAAACTACATTTCCATGTCTGACTGGGACACGCTGCAAAGTAACGTCCAGCAGTATCAGGCGCAGTACAAAGCGGCGCAGCAGGATGTGCAGACCGCCGACGTGACGCTCGGCTACACCCGTATCGTGGCACCGGTCAACGGAAAAACCGGCGCGCTCAATGTCCATCCGGGCAGTCTGGTGCAGCCCGGCAGCACCCTGCCACTGGTTTCACTGATGCAGTTCGATCCGATTGGCGTGTCCTTTACCTTGCCGGAAAAAGACCTGAAACCCGTGCTGACGGCTCAGGCAAAGGGGCCGGTGACCGTGTGGGTGGAGAATGCCAGCGGCACACCGACTGCCGGTAAGCTGGATTTCATCGATAACAGCGTCAGCACCGCCAGCGGCACCATCACCCTCAAAGCCCAGTTCAGCAACAGCAATACCCTGCTGTGGCCGGGCCTGTTCCAGAATGTAAAAGTGGATGCAGGTGTCACCCCGGACGCCGTGGTGCTGCCACCGCAGGCGGTGCAGAACGGACCGGATGGGCATTTTGTTTATGTTGTCGACAAGCATAATCAGGCGGCGGTTAAACCGGTGACGCTCCTGCGCATTCAGCAGTCGTTAGCGGTGGTTACCGGCATTTCCCAGGGGACCAAAGTCGTGAATGAAGGTGCAAACAATCTGCGCCCTGGCATCACTGTGCAGATCGCCAGCAACATTGATAAGGCGATGATGCAGCCATGAAATTCTCAGAACTCTGTTTGCAGCGGCCCATTGCCGTGCTGCTGTTGTGGATTGCCGTGATGGTGGCGGGTGTGGTGTGCTGGAATAATCTGCCAGTGGCCGCCCTGCCAACCTTCGATACTCCGACCATTAAAGTCAACGCGTCACTTTCCGGTGCCAGCCCGGAAACCATGGCTTCCTCGGTTGCCACGCCGCTGGAGAAAAATCTGGCGACCATTCCCGGTGTGGCGATGATGACCTCGACCAACCTGGAAGGCGCGACCACCATCGTGCTGGAATTCGATCCCTCGGTGAACATTGATTCGGCCTCGGTGGATGTGCAGGCGGCGTTATACCAGTCGTTAAAAAAACTGCCGTCGCAGATGACCACTCCGCCCACCTTTAAAAAGGTAAACCCGGCAGACGCACCGATTGCGCAGATCAGTCTCGACTCCCCGTCCATGACCCTGTCGGACCTTAACCGCTATTCGGACGATCTGATTTCACCCTCGCTGTCGATGATCAAAGGGGTGGCGGAAGTGACGGTGATCGGCCAGAAACGTTATGCGGTGCGGGTCGAAGTCGATCCGGCCAAACTCGCCGCGACGGACATGACGCTGGAAGAACTGCACACCGCCTTGAAGGCCGCCAATGACAATTCCCCGGTGGGTGAACTGGATGGCAAACGGCAGATGATGATGTTGCAGACCAGCGGCGATCTGCGCAATGCCAGCGATTTCAGCAATGTGGTGGTGGCAACGCGCAACGGTCAGCCGGTGCGCCTGTCTGATATCGCCAGCGTACAGGACAGCATCGAAAACACCCTTAGCCACAGTGCAGTCAACAATCACACCGCTATCGTGCTGAGTATCACCCGCCAGCCGGGTGCTAACCTGGTGGCGACGCTGGACAGCATCAAACAGCTGATGCCTAAGTTGCAGCAGCAGATGCCGTCATCGGTGCATATGCAGCTGCTTAATGACCGTTCTATCTCGATTCGTAACGCGATCCACGATGTAAATATCACCCTGCTGCTGACCATCGCACTGGTGATCATGGTGATTCTGCTGTTCCTGCGCCATGTGCGTGCCACGGTGATCCCGGCGCTCAGCGTGCCCATCTCGCTGCTGGGATCCTTTGCCCTGATGTACGCCTTTGGCCTGAGCCTCGACAATATCTCGCTAATGGGGCTGACGATTGCCGTCGGCCTGGTGGTCGATGACGCCATCGTGGTGCTGGAAAACATCATGCGCTATATCGAGGAAGGGATGGAGCCTAAGCAGGCGGCGCTGAAAGGGGTTAAAGAGGTCGGCTTTACGGTGGTCTCGATCTCGCTTTCCCTGGTGGCGGTGTTTATCCCGATCTTCTTTATGCCCGGCACCATGGGCCTGCTGTTTCACGAATTTGCCTGGGTGGTGTCCCTCGCCATTCTGGTTTCTGCTGCGGCGTCACTGACCATCATTCCGTTGTTAGTACCGATGCTGTTTCGCCACGATCCCCATCAGGATAAACCGGAACCGGCCTGGAGCCAGCTGTTTGAACGGATGTTTGAAAACCTGCGGCAGCGCTATGCCCAGGGCCTGAACTGGGCGGTGGATCACCGCACGGTTATGTTGTCGGTGGCAGCACTGACGGTGGCGCTGACTGCCTGGCTGTATGTCAGCGCCCCCAAAGGGTTCTTTCCCCAGGAGGATATCGGCCAGGTGACGGCCAATATCGATACGCCGCAGGATATGTCCTATGACGCACGCAAGAACGTGGCTTTCCAGCTCGGGAACACCCTGCTGAAAGACAGCGCGGTCGAGACCATTGTGACCAAAGTGGACCACGACACCACCCAGCTAAATCTGACCCTGAAGGATCAAAGCCAGCGCCCGGCGATGGCGCAGGTGTTGCAGCAGCTGCGCAGCGAAACCAGCTATCTGCCCGGCATTAAGGTGTACTTCAGCCCGGTGCAGAACTTCAAAGTGGGTGGCCGTTCGGCGAAAAGTACTTACCAGTACACCCTGCAATCTGTCAGTAGCAGCAGTGGCCTGAGCCTGAATGATTACACCAACCAGTTGATGGCGGAGATGAACAAAAGCGGCGTGTTTGTTGGCGTCAACAGCGATGCCCAGCTTAATGGCCTGCAGGCGCAGCTGACCATCGACCGCAACAAAGCCTCGCTACTTGGCGTGGATGTGGACCAGATCCGCAACAATCTGTACGACGCTTTCGGTACCTTGCAGGCTTCCACTATTTATGCCCCGGAAGACAGCTATGAAGTAATCATGGAAGTGCAGCAGCCGTTCCGCCAGGACGAGAGCGATTTGTCACAGATTTACGTCCGATCCTCCTCCAATGACCTGCTGCCGCTCTCCACCTTTACCCATATCAGTCGCGTACAGGGTGTCACGGCGGTGAATCATCAGGGACAGCTGCCTGCAATTACCATCTCCTTTGACCTGGCGCCGGGCAAGTCCCTGTCGGATGCCACCCAGGCCATCACTCAGGCGGAGAATAATATCAATCTGCCGTCCACCGTGTTTGGCAGCTATGCCGGACAGGCGGCGTTGTTCCAACAGTCACAGACCAGCCAGGTCTGGCTGATTGTGCTGGCTCTGGCGGTGATTTATGTGATTCTGGGTATGCTATATGAAAGCTGGATCCATCCGGTGACCATTTTGCTGGGGCTGCCCTCGGCGGCGGTAGGAGCACTGATGGCGCTACGCCTGATGCAGCTGGATCTGACCTTTATCGCCATGATTGGTATTCTGCTGTTGATTGGTATCGTGAAAAAGAACGCCATCATGATGATCGACTTCGCACTGTCAGCGCAGCGGGAACAGGGTATGAGTGCGCATGACGCCATTATTCAGGCCTGCTTACAGCGTTTTCGTCCGATAATGATGACAACCCTGTGCGCCATTATGGGTGCCCTGCCCATCGCCTGCGGCTGGGGTGCCGGTGCCGAGCTGCGTCAGCCAATGGGTGTGGCGGTAGTGGGTGGGCTGGTGTTCTCGCAGTTTATTACTTTATTCATTACGCCTGTGCTGTATCTGCTGTTTGACCGCACGGGTGCCCGTCTGGACGCGCTGACCCATGCGACGGAGGAACCATGAGACTGTTGTTAGTAGAAGATCAAAGTATGGCGGCGGATTACATCGCCAAAGGCTTAAGAGAGAACGATTTTGTGGTGGATGTGGCAGCTAACGGTATCGATGGCCTGCATCTGCTGCTGACCAACGATTATGACCTGGCGATCCTTGATGTGATGCTGCCAGGCATCAATGGCTGGAAGCTACTGGAAATGGCGCGTCAGGCGGGACGCGCCACCCCGGTGATGTTCCTCACCGCGCGTGATGATGTCGAGGATCGCGTCAAAGGGCTGGAGCTGGGTGCAGAAGATTATCTGATCAAACCTTTTTCCTTCAGCGAACTGCTGGCCCGTGCGCGGGTAATCCTGCGCCGCCAGACCAGCAACAATGTGGTGGTCAGTGACGAGTCGCAATTGCAGATTGGCGGGTTGGTGCTCGATTTTGTTAAACACAAAGTGACCCGCGATGGTAACCGTATCGAACTGACACAAAAAGAATTCCTGCTGCTAAGCCTGCTGATGCGGCGCAGCGGCGAAGTATTGTCGCGCACGGTGATAGCTGAGCAGGTGTGGGATATGAACTTCGACCCGGAAACTAACGTGATTGATGTGGCGATACGGCGTCTGCGCGGTAAGATTGATGATAACTATGATGTAAAACTGCTGCACACTATTCGCGGCGCAGGTTATGTGTTGGAAAAACAAGAGCATGCTGATACCCCGTAATGTCCCGATCACCGTTCGTCTGACGTTGTTCTTTTCCGTGGCGATGGCCATTGTGTTGTATAGCGTTTCCGGGTTGCTGTATCAAACCTTACGCGATCAGCTGAATACCAAAGATGTCAATGAACTGCGCAGCACCTTACAGATCCAGAAGGAAATTGCCGGCACCATCAGTGAACGCCAGGGGCCACAGGAGCAGTGGCAAAACGAGCTGTTTGAATTTATCGCCGAGCAGGATCGCCTGTCGCTGCGCATTATCAGTCCCGATGGCAAGATCTGGTCGCAATCGAAGAACATGCGCGTCCCTGAAGCCAATTACCCTGCTCCCACAACCCGCTTTAATTACTCCAGCTGGCGGCATCGTGATGGCGATCATCATGAAAAATATCTGATCACCGCCACCACCTTCACCCTGAAAGACAAAGAACTCTGGACCGTGCAGGCGGCGCTGAATGTTTCCCGCAACAATGAAATCATTGAGAACTACTGGGCGCGGATGCAAATCGCCGCGGCGCTGGCGATCCTGCTATTTGCTGCCTGTGGTTACGGCCTGGCGCGCCGCGGATTGCAGCCATTACGCGTGATCAGCCGTCAGATTGAGAACATCAATGTGGAGGAGCTGCATACCCGTCTTTCCACCGAGCGTTGGCCGTCAGAGCTGGTGGTGCTGGCAACATCATTCGATAGCATGATGACCCGGCTGGAGGCGTCTTTTGCCCAACTGACGCGCTTTTCCTCCGATCTGGCACATGAGCTGCGCGGCCCGATCAATAACCTGATTTCTGCCGCCAGCGTTACCCTCAATCAGCCGCGTAGTCCGGCGGAATATCAGGAAACGCTGGAGGCGATTGTGGAAGAAGGTGAACGGCTGTCGCGCACCATTTCCTCGATGCTGTTTCTGGCGCGCGCCGATAACAGCCGCGAACCGCTGAAGAAAGAGACGCTAAATAGCGAGACCGAATTCAGACGCCTGACGGGTTTTTACGAGATTCTGGCAGAAGAGAAAAATATTACCCTCACCCAACAAGGTGCTTTAACCTTTGCTGCCGATCCGCTGCATTTCCAGCGGGCGATGGCCAACCTGTTATCCAATGCGCTGCATTATACGCCGTCGGGTGGACACATTAGCCTCAACGCACGGCGGGAGAATGGCTGGCTGTATTTCAGCGTGACGGATAATGGTGAAGGGGTCGCATCTGAGCATATTCCGCATTTATTTGAGCGTTTCTATCGCGCGGATGAATCGAGAAGCAGCGCGGAAAATACCGGGCTGGGTTTGGCTATCGTCAAAACCATTGCGGAATTGCACGGCGGCAAAGTCAGTGTCGGAAGTGCTTTAAATAAGGGCAGTACCTTTACCCTGATATTGCCGGATACCCCGATCTGACAAAATTGTCATCTCCCCGTTTCGGCCGGGTCACCACCCGCGTGAGAAAATGATGCTGTAAACAAAACAGTAATCGTTAAACCACGAGGTGACCCTATGAAACAGAAACTCATTGTTATTTTACTTGGTGCATTATCTTTGCTGGCAGTTACGCAGGTAGAAGCCAATACCGGTGTTGAACGCACCGCCAATACCTGGCTATTGACGCCAGCCAGCTGGCATCCCAATCCCAGTAAAACCCATGAAAATTACCCGTTCGATTTGCAGGAAAGCAAAATCAATATGGGTGATGCGGAACCCTTCCACCATTATAATAACGACGATGCATTGCATCCGATGACCGATAAATCCGTGAGTTCACCGGTTTATCATCAGAAAAGTCAGTAATTAAATCCGTAGCGGCGTAATTTATTGCGCGATAAATCGCGCCGCTACAACTCATTAATGTTTTACGCGGGTATTTCGCAGGTAACCAAAAATAGCATCATTCAGTCGATACAGCTGCTTAAACAGCGGAATCAGGATGTATTCGGTTTTTTTCACGCCCCATGAACAGAACCAGGCCACCAGAACTGAGCCCAGCATATCGGCCGGGAAATGCACCCCCATATAAATCCGCCCCCAGGCAATAAACAGGCTTAACAGCAACAGACTGACTCCGGTATAAATCCGTTGCCCTAACAGGAAACTAAAGGCGACGGCACAGGCCAGCGTCATATGGTCACTCGGAAAGGAGGAATCTGCCACATGGCTAATAAAGGTGTGGCCAATCGGCACCATAAATGGCCGGGGATGCGGAAAGAAATCGCCAATGACCAGGTTAACGGATAACGCCAGCAGGGCTGATACCAGCGCCAGTAAAGCCACCTGTTGTTTTTCCGTTTTAAAACTGAACCAGTAAATAAGTAGCGCAAGAGGGAAAATAAAAACCAGCCAGGCGGCACAGGCATTGCCTATTGTCAGCATTAAGGATGATGCGTGTACCGGAGCATTAATCAGCAGAAAAAGGGTGTCGTTAATCTTTCCTGCCGTTTCAGAAGTCAGAAACATCGTGTTCTCCTTGTGGATATTAAGATAATGGCAAAGTAATACTGACTTTTAGCCCGGAAATAGCCTGAGTTGCGTCAGTAAGTTTTACTTCCCCTTTCATGCGCGCCACCATAGCGCTAACGATGGATAAACCCAGCCCAGAGCCCGTTACATCGCTGCCTTCTATACGATAAAATGCATCAAATACTCTTTCCCTTTTATCAATGGGAATACCGGGACCGGAATCCTCCACCTCAATAAAGACGAAAGTTTCATTATTATTAATACCAATATCAATCCGGCCTTCCGCGGGCGTATATAGAATCGCGTTATGGACGATATTGCGTAATACGGTATACAGCGCCGAGGGATGGGCCGCGATTTTTGCCTGACTCTCGCCTACCACCCCGATATCGATTGATTTCTGTTCCGCCAGCGGATGCAAATCGGATATCACCTGCTTCACCACGTCAAACACCGCGATATCGCCCGGTGCAGGAATTTTGCTGATCTCGCCGCCCTGCGCCCGGCTCAGACTGAGTAATTGTTCCACCAGCCAGGCTGCCCGCTTCATCCCTTCGCGCAAACTCGTCAGCCGCTGACGACTTTCGTCTGGCATGGCGGCGGACTCCAGCCGTTCGGCCTGGAGCATCAACGCCGTCAGCGGAGAACGCAGCTCATGGGCGGCATCTGCCACAAAACGACGCTGAAGCTCCACTGATTCAGCCGCACGTTTCAGCAGGCGGTTAATCGCGGTAATAAACGGGGTGATCTCCCGTGGTATTGTTTCGTTACTCAGAGCGATACAGAGATCATCATTTTGCCGGTCCACGTCCTCAGCCAGTTTGCGTATCGGCCTGAAAATTTTCCTGACCAGATCGGCTGCCAGGTACAGCAGCACCGGAAACAAAATGCAGAACGGCACCAGGGTGCGCAGGGCTGACCACAGCGCGACACTTTCGCGCACCGAAGCACGCTGCGCGACCGCCAGCCGGATGCCATCATGCACATCCTCAATCAGCACACGGTAGCTGTGGTGATCAATCGGCAGCGTATAGAACCCCGCAGGCAACTGACGCGGCCAGCCAAAACGATCCGGTGCCTGATCACCTGGCAGGATGAAGTGCACAAGGATGCGCGATGCTTCCTCATCCTGGAGCGGCGGGCTGATAAAACTGCTGCTGCGTGGTGTCAGCATGCCGTCTTTGGCGAGGCTGGCAATTTGCTGCAACGAGGAGTCCTGCAATTCATGCGCCTCATCCCAGGCGGAGAGAAAGCCCAGCACGCCGCTCAGCAGCGCGATTCCACCTATCGCCATGCACAGGACAAAAGACAGGCGAAATTGCACCGAGTCGCTCAGTCGTTTTTTGAGACTTTCCATCCCACGCCCCGGATATTCCTGATGGCATCACTGCCTAATTTCTTGCGCAACGCATGGATAAAATATTCCACCGCGTTGCTTTCCACTTCCTCGCCCCAGCCGTAGATTTTTCCTTCCAGCTCGTTACGAGAGAAGATTTGCCCCGGTTGCATCAGCAACGCCTGCAACAGGGCATATTCCCTGCCGGATAAGCTGTATCTTTGATTGCTGGCAACATGCAGCACTTCACGTGTCGCCGGATCGAGCACGAGGATGCCGTTACTTAATAGCGGGGTGGCATGACCCGCTTTACGCCGCATCACTGCCCTGGCGCGCGCCAGCAGTTCGCTCATTTCGAAGGGTTTTAAAATGTAATCGTCCGCGCCGGAATCCAGGCCCTGCAAACGGTCTTCCAGCGCATCACGCGCGGTGACAATCACCAGCGGCACCGGGTTACCACCCCCGCGCACCTCGCGCAGCACCTCGAAACCGTTACGGCAAGGCAGGCCGAGATCGAGCAGCACCAGATCGTAGTCATGCGTTTCCAGGCTGAGTAACGCCTGCGCACCGTCACGTACCCAGTCCGTAGCGTACGAGGCATCCTTAAGTGCCGCCTCGACCGCAGAGCCAATCATGCGGTCATCTTCGACCAACAATACTCTCATGGCAGATCCTGTGCTGCCGGGCGCAGAAACGCCGACACCACCGGCAACAGCGAGAATGCAACGATCAGTAGCGCCAGCCATTCACGATGGTCGCGTACCCAGGCCAAATCACCGAGAAAATATCCCAGGGTGACAAACCCGCCACACCAGGCAACCGCACCGGCCAGATTCCACAGCAGAAACTTCGTGCGTGGCATTGAAGATAAACCAGCCATAAAAGGCGCGAGGCTGCGAACAATCGGCACAAAGCGACTGATAAAAACCGTCGCGCTGCCATATTTCTCGAAGAATGTTTCTGCTTTTAAACGGTGTTGTTCTTTTACCCATTTGCGGTGAAGAATAAAACGCCCAATGGCACCTTTCCCGATATGGTAATTCAGCGTATTACCGAGGAAAGCGGCACCCATCAACACCAGTATAATCAGCAGTGGCGAAAGATGGGTTGCCGGTAAAAAAGCACCCAAGGTAAATAATAAGGAATCACCCGGCAGGAAAGGTAAAATAACCAACCCGGTTTCACAAAAGATAATGGCAGCAACAATGGCGATCACCATCATCGGGTCGGCATTCACCATATCGACAATATGATTGCCTGAGATAAAGTCCAACAGATGTTGTAGCATATTTTATTCCCGTAAATTCAGGCGTGCGGTGTATTGCGCGATGTCGGATAAGACATGCTGGACACGCTAATTAAAATCACCATGGCAATCAGGAAAATAATATTCACCGGTGTCGTGCCGTAGCCCAGCCCCCCTTCTTTAATCGGTTGCGAGAATAAATCCGCCAGTGACGCACCGAGCGGGCGTGTCAGGACATACACCGTCCAGAAACAGGCCACACTACTGAACACCGCCAGCCGCCACAGAAAGCAACAGATGGCAATCAATACCGCGAACACCAGCGTGGTGGACAAATATCCCAGTCCCAGTTTCTCTGCCAGAGCATCCCCGAGCGCCGTACCAAAAGCAAAGGTGATCATGATAGCTAACCAGTAATACAGCTCCCGGCCAGTGGTATTAATAGTGGCGAATTCCAGCGTGCCTTCGGTGCGATGCCAGAACATCAACACCATGACTAATGCCGAGCCAAACATGGCAACGGAATAAAGTAGTGGAACCTGAAGTTGATCAGTTAAATAGTCGGTAATCAGCGTGCCGGTAATGCTTACCAGTAACACAGTCAGCCAGTAAAGCCAGGGAATATAACGATCTGATTTCAACTGAAACAACAGCGTAACGACAAACAGACCTGCGACAATAATTGAGGTATGGGTCAGTCCAAATCCTAAACCAAAGTTAATCCAGTCAGCCCCGGTTTCCCCCACCGTTGTTGACATCATTTTTAGCACCCAAAACAACAAGGTAACCTGTGGAACTTTAGTTTTTAGTTCGTTTAATGTGTCAGTCATCATGGCACTCCCCATCAGCGTATTGTCGCTATGATGACGAGTGAAACTTAAAACACCCTTAAAGGAGGTTAATTATTGGGGAACAGCTGAAACGGCAGAGAGAGGAAAAAAGTCGCCCTCTGCCGTTGCATATCAGCGTAAAGCGGGTACCGAACCGCGCGATAAATCGCGCCGCTACGGATCCGTGCGGTCATTGACCTGCCGAATAAAGAGTGATTAACGCACCCGCCTGATGCATTTTCGCTGCTTTTTTGCACCAGCACTGTGCTTATGAAAAACACCGAGCCTGACACAAACACATAACTTCATGATTTTTCATCAATATTAAATCTGGCATTCAATTTGCTTAACAAAATCATCGCATAGTCAAACGTTTTCAGACGTCGATCGCTAAGTTATCAGCATACGACCAGGCAAAGATGCCCCATTGTCCTTAACCGGCAATGGGGCTTTTTTTTTCTCAAGGAGCAAGACAATGATTAAAGAGCACCTGTCCGTTGCGGCGATTCAATTTGAACCGCAGCAATTCCGCAAAGAAGAAAATATTCAACGTTTGTGTGCCCTGGTGGAAGAGGCGGCACGTAATGGCGCTCAATTGATTGTCATGCCCGAAATGGGCACCACGGGCTATTGCTGGATGGATCGGGAAGAAGTGGCTGATTTTGTCGAGACCGTACCCGGTACGACTACCGCACGCTTTACGCAACTGACTGCCCACTATGGCTGCTATCTGGTGCTCGGTATGCCGGAAGTGGATAGCGTTACCGACCTGTATTACAACACCGCAGTGCTGATCGGCCCTGAGGGTGTCATCGGTAAACACCGCAAGACCCATCCTTATATCTCAGAACCTAAATGGGCCGCCAATGGCGATCTCGGTCATCAGGTCTTCGCCACGCCGATCGGTAATATCGCCCTGCTGATCTGCATGGACATCCACTTTATCGAAACTGCAAGGCTGGCCTGTGTGCAACAGGCCGATGTGATTTGCCACATCAGCAACTGGCTGGCGGAACGTACCCCGGCACCTTACTGGATCAATCGCGCCTATGAAAATGGCTGCTACCTGATTGAAAGCAACCGCTGGGGTGCCGAACGTGGCGTTCAGTTCAGCGGCGGCAGTTGCATCATCGACCCGGATGGCAACGTTCAGGCATGGCGAGACAGTGGTGATGGCATTGTGTATGGCGAATTATTGCCGGAAGTGATGCTACGCTCGCAGTTAACCCGCCGTCGCCCGGAGTTGTATAAAAGTTTAATGACGCACACCTTTATGTGGAATCCGCTCGATTTCTTCCGGCTTTACGATAAATTCCCGCTGCCGACGGGCAAACGCTCGCGTATCGCCGTGGCGCAGTTTACCCCGGTAAGCAACGTAGCAAGCAATCTGACCACCATCACACACTGGGCCACTGCCGCCGCACAGGCTGGCGTGGAATTGTTAACCCTGCCGGAATACAGCCTGACCGGGCCTTATCTTTCCTCAGAGAGCGCCATTACTCAGCAGCATCCGGCCGTTCATAACCTGATGGCACTGACGGCTCGCCTGCGACTGTATCTGGTGCTGGGAATGGCAGAGAAAGATGACGAAAATAACTGCTACAACAGCGCATTGCTGATCGGCCCTGATGGCCTGGTCGGGCACTATCGGCAGACCCACCTCAGTGATGCCACCCGCCACTGGGCGCGCGCCGGTGATTGCTGGAAAACCTTTGACCTCCCCTGCGGCCGCGTGGGGCTGCTGTTGGGTGAAGACCTGCTGTATCCCGAAGCGGGACGGGTATTATCGATGCAGGGTTGCGATATTATCGCCTGTCCGGCCACGCTGGCGTTGCCGCCTTCGATGCCCCATCCGGGAACCGCAGTACCGCATAATTTTCCGATATCCACGGCGGCCTGCGATTACCACTGGCTGTTACCCCGTGTCAGAGCCGGTGAGAACAATGTTTATCTCAGTTATGCCAATGCCGATGCCAGTGGATTGAGCGGCAATTTTGGCCCGGACACCTTCGCCTGGCCACGACAGGAAACGCTGATTACTGATGCCGAAGGCCTGGCGTTACTCGATATCGATACCAGCAACCTTGCCTCCGGTTATCCCACCAATGTGGTACGCCGTAAAGATCTGGTGGCGATGCGTCAGCCACATTATTACCCCTTGTTGATCACGGTGGCAGAAGCGGATTAATGGAGAGGAGAACGCGCATGTCAGCAAAAGAAGCCCCTTTCGCACCGCGTGAGCGCAGGTGTAAGTCCACCATTCCGGTCGGCATTCTCTACTCGGTGTCCGGGCACTATGGCAGCATTGGCCGCGAGATGCTGAACGGCATTATGCTGGCGATTGAAGAGGTCAACGCCGATGATAGCCTGGACTTTTCCCTCGCACCGATCGTCTGCGATCCCGGCTGCCAGCTGGAGAATTACTATCGCTATTGCCGTGATTTGCTGCACAGCCACGGCGTGAAACATATTGTCGGTTGTTACACCTCGGCGTCGCGCAAACTGATCCTGCCGCTGGTGGAGGGGGCAAACGCCCTGCTGTGGCACACCGCTCGTTACGAGGGATTTGAAAGCAGCGACCATGTGATGTATCTCGGGGCGGCCCCCAATCAGCATGTCCTGCCGATGCTGGATTATGTCTTCGCACATTATCCGCGCGAGGTTTATCACGTCGGGTCTAACTATATTTGGTCCGAAGAGATCGACCGCATTACGCGCGAAACGGTGGAAGCCCGCGGTGGAAAAATGATCGCCAGCGAGTTTCTGCCGCTGGGGGAAACCGATGTGCTGCCAATTATTCAGGACATCCTGGCGCGTCGTCCGCCGGTGATTCTGATCACGCTGGTCGGCATCTCCGCCTATCGCTTCTTCCAGCTGTGGAAAACGATGATGCCGGAACATCCTTTCCTGCGTGAAGCGGCTCCCGCGCGCCTGAGCCTGACCCTGTGTGAGCGTGAAGTGGCGATGATCGGGGCTGAAGCGCTGGAAGGTTGCCTGGTATCAGCGGTCTATTTTCATAGCATCGCCAACGCGCAAAATGAACAGTTTGTCGCCCGATATCACCAGCGTTTCGGTGAACAGGCCACCACGACTGTCGATGCAGAGGCGGCATGGATGAGCGGCCATTTTCTGGCAAGAGGTATCCAGGCCAGTGGTAGCGATGATCCTGCGCTGGTAAAGGAAGCGATTTACGGCTATGAACTGATTGCGCCGAACGGGGTAACCCGGATTAATCGCGAAAACAACCATGCCAGCCTGACGCCACGCCTGGCGCGCATCGGGGCGGATGGTCAGTTTCACCTGCTGTGGCAGGCAGCTTCGCCTGTGACACCGGACCCGTGGTTAACCTGGTCCGATTTGTCCCGTCAGTAACCGGTCGCAAGGGGGTAAGCTGCATATGCAAAAGCAACTGATGGTGGTGAGAGGATTACGCATCGCACTCATTGGCTGTCATACCCGTGACGAAAATGCGTTGCTGCTCCAGTTCCAGCGGCTGGGGATCGCGGGCGACAGTTTTAGCTATTTCCACCCGACTATTTTTGATGCGCCATATGACGGCATGATTTTTGATTCGGATAATCGGGCGCTGATCCAGAGCATGGAACAAAACAGCTGGCCCACACTGGCAAAAATTGCGCTGCTGGGTATGGAAACCCCTTCACGGGTTAAATGGGTGATCGACCAGAACATCAATGGTTATTTACGCAAACCAGTTAAAGCTGAGGGAGTGCTATCGACCCTGATTCTGGCGCGCCATGATTTTCAGCGTCAGAAGCAATTACAGGACCAGTTGCAGCAATTTGAACACCGGCATCAACTGCGACGTTTTTTATTATCAGCGCAATTATTACTGATTAAAGAGTTTAATTTTAGTGAACAATCCGCCTATGCTTTATTACGTCAACTGGCAACCGAACAGCAAAAAACGGTGGAAGAGTTCTGCCTGATAGTACTTGCTAATCCGGAGGCCTGGATCAGGCATATAAAATTATTATCATTGTGATGGCATCGCTATTTCGCACCAGCAGAGTGATGGCGCTGCACTAAAAATGCGCAACAGAAATAATCTTTTATTATGTCCTGATGACTGATGTCAAGGATCATGTATAACATCATGTTTTAAAACATAAAAATGAACTGGATCAAAGATTATTTTTATGGCATATATATTGCTTAGTTAAAGACGTCATGTGATATTCCTGTCACGCTAAATTGGTTTGCTGCTTTTTTAATATTTTCGTTCGCCTGCTTCATAAATAATCTGACAATGGCAAAGATGCCCCTGTAGCTCGCAAGAGCTTAGGGGCTTTTTTTTTGCGAAAAATAATCCCGCGCCAGTGAAATGGTTCACGGATTGCGTTACCAACAGAAAATGAGGAAAGACAATGAGCACTATCACCGAGCCCACAACACCCCCGAATATTCCGACGCTGCGGATTAAGGCAATTCAGTCGTTATTAATTGAGAAGGGCTACATCCAGGCGGACGCCGTCGATGAAATCATTGATATTTTTGAACATCGTTTTGGCCCGAAAAACGGCGCCAAAGTGGTGGCGAAGGCCTGGACTGACCCGGACTATAAACAGCGCCTGCTGACCGATGCCACCGCCGCCATTGCCGAACTCGGTTTCACCGGCCTGGAAGGCGCGCATATGTATGTCGCTGAGAATACCGCGGACGTCCATAACATGGTGGTGTGTACGCTGTGCTCTTGCTATCCGTGGCCCACCCTTGGCCTGCCACCGACCTGGTACAAAGCCCCGCAATACCGCTCCCGCGCCGTGATCGAACCGCGCAGCGTGCTGGCGGAATTTGGTGTCACCCTGCCAGCCAGTGTCGAAATCCGTGTCTGGGATAGCAATGCCGAGATTCGCTATATGGTGCTGCCGCAGCGCCCCAGCGGCAGTGAACATTTAACTGAAGCGGAGCTGGCAGAGCTGGTCACCCGCAACGCCATGATTGGCAGCGATCTTTTACCTGCAGTGCAATCCTGAGGAGATCCTGATGAATTCGATTCATGACGTTGGCGGTATGCATAACCTGGGGCCGATCCAGATCGACCTCAACGAGCCGGTATTCAAAGCGGAATGGGAAAAACAGGTATTTTCCACCATCGGCCTCTATTTTGCCGGTGGACTCTGCCCGATTGATGAGTTTCGTCACGCCATTGAGGTGATGGATCCCAGTGAATACCTCAGCACCCCTTATTACGTGCACTGGTATCACGCCATGGAAACACTCGGTATCGAAAACGGCCTTTTCACGCGGGATGAGCTGGAAGCCAAAGTGAAACAACTCGCCGCTCAGGAGACTCAGGCATGAATATTTTAGAGAAAGAGCAGGTCTATGCGGCAGTAAAAACCAATCCGGTGTATGTGCGTGAAACCACCCTGCCGGTGCGTTTTGCACCCGGTGATAGCGTGCGGGCGAAAAATATCCACCCAATCGGCCACACCCGTTTACCGCGCTATGTCCGTGGACGTAGCGGGACCATCGTGCAATACCACGGTTCGTTCGTATTCCCGGACACCTATGCCCATGGCAAAGGCGAAAAACCGCAGCATCTGTACAGCGTCCGTTTTGAGGCGGAAGAGTTATGGGGAGACGCGGCAACCGAAGGTTCTGCGGTCTACCTCGACCTGTGGGATGACTACATCGAGCCAGTAGCCTGAGGAGCATAGCCATGACGTTAATGTCGATGACACTGGCCCCAGAGGCGGCCACTGAAGAACCTGAAATGGCGTTCGGCGAACCCTGGCAGGCGGAAGCCTTCGCCACCGCCCTGCAACTGTCGCAAAACGGGGTTTATTCATGGAGTGAGTGGGTTGAAGCCTTTGCCACTACCATCCGCGAGCAACCACAGCAGCCCGGGGAAAGTTTAGGCGAAGCCTATTATCGCCAGTGGCTGACCACGCTGGAAATGATGTTGCAACACAAAGCGCTGGTCAGTGAGCAGGATGTGGAGGATCGCCAGGCGCTGTGGCATCTGGCTTATCTGCATACTCCGCACGGGCAGCCGGTACAGCTCGATCGGGTGGCGCACATTATCGATCCCTGCTCAACGCTGAAAGGCGTGCAGGACGATCATGACCATCATCATCATCATCACCATGGGCACCTTCATGGCATCCCAACGCCGATCACTATCGTGCCGGGAAGTCGTTAATGTTCGGAGCCGCCACGTCTGGCGGCCTTCCCTGCCATGTTGATACCACAATTTACAGGTGATACCGATGAATACAGCTCTATCGTCAACGCGTCTGAAAGGTCTGTGCTGGGGCATTGTTGTGATCAATATTCTGGCCTGGTGCTGGGCATGGGTTGAGTTTCGCACGCAGCCCACGCTGATGGGTACCGCACTGTTAGCCTATATGTTTGGCCTGCGCCATGCCGTGGACGCCGACCATATCGCGGCTATCGATAACGCGACGCGCAAACTGTTGCAGGAAGGGCGCTCAGCCGAAAGCGCCGGTGCGTTCTTTTCGCTGGGTCACGCTGCCGTGGTCATTATCAGCTGCTTATTTGTGGCGTTAACCGCCAGCGCGCTGGATAAGGCGTTGGGTGATGCGAAGGAAATTGGCAGCCTGATCAGCACTCTGGCATCTGCCGGATTTATGCTGGTGTTGGCCTTCGCCAATCTGTCGATTTTGCTGTCAGTGTGGAAAACCTTCCGCCAGGCCAAAAACGGCGGCACCGTGGTCGCGGATGACCTGGACATGCTGCTGAACCGTCGTGGCTTGCTGGCACGCCTGTTCCGGCCGTTGTTCCGGTTGGTTTCCCGTAGCTGGCATCTGTTTCCTATCGGCTTTCTCTTCGGCATCGGCTTTGATACCGCCACGGAGATCGCCCTGTTTGGCCTCTCCTCGGCACAGGCGGTGGGCGGGATCTCCTTCGCCAGCATCATGGTGATGCCCGCACTGTTTACCGCCGGGATGCTGCTGGTGGATACGCTGGACGGAATTCTGATGGTCCGAGTGTATCGCTGGGCCTTTGTCCGTCCGATCCGCAAGCTGTATTACAACCTGACCATTACCATGATGTCGGTTGTGGTGGCCTTTTTTATCGGCGGGATCGAGGTGCTGAGTTTGCTATCAGACAAGATGGCGTTTACCGGCCTCTTCTGGCGCGATGTGCAGGTCCTGACCGATCATTTCAATACGCTTGGCTACGCCATTATTGCCCTGTTCCTGATTAGCTGGGGTGTCTCCGCCCTGATTTACCGCCTGAAACGCTATGACGAAGTCGATGTTAACTTCGAATAGCCGCGACGCAGGCCTGCTGTCACGCAACGGGTAATTCACATCTTCGCCGTTATCTAAAGGATATTCGGATATGAGTTCACTCTCGTCGGGTCTTGATCCCAGGACCCCAGGCTCCCCTCGGCCTGTGAAAAGAGGTTTGACCGCCCCCAACGGGGCCGTGCTGGCCGTGGTGTTGTATGTGCTGATGTATCTGTTGTACGGCTGGTCCGAACCCGATGCCTTTAGCGCTTACGCGATTGGCAATCTGGTGAATAACGCGGCTCCGCTGGCGCTGGCAGCCGCCGGACAAACGCTGGTGGTGCTGGCAAAAGGCTTCGATTTATCGCTGGTTGGGGTGATTTCGATTGCCAACGTTCTGACCGCCGTCTTCCCGTTTGAGGGACCGCTCGGTGCCTGCTTCAGCCTGGCCATGTGTCTCGCCGCCGGGGCGTTGATTGGGCTGGTGAACGGTTATCTGGTGGCGTGGCACGGCGTGCAGAGCATTGCGGCCACCCTTGGCACCATGATTGTGGCGCAGGGTATCGCCCTGCTGCTGCTGCCGGTACCGGGCGGCAGCGTGTCGGCGTTTATCAGCGACACGCTGACCGATTCCCTGTGGCAGGTTTTGCCGATCTCGGGCTTGTTTCTGCTGATATTCGCCCTGATCTGGCTGGTGATCAAACGTACTGATACCGGTACCGCTATCTATGCCATCGGCGCAGATGAAACTGCCGCAGGTCTCTCTGGTGTCGCGGTGCGCTGGACGCGTTGCAAAGCCTTCATTCTGGCGGGTTGTTTCTATGGCGCGGCCGGTTTCATGCTCAGCGCGCAAACCGCGACCGGCGATCCCAATGCCGGGCAACCGTTCCTGCTGCTGTCCTTTGCGGCGGTAGCGCTGGGTGGCACCAGCCTGAGCGGGGGTCGTGGCGGTGCGTTTGGCTCGATGGTGGGCGCGGCGGTACTGCTACTGATGCAGAAAATGTTGTTCGCGCTCGGCGTCTCCTCGTTCTATATCGGGTTTTTCCAGGGCGTGCTGCTGATCCTGTCGATTGTCTCCAGCCATTTACTTAACCGACGTGCGACGAAAAAAGGAGCACCGGTATGAACAAAGCAACCATAGCCCGCGCGGAGATCAACCGCGACGATCGCCGCAGCGGTAGCCGTCTGAATGCCGATTTCATTGCGCCAGTGCTGTTATTACTGCTGACCGTGGTGATGATTCTTGCCTCACGCCTGATAAGCCCGGCCCTCGGTTCCTGGTCGCAGGTGATGATGATTATCACCCTCGCCTCATTTTTACTGGTGGTGGCTTTTGGTCAGGGACTGGTGATTCTGTCCGGGGGGATGGATCTCTCCGTCGCCTCGTTATTCATGTATGGCGGTGTGATGGCCGCAGGGATGATTGGCGAGAATGGCAGCAATACGTTGTGGATGCTGCCGTTAATTCTGCTCTCTGCCGCCGCGATTGGCGCTATCAGCGGCCTGGGCATTACGCTGCTGCGCATTCCGCCGTTCATTATGACGATGGGGTCCGGCATCATCGTGGCTTCACTGGCGCTGGGGGCAAGCGGTGGCAGTACCCTCGGTGCTTCGCCCCCGCTGCTTTCGGCCGTGGTAAAAGGCAGCCTGTTCGGTATCCCCGGTATTTTGCTGTTCTTTATCGTGTTCAGCCTGCTGGCGCTGTTGCTCCAGTCACGCACCCTGTTTGGCCGCCAGCTGTATGCACTGGGTGGCAACGGACGTGCCGCCGCCATTAGCGGTATTCCGGTGGGCAAGGTAACGGTACTGGCGTATGCCCTGAGCGGCTTATGTGCGGCACTGGGCGGTGCACTGCTGACCGGCTATTCCGATGGTGCCACGTTGCGTATGGGTGATCCCTATTTACTGCCCTCAATTGCCGCCGTAGTGGTAGGTGGATCCTCCATCCTCGGCGGCAAAGGAACCTTTATCGGTACGCTGGCAGGCTCGCTGTTTTTAACCACCGTCGATTCGGTGATTGCTGCGACCGGATTAGACCAGGGCTGGCGCTTAATTGTTTCCGGCTTAATTATTCTGCTGGCGCTGTTATTCCAGTCCGGCTCCATTAATTCTATTTTAATTTTATCAAAGAAAATCGGTGCCTTTTCTAAATAAATGTAATACCTGAACGCTAACATTCTATTTTCTGGAGTCATTATGTCCTTTCAAACACGTGTAAAAAAATACGCGGCGTTAGCCTGCGCCTGCATGCTGATGGCCGGAACGGTTTCCGCTGTTCACGCCGATGAACCGCCGAAGAAATACAAAATATTCCTCAGCTTAAGTTATAGCGGAAATAACTGGATGAGCGAAACCGCAAACATTATAAAATCACTCGCAAAAACGCCACCTTATGACAAGATGGTGGACCTGACCGAGGTGATTTCCGGCACCGATCCGCAGGCGCAAATCTCCGCTTATGAAAGTATGATTGCGGCAAAAGCGGATGGCATTATTAGTTTTCCTATTTCTCCCACCGCATTAAACCGGGTTATTCGCCGCGGTTGCAGCCAGGGGGTGAAATTCTTTATGTTTGACTCCACCGTCACCGAGAAATGTGCCTATAACGTCAGTTATATTTCGGCGGGTGCGGGTGAAAACATGGCTCAGGAACTGGTCAATGAATTAGGCGGTAAAGGGAAAATATTTATGAACCGTGGTGTGCCTGGCACCTCGGTGGATAAACGTCATTACGATGGTGCGATGCATATTTTTAAACAATATCCAGGCATCCAGATTGTCTCCGAATATTATGGTTACTGGGACGATCGTATTAGCCAGCGCGAAACCGCGAAAGCGCTTGCCGCCCATCCTGATGTCAATGGTATCTGGTCAGAATTGGGTGAAGCCGGGGTGCTGAACGCCGTTGCGGACCGCAAAGGCAAGATGATCCCGATTATGGGCGAAAATATGAACGGGTTTCGCTTAGGCTTCCTGAATGCGGATTATCGCAAACGTGGGCTGAGTGGCGTATCAGCCGGTTCGCCGCCTGCCACCGCTGGTTATGCTTTCAAACTGATGATGGAAGTCCTCACCGGTAAGCGCAATCTGCCGCCGACCAACATCGAATATCCATTGCCGTGGGTTACCGCCGATCAGGTCAAAATGTGTCAGGACGGAAAAATCACTGAGGGTTGTAATGTGTTCCCGGCCAATATGGTGCCGGAAGGATTCTCCGCCGAAATCTATAACCCGGTGTATTTGCCTGAGGTCTCACTCGATTCAGCTCTGAAGGGTATCCCTACGCCAGGCACCACTATCCAGCCTCTGCCTGCCGCTATTGTGAAGGCTGCCGATGAACCAGGGATCAACTGTGATCGCTGCCAGGCCGCACCGGATGAATACAAGCTCACCAAAGTGAAGCCAACCGTCACCCCATAATTTTGCCTGACGTCGCCTGATGGTCTGCTGCCATCGGGCGACAGGAGACGCACCATGCAACATGCCATGCCGCAAGGCATTCACCTTTCATCTGTCGCCAAATCCTATGGTCCGACCGTCGCGCTGGAGGAAGTCAGCATGACGCTGCAGCCGGGTCAGGTGCAGGCTATTCTCGGTGAAAACGGTGCCGGAAAATCCACGCTGGTGAAAATCCTCTCCGGCGTAGTTGCCCCCAATAGCGGAGCCATGACAATGGACGGCGAGACTTACGCGCCGCATTCCCTCCAGCACGCCCGCAGACTCGGGGTCAGCACCGCATTTCAGGAACTGAGCCTGTTGCCTAATCTCAGCGTGGCGCAGAATTTTTTTCTGCCCCATGCACCGAAGAATGCATTTGGCCTGCCCGCGCGCAAACGCATGCAGCAGGAAACCGAAATCATTCTTAATCAACATGATGTCTTCGATATCTCGCCGCAGGCCAATGTCGAAAGCCTGTCATTAGCAGCGCGTCAGCGGCTGGAGATCGTGCGTGCGATGCACCTCAATCCCCGCCTGTTGATCCTCGATGAACCGACCGGGGCGCTGGCTGATGTGGAGTGGTTATTCCGTCTGGTGCGCCGCCTGACGCAACAGGGCAGTTCCGTGCTGTATATCTCGCATCGTCTGGCTGAAATTCGTGCCATCGCCAGCCATGCCACGGTGCTACGCAGCGGAAAAAGTATCGAAACCGTCGATTTATCCGCCGTCAGCAATGATGATATTTTCGCCCTGATGGTGGGCCGCCGATCCAGCCAGCGCTCGACCACCCGCCGTCAACCCGCCATCGCAGCGCACCTCCCCCGCCTGGTGACCAATGACTTGAGTAGCAATGCCTTTGCGGATGTCTCGCTGGAACTCCATCAGGGCGAAATACTGGGCGTGGCAGCCCTTGAAGGACAGGGGCAGCGGGAATTGTTTCGTACCCTTGCAGGCCTGATGAAACCCGGCAGCGGACAAATACAACTGGATGGGCATGTGGTCAATTTACGCCACTCCCGTGAGGCGCTGAATTTGCATAGCGGGATAGCCTTTGTGCCGGAAGACCGTAAAAGCGAAGGGATTTTTCCCACCCTGTCCACCGCTGCCAATGTGACGCCTTCGGTGCTGTCGCGGTTTACCCGGCTGGGCCTGATTAAACGCGATGCCGAAGACGAGGCAATTGGTTGCGTCGC
This sequence comes from Pantoea sp. App145, assembly GCF_047947045.1. Lineage (NCBI taxonomy): Bacteria > Pseudomonadati > Pseudomonadota > Gammaproteobacteria > Enterobacterales > Erwiniaceae > Pantoea > Pantoea sp. App145. The sequence goes on from NZ_CP133294.1 coordinate 324,130, forward strand.
CCCGCGCGTGGAGCTCAGCACCCGCTACCTGAATTTTAAAATTGGCACCCTGTCCGGCGGCAATCAGCAAAAAGCACTGATTGCGCGGGCGCTGCTGTCCGGGGCGAAAACCTTGCTGTTATTCGACCCAACGCGCGGTGTTGATGTCGGAACTAAAGAAGTTATCTATCAGGCGATTCGTCAGTTTGTGGCGGATGGCGGTTCGGTGCTGGTTTACTCCACCGATCTACCTGAATTACAGGCGCTGGTCGATCGCTGTCTGGTGATGTACCACGGGCGCGTTGTCGCAACGCTGGAACAACAGGATATGGATGAGAACCGGATGGTGGGTTTAATGACTGGGAATAATCTGGGGGTGGATTAAAAACGAAAGCCGGGTGCGGGCTGCTGTCAGGCTCGTGCCCGATTCACTGACAGGGAACCAGAACATGAAGATGACTCATGTTCCATTGAAATTTAATCACTTTTCCTCATACAACTCTTCTGGCATAAAAGATGCATTGTTAACTTCAAAACAATATAAAGGCAACTGATTGAGAACGCCCGCCATCAAATTGGGCAACACTCAAAAGACAAGAAAAAATCAGGCTTTATATTGGATACCAGGACACCAGATCACCATGAATAAGCATTTTTCATTTACGGTTAAAAGCCTTCGTTTCGACGAAAATTATAACCCCTCCCAAAACACTCGCATCACCACCAACTTTGCTAATCTGGCCAGAGGGGATAAACGTCAGGAAAACCTGCGCAACGCCCTGGTGATGATTGACAATCGTTTCAATTCTCTGGCGCATTGGGATAACCCTAATGGCGATCGTTATGCTGTCGAGCTGGACATCATTTCTGCCGAGTTGAATATTAACCTCGAAGGCCATGGCAACGCCTTCCCGGTGATTGAAATCCTGAAAACCAATATCGTTGATAAAAAAACTAATCAACGTATTGCAGGCATTGTAGGGAATAACTTCTCCTCCTATGTGCGCGATTATGACTTTAGCGTCGTATTGCCTGAACACAATAAAAACCAATCCGGATTCGCCACGCCGGAAAACTTTGGCGATCTGCATGGCAACATCTTTAAGCAGTTCGTTAATTCAGACGCTTACAAAGAGAACTTTAATAAGCCACCGGTTATCTGCCTGAGTGTTTCCAGTAAAAACACCTATCATCAGACGGGAAATCAACATCCGGTATTGGGCATCGAATACCAGCAAGATGAACTCTCCCTGACCGATCATTATTTCGCAAAAATGGGCTTGCAGGCACGTTATTTTATGCCACCGAATAGTGCTGCGCCTTTAGCATTCTATTTTTCTGGCGATTTGCTCAGTGATTACTCGAATCTTGAACTGATCAGTACCATCAGCACGATGGAGACTTTTCAAAAGATTTACCGCCCTGAAATTTACAACGCGAATTCGGCTGCAGGGCAATGCTATCAGCCAAACCTGAAGCACCCGGATTATTCGTTAACCCGCATTGTTTATGATCGAGAAGAACGTAGCCAGTTGGCTATTGAGCAGGGAAAGTTTACTGAAGAGAACTTCATCAAACCATATCAAACTGTGCTTGAGCAATGGTCTGCTACTGCCGTTCTTTGATTAACCTAAAATAAAAGGTCACCTGTGATGAAAAAGTTATTACCCACTTCAACTGCCGGCAGCTTACCCAAACCGTCCTGGCTGGCACAGCCAGAGACACTGTGGTCACCCTGGAAATTAGAGGGTGAGGAATTAATTGACGGTAAACAAGATGCTCTGCGTTTGTGCCTGGAGGATCAACTCAAAGCCGGTATTGATATTGTCAGTGATGGCGAGCAAACACGTCAGCATTTTGTCACGACCTTCATCGAACACCTCAGCGGCGTTGATTTTGAAAAACGTGAAATCGTTAAAATTCGTAATCGCTATGATGCGAGCGTACCCAGCGTCGTGGGTGAAGTGGCGCGCCAGAAACCGGTATTTGTGGAAGATGCCAAATTTTTACGTCAGCAAACCACTCAGCCGATTAAATGGGCGCTGCCAGGTCCGATGACGATGATTGATACCCTCTATGATGGGCATTATAAAAGTCGCGAAAAACTCGCCTGGGAATTCGCCAAAATTCTTAATCAGGAAGCCAGAGAATTAGAAGCTGCTGGTGTCGATATTATCCAGTTTGATGAGCCTGCATTTAATGTTTTCTTTGATGAGGTGAATGACTGGGGGATTGCTGCCCTGGAAAAAGCCATTGAAGGGCTTAAATGTGAAACGGCTGTGCATATTTGCTATGGCTATGGCATCAAAGCCAATACCGACTGGAAAAAGACGCTGGGGACCGAGTGGCGTCAATATGAGGAAGTTTTCCCCAAACTGCAAAAATCAGATATCGATATCATTTCACTGGAATGTCACAACTCTCGCGTGCCAATGGATCTCATTGAGCTTATTCGCGGTAAAAAAGTGATGGTTGGCGCCATTGATGTGGCAACCAATACCATTGAAACAGCGGAAGAAGTGGCGAATACCATACGCAATGCATTGAAGTTTGTTGACGCCGATAAACTCTATCCCTCTACCAACTGTGGCATGACGCCTTTATCTCGCCGGGTAGCCAGAGGCAAGCTGAATGCGTTAAGTGCTGGCGCAGAAATCGTGCGCAGAGAACTGCTGGGCTAACATAGCCGGGCAGATGAAGAAAACTCAGTCCGGGGTGAGCGATATGATGCAACCGGACTGGGTCACAATGTTACGTCAGCGGGTCTGACTGAGAATGATACGGTCGAATAGGCGGTCACCCAGCCAGACGCGCATACGGATCAACATCTTTGCAAATTTACCGGCCGCATAGCGTGTGCGTGGGTTGCTGCTGTTAACCGCTCGCGAGACCACCTCCGCGATAAGGTTCGGATCACTGCCTTTACCCTGTCCGTAAGTGTTTTTGATCGACATAGCCACCCTCTTCACCAACTGACCATAGGGTCCGCTGGCCGAACGTTTGACGATACTGTCACTGGCACCCTCACCGAAGCCCGTCTCTATCACTCCCGGTTCGACGATCACGACCTTGATACCAAATCCGGCGACTTCCAGACGCAGGCAGTCTGACCATCCTTCCAGTGCGTGTTTGGTTGCGTGGTACCAGGCACCCAGGATGCTGTACATCTTTCCACCCATCGAGGTGATGTTGACAATGCGCCCGCTGCGTCTGACGCGCATCGCCGGGAGCAGCAGCTGCGTGAGCCGTGCTGCACCGAACAAATTCACCTCAAACTGGTAGCGAGCCTCATCAATACCGATCTCTTCTACCGGCCCGTACAGGCCAAATCCGGCATTGTTGACCAGCACATCGACACCACCAGTCTGCGCCAGAATCGTGTTTACGCCGGATACAATCTCTTCATCTTTGGAAATATCCATCCGCAGTGGCTGTGCTCCGAGCAGAGCCAGATCAGCCATTTTCCCGACACTGCGGGCAGCCACGTAGACCTGATAGCCCTCCTCGATCAAACGACGAGCAATGGCCTTGCCCATGCCTGACGATGCGCCGGTAACCAGCGCGGTTTTGTTTTCCTGAGTAAACATAGGCACCTCGTTAAGTGAACTGCCCCCAGTTTGCCTCAACACAGACCGGATCTATCTTGCACTACGCGCCAGAGCGCTTGCTAAACGCGCCCGGATTTCCCCAGTTTGATCATCTGGTCAGAAGCCAGCACAACAACACCCGTTGTGGTGGGCACCTGCTGTGCCAGCGCCCGGGCAACAGCCAGCGCCTCGATGGGCTTATAAGCACCGGGCAGAATGGGAGATAGCAGCCTGGCGATCGGTATGAAAATAAGTTCTCCCGGACGTACTGGCTGCCCCAGCCCATCACGGGAGTCAAGCAGCAAAGAGGGCCGCGCAATCACCAAGGTGGTAAACGGCATGGCTCTGAGCGCCTGTTCCAGTTCACCTTTCACGCGGGTGTAAAACATGGATGATCGCGCATTGGCGCCACCCGCACTGACCAGCCCTACCCGGCTTACGCCTGCTGAAAGCGCCGCCCGGGCAACCGCCATGTTGGCATCGAAATCCACCGCCCGGAACGCCTCCCGGCTCCCCGCGACTTTAATCGTTGTTCCCAGAGCAAGGTAGGCTTCATCGGCACGGGGCAGTTGCGGCAAAGAAGCAAAATCGACCAGGTGGACGGTTAACTTTGGGTGGCTGATTGCCGGCGGTTTCCGACTCAGCGCATGAACGCATGCAATATCCGGATCGTTTAGCAAAATTTGCAGCAGCTTGCCCCCCACCAGGCCGGTAGCACCCGCAAGTAGCACAACGCGTTTTTTTTCTGACATCATCATCGTGTTCTCTTTTAATTGAGACGCAGGGATCCCCTGACAGTTTCCGGAGTCTGGCCAGTCCAGGCCATAAATGCCCGATAGAATGAATTAGGGTCTTCAAAGCCAAGCAGGAACGCAATCTCGTAGCCAGATAGACTGGTATTGCACAGATAATGGCGGGCCAGGTTTTCCCGACAGCCGTTGATCAGGGTGCGGAAATTGTCCCCCTCCTCCTCAAGCCTGCGCTGAAGGGTGCGTTTGCTCATACCCAGACGTTCTGCTGTTTTCTCAATAGTCGCTTCGTTAGCCGGCAGCAGTTCCAGAAGTACCGCACGCACCCGTTCGGCGGTTGAAGCCGTTGCATCCAGCTGACTCAGACGACGTCGCAGCTCAGGCTCAAATATCTGCCACATGCCTTCATTCACCGTCAAAAATGGTCGAAGTGCATCCGTGGCGGAAAAACTGATGGCTGGCTTTTCACCATACTGCACAGCGATACCGAAGAAACCTGCAAAGTGGCGGGCCGCAATTCCGGAGGGAAGCTGAGGGAGCATCACTTTCAACGCCTGAATAGGTTCACGGGTTGCCAGCCGCAGCAGTCGCAGGAAGAAGGCAAGCTCTGCCACTTGCAGAGACAGGGGTATACCTGTCACGACTGACAACCAGCGCGGTGATACGGTCAGGACACCGGTTCGATCCACCGCGGTCTCCAGCACCATCGGCGCAATCAGCTGCTTATATCGTGCCAGTCGTTGCATCGCCTGCATCATATTGCTGCTGCAAAGCGCGGCGAAAAGCGGAGGATCGAAAACTTCGGTGGTGACCATTTCTACCAGCCGTAAGGGAAAAGCAACATCATTCGCTTCCGTCTCCAGTGCGCGCCAGAAACGAAAATATTCGTCAGTATCGAGTCCGCGCTTTGTTCCTGAAAAAAGATCGTCGGGCAAACCAGCCTTACGCAATACATGTTCAGGCTGCATGCCTGCGTCTTTCAGCAGCGTTCTCCAGCCAATATCGAGTGAGAAAGTGCGGTTACGTGCCATGGTCAGATTTCCAGGAATGAATGATCTTCGGATATGAAGCGGGTTTCAGGTAACAGCATAACGTTTCAATCCGGGCAGTAACATTCATAACACGCCACTGGTGTGGTAAAGCGCGCCAGGCACTGAAATCTTTTGATTGCATGTGAGTGTCATTTGATTTAGATTTTTCTAAATTTAGATAATGCTAAAGTAAAAAATGAAAGAGACTCAGCTGTTCCAATTACAGGAAAGTGCCCAGCTTGCAACCACGCTGCTTAAGTCGATGAGTAACAGCAATCGGCTATTGATCCTCTGCATTCTCATTGATAAACCCGGCACTTCGTCAGGGGATTTGGGGCAATTGACCGGCTTAACGCCTTCTGCAACCTCTCAGCACCTGGCGAAAATGAAAGAAGATGGTTTGATTGAGTCTGAGCGGGTGGCGCAAAGAGTGAACTATTTCATCAAAAACGATGCGGTGAAAAAAGTCATCTCCACGTTAAAAGAGATTTACTGTCCGGAGGATTTCAAATGACGCCAGAATCGGTATCACCGCTCGAAGCCAAAAAACTGATTGATCAAGGGGCTGTGCTGATTGATATTCGGGACCGCGCTGAATACCTGCGTGAACACATACCGCACGCGCACTCGCTTCCGCTTACCGAGATGACGGCAGGTAAAACGGTGGAGGGTGCAGAGCAACAGCCCGTCATTTTTCATTGTCAGGCAGGAATACGCACGGCCCAAAATGCCAGCGCGCTCATGAAAGCGGCAAGCCCTGCGCAGGCTTTACTGATGACAGGCGGCATTAACGCGTGGAAGAGCGCCCACCTCCCGACTATCGAAGACAAAAAACAACCGTTGCCTGTCATGAGGCAAGTTCAGATTGTTGCAGGCACACTGATTCTTATCGGCGTGGTATTGGGATATACCGCTGATAGCAGACTGTTTTTACTTTCCGGCTTTGTCGGTGCAGGTTTACTGTTTGCTGGAGTGAGTGGCTTCTGTGGCATGGCGAGTTTACTGTTAAAAATGCCCTGGAACAGAACGGAGAAATAGCCATGAATTTTATTCCCTTTGATAAATCCAAGAGGGGAGGATCCATCATGTCCGTATCTGGCACGAAGCTGCCCATCAAGAAGTTAGGCAGGGTAGCTATGAGCGACTAACGGAAGCGCCTGCTCTAAAGCGAATGTCTGCGCCTTCATTCATCAACAACATCACCCAAATTTTTTGTTCTGACTGTCCGGTCGCCCTTTACAGGCGACCTTTTTGCGTAGCAATCTGCCCTTAATTACTGATTCAGAATCTGTCCAACATCGATACGATTCCCATCTGGATCAGCGAAGACAAACGCCCGTATGCCATAATCTTTATCTTGTATGCCTTTGATAATTCTGGCACCAACATTCTGACATTGGCTATAAAGTACATTTGCATCATCGACAAGAAGGTGCGCGACAGGAAAGGAAGGGGCTTTGTACTGTGGTTGAAGAGTTAAATGTAATTCAGCGTCTTCACGTCTTAGTATCACGAAGCCTACAGGGTCTCCATTTTCAAAAACATTTTTGAAATTGAGCCCATTTATGTAAAACGCTTTGGAAATATTGATATTTTTGACTGGCAATACGGCTGCTATACGACCAAATTTAATTGGATGCTGCATGATCAACCCCGTGGTTGTTAATCAATAGCATAGCGCTGGGCGGTGCCGTAGCTAAGCGACTGGGCGGTGCCAGGTGATTGATAAGGATATGATATTTTTTCCACATGTGGAATTGAAACCTATGTCGAGCAGTAAATGGTTCTTAACGCTAATGCTCCGCGCCGTTGTGTTATTGATGTCCGTTCCTGGCACTTAGCAGCGCTTCTTCCATGAGTTGCCCCAGCACCACCTGCGCTCCATGAATGGCTTCATTTCCCAGCCCCTGCTCCAGCGTAATACCAAGATTCCCCGGTGAGGGCAAAATACTCCCGGCAACGCGCAAGTTACCGGGCATTCCGATACGTGTTCGCACGGTGATACCCAGCCCTGCCTGCAACGCCGCCCAAATGCCACTCAAGCTTTGGCTGACAAATACCACTTGCCAGGCGATGTTCGCCCGGTCCAGACATTCGATGGCACGGGAACGCATCAGGCACGGGCTTTCAAGCATCACCAGCGGTAATGGCATGCCCTGCGCCAGCAGCGTACTGATATCCAGTTTTGGGTGCGTTATCCACTCCAGCGAGCACTGACCGATCAATTTGCCTCCACGCTGCGCATTCTCCGGTTGCCATAACAGCGCCATATCCAGCGCGTTATCATTGATCGCATTCAGCAATCCCCGGTTGCGATCGACGCGGGCAATAATACGCATCCCCGGATGGTGGCGTTTGAACTCACCAAGGATGCCCGGCATAAGCGACTCGCCAAAATCTTCCTGCATACCAATACGTATTTCACCCTGCATCAGCTTGCCATTCAGGGCTAGCAGCGCTTCATCATTTAGCGCTAACAACCGACGGGCATACCCCATAATTATCTCGCCATTATGGGTCAACGCCAGATGGCGGCCATTCCTGACCACCAGATCGGCACCGCACTGCTGTTCCAGTTTTTTAAGCTGTGCGCTTACAGCCGAAGTTGAACGGCAGAGGCGATGTGCCGCCTGCGCAAAGCTGCCGCACTCGATGCCGGTCACGAAACTGCGCAGTGCATCCAGGTCGAGCGTCAAAGGAAGTTTAGTCATCATCATCCTGAAATTCGGGATAGTAAGTCTTAATTAATTCAATTTTCAGGATCAAAATATCGCGCCAGAATGACTTCACTGTCAATACGGAGTAACAACTATGACGAAGTCCCTTGATCGCGAAACCCTGGCCCGTGTTGCGCCGAAGTTGGCCGAACTGAGTCAGGATTTACTTTTCAATGATATCTGGCAACGTGAACCTCTTTCCCCGCGTGAACGTAGCTTAATTACGCTTGCAGCCCTGACGGCTCTTGGCCGTATCCAGCAGTTGCCATGGCATATCCGCTTCGCGCAACAAAATGGCCTGAACCGTGAAGAGCTTGTTGAAACTTTCACGCACCTGGCATTTTACGCGGGCTGGCCTGCGGCGGTTTCCGCCCTCGAATGCCTGGAAGAGGATAAACACTGATGCCTTTCACCCGTATCACTCTGCGTCCGGGTTTTAGCGACGAGCAAATTGTGCAAATTTCCGACATTCTGCAACAAAGCCTTGAGAAAGAATTTGCCGTCCCTCCCCACGATCGCTTTCAGGTTTTCGAAACGCCAGCTGCCGGTCTGCGTGTGTTTGACCATCACTATAAAAGCACCGGTCGCAGCGACAATTTTATTCAGTTCCATATCACCGCAGGCAGGCCCCGCTCTTTCGAGCAGAAGAAGAATCTCTGTCGCACATTATGCGATCAACTCAACACGGCGCTGGATATTAGCCCGGATGACGTGATGGTGATTATTCAATTTAATACCGCCGATGAATGGAGTTTCAGTAATGGGCGATTACTCTCTGAGGAGGGATTATGATTGTGATGCAATATCGTTTTACCTTGCCCGCTAATTATGACATGACCATCATTGAGAAACGCATTGAGGAGAATGGGGCAAAGTTAAACGGCTTTTCAGGTTTGTTGTTTAAAGCCTGGCTCGTTGCCAAATGCGGTGAAGGATATAGCAATGAAAACCGCTATGCCCCGCTCTATGTCTGGAAGAATGCCAACGCGATGACCATGTTTTTACAGAGTCCTGCCTTTAAAAAGCTGACGCAGGATTTTGGCTGGCCACAGATTGAGACCTGGCTGGCGCTACATCTCCCCTGTATGGATGAGATAAGAAGCGCCAGCTGGCTATCAATAACCAAACAGAATATTCCCGCACACAGCGATCTTTCTTTATTGCCTCTTGACGGACATCTTAGCGCCTGGGATATCAGCCGCTGGCAGCTATTGCAGGTCGATTTTGGCGATGCACCGCACATGGCCAGGGAAAATTACCGCATTGGTTACATGGCAAGCGAGGCGTGGTGATGGTCGCCGGATGAAACAACCCAATGAGGGGCAAACGATGACGATAATAATGATATAGCGACATATTAAGGCCGAAATCACGCGGATTAATAACGCAGGATCCCGGCACAGGGGCGGGAAGAATTATTTCAGCTTGAGCATTTTTACCGTGGCTTCCACGTCAATCTCATCTTCCGAAAAAATTAACGTTGTTCCCTGGAAAGTGGTGATCGCCAGTTTTTTCTGTGAGCGCAATTCAGCGGGTTCAGCAGCTGCTTTCGGTCTGATACTTTTCATCAGAATCCCCACAGACAACAACGCATTTTCCTTATCGATGCGGGTATCGGCAGGCACTTCTTCGCTGTAAACCAGGTAAGACTTGATCGACGTGAGCTTAATGCGCTCACCGGCAATAAAAATATATTTGCTTTCCGGTACGACTTTCACCGCATAGGCTGACAAGCCCTTGTTATTGGTGGTGGGTTCAAAAGTCACCGCTGCATTTTTCTTAATCAAATCAGGGTTGGCGACCTTAATCACATGAAAGTAACGGTTGTCACCGTTTTCATCTTTGATAAATCCAAAACCTTTATCCTGAAACCAGGTTGTGATCGTGCCTTTCATCGCCATTACCGCCTACTTAATTGTTTATCTACTCAGTTTTTGCAGCGCGCAGTGTAAAGCACAATGCCTGCACAAACCATGTCTTTGGGGTAAGTCTGGACGATAAATTTCTACTGTGCGAGTGAGAGGGCTGCAGCTTCAGACTCGGGGCTGACTCAACAGCACTATCCCTGATCAGCGGGTCAGAGCGCTTCAGCGCCCCGCATCCAGACAGGAAAACCGGGCAGCTGTCTGAAATTTATGTAATAAAAAACCCGCACCAGGCGGGTTCATTTTACTATCAGTAGAGCTTAGCTGCTCAGACTATTGCCTTCATCGCTGTTGTAAGCATCACTGATAATTAGCGCGGCTTACAGCGCGGTGACGTTTCCGGCCGCAGGGCCTTTAGCGCCACTTTCGATGGTGAAGGAAACTTTCTGACCTTCATCAAGTGTTTTGTAGCTGTCACTCTGGATAGCAGAGAAATGTACAAATACATCTTTGCTGCCATCGTCAGGAGTGATAAAGCCAAAACCTTTATCTGAGTTAAACCATTTTACTAAACCAGTCATTTTATTAGACATAGATACTTCCTTAATTTTATGAGCCACGATAAGCGGCAGTAATGGCCTGCAATGAGAGAGTTACTTATTTGGCACTTAGGAGGAGGCTCATGAAGAAGGGTATCTTTGGATAACACTTGAACTGAGGACTGCTTTACTAAAACTGCTTTCATAAGGTCTGTATTCCAAACCGATGGCGTCATTAAGACATAGCGAAATGAATATAGCAATGTTTATTTTTTTGTTTTAACCACTTAAACACCCAGATGGCTGTATGTTCGGCAGTTTCAGGCCGGATGCAACATTACACTTTATGCGCTGACACGTTGTGATGAGGAATGTTTGAGGTATTGCCCGGCTGGTCGTTTACTTTCTGATATTGAAGCACAACGTCGCTATTTCTCTGCGTTATCTGGCCGGTGACATTATCCGGCTCGATTGTCAGCAATGGTTGCCCGGTCGTTATCGCATCACCCGCTTTAGCAAAAACGGATTTTACCGTACCGGCAGAGAGTGTATAAACCACCCGCTGTGGCATGTTTTCATTTTGCTCGAGGCTCTCATCCACCTGCGCCAGCTGCCGCCGCAGTACATTAATTTTAACGGAAGTCGTCAGCGGTAACTGGAGCTGTTGATCATTCAATACGTTTAACTGCTGCCGAGTGCCATACTGCTGTTGCAGTAAAGATCGGTACTGACTCTCATAGCCCCATACAATCGACTGTTCCTGGGCAAACTGCAGTGTAGAAACGTATCCCTTTGCCAGCAAAGGTCGCCATTTGTTCACCAGATTCTGCGCCATGCTGATTTGCAATGACTCAATTTTGCTTTGTTCTGAAAGTTGTTCCAGTTGCCCGTTAAGCATTTCTTGCTGGAAGCGGTTGTCGCTGGCCTGCTGAAGGGCAAGCTGTTGAGTATGTTGAATGTCCTGCAACAGGCTACTCTGTTCTAGTTTTAATTGCTCGCTGACCAGTCGGGTCCCTTCCAGTGCCTGTCTGTTTTCGTTTGAGAACAGCACGAGAGGTGTTTTTAATGTGACATGCTCACCCAGGGTGACAGGGATCTGCTCGACAGTGCCGTCTGCTGAAGCGCTGACAGTAATTTGCTGGATCTGAGGCAGCGGTTTTGCCGTTGCTTTAAATAAATCAGGCTGATGGCTGTCGATAAAATAAATGAAGCTTACGGTGCCTATAACCACAGAGAACAGATTTCGTCGAAAAAAAACCACGGCGGGCGACACGGTTGCAGAACACTCATCACCGGAAGATTCGAGAGCATGTTTGCGAAAAAATGGTTTTTCCATTTTTTACCTTAGCTGAGTGCGTATATTTATTTTGAGACAACACGAGTTAAAATCACATTTCCCGGCACAGAGTTAAAACAGAAGTTCATTTCCAGTTGTTATTTTTTGCAAGGCAATTTCTATCTGTTGCGCCTGCCCAGGCGCAACGTCCGCTTAGGGCCATTAGCCAGAAGCGGACATGACAGTTTCAACAGAGGGAATTATTCATTGCCCCATTGATTGAGAAACTCAGCGATGTCATCAATACGCAGCGGATCGATACCCGCTTCGCTGGCCATCTCTCGCTGGGCATCTTCACTGATTTCTTCGTTATTGCTTAAACGGGTGATCAGCAGCTGAAAATAGCGCGCCAGCGCATCATGTTCGGACTCGCTTACCGGCTTGGCTGTTTCCGTCGCATACTCTTCTACGATGTCATAAAATTTCAGCGGTACTTCGTGGTTCATAAGTCATCCCCAGGGATTAAGGTCTGTGTCCGTTGCTACCTGCAACGTCTGGCCTGAATAATAACATCCTTATGCCCTTTGCACGTTCTCCCGTTAAATCGCCGCAAGATACCCACCATCAACGTACAGAATCTGCCCGGTAATGTAGCGAGCGGCATCGGAACTGAGGAACACCACGCTACCGGCGAGGTCATCCAGTTCCCCGAAGCGCCCGAGGGGGATTTTTTGCTGCATGGCGTTACGCCATTGTTCATCCTGATAAAACACCTGCGTCATATCGGTTTCGAAATAGCCGGGTCCGATGCCGTTCACGCGAATGTTATGCCCTGCCCACTCGGTACTGAGGGTGCGGGTCAATCCCACCAGTCCGGATTTGGAGCTGCCATAGGCAGCCGCGCCCGGTACGCCCACACAGCTGGTTAACGAGCAAAGATTGATAATCACCCCACCGGTACCGGATGCAGCCATCCCTTTTGCCGCCGCCTGAGCGCAGAAAAACGCCCCTTTCAGGTTGGTGCCGACAATGGTATCCCACAGCGCTTCATCGGCTTCAAGCGATGGACAAACCTGCTCGGTACCGGCGTTGTTGACCAGGATATCGATGTTGCCGATAGAGGCAATCGCCTGCGCAATCTGCGGCGTTTGGGTGACATCCAGCAATAAACCGGTGACGTTGTCACTTTCCTCGTGCAATAAACTCACCGCCTGAGTCAGGGTGCTCTGCTGGCGTCCGGTAATGATCACACTGGCCCCGGCTTGCAGCAGAGCTCTGGCAAGCGCAAAACCGATACCGCGCGTTGCTCCGGTCACCAGCGCGCGTTTTCCCGCAAGAGAAAAGGTGGATAACACATTCATAGCTTGATCACCGTTTTGAGATAGTCAGATTTTCCCGCGAGCAGTGAAAGATAGGTATCAGGGACCTCATCAAGTGAAATCGGCGGGGCGACCAGCTTGCGCAGATCCTCAGCCAGGGTCGCCATAACCTGCAATGCTTCATGCTGTTCATCGCGAAAAACACTACAGCCGGTCAGTGAGATTTCACGTTCAACCAGCGCGTTGAGATCCACGCCATCGGTATGATGAAAGATACCCACCAGCGCAATGCGTCCCCCGGAGCGGATGCCACCAATCAGCGCATTAAGCGCCGCAGGATGGCCAGAGGCTTCAACCGCCAGCGCATATGCGTCCGGCGGATCGAGTGTCACCACAGAGGAAATCAACTGATAGCGCTGCGGATTTGGCTCCAGCAGCTGTACCCGACATTTTCTCAACCGACTGAGCAGCAGTGCCGTCAGTCCCCCGATGGTGCCACCCCCGGCGACGCATACGCGGTCCCCTTCCGCCGGATTCAGTTGGTTAACCACCCGCAGAGCGACGCCGAGGGGTTCGCACAGCACGGCGATATCGTCCGGCACATCATCCGGCACCGCCAGCAGGCTTTGTAATGGCAGGATAGCTTCCTCAGCGAAACCACCATCGAACACTTCACCGACAAAACCTAACGACTCACAAAGGTTATTTTCCCCTGCCAGGCAGAATGCGCACTCGCCACACCAGACGCGGGAGTCCGCTACTACGCGCATCCCCACCCGGAAGGGGTCTGCCTCACCGTTGATTTCGCTGATCACGCCAAACAGTTCATGACCCGGTGTCACCGGTAAGCTGGCAAACCATTTACCGGTTTTGAAGTTATGCAAATCAGAGCCACAAATCCCGGCGGAATGCACCTTAACCCTGGCCCAACCGGAGGGTAAATCAGGCAGTGTCGCCTGCTCTACCGTCACCGCTTCGATACCGTGCAGACGCACTGCTTTCATCTCAGTTCTCCGTCAGAAGGCCATCCAGCCATTGGCTGAAGTCGTCATCGCCACCACAGCCCAGCATCATGGCAATGGAGAAACCGATGACTGAGCTGGTGGGATTATGATGACTCGCGGAACCGGCACGCAGGTTCATCACCAGCGTCGGACAGCAGAACAATGCCAGACGCATAATCTGTTGCCAGTTGGCAGGCAGCCAGCCTTGCTTCTTCAGCTCAGCCAGCAAAGGTTGCCAGTAGAGTTCCCCTTTGCTTTGCAGGAAAGCGGCACGAAGCGGTGACAGCTCCCAGTTATGATTCACCTCCAGCGTATCGCCATCACGTCGCACGCTGACCTGGTAACGCTGTGCCGCATCAGCCGGTTCATACAGCCAGCAGGGATGGGCAAAAATGTTGTGGAACGTCGCTTTGATCTCCGCCAGCAATGCCGGAATGCTGCTCCCGGCGAAAGCGGGATCGAAACTAACCAGCTTCGGCTGCGGATGATGGGTTTCGTACCAAACATTGGCGTTATGCGCATCACCGTGTGCCACCACCACGCCGTGCCGGGCCAGCGCCGCAGGGGCCAGCACGCGGCCCGCCGCTAAGAACAGATCGCGCAGGCTTTGTTGATACGCCACCCCATTGACCCGCCAGTGCAGCCGACTCAGAGTCGGCCAATCCAGCTGCATCTCCCCAAGGGTGAAAGTTTGATCGACATAAAAGCTGGCGACGCGCCCCCCCAGACCGACGTCGTGGCCGGGCGAGACCAGCCGATTCCAGAACAGCTGATGGATGGATTCGGCCTCCACTTCAGCGCTGGTGCCCATGCGCAGCGTCGGCAGCGTATGGGTGATAATCGCCTGATCGGCACGACGCTGCGCCGCAACAATCGGCTCGATCTGCTGCCACGCCGCGGCGGTCTCAATCTCGCGACAGACATCCGCCAGCCGCTGATCATCACGCAGCGGATACAACAGGATTTGTCGTCCGGGTTCACCGCAGGCGTAAGCGGGCACATCGACCTCAAAGCCATGATCACGTAACAGCTCGGCGCGGTAGTATTCCTGGATGGTCTGTTCTTCCCCTTCCTCATGGTGATATTTGAAAAACAACGTGCGGCCATCCACCAGCGAGACACGGCCGTTCAGCGAGTTCAGGCTGTACTGGTCCCGGTTGATCTCAAGCGCGGCGGTGTTCACCCCGGTCACCTCGGCGATCAACTGACTGAGTTTTTCACGCGCCTGCTCCCACTGGCCTTGCTGCGTCAGGCGGCGGGCTTCCGCCGCTAACGGTGGGCGGGCTTCATCCATTTTTGCTCCCCTTCAGCAACGCCTGACGGATGTCGGAAACGGCCAGCGCATGTCCGGGGAAGCCTTCGTACTCAGCAAAGCGTTTGGCTTTCGGTGCCAGTTCCTGATAACCCCGGCTGGTAACATAGGCGATGGAAACACGCTTCATATAATCAAACACCGATAGTGGGCCGTTGGTTTTAGCCGCGCTGTTGGTCGGCAGCACGGCATTCGGACCGAGAACAAAGTTGCCCAACACAATCGGCGAATGCTCACCCAGTAAGATTTCACCGGCGTTACGGATCTTCATCATCACATCCATCGGTTCATGTGCCAGCACCTCAAGATGCTCCGGGGCATACTGGTTCACAAACTCGATAGCCGTGGCAAAATCTTTGGTCAGCACCACGCCACCGTGGGTGCCACACAGCACCTTCTGCGAGAAATCGGCCCGTTGCGCGCCAATTTTGTCCCAGTAACCCGGTAACGCGGCAATGGCTTCTTCCGCCACACGACGGCTGGAGGTCACCAGATAGGCCGAGGAATCCGGGCCATGTTCCGACTCAATCAGCAGGTCGAGCGCCGCCAGCGCTCCATTCACCGAGTCATCCGCCAGAATCAGGCTTTCGCTCGGCCCTGCCGGGATGCCCGGATCGATCAAGCCCGATAACTGACGTTTCGCCGCTACCACCCATGGGCTGCCAGGGCCGACGATTTTCAGGCATTTCGGCACCGATGCCGTGCCGTAAGCCACCGCCGCCACCCCCTGCGCGCCGCCACATTTGTAGACATCTTTGATGCCTACCAGGCGTGCGGCAATCAAGGTTGCGTCATCGACTTTGCCGTCCGGTCCTGGTGGGGTGATCACTATCGGCAGCGGGACACCCGCCACCACCGCCGGAACCGTGGTCATGATCAGCACGCTGGGGAATGACCCTTTACCGCGCGGGACGTAGCAGGCCACCGCATCAATCGGCACATGGCGATCGCCGGCAAATGCCCCCGGACGCATCTCCTTCCACCACATTTCTTCCGGCTTTTGCGCTTCATGGAAGGCACGCACGTTTTCCACAGAGAAACGAATCGATTCAATCACATCCGCATCAACCCGGGCGAAAGCCTCTTCAAATTCCTGTTCCTCTGCTTTGATGGAAAAGGTCTCTGGCTGCACCCCGTCAAACTCGCGGGCAAAGCGAATCAGCGCCTGGTCGCCTTCGGTTCTCACCGCCTCAATGATCGGTTTTACTTTCTCGATGAAAAACGACAGGTCAGACTCGGTGCGCTTAAACAGATGATCGGGTAAGACATCAGCATCGGTCAGGTCATGAAATGTAACAGGCATATTGATTCCTTTTTTCAATGAGCTAATGCGTGTTGTTGAATGCGATTCAGCACTTCATGCTGGAGTTCAAGAAATTCCGGGGTGCGGTTAACCCCTTCGAGGCGCGGACGTGGCAGCCCCACCGGGAAGGTGGAGTCGATATAGCCCTGGCCCATCACCACGATACGATCGGAGAGCCACACCGCCTCTTCAATGTCGTGGGTGACAAACATCACCGTCAGGCGGTGCTTTTCCCAGATTTCGATCAGCAACTGCTGCATCTGATGACGCGTCATGGCATCCAGCGCGCCAAAGGGTTCATCCATCAGCAGGATTTTGGGACGGTAAGACAAGGCACGGGCAATGGCGACGCGCTGTTTCATCCCACCGGAAAGTTCACCAGGCCAGCGGTCGGCCGCGTTGCCCAGTTTCACCAATTCGAGATGCTGCTGCGCGATGTCGCGACATTCTTTGGCCGGGGTGCCTGCGGCTTTTAACGCAAATTCGATGTTGCCGCGCGCGGTCAGCCACGGCAGCAGCGTGTAGGACTGAAACACCACGCCGCGATCGAGTCCCGGTCCTTCAATGGGTGCGCCATCCACCAGCACATCACCGCTGTCGAACTCTTCCAGACCGGCAGCGATAGAGAGCAAAGTACTTTTGCCGCAGCCCGAAGCGCCGACAATCGATACAAATTCGTTGTCGTTGAGCGTCAGGTCGATGCCATGCAGCACCCGGCGGCGGGTTTTGCCCATCGGAAAACTTTTTTCCAGTTTATTCAGCGTCAGCGTCGCCATCAGGAACCTCTCCGGTTGTAACGGAACAGCACACGCTCAGCCGCGCGCATGATTTGATCGGTGATAAGCCCGAGGAAACCGAGCAGCAGGATGTAGCCGATGATGGTGTCAGTCTGGAAATAACGCTGGGAAACCACAATGCGATAACCCAGACCCGAGGTAGACGCCACCAGTTCGGCCAGCACCAGCCAGGTCCACGCCCAGCCGAGACTGATACGCAACGCATCCCAGATCGACGGTAACGCGGAAGGGATCACAATGCGCAGCAGGATACGGCGATCGGACAGGCCAAGGGTTCTGCCCAGCCCGACAAAATCCGTCGGCACACGTTTGATGGCATCGATCATCATCAGTACCTGCTGGAAAAAGGTACCAATCCAGATGACGAGGAACTTCTGAATATCGTCGGTACCGGTCCACAAAATGGTCAGCGGCACAAACGCCACCACCGGCATATAGCGGATAAAATCAACCAGCGGTTCGACAATCGCCTTGAACAACCCATAACAACCGGCCAGCACCCCAATCACTATCGCCATCACCGAGGAAATAGCGAAGGCGATAACCATGCGATACAGGCTGCTGGCGATGTCGCTTTGTAACGTGCCGTTCTGCGCCAGAGTCACCATCTGATGCCAGACGCGCTCGATCCCCGGCAGGAATATCGGTTTTATCGTGCCAGTCGAGGTCGCCAGCCACCATGCCAGCAACAGCACTGCAAACACGGCGACAGAGATAATGAGAAATTGAGCTCGGGTTGGCTCTTTGCCGATGGTTAATAAATTCGAGCGCCGCCGTTTCTTTTTGGCCTGACGATTGACGCGCTGAACGTCGATAGAACTCATAATTCCTCCGTGTGGCAGGTCTTCTCCGCTGGCAGCACCGGCGGAGAAGTTTTAACCGCGCTTATTGCGCGTCGGCAAAGCTGGCATCGATGGTCTGCGCAGGCGTCACCGGCTGCGTAACGATACCTGCCGCAGTGGCGGCCTGAAGAATGTGCGGGAAGGTTTTGCTGGTGAAGTCATGTGACAACAGCGCTTTGTTGTCGCTCAGGGTGAAATACTTCACACCATCAAACGCGGTGCCGAGGTCTTCCGGTGTCGCGCCGACCGCTTTGGAAATGATGGCGCGCCCTTCGCTCTGATTGGCGTTGTAGTAATCCAGCGCCTGGCCCCAGGTTTTAATCAGCGCTTTGATGGCATCCGGATGATCTTTGATAAAGTCATCGCGTACCACCAGCACATCGCTGATCAGACCGGGATCGGAAGAGCCGCTGTAAATCATTTTCAGGCTGGGATCGCCTTTTTTTGCCACCGTGAGGTAGGGTTCATAGGTGACGGCCACCGGTACCCGTCCGGCGATAATGGCGCTCCCGGCTGATGCAGCTGGCATCGGCACCGGTTTTATATCGCTGAAGGACAAACCCGCTGAAGCCACGGCGCTGCGCAACAGAATGTCGCTGGTAGTGCCCTCTTCGTAGGCCACCTGCTTACCTTTGAGGTCTTTAATGCTGGTTATGCCGGAGCTTGCCAGAATCGCATCGGCGGTGTTGCTCTGGTCGAGCAGCAGCACAATTTTCACCGGCAGACCTGCCGAGATCATCCCCATCGCGGTATGAGTCGCGATGTTGGCGACGTCAATCTGCCCACTCGCCAGCGCGGCATTGATGTCTTTATCCTCAGCGAAATTGATGACCTCGACTTTCTTTAACCCTTCTTTCTCAAACAGGTTTTTGGCAGAGGCGATATGCCACTGACCATAACCCAGCCAGGGTTCGATCCCCATTTTCACCTGTTCCGTTTCAGCGGCGTAAACAGAGTGAACCGTAACTGACAGCATCCCTGCGCAAAAAACGGTGCTAAACGATCTTTTCAATGCATAGCGAGAAAGCATAACTATTTCCTTCAGTTGTCGTTATGGTTAGAAACCGGAGGTCATCCGGGCATGTATATACAAGAGAAATGCAAGAGCGATGCCAGGCGTTCAGTACCTGATATTCATTTAGTGCCCGAAGTGCTGCCCCAGCGTGGGGCGTGGTGCTGGTGCGTTGCACCAAAATATCGATAAGGAAAATATAGCTGCGCAATGTATTGCGCGATAAATCGCGCAGCTACAAATTTGTCGAAGCCGGTTTATCTGCGGCCTTTAGTAACCGAAGCTGACCAGTTGAAATCACTGACTTCGCTCGCGGCCAGCGATTCAGGCTTTTTCTTGCGCACCGGTTTTTTCTTCGCTTTCTCCGCCAGCGCTTTCTCTTTGGCCTGCTTCACCGACATGATTTGCTGCCTGGCCTCGGTGGTGAATTCTTTCTCTTTCTTCGCGTCCGGCTCTCTTCCGGTGCGCTGGCGATACTTCTGCATCAATGCATTGAATGCTTCATCAACCGCAAGCCGTTCATCTGCGTTGAATTGATCAATGGATATCATTTTTTTGTCATTCATAACTTCTCGTCCAATGGTGGAGGCACAGCTTCGAGTGTATCGCATTCCCGATGAACGGCCTGCGATAAGATCAGCATTCTCATGGTGGGTTTTCCGGTTCAATCCAGGTGGAGGTAAAGTCGAACCATCCCAGATTATTAAAATGCACGCCTCTGGCCTGTTCTGGCCCTTGCAGCCGCATCCAGTGATGGAATAACGGCTGTAACCAGCCGCGCTGGATGATGGTTTGCGCCAGTTGCTGCGAAGACAGCGCGCCACTGCGCCATTGTTGTTGCCAGTTTTCGAACAACGCCTGGTCACCACCGGCAACCGAGCGGGTTAATAACGGCATCCCGGTGAGCCAGGCGCCGACATTCCATGCTTCTGGCGCAGTGAAATTCACCGTTCCCAGCCACAAATCGAACGCCCCTTCACCTGCCGCCCAGGCTTCATAGCTTAATTCCGTCACCTCTAAGCTGACGCCGCTGGCCGCCAGGCGATGTTTAAATTCGGCAATCACCATCGGGAATTCCCAGTGCTGATGGTGGTAAGCCAGTCGCAAGCGCCGTGGCAGGGTCGAATCTTCCCACGGACTGACGCTTTCCCCGGCTTCAATATGATGCAACCAGCCCGGCAGGATACTGGCCGCAGCCATCCATAGCGGACGAATTTCTGCCACGAAATTCTGAATAATTGCCTGCGGGTCGATCTGCTCGCGTATCCAGCGCCGGTGGGCCATGTTTTGCCATAATGGTGAGCGACTGTCGCACAGCAAAAAATACCCGCCGGTTTCCAGTTCAATTTCATCGGCAGAAGGGTGACCGACATGGCTGAGCGGGCTGGATACATAGGCCAGATCGCTCATGCTGGAACTCAGTAACGCCAGCGGCCCCTGGGAGGCATTTGATACCGGGTTATCCAGGCAGGTAATAATTTCTATTTCGTCCAGCAAACTGCGGAAACCAAAATAACCATCGAACGCCCGCAGTGTTAAATGCCACTCATTATTATCGGCAACCTTAAAGGGGCCGGTTCCAACGGGAAGTGCAGCAAAATTCTGCCGCTGCTGATGGTCCGCCGGTAATATCAGGGCCGCGACATCGGTCAGCAATTGCGGCAGCAATTCATCCGGCTGATTCAGGGTAATGATCACGCTGAGATTCCCCTCAGCCTCAACCTTGCTGAAATGCGAAAACAACGGCAATCGGGCGCTGCGTAGCAGAGAAACCACCACATCTCTGCTGGTTAACGGCGTGCCATCATGGAACTGCACCCCGGGACGCAGGAAGAAGCGCCAGTGCCACGCATCCAGCCTGCGCCAGTGATGGGCTAAATCCTTCGCCACCTGGCCGCTGCTTTCATCAATACGCGTCAGCCCGCTAAACACCTGTTTGATGATATGCACTTCAGAGCGTCGCAGCGCGGTTCCGGGATAAAGATTCGGCATCGAACGATAATAGGGAATGCGCAAGGTTTGTTGCTCATCGTCAATACGATGGCCGAGCCGACCACGCAGCAACGTCGCGAGGTGATGCTTCTCGTTACCTAATAACTTCAGCACGCCGCGCATATCATTGAGATCTAACAAGCGTTGCGCATTCTCCAGCATCAGTTGCTGCTGTGAATAATGCAGCACCAGTTTTGCCAGATGCCCGCGACCAGGGGTGGCCTCCCACGCCAGCCAGCCCTGGGATTGCATCTGAATGATCAGCGTGCGCATATGCCGCTTACTGCAATAGAGCGCATCCGCCAGGGTTTGCAGTGTGGTCAGTGCCTCACGCTGCGGAAACAGTTCCAGTAGCTTCTGATAATGCCGTTCCAGCCGTTGTGTGCTCATAAAAGATGAACTCTGTGCAGCAAAACACATCAGTTTTTCATTTCACCTTTTTAAAGCAATATTTCCCCGCAGGCAATCACACTGAAGGGAAAAATGTCATGACCAGAATGATCAATAAAGACACGAAAATTTGTATGTCGCTTGCCGCGCGGCCAACTAATTTCGGTACCCGCTTCCATAATTATTTATATGATGCACTGGATCTGGATTATCTCTACAAAGCATTTACCACCCACGATCTTGCAGCGGCGATTGCCGGAGTGAAAGCGCTGGGGATCCGTGGTTGTGCAATTTCGATGCCCTTTAAGCAGGCATGTATTCCACTTATTGACGAACTGGATGAATCCGCCCGGGTAATCAATGCGGTGAACACCATCGTGAATACCGAGGGTTATTTGAAGGGATATAATACCGATTATATTGCCATCACCACTCTGCTGAAAAAATATCAGGTTTCAAGCGACCTGATATTTGCGCTTAAAGGCAGCGGCGGGATGGCAAAAGCGGTTGCCTGTGCATTAAAAAATCTCGGATTTAAGCAGGGATATATTATTGCCAGAGATGAAGAAAGTGGCAAAGAACTGGCTGAGGCTTACCAGTATGAATATCGTCCCTCCATGGCAGGCCTGGCCCCGGCATTGCTGATCAATGCCACGCCGGTAGGCATGTCCGGCGGCCCTGATGCTGATACCCTGTCCTTTTCCGCCGATGAAGTGGGAACGGCTGAGATCGTGTTTGATGTGGTGGCGTTACCTGAACAAACCCCGCTGATTCGCTATGCGCAGGAGAAACAGAAAACGGTGATTAGTGGTGCTGAAGTTTTCGCCATTCAGGCAGTGGAGCAATTCCATCTCTATACCGGGGTACGTCCCTCAGACGAGCTTTTTAAAAAAGCGGCGGCGTATGCCCGCCAGATTTAACATTGTGTTTTAATCCCAACGATTTTCCTATTACCGGCGACGATTGCCCGTGTTGATTTTCGGCGGCAATCGCCTCTGCGACCTGTTGCCCAGCCTTATTCATCATATTTTCCTATGTTACTGCGCGCTTTCAGCCGTTGGCCCGGGTGGTGAACGGTGGGAAATGATTGCGTTGCTTCACAGTTTTTATTATTAGTTATTGCCAATGTTGCGGGGCGTAAAGATACTCCTCCACGCAACAACCACATACGTTTTATTGCGGCGTGCTACTGCTTCGGCAGGCAAGACCAAAATGAAAATGTCAGCTCCGGTTATTTTTCCGGCGTGCATTTTTGTTTTGGTCTTTTTTTTTGCCTTAACGAAAGGGAAAACTATGAGTCATAACGAGTTAGCAGAAGAGATTTTACGGTTGGTGAAAGGGGGTGGGAATATCCGTACTCTGACTCATTGTGCCACCCGGCTGCGTATGGAATTTAACGACCGCGACGCGGTGGATAGCGCGCAGATCGAGAAGTTGCCGGGGGTAATCAGCGTCGTCGAACGCGGTGGTCAGTTCCAGATTGTGGTCGGCAACGATGTGCAGCGGGTGTTCCGCGTACTGGAAAAAGCCACCAGCGGCAACAAAGCGAAGGCGGTGCCGCTGGCCGACAAAGAGCGCAGCGGCATCGTTTCGCAGATTATTAGCGTTATCTCCACCACCTTCACCCCGGTGATCCCGGCGATTACCGGGGCCGGGATGATCAAGGCGCTGCTCGCCATCTGCAAACTGACCGGCGTAATGAACGAGAGCAGCCCGACCTGGCAGTTGCTTAACATCATCTCGGATGCGGCCTTTTTCTTCCTGCCGGTGCTGCTGGCGTATGGCGCGGCGCTGAAATTTGAATGTAACGCGATTCTGGCGATGACCATTGCCGGAGCGATGCTGCACCCGGAGATCGGCAAAATGATCGCCAGCGGCAAACCGGTGGACTTCCTTGGTCTACCCTTCCAGCTGGCGGATTATGCCGGGTCGGTGCTGCCAATTATCCTTACCGTCTGGCTGATGTCGTGGATTGAGCGTTTTGCCGAACGCTTCTCCCCGTCGATTATCAAATTCTTTGTTAAGCCGATGATTATCTTGCTGGTGACCGCACCGCTGGCGCTGGTGGTGGTCGGTCCGCTCGGTATCTGGCTGAACGATGTGGTGGCTTCCGGCGCAGTGATTATCGATCGCCACGCCAGCTGGCTGATCCCGATGCTGATGGGTGGGCTGCAACCGTTCCTGGTGATAACCGGCACCGCCTGGGCGATGACGCCGATTGCCACCGGGCAATTGAGCAAAAATGGTTTTGAGATGATTAACGGCCCGGGCATGCTGGCGTCCAACATCGCCCAGGGTGCGGCGACCCTGTGCGTCGCACTGAAAACCCGCAACAAAAACCTGCGCCAGCTCGCTTCCTCTGCCGGTTTCACCGCGTTATTGGGTATTACTGAGCCCTCGCTGTATGGCGTGACGCTGAAATTAAAACGTCCGCTGATCGCCGCGATGATCGGCGGCGGTTGTGCTGGTATCTATGCCGGGTTAAGTGGCCTGGTACGTTATGCCTTTGTCTCCCCAGGCCTGGCCGCCCTGCCCGCGTTTATCGGTGCCAACCCGATGAACATCGTCCATGCGCTGGTCACCTGTGCCATCGCTATTGTGGTCACCTTCGCCCTGACCTGGATACTGGGCTTTGAAGATATTCCCGAAACGGATAATCAAACGCCAAAAGTGGTACCCGCGCCGGTTAACCTGAAGCCTGGGACTATCGTCAGCCCGCTGCGTGGCGAGATGGTGGCGTTAAGCGAAGTAAATGATGATGTGTTCTCCAATGGCCTGCTCGGCCAGGGCGTGGCGATCCGCCCACAGGAAGGCGTCCTGCGCGCCCCGGTCAGCGGCACCGTGATGACCTTTCTCCCTTCCTGCCATGCCGTTGGCCTGATGAGTCAAGATGGTATGGAAGTGCTGGTCCATATTGGTCTGGATACCGTCGCGCTGGGTGGTCAGCATTTCAGTTCATCTTTGCAGGTGGGTGATGAGGTGCAGGCGGGTGATGAGCTGGTTCGCTTCGACATGCAGGCGATTGCCGCCGCCGGTTATGACCTGATCACGCCAGTGGTGGTGATCAACAGCGATGAATTTGCCATCACTATTGCGGCGGATGCACCGGTTGATTTTGGACAGCCGATTATGGAACTCAATCTCCGGGAGCAGGCCGCATGATTTATCAACAATCCTCCCCTTTCCCAGCGGGTTTTCTCTGGGGTGCCTCGACTTCGGCTTACCAGGTCGAAGGGGCCTGGGACAGCGACGGTAAAGGCCCTTCGGTGGTCGATATGCTGAGCCATCCGGTTGGCAAAGCCGATTTCACCGTAGCCAGCGATCATTATCAGCAGATGGAAGCCGATGTGGCGTGGTTCGCGCAACTCGGCCTGAAAGCCTACCGCTTCTCGGTGGCCTGGTCGCGGGTCATCCCCGACGGCGATGGCGCGGTCAATCCAGCCGGGCTGGATTTTTACCGGCGGCTGATCGCCACCCTACGCGATCATGGCATTGAACCTATCGTCACCCTGTACCATTTCGACCTGCCGTGGGCGCTGGAGCAGCAAGGTGGCTGGCTGAATCGCCACACCATTGAGGCTTTTGTGCGTTATGCAGATTTGCTGTTCCGGGAATTAGGCGACCAGGTGCGTTACTGGCTGACCATCAACGAACAGAACACCATGATCCTGCATCCGGGCGCGATTGGCACGCCGCCCGGGCGCGCGCTGCCGGATAAAAAATCGCTCTACCAGCAGAGCCACCATATGCTGGTGGCGCAGGCCCAGGTGATGCAGCGTTGCCATGCACTGCTGCCGGGCGCGAAAATCGGCCCGGCGATCAACACCACCTCGATGTATGCCGCCACCTGCCGCCCGGAAGATGCTATTGCCGCGCATAACTGGGAAACCCTGCGCTGCTGGAGCTTCCTCGATGTCGCGGTGCACGGTCGCTACAACGCCCTTGCCCTGCGTTATTTGCAGGATCGCGGCCTGGCACCGCAGATGCTGCCGCAAGATGGTGAGTTGCTGGCCGCAGCGCGTCCTGATTTTGTCGCCATCAACTACTATTCCACCGCCACCATTGCCGCCAGTCGCGGGGATGCCTCGGACGTGGCACCGCGCGCGGGTGATCAGCAGATCATGCTGGGAGAGCCTGGCGTGTACCGGCCTGAGGAGAATCCGTATACCGCGAAAACGCCTTATGGCTGGGTCATCGACCCCGTCGGCTTGCGTTTAACCCTGCGCAAAGTCTGCGAACGCTATAACCTGCCGGTGATGATCACTGAGAATGGCATTGGTGCACCCGACACCCTGGCAGCGGATGGTACGGTGGATGATGGTTATCGTATCGATTTCCTGCGCCAGCATATTGAGCAGATCCAGCTGGCGCTGGCCGATGGCGTAGAGGTGATCGGTTACTTCCCGTGGTCGGCGATTGATGTGGTCAGCACTCATCAGGGCTATGCGAAACGCTACGGTTTCATTTATGTTAACCGCGACGAGCAGTCGCTGCATGATCTGCGGCGTATCCCTAAACGCAGTTTTGGCTGGTATCAACAGGTTATCGCCAGTAACGGACAACAATTACAGGACACCCGTTAGCAGATGAAGGTCATTAAAGTCCTGAACAACAGCCTGGTGCTGACCGAAGATAACGATGGCAAGGAAGCCATCGTGATGGGTAAAGGCATTGGTTTCAGCAGCCGTGTCGGCGACATGATCCCACGGGAAAAAGTCGAGAAGCTGTTTATGGTGCAGGAAAACCTGCCGGGCGCGGAATATCTCAATGCTTTTGCCGCCATGCCGGAAGAGGTTTTCCAGATGACGGCGCTGGTGATGCAGATGGCGCAGCAGGGGCTGAGCAACCCGCTGCGTCCACAAATTTTCTTTACTCTGACCGATCACCTGATGTTTGCCGTGGAACGCAGCCGCAAAGGCATCATGCTGCAAAACCGCGTGTTGTTTGAGGTCCAGCGCTTCTGGCCGGCGGAGTTCACGCTGGCGCAGCAGGTGGTGACCCGGCTGAACAGCCAGTTCCGGCTCGAACTGCCACCCGAGGAAGCGGGTAATATCGCTTTTCATCTGGTGAATGGTCAGTCAGAACACAGTGATACCAGCCAGACGCTGCTGGCGATGCGTATGCTCAAAGATATCTTCAATATTATTCAGTACCATGCCTATATCACCATCGACACCGGTTCCCTCAACTACTCCCGCTTTCTGATCCATATGCAGTTTTTTATTCAGCGTATGTTTGCCGGGCAGCTGAACCACAGCCAGGGTAATACGCTGCTGCCGCAGATCATTCAGCAACATCCACGCATGCATCGCTGCGCGCTGGCGATCAATGATTATGTAAAAAAGATGCTCGAAGTTGGGATGACAGATGATGAGCTGCTATGGCTGATCGTCCATCTGGTACGGATTGCCGAGCAACCTGATGTATCTTCATCGTAAGTTATCAAACAGCGCGATAAATCGCGCCTGGTTCACCTGGTGGCCTCGGCTTCAGTTGGTTCCTCTGCGGCATCATCGGTATTCACCATCGTTGCCTGAATAGCTTCTTCTTCCAACACCGGGTTCAAGGCTGCGCCAATCGGAGACGTGGCGAGGCTATCCGGCATCACCACATGCGGCAATGGCACCTCAGTAGTGGGCATGGGCAGAACCTTAACCGGACGGTTCATCACCGCGATCAACAGCGCGCAGAACGTGAAAGACAGATACAACACATGGCTGCCAAACGGCTGCATCAAGGCACCGACGGCCAGTGGTCCGATACTGGCCCCAATACCAAACGCCATCAGCAGACATGCGGTCAGTGACACGCGCCGTTCCGACATCACCTGGTCATTCGCCAGCGCCACCTGCAAAGGATAAAGCCCGAACTGCATCATGCTGATAAAAAACGCCATGCCGAGCAGCAGTTGAAACGGCAGATTGAGTGGCAGGCCCAGCACCAGCGCCGACACGCCGTACAACAGCGCGATAAAAAACAGTAGGCGCTGACGATCAAAACGGTCTGACAGCCAACTGAGCGGAAACTGCGCCACCAGCCCGGCGAAAATACTCAGGCTCATAAACAGGCCGGTTTGTTCCGTGCTGAATCCCTGACTGCTGGCATACACCGGTGCCAGCCCGTAAAACGCACCGATCGCCATGCCACTGACCACCGTGGTGGCCAGCAGACGCGGAATGGTGCGAATAAAATAACCCAGTTCCATCGGTGCGGGCGACATCGCTCTGGCGTTAGTGCGTGTCGTCAGGGCGATCGGCACCAGACACAACGCGAAGCACAGTGCGACAATCAGCAGCGTGCTGATGCCAAAACCACTTTGCATCGCCAGGATCACCTGCCCTCCACTCAGCCCCAGATAGGTCGCGACCATATACAGGCCAAAAATCATGCCACGCTGCGAGGATTCCGCCTGATCGTTGAGCCAGCTTTCCAGCACCATGTACTGACACATCATGCATAAACCGATAATCAGGCGCAGAAAGACCCAAAGCGGAATCAGATCAGTCAGGCCATGCGCGATCACCGAGGCGGTGATGATACCGGCACAGGTGACATAACTGCGGATGTGGCCGACGCGGGCAATCAGGTTGTGCCCGACTTTGCCCCCAATCACCAACCCGACATAGTTTGCCGCAGTGATCGCCCCAATCAGCGCGCCGTTGACCTGCTCATGCGCCAGCCGTAGGGAAACGTAGGTGGTCAGCAGACCGGAACCGAGCAACATTAACAGGGTGGTGGCATAGAGTGGCAAAAAGGCGTTTATCACTTTTCTCATGTAACTCTCTGTAATGCTTGTACCGTCTAAGAGATCATTCTCCATCATCAGTACTGTTTGATGCTGTAGCCGGTAAGGATAGCTGATCAATGCAGCGAGGCACGATGATTCGGAATTCTGGAGAATCTGTCGATGAAATCGGCTTTTTTAAACATATCACCGCAACATGTTTATGGCATCGACACGTTTTGGCGATATGTCGATAAAATCGGTTTTTTTAAACATATGGCCGTGACATGTTTATGGCATCGACATATTATGGCGATATGTCGATAAAATTGGTTTTCTTAAACATATGCGCTGGCAACCAGAAACGCCCTACAATGGGCTCCCTTTACTTCCACCCGACCTTGATCGCATTGAAACACGCGCAGTGCTCAAAGCGTGCATCAGTGCACGCGCGGCAATTGCAGAGCTGAAAACCGCCGGAGAATTGATTCCCGATCAGGGTTTACTGATCAATATCCTGCCAATTATGGAAGCGAAGGACTCTTCCCGCATCGAGAACATTGTGACAACCAGCGACCAGCTATTCCAGTTTGCGGACCGCGCCGAACATGCCGATCCCGCCACGAAGGAAGCACTACGCTATCGCAGCGCATTGTTTGAGGGCTATAGCCAGCTGGCAACGCATCCACTCTGTACCAACACTGCGATATCGATCTGTACCCGGTTACGCGCTGTTCAAACCGATATCCGCAGGACACCGGGTACGGTGTTGCGTGACCAGAACCATGATGTGGTTTACACGCCGCCTGTCGGTGAATCCGCCATTCGTGACTTGCTGGCAAACTGGGAACGTTTCATACACGCAGAAGATGACATCGATCCGCTGGTGAAAATGGCGATTTCCCACTACCAGTTCGAATGCATTCACCCCTTTCCCGACGGGAACGGGCGTACAGGCCGAATCCTGAATATCCTGTACCTGATCCAGACTGAATTACTGTCACTGCCGATCCTCTATCTTTCTCGTTTCATCCTTGAGAGACGTGATGATTACTACACCTTGCTACGCAGCGTGACCGCAGAGGGGAACTGGGAAGCATGGATCCTCTTTATGCTGGAAGCAGTGGAAAACACCGCACGATGGACAACAAAAAAAATCGCGATTGTACGCGCGCTATTGGCGGACGCGACTGATTATGTACGGGAAAAACTGCCTAAAATCTATACCCATGAATTACTTCAGGTGCTCTTTGCACAGCCCTATTGCCGCATTGAAAACCTGGTTGAACACGGCGTCGCAAAACGTCAGACGGCATCATCCTATCTGAAGCAGTTAGTAGAAATCGGTGTGCTTGAAGAAATGAACGTCGGGCGTGAGAAGTTGTATATCAACACCCGGTTGTTACAGGAGTTGAATCAGTAAAACTGCTCTGAAATGCGTCGCTACATGCTGGGTATTTGCCAAATCTGCTGGCAATATTCGCCAATAGCGCGATCTGATGAAAAGATCCCGGAGTGGGCGCAATTGAGAATCGACATGCGTGTCCACAGGCGTTGGTCGTGCCGGGTTTCACTTCGGGCGCAACGTCGATGCCGACCAGGTTGCTGATGCGTCCCGCCAGCGCCGCTTTGTTGTGATGACGGATGGCGCGCCACGCCTGTTGCAGAGCATCGTCATCGGCAAGTGTGGCCAACGCACTGAGCTGAGTCAGATCGTTTCTCCAGCCCGTGCCTATAGTTTCATCCAGCAGATTAGCCAGCCGCGGATTGCTCAGCATCAGAAAACGACGTGTTGAAATGCAGGATCGATGGCGGGAGCAGAGGATTTATCCTTCATATTGTGTTGCCTCGTGTTGGCGCTCACATCAGAAGCTGATGGTCGCCGGACCTGAGCAGCAAAGTGATGCACAGGGAAAACGTTGGGTCATTTTCCAGGGTCTTTTAATCAAGTTAGCCAGCAACCCTGAAGGTGGCAAACGCAGCGAGAGGAAATAAAAGCCTTTTCCGGGAGACTCCGGATTTAACTGGCACGGGTTGCCTGGGCATTTGGATAGTTTTCGCTGCGACATTGTTCTGTTCACATTCTATCAACACCTCCTTTCGGTAAATTTAGGGCGGATTCATTTTGGTTGAAAACACCTGCGGCTGATGGCTCAGCACATCGGTCAGTGCCGCCGGGCTTTTAATGGGTTCAGGCTAATCAAATGTTTTTACACAAAGGTGCAAACAATGAAAAAAGTCGTGTTTAATGCCCGCCCTAACCCGCCGGGAATCGCCAAAGCGATATTTGCGGTGATGTCCACTGAAGGCTGGGCTTTACAGGATGCTCAAATGGCGACTGAACCCGGCGTGATTGCTCACCTCGATGAGGTTACAGCGGAAAAACTGCGGAAAGCGATCGAGGATGCGGCGGGTGATAAAGTCAGGATCGAAGATGAATAACAGCAAAATCCCGGAAATTTCTTGAACGTGATAAAAAATGCCCATAACGGATCGGGTTATGGGCAAAAAGGACTGGAATTCGAAGTTTCTTTTCAAGAAAATTTTTAAAATATGGCAGGCAATTTTACACAACAGGAATAATAACTGTCGATGATACTTATAAACCACCTTCGGTAGAAAATTTAATGTCTAACCATTAAGCCCAAACTCATGATGTAGCAGGGGACATAAATCAGCAAACTTTTTGCCTGCATTAATCTTTTCCTGAAGCAGGGTTCTGTCCGGTTGAGACGGAAACATCGTTGTCTCAATACCTTTATTTATTCCTTCTTTAACTTCTTCATAACCGATGCCGCCTGCTCCAAACGCCATGACTTCTCCTCCATATTTGTGTGCCGGATAAAGCATAGCCTGATATTCCTGGTCACCATCAGTCAATTTTGTCTGCCATGATTGTTTAGGATCAGGAACACGCACGATACCCACCTTAAAATCATCCCTATCCTGAAATAAATCCTGTTCGGAGGCTAATTCAGAAACAATACCAATGCATTTGATGTTGTTCTTAAGAAAAGCATCCCCAGCCACGACATCATAAACGCCGCCTATGCCAACACTGGTTCCTCCGCATGCCACAACTACCTGTTTATCCGGATTATCGCGCAGGCATCCTTCCAGCTTTGATTTTATTGTTTCCTTTACGCCTGCAAAGTCTTCGTATTTCTGCCCGGAATAACCTATGAAGGTAACGCAATAAAGATCCCGAATGTTTTCATTCTCCCCCAACAATAAATTATCAATTTCATTTGTTGTTTCGTTCGGGCTAGGCAGACTACTTTCTAGCAATTTAGCTGCATTTTGAGCGTAATATTTCTGTTTTTGAGATGATAAATTATTTGTAATTTGTGGAGCTAAAATGTTAACAGCAGGGTTTAAAGATATAGTCGTCATACAGTATTACTCTTCCCAGGTTAAAATTAAATGGTCATAAATATGCGTTTATTATCAGAATAAGGTGACTGACAGCCATTTAATAATTCATTTCCAGACGAAATCATAGCTTAAAAAGTGATTTTTTTGATCGGGGTGGGATATATCATAAAGGAGAGGTGAATATCATATTCAGAGGCCTGTTTATCTCTGAGAATAGTATGTCCGGTGGAGCGATGATGGGTGCAAGGAAAAAGGCAACCCGTATCACCCGCTGCTCTGTTAATTAAACACCTTGCGCGATTAATTGCGCCACTACGGATCGTGACAAAGAGCGTTACACCAAAGGCAGCGTAACCCTCACCTCCAGCCCGCCGCCTGCCCGGCGGTTGACGCTGAGATCGCCGCCATGCTGCTGTGCAATCTGGCGCGCGATGGCGAGTCCCAGGCCGGAGCCGTTATGCCGGGCAGCAGCTCCTTTTCCGCGATGGAAAGGCTTGGTAATCAACAATACTTCTTCCTCTGTCACGGCGGGACCGCGATCGCGCACCGCAATGTTAGCGGTATTGTGTTCCCGCCAGCTGGCAACCTCTAATCCTGTCCGGCCATATTTGGCGGCGTTTTGCATCAGGTTGGTCAGCAGGCGCATCACGCTGACCGGACGGAACAGGAACACCGGCAGAGGGGCAAGGTTCAGGCTAAAGTTCTGTCCCAGCCCGGTAAAATCATGGACCAGTTCGGTAATCATCTGATTGATATCACCCGGCTGGGTCAGCTCAGCCGCGCTGCCACGGGCATAATCAATAAATTGCTGCAGAATGTTATCAACATCATCAAAATAACGGCCAACGTCATCCTGGTTAGATTTTCCCTGCCCGCTCATTGCCAGCGCCAGCCGTAGCTTGGTCAGTGGCGTGCGCAGGTCGTGAGAAATTCCGGCCAGCATCTGCGCCCGGGTATTCTCCATCTCGGCCAGACCAGCCAGCATGCGATTAAACGTCAGGCTGACCGTCTTGATTTCAGTCGGCCCTTCCGGCGATAAGGGACGCGGCCACCCACCCTTGCCGACGTCAGCGGCAGCCCGCGCCAGTGATGTCAATGGGCGGTTGATACGCCGTTGCAGGCCATAAGCGGTGAGCAATGCCATCAGGGACAACACCACTGACAGCAAAATCGCACTGATCAGGCTGGTAAGATGATTCGAAGGCTCCACGGCCAGCGCAACCCAGTACGGCTGCCCGGCGATTTTCACCTCCACCCATAGTTTTTTTTCCGGTGCCTGCTCCCAGCGCAGCTGAATTCCCGCAGGAAGTTGCTGATGCAGGCTATCAAGAAAAACTTTCAGATAATAACGACGATAGAATCCGGCCAGGCCCAGCGTGGGTATTTCTATCGAGTGTAGCGGTGGCTGAGCAACGCCCTGCACCGCCTGCACATAACGATCACGATCCGTAGCCGGTACCGTTGCCAGCAGCTTATCGAGCATCACGATCTGCGAGGCAATCAGCGATGCGGCGTCGTTGACCCGGGGCTTCTGGATAAAAACCAGAAACACCGTCAGCGTGGTGAATTGCGTCAATGTCACCAGCAAGATCAACAGGACGCTGTTACGTGCCAGCAGGGAGCGGGGCCAGAATTTTTTCACGTTTCGCTATCTGCGATCAGCATGTAACCCATGCCCCAGACGGTCTTCAGCCAGCGAGGCTCGGAAGGTTGCATTTCAAGTTGCTGGCGCAGGCGTAAAATTTGCACATCGACGCTTCGATCCAGCGCTTCATACTCACGTCCTCTGGCACGGTTCAGCAGATTTTCGCGGCTGATTGGCCGGTTGGGCGTGGTGGCTAACGCAATCAGCAAATTCATTTCGGCAGAATTCAGCGTCATCAGCTGATCTTCGCGGTAAAGCGTTTGACGGGTGATATCCAGACGATAAGGGCCAAAACAGACTTCTCCCGAACCGGTGGGCGTTACGCCACGTTGCAACTCCTGTCGCCGAAAGATCGCTTTAATACGAGCCACCAGCTCCTGCGGCAGGAAAGGTTTGGCAAGATAGTCATCAGCACCGGTTTCCAGACCAATCACCCGATCTATCGGGTCGCCGCGTGCGGTGAGCATCAGGATAGGCAGCGTATATTTCGCCGCGCGCAGACGGCGGCAAACGGACAGGCCATCTTCCGGTTCCATCATCAGATCCAGCACCAGCAAATCAAAAGGCTCACGTTGCAAATACCGGTCGAGTCGGGCGCTGTTTTCCGCCGTTCTGACCTCAAATCCCTGATCGCTCAAATAGCGTTGCAGCATGCTGCGCAGTTCATTTTCATCGTCCAGAACGAGGATTTTCTTCGCCTTATACTCGGTTTTCGCATCACTCATGGTCATTCACCCGATAAAGAGGGCTGATGAACAGGCTTGCGTCGCGCCTGCCACGCCTCTTGTGCACGTTGCAAAACGACATAAAAACAAGGGACTAACAGGATGGCAAGTAAAGTTGCTGACAACATCCCTGAAAAAACGGTAATCCCCAGTGATTTTCTGGCGCTGGCACTGGCACCGCTGGAAAAGATCAGCGGTACTACGCCCAGGGTAAATGCCAGCGACGTCATGATAATCGGCCGGAAACGCGTTCTGGCCGCCGTTAGTGCAGCGTCAATGATACTGCTCCCGGCCAGGCGCTGCTGGCGGGCATATTCGACAATCAGAATCGCATTTTTGGCGGCAAGCCCGGCCAGTAATAACACGCCAATCTGGGTATAAAGATTGTTAGCGATATTCAGCGCTAACAATGTGATCGCCGTACCTGATAAGGCAAGTGGGACACCAAGAATTACGCTGACAGGTAACCAGTAGCTTTCATATTGTGCCGCCAGCACCAGATAAACCAACAGCAGCGACATGGCGAAGGCAATATAAATGCGGTGTCCGGCCACTTTTTCCTGATACGACATATCGGTCCACGACAGGCTGATATCCGGCGGTAGGGTGGCTTTGGCCAGGGCCTCCACCGCCTGCATCGCTGCCCCGGTGCTGTAACCCGAAGCGGGCATTCCGGTGAGCGTGGCAGCCGGGTTGAGATTATATAAAGATGCGACAGCTGGCCCCTGGGTCGGAGTGAAACTGACCAGTGTCGCCAGCGAAACTGGCTCACCACTGGCATTTTTGACCGTCAGTACGGAGATTTGCTGTTGCAGCAGACGCTGATCTGACTGCGCCTGCACATAAACTTTCACGCTATGGTTCTCGCGGGTGATTTGATTGACATAGCTGGCACCAAGATATTGTTGCATCGCATCAAAGGCATCACCAGGCGATACGCCCATCGCTGCCGCACGCGTTCTATCCAGCGTGACATTGATCTGCGGCACATCGGCACGCAGCGTGCTGAACATACGCGACACTTGCGGCAGTGCCATCGCCTGCCGGGCAAAATTATCACTCACCTGTTGCAGATGTCGGTAATCACGTTGCCCGTCATTCTCGCTCAGGATCATCTGCATACCGCCACCGTTACCGACGCCCTGAATCGGCGGCGGCACAATCACCAGCGCGTTGGCATCGGGAATACCCGCCAGCTGTTTATTCAGATTGAGATAGATTGAACGCAGATCCTGGTTTCTGCCACGCTGATTCCAGGGTTTCAGGGTGATGTAAATCAGCGCCGCGTTGGACAGGGACGCATTATTGTCGAGCGGTGACAACCCGCCGATCACCACGACATGGTCTACCCCGGGCTGCTGATTCAGCAATCGTTCCACTCGCTGGGTAACGTTGGCGGTTTTTCCCAGCGAAACGGCGTCGGGCAGTTGCAGCGACACTAACAGATAACCCTGGTCTTCCAGCGGGATAAATCCGGTCGGAATTCTGAGGAAGGCGACTAACGCCAGCACGATCACCACCATGCCACTGATAAGCGCCGCTTTGCTGTGGCGGATTAAACGGCGAACAGTGTTGAGATAAACGTTCTCCAGCCAGGCGAAAACCTGATTGAACTTCCGGTAAATCCAGGGTTTGGTTCCCTGCTTCACCGGTCGTAGCCACTGTGCGCTCTGCACCGGTTTCAGCGTCAGCGCATTAAGCGCGCTAAGCAAGGTGGTCACGGCAATCACCAGCGCAAACTGACGATACATCTGGCCGCTGAGGCCCGGTAAGAAACTGGCCGGGATATACACTGCCACCAGCACCAGCGTGATAGAAATGATGGGGGCCAGCAGCTGGCGCATGGCGCGCTGCGTCGCCTCGCGCGGCGCATATCCCTGTTCTATCTGATGACTCACGCCTTCGACCACCACGATCGCATCATCAACCACGATGCCGATCGCCAACACGATGGCAAACAGCGTCAGCAGATTGATGGAAAAACCCATCAGGTAGATAGCCCCGAATGTGCCAATAATAGTGACCGGTACCGTGGTGGCGGGTACCAGCACCGCGCGCCAGTTCTGCAAAAATGCCACGATCACCAGTAACACCAGCAGCCCGGCAATCAACAAGGTGCTGTAGACGTCATCGACTGAACTCTTAATAAAGGTTGTGGTGTCGAACGGCAGTGAATAATGCATCCCTGCCGGCAGTTGCGCAGACAATTTTTGCATCTCAGCGGCGACCGCAGCGCCAACGTCCAGCGCGTTGGCATCCGGTAACTGAGAAATGGCAATCCCCGCTGCAGGTTTCCCGTCCATGGTGAAAAACTGCGCATAACTCGATGAACCCAGCTCTGCATGGCCGACATCCTGTAAACGCACCAGCCTGCCGCCATCCTCGGTGCTGCTTTTAATCACGATCTGATTGAACTGGCTGGCATCGGCCAGCAGGCCATTAACGTTGAGCGTCAGTTGCATCTGCTGGCCGTTGTTGACGGGCGGAGCGCCCAGCTGTCCGGCACTGACGCTGCGGTTTTGCGCTTTGATGGCGTTAATCACGTCATCCGGTACCAGACCATATTGCTGCATGCGCGCCGCATCCAGCCAGATGCGAATGCTGTAATTACCGGTGCCAAACACCGTGACATCGCCCACGCCAGGTATGCGCACCAGCGAGTCGCGCAGATGATTGGTGGCGTAGTTGCTCAAAAACAATGTGTCCTGAGCCGGGTCGGTCGATTGCAGGCTATACAACTGCAAAATGGCTGTAGATCTTTTTCGCACCGTCACCCCCTGCTGCTGCACCGCATCCGGCAACTGGGAGAGCGCAGCCTGCACACGGTTTTGCACCAGGATCTGGGCCTGGTCGCTGTCGGTGCCGATAGCAAAGGTGATATTCAGGGTATAGGTACCATCATTGCCGGTGGTCGATTTCATATACAGCATGTGCTCGACACCATTCACCTGCTGTTCGATGGGGAACGCCACCTGATCCTGCAATGTCTACGCATTGGCGCCGGGATAGTGCGTCACCACCTGCACCGTCGGCGGAGTGATGGGAGGATACTGCGTCACCGGTAATGCCCATAAAGCCACCGCGCCGAGGATCAGGATAATCAGCGACAACACATTGGCGAAAACCGGTCGGTCGAGAAAGAACTTAATCATGCTGGCTTTGCGCCTCGTTGCTGATGTTCACCTTTTTCCCCACTAAATCAGGCCGGGCAAAGGTCAGGACGCGTTGTGTGGCGTCATTTGCGCTGAGTAAAATGACATGCTCACTGCTGCCGGGAGCCGTTT
The DNA here is from genome assembly GCF_047947045.1 of Pantoea sp. App145. Taxonomy (NCBI): domain Bacteria; kingdom Pseudomonadati; phylum Pseudomonadota; class Gammaproteobacteria; order Enterobacterales; family Erwiniaceae; genus Pantoea; species Pantoea sp. App145. The sequence continues at coordinate 361,597 of NZ_CP133294.1, forward strand.
TAACGCTCAGGCGGCTGACCGTGCCATCCGCAGAAACCGGGAAAACACTGTCGCCCTGTACCGCCGTGGCCGGTAGCTGCAGCTGGATCACCGGCGCTGCCGCATGCAGCGTGACCTGGACAAACATCCCCGGCAGCAGATTAACGGGCGGCTGATGCAGGGTAGCACGCAGGGTGATATTGCCGCTGGCACTGTCGAGCTGGTTATCGACAAAGTCGATGGTGCTATGCAGCGGCTCACTCAGTCCGGGAATGGTGACATCCACCGGCTGCTGTCCAACAGCAGCGCTGCGTGCGGCGATAATGCCGAAACGCGTCGCGTCTGACTGATTCAGGCTGAAAGTGACATACAGCGGGTCGATTTTATTCAGCGTGGCTAACAGGGTATTGCCGCTGGTCCCCACCAGATTACCAACATCGACAGTGCGCCGCCCGATGCGTCCGGTAAAGGGGGCGGTAATACGCGTATAACCGAGATTAATTTGCGCGATATCCCGCTGCGCCAGCGCCTGATCTCTGGCGGTTTGCGCGTCCTGCAAGGCGGACAGGGAGATAACGTGTGACGGATAAAGAGCCTGGTCGCGGTCGGTTTCACGCTGGGCATTCACCAGCGCGGCCTGATCCGAATTAAGCTGTGCCTGTAAAGCAGCCGGGTCTAGCGTAAATAACACTTGTCCGGCCTGCACCAGGTCGCCGTCTTTAAAATTGACCGATTGCAGCGTCGCTGCGACGCGCGCTGTAATCTGTACCTGCGCTGAAGCACTCAGTGTGCCGGTGACGGTGGTTGATGAGTCAAACGTGAGTTTTTGCGGCATGCTCACCGACACCGCAGGAACCGGCTGTGGGAGAGCATTTTGCTGGGGTTTACAACCCGCCAGTACACAGCCTGCCAGCAGCAGCCCAAACCGGCACGTCACACTCAGTGTCCTCATGGATAGCGCGTTCATCGGGTTGATTATTTTTTCGCAGCCATAAATGCACTGAGCTGCGAGAAGGTGATATAGCCTTTTTTCGCTGTATCTATTTCAGCAAAATGCTGAGCGACACGCGGCATACCCGCCTGCGCTTCTGCCAGCGTCAATTTGCCATCATGATTGGTATTTGCAGCATTGAAACGATCCTGTACTCGCTGCATAAATGCACCGGTCGGCGCTGCGCTGGCAGCACTGATAAAGACGAAACCTGCAACCAGCACCAGAAACTTTTTCATTTATTACCTCGATTTACCGTTAATGAGAGCGAAGGGGGAAAAGCACAACTTCACGGGAAAAAGGATATAGAAAAGCCAGGCAGGAAGGGTTTCTGAATTGTTCCAGACTTATGTCATCGCATGTCATGAAGCAACTGACCGGATGCCCGGTCAGGTCAGGACGCGCTGCGTAACCACGTTGGCGGCGCTGTCCATGGAGTAGACGATCGGCACCCCGGTTGGCACATGTAATCGGGTAATCGCCTCGTCACTGAGTTTTTCGAGGAAGGTCATCAGCGCGCGGAGTGAATTGGCATGCGCCACAATTAACACCGTTTTACCGGCCCGTAACTCAGGCACCACCACCTGTTGCCAGTACGGAAGCACCCGATGCAGAGTCATGTACAAACTCTCTCCCGCAGGCAAGTCATGCAGGGCAATGTGTCGATAGCGGGGATCGGTCTGTAGCCTGGCGGGCGCCTCTTCATCCACCGGTGGAACGCCGTGCAACGTTCTGCGCCAGCGGAAGACATTCTCTTCACCCAATGTATCAACGGTTGCGGCTTTATTCAGTCCCTGCAACGCCCCGTAGTGTCGTTCATTAAGACGCCAGGTTTTGTCCACCGGTAACCATGCGCGATCCAGCTGATCCAGCACACGCCAGGAGGTATGGATGCAGCGGGTCATCACCGAACTGCAAACAAAGTCAGGCATCAGTGATGCTTTCCTGATTAGCGCGCCCGCCCGCTCAGCCTCCAGATAACCCTGTGGCGTCAGCGGCACGTCTGTCCAGCCGGTATAACGATTTTCAAGGTTCCACTGACTTTCGCCATGACGTAATAAAATAAGCGTCGATGTATGCATGCTTTATCCCATAAAGGGCCGGGCCGTGAAGCCCGGCCTGTGTAATCAGGCGCGGCGGATAAACGCCCCCAGCCCGGCGTACTGAGCGTCCTGTCCAGGTTCCTGCTCGATACGCATCAGCTGATTATATTTTTCAACCCGCTCTCCCCGGCAAGGCGCGCCGGTTTTGAGATGTCCGGCCCGCAGCGCGGCATTTTCCGTGCGCAGATGATATTGGCCGTCACGGTAAAACTCACTCGATGCCGGATCAATACAAATACTGATATCTTCACCGGGCTGGTAGCCCGCTTTCTCGATGGCCTGAACGATCAATGCCAGCGGCGCACGATTTGACGACACCGCAGGGGCAAAACCTCCCTCGTCACCTACTCCGACGGAAAGGTTTTTTCCAGCAGCAACTGACGGAGAGCCTGATACACTTCACTGCCCTGACGCACCGCCTCCTTCAGACTCGCAGCACCATGCGGGGCTATCATAAATTCCTGAAAGTCAGCGCCCTGCCCTCTGGCATGGACACCCCCGTTGATGATGTTCATGCAGGGAACCGGCAACAGATTAGCACGCAGCCCGCCCAGATAACGATACAGCGGCTGACGCGTCGCCAGCGCTGCCAGCCTGGCAACGGCCAGCGATGCGCCGAGAATGGCATTGGCCCCTAACCGGCTTTTGTTTTCTGTTCCGTCCAATTCGAGCATGACGTTATCAATGACACGCTGTTCACGCACATCAATATCGGCTACTGCTGCACTGATCTCTTCGCAAACAGCCTGCACCGCATCCTGCACGCCTTTTCCACCATAACGCGTGTGCTCGCCGTCCCGTCGTTCGTGGGCTTCGCGGGTTCCGGTACTGGCCCCCGAAGGGACGGAGGCTCTGGTCATCAGTGGTAAATGCCTCGACCTCAACGGTCGGATTACCGCGTGAATCGAGAATTTCACGCGCAGTCATTCTGTCGATGTTAAAATTCATGTTTCTCTCCTGCGGTTCAGCTACGGGTGTGCTTGATAAGTACATCGACCGTCAAATGATTGATGTATTCCAGTGAGCGTGAGGCCAGTAACCCCATGAAACGATTGCGGTGTCCGGCAATCACCAGGTCAATACCCCGCTGTTTAATGCATTGATCCACATCCTCGAATCGGTTGATTGTTACCAGCTCGCAGGTATCAACCACCACCGGTGCGGCCTTGACCAGTTCACTCAACCATGATTTCGCCCTGATAATGTCTTGCGAAACCTTGTCATCCATGACGCTGTCGGATACGTAATTCATTTCGCGATAGTCTTCGCTGATATGTGCCAGCGTGATTTTCATTCCCGTCTGCTGTGCCAGCACAGCAGCATGATTCAGCAGCAACGCGCCATCCTGCTGGTCGTGAACCAGCACCAGCGCATGGGTATAAGATTTCATGCTTCACCCCCGGCTTTGTTCAAGATGATGATGAAGCCAGGGCAACAGCTGTTTTTTCCTGCTGAGCATCCCCGGAAGTGAGCAGGGCCCGACATCTTTCAGTGCCCGACCGGCAAAATAGAGCGTGGAAAAATTGTCGGTGATATCTGTCACCATCAGCACACCCAGCCCAGCCCCGGACTGTGTGACCTGATGCTGCAATTCCTCACAAAGTGCGGTAATCAGATGAGAAACCTGAGACTGGTTCATCACTTCGATCTGCGAAATGCGAACATCCGTACCCGCGATCACGAACGCTTTGAGGTCCTTCTCAAGCAGGTGCTGGGGTGACAGTCCGGCAAGGTCGGTTTTCGCGCTCAATAAATGACGACCGAAGGTTTTACGGTTGATGCCGGTTCGAACGCAGAGCTGGGTAACGGTGCGAATATCCTCTTCCGTCGTCGTTGGCGACTTCAGATTCACGGTGTCGCTGAGGATGGCCCCCAGCAGCAGAATGGCGTGTGATGAGGCCAGACTGTTACGATCGGCTTCATCCATCAGTAACCAGAGCACAGTAGCGCTGCTCCCTACCGGCTTTATCCACACTTCTGGCGGCAGCTGGGTGACCAAACCGCCGAGCCGGTGGTGATCGATAATGCCGGTAACGTTGCTTTGAGCCAGGTCGTCCGGCCCCTGAGCTGGCTCGGTGAAATCGACCAGCCAGACATCCTTGCCTGCCAGGGGAAGCATGAGTCGTTCCGGCAGGGGCAAGCCTGCTTCAGCGAAAATAAAACGCGTTTCCCGATTGGCCTCACCCGCACGCCATGCGTGAGCGGGACGATGTTGCCGGTTTAACCAGTGAGCGGTAACCACTGCCGTACAGATGGCATCACTGTCAGGATTGATATGGCCTGTAACATGTATCAAAGGAGTATCCCCGCAGCAGGAAGTATGCGGGCTGGGTGAATTCTGATCAGCCTGACATACCTCTCAAGTCATTAAGAGTCATATCAGGCGTCATCAGCCCCGAACGGGGCGGTTGTGAGAAGGTGGAACGCCATCACCTTTGAGGCCAGTCTAGAACAGGTGAATTTATTTGTCAGCCGATTCGTTGGCTGTTGCGACAGAGTTCGCGGCTAACTACTGGATTGATAACATAATTATGAGTGGGTCATCAGCTGGAAGAGAAAAGGCGTTTGCGTTTCCTGGCAAACTTCACTGCGCCAGCCGCTACGATGCAGTATTTTTTCCAGACCCGCGACATTGCCGGTTAGCCGTGCCATCAGTGGCGCAATCTGTCCACCGTCAGCATCGAAGGAAACGTCCAGTCCGGATCGTGACAGATATATCGCGTCGAGTTCGCCGTTGGTGACCACCGTATTACGCCCTGACCATTCTCTGTCGCTGAGCACCCGATAGACCCATTGCATTTGTTTTGCGGTTTCAATGGCGTAGGTCAGACGGAACAGGTCGTTCTGCTGGGACAATTCTCCCGTACAGGAGCGCCATAGATAATCGAGTTTGTGTCGCAGTTTTGCTGCGGGTCCAAATGCCCGGCCCTGTTTCAACAACCACTGGATATCACTGGCAACTTCACGGGGAAAACGATGTTGCTTCAGCGCAGTGGCCAGCCAGCGCGTCAGGAATACATTTTCCTGTGATTCCGAGCTGATCAACCCATCATGTCTCGCCAGTTCAAGAGCGATCAGTGCGCACCATGCCAGATGCCCGGTTTTTTCGGTTAAGGATTGCGTCATCACCGCAACATCTCCTTGTAATCCATGATTATTCCGTTGAGAGTTAGTGAAGTACAACTCACCTAAAATGTAAATAGCTTGTATCTAATTTGTTGCTTTTGGGCGGTTCCCCCCCTGCAGATAGCAGGTTAAAAAGGGATCTTTGTTGCACCTGTCCATTATTTTCATTCTGGCATCAGGTTATCCTCCAGCATCATAATCGAGCTGCTTTGCATTTTATTTTCGGGCGGACCCGACGGCGCTAATAACCTGCCCCATGAACTTTTGGACACAACAAGTTAAGAAGGCGAGCACAAAACCGACCTGAAATTATCGTCAATATGCTGCCGAACTGAACTATAGTTCAACTCGCCTTAAAGGAAAGATGTATTTGCAATTACGTGATCGGATTTGAAACGTAGTAGAAAAGCGTAAGGATAAATTAAGAATTGTACCGATACCCCTGGCAAGTTTCTGAGTAAAGTAAATAATTCATCATGGTGATGACAACATTTATCATAAAAACCCTCGTTGCCTCTCAAAAATAACCCCCGACATCATTATTTTTATAGTCAACGTTAAGTTTCCCCTTTTCCATAGTGACGCGTGAGTATATACTCATTCCACAGACTTATTTTAAATCTTAGATTCGTCATACTTTACTCGTTCAACGACACCGTTTGGAGATTTCCATGAGTGATTCACTTAAGGCGCTAAATAACATTCGTACACTGCGTGCGCAGGCACGTGAACTGGCTCTGGCCGACCTGGAAGAAATGCTTGAGAAGTTCAGCGTTGTTGTTTCAGAACGTCGTGAAGAAAGCCATGCGGAAGAAGCTGCTGTTCGTGAGAAAGCAGAGAAGCTGGCTAAATATCGTGAGTTGCTGCTGGAAGACGGTATCGACCCGACTGAATTACTGGGTTCCCTGCAGGGTGCAGGTAAACCACGTGCGAAACGTGCTCCGCGTCCGGCTAAGTATAAATATATTGAAGACGGTCAGGAAAAACACTGGACTGGCCAGGGTCGTACCCCTGCGGTCATTAAAGCTGCGATCGAAAGCGGTAAATCGCTGGATGACTTCCTGATTTAATCCTAAGTATTTTCAGTAAGTTAAAAACCACGCGGTGGTTTCACACCGCGTGGTTTTTCTATTGGTTACGTGTTGCCTCTTTCATCGATCTCACAAAAGAATAGAGCTCAGTCAGCATCGCGTCTGGCGCATTAATGTTGCGTTCTTTTATTTTTCTACCGCAGAACCTGATATAACACCCGCAATACCACTTTTCATCACTTCTCTGATTTGTGCTGGCATTGATATGCCAAAACCTAACATTGCTGGTGGGGCATTAAAGCGCCTGAGCGATTCAAGGATATGTGGTGAAGGCAGACCCGCCCTATTTTCAACGCTGGTCTCACCGGCACGTGAAAGCAGATAAGTATAACCTCCGCCATATCCTGATACTTTTTCTAAGGTAGTCATGTCAGCATTAGGTGGCGCAAAGAATACTGTGGAAATGCCACAGCGCTCAGCGGTTTCACGAAACTCTTTTGATTCCTCAACCGGAACATCGCCAATCAACACAGAATCCACACCAGCCTGTGCACATCATAATTTCAAATGACAACTCAGGATTGGGATCCCCAAGGGTGACGTAGGGAACAAAAGCCCCTTCTTTATTCTGCTCCAGGCGATCAAACATAATTTTATAGCGATCCATCTACACACTCCTTTAAGGGTGAAAACCGGTTGCCTCTTCGGAATATGGATCTGATATCACAGCTTGTTTAAGTTTATGTGAAGGGAGCTTGCTTTCGCAGCGGCGTGAACTTACATCAACTCTCTGGCTTGTTCACAAATCAACTGCCTCAACCATTGTTGTGCTTTGCTGGCATCGGAGCGCCGGTGCCAAAGCAAGTCAAACTGGATATGCGGCATCTCAAGTGGAGGACTGAACATCAATACGTTTTCATTTTTTTCGCTGGCTAATGCACTGCGTTTTAACACTGTCGCAATAAACTGCGTTTGCTGGATCACCCCGATGACGGCGAACATGGAAGGCAACGTCAGGCGCAGATCTCTGGTCAGTCCCATTGCCTTAAGGCGTTCATCTACCAGCCCATAATGATTACCTTCGGGCGAGACCAGGATATGGCCCGTGCTCAAATACGACGCCAGCGTCATCCCCTCGCGTGCCGCTTCACTATCCCGCTGGACCAGGGTGACAAACTCATCACGAATTAATGGCAGCGACAATATTCTGTTTTCAGATCTCGTCGGCGCGATGCCGATCACCAGGTCAATTTTGCCACTATCCAGCAGGGCAACAGATTCATCCCGATCAATATATGACTGCACATGAATCGTCACCCCTGGCGCCTGCTGATTGACCGCTTTCATTATGCCGGGCAGTAACACCATCATCGGGTATTCCGACATTCCGAGCGTAAATGACATGATTCTGTTGGCCGGAGAAAATTCATCCGGGGCCAGCAGATGAGTCAGTTCATCCAGCGCTTTAGACACATGCAAACCGATTTCTTTTGCCCGCGCGGTCGGCAGCAGTCCTGAAGCGCTGCGAATAAAAAGCGGATCGGCAAAATGCGTGCGTAAACGGGAAAGCGCGGCACTCATGGCAGGCTGACTGACTGAGGCTTTGGTCGCGGCTCGGGTCACATTTTTCTCTTCCATCAACGCGGCAAAAGCCACCAGAAGATTCAGGTCAAGCCCCCTAAAATCCATAATTCGTATAATCCTCTATATCTACTATTTATTTTAATTATAGCGGGTGCGGATGTGATACTGACTGCGAAGTACAGATTAATCATAAAAAATCATCAGCCAGAGGAATGAAGCAATGTCAGGTAATCACGAGACCGTAAATCGTCTTATGGCCGAACGTCAGGCCGTTGAAAAACTTTATCAGGCTTTCAGCCTCCAGAATCCTGATCTGGTTGATGAGGCGGTCACTCCAGACTGGGATGATATTCCTCTGGCCCCCGGGCAGACTGCGGGTCCTGCAGGGCTGAAGCCTATCATCAGGGAGTTTATCCATGCTTTCCCGGATGTTCAGATCATCATTCACGATCTGATCCAGGTTCCTGGTCAGATTGCGGTACGGGCGGAAATTACCGGAACACATCAAGGGACAATCATGGGGATTGAAGCTACCGGAAAATCGGTGAGTTTTCGACTGCATGAGTTCCATCAGCTTAATGGCGAGCGTATTACCACTACCTGGCATATGGAAGACTGGTTTGGGCTGTTTATGCAGCTAGACCAGTTTCCGCCACGTGCGTAGTAAGGTTTAGCAGCGCGATTTATGGCGCTGCTTCATCGTTCAGATGCTTGTGCGCCTGGATTTCAATTTTGATACCCACTTATAGGACTCAGCCTTACCATCAGCACCTCTCCTCCAGTCGCGTTCGAGTGGATCATTTAAAGGCGCAAAAAAGAAACTGCTACCGTCACTGATCCTGTAATGATAAGACTTTTCATTTTTATATTGTTCCCAGCCGAAAACATTCGCGGGGTGAGAATTTTTATGATCATTATGTCCAAATTGATCATCACAATGTGATGGACTTGCTGCTGGCCACCAGCCTTCTTTGTAAATATCTATTCCTGTGAGTGCGACAGAACCATAAATCCTTCCTCTGTTAGTCGTTCTTTTTATATCCCAAACATCCTTATTCCTGAATCTGTGCTTATCCGATTTAAACAGGTCACATTTAGAATAGAAATCGTCATTGGTCTTTCTCGGGGAAACTTTATAGTTTTTATCGACCTTCATCAATGCAACCAAAATCGCCGGACTATTCTTTATCGCGGTGATGACTGGATTACCATACGTTAATATTCCACTTGTGTATTTTTTTAGAGGGTCATAGACCGGGCAGTGAAACTTTCTGGTCATACTGATATCCACATCAAAGTATGTCCCACCATAGTGGTATAAAGCAACAAGACGCGTAACATCTGAAGCCGCCGCATGATTCGCAAAACTGCCGCCATGCTCTCTCGCCCAGGCGGCATAAACACCTTGCGGAAATGCAGAGAAAAGTGGGCGCGGATCTTCTGTTATTAAGAAACGTATTTCATCTTTTTTATCGCTAAAATTAAACGCCAGATAACGATATTTAGCATCATCACCGTTAAGCATTTTCTCCAGGGTACGATTAATCGTGCCCGGACAGGTCGTCCAGATTTTAATCTCGAATTCAGGATTAATCCTCCTGAAATTGAGGATATTAGCAAGATGAGCCTCCGGCGCACCGTTTCCTTCCCAGACAAAGTGGACTATTTCAGGCACTTTTATCGAACAGTCCATTTTTTCACTAACTTCATCAGAAACATTCGAACCCGGATGCGTTATTTCCGTATTATTTATCGAGATTATACTTTGCGGAGCATGAAAAGATGAGTCCACGCGGCATCGATTAGAAAGAGATAAGTTTGATGCAGACGAAATAGCGTTTGTGACAGAAAGCATATTCTCTCCTTAGATATGAATCATTATTCTTCATACTCGAATCACGGCCCTTCCTGGCAGGGATATTTTATTGCATAATAATGGCTAAAATCGTCTATTATCATCACATATTACGATAATGACCTATAGACAAAGAGAGCTAATATGATTTCAAAGGATAATGCCGAACATTATATCTGGGGTGATGGGTGCGATGGCTGGTACCTGCTTAAGCGGCAGGATATGCTGATTATTCACGAGAAAATGCCCGCCCATACTCAGGAAAAAAGGCATTATCATTCTGTTTCCAGACAGTTTTTCTTTGTGGTTAAAGGCATCCTGACCATGGAACTTGAGGGTAAAAAGCAGGAAATTTCTGCCCTGCAGGGCATCGAAATTCCTCCCGAAGCAAAACATCAGGCCAGAAACAACTCTGATTCAGCGGTGGAATTTATTGTCATTTCACACCCCACAACACGTGGAGATCGTTCCGATTTGCCAGGATGACAGTTCTGATCATAATGCCAGTGAGGCTACGCAAGTAGCCTCACTGGCACCTTTTTCAACCAATATATTTAAAACCTGCAATACATAATATCCATCACTTCACCATTTTTCCGGATATATTCCCTATGGCTGGCAGCGAAATAATAACGATAGAGTTTTGCAACACGCGCATCGGTGACATAGCCCAGCAATCCAACATAGTATTTTTGTGCCGGATAGTTTCTTTTCCACCATTTCATCAGGCTGATGCCTGTACAGGAGGATCCCGCCTGAGCACAAATGGGGCCAATTCTTAGCCAGTCTTCATCCTCAAGGTGTGCGTGGCTGACACCGACGTAACCCACGATGCGATGCTTATCCAGAGCGATGGCCGAACGTTGCTCACTTAACTGCTGTGTAAGATTTTCCACCTCAACCGGCGGCAATGAACCCCGGCTTTTCCCTGATTTCCCAGGCAAATCCATGCAGCAACTGTTAATCAGTTCATAAATATCAGTGACATCGTCAACTGTCGCCATGCGAAAAGACAGAGACTTGTTTTGCATTGGCTGGGGCCTCCTTATCAGGCAAAGAAATACTGACTTCCCCTCCGGCGGCCAGAGTATTGACCTGGGCCAAACTTAATCCTTCAGCCTGCATCAGGAAGTTAACTATCACCCAATGCTGAGCCGCTTCCGCCGTAAAGTCGCCGAACATACGGTGATATTCAGTCAACCAAAGAACGAGTTCCTCTGCCATTAACTGACCGGATGTCGCGCTCATGTAATCATGGAAAGAACCACTCTGGTGATGAATAAAGTCCTTACCCGGCAGAATGCTACACAGCCCCGGATACAAACGTGTTTGCAGGATAAAAGCATGCCAGACGTTATCAACGTCCTGGCTCACTGGGACGAAGGCTTTTTTATTGATTGCCGAACAAATCCATAAAAACTTCAGACATTCATCAATCAATTCATGCCTTAGCGTTTCCGTATAATCGGTGAGAAAGTCAAAAACGATATCAATATATTCTGGCGACATTAAGCCCCGAATGTCATTTGCACTCATCTTTGTTGTTTGTTGCATACCAGCCTCAGAGAATAATGATATCTATTCAGTTTATGCCAAGCAGGAGAATATCCAACCTGCCTTGATAAACCCCGGTAATAAAGCTATCTTTGACGATGGCTTTATGAGTTCTGCATCCTGAACAGACTCAGGCATGACCTCCGGCAAAACAACGCGCCATACAGCCCGCTGAAAGTGCCTGGATTTTTTCCATAGCGTCTTTAGTTTGCAGCATTTGAATAAGAGATACGGTGTTTAAGCGGATGGTCATTTTAAATATCCTTGTACTCATCATGGTGTTTTTATCGTTTAGCCCACCACAGCTGGTTTTTTTCCAGCCAGGGCCGACAACGAACCATGCTAATTTCGGATTGCTCTGAGAAAAATAGTTAGCGACTAAAATCAGTGAATATTCAGAAACAGGAAAATTACCACACTCTTAGCGGGAGAGACTCTGGCTGGTTATCACTGATATTTTCTGAAGCTATCTGCTTGTCCGCAATGAAACAATTGATCATCAGGATATGATTGATATGTAAAGGTATAAATAACGGAGGCTATTCATGATAAAGGACGCAGAGTTCGTCAGGAAGAAAACAAGGGCAATTGAAATTATGGCGAGTAAAGGCATGTGGAGCAGTAACTATGCGCCTCCTTTGTACCGCCTTTTATGGAAACTGGGAGTGAACATTCCTCCACCACCGTTTACCTCTTTCCGGGCAAATATGTTCATCTTCTCAATCATGTTTGGCCCTGTCTGGGGATTGATGATGTGGGTAACCTTTTGGAAGAATGCCGGTAACGGCCTGCTCTCCGTGTTCTTAACCGCAATAATTGCCGGGCTACTGTTTGGTTTTTCCATGGCCGTGTTCCACTACTGGCGAAAAGCGGTCAACAAACTGCCTGAATGGGAACAGCTTTAAGGCTGACTGGGTGCCCCCGGTTTTCCCTCAATAGACAGCAGAAATTCAGGCCAGGAGAAAAACCTGCCGGACGCTGATGCCGACAGGTCAGTGTAGCGGTATTTACTGATGGATCGCATGTCTGACTTCATCAGCCGTCAGCGTCTGTAAAAACAGATCGCTGCCGGGCTGAAACAAGGTCGCGGTTGCCAGGTTGCCGGTCACCACCGGGGCGAAACCCGCGGCCTGTGTCAGTTGTGCTACCGTATCCAGCGCGTTCTTATCGTCACCGGCCAGCGGCACAGCGAGCGCCTCGCCTGTGCGATGTGCATCGGCGGCCAGGCTGGCAGCCGCCAGCGAATTGAATCCCCGCACCACCCTTGAACCGCTGAAAAGACGGGCACTGTAGACACCACTACCGGCCTGTAACGCCTGGGTGGCCACTTCACCATCCCTTTGCGGATAAGGATTGGCGACATCCAGCACCACTTTTCCCTGCAAAGGCTCAGCCAGACTTTTCGCCAGCGCCGGTAAGGCGCCATAAGGCACCGCCATCACCACCACGTCACCGAATTTTGCCGCCTGTAACGGGGTTCCTGCCTGGGCATGCGATCCCAGCGAACTGATCAGCGACTGCAACTCCTGAGGGTGGCGAGAAGCAAAAAACACTGAATAACCGGCCTTTACCCACAGCCGCCCCAGCGTTCCCCCCATATCACCCGCACCAATAATCCCGATGCGCGGCAGGGGCGCAGCCAAAACACTGGCGCTGCCCGCCAGCATCAGTAAAAAAGAACCAACCAGAACCTTCGCGAAGCGTGACATAGTGAATTCCTTAATGTGATGGACATCACAAAGTATACATAGAAATCCAGGTACCAACGCAACGCCGGTCAATCCAGTAAACACTCAGGATGGAAAGTGCATCACCAACATATCAATGAATTGCCGGACTTTTGCCGCCAGATGTTTGCGATGCGGGTATACCGCATTAATGGCGATGTCCCTGCCTGCCCAGGCGGGGAATAGCCTGACCAGACGCTGATGATGCACATCGTCAGCCGCCAAAAATGAGGGCATCAGGGCGATCCCTATGCCCGCCACAGCAGCATCTTTTATCGCTTCCCCACTGTCGAAGCGCAGACGGCGATTGCCAACTATGGCAATCTCAGCACCCGCCTTCTCAGCCAGTTGCCAGACGCCTGAGTCAGACTGAAGGCCATATATCAACCTCTGATGGGACCCAATTTCATGAATATTTACTGGTGTCCCATGCTGTTGCAGATAAGCGGGTGACGCGTACATAAAATGCTGGCAGTGGGTAAAGCGGCGGACAACCATTAATGAATCAATGGGGAGATCCCCCATTCTGATACCCAGGTCGAAACCCTCTTCAACTAAGTCGATAATCCGGTCAGTAAAACTGATTTCAATTTCCAGTTCAGGCCATTTTTTCAGGAATTCATTCAGCAGCGGCAAAATCACGATGCGGCCAAACGCTGAGGTTACTGTGAGACGCAAAGTTCCTTTCGGTTCGGGATTATCCTGCCTTACGCTGCTTTCAGCTTCATCAATATCCGCCAGGATCTGCACACATCATTCGTAAAAAAATTGTCCATCGGTGGTCAGTGACAAAGTACGGATCGAGCGATGCAGCAAACGCGTGCCCAGATGCGTTTCCAGCCGGGACAGCGCCTTGCCCGCAGCTGACCGTGTCAAGCCCAACGCTTTCGCGGCCGCGACAAAACTTCCCATTTCGACGATCGCCACGAAGGTGCGCATGGCCCTGAGCTCCATGCCAGCACCCGCATGCGGCTCAGTGATGAATGTACGGATACCCATTGTAGAAACCTATTCCCTGACTGTTTGGTTAAATTACTTATAGAGAAAATTATTCACCAGGAGAGCGAGCAATGTTACCTGTTAATGCGCAAAAAGCGTTAGATGGCTGGAAAGAGGCAGCGATGCCGGTATTACTAAAAATGCAGGGAGCCAGTGATCAAAGTTGGCCATGAGGCGCGCGACAGCTATGTTGCGGCGCTGGGGTGCCTTTTCCCCGCACCGGCAGGCGTGACTTTTAGCCAGGCGGATTTAGACGGCGTTGCGACCATGGTGGTCACGCCGGATAACGTGATTGAAGGCCGGACCCTGTTTTATATCCATGGCGGTGGCTATGTTCATGGCGGGATAAAAGCCTACGGTGGTCTGGCCAGGAACTATGCCAGACAGCTGCGAGCGCGGGTTTACGTCCCGGATTACCGCCAGGCACCAGAATATCCCTTCCCGACCCCGATTGAAGATACCTTCACGGCTTGGTGCGCATTGCTGGCAACCGGGGTGGATGCCAAATCGCTGGCGATTTCCGGCGATTCGGCAGGAGGTGCCATGCTGGTCACCATCATACGCAGATCCCATCACCTGATCATGGTCTGTAACGGCGCGATTTATCGCGCTGTTTTTTATCTGCTTAAACCCGCGCGATAAATTGTGCCGCTACAGAATGTGCCAGATTTACCAGATGCTAATAAATGCAACCCGGCTGGATATATTGAATAACAAGCAAACGGTTTTTCATCACTCTTCCTCAATAAGTTCCCTGCCAGTCGCCGTCAGTCTGACTTCGTAATAACGCGACTTGTCGGTGGGATGAGTAATAAATTCAATCAGACCTGCCCGCATCAGCGGTGCCAGGCTACGACAGGTAATATCTTTTCTGTTGCAGGCCGAAATATCCCTTCTCATTTCCAGTCCTATCGCTCTATCGCCACGCAACTTGTGTTTCGTTCCGCTCTGTATACGACGTAAAGTAATAAGCTGCACTTCTGATAACGCCATTACCCCCTCCCGAGGTGAATAGTTAGATGCCGTTTTACGGATTTCCCCATTAATCCAGATCGTTCAGGATCTGGCTTCCATTAACTATTAAGGGTTACACATCCCGGTCATTATATCGAAAAGATTTCGTAAAGAAATTGTAAGCGCGAATTAAATAAGGAGGAGGACAAATTCATTGGTCACTGACCTTAATTTGATTTTTTCTATCAAAATCATAGATAAAAGTCCGTTGACCGGGATAGCCGGAACCTTTAGTGTCAGGATTCAAAATTACACTAGCCCGAGACAGAAATGACGAATTCTTTTCCATATCAAATTTCACACGAATATGGCGAAACTTTTTTAACCAGTAAGCCCGTTCGCGTTGCCACCATTTCGACCGGGCAGACTGATAGTTGCGTCACTCTGGGGATCATTCCTGTAGGCACCACACAAGGCCATGGTACGGGGGTATTTGAACCCTATTTATCGCTTTATTATCCCCAGTACGCGCGTGGCTTAGGGACAATGCGCGACCTCGGTGAGCGTAAAGATCCCGATATTGAAGCAATAAAATCCGTGCATCCGGATCTTATCCTGCTGAACTCCGCCGGATTACAGCAGCCCGAGATTCTCACCGCCCTGCAAGCCATCGCCCCTGCGGTGGTGACAAAAGGCCGCGGCACCAACTGGCGCAGCGATTTTATTAAAGTGGCGGAAGCGTTGGGTCGTCTGCCGGAGGCCGACAGTTGGTTGCAATCCTGGGATCACGATTGCCTGCATACCCGCCCGGCAGCCACCTCCATCGCCTTTATTCAGTCCAATGGTATGCGGGTAAAACTCATGGGCCGCAACTCGTTCGCCGGTTTAATCGCGAATGACTTAGGACTGAGCTGGGGAGGTGGGGAAGATTTTGATAACGTTTCCCGCGTAATTGAGCCGCAAGACCTGGCAGGTATTGATGCCGACTGGATTATCTTTGGCGGGCAGAAAAACGGTTCCAGCCTGATCCGTTCCATGGCTGGCTGGGAGAATCTGCGCGCGGTGCAGGCGGGCCAGGCTGTAGAAGTTGACTACCAACCTTACTTTAATAACGCTGGACCCACGGCAGCACGCATCATCCTGAACCAGCTGAAAGCGATTATCGGCGGATGAGTTGTTTCAATTTGCCGTGATTTTGTTGAAATTGAGAACCATTATCATTAAATTGTTTTACTTTCTGATCATCTTCACATTGGATAAGTGATTAATACCACGATGAAAAGTAAGTCTGACCGTTCTCAATTGGCCTCGCTGGTCAAAGGGAGTTTGTGCACCTGTTTCATGCTGCTAATCAGCGTCGGGACGGGTTACGCCCGCCCCGATATGACCGCGCTGGGGCCAAATATTGCCGATAAAGGGTCCGCTTTTTACCATTTCTCGGTGCGTACCTTTGATTCTGCCGACGACCAGCGGCACTACAAAGTTTGGATCGGAATCCCCAATAAAAGCCCGCCGAAAACGGGCTATCCCGTACTGTATATGCTGGATGGCAATGCGGTGATGGACCGGTTATCCGACAGCCTGCTGGAAAAAGCAGCAGAGGGATCCCCGCCGGTGCTGGTGGTTATCGGTTACCAGACCACCTTGCCGTTTGATCTGAATGCGAGGGCTTACGACTACACGCCAGCGGCAACCAATAATAACGGTGAACCGCGGCAGGATGGTCATGGCCGAAGCGGTGGCGGCAGTCCCGCCTTCCGCCATTTGCTGGAGGCGACCATCGCGCCTCAGGCCGAGCAGAATCTGCCCATCAACCCGTTAAAACGCGGCATCTGGGGCCATTCCTATGGCGGGTTATTTGTACTGGATACGTATCTCTCCTCGCCATTTTTCACATTCTATTATTCAGCCAGCCCTTCGCTGGGGCGGGATAATTTCCGGCTGCTTAATGAGATGACATCCGTCAGCAAAGACCGCTTCAGCCATAAACAGCTGGTACTGATGGAAGGTAACGGTGACAGCAGACAGGATCCCAACACCGGCCCATCGAATGTACTGCGTGCCGTGCGGGATACCGTATCCAGCCTGCGCGCCGGCGGCGTGACAGCGAGCTGGGCGCTGTTTCCCGGGCTGACACATGGCGCGATGTTCACGCCATCGTTTCAGTCAGCACTGTTACGCCTGTCTGAGGCCCCCTGAGAGGCGTATTGGGACAGTTAAAAAACCGCCTTATTAATCCCTAACCGCTTCATCCGTGATAGCAGCGTGGTGCGCTTAATGCCCAGGCGTTGAGCCGCACCACGAGGGCCTGCCACCACGCCGTTGGTTGCTTTCAGCACCCGCATAATCAGCTGATACTCATCCTCCCCGGCGTGGTCTTCAGCCGCTGGCGTGACAGGCTCGCTGCTTTCCGCCCGTGGACGATAATCAATGTCCGGTAGCGAAAGATGCAGCACATTGCCTCGCGTCAGCAGCACCGCCCGTTCGATCACGTTTTCCAGCTCGCGCACATTACCGGGCCACTCCATGCGCCGCAGGGTACGCAGGGTCTCAGCCGGAATGCTGTCGATATTACGATTCATGCGACGGGCAATTTTAAAGGTCAGGGATTTCACCAGCAGCGGGATGTCCTCCGGACGTTCACGCAACGGTGGCAGCCGGATGGGAAAGACGTTGAGTCGGTAATAAAGGTCGTTACGAAACTCACGCTCAGACACCATTTGCTTCAAATCGCGGTTAGTGGCAGCGATCAGGCGCACATCGACTGTCAGTAATTTGTTGCTACCGAGACGCTCAAACTCCTTTTCCTGCAATACACGCAACAGTTTGGGTTGTAATTCCAGCGGCATATCGCCCACTTCATCAAGAAACAGTGAGCTTTTATCCGCCAGTTCAAAGCGGCCAATGCGCTGGGTATTGGCACCGGTAAAAGCGCCGCGTTCGTGGCCGAACAAATCACTTTCCAGCAGCCCGGCGGGCATGGCGGCGCAGTTCATTTTCACCATACGGTGCCGATTGCGTTCACTCTGATTATGGATAGCGCGCGCAATCAGTTCTTTACCGGTCCCGGTCTCGCCGAGGATCAGTACCGTACTGTCGCTGCGGGCCACCATTTCCACCTGCTTCAGCACATGGGTCATCACTTCGCTGCGACCAATAATTTCTCCGGATTCACCAGCTGCATTGTCGATCTGTTCGGTGATATACAGATCACGGCCCACCAGATTTTCTTTCAGCCGCTTGATTTCCTGCCAGGCCAGTGCGTTATCCAGCGCGATGGCAATACGCTCAGCAATCTGTTGCAGCAACTGCAAATTGGCCGGTGTAAAGCCTCCTTCCCGACGTTGCGCCAGCTTCATCACACCCAGCATGTTATCGCCAAATTTTAACGGCAGCAGGCAGAGCGTCCGAATCTGGTTGTGCCAGAGATCCTGTAGCAAACGTTCGTAAGAAGCTGCCTCTTCATCGGTGTAGAGATTAAGCAGCTGCATTTCACCGCTGTTAAACACTTTCTCCGAGAGCGTTCCGGCCTCGGGGACTTCGCTCTGGTCATGGATAGGCGATGCTTCATCGACAAAGTGTGTAGAGTGAATCGTCAGCCAGGCTTTACGGCTGCTGCGCACCACAATACCGATGGAATCAATACCGAAATGATTGTGGATCTCATGTGCGATTTCACTAATGATTTCATCAAGATCAAGTCGGGACAAGACGGCGTTGGTGACAGCCACCAGAATGCGAAAGGCATCCCGCTCACGGCTGACTTCCTGCTGGTCATGATGGGTATCATGAAGACTCTGGATTTGCTGCACCACCAGTCCGACCACCTGGACGAGGGTATGCAGACGAGCCAGCTCCTTCTCACTCCAGCTACGATCGTTATCGCGAATAAACTCACAGCCGCCAAAAATATGCCCATCGGACGCCAGCGGAAGCAGGCAGTAATGACCAAAGTTGTTGTAACTTTCCTGCCTGGCCACCTGCGGCCAGGTATCACTAAACTCCTGCCAGCTGCATATCAGCGCCTCGGGACGGGAAAGCACACGCCGCACCGGGCCATTGATCAGTTCTGTCGCATTGCCGTCATGCTGCGCTTTACCGGCTTTATCTGTGCCATAAAAATTCACCTGCTGATGCTGTGCATCAAAAAGCAACATATTCACGCGGTCTGCTAACGCCGCCTGTTTAACCAATTTCGTCAGGCGACCGATCAATGCGCCAGCATCAGGCTGTTGCAACAGCATGTGGGTGATCTCAAACAGCCCCTGCTGTCCAAGATCGCTCATCGGGGAGTAAGTCATTGTAGTCGTCCATAGAAAACCACCAGCAAAAACACAGGACGTGGCTATCGTCCACTATTCATTAACATCAGAGTTTATTCAGTCTTCTTTGGACAATTGATGGTTTAGGTCAACAAATACGTGGCAAGGGTTCAGAATGAGGCAGATCCAAGACGCATCTGATACCGTAAAGGCCGTTTCTTATGACACCGCGTTGTTTAACAACCTCGCCGATGATGGCCGCCTGCTGACCTAAAGGATGCTGATGCAACGTTTCGAGGACCGACGGAGCCGCCTCACGCGATGTGACAATCACCAGTTTACCTTCGTTGGCAAAATTTAAAGCATCCAGCCCCAGCAGCTCGCAAACGCCGCGCACCGCGGGTGTGATGGGCAACTGGCTTTCAACGATTTCCATGCCACAGCCGCTGACGGCGGCAAACTCATGCAGCACCGCATTCACGCCGCCGCGCGTGGCATCACGCAACGCTTTCACTCCCTTCATCGCCACCAGCGGCGCAATCAGAGGCGTCAGAGCCGCGCAATCACTGTGTAAATCCCCGTCCAGCCCCAGCTGTTCACGTAAATTCAGGATGGTCGCACCGTGGTCGCCAAGCGTACCGCTGACGATCAGCACATCTCCCACATCAATCTGTGTGGCTCCCCAGTTCAGTCCGGCGGGAATGGCACCGAGACCCGCGGTATTGATGAACAACTTATCTGCGGCACCACGTGGCACCACTTTGGTATCACCGGTGACGATACTGACACCCGCGTCTTTCGCCGCCTGCGCCATGCTAACGACGACCCTTTCCAGCGTCGCCAGCGGTAATCCCTCTTCAAGGATAAAACCACAGGAAAGCCAGCGTGGTTGCGCGCCGCTGACGGCAATGTCATTGACCGTACCGCAGACAGCGAGTTTGCCGATATCCCCTCCGGGAAAGAAAAGCGGATCGATAACGTAGCTGTCAGTGGAAAAGGCCAGTTGCTCGCCACAGGCAGTTAACTCACTCAGTGCCAATCGCGCCTGGTCTTCCTGCTCCGCCAGCCACGGGTTATCAAAGGCGCGCAGAAACAGGCTGGCGATCAGCTGCTGCATCGCCCGGCCACCGCTACCGTGAGCTAATTCAATAGATTTCATGCAATTATTTCCTGACTTCTGTACTGATACCACGCCGCGCAGGCACCCTCGGAAGAGACCATCAACGCGCCAAACGCATTTTGGGGATTGCAGCCATTGCCAAACATCGGGCATTGATGGGGCTTACAGCGTCCGGTAAGCACATCACCGCAGCGTGCGCGCGGATCGTCATACACCTGCTGCGGTTGAGGCCGGAAATGGGCCTCCGCATCAAACTGGCGATAAGGCTCCGTTATCCGCACGCCGGATTCCGCGATCACCCCTAACCCGCGCCACTCTGACTCACCCTGTACGCAAAAAACCTCGCGCATGGCGCGCTGCGCCAGGGCATTTCCGACATCCGGCACCACGCGTTTGTACTGATTTTCTACCTGGCTGTGACCCGCAATTTTTTGCTCTACCAGCATCAACACGCCCTGCAATAAATCCAGTGGCTCGAAACCCGCCACCACCAGCGGTCGGCCGAACTGGTCAGCAATAAAATCGTAGGCGGCTGTACCGATCACCATGCTGACATGGCCTGGCGCCAGAAAAGCATCGATGCCGTTGTCTGGTTGAGAAAGCAGGCTGCGCAACGTCGGGATCAGAGTGATGTGCTGACAAAAGAAGGTGAAATTGCTCACTCCCAGCGCTTTGGCCTGCTGCAACGTGATGGCGGTGGCGGGCATGGTGGTTTCAAAACCCAGGCCGAAAAACACCACCTTGCGCTGCGGGTTTTGCCGCGCCAGATGCAGGGCATCCATCGGCGAGTACACCACCCGCACATCCGCCCCGCGCGCTTTGGCCTGCAACAGCGAACCGTTCTTCCCTGGCACGCGCATCGCATCGCCAAAAGTGCAGAAAATCACCTCCGGGTGGCTGGCGATTTCAATGCAACTATCGATGCGTCCCATCGGCAATACGCACACCGGGCAACCCGGCCCGTGAATAAACTCGATGTTCTTCGGCAACAACTGGTCGAGGCCAAAACGGAAAATGGCGTGGGTATGACCACCGCACACCTCCATCATGCGCAGTGGTCGCTGTTCGTTGTAGGCCAGCAGTGGTGCGCGTGTCTGCAACCGGTCAATCAGTTGCATCACCCTGGCCGGATCGCGGTATTCATCCACGTAACGCATCAGCCACGCTCCTCACCATAAAGCAATGCACCGACATCCGGTTCCACCGCAAACATGTTTTGCAGCGCGTCAAGGGTATCGCGGGCTTCGGCTTCGTCAATCACGCTCATGGCAAAACCGACGTGCACCAGTACCCACTGCCCCACGGCGGCATCACCCACCAGCGCCAGATTGACATCGCGCTGTACACCACAGACGTCCACTCTGGCACTGCCATCAGCTTCGCGCGCCACAATTTGGCCGGGGATCCCTATGCACATCGTTCCGCCTCCAGCCAGTCGATCCACTCATCCATTCCGGCACCGCTGGTAGCGGAAAGGCAGATGATTTTTATGTCCGGATTCACCTCTCGGGCATACGCCAGGCACTTCGCCACGTCGAACTGCAAATAAGGCAGCAGGTCGATTTTATTCAGCAACATCAGCGACGCAGCTGCGAACATATATTTGTATTTCAGCGGCTTATCTTCACCTTCGGTGACTGAAAGTACCGCCACTTTGTGACGTTCTCCCAGATCAAAGCCTGCCGGACACACCAGGTTGCCGACGTTCTCAATAAACAGCACACCCTCCTCCGCCAGCGGCAGGCGCAGCATGGCATCGCGGATCATCTGAGCATCAAGATGGCAGCCTTTGCCGGTGTTGACCTGAATCGCAGGCGTACCGGTGGCGCGAATCCGCGCGGCATCGTTGACCGTCTGCTGATCCCCTTCAATCACGGCGCAGGAAACGTGCCCCTGCAAGCGCTTCAGAGTTTCGGTCAGCAGCGTGGTTTTACCAGAACCGGGGCTGGAGACCAGATTCAGCGCCAGCTGGTGTTGTGCCGCAAACTGCGCGCGGTTATAAGTCGCCAGCTGCTGGTTTTTATCCAGCACATCCAGTTCTATTTCCAGCATCCTGCGCTGGGTGATGCCCGGCGCGTGGGTGCCCGCCACGCCGTGGCCGTAATGCAGGTCGCCCTGTTGATCTTCCGTGGGGGCGAATTTCACGCCGGTGATTTGCTGCACCGGACGCCCAACCGGCGCAAATGGTGCGCTGCGAAACGCCGAATGCGGGTTGCGCTCGTCCCCTTCAATATACCGGTTGCCTTCACCGCAACCGCAGGTACTACACATGGTTTATCTCCTGATCAATTTCCAGCCGCTTAATCTGCACACCATCGTCCGCCACGATACGCAGGTCACTGCCCGCGCACTGCGGGCAGCGCCTGACTCGCTGAGTCAGTAAGGTGACGTATGCCTGACAGGCATGGCACCAGCACTCCGCTTCCTGCTGATGGAGATGCAGCTCGCAGCCTTCCGCCAATGTGCCGCGGCACGCCAGTTCAAAGCAGAACTCCATCGCGCTGGTCTCAACGCAGGAAAAAGCACCTACCTCAAGCCAGACACCGGTTACACGACGTGCGGCATGTTGTCGTGCGTGGCTCTCAATAAGTTCGACCGCACGCTGGCAAAGGGTTATTTCGTGCATGTTCCACCTCCGGGGTTAACTGAGGCGGGTAATGCAAGGAAGGTGCCAGGCAGAGCGTCACTCTGATGGCAAAGATGACGAAATGACACGTCACTTTCGGCGAATGCTGGCGGATTAAATATTATTAATCAATAAATACAATAAGTTAAAAACATGGCACGAAACATGCCTTATGGGGATATCAGCACAATACAGAGTGAAATAAAGATGGACATTAGGGAACTGAGTGAAAAAGCAGAATACATCGCCGACAAGCATCAACGTATGCAGGCCCAGTGGAAGCTATACGGCAATACCCTGACCCAGGGGATTACACTGGCAAAAGCCAGGCTGTATCACACCGTGGCATCCAGCCCAAACGATGAACTGCGCTTCTTCCTGTTTGATCACTTCGTGATCCAAATCCGGCCTGCCAAGGGCTTCAACAGCCACAGCATTGAGTATCAGCTCGAACTGCCGCAGGGGGGAGGCAACATCATGATTGCCCAAGCAAATATGAATGAAGAAGGCCGCGTGGACGACCGCTTCAGCAATCGCGACCGTGACCAGGTGCTCGCCCACTACCTTGATCTGATCCGTCCGGTTTACGACAGCCTCTATCTCGCGGCACATGAAAACATTCCTGTGTCGATAGAACAGCTGCAACGCGCCGTTGTGTGAGTCACGCTGGGTGTCGAAAACTGTCGAAGCGGCAGGATATCGGCATGGTTTCGTCAAAAATGACGACAGTCACCTGAGGAACCCGTTGGTGAACCGTTTTGTTATCGCTGATTCAAAATTATGTATTGGTTGCCATACCTGCGAAGCGGCCTGTGCCGAGGCACACCGCCTGCAGGGTTTGCAATCCATGCCACGCCTGAGAGTAATGCGTAACCGGGATGAGTCGGCACCGCAGCTGTGCCGTCACTGCGAAGATGCGCCCTGCGCCGGTGTCTGTCCGGTAAATGCCATCACCCGGCAGGATGGCGCAGTACAGCTCAACGCCAACCTGTGCGTCAGTTGCAAACTGTGTGGCATTGCCTGCCCGTTTGGTGCCATCGAATTTTCCGGCAGCCGCCCGGTATCGATCCCCGCCAATGTCCATAGCACCAAAGCCCCACCGGCACCGCCGGATCCGGCCAGCGTCAGTACGCTGCTGGACTGGGTGCCAGGTGTGCGTGCCGTGGCAGTGAAATGCGATCTGTGCAACTTCGATGAAAGTGGCCCCGCCTGTGTACGCACCTGTCCGACCAAAGCGTTACGTCTGGTCGATAACAGCGACATCGCCATCGCCAGTAAGCGCAAGCGCGAGTTAACCCTTGGGGTGACGCTCGGCGACCTGAGTCTGTTCAGCCAGCCAGAGGCAAGAAAATGAATGCATTGATTCTGATTCACTGGGCGTTGCCGGGATTGCTTGCCAGCGCGTTGCTGGCAGGAATCACCGCGCCTGCGCGCCCGCTCAGCGGTTTTATTGCCGGGGCAGGCGGCGCAATAAGCTGCGCGCTGCTGCTGGCGGCAGGTATACAGGGGTTGACCGGGTTCAGCGGTAGCGTCCCGCTCTGGCACTGGCAGCTACAGCTCAATGCTTTTAATGCGGTGTGGCTGGTGACGGTGGCCGCTTGTGGCCTGTTTATCTCGCTGTTTAACATCGCCTGGCACCAGCATCACGCCATCAAGGCCAACGGGTTGCTGGTCAACCTGATCCTTGCTGCCAGCGTGGCCGCCCTGGTGGCCGATAACTTCGCAACTCTGGTGCTGATGGCAGAAATCGTGTCACTGGCGGGCTACTTCCTCACTGGCTGTCGCCAATCCGGGCAGCTGTGGTTTGCCCTTGGGCGGCTCGGTACCCTGTTGCTGGTGCTGGCCTGCTTCCTGCTGTGGCAGCAATACGGCACCCTCAGCTTTAGCGAGTTACGCCTCGCCCTGCATGGCACGGCGGTTTCACCGCGGGTACTGATTGCAGGCCTGCTCGGCTTTGGCCTGCTGGCGGGCATTATCCCGCTGCACGGCTGGGTGCCGCTGGCGCATGCCAATGCCCCGGCCCCGGCGGCTGCGCTGTTTTCTGCGGTGGTGCTGAAGATTGGAGTGTACGGCATCATGCGTTTTTCGCTGCTAAGTGATGCTGTGCCGCTGTGGTGGGGCGTGCTGATTCTGGTGCTGGGGATGGTGACGGCGTTTATCGGCGGGCTGTATGCGCTGATGGAACACAACATCCAGCGCCTGCTGGCTTATCACTCGCTGGAAAATATCGGCATTATCCTGCTTGGGCTGGGTTGCGGTCTGACGGGGATGGCGCTTAACGAGCCCGTGTTGACGGCACTCGGCATGACCGGTGGCCTGTACCATCTGTTCAACCACAGCCTGTTTAAAACCACGCTGATGCTGGGATCGGGCGCAGTGTGGTATCGCACCGGTCATCTCGACATTGAAAAGCTGGGCGGGATTGGCAAACGGATGCCGCTGATTTCACTGGCGATGCTGACCGGTCTGATGGCGATGGCCGCGCTGCCGCCGCTGAACGGTTTTGCCGGGGAATGGGTGATTTATCAGGCTTTCTTCCACCTTGGCAGCCTGCCCCCCTTTATCGCTCGCCTGATTGGACCGCTGCTGGCCGTTGGGCTGGCGATTACCGGTGCGCTGGCAGTGATGTGTATGGCGAAAGTGTATGGCGTGACTTTTCTTGGCGCACCCCGCACCTCGCAGGCTGAGCATGC